>NZ_NPIB01000001.1 GCF_002849605.1 Photobacterium carnosum
TATATATTGCAGCATTACAACACTAAGCGGGGCCATAGTTATAACAACTATTTACCGCCAGTGGTGATGGAAGCAGCCGCTTAATTTAAACACCTATAAAGGTGTACAGTTTTACTTGACCACTTCAATCCAAGCCTTCAAGGCTTTCAAGGACTCTAGGTTCTAAAGGTATACCTCTATCTCTTAGAATGTCATGAAGTTCATTACCAGTATCGAAATTTAACTCATAACGTTCGCTATTATAGTTAGAGACATTATTAAGTTTAAAAACGAATTGAACTTCAGGAGCAAACCCTAGCACATCGAAAATCTTAATTAATCGATCGTATCCCCATCCCATAGTCAGCTTTTCAAAAATCCCTGACATAGCAGATGATATAAGAGAAATGGCTGAAGCTCCAAAAGCTCCTGCACTTCTTATTCCTACATATCGGTAATTAGAAATCTCATATGTATTTGGTCTCTTTCTATGTAGTGGGAACTTATCAAATGGGCTAGTGGAAACTGCAATTATTTTCGGTTGATCAACAGATTTATAATGATTGTGGAAAACATACTCTTCGCGATGAACATCGTAACGTTCAGTATACTCTCTAGCCAGTTCAGAAATCAGTCTGCTTTTACCAACGCCATTTTTACCTGTTAGCATGGTGTAACAATTTTCACCATGCATCAACTCACTAGGGATTACCAATGGTACCCCTTGATATTCTTCAATTACTCTCATAACCTTCTCAAATTTAATAAGATATAACGCCTGCATAACACGTTTGCTACGATACAGACTTAGCTGAATTTTACTACCTTAATCCCTGAAACCAAAGGCAAACTGACAACGCCGAGTGTAGCAAATCGTGTTGATGCATTTGTTATAAGCGATTCTGATTTTGCCAATAACTATAAAGACCACTGATATCTGACGAGCACATTAAACTCATTGCGCCCTTGATTTGGTCATCGCTCCATTGCCACCATTTCATTTCTAACAACTGAGCAATCTCAATTTCAGTGAAACGATAACGAATATGTTTAGCTGGATTTGAGCCAACAATTGAATAAGGCGCGACATCTTTAGTTACGACAGCTCGACTTGCGATAATTGCACCATCACCGACTTTTACACCGCTCATAATCATTGCTTCAGTGCCAATCCAAACATCATTACCAATTACCGTGTCCCCTGAACGTTCAAAACCATCTTTAGCGTCCGAGAAATTTTCATTCTCTTGATAGAAAAACGGAAACGTACTGACCCAATTATTTTGATGTCCTTGATTGCCTGCCATCATAAAAACAGCACCCGAACCAATTGAGCAATAACTACCAATAATTAATTTATCAATATCCGTTCTATCAGCCAATAAATAACGAGCACAATCATCAAAGCTATGATTATGATAATAGCCAGAATAGTAACTATGCTCACCCACAAAAGGGCTTTCAAAATAATTGTTCAACCTAAATCCTCTTTTAAGCTTATAACGCCTGCATAACACGTTTACTACTATGCAATCATATCTAAAATTGACGCCTTAAAACGAGAAACACCCGACAACCTGAGATGCCGAGTGTAGTAAATCGTGTTGATGTATTTGTTATGTGTGATATTTATTTTTTAATAATGTCATACGCAATAGTTTTATTATAATTACTAGCAGCTGTTGATTTAAGTAGCTCACTGTAAAACTGCCCAAATGGGGAACAATATCTTGCAACAATAGGCCATCGAGCGCCCTCCATTCCTAATCCATTATCGTCTAAAGAATACTCAACTACATGATTTGAAGTGATTTCCTCACATTCAAATCTATTCTTCGCATTTGGGTTATGAAATATATACAAACCATCAAGCAAGTCCTCTGGGTGATCCATATTGACCTCATGAATTTTATAATGAGGTGATGAAAATCTGTCATATCTAACATTAATAACATGTGCACTATCATGCTGCATTGACTTACTAAGTGATGACAATTTCCCTAATGTCAGTGTATTTGTAAATATAATGGCTGAAATATCTTTCATTTTCTCATTATTGAAAATGCCTAATTCTATATTTGAGTTTGTCCCTGGCTTTTTAACTGATTGCTTAATCATGTAAGCGTCTTTTTCTGGAGAGTAATACCAACCATACAAAAGCGCAAACATAGAGTATATATATTCTTTACCATAGTTTATTTGACCATATGAAGACAATGCTATTACATATGGACGTTCATCATTAACCCATTCACAATCTTTATAACCAGTACTCCACTTACCTTTCTTATTTTTATATCCTTTATATTTATCTAATTTGGCATAAATTGAATTTGAATGTCGAACTATTGCTTCATCAATCAAAGCTGAAAATTCGACATCAGTTTTAATAGGTTCTAGCATACTTAGATGATCATCAGTAGTTCTTTCTGATTCAGGTTTTCCTCCTTTCTTAATCTCAGATACTACAGCCTCAACAAAAAACTCATACTCACCTTCAATGATAAAATCAGGCCTATTATATTTTTCTTGCAAACTAAGACCTAGCTTTTTAAAAACAGCATTTAAATAGAACTCCCAAAATGCAGAGTGAAACGTTGTTTGAAATTCAAGTGCAATTTTATTATCTCGATCATGAAAATCTTTCGTCCAATCATTAATTATTTCACGGGCCCCTTTGTAATAATACTCATCTCTCAAAAGTTTAAATTTATCGTGTAACTTATCTTCTGGAAGATTTGGAATTTTAGCAAAAACATCCATCTTAACTTTACCCTTAATGTTGATTTACACATAACAACTTATTATATTAACAACTTGCCCGAATTTGTTCTTTGAACCTGCGCCCGTATTTAATTCGTCATTATACAAAAAACATTATAAATCAAAAAAATTATTACATTGGTTGCCCGATAGAAGTCACAAAATCGGGCATCTGCCTTTTAGTTGCTACTTTTTTTACTAATACTAATTGCTGTATGTATTAACAGTACAAAAGGTGCGATATGGTATCTCTCTTTCTAACTTACATAAAAGAATACATGTATCAAAAAAGCTACGCAAAACGTACCGTTGAAAGTTACTTATATTGGATTAAAAACTATATTTTATTCCATAATAAAAAACATCCTTATAAATTAGACAATGATGATGTTGAACAATTTCTGTCTTATTTAGCCAATCAATTACATTCATTAAATAATAATTAATAACGATTCAACACGCTGTAAATAGATTCCCTATCTCGTTCGTAACCTCACTGTAGGGAATGACGGGGTGAGTTTTATATTTATTCTTGGAATTTTCAGTGAGCGTTTAAAAATATCAAAATATAATAACACTACAACACGCTATAAATAGATTCCCTATCGCGTTCGTAACCTCACTGTAGGGAATGACGGGGTAGGTTTTATATTCACTCTCGGAATTTTCAGTGAGCGTTTAAAAATATCAAAATATAATAACACTACAACGCGCTGTAAGTAGATTCCCTATCTCGTTCGTAACCTCACTGTAGGGAATGACGGGGGTGAGTTTTATATTCACTCTTGGAATTTTCAGTGAGCGTTTAAAAACATCAAAATATAATAACACTACAACACGCTGTAAATAGATTCTCTATCTCGTTCGTAACCTCACTGTAGGGAATTACGGGGTGGGTTTTGTATTCACTATCTGAAATTTTAATCATCATTTTAAATATAATTATGGGCTTGCTTTAATTCGCTGTTCCTAAACCCTCATCCCTTACAACCTATCCCCTTTATCCCCTTCAAAAAAAGCCGACAATTAAGTCGGCTTTGAATTACTAAATATTATTCGCGTTAATTAAGAGTTAGCTGATGCCGCTTCAGCCGCAACTGAACCTTCTTCTGGACGCTTTAAGAATGCGTACAATACACCAGTAACTACCGTACCCGCAGCAATAGCGACTAAGTAAAGTAACGCTGGTGATATTGCGTTTGGAATTAACAGAACAAACAAGCCGCCATGTGGAGCCATTAGTTTTGCACCAAATAACATTGATAATGCACCTGTTAACGCGCCACCAATCATACAGCTTGGAATAACACGCATTGGATCGCGGGCTGCAAATGGGATCGCGCCTTCAGTAATAAAGCACATACCTAGTACAAACGAGGCTTTACCTGCTTCATTTTCGCTAGCTGAGAACTTACGCTTCGCAAGGAATGTTGCTAAACCCATACCCATTGCTGGCACCATACCTGCTGCCATTACCGCAGCCATTGGCGCATAAGTTTGTGAGGCAAGTAAGCCAACACCAAAGGTATATGCGGCTTTGTTTACAGGACCACCTAAGTCGAAACACATCATACAACCAAGGATAATACCCAGTAATACCGCGTTGGCTGAACCCATATTATTTAAGAACGTGGTTAAGCCAGCCATTGCTGCTGATACTGGACCACCAACAATATAGATCATCACCAAGCCGGTAATTAAGCTGGCTAATAATGGCACAATCAAAATCGGTTTTAGCGCTTCCATTGATTGTGGCAGTTTGATTTTTTCAACTAAGAATTTAGCACTGTAACCCGCTAGGAAACCAGCAACGATGCCGCCTAAGAAACCCGCGCCTGTGGTACTAGCTAACATACCGCCAATTAAACCCGGTGCTAAACCTGGGCGATCGGCAATTGAGAATGCGATGAAACCCGCCAATACTGGCACCATTAACGCAAATGCTGAACCACCACCGATGGTCATTAAGGCTGCGGCTAACGTGCCTTCTTGTTTAAAGGCTTCGATACCAAATACAAACGATAAGGCAATGGATAAACCACCAGCCACCACTAATGGCAACATGTAAGACACACCTGTCATTAGGTGTTTATACGGCCCTGCTTTTTCTGCTTTGTTGTTAGCCGCTTGAGCGTTACTATTTCCAGAATGTTGATATACCGTGGCGGTTGCAAAGGCTTTTTCTAGCTCTGGTTTAGTTTTCTTAAGTGCTAACCCTGTGCTGGTTTTGTAAAGCTTTTTGCCATTAAATCGGGCTAAGTCTACTTCAATATCTGCTGCAATAATCACTAAATCAGCGGCTGCAATCTCCGCATCTGTTAATTGGTTTTTAGCGCCAACTGAGCCACGGGTTTCAACTTTAATCTCATAACCCTGACGCTGACCTTCTTCTGTCAACGCTTCTGCTGCCATAAAAGTATGAGCAACACCCGTTGGGCAAGCAGTGATCGCGACAATTTTCTTAACCGCATTATCAGCCTCATCAGCAAGCGCTTGAGTGGTTGCTGCTGTTAATAATTGTGCTTGTGTAACGGCGTCTGTTAGCCATGCTTTGGTATTTTCAAAACAAGCTGTGATATCTGCTTGATAAACTTTTTTACCCACAAAGCGTGAGTTATCAATCGCTGTGCCCGTCGCAATGATGATCACTTCAGCATCATCAATCTGTTGTTGAGTCAGTTCTTTGGTTGGATTAAATGCAGTTTGGCATTCAATGCTTGCTTGCCATTGTAGTTCTGCGGCGGCTTTTTCTAATAAACCCGCTGCGATAATGGTGGTTGCGATGCCGCTAGGACAAGCTGTTACTAATGCTATTTTCATATTTACACCTTGGTCAATGTTGCTTCACATGTTCTTCTGTCGTTAAGCAATGATGTGATTAAGCTCTATGTACTTAAGCTATTGAGTTACAATGACATGTTTAGCAATATCATTAACTTTATTGATATTCTCAACACCGACACCCACTTGCGTCACCGCTACTGCTGATAATGCCGTCGCAAATTGTAATGACTGTGCTTTTGAATGTTGATTAAGTTCACCCCAACATAAACCAGCAACTAAAGTATCACCTGCGCCAACGGTACTCACGACGTCCATTTTTGGCGGTTGAGCATGTAACCAGCCTTCATCGTTAAACCACATCACCCCTTTTGCACCGAGTGATACCACAACATTCGTGATCCCTTTAGCTGCAATTTGTTCTGCAACATCCATACATTGTTGTTGCGTTTCTAGTGCTTGTCCTGCCCATTCAGCCAGTTCTTCATCATTCGGTTTAACCAACCACGGATGGGCTTCCAAACCTGCTTCCAATGCGGACTTACTGCTATCAAACAATACTTTTTTGCCCAATTGATGTAATTTTTCTAACCAATTGGCGCACATGTCAGGGGTAATACCTTGTGGCAAGCTACCTGCAATCACAAACACATCATGGGTTACTGCTAATTCAAATAATGTTTTTTCAAAGGCTAAAATATTGGCAGCTGTAACGGCAACGCCAGGAAAATTAATGTCACTCACCTGACCATTTTTTTCGACCAATTTAACATTAATTCGGCTTGCACCCGCCACGCGGATAAACTTATCGGTTGCGCCTATTTGCTCAAACAATTGGCAAAAAGGTTCTTGATTATCAGCACCTAATAAACCCGTTACTGTCACATCAGCACCAAGCTCTGCTAAAACTTTAGCAACGTTCACGCCTTTACCCGCAGGATGTAAATTACCGTGTTCAACCACATTGACACGGCCTAGCGAAATGGTCGCTAAACTGCCAGTAAGATCTAATGCTGGGTTGAGTGTTACCGCGACAACTTTAGGTTTAACAACATGGTGCATGGTTTGTGTCTCTGTCTGTAAGGTTGAAATTGTCATTGCTGCGATCCTTATAGTTTTTCGCCTAAGCCATCAGCAATAGCTTGACCGATTGCCGTTAATGCCGCATCTGCATCACTGCCATGTGCGGTAAATTGCAATTCATTACCGCATTTCACACCAAGTCCAATCACTTTCATTAAACTTTTAGCATTAACGGGCTTACTGTCGCTGGTGATATTAACCACTTGAATATCCGCATCGAATTTCTTGGTGGTATTAACTAACATTGCACCAGGGCGAGCATGTAAACCATGGGGATTACGAATCGTAAATATAGCTTGATTGCCTTCTAATGCGACTTGCGTCAGCGCGGTTACCATTTCTTGTGCTGATGATGCTAACCATTGAGCAATCTTGCCTTGATAAATCAAAGATGTGAGGTACTCAAGGTTCGCTTTCTGGGCCGTATTATTGGCCGCGATCATGATCATACCCGCCACAGGGTGACCTAATTCTTCAAAAGGTATTTGCGGTGTTACCACTGAAATCGCAGTACGTTTAACCTGCTTATTACTTTTAACCAACCATAAGCCTTGCCCTAAATAACTTGCCCCTTGGCTAATCGCATCAGTCACTGTGGCCGTTTCTGCAAATCCTTGGTATTTAATTAATCCCGCAGCAACAGCGGTTAACTGTAATAAATCTTGCGCAGGAAATTGCTTCAAAATGAGCTCAGCATTACATTCAGCTTCTTGTTGTTCGTCACCAAGAAGTACGGTAATGATCGCTTGTTCAGATTCACAATGACGTAATTTATCTTCAACACCATCTGCTGATAACACTTTGGTTAATTGCTTTAGAATACCTAAATGCTCATCTGATTTAGCGGCAATCCCTATCGCAATGTAAGCCGTATGATCATCACCCCATGGCACACCGTGTGGAAAGTGATGAATTTTCACTCCGGTATGGTTAACTAAATCACGGGTTTCAGTCGTACCATGTGGGATCGCAATACCATTGCCTAAATATGTTGAATTCTGTTGCTCACGGGCAAGCATGCCATTGACATACCCTGTCTGTACTAATCCCGTTGCTTCAAGATCAGCCGCCAACGCTTTAATGGCATCTTCTTTATTCAATGCGACTTGTTGCATCGCTATATCATTTTTAGACAGTGATAACATGTAACTCTCCAATTCAATGCTCTGTGAGATCATTGCTATTTATGGTTCTATTTATTTAAAACTATGGGTTAACCCTATCAGCTTATTATTAATATTTTCTGGCCTGTATTAATAATAAACTGAATCCTTTCAGCAAAACGGTAAATAAAAATGCCCTGTATTAGACAATACTCTAGCTACTCGAACATACATTTAACACCTTGCTGAATCCTTTCAGCTTGCATACTGAATCGTTTCAGCTAGAATTGCAAACTTTGATAAGTATGCATTAAGTGAATATATGATCAAGCGCACAAACTTATATTTAACAAATAACAATCTAGCCTATTAACACGCTGGCGCTTCCCTATACACTGACAATGGACAACAACAATGACATTAGATGAAATCGCAAAACTCGCTGGTGTGTCTCGAACAACAGCAAGCTACGTTATTAACGGTAAAGCGAAACAATATCGTATCAGTGAAAAAACCCAACACAAGGTTATGGCCATTGTTAAAGAACATGACTATCGCCCCGATCATGCCGCGACGTCACTTCGTCTTGGAAATAGCCATTCCCTTGGGCTAATTATTCCTGATTTAGAAAATAGCAGTTATGCCAAAATTGCTAAATTATTAGAGCGTAATGCGCGCAAAGCGGGATATCAAATGATCATATCGTGCTCTGATGATGATCCTGAAACAGAGATGAAAGTCGCCGATATGCTACTCAGTCGTCGTACTGATGCTTTAATTGTTGCGAGTTCATTAGCGGTAGATAATCATTTTTATAGAAAGATTCAAGCTCATGGCGTACCTGTAATTGCTATTGACCGCGCATTAGATGACGAATTCTTTGCATCTATTATTAGCGAAGATTTAGAAGGAGCCTATCAACTAACACAATCACTATTAAGTCATCCGATTAACAGTATTGGTCTAATTGGCGCAGTGCCTGATTTAGGGGTATCAAAAGAACGCCAACAAGGCTTTACCGCTGCGGTAAAACGTCATCTACACCCCGTAACGACTATTATGAGTTATGGGGAACATTTTAGTCAGCAAAATGGGCAACGTATGGTTCAACAATGGATTGATGATGATTGTTTTCCTGATGCGATATTAGCGACGTCTTATACTTTATTTGAAGGTGTGCTTGATTGTCTGCTTAAAAATCCCCAACTAATGAGTCATACTTATCTCGCAACGTTTGGTGATAACCGCCTATTGGATTTTTTACCGAATAAAATACAATCATTACCACAACAATTTGAGCTTATTGCTGATAAGGCTTTAGCTTTAGCACTTGAAGCAATAAAAGGAAACTATGAACCGAATATTGAGGTCATTCCTCGTCAAGTCATTCCTCGTTAATACTATAGTTATTATCCTATTGCAGAATATTAACAATAATGAAAAAATACACGATTACTTATTTTTATCTCTTTCTACTAAGTTGTTATAGGCTCCACCATGTATTTACGTCTTAAAGCATTATTAATATCGCATGCACAATTCTCTCATGCTTTACGGGTAACATTAGCGATTGCTTTCACGCTCGCCTTTTATTCCATCGTACCCGTTCCTCATTCCATGTGGGGACCGGTTACTGTAATTGTCGTTATGATGCAACCTTATGCTGGAGCCATTGTTTATAAAGGTTTTCAACGTATTGGTGGGACATTATTAGGGGCAATATTAGGGTTATTAACCGTCTTATTTCCCGATCAGTTTGATTACCTAATTCCGGTATGGATGTTAGCGTGGGTATTCTTACTCTCTTTAAAATCTTACGGTAAGAATATTTATTTCTTCTTTTTAGCCGTAATGACGTTAATTATTGTTTCTTATCAGGGCAATACCTCTTTAGAAGTCAACGTCGCATTATGGCGTGTCGCTAATATTCTTATTGGCAGTTTGATTGCTATTGCATTTTCAATGTTAATGCCTATTCGTGCGATAACAGGTTGGAATTTACTGTTTAATCAAAATTTACGCGCATTACGTCAACTTTATCAAGCGCATGCTTCGGCTCATATGTTGAGTCTTAGGCAGTTAAATGTCATGAAACGTGAAGTATTAGAACGACACATGAAAATGATCATTCTATTACCTAATGTGCAAAAAGAAAGGCATAAACTCTCGGGTCATTATCGAACTATTATTACGGTACAACGCTCATTAATTAGTGTTACTGAACAATTAATTGAAACGCATTGGAGTTCAGATATCAGTCGACGTCAATTATTAGCTCAAACAGATCTAAAACAATATCAACAACATATTATTACTATTTTAACGCAATTAGAGCTGGCATCGGCTAATCATAGTAGCTTAGCGGGTATAGATACATTACCGAATATAGATCTTCTCCCAATAATGGCAGAAGAGATATCACCTAATGACGCGGCTAATTCGCTGGGTATCTATGGCTATTTTTGGCTAACTCGTCAGTTTATTAGTCGACTTGATGCACTTATTATTCAATTGCGAATTATTAATCAGTAAATCCACTATCTCTATCTTAAAAAATACCCAATTACCACCGATACTCAACCAATATTAATAATTTTTCGAGCATCGATGGTAATTGGGCACCACATTCAAGACAAGCTAACCATTTTTCCAGCGCAAATTAAATAAACGTTCTCTATTTTGTTTTTCAATTCCATAAATTTGAGTATCAGAGAAGATTTTTTAAAATTAGATTGAATTTTTAGGCCTGACATTACTTATATACTTCAATGGGTTACAAAAAAATAATCAAGAATAATATCCTTATTAATAAAAATAGATGTACATGAAATAATCAGGTGGTATTATATGCCATGCTCTGTTGTTTAGAGAGTTATTAAATGCAACACCAAGTAACAGTTAAACCTTCAGCTACATCAACGTTATCGTTTTGTACTTCAGTGTTTCCCTTGTATTGGCAGCGACATTAATAATTTAACCACTTAGCACATCGCATTTTGGCGGTTAATTAATCATATTTATATAAGGAACATTACATGTCTAATCAAACAACTGGTCTAGTAAAATGGTTTAACGAAGCAAAAGGTTTTGGTTTTCTTTCTCAAGACAATGGCGGTGCTGACGTATTCGTTCACTTCGCTGCTATTTCTTCAGATGGCTTCAAAACATTAGCTGAAGGCCAAAAAGTATCTTTTGAAGTATCAGAAGGTCCTAAAGGTCTTCTAGCTGCAAACGTTGTAGCTTTATAATTTATCCTCGCTGATAAATAATAAAAATGCTGGCTATGGCCGGCATTTTTTATGCCTGTTATTTAGTGATTAATTATAGTTATGTTTTTATTGATCTAATATTTAGCTTGTTAACGAACATCGCAGAAATTTAAAAATTGATATCATAATTAATAAACATGTTATTTATGATATATTCGTTTTTTAAATAAATTAAATTGCGAGTGAGATCTACTTATTTAAGCATAGATAATGCGATTTTTTATTTACCACCCTTTTCTTCACAAAAAATATAACAAAAAACAATTAAAAAAGGCAGAGTAAACGCTGCCTAAAGAAAGGTATTATTATTAATGTGATATATGTACTGGTTAAATAATAAAACACTACTGTTTAAATATTTTTTATGGCTATTTTCTTGAATATTTAATCTAAAATAGATTTATTTGAAATCTATTTATTATAATAAACATTTATTTTATTTTTAATAATATATACAGTATTTTTTATGAAAATCAGGCTAAATCTTTAGCTGTATTTAAAAATTTATGAGGGTATTCTTTTTCACGTTTTTGAAAAGATAAAATAGAAGACTTAACAATTACACCATTATCAATGTTGATTGCTTGTTGAATAGTATTATTCTCATACCAACTATCACGGCCAGCTAATATATTAGGTAAATAAACAATTAATGCTGCAGAAATTGAACGAGTAGCACTTTCCCATAAATAACTCGGAGTGTGATCTACTGCATAATAATCTATCGTTTTATATTTAAACGTTGGATTTTTAAATGTGGTTGGTTTCGCAAAAAAGAATCCCATGCCTTCATCACAACTGACATCAATAATTAAACTATTAGGTTTGAGATATTTGCATTCAGACTCAAGAATAAAGTTTGTGGGTTTTTCTGTATTTTGATATGTGCCGTTTACGATAATATCGGTTTCATTTATAAGATTTTTTAATGGTCGTATTATTCCATCACAATCAATCACAACCATGCGTTCTTCTGTATCACTACCGCCTCAGATTCTAACATAGTTACAATCGAGTATTTCTTCTCGCACCTCATTGAGTAAACGCTGAGTACAGATAGTGACATCCCTAAAACCATGCGCCTTTAATGCATGTATAGCACCACGACTAACAGCACCAAAACCAAACACTATTGCTTTACGCTGATCGCCATAATGTCCATCAATACCTTTCAATTGTAGAGCGTGTAATACGGCACAATAGCCTGCCATTTCATTATTTTTATAGAATGTATGACGACCTACTTGACCATCAGGAGACCAGGTGTACATATCTTCAAAGGCAATCAGTGTTTGTTTACGCTCTAATGCTATTTGAGTTATATCTTCTTGTTGTACACAATGTACATACCCCCATAGTGTTCCACCTTCGCGTAGTTCTTGTAAATCTTGTAATACTGGCTTAGCAATGATAACCGTACCAATGTTAGCTAATAAGTCGTGACGACTAGCAATGCCTCCTGTTAAATCTGCAATTTTTGAGTCTGAAATACCAAATGCAGCACCATAACCTTCTTCAAAAATAAGTTGTTGACGAAGTTTTTTAGGGATTCGAAGTAAATGTTCTGGATGAATTGGATATCGTTGTTCATCTTCTTTTCTTGAAGTCCCAATGACTCCTATTTTTAATGTATTCATGTTAGTCGTCGTGTCCTTTTTATAACAAAATTAATAGATGACGTTATAAACACATAATTCAAATGGAAAGGATTAGAATCATAAAATCAACATACGAAAATATATTCTTATTGTTATTAGAAATGAAATAACAAGGTAATACAGTAACACGTTTTTTTTTATTATGTCGATTAAGTCATCATATTTATAAATCAGGAAAAAAACACTGTTGATATTTTATATTGTTAACTTGTCAATAGGATTTAAATGCATTGTTTATTAAAAACTCTAGATGTTTTTTTTAGTTGCCAATAATCGGTTTTATTCTGATTTTCATTAAAATAAAAAGGTATTAATTTCTACCTGATTACCACCGAGGCTCATCAAAAACCAATAATTTCTCAGCTGTCGATAGTTATTTTTCACTATTTTAAATTAGTGTGTTAAATAATAGTAATAATAAAAGGGGAACAAATAATAAACCCGCGTTATTAATTAATAGCGCAGGTTTCTCTTCTTAACAAATAACCGTTGTCACTTCATGATCTATCAGCCACTGTTGTAAACGTGGCGCTTGTGAAATAGCATCATAATAAATATTACAATCTTTTGATGCATTCCCCGCAACAACTAACAACATTTTTAATAGTGTTATTATCGCATCATTTTGAGTATCTACTCGATAATGAAGCTTGGCATTGGCAAAGTCTTGTCCTAATGCCAATTGTGCTAATTGCGTAACATCCACGACAAAACCATCAAAATAATGAATAAACGTATCGGCTAATAATGCATTTGCAGGCACAGAACAAAGCATATGGACTTTTAAGCCATTTGCGCCTCGGCATAAACCTTGTTCAGCCAACAAATCAATTATAGTTGCCGCTTCACTAAAAGTACGTACAAACGGTACTACCAATTCAATCGTGTCACCACCAACAGCTGCACGAGCACGTTTAATTACCTCACATTGCAACGCAAAACTGGCCTTATAATTAACGTCAGCATAAAGACTCACACCGCGTAATCCTAATTGTGGATTAATTTCAGTGGCTTCTAGTTCGGCACCTAATAGTTGGCATCGGCATTCGGCATTAGCCCCTGCTAATTGTACTTTTAGTGGCGCAGATCCTTGTTGTCTTGCTGCTGATACTAATAACTCAGTCAGTATAGCAACATAATATTCAGCCAACGCGACAGTCTGTTGCCCATATTGCTCGGCTATTTTTTGTTGTAACGCTTGCTGAGTCGCATCAGATAAAAGATTCTGTTGGGTAAAAACTAATGGATGAATAGCCACCGAGGTGGCAATAAGATCATCTAATAATACTAACCCAATTCCCTCACTATTTAGCGCCGCTAATTGTTGCGCATTGTGCAACACCGCTGTTGTTGTCAACAATAATTCAGTTTGTGTTGTCATACTCCACCTGTACCTCCATGTTAAAAAGCCGAGTACCTATCAATCTTAATGTATTAAATAGGCAATTATTGACATTACTGTGTGTTTAATTTTCAAGCAAGAATAAAACGTTATTTAATAACAATGATTCAATTTTCAAACTATATGCCATCAGGTTTATGTTGATTAATAATTGCATGCAAAATCACCCTTTCAGTAAACAATTTCCACAATTACTCATTAAAAACCTATTTGTTATCACAAGTTTGGTTTATTCCAATGATGATTTGGGCTATCTTAACGGGGTTATTACAGAGATACCAAGGTAGGCACACTATTATGCCAATGAAAACAGATGAACTTCGCACAATAAGTCTCGGTCTTATGCCGACCCCAGCAGAAGTAGAAACAGCCTCACCAATGACAGATGCTATTGCTGTGCATGTTGATAGTGCACGTAAGCAAGTAGAATCCATCCTATCAGGTAAAGATTCACGTCTTTTGGTGATTGTAGGGCCATGTTCAATTCATGACACCGACGCTGCTATAGACTATGCGAAACGCCTTGTTGCTGTACAAGAAATATATAAAGACCAGCTTTTGATCGTTATGCGCACTTATTTTGAAAAACCGCGTACCGTTATTGGCTGGAAAGGTTTGGTCTCAGATCCACATTTAGATGGAAGTCTTGATCTCGCTACAGGTTTACACAAAGCGCGTAAATTATTAATTGATATTAATGCGTTAGGGTTACCCACTGCGACTGAATTTTTAGATATGATCACCGGTCAATATATTGCAGACCTTATTACATGGGGAGCCATTGGTGCCCGCACCACTGAATCTCAAATTCACCGTGAAATGGCATCAGCACTGTCTTGCCCTGTTGGCTTTAAAAATGGCACTGATGGCAATATTAAAATTGCGATTGATGCTATTCGTGCCACACGTGCATCACATTTGTTTTGCTCACCCGATAAAAATGGTCAAATGACAATTTATCGCACTGCAGGCAATCCATATGGGCATATTATTCTTCGCGGTGGCAAGATACCCAATTATCACCAACAAGATGTTGCAATAGCTTGCAAAACATTAGCTGAATTTTCATTAACACCAAAGTTAATTGTCGACTTTAGCCATGGTAATTGCCAAAAACAACATAAACGTCAACTTGATGTAACGGCTGATATTTGTGAGCAAATTCGTAATGGTAGCCAATCTATTGCTGGCATTATGGCAGAAAGCTTTATTGAAGAAGGTAATCAAACGGTAATCAGCGGTAAAGAAAATGAACTTGTATATGGACAATCAATTACAGATCCATGTATTGATTGGAATGATACGTTAGTAATGCTTGATATGCTGGCTAGTGCAATTAAAGACGCCAACGCATAATCTTCCGCTTAACATCTTAATACAATAAAGGAGCACCAGTACATTGTTGCTCCTTTCCTCATTGTTAATTAACGGTATAATGTACACGTTAATTTATAACGGGATATATTTCCCATCTTCAGATTAGAGGCCAATAACATGCCATGTTTTGATATTATTTCCGAAGTAGATACCGTAGAAATCAAAAATGCGGTAGATAATTCAATTCGAGAAATTAGCACTCGTTTTGATTTTCGTGGTGTTGAAGCCAACGTAGAATTAAACAAAGAAATCGTAAAAATCACCTCAGAATCAGAATTTCAACTTGACCAAATTGTGGCAATTTTACGTGGTAACCTTGCAAGACGTGGTGTTGATGCCAATGCTCTTGAGCGTAAATCAATCAATTTTTCAGGTAAAACAGCATCACAGAACATTGAATTTAAGCAAGGTGTTGAAACCACTAATGCTAAAAAATTGGTAAAAGCGATTAAAGACGCTAAATTAAAAGTGCAAGTAGCAATTCAAGGTGAAAAGCTACGTGTAACCGCTAAAAAGCGTGACGACTTGCAAGCTACAATGGCATTAGTTCGTGCACAAGATCTTGGTCAACCATTCCAATTTGATAATTTCCGTGACTAAACACTGTAAACAGCATAAAGGAAGCGTATTATCGCTTCTTTTTTTATCTTTTCATTCAACTATTTTTGAATATCTTTAAAAATAGTAATAACATTTAAACTGTAATTATTAAAATTATACTTTACTGTTATGCGCAAATACGTCATACAAATATAAAACAAAACACAAGTGAAACATTAAATACTCAAAAATACCGCACTTAAAAACCACATCACAACACTAGCAACATAACCATTACGTAAAAGTATACTTTTCAAGCAAACGAATTTTTTTATTTGCAAAAATTGTTGCAAAGCATACTTATACTCTATAATCCACGCACTTCAATAATGGTTAATTACTTTTCATTCTTTGTTACTAACATAATAGGATAAAGAGCAGCAACAACGATAACTAGCACGGATATGCTTATACGATCACGGAATGTTCACTTTTTATAACAAAAATGATTGTTGTAAATTACTATTAATTCGCTTGTTGTGCGACTCAACTTATTCAGTACACATTGACTGAAAATGAAATAAAGGAGATGTCCATAATGGGCACCGCACAACAGAAAACGACTGCAACAACAACCGACAATACCCAAAAACTCGGCTGGAGTAAAAGTGATACCGTATGGATGCTCGGTTTATATGGCACAGCAGTTGGTGCTGGCACTTTATTTTTACCTATTAATGCTGGGATTGGTGGCTTAATTCCCCTTATCGTAATGATGATTTTAGCATTACCAATGACCTTTTTTGCTCACCGAGCAATGATGCGTTTTGTATTATCAAGTGCGACTCCCGGTGCCGATATTACCGATGTGGTTGAAGAGCACTTTGGTAAAAATATGGGTAAAATTATTACCTTATTATATTTCTTTGCTATCTACCCTATTTTGCTTGTTTATAGTGTGGCTTTGACCAATACCGTTGAAAGTTTTATGAAATTTCAATTAGGTATCGAACCACCAGCGCGTGCAATTCTCGCTTTGATATTAATTTTAGTTTTAATGGCTATTGTTCGTTTAGGTGAGCAACTGATCATAAAAGCGATGAGTATTTTGGTCTTCCCTTTTGTTGCTGTTTTACTTATGCTCGCGTTATATCTCGTTCCTCATTGGAACAATGCTATTTTTACCGATATTATTCCTCAAAATGACAGTGGCAGTACGGTAATAATGGCTGTATGGCTAATTTTACCTGTAATGGTATTTTCGTTTAACCACTCACCAGTTATCTCTTCATTCGCTGTAGCTAAAGAAAAAGAATATGGTGCTAACGCCGAACGTCAAGGCTCTCGTATTTTATTACGCGCCCATATTATGATGGTTATTACGGTGATGTTTTTTGTTTGTAGTTGCGTATTAAGCTTAACGCCTGCCAATCTTATCGAAGCTAAAGCACAAAATGCCTCAATTTTGACTTACCTAGCGAACCATTTCGATACCCCAGTTATTGCTTATGCTGCACCTATTGTGGCAATTATCGCGATAACAAAATCTTTCTTAGGCCATTATTTAGGTGCAAGTGAAGGTTTGAATGGCATTATTCATAAAGTTGCACGAGATAATAATAAAACAATCTCAAATAAAACACTTAATCGCTTCACTGCCTTATTCATGCTTCTTACAACTTGGGCCGTTGCGACGCTTAATCCAAGTATTTTAGGTATGATTGAAAACTTAGGTGGCCCAATTATTGCGATGTTACTGTTTATTATGCCAATGTATGCGATAAAGAAAGTACCCGCGATGAAAAAATACTCAGGGGCTATCAGTAATATTTTTGTTACCGTTATTGGTTTAATGTCTATTTCTGCTATTTTTTATTCTCTAGCACAATAACGACAGCACCTAAAATAAATCAAAAAAAAACCGAGCCCTAAAAGCTCGGTTTTTTATTATGCTCAAATAACACCCTCAACCACCTGATCACAAATGATATAAGTTGGGTTATATATAATATCGCTTAATTAATAAAGGCTTGGCTTCCCTTCTGGACGATTTTTAAAACGACGATGTAACCACATATATTGACTCGGTGCCGCCATAATAGATTGCTCTACAATCTTATTAATAAATGCTGCTGCTGCATCAGAATCTTTATGAGGAAAGCCTTCAACTGGCGGGCATATTGTTAACGTATAATGACCTGAATCATCATCACGTACCATGGTAAATGGCACCACCGCACAATTTGAGGCATCAACTAATAAGCTGGTTCCTGTTGTTGTACATGCTTGCTCAACCGCAAATAAAGGTACAAATGTTGAGCGACGTAGACCATAATCATGATCAGGGGCATACCATACTCGTTCACCTGTTTTTAATGCTCTCAGCATACCTTTAACGTCTTTCCGATCGATTAAAGTACGATTAGATCGTGAACGACCTTGATATTGGAAATAATCAAAACACGGATTATTATTAGGACGGTAAACACCCATACCTGTTTTTTTAATACCAAAAGCACGTGCGCCAAGCTCAAGGTTCATTGAATGCACCGCAACCATTAATGCGCCTTTCCCTTCACGTTCTAATTGCTCCATATGCTCCATGCCCTTAATCGTAACATGACGACAAACACGTGCATCAGACCAAAACCATGCCATTCCTGTTTCGAACAGTGCTAATCCCGTGTTATCAATATTTTCTTTAAGTAAACTTTCTCGTTCACTCGCACTCATTAATGGAAAGCATAATTCTAGATTACGATGAATGATATGTTGACGCTTTTTCATTAACTTAATCGCTAAACGGCCAATATGCTTTCCTAAAAATAATTGAGCTGAATAAGGAAGCAAACTAAGTGAATACATTAACCCTACTAATGCTAATGTACCCCAATAACGAGGGTGAAGTAATGATCGTGTAAATACAGGTTTAATTTTAGAACTCATGCGATATTGTGACCTATTTTTTCGTTATTTTTTATCCCAAAAAATACAAAAAATATAATAATTTAGATAGGTACCTATAATAGTGCCTAACGATGATTGTAAAAAGTAAAACTCGTCAATTTACTGCTAATTATTACTAAAATAGAGGCAAAGCGAACTTTCCTTTAAAAATACAAATAAATATGTTTAACACTTAAATGAAATGTTCGTAAAACAACCAACCAACATGTACTACATAATTAAATTTATTGATTATCAATTAGTTATTTACGGCTAATCCAAATTCTAACATCTTATAATGTGTAATATGTAACAACCCGTAACATAGACTCGTCCATTCTGCTTTTTCCCGTATAATCCCCTTATCTTTTTTTACTTTGTGGATAATGCATTGGAATTATTGGCTATCGATTTTTTAGGTAAGCCCCTGCGACTTGAAGGCTCAATGGCGGGATGGCAACAATTATTTTGGGATAATACCCTCGTCTCTCAAATTGCAGCAGCGCCAACTGATACTGATCAATTTACACATCAGTTTGAGTTATCAAATAATGAACAGACTATTCAGTGTCAGCTTAATGGTACGTTAAGTTGGCAACCATTTTTGATTCATTATCAAGCCAGTGCAGATCAACAAATGATTGTACAAGGTGAGCGTAATGACAAAGATATTGAACGTCAGCAACCACAACAAGTGATCGTCCCAGAGAAACGATTCAGCTTCATTGGATTAGCATCCTTAGGCATGAAAGCACTCAAAAGTGCTAAATTAATTAAAGTCGTTCTCGCCTCTGCAAGTCTCGCGGCTTATTCATGGCTGTTTTCAATTCAATTTGCATTAGCATTACTGGCTTGTTTAGTGTTCCATGAATACGGTCATATTCGTGCCATGAAATATTTTGGCATGAAAACCAAAGGTATTTACTTAATTCCATTCTTGGGTGGATTAGCATTAAGCGACGAGAAAATTAATACTCGCTGGCAAGATGTGGTGATTTCAATCATGGGGCCTGCATTTGGTTTAATCATGTCATTAGCGTGCATGATTGCCTATTGGATCACCGGGGAAATGTTCTTTGCTGGCTTAGCCGTCTTTAATGCGCTGTTAAATTTGTTTAACTTATTGCCAATTTTACCACTCGATGGCGGTCATGTTCTAAAAAGCATTAGTTTTTCAATGAACAGTAAGATAGGTATTATTGCTTGTGCATTAGCGGCTGTTGTAGGCGTAATTTTAAGCTATCGCCTAGGGCTAACATTATTTGGTTTTCTACTGATCATGGGCAGTTTAGAAATCATCTTTGAATGGCGACAACGTCACCAAAGTCATTTATTACCATTAGATCGCTACGGTCAAATTTTCTCAACCGTATGGTATATCAGCCTTGTCGCTGCTTTTGTAGGTATTATTGCGTATTTTGCGAGCTTAGGTGACAGCTTACTTAGCCTACCGCTACAAATTTTAGGCACGTAATCGTAAAAAACATAGAAAATAAGTACTAAAAAAGCCAGCATCCTGTGATCGATTCTAACAACGATTCATCAGGCAATACTGGCTTTTCACTACCCTAATTATCAACTACGCATCAATAACAATGCCTAACAATAATCACATTATTTTTTCTTCGCCATCATCGCTTTAAGATCAGCGAACGGATTAAACGTTGCGGCTTGGTGATCATCTTCACCCGCACGAATCACACTGCTCTGACCATTATCAGCATCGGTGTATTTCTCATGCTCATGATCATGACAAAATAAGCATAATAACTCCCAGTTACTACCATCTTGAGGGTTATTAGTATGATCATGATCGACGTGGTGAACGGTTAACTCACGTAGGTTTGAATAAACAAACTCACGCGAACAACGACCACACACCCAAGGATAAATTTTTAATGCTTTTTCACGGTAACCCGCTTCTTGACGAGCATAAGCGGCACTGCTGCCAGTATAATCAGACGACATATCTTGACCTATTTTATAAAGAAATAAACGGCTAGTCTCTCTAACCGTTTAGGCAATTCACTGCCAATTGCCGTATTGAACCATCACCGAACAACAAATTTCAAGTAAAGTTTCAGCTCTTCAGGTATCTATCACAATTTAATCTCGGTTGATCTTTTAATACAACCAGTTAGCTTGAAATCGTTTTTAACTGCCTCCATATATAAAGCAGGTAATCTTTTCCATTAAAAATCATGCAGAACTTCATTGTATTTAACTTAATATTTTGACTGTAATTTAAGCGAAGAGACCTTCTATTCAAGATTTTAGAAGATAAAACCTTGTATAGATAACACGTTTTTAAAAGGTCTATGCTAAGATTCATTCAATTATTTGAAGCTGATTCTAACAGAACGTTTCACGAATCGACCTTTAACCGCTAAGAGTAAACAAATATGGCTTTTGATTTTTCCAATATGCTCACTGGATTATCAGCGATGCACGTAGATTTGTCGGCGATGCCAAAGAGTATCGACATGGGGCACGCAATCTTAGGCGCATTAGCAGTGATCTTTTTGTTAATGTATCTAATGAAAAAAGGTAAACCTGTTGAGATCGAAAAAATTGTTGAAAAAGAGATTGAAGTAGAAAAGATCGTTGAGATTGAAAAACCCGTCGAGATAATCGTTGAAAAGATCGTCGAGAAACCTGTTGAAAAAATTGTTGAAGTAGAAAAAATTGTTGAGAAAATTGTTGAAGTAGAAGTTGAACCAAAACTAAAAACATCAACACCAGATTCAGCACTCCAGCTACTGTCACTTTTGCAACAAGACGCACGCTTTATTGATTTTATGAAAGAAGATCTTAAAGGCTTTGCTGATGCTGATATTGGTGCTGCCGCTCGTGTTATTCATGAAGGTGGTCAAAAAGTACTTAATGAATACTTTAGCTTCGCACCTATTCGTGCAGAAGAAGAAGAGTCACGTATTACCCTACCCAAAGGATTTAACGCCTCTGAAGTACGCCTAATGGGTAACGTCGTTGGTGAAGCACCATTTAATGGCACTTTAATCCATCGCGGTTGGAAAGTGACAAATGTTAAATTGCCTAAATTGGCAGAAGGCCATGATGTACATATCATCGCAGCCGCTGAGGTAGAACTATAATGCAAGAAACACAACAACATCGCTACAGCGTGGGTATTGACTTAGGCACAACACACTGTGTGCTGTCTTATGTTGATCTTGAAAATGAAAACGCTGACGTCACCGTAATGGCGATTCCACAATTAACCACTCCTGGTAATGTGGAAGAAAAAAATCAATTACCGTCATTTATGTACCAAGCTCATGAATCAGAGCTAGCTGAAGGTGATACTGCACTTCCTTGGAATGCAAAACCCAATGCTATTGTTGGTGCAATGGCGCGAAACTTAGGTAGTAAGACCCCTATTCGTCTTATTTCCAGTGCTAAAAGTTGGCTTTGCCACGGTGGCGTAAATCGTCGTGACGCATTCTTACCACTGAATAGCCCAGAAGAAGTCATTAAAGTCTCACCATTAGAGGCGACTCAAAAATACCTTGAGCACATGGCTGATGCGTGGAATTTCCAACATCCTGAAACGCCTATTTGTGATCAAGACGTAACACTCACAGTACCAGCATCGTTCGATCCTGCTGCGCGTGAATTAACCGCAGAAGCGGCACGTAACGTTGGCTTTAAGCACCTGACTCTGCTTGAAGAACCACAAGCAGCGGTTTATAGCTGGATCAAGAATAACGACGATAACTGGCGTGACCAAGTCGCTGTTGGCGATATCATCCTAGTGGTCGATATCGGTGGTGGTACGACAGATTTATCGTTAGTTGCTGTTACTGAAGAAGACGGTAATTTAACCCTTAACCGTGTTGCAGTTGGCGATCACATCCTTTTGGGTGGTGACAACATGGATCTTGCTCTCGCTTATCGTTTAAAGATGAAGCTTGCGCAAGAAGGCAAACAATTACAACCATGGCAAGTATTGGCTATTACGCATGCATGTCGTGATGCGAAAGAAGCATTACTGAACGATGCGAAATTACAATCTATGCCGATTGTTGTTCCAAGCCGTGGTTCTAAATTATTGGGTGGTACATTACAAACTGAACTAACCCAAGAAGAAGTTCAACAAACGCTAGTTGAAGGTTTCTTCCCTCAAACTGCTATTGAAGAATTACCCGTACAAACAGCTCGCGGCGCATTAACCCAAATGGGTCTACCATATGCACAAGATGCAGCGGTATCACGCCATGTAGCAAGTTTCTTAAGCCGTCAAAGCCAAGCAGTTGAAGAACTCTTTGCACAATATGAACAACAGCACGAAGGCTTTATTCGCCCAACCGCTATTTTGTTCAATGGTGGTGTACTTAAATCTTCATTATTGTCAGATCGTCTCTTAACAACGATTAACGGCTGGCTAACAACAGCTGGTTCTACAGAAGCTAAACTACTTTCAGGGCTTGATCTTGATCTTGCCGTTGCAAGTGGTGCTTCATACTACGGTTTTGTACGTCGTGGTAAAGGTGTACGTATTCGTGGTGGTATCGCAAGTAGTTACTACGTTGGTATTGAAAGTGCAATGCCTGCTATTCCTGGTATGGAACCGCCACTAGAAGCATTATGTGTTGCTCCTTTTGGTATGGAAGAAGGCAGTCAAGCTGATGTACCAAGCCAGGAATTTGGTTTGATTATCGGCCAGCCAGTACAATTTAAGTTCTTTGGTTCAACTGTACGTCGTGATGATGTTGCAGGTACGCACCTTGATTGGTGGCAACCAGAAGAAATGGAACAATTACCAGCAATTCAAATGACACTACCTGTATCTAAAGGTCGTACTGCTGGTGAAGTGATCCCTGTCAAACTAGCGTCACACGTGACCGAATTAGGTATGTTATGCCTTGAAGCTATTGCGACTGATAATGGTCAGAAATGGCAAGTTGAATTTGACGTCCGCGAAGCATAATTGTTCGCACAACGGCGCACTTTATAGTGCGCCGTTTATTTATCTATCCACCAGCCAATGAAACATGTCAGGGGTATGCTTTCACCTATTTATTACCCGCAACACACTGACACATCAAACGTTTCTCATCTGGCTATGTTCTCATCTCAATTATTTTATGGAGCCAGCATGTCTTCATCTTCTCCACGTTATCTCGTTGGTATTGACCTTGGTACAACACACACCGTTGTCGCTTATTGTGAAATCACAGATACGTTAGAAACAAGTCCAATGCATATTTTTGAAATTGATCAATTAATTGCACCAGGTGAAGTTGCGCGTAAACCACTATTACCGTCATTCCGTTATCATCCCGCGGAAGGCGAAATGGATTCAACACAACTGGTATTACCTTGGAATGCTGAACCTGTTGCAGGTGAAATTCCAAGTGTGATTATTGGTGAATTTGCACGTGAATTAGGTGCAAAAGTGGAAGGTCGCCAAGTTGTTAGTGCTAAAAGTTGGTTATCTCATCAACATGTTGATCGTAACGAAGCCATTCTACCGTGGTCATCAACGGCCTCAACGTCTGATGTAAAGAAAGTCTCTCCGGTTATTGCAAGTGCAAGTTACCTTAACCACGTGCGTCAAGCATGGGATTACCACCATAAAAATGACTTACTGGCACAGCAAGAAGTTGTAATTACTGTTCCTGCCTCTTTTGATGAATCAGCACGCGCACTAACATTAGAAGCTGCGGAACTGGCTGGATTGCAAAAAGTATTACTCCTTGAAGAGCCACAAGCGGTTTGTTATGACTGGTATGCTCAAAACCGTCAACATGCCGATGAATTATTAAAAGACATTCCATTATTAATGGTATGTGATGTCGGCGGTGGTACAACCGATTTAAGTTTAATCAAAGTCGGCACTGATGAAGGTAAGTTGACCCTTGATCGTATTGGAGTTGGCGATCACTTAATGTTAGGCGGCGATAATCTCGATTTAGCATTAGCACACGTTGCCGAACAACGATTACATGGCGAATCTAAAAAACTCAGCCCTGCCGCGTTATCAAAGCTGATTCAGCAAACGCGGAAAGTGAAAGAAAAGTTATTATCAGGCAATGCACCAGACAACGCCAAAGTGACCATGCTCGGCAGTGGCTCACGTTTGATTGGTGGTGCTAAAAGTATTGAGTTAAACCGTGAAGAAGTGCATAGCATCGCCCTTGATGGTTTTTTCCCTATCACCGCCTTTACTGATCAACCTAATCAACGCCAAGCGGCGATGGTTGAGTTTGGACTTCCCTATGCGGCAGATCCTGCTATCAGTAAGCATGTCGCGCAGTTTATTGATCTGCATGACAATGTGTGCCGTGAAGCATTTAATGATTTTAACCTGCATCATCCAGATTCAATCGTTATTAGTGATGATCAACCTGCAATTCCGGTTGCCGTACTGCTCAATGGTGGTGTGTTTAACAGCCCCCTACTGTCAGCGCGTACGCTAGATATTATCTCTCGTTGGCGTGGCACTCCCGTCACTGAACTGAAAAACTTACACCCTGATTTAGCCGTTGCATTTGGTGCTGTCGCTTATGCCAAAGCCCGTCATGGCGCACAACTCAAAATTGGTGGTGGCTCAGCCCGTTCGTTCTTCTTAACTATTGGTGAAAATAAAGGCACCAAACAAGGTATCTGCTTATTACCTAAAGGGATTGAAGAAGGGATTGAAGTCACGCTAACCCACCGTAAATTTGCACTAACATTAGGTGAACCAGTACGGTTTAACTTAGTTTCTTCTACCAATGATAAACATCACGATGTCGGTGAACTGATTGAAATATTAGGTGATGGTTATATTAACCTGCCGCCTTTTATTGCGACCTTAGACAGTGATCGTGACCGTGACCAACTGGCTGCGAACCAAAAAGATCGTGAAGAAGTGACATTGGCTTGCCAGCTAACAGAAGTGGGTACGCTGCAAATTGAAGCCGTCAGTCTTACCGATAATGCCAAGCGTTGGAAAGTTGAATTTGCTATTCGTAAAGACTTAGCCCGTTTAAACCGTGGTAATGATGACAGTAATAGCACTCTGGCTGAAAGTGAACTCCCAGCGAGAATGCCAGAAGCAATTGATGCCGTTAAGAAAGTCTTTGGTGGGACGAAAACCACCGATAACAATAAAGCGGTTAAAACACTGCGTAATGATCTCGATAAAATCTTAGGTAAACGTGATGCATGGGAAACACCGTGTTTACGTGAACTTGCCAATGCATTACTTGATAGTAAAAAACGCCGCCGCCGCTCGGATCTCCATGAACGTAACTGGTTAAAGCTCGCGGGCTTTACTATGCGCCCTGGCTTTGGCTACCCT
The DNA here is from genome assembly GCF_002849605.1 of Photobacterium carnosum. GTDB lineage: Bacteria > Pseudomonadota > Gammaproteobacteria > Enterobacterales > Vibrionaceae > Photobacterium > Photobacterium carnosum. The sequence goes on from NZ_NPIB01000001.1 coordinate 26,208, forward strand.
GCTGATGAATACCGTATGGAACAAATTTGGCCGCTATACCAACATGGCATTCAATTTGATACCAATACTCAAACATGGTGTGATTGGTGGACATTCTGGCGTCGCGTCTCTGGCGGTTTAACCCAAGAGCAGCAACTGCTTATCTATAAAGATCTTGCTAAGTATATTACGCCTGGCGCAAGTCGTAACGCCAAGCTTAATAAAGAGCTACAAGAGCGTAGCTACGAAGACATGGTACGCTTAGCGGCCTCTTTAGAGCACTTACCATTTGATAAGAAGCTACAGCTGATTGAGTGGTTATTTGGTCGCCTACAAAAAACACAATATGCACAAGCGCATTGGTGGGCTATTGGTCGTATTGCAACCCGTTCACCATTTTATGGCAGTGCTCATAACCTATTGTCAGCTGAGCATGTCTCTTACTGCTTACCAGAGCTGATGAATTATGATTGGCGTAAAGAATCATACATTGGCTTTGCGGCGGTAATGATGACGCGAATGACGGGGGATCGCACATTAGACATTAATGATGAACTACGCCAACAAGTCATTACTAAGTTAAAACAAAGCAAAGCACCTGCCAGTTGGATCGAAATGGTATCTGAGGTCAAAATATTGACAGAGGAAGAAACGAAACGGGTGTTTGGTGATGCATTGCCTAATGGATTACGTCTTATTGGCTAATTAATTTAAAAATAACCTAACAAAGGGAGGTCGCACCTCCCTTTATTTCACCACATATATTCAATCTAATATTCCCTATTTAAAAATAAGCCGTAATTATTGGCCTTTTACCTAAAAAAATAGGCTTTAAATTAAAATTTTTCATTTTAACGTCTAAATTAAGTAATAAAAATAATTCTATTAATCTTCTGTTAAGGTTCATATTGCTATTGTCTTGCTAACAGCATTTGTTTACTTGTTATAATAGATAACAGGTCGACCGTTTTTCAAGCATTGAGTGGACGTATTGGAACGACCATAATCCCACTCCAAAAAATTTAAATAGGCAAGACTATGACTAATACACAATATGATTTAATCGCACAACGTATCTTCAAGTCAGAAAATCAGCGTGTTGCTGTTGCAGCCGTGGTTTTTGATGGGCTATCAAGCTACGAAGCAGAGAAGCGTTACGAGCTACCAAAAGGCACGCTATCTCGTAATGTTCGTAAATATAAAAATGAAGTACAATACATAGAGTCTGTTTCTGCAGCTTAATTATTAAACATAGACTTTATCATTGAGCCGATATACTGAATGAATGTATATATGAAATAAAATAATCATGGCTCAATCAAAAGTAAAATAAAAGAGAATGTAGCTCTGCATTCTCTTTTAAATAACCAAATATTAAGCCGTTACAATTAATCACCACTCCGCAGATAAATACTAACCTTAAATAACCCTACCGCAATAATAAATAATCCAAATAATGTTATCGAACCTACACTTCCTAATGTTTGCCAAGGGTGTTCACTGGTTAAAATATTAAACGCCAAATTACTGACACGGTTTAACCAAACACCTATCGCCATTGAGTCAAACAACATGTAACTAATGAACTTAACCAGCGTCATTGCAACAAACAAGACTAATAATGGATGTTCCGTTAACTGAGAAGCACAAAAAATAATACAAACAATAGGCAATAACGCTAAGCTCATCGCCGCCATCATTGAAATAAACTGCCCCCAATGTAAACCCATCGCAGCCAAAGAAAGTGAGTTTTCTACTAACATATCGGCAGGCATAACCCACATAGCGACTATCCATACGGTGACATCGATAAACAACAATAGTAATGAAGACAATAATGGAATAATAATTAATGCCACAAATATCTTAATAGCAATTGCTTTACCATCACTCACCGGCATTGAATGCCAGAAAGCTAAACTACCCTCTTTACGCTCCTTTGCGAGCGCTCTCGCAGAGTAAGTAAAAAAGCTCAGTAAGGACACAATACCAGCAATAAAAAAGGACACAGAGCCGATAACACCAGCAAATGATGATGTCATCGGTGGTTGCCAACCATCAATACCATTCATTTGAATATTAAAAGAGAAATTATTAATATTGCTCAATACTATTACAACTAATACAGCAGCAAATAACGCTAAAAACAACGGCAATCGTATAAGGATTGTATGTTCTAATAATTCATTTTTTACTAAGGTATAGCTTTGTTTCATAATATTGACTCCTGCTGTTTCGCTAAAAATATATCAGCAAGACTAGGTTGACTAATATCCCCTAACAATGCCAGTTGAGAAACATCAGCACCTTCAAATAAAAGTCGATATTGACCTAATTGACAATTAACCGTTAATGGATTCAATTGTTTTGCGGCAACAATATGCTCATCATTCACAGATAATATCGTAAACTCCGCTTCCAATGAGGATAGAGAGGCTTGTAATACAGCTTGACCATTTTTAAGCACTAAAACATCAGTTAATAAATGGGCTATTTCATTAACCTCATGACTCGCGATAATTAATGCACGCTCACCTTCAGCAAACCACGCCATCAACGTTCGATAAAATGTTGAGCGGTACATTAGGTCGAGTCCAAGAGTCGGCTCATCTAAAATAAGTACATTGACGTTTGTAGCCATTACCAGCGCCAAATGTAACTGTACTTTCATACCTTTCGATAATGTTTTTATTTTACTGTGAATGTTAATATTAGTTTGAGCTAAATATTGCTGCATTTTTTGTTGTTCAAAGCTAAGATGTACACCTGTTGTATATGCCATTAATTGCTTCACCGTCATCCATTCAGGTAACATGGCGGCATCAGAAATATACGCAAGATTTTCAACTATTTTGTCACGGTGTTTTTCAGGTGACAGACCAAAAATACTTAATTCACCAGCGCAACTATGCATTCCTAATAACGTTTTAATTAACGTTGATTTACCAGCACCATTATGTCCAAGCAAACCAATAACTTGCCCACTAGATAAACTAAAACTAATGTTTTCTAATGCTTTTTTGTTACGATAAAACTTAGTAATGTGTTGAGCATTAATAAAAGGTTCATCACAGTTTATATTACCCACATAAAATCCTTAATGATCAATTAATCGAAATAATATTTATTAATAACATAAACAAGTCGCTTTATAAATTAAAGGCTTACCAAATAGCACATTTAAAATAAAACAACGTTTAATTATGATCTATGTATGATAGGAAGGCTAGATATTGAAGATAAAATACAGCATGCATAATATGCTTATTTAAAAGCATTAGATCAAACAAGAGTATACAGAGCCAATATAATGAACTCTGTATACTGAATAAGTGATCAATATAAAAATGCAATTTACTATATTAAAATAAGAAGGCTGTAATCGAAATTACTCGATAAATATAGTATTAAAACACTCTGCCAGTATAAATATAATTATATTAAAATAATTAGATATAAGGCTTAATTATTGATTTATATCGCTATTAAGCTTGATTAGGTAGTTCTTTAATAACAAGATCATGTGGTAATACATCATCTTTTTCCATCATTGCTAAAAGCTCAATCATACGAGAATGACGAGATTCTTGCTTAAATTCGTGTAATACAGCAATTAGATTATTTATTTTCTGTAGGGGAATACGCTTGATTACTGCTTTTTGGCGTCCTGGAACTTCATCGGCAAAATCAATTAAAATTTGACGGTAGTCAACGCGGGCTTCTTTAACTTCACCGCCTGCTTCTACACTTTTTAACATCGCACTGAGCGCTTTTTCTGCAGCTGCGAAACTGTCCATTAATAACCTCGGATAATAATACAAATCTGCTTTAACATGAAAATTGCTAAGCATGCATTGATAAAATAAACAATCTTAATGATAAAAATTAACATTGTTCTATATTTAGCTAAATGAAATTAATAACCTCAGATGAATAAATGAGATTGGTGTTTACCTACCAATACTCTTTAAAGTGAGTATGTTCACATTAAAGACTCTTTTATTATAATTGATCTTTTCATTTTCGTGTAACAGGGGACGCTACTTCTGTGAATATTACTCTGAGTTAGCTTTATTGTGAACACTAATTTAAAAAAATCGTCAATTTATTCACTTTAAATCGTATGTATGTTCTTTTTTGACGCTATTTTTTGCACAACATCACATCTAATTATTCTGTGCCCTACCTTATACCCCTTAATAAAAGTGTAATAATCAACTATAGTTAGCCTTAAATTATCATTCAATCGTAGGCAAATTGTGCGTCTTAATTCTCTTTTAGTTACCGTTATTGTCGGTAATATCATTTCCTTATCTAGCTTTGTTGCCAATGCATCAATTCATTCATCAGGTAACTTTACTTCAAATGGCCAATGTGAGGCTTATCAATCTTTTCGTAAACAAACTAATCCTGATAACACCCAACTAGTAAACAATAAACAATATGCAATAAAATCCATTAATAAAAAAGATTTTGATTGGGTACAAATACTTATTCCTAATGCATCTCCAGCAATGCGCTGGGTCAGTAAATTATGTGGTACAACACAGTTTAATAGTGATGATCTCTCTAAATCTTCTACATCGACTTCTACTTCATTCAAGGCGTCATCAAAAAGTTGTGACACCCGTAATGACTTTGATTCATATGTATTAGCATTAACATGGCAACCTGGATTTTGTGAACATGTTAACTACAAAGGTAATAAGCCTGAATGTACGGCAATTAATGACGGTAAATTAAACATTACTAATTTAACGCTACATGGGTTATGGCCAAATAAAGCCAGTTGTGGCACAAAATATGGCTATTGTGACCGCTATGCTCGCTTAGATCTTTCAGTATCAACAATAAAAGATATTGCGCCATGGATGCCCAATTTTTATTACCAAACAAAGTTTGGTGAATATGAGTGGAAAAAACACGGTGTTTGTCAAAACCTCGACGCTAATGACTACTTTTTAACAGCAACGAAACTGGTTGAAAAAGTAGATGCCTCTGCGATTGGTCAATTTATCAAAATCAATATTGGTAAAAATGTCTCAACCGCCAGTTTTAAGAAAAATCTTATCTCTCACTTTGGTGCAAATGCCGTTGACCGTATAAGCTTAGCTTGTAGCCAAGGTAAATACTTAAATGAAGTACGATTGAATATCGGAAAATCATTTAATGTTAACAGTAACCTCCAAGAACTACTTGAATCAGGACCTAAAGGACGTCCCTTCTACGGTAATTGTCATAAGAAAATACATATTGAAGCCGCTGGAAAGTAACTATTCTCATATTTGGTTTTTATGACATTATTAAGAGAGCAATGTATTATCTTGCTCTCTACTTACTTTAGTACCTATTTCTATTCTAGATGCCTTTATTACTATGCTCCTCATAAACAATCTCACCGAAAAATAATTAATAATCTAGTGATTAAGAATTCAAATACTCTTTTTTTTAATGGCAAAATCTCAACATACGATAATGCACACCGTACAATACCCTTTATCTAACCCCATTCACAAATATTTATAACCTATTGATTATAAATAATAAAAATACAAAGCCCTATTAACAATGTAACGTGTTACATAGTAATAATTCTTTTTTTGTGATATAAGTCTCCTTGGATTTCTGATTTTTTGTGCTACCTTGCATCGTCTTAGACGGCAATGAAATCGGTTACATGTTTAATAATTGTAATAAATTATGGATGTATATATTACACATTATAAGCAATAAAAAACCTATTATAGAAACCGATAGCAAGAGCACTCACAAGTAATGAATGTTCCTCTTCACTAAGTAGCCTTTCAAGGTTGCATAGTTTTATTAACAGGAAAAAATATGACTTCTACGAATGGAAATATACTGGGATCAATCAATGACACCTTAATGGCGATTATTGCTTCAATAAACGGCGTTTTATGGGGTCAACTTCTCGTTTATTTATTAGTTGGTGTAGGAATTTACTTCAGTGTTCGTCTTGGTTTTATCCAAATACGTCAATTCCGTCACTCTATCGAAGTATTAAAAAGCGGCCGTGAAATAGAAAATGGCATTAGCTCTTATCAAGTTTTTTGTACGTCAATGGCAGCACGTGTTGGTACCGGTAATATGGCCGGCGTTGCAGTTGCACTGACCATTGGTGGTCCAGGCGCTATTTTTTGGATGTGGCTAATCGCTATTTTTGGAATGGCGACTGCATTTATTGAATCAACCCTTGCTCAAGTTTACAAAGTCAAAGATGTTGACGGTCAATACCGTGGTGGACCTGCTTATTACATGGAGCAAGGTCTTGGCAAGCGCTGGATGGGTACTCTTTTTTCAATTTGCCTTATTATTGCTTTTGGCTTTGTCTTTAATGCCGTTCAAGCAAATACCATCACAGACGCACTACACCACTCTTTTGGTTGGGATGAAACGACGCAAGGTATTGTGATTGTTATCTTTACTGCCTTCTTTATTATGGGTGGTTTACGCCGCGTTGCGACAGCATCAACAAAAATTGTTCCGATTATGGCAGTAGGTTATTTAGCTATCGCACTCGTTATTGTTGCAATGAATATTACAGAGCTGCCTGCTGTACTAGCACTGATTGTAAAGAGTGCATTTGGTTGGCATGAAGCTGTTGCTGGTGGTGTCGCTTTCACCGCTTCACAAGCAATGCAAAGTGGTATTGCGCGTGGTCTGTTTTCAAATGAAGCCGGTATGGGTTCTGCAGCGAACGTAGCAGCAAGTGCAACACCAAACCCTAACCACCCAGCATCGCAAGGCTTTGTGCAAATGCTAGGTGTGTTTGTTGATACTATTGTTATCTGTACTGCATCAGCTGCAATGATCATGCTTTCAGGGGTAATGAACTCTCCTGATGCTGCAACTGGCATTGGTTTGCTTCAACAAGCATTAAGCAACCAACTAGGTGATTGGACAACTTATTTCATTGCTTCTGCTATCTTACTATTTTGTTTCTCATCGATTATTGCAAACTATACCTACGCAGAAACAAATATTATGTTCTTAAACGGTAATACAAAAAAAGGCCTATTGTTGTTCCGCCTTTGTGTATTAGGCATGGTAATGTTTGGTGCTGTTGCTTCACTACCTGTTGTTTGGAGTCTAGCTGACGTTTCTATGGGCTTAATGGCATTAGTCAATATTGTTGCCCTTATCTTCCTTTCTGGGTTGGCTATTAAAGTCATCAAAGATTATGAAGAACAGCTTAAAGCAGGTAAAACACCAGAATTTGATCGCTCTAAGTTTAAAGAACTGAAAGATATTGAAGGAGCGTGGCACCCTGACACTATTGCAGAAGCACGTGAAGCAAATGGCAATACGTTTAATAAATAAAACAATCAAATAGTATCTATATATTAAAACCAGTCCGTAATGGCTGGTTTTTTATCTTTATTTTAAATATAGCAATATTCTTTAAATAAAAATAAAAAGGCTAAAGAAATATATTCTTTAGCCTTAAGTATAATCAAACATTATAAGTAACCATGTTGGCCTTTCCAGCTTTCACTCATTTGTGCTAAAACACACGCAGGAAGTGGACGATGAGCTTTTGCAGGCTGTGAGGCTATTTTTCGATAACCGCTTGCTTGTAGTCTTAAATCAAAAACTTGATCAATTGGCTTGCCAGCCCGTGCTAAATCCCAACGGAAGGCGCGCAGTGCTGTATATTCATGTTGTTCAATTTCGCCACCATAAGGATACATTAGCACTTTAGCATATGCTTGGTTTGCCAATTCGAAGTTCACATTAATCATGAGTTTCTCCTTAGCACCTATTGGCTATCACTACTGCCAAGGGCTATGTTTAACGTAAAACGTTACAGTGTCGCATGCAAGCCATTTCGCAAAGATCTTGATGTAAAACGGTATATATAACTAAATTATGTGATACCACACTCAATATTGTATGGTTAGCCCTCACTTATTGATTAAAAAAAAATCAATAACAATGAAATTCACTCAATGCTGTCACTTTCTAAAATTTGCTCTTTAAACCCGTTATCAGCTGCATTACTATGCTAGTTATAACCACTTCAAGGACTACATAATGCAACCAATAAAAGTGCAACCTAACCCACAAATTGCCGTTATTTTTAAGACATGGTCTACGGAGTGGGCTAAAGAAGCAGAGGCTGGGAAAAAAGATACAGCTAATCAATTTCATACGGTATATAACATTGCTGCCGATTTATTCGATAAAGGTGGTGACATCGATATTTCAGTTATTTCTGCGTTATTTAATGACTGTAAACAAAAAACAGAAATGGCAGAACAACTGGTTAAAAAAATACAAATCAGTTTAAAAGACGATGATGAACGCGCACAACAATTAATCAAAAAAGTAAATACAGCAGCACAAGATGCTGCATTTGCAATGAATTACCTGGGCAAATTGTTATTACAATCAGCCTAATTAAATGAAAAAAGCAGTGCTTCACACGATGCACTGCCTCTCTTTTTCATTAATGACCTTTTGTAACAACGCATTACTTGTATTGCACAATTTATTATATTTCATGACTTATCTAGTTTTACTTCTCAACTGATTTTTGTCGTATCTGCATATTTTACTATTAACAAGCCGCCATAATGAAAATAACAACGTTAACGACTATGTTTAGCCGCTGGTTTTCCAATGCTGCAGACATCCCCGATTCTATTCGTATAACTGTTCCAATGTTAGTTAGCCTAGGTGTATTTTATAGCTTGGGTTTTACTAGTGCCGGGATCTCTGGCCTAATTACAGCATGGTTACTCGGGGTCCAAGCGCGAAATCTACCCTATTTAAAACGATTACAAATACTGTCTATTTCAATACTAATCACCGTTATTGCAACCTATTTAGCTTTTTTAGTCTTTAGTGATATGTGGCTAAGTGCGATTACATTATGCTCAATTGCTATCCTTTATGGCTTAATGTCTAACCAACGCCCTCACATTCGTCTATTTGGTTATAACTTTGGCTTTATCTACATTATGGCGATTCACTTTGCCTCAGTCGGCGATAGTTTAAGTATTGTTCTTATGGCTAATGTCTTTGCTGGCTTTTGTGTAACGCTCTCATCTTTAATGCTATGGCCTTTTTTTAAAGGACGTATATTGCATCAACACACAGTGACTGTGCACAACGCATTGGCTGATTGGCTTAATGAATTACGTTTATCTAATAATGAGGCACAGCTAGCGGCAAAACGACAGTTCTTTTATCTAAGTGCCCACAATTTAGCGTATTATAGTAATTCTGTTTCATCGTCTAAACGCGCCCTACAAATAAAAATAGAACTACAACGTTTATTAGAAATGTCTGAATATATTATTTGTTTAGAGCGAGTACTCAGCTTTGATATTCATACAACAACACGCATTAAACTGTTTGAGTGGATAGAAAAAGCCTCCGAGCAATTAAAAAACAAACAACAAATCACAGCAACATTTGCAACGAATGAATACACAAATACAATATATATTATTGATATAATAGAAAAATTCAAACGCTGCTATAACTTTGATACTTTTGCATCACCCGATAACAGTAAAAATATCTATTTATTTACTAATGACAGTGAAGCATTTATCAGTGATTTTCGTCTTGCTCTCAAATTTAATTCTAAAGAATGGCGCCATGCTGGTAAAATTGCGGTTACATTAGCGGTAACTCAATTTTTAACTGAATTTTACCACCTCCCACAAGGCTATTGGATTTCACTAACAGCATTTATTGTATTACTAACATCATCAATGGCAGTCACTAACCACCGAATTTGGAGCCGTTTTTCTGGTACCTCTTTAGGGGGGATTTATTGCTTTATCTGCTTATATTTTGTGCCACCACAATACCTTCTGTTACTAACCAGTATTTCCGTCTTCTTTTCTTTTACGTCATACCACAAGGAACGTTACGACATCCATGTGTTTTGGCTAACATCAATGATTGTATTCGCGATTAGCTTGTTATCCCCAGATAATACTTATGTGTCTTTTTATCGTATTATCGATACCTTATTTGGGGTAACTATCGCATTTTCAGTGAACTATTTCATTGCACCAAGTTGGACAATGACATGGTTAGATCGTCATACTGCCAGCATGATAAATTCCCAAATCTTATATGTTGCAGTGCTAAACAAACCGCAATGGGAACAAAAAATTAACTTATACCAAAGCCAGCAACGTTATTATTCATTAAATGGCGAAGTGATGAATTTACTTAAAGAACCTAATTTAAGTCCTCGTACATCGAAAGACTGGCTAAGCTTATTAGTATTAATTCAACGTTTAAATGATGCATTATTATTAGCGACAAAATTAGGTATTCAATCAGATAAACCACAATCTACAGATCGTTGGGTCAACCAATTACAATGGATCAAACAAACATTTCCTGATCGTTGTAAACATGGAGAGATGCCGCCGTTTTATACAGAAACAGCACCGATCCCTAAAGATATGTTATGTGCACTAATCGAAAAAGACATTCAACAACTTACCGCATGGATGCTATATCAGCGGGCTTTTGTTGTATAGCAAACGTAATATTTAGTTATTAATAAAGAAAAACCGCGCATCATTCAGATACGCGGTTTTATTTTTTCGATGTATATATTGACGTTATTTAATTCATTTGACGTACTGTCACTGAATTAATTTGTAATGGATCATACTTTGGTGCATCAAGCTTTAATGCTTTAACTGCAGCACGTCCGGCAGGTGTAATGCCCCCTTCATAAGAAGGTTCTGTCGCACCAGGGATCATATAAGCTTTAGAGCCTGGTGACCAAGCATTAAAGAAGCCACTTAAATCAACTTGTGCTGCATAAGATGCACATACCATTAGTTGATCACCTTTACTCAAACCTTGTGTTGATTGACAAGCATTCGGTATTGGTAATTGCATATTGTCTTCTAAACCACCACGCGTTAGGCGGTGCATTAATTTAAATAAATTCCAGCCCTTCATGCCATCAACATCAGTAACGTAATAACTAGGTAACTTTCCAGTAATAACGTTAGTAATATCAAACTCAGCTTCAGCCCACTCTTTTAATTGAGCAAACATCACTAATCGTTCGCCATTACCACCAGCTGCCCAAGCATAGTCTAATTTAGCAAAATCAGGTGCCATACGAATATCTTGTTCAACACGCACCATTTTACCAAGATGTTTATCTTGCATATAAAGTGCAAGAATATTGTTAGTTACCTCAGTTGAACCTTCAACACTAAATGGTGCTTCAGCTGCGTTATGACCAACCTCGTGCCATAACAACCAACTGTTTAGCGGTGACATTTTTATATCACTACTTTTAGTATCAAAGCTGATATTCATAACCGGATAACCAGAGTGTGCCGCACCAATAGAGATAGCGACATCATTAACTACATGATGCTTATTATTTGGCAGTGTCGTGTCCGTTACTTTACGATGATGCCCCGTACCTTCACCCTTCACTTCATCACGCGCATAAAAATCATTTAAATCTTCGGCAAAAACATCTAACTCTTGTGCGAATTGCTGTGGACTACCACCATAATTACTCGCTTGTAGATTTTTTGAGGCCGCAGTATAAATAAAGCTATTCGATTCAATTTCACCAATTGGAGCCACTGAATCTTGAGGGTTTACCCAAGCATTATCTTTATACCATGGTGCAGCAACGGTTCCATCTAGATTAACCGTTACATTCCCTATTTCATTACCTGATACATAAATCAAACCACCGTACGGCGCGGTAAACGCTTTCGAACCACCAGCAGGTAATGTGAATGACTTAGAAACACGCGGTGGACGCTGTAAACCCAACTCATGCTTTTCACGTCCAGTTAGATCGTCAGCCAAAGCGACGGTCACCGTTACTGGATTACTATTTCCTTGTACTGTAATAGTAAATGGCTGATATGCCACAGCCCATTGACCTGTTGATTGACGATTACCCGCGTACCATGCAACGGTATGACTTGATAAATCAACATCCACATTGGCTGACGATGAACCTTTGGCTTCACCCGGATATTGACGAATATCCGCTTTAATGTCTAAATCAAAATATGAACGACCCAACATTAAACGCGTTAACGGTTTTTCCATATAATTAAGTGGATAGCTTGGGTTCATCCAACCTTGATATTCTGCATTTACGTCGCTATTCGCACCATAAACCATATTGTTATCAACAAGGCTTTGACCTAACTCTGCACTACAGGCTGTTTGACTTGGCGCATTATCACCATAACAATTTAGGAATTCAGTAAAACGCTCAAAACCTAATTCATCATTATTAACACCAGACTCATAACGGTAATCAAGATCATTCCACAGCCATACCGTCATATTTTGGTAAATACGATTTAGATCAACACTGTTTAAACGCTCACCTTTATGGCCTTTAGTGCGGAAATACAATTCATGCTGATATAAACGTTCGATATTAGTACCAAGATCGGCTGCTTTCACCATTGCTTTCGCAGTCGCTTCATTGAGATCTAATTCTTGGTAACGCGGTGTATACATGCCACCATCAGTCGCAATACCCGTTCCAGGTCGGTATTCTAAGCAGTTAACCTCATAGTGGTAATCGCTAAGCTGGCATTCTTGATAACCAAACTCATCCAATAGCTGCTGTTTTGCAATATTAATTTGTTCTGGCGTTTTATTAAATGTATCAATAAATGCAACAACAGTTTCGTTTTTACCTTCATCGTTAGTAATGACTTTCTTCGCAACTTCTAATTTGGGTTTATCATCAGGTTTATTATTGGTAATAAAATCCCAATTCACAGAACCATCTGCATTTATCGTATAAGGCAAGGCAGGTTTATTATCCTCACCCTGTATAGCCGCATAACGTTCAATGACCCAAAAACCATGTTCACGTTGTGCACGAACACGATTAGGATAACCATAACTAGGGCCACTAGTAACCACTGAATGGCCATTTAATGCTAAACCCGCACCATCTAATAAACGAGCAAACTCATCTTTAGGTTGAGAAGTAATACTTTCCATAATAAGTATATTGCCACCACGCTCAACATAGCTGAGTAAGCCAGAGACATCCTGCTCTGTCAGTTTCGGCTTACTAATATCAGCAACAGTCGGAATAGTATAACCACTTGTAATAGTATTAAATTCATATCCATTAAGAATCACTAATGGCATTGTTTCCGGATCAATCGAACTAAAATCAGTCACTTGTTCAACATTTAACTTAAAGCGTTTATCTGCTTTAAATTCTGCGGAGCGACCAACCTTTTGCCCTGCTTGACGGAAATAAACATGTGATATATTGGTTCCAACAGTAATAGGATCCGCAGAATGACTATAACTCTCGCCTAATAAGTAACGGAACGTATTAGTAAAGAAGTTACCCATATCTGGGCTATCCATTGAATCAGCACCGCGCTGACTACACACACCATTCTTATCAACACTGCCGTTCCAACTGTAGCTATCAGGGCAGACCAAAATACTATTATAGCGGTTATGACCCACCATCATAACTTTACCGATTCCTAACTCACCAATACTGATAAAAGGTAAGTTAAACGTTGCAGTCTCTGCTCCAATATTTTCTGGAACAACTTTTGATGGCGCTTCGGTGATATACGCTAGGCTTTTTTCATCCCATGCTTTTTTATCACCAAACTTGATCCAATAGTTATTATCATTACGCGCCATTAAAATAGGAAAAGCACGATTAGATATATTGATCGAACTTTGACCTCGAGCACCACCAGAACTGCCATAAAACCATGTTGAATCAGTAAACACGTGGAATTTATTAACGGGTTTCCAGCCAGCTGTAATCGCCTCAGCCCCTGCACCCCAAAGCTTATTAATATCCGCTTGGATATTTTTATCTGTTACTGTTGCAGTGCGCGGAAATGACAAGGGTGAGAAAGCCACATTTGCCTTACAAGTATCACCACAAATTGCGCTATCAATCTGTTGTGCTAAACCTGACTCAAATTGCTTATCAAATTCACCAGCAACAGGTTTTAACTCACCAGTACCATCATTCAATTTTACTGACTCAGACAACTCGATATTTAACGCTTCATTAATCACATTAGGGTATTGAGCAAATACGTTATGAACACGCTCAGAAATCTGAATATGATCAGTAGCGTCAGAATAGCGCTGTAATAAACGAACAATATTACGTCCAGCATGCCCTTCAGCTAGATCTGTCACCGTAAATTGGGTTTTATTGGCTTTAAGCTCACCTAGCTCAAAGGTATCAATACCAAAGGCAACACTTTCACCCCAGCTAAAACTAAATTTACCTTCAGCATCAGTTTGCCCACGCCCTGATGGACTGTAATAATCAACGCCGACAATAGGTTGACTATCTAAATCACGTAAAAAGCCTTCCGTTAAAATTACTTTAGTTGGCTGATAACTTAAATTTTGCTCAGCATTAGCACTGACAAAACCACTGTTTAAATCATTACTCGTTCCTGGTGACACAACTGGTTGTGATTCAGGTTCATGAGTTGATGGTTTACTGTCAGTTTCTGTACTTTCGTCAAGTTTATCGCTAATCAACGCATTAAATTCAGCGGTTGGCAGCAATATATCATCAGTATTATAGAAAAGATTAAACCGTACTTGGTCAATATCTGACAATTTAAAATCAATCACTTTACCGCTTACAACAGCCATTTTATTCAATAATGCTTGTGTGTTAGCAATTGCATTTTGACGTTGGGCATCATTAGCAAAAGCAGCAAAGCGATCTGATTCAGCAAGTGTCAGTAATTTAGTCTTTTCTTTAGAACCGGACTTAGTTGTTTGCAATTGAACTGCGCTAAATGTAGCTAATTCGATATTATCAAATGAACATTTAATCGTATCGTTATGCTCGATGATAAAATCAGTAGCGGGTGAATCATTACAAATGACACTCGTACCAAAATTCATATCACCATTAAGTGAAAACACACCTGTTGCAGACAGAACAACATCAGGATCTTCTGGGTCAACTACTGGAGGTAAAATATCTGGTTTATCTGGATCAACAGGTGGGATAATCTCAGGTGTTTCAGGATCAACGACAGGTGGTGGAGGAATAGGATCACTTGAATCACTACCGCCATTACACCCCATCAAAAGAGCCGATGATATAGCCAACACAATCAATTTTTTATTTACCACAATACACGTCCAATAAGTTATTTTTATTATAAATATTAGCTGTATATATATATTGAGTTATCGCTATAAGCAATAGTCATATGCGGTAAATAAACAAATCTAAAAAAAAGTCCTTACTATTATAACCTGCTGAAAATAAACGTATTATATAGTTACTCTTTGTAACATATAGATACAATATTTGCATTGCAATAGCTGTGGATTATTATGCCGTAATAAAAATCAAGGATACATACTCACCGTTTTATCTTTCGTATTAACCGTTAAATAAAAATTATTATCCGATTCATCATATCGATTAAAACTAAATAAGAAACATTGTTGGCAATCAAAAATACGTTGCGAATAATTAAGCGCTAGATTACTACCACCTTTGCGGTAATATTGACTATCAAGTGCAATCCCAACAGCCACTAATGCTTGCTGACGATTATTAAAATCAGGTGCTTTGCTTATATCAGTGAGGTAATGACCTGCATTATATTCAATACGGTACATTTTATTATCGTCAGCAATTAAAATATCACGCCACCCATTATGTGATTCATCGGCCAATAAAATCGGTTGGTAGATATTTACCCATTGTGCTAATTTTTTCTGAGTATGGTTAAACAGATATCCTTGACAACCTGTTTTAGTACAATACTCTTCAGTTTGCATAAGAATAAAAACTTCATCACTACCGTTATTATTTAAATCTGCATACCCATAAAGATAAGGAAACAAACCATCTTCACTTATCGGTAAAGATTGATCTGGCTTTAATATATATTTATGTACAATTTCCGCCGCAAATTCGGCACGATCTTTATTATTATCTAAAGACAATGTGTTTTTAGTTCCCGTCAAGGAATGATCATTATGAACTCGATCAGCTATCATTACCGCACCAACACATACAACTGCTAACAATACATACAACACTCCATATTTTATCATTCCTAACACCTTTATTAACTTATTCCTTTTAGTGTACTAACTATGATGTATTTTCGCTGATTCTATTGTAATAAAAACCGTTAGTGACAAGATCAACTAACGGTTTTTTATTATCCATTTAGATTATTTCGTCTTCTCTTTCGAGGTTCATCAATAACCCTTCGATGCCAAATCGAGTAATGCCGTAATCCTGCAGGTCCATGAGCAATAAAGACTGAAAGTAATAATACTGTAATATAAATATTGGGTTGTTGCTGTGGAAGCAAAGCAATTGAAGCGAGTAATCCTAATTTAATAAAGGTTAATACGCCCTTAAGTTGAATTAACCACAACTTTGAACGATAAATTTCTTGTACCATCATTAAGACACCACTGAACATGGCTAATAACCACCAATTGAGCCATAGCGCTTTATCAAGATGATAAATAAAACCGCCACTCGATATGGCAACACCTAAGATATGTAATGCGCGAATAGATGTTTTGCTTAAACGTTGAATCCAAAAACGAGTTTCAGATAATTGATATTGAGGATGTTCAGGCAATGAATGTTTGGTCATAATGACATCACTAGTAAGTAAAAAAACGCCACCAGCATAACGTATTTATCTATATGGCTAAACCTTACTGTTTAAAAGCTCGAAATTCACCAATTATACCATCACGGACTCGGTAACAATCCATACCTGCAGCATGTGCCGCTTGGCAACCTAATTCTGTATCTTCAAATACCACACATTGTACTGGTGGTATGCCTAATGCTCGTGCCGCTTCCAAAAAGGTATCAGGTAATGGTTTATGGTGCTGAACATCATTTGCAGTAACGACTACATCAAGTAAAGGCAGAATACCTAATGTAGTTAGTATTTCTAAAGCATGGTAACGATAACACCCTGTACCAACAGCAATACGCTTGTTTATTGCTTTTTGTTGTTTCAATATGGAAAATGTCGCAGGAATAATATCGCCCTTATGGTTGATATCATCAAAATGGCGTAATTTACTCATAACCAGTAACTGAGGATCTGCATCAATATTATATTTTTTTAATAATGCTATCGCGGTATTAATCGTGGGTGATCCACCCATTGAATAAAACCAATCACATTCAAATGGCAATCCAAAATCATGACATGTCTGCTGCCATGCTTTAATATGAGCAGGTATTGAATCAACTAATGTGCCATCCATATCAAATATAATCCCTTGATACGCTGATAAATCCATTTAATACTCCTGATATACAATATATTTTATTATTATGCCCTATTTTTAATAATAGTATTTACGATGAAAAGGCTCTGTATTATTGCATACTGCGATTAAGGCTTGAGACCCACCTTGATCAGGGTGTAATTTCATTGACAATTGTCGATGCCTTTTTTTATTTCTACTCTCGAGCAGCTATCGTTAGTACCAAGTAATTCATCAAATATTGTCATTACTCAAATCATCAAAAGAAGTCTATTCTAATTAGAAACAACTCTAATATAAACTGTAAATAATCATCCATCTACGATGATTCTTTATCATTATTTGAACGAAATTTTCCTGGTGAACAGCCTATATGTTTTTTAAATACTCGAGAAAAATAAGACACATCTTTAAATCCTGCAGAAGTAGCCACTGATGCAATTTTTTCATGATCAGAACTTAATAATCCACACGCTAAATCTAACCGCTTTTGAATAATATATTGTTTTAATGTCACACCCATTGTCGTATGGAATAATCGAGAAAAATAAGTGGCAGAAAAATCACACGCTTTCGCTAACTCATCTTCACGCAATGGTGCACTAATATCATTATCAATGATTGATAATGCTGGTAATATTGAGCGTTCACGTTGTGACAGATCATCACCTACAATGATATCTTCTCTATGGGTATGTAGTCGACTTAAACAACTATCAATTTTTTGCCTATTCGCACTCGCAACTAAAATATCTTCTGCACCAGCACGTAAAGCCACAATGGCTAATTCAGAATCTAACTCATGGTAAACAATCACAATTTTAACAATAGAATAATGCTGTTTAATAATCCTCAATAATTTAAAACCATTAGATTGTGAGTTCTCAATTTCAATAAATATCAATTCATTTCCTGACATTGTTAATAATAACTCATACGGTGAAACTTCTAAAACATTATGATATTTAATAAGATTATTTTTAACACTAGTATATTTTTCTTTATGGCAGCAATTAACCCAAATCACATTACCCCCTAGTACGACGACTAACGCATTTCGCTATCCAACATTACACTTTAAATATACAACTGTATTTATACATTTAAATAAGAATATAAATACATACTCTTAATAAAGTAATGGAATATCACAGTATCTGTTGTTCTAAATATTAGATTTCAGCATTATTACATCAATATACCAATGAAAAATAAAACGATAATCAGAAAGAATATCTAAAATTCTATAACTTAGCCTGACTCACACAACCATTAAAATTAACCATTGTTTTGTGACGCATATCGAATAATAATAACAAACGATTGTCTGTATTTTATAATATGGTCAATAATGCAGCCTAATCTTATAAATTAATTAAATGTAAATGATTCCATTTTTAGCTACAATTCGCCCCTTTTATGTATCTTTACTGTTAGCCTGTAGCCTATTATTTCAAATAAATATTGCTCATGCTGCTGAGCATAAACGTCCTTATGTCGTTGCCGCTTATTATCCTGATTGGAAAATTTATACACCCAATAATCCGTATTCCGCAAGTATGATTCCAGCTGAAAAATTAACTCATCTTATCTATGCTTTTCTAGCCGTCTGTGGTCCTGTGGATTCATCACCAGATAACATCAAAAAAATCATCAAAACTCAATGTAAAGATAAACCTATTGGCACCGCCATTATTCTCGATGAATATGCAGCATTACAAATAAAACTCACAGGTGAAACTGCAACTAACGTCAGCTATAAAGGAAATTTTGGTCAGTTAAAGCTGTTATCAGAAAAACACCCTCACTTAAATATTCTTCCAAGTTTTGGTGGTTGGACCCTTTCAGAGCCTTTTCATACGGTTGCTGTTAATCCTGTTTATCGACAAACATTTATCAATACTGCCATAGATTTAATCACTAAATATGATTTTTTTGATGGTATCCAAATTGATTGGGAATATCCTGGTGGTCATGGTTTATCCGGTAAAGGACAAAATCAAGTCATCCAAGAACGAGAAGCTTATAGTCTTTTAATTGAAGGATTACGCCATAAATTAGACGATCTTGGTCGTCAGCATAACCGTCAATACCAACTTTCGGCAGCCATCAATGCTGACACAAAAACCTTACCGGGTATCAATTGGGCGCAGGTTACTAATCATTTAGATCAACTCTATTTAATGAGCTTTGATTTCTTAGGTAACTGGGATAACGTCGTTGGTCATCACAGTAATTTATACAGTACCCCCAATACACCAAATAATAATTCTGTCGATAATCTAATCAAAACACTAATAGGGAAAAAGGTTGATCCACATAAGATCATTATTGGTAGTTCTTTTTATGGCAGAGGCTGGCAAGGCGTTGATCTTATATCTCCCGACAAACTTGAAAATTTACAGAGCCAAGGTGGATTAAAAAAAGGATCTGATATTAAAGATCCTGGATATTTTACTTACAGTGATATCAGTAAGTATTTTATCAACAACCCCAAATTAGGTTATCGCTATTTCTATGACCAACATGCAGAGGCCGCTGTACTCTATAATCAAAAAAATAAAGAATATATTAGCTTTGAAGATAAACGGTCCCTTAAAGCAAAAGCTGATTACGCAAAGAAACACAAACTTGGCGGAGTATTTGGTTGGGAAATTACATCTGACGCCAATAACGAACTGATCACTATACTCGATAATAATTTAAATCCTTAGTTATCAAGTATAACTTGCTACTAATATCAATTATGCTGACATAACTGATACCTATTTGGCTGGTTTATTTTTATACGGAATATTCTTTTTATTTACATCTGAGGCTTATTTTATTTAGCTAGCGCTTTTTTTTTTACTTTTTTGCTGACAATCACATTTTTATCCCCTAACATTACGGTCGAAATGAGTTCCGATGAAGATAGCAGGAGAGCGGCCATTGACGAATGCCATTATGGCATAACACGTCGGCCCGCCGAAGAAGTAAGCGAAAAACGATATGATCCCATCATGTTTTGACTCGTAAATCTTTCAGGCACCACGTTGCAGTAATGCAATAGGTATGGACTGTTATTGGAGGAGCCTCTGGAGAGACTCGTTAAATCGAGCGCCGAAGGAGCAAACCGTAGCATATTACGGTGAAACTCTCAGGCAAAAGGACAGAGGAGATAAGAGCAGCAACAAGAAGCCATTCTGTAACTAACACTTACCTGTTGTTCTATATCTCTTCCTTTGTACGTTGAAGGAGGAATAATGAATCCACTACATGACACAATTTTTAATTTTCTACGCACATTAGATAGCTTTATTTGGGGGCCTCCCCTATTAATTTTATTAGTAGGTACAGGTTTATACCTCACAATTCGACTTGGTTTTATCCAGATCCGCTATTTACCACTCGCATTGCAATATGTGTTTGGTGGCAAAAAAGATCCAGATAGCTCCGGTGAAGGTGATGTATCAAGTTTTGCTGCTTTGTGTACTGCTTTATCTGCCACAATAGGTACAGGTAATATTGTTGGTGTTGCAACTGCAATCAAATTAGGTGGCCCAGGCGCGCTATTTTGGATGTGGCTTGCTGCTTTGTTTGGCATGGCAACAAAATATGCAGAATGCTTATTAGCCGTTAAATACCGTGAAATTGATGCCAATGGTCAAATTCTTGGTGGTCCAATGTACTACCTTGAAAAAGGCGTTGGTAGTAAATGGCTTGCTAAACTGTTTGCTATTTTTGCCGTCGGTGTTGCTTGTTTTGGTATAGGTACCTTTCCGCAAGCGAATGCGATTGTGGAAGCTGCACATATTTCACTGAATGCACCCAAAGAAATTACCGTTGTTATATTAACGCTTTTAGTTGCGACAGTAACATTAGGTGGTATTCAATCGATTTCAAAAGTAGCAAGCACGGTTGTACCATTGATGGCTGGCTTTTATATTATGGCCTGCTTAATTGTTTTAGGTACTAATTTCCACGCACTACCCGCTGCAATTGAAACCGTTATTCAATCAGCTTTTACTGGTCATGCGGCTACTGGTGGTTTTGTAGGTGCCGGAATGATGTTAGCTATTCAATCGGGTATTGCACGAGGTGTGTTCTCTAACGAATCAGGATTAGGCAGTGCGCCAATTGCTGCGGCTGCTGCGCAAACAAATTCATGTGTACGCCAAGGCTTAGTCTCAATGACGGGAACGTTCTTTGATACTATCATCATTTGTACAATGACGGGTTTAACCCTTGTGGTTACTGGTGCATGGACAGGTGATTTTGCTGGCGCAACAATGACGACACATGCCTTTGCTGCTGGTTTGAATTCTGCTTATTATGGCCCCTTAATGGTATCCATTGGCTTAATGTTCTTTGCCTTTACTACTATTTTGGGTTGGAACTACTACGGTGAACGCTGTATTACTTATTTATTTGGCGTAAAAGCGATTATGCCTTACAAATTAGTTTTCTTAGTGCTTATCGCCAGTGGCGCATTCATGCAGTTAGATATGATTTGGGTTATTGCTGATATTGTTAATGGTTTAATGGCGATTCCAAACCTGATTGGTTTAGTGGTATTACGCCATGTTGTTATTGATGAAACCCAACAATACTTTGCAAACCTAAAATCACAGCGTGAAAATAGCGATCCAATCTCAGTAAGCTAATTTATTAACGCGCAATAAAAAGCCTCAGTTCATCACTTCAAACGTGATACTGAGGCTTTTTTGTTTCTTCTTAATACTATTACTTATTAAACCGTCTCTCGCTTGCCGTAAGCTGTTCATCATATCTCTCTACCCTCTAACGACAGTCTTGTCGCAAATCCTTCTATATCGCATTCTTAGTCTCTTCAGCAGCAACACCATTACCTAGGTAATCATGAGATTTAATCATTACTATGTTGCCAACATAAATACCGATGAATGTTATTCTTCCTGCTCTGCTCTCGCATTATGACAAAAAAAAACGGATGCCAATGACTTTATCAGTCGGCACCCGTTTCATTTGAACATTTTACTAATCGATACTAAGTAACATTAACTCATAATTATGCAGCAGTCACTTTTGATAAAGTGTCTTCACCGCGCATAACACGCGTTAGCTTAGGTGCAATAATCATAGTGAAAATTGCAATACCCGCAGTAGAGTAACCAATAATACCAAACACATGGCTATATAACATTAGTGTCTGATGCGGCTCAACAACGTTTGCAGGCGCTGCAGTTAGCGTCGCAACCCAACCAGCAATAACAGCGGCTGTTGCTGATGTTAGGAACCACATACCCATCGCAAAGCCCATCATTCGTTGTGGTACAAGTTGAGCAACCATGGCTAAACCAAGACCTGACACAAACAACTCACCAATAGATTGGAAACCATAAGAAACAATAAGCCAATTTGAATCAACAATACCATCGCTATTGGCAAAATGCGCACCAAGAACTAACACTAAGAATGACAAGCTACATAACACCATACCCAATGCGAATTTAAATGGCATAGAGAAACGATCACCATATTTATTATAAATCATCGCAAGTGCTGGACTCGCAATCATGATCCATAATGGGTTAAGTGCTTGAAACTGTTCAGGAGCAACTCTTATACCAAATAAATCATGCGAGATATTATGGATCGCAAAGAAGTTAAGTGACGTTGGCATTTGGAAATAAAGAACGAAAAATACAACACCTTGTAACATCAGTACAAACGCAACAAACATTTTTGCACGTTCAAGACCTGATGTTGAGAAGAGTTCTTTAAAATACAACCCTACAATAGTCGTACCAACAACAATTAAAATAGCATGCGCATAAAACAGATGTTGTAATAATACAGAACTAACAAAACTCAACGCAACGGCACCAATAACAACACCCATATAATATATTTTATTAACAGGTTTCATATCAGGTTTAGAACCGATATTTTTAACAATATGACCACTAATAAAGAAATTGATAAGGGTAATAACAAGACCTGCAGCACTGACACCAAAGGCAAAATCATAACCAAATCTTTCTGCGATCCATGGTGATAATAGCATCGAGAAAAACGAACCTAGATTGATAGCCATATAGTACATTGTAAATGCACCATCTAGACGAGGATCATCTTTACCATAAACTTTTGCTAATAAGCTTGATGGGTTAGCTTTAAATAAGCCATTACCCATAGTAATAAAGCCCATTGCGATATAAATAAGATCTGAACCACCGTAACCACTGGTCGCAGATAAACCTAATAAGGCATAACCAACGACAAGCACCATAGCGCCTAATCGAATGGTTCTTTTTGTTCCGAGAACTTTATCCCCTACCCAGCCACCGATAGCAACAGAGCCATATACCAATGCTGAAAAAGCACCAAATAAAGTAAAAGAAGCGGTTTCTGACATGCCAAGAATTTTAACCATATAAACAGTTAAAATTGCTTGCATACCGTAGAAACCAAAACGTTCCCAGAATTCAATTGAAAATATCAAATAGAACGGTTTTGGTTGTTTAAATACGTTCCCGTCAGACATATGCTGCTCCTTGAAAGATTTCAGGTAAAACTAATCTAAACACGTATATTTCTTAATGTTATTTCGCCCCAATGTGAAATAACCAGAATAATGACGCTATACCGTTTTATTAGTAATGAATATAAAGTAAAAAGCAGCTACAAATTATAGTTATGCATTTTCTACATTAAGACTGAAATAAAACAATAAATAAAGACACCGAAAATGGAATATTACATACCGCCAATAATCCATTATTATTAATTTCTTTATAAACATATAATTAAATCATTAAAACACCGTTTGATTGTTATTCCATATGATTATCATTTATTTAAAGATAATTATTACTTAAATGATAATAATTATCACTCAATAAATTAACATGGTAGTACTGTTTTTTTAGCCTATTTTATATTCTATAGACTACTCTTTAATAATAAAAAATGAGCATATTACTCAAGACTATTAGCACACTTATTTATGTTCAAATGAGCAAAGCTAATGTAGTTATTCAATATAACGAATAAGGTAGGTATTATGGTGAAAAAATCATCACGACGTCGTTTTTTACAATTAACGGCTGCTGGGTTAATCGGACTGACTCTCGATAATAAGTATCTAATACGCTCAGTTTCTGCCGCTGAACTTCCTCACCTTGAAGAAAACAATCCACAAGCAAGCGTACTTAAATATGTTAATGAATCAAATATTGAAGGCCAACAATGTAAAAACTGCCTTCTAATTCGTAATGATACAAATAATAGTAACTGGCAACCCTGTGCTATCTTTCCAGGAAAAACCGTTAATATTAACGGTTGGTGCTCAGCCTATGCTCCAAAGCCTACCTAGCAATTATCTATTTATCTTTCTATTTAAAAATGCCTGCATTATAAATGCAGGCATTTTTATTATTATCAGACCCATTAACCGAAACAACGTTCTCCCCAACGCGCTAAACCTGCAGTGACTGAACCAAAATAATTGCCACTTACAATAGGAATATTAGGTAATTGCTGTTCAATACATTGGCGTAAAATAGGTGAACGAGCGGTTCCACCCGTCATAAAAATAACATCAGGCACAATTTTACTTTGCGCCATTGCTTCAACAACAAGCTCTCGCATTTTCTCTTTTGGCGTTTCTATTGCTTCTGCCAGTTGTTGCGCTGAAATGTCAACTTTAAACAAATCTTGCATTACCGTCATATTAACCGTGTGTTGTGCTTGACTAGATAACGCGATTTTGGCTTCTTCTGCGTGGCGAATAATCTGATACCCTAAGGTTTCATGATAAACATGTATTAATCGCGACAATAATTGTGGATCAGCAGCATCATGCCGAAGTCTTTCTAATGCTCGTAAATTAGCATCACCATAAAATTCAGTTTGGGCTGCAACATTATTAATCGCAATCGGGTTCCAAAACTGATTAAACGGCATATCAATACCACGAACCGTTTTACTACCTAAACCAAATTGTGGCATTAATTGCTTAAACGCTAAGTGAATATCCAGATCGTTACCACCAACCCGCTGACCACTATGCGCCAATAAACTTGAACTTCGATCAGAAAGGTTACGAAAACTCGGCCCCATTTTAATTAACGAACAGTCAGTTGTACCACCACCAATATCAACCACCAGCACTGTTTTATCGGTGGTTAATGTTGATTCATACTCAAGCCCAGCTGCAACAGGCTCAAACTGAAAGCACACATTTTTAAAACCTGCTCGCTTAGCGGCTTGTAATAAAATACCTTCCGCTTGTTGGTTAGCACTCTCGCCACCAATCCCTTGAAAATTTACCGGACGTCCAATAACGGTACTGGTAATATCTTTCTGTAAATGTTGCTCTGCCGTTCGCTTAATATTCACCATCATTGCACAAACAAGATCTTCAAAAAAACTAATTTGGCCGTCACGTAAACCATTCGCACCTAAGAAAGACTTTGGTGATTTGACGTAATACACTTCTTCAGGATCATCAAGATAGAGATCAAGCGCAGCCTGACCAAATTGTAGGTCACCCGCAACAACCTCTATATCTTCTTCACGATTAAAAGCCATGGCACGACGTAAAATCTGCTCACCAACACTGTTTGATGGTGAAATTCCCATAAAACGATACAAATATTCAGACACGGCTTCTCGTGTCGGTGCACATAAGGTCGACGGAATATATTGATTATTTTTCTCTAATGGTAAAAGTTTAGGCTTACTGTCTTCCATCACTGCAACCGAACAATTCGCGGTTCCATAATCAAATCCAATGTACATCGATTAACACTCACATGCGGCAAAAAAGCCGCTAATAATAGCTGATTATATAATGTAATACACGGAGATATTTGTTCTCAATTAGAGATAACAACGCAATATTAATAAACGTTTATTATTTATGCTTAAATGGATTAAGTAGCACGTTTTTTATGGTTTTTATTATTTTATCGATGCATTTTTAGCAATTTATAGACATAATAGAAAGATTATTTTTAATAAAAGTACTGAAATATGAAACGTATTTATCAAGCTTTTTTTGTTCTACTCTTTACTGTGTTTGCATTATCAGGATGTTCTGATTCAAAAACACCACAAGAAGGTGATCAATATTCAGTGATCCCTACTCCAATGCCAGAAATGAAAGGTATTACTGAGATTTTTTCTCTGTCTTGTGGCCATTGTCGTAAAATGGAAAGCATTCTTCCTGAAATAAAGAAGCTAACCAATAGCAATATTAAACAAGTTCACGTTATTTTTAATGAAAGTGCTCAAAAAGCCGCCTTTATTTTCTATGCTGCAATGGTACAAACAGATAACAAACCAAGCCACGCATTAGTTGAGCAATTATTTGCATTTGTACAAGACTCACCAAAAGATATGAGTGTTGAACAACGTAAAACCGCAGTAGATAAAATATTCCATGATAACAACTTAAAGAGCCCTTATGAACTAACAGAAGTTCAACAAAAAGAAGTCTTTAAGATGTTCCAACAATCAGAAGATATTGTCCGTAACGCAGCGCTAGAATCAGTGCCAGCATTCCTGATTAATGGTAAATACCTTGTAAATACCAGTGCACATAAAAACATACAAGATTTAGCTGCTACTATTGATTATCTAAAAAACAAATAATCATTATTTGAATATTCGGCTATAAATACCTGTCAATGACAGGTATTTTTTCATCTCTAACTAAATCACCAACAATAACGGATTTACAATATTAAGCTTTTATAACCGCATTACCCCAATCTTAATCATCTTTCCATCAATATCAGTCAAACATCACCCTCATCATTCTATTTGCAGTAAATTATTCCAACTCAACCCCATTTCCATAAAAAAGGCATAACATTTAAGTCTAATTTGTCGTACAAATATACGCGCGTATTTATAGTACACATAAATGGATTTTTAACATTAGCAAGGAGATGCTTGTTATGAGTGATATTGCTTTATCTATCAGTATATTATCACTGGTAGCCGTACTCGGTTTATGGATGGGAAACTGGCGCATTAAAGGCGTTGGTCTAGGTATTGGTGGCGTATTATTTGGCGGAATTATTGTTGGTCATTATACCGAAACAATGGGCGTTACTTTAAATGCACATACCTTACATTTTATTCAAGAATTCGGTTTGATTTTATTTGTTTACACCATTGGTATTCAAGTCGGGCCAGGCTTTTTTGCATCATTACGAAGCTCTGGTTTAAAGCTCAATGGTTTTGCTGCACTGGTCGTATTATTAGGCTGTTTAGTCGCGATCATGCTTTATGTTGTTTTTGATGTACCACTCCCTATTTTATTGGGGATCTATTCTGGTGCTGTCACAAATACTCCGGCATTAGGTGCTGGACAACAAATTTTATCAGAGCTTGGCATATCTGCAGATTTATTAGATATAACGGGTATGGGTTACGCCGTCGCTTATCCTTTTGGTATTTGTGGCATTCTTATTACAATGTGGCTATTACGATTAATATTCAAAGTTAACATTGATCAAGAAGCAACAGTTTACAACTCTAACAGTGGCGATAAAAAAGAAGGCTTACAAACACTCAATGTTGCCGTTCGTAACCCTAATTTAAATGGTCTCACCTTCGTTCAAATTCCAGCAATCACCGAAGGCGCTATTATTTGTTCACGCTTAAAGCGAGGTAATCAACTTTCAATACCTAAAGAATCAACCACAATTGAACTCAATGATGTTTTGCACTTAGTGGGTACAAAAGTAGCACTTGAAAAAGCACGACTCGTTATTGGCGATATTGTCGATATCTCCCTTTCAACAAAAGGTACTGATTTACACGTTGAACGTTTAGTGGTCACGAATGAAATTGTATTAGGCAAAAAAATTCGCGAATTAGAACTAAAAGAAAAATACGATGTGGTGATTTCTCGACTTAACCGAGCCGGTGTTGAATTGGTGCCTAATAGCCAAACATCACTCCAATTTGGTGATATTCTTAATCTTGTTGGTAGCAAAGACGCTATTGCTGCTGTCAGCGGTATGGTGGGAAATGCTGAACAAAAACTCCAACACGTGCAAATGTTACCTGTTTTTATTGGCATTGGATTAGGCATCTTATTAGGCTCAATTCCCTTATATCTGCCAGGATTCCCTGCGGCGCTAAAACTAGGTCTTGCCGGTGGTCCTTTAATCGTAGCTCTCATACTGGCTAGAATTGGTAGTATTGGCAAACTATATTGGTTTATGCCACCAAGTGCTAACCTAGCATTACGTGAAATTGGCATTGTATTATTTTTAGCAGTAGTGGGCTTAAAATCAGGCAGTGGCTTTGTTGATACTTTAGTCAATGGTGATGGCTTTAGTTGGATGGCTTACGGCGCACTCATTACCTTCATTCCTTTAGTTATTACTGGCTGTATCGCTCGTATGTTTGGTGAGCTAAATTACCTTTCTATGTGTGGCATGTTAGCGGGGTCAATGACAGATCCACCAGCACTAGCCTTTGCAAATGGATTGCATCCAAGTAATGGTGCTGCTGCACTTTCTTATGCTACCGTTTATCCGCTGGTTATGTGTTTGCGTATTTTATCACCGCAAATACTGGCGATCCTACTCTGGATTTGATGAGAAAAAAGCAGCCATTATCGTTAATATTCAGACGATAATGGCTATTACTTATAACATAAAAAACATCAAACGATTCGATACAGGCTCATTAATCAACAAACACCAAACATGGCATGCCATGGTGATCTATTTTATCAATACCCGTTTTAAACACCGCTTGTAACCGCTCAACCGTCATAACCTGTTCAACCCCACCAAATGCAACACACTGCCCATGATCTAACAACATCACGTTATCGGCTTCACGTAAGGTTCGATTGAGATCATGATTCACCATGACAACCGCAATGCCCTGCTGTGCCATTTTTCGAACCAATTGATACATTGTGGCTTCTTGGCCGATATCTAAAGCAGCCGCGGGTTCATCAAGCAATAACAGCTTTGCTTGAGGGTTAATCGTTGGCCAAACTTGTAAACATGCAGCAGCGAGTCGTACTCGTTGCCATTCACCACCAGATAACTGTTGAATATTACGAGATAACTTATCTTGAATATCTAACCGCTGACAAATCTCATCTAATGCTATTTGAAATTGCACCCTATCCACATTGTGCAAAGCAGATACCGCAAGTGATAAATATTGAAACACAGGAATAGAAAAACTGGGTTTATCTTGTTGTGATAAATAACTGCGAACATGCGCTAATGATGGTAAATCATAATCCACCAAATCATTATTCAATAATGTAATGCGTCCTTCATAATCAAACAAACCCGATAAAATGGATAAAACAGTGCTTTTACCGCTGCCATTAGGCCCGATAACATGCGTTATTTGCCCTGAATAAAGGGTTAACGACATTGGTAATAACCGTGGTACAAAAGCGATATCTTGAGCGGTTAATATTAACTCAGCCGTTGAACGGTCACTTTTTTCAAACATTATTGCCATTATTTTATTTAATCCAACTGCGAACGCATAAGCATCCAAATAAACACGGGAGCGCCCAATGACGTTGTCACAACACCAATAGGCAAGTCAGCATCTGCTAATAAAACCCGCGATAAGGTGTCAGCTAATACTAATAATATTCCGCCACAAATAGCAGAAAGAGGCAGTAAATATCGATTTTCAGTACCAAACTGTAACCGTAATAAGTGCGGGACAACTAAGCCAACAAACCCAATCACCCCAGCGAGTGCCACCGAACAGCCAACCAATAGCGAGATCATCAAAATCAACAACCATCGAATACGCCTAACGTCGACCCCTAATTGACGCGCTGCCACATCACCCAGCATCATCACATCCAGTGATTTACCTTGCAGACAAAGCACAATCAATACGGGCACAATCACAAATAAGAGTGACAATTGCTCCCAACTCACGCCACCGACACTGCCCATCAACCAATACATCAATTGGCGCATACTTAAATCATCACTGAAATAAAATGCCCATGTCACTACTGCCCCCGATAAAATACCAAGCGCAACACCAATTAATAATAATCGTGCCATAGAGACTTTTTGGCGCCGAGAAAATCCGACTAAAATAAGAGTAAACAATAACGCGCCAGCCATCGCCGCTATCATGGTAATAAAAGGCGTCGGTGTAATAGGAACAAAAAACAATAACAACACCACAGCGAGGCTCGCACCGCCTGAAATACCTAACACACCAGGTTCTGCTAATGGATTACCCAACAATACTTGTAATACCGCCCCTGAACTTGCCAATGCCGCGCCAACAATTAAGGCTGCTAATACGCGTGGTATGCGTAATTGTAATAATAATTGTTGTTCAAGTGCGCCATTCG
Organism: Photobacterium carnosum; assembly: GCF_002849605.1. Lineage (GTDB taxonomy): Bacteria > Pseudomonadota > Gammaproteobacteria > Enterobacterales > Vibrionaceae > Photobacterium > Photobacterium carnosum. Next base: position 56,830 of record NZ_NPIB01000001.1, read on the forward strand.
GAGCCCAAGGTAAAATCCAAATCTCACCAACGGCAACAGCAAACACACAAATAGCAACCAATAATAACGATGAGACGATTAAGCAAGTACGCCACCGTCGTTGCTGTCGGTATAATAATTCATTTAACAACATCACTATTTATTACACCCAAAGAGTAAAACCAAACACAATACATTGCCGTTATTATAATGCAAACAAACATGGAAAAAAGTTAAGCATTAAAGATAGTTATCAATATGATGCGTTAGTAATATCACAAACTCGCACTTGCTCATCAAAGATCAAATTGGCTTTTTTTACCATTAACGCTGCTCGTTGCCCAATAATGACATGTGGATTAGGGAAAACAACCGCCTCGCCACCAACACTGGCGCTATACGTTTGACGGCCATCCACGGCAAATTCATCACCTTCGGCAAAAAAAGTAAAATTGGCAACATCGTCATTAAAGGTAAAATAAAATTCAGGCTGTTGTTTAGTAATAGTACGGCTAACTTGATATACCTCAACCTCACTGGTCCAAATAATCGGTAAAGCGACATCCGTAATTAATTGCACCATCGCATCTCTAAATGGCGCTAATAAAGTAAAATCGTTATGACCCATTTTACCCACACGTCCGAGTTCGACAGTGAGTGTTTGTGCACCATGATATTCAGCACTATACCAAGCAAATGTGGGTGACGGTTTATTAGAAAGTAATACTGCATCTAATTTAGCATGATGAATAAAGCTAAATAATTTATTACTGCGTGTCGGTTTATCAGAATAAGGACTAATAGCAAAGGTATCGTGCCGAGAAGGACGAATAGCACAATGCAAATCGAGGTGCCACCGTTCAGGCTTAATAGCAATAGAGGCACCATAGAAGCTGTTAATTGCCAATTGTAATGCATTAGCAATACAGCATTCATCATTTCGCTCAGAATTTCTCACTTGGAACAACCGATTCATATTTTCAGTCATAAATCGTTGTTGGCAATTAATCGCTTCAGGATGAGCAATAATTAATAATAAACGATGTATGGGTTGAATATGTCCAAGAACAATATCTGATGCTACTTGCTGAATCAATTCTATTGGTGAAGTCTCATCACCATGGATCCCTGAAGACAATATAATATCTTTTGCGTCACCAGATAATTCTCTTGGCGTGATTTGTAACACACCTCGATATAAAAGCTGGCAATGTAAACCAGAGTCTAATACCCATTCACCCGTTATAAATGGTTGTGAGAAATCACAGGTGGCCTCAAGAAAACGTCCTCGCTTTATCTGCTCAATTAATGTCATATTATAACCTCCTTGTTCATTATTTTAATAAACCCTCAGTATTTACTCTTATGTCATCCTAATTATAAGAAATAATATCGTCTCTATTTTAAAATATAGCGGCAAAGTCAGCACAATCATAAAAATAAGATAATAAAAAACCCAAGTAAAAATACATTTACTTGGGTTTCAGTGTGGATCAGCAAACTCGTGAAAGATTTATTTATTAACTTCTAAACTTTCAACTCGAGCCTTAAGCTTCTGACCAGGACGGAATGTAACGACACGACGTGCAGAGATAGGAATATCTTCTCCCGTTTTAGGATTTCTTCCAGGTCTCTCATTTTTATCTCGCAAATCAAAATTACCAAAACCTGATAATTTAACTTGCTCACCATTTTCTAGAGCCTTCCTAACTTCTTCAAAGAAGACTTCCACCGTATCCTTGGCGTCCCGTTTGCTTAATCCAACATTTTCAAACAGGTTCTCAGCCAAATCGGCTTTTGTGAGCGCCATAGATAACTCCCTCAAGACTATGTTGAATAAATAGTGTTCATACCTATTAATAAAAAGTATGCCACTGTGAATAAGGTATATGTTAATTAGAGATGTAATTTTAAACTTCAAAAACTACGGGACTATATTATCCCTCTCACTGTTAACTAGACTCAGTCTAAGCCAACTCGCTGATTTTCGCCAACTTTTTTACGTTAACTTCATGTCAAATAACACCATTTTGATAGCTAAATATTGCTATATCAATGCATCTAGTTGATCTTGCTCTTGCATCAACCAGTATTAAATCACTAAAAAATCAATGATATACAGTCAAATATTCTAATTAATAACACTAAAATAGAAAATATAACTATTTATCAAGCTGTTATTATTTTTTAGATCTAGATCAAAAAAAAGCAGCCTCTAAAGGCTGCTTTTCGAAAACAAAGACTTAAATTTAATTATGATGCTTTTTTAATCACGAAGTGATGCATCAAATTTTTCAGCCAATACCTTAACAATACCGTCTACTGCTGCTGCAATATCAGCTTCTTCTAATGTACGCTCAGTTGATTGCAATGTTAGCGTAATTGCAAGACTCTTCTGACCATCGTCAACACCTTTACCAGTGTAAACATCAAATAGATTAACTGCTTTTAATAGCTCGCCGCCATTATCACGACATGCAGCAATAATATCATTCGCTGCAACATCATCATTAACTACAACCGCAATATCGCGACGGTTAGCAGGGAACTTAGACAATGCTACCGCTTCAGGTAAGTCACGCTTATTAATAGCATCCCACTCAACTTCAAACGCAATAGTACGGCCATTAAGACCAAACTTACGCTCAAGCTCAGGGTGAACCGTACCAATAAAGCCAACTTGACGCTCAGTTTCAAGACCAGCATCAACAACAATCGCAGCTGTTTGACCAGGATGAAGTGCTGGGTGCTTAGCCGCTTTAAAGCTGTAGCTATCTTTTGCTGTTAGCTCAAGAACCGCTTCTAAATCACCTTTAAGATCAAAGAAATCAACAGTGTTAGTTTCAATGTCCCAATGCTCATCACTACGTGTGCCAGCAATAACGCCCGCAAGCATCATATCTTGACGCATACCGTTTTCAGCAGTTTGCTCAGGTACAAAACGTAAGCCAGCTTCAAATAAACGCACACGTGGCTGTTGGCGCTTCTGGTTGAACACTACTGTGTTTAGTAGGCCAGTCCATAAGCTTAAACGCATTGCCGACATATCTGCAGAGATAGGGAAAGGCAGAACCAATGGCTCAATATCAGGCACAATCAGTTTTTGTTGTTCAGGCTCAACAAAACTGTATGTGATTGCTTCTTGGAAACCACGATCAACTAACAAGTTACGTACACGTTTCAGCGGTAAATTCGCTTCTTTGTGTAAGTTCATGCTTAGCGCTGCAACTGGCGATTGATTAGGGATATTGTTGTAGCCGAAAATACGACCCACTTCTTCCACTAAATCTTCTTCAATTGCCATGTCAAAACGCCATGCAGGTGCGGTTGCTTTCCAGCCAGCATCTGTTGTTTCAACATCACAGCCAAGACGCGTTAGGATTTCTACCACTACATCAGAAGCAATAGCATGACCTAATAGACGATCAAGTTTAGAGCGACGTAGTTCAATTGTTGCCGCTTTTGGTAAATCAGCCTCTGATTCAGCTTCAACGATTGGCGCAACTTCACCACCACAAATTTCAACAATAAGTGCAGTTGCACGCTCCATTGCTTTCATTTGTAGTGTTGCATCAACACCACGCTCAAAGCGGTGTGAAGAATCTGTGTGTAGACCATAGCTACGAGCACGACCACGGATCGCGTCTGGTGCAAAGAATGCACACTCAAGCAATACATCTTTAGTCTCAGCGTTAACACCAGAGAATTGACCACCAAAGATACCTGCAATTGCAAGCGCTTGGGTATTATCAGCAATAACCAGTGTGTTACTGTTTAATTCTGCTTCATTGCCGTCAAGAAGAGTAAGCTTTTCGCCCTGCTCTGCCATACGAACAATAATGCCACCATCAATCTTAGCAAGATCGAAAGCGTGCATTGGCTGACCCATTTCAAGCAATACGTAATTAGTGATATCTACGATTGCATCGATTGAACGAGTACCACAACGGCGTAGTTTTTCTTGCATCCATAATGGTGTTTCAGCTTGCGCATTAACATTACGAACGATACGGCCAAGGTAACGTGGACATGCAGCAGGTACTTTAACGTCAATTGACATTGTATCAGCCGCTGTTGGCTCCACGATATCAAACTGAGGCTCAATCACTTCAGCGCGATTAAGTACACCCACTTCACGTGCAAGACCAGCAATACTTAAGCAATCGGCACGGTTAGCGGTTAGGTCAACATCGATAGTCACATCGTTAAGACCTAAGAATTCACGGAAATCAGTACCTAATACTGCATCTGCCGTTAATTCCATGATGCCATCAGACTCAATATCGATACCTAGTTCAGTAAATGAACAAAGCATACCGTGAGAAGGTTGACCGCGTAATTTTGCCTTCTTGATTTTAAAATTACCAGGAAGAACAGCACCAACAGTCGCAACTGCAACTTTGATACCTTGACGGCAGTTTGACGCGCCACAAACGATATCTAGTAGCTCTTCAGCACCAACATCAACTTTTGTTACGCGTAGTTTGTCAGCGTCTGGGTGTGGTGCACACTCAACAACCTGACCGACTTTAACGCCTGTGAACTCACCAGCAACGGCTTCAATACCGTCAACTTCCAAACCAGCCATTGTGATTTGGTGAGCTAGTTCTTCGCTGTTTACTGCAGGACTAACCCACTCGCGTAGCCAAGATTCAGAGAATTTCATAGATTTCTAGCCCCTAGTGCTTACTTGAACTGTTTTAGGAAACGTAAGTCGTTCTCAAAGAACGCACGTAAATCATTAACGCCGTAACGAAGCATTGTAAGACGTTCAACGCCCATACCAAATGCAAAGCCTGAATATTTTTCAGGATCGATGTTAACTGAACGAAGTACATTAGGGTGAACCATACCGCAGCCCAAAACCTCTAACCACTTACCGTTCTTACCTTTAACGTCAACTTCAGCAGAAGGCTCTGTGAATGGGAAGAATGAAGGACGGAAACGTACTTCAACTTCTTCTTCAAAGAAATTACAAAGGAAATCGTGAAGAATACCTTTCAACTGGGCAAAGTTTACATTTTCATCAACTAACATACCTTCCACTTGGTGGAACATTGGTGTGTGAGTTTGATCGTAATCATTACGATAAACACGACCAGGCGCAATAAAGCGGAAAGGCGGTTGACCGTGTTCCATGGTACGGATCTGAACACCAGAAGTATGCGTACGTAGCATTAGATCTGGGTTAAAGAAGAACGTATCGTGATCAGTTCGTGCAGGGTGATCTTCTGCAATGTTCAATGCATCGAAGTTGTGGAAAGCATCTTCAATTTCAGGACCCGCTTCAGTTGTAAAACCAAGCTCACCAAAGAAACTTTCAATACGCTCAATGGTACGAGTCACTGGATGTAGACCACCATTTTCAATACGGCGACCCGGTAAAGAAACATCAACAGTTTCAGCGGCAAGCTTAGCTTCAAGCTCTGCACGTTGTAGACTGTCTTTACGCTCAACAAGTAATGTCTGTACTACTTGCTTTGCTTTATTGATCTCTTGACCCGCAGTGCGGCGTTCTTCTGGTGGTAATTTACCTAGGGCTTGTAGCTGAAGAGTTAAATGACCCTTCTTACCTAAAAATTGAACTCGAACTTCGTCCAAAGCGACTGATGAATCAGCCTGCTTAATAGCTGCCGTTGCGTTGGCAATAATCTCGTCTAGATGTTGCATCGTATCCTCATCCACCCACAGGTGGCGTCCTTAAGGGAGATATAAAATCGCATAATGATACATATTAAAGAAAGCAGCGTCTAAATCCAAATTGAATCGTAATAAAACAGTAAGTTTGGACGAAAAAAAAACGTCTTTGGCTATTAAAATATGAAATTGTGCTTTATCAGTACACTAAAAGTAATTTCCAGTAAACTATAAAACAAATTTCGCACTCCTATATTCCATTTTTCTCTCTTTCTAAACCAAGCCAAAAAAAGTAAATTTCAGCTATATTTATTTTGGAATAATTATCATGAACACCCAATCTTTTTCAGCCCTAATCAAAATGAGCACGTTTGCATCTCTACTCTGCTTTGGGCTAGTCATCCTCGGTAATTATGGGATGTTCTTAAGTATGCCAGTTGAAATGAAAGACAACTTAAGTAATCAAATGCACATTGATTATATCCATCTCATTTACTATGTTGGATTCAATTTTATCTTTGTTGGATTTCTTGCTTATTTATTAGTTGGACTTAAACATTCACAACAGCAAATGAAGACTTTTTTAGCTCAACACTAATAATCATCTTCATTTAATATCCCTTTTTTAAACCATAACAAACCACGTTATTATTAAATATAAAAATGTAGTTTGTTATGCGACCCAACTCACCTACATTTCAGATGTTTTTTATCAATTTTGTTTTAAAATTACTCTTTTCAGTGTAAGTTATGATCAAAATCAATGTTAGGACTTCATAATGAATACTCAAGATCTTGCCGCTCTCTCTAAAATATCAACTATCGCAGCAATTCTTTGTACTGCCCTACTGTTACTTGGTAACTATAACCTTGCATCAGCAATGCCAATTGCTCCTGAAGATGGCTTCAATTTTATTAATCTTGTGTTCTTTATAGGTTTCAATACGTTATTTGTTACTTTCCTAGCGTTTTTACTTAAAACTCTCGCAACCGCAAATAAAAAGCGTAATCAACGTTATGCCCGTACATAATCGTTAATCCATCGATTCTATTTTAAAAACCAGTCATTCTACTGTATGAATAACTGGTTTTTTTATGCCTTTAATTCCCTTACCCAGCCATACCACAGCCATATACTAACCAAACATCCTTGTTGTGATTTATTTATATTGAAAATTAGACGTAATATTCAACTGCTAATTTATGTAACTATGTTAAAACAATTCATTGCACAAATTAAACTCAAATCAATAAAAATACATATAAGTAATTAAATTACAGGAATAATAAACCATGGACATTAAAGTAATACCTATAACTGCCAATTTTGATATAGAACTCTGCAAAATAATCAAACAAGTCGGCGCGGAGTTTGGAGCGGTAGGTGAAGGATTTGGTCCATCAGATGCTGAAGTTTTAAATATGAGCCGTTTTTATCACGATGGTGTCAGTAGTTTATATTTAATCGCGTTAGTCGATGGAAAGCTTGTTGGTGGATGTGGTATTGCCCCTTTCAATAACAGTAAAACAACGTGTGAATTAAAAAAACTATTTCTGCTACCTGATGGGCGTCAGCTAGGACTAGGAAAAAATCTCTCACTGCAATGTTTAGAATATGCCAAAGACAAAGGCTTTGAAGAATGTTATCTCGATACCCTTGCTAGCATGCATTCTGCGGTATCTTTATATGAAAGATTGGGATTTACCCACCTAAAAAAACCATTAACAGGAACTCAACATAGTGGCTGTGATGTTTGGATGTTAAAAAAACTTTAGAAAAAACATAATGTTCATAAACGAAAAAAGGAGAGCCGAGGCTCTCCTTTCAATATAAACTAGACTGATAAATTACAGTGCAGCTTTTGCCTTTTCCACAAGAACAGTGAAAGTAGCTTTGTCAAATACAGCGATATCAGAAAGGATCTTACGATCGATTTCGATAGACGCTTTCTTAAGACCGTTGATTAGACGGCTGTAAGACATACCATTTTGACGTGCCGCAGCATTGATACGAGCAATCCAAAGTTGACGGAAAGTACGTTTCTTCTGACGACGGTCACGGTAAGCATATTGACCAGCTTTAGTAACAGCCTGGAAAGCTACACGGTAAACACGTGAACGTGCTCCGTAATAACCTTTAGCTTGTTTAAGAACTTTCTTGTGACGTGCACGCGCTTGTACACCACGTTTTACGCGAGGCATAGGAGACTCCTAACTAAAATTAAAAAATATAAAACTAAAAACGATTAAACGATCAAACGATTAAGCGAACGGAAGCATACGAGCAACTGCAGCCACTTCACAACGAGGAAGGATTGCATTTGGACGAAGCTGACGTTTGTTCTTAGTAGTACGTTTAGTCAGGATGTGACGCTTAGTAGCGTGCTTAAATTTAAAGCCACCAGCTGTTTTTTTGAAGCGCTTAGCTGCGCCACGATTTGTTTTCATCTTTGGCATGAGATGATAACTCCGCATTGTTGATAGTTAATAATCATAGTAATAGGGCGAACAAAAAGTGCTACTAAAAGCAACACTTTTTAGCTACTTGAATGCCGTTATTACTTCTTTTTTGGGGCAAGCATCATGGTCATTTGACGACCTTCTACTCGATTAGGGAAACTTTCACAGATAGCAATCTCTTCAAGTTCAGCCTTAATACGATTAAGAAGCTCAATACCAATGCCTTGGTGGGCCATTTCACGACCACGGAAACGTAGTGTGACTTTACCCTTGTTGCCCTCTTCTAAAAAGCGAGTCAGGTTGCGTAGTTTTACCTGATAATCGCCTTCGTCTGTACCAGGTCGGAATTTAACTTCCTTGATCTGGATTTGTTTTTGATTTTTCTTTTGCTCTTTAGCAGCCTTGCTCTTTTCGAACAAGTACTTACCATAGTCCATCACGCGACAGACTGGTGGCTCGGCATTAGGGCTAATTTCAACTAGATCCACACCAGCATCAAGAGCAACATTAATTGCTTCTTCAATAGAAACAACACCGACTGATTCGCCGTCAAGGCCAGTTAGACGAACTTCACGTACGCCACGAATTTCATCATTCAGACGATGCGCGTTTTGCTTAACTGGTGCCTGGGTTCTTTTTCCGCCTTTAATACCTTATTCCTCCACAACATTGAGCTTACGATCGCTGATCTCTTCTTGCATAAATGCAATCAGTTCATCAATCTTAAATTTACCCAAATCTTTACCCTTGCGAGTACGAACTGCTACTACGCCTGCTTCGACTTCTTTGTCACCACAAACGAGCATGAAAGGCACTCGCTTCAAAGTATGTTCGCGGATTTTAAAGCCAATCTTCTCATTTCTCAAGTCCGCATTGACTCTAATTCCACTTTTTTTCAATTTTTCTACAATTTCTTGCACATATTCTGCTTGAGAGTCAGTAATATTCATCACTACAGCTTGTTGAGGCGCCAACCATGTTGGGAAGAAGCCTGCATAATCTTCGATAAGAATACCGATGAAGCGCTCTAGTGAACCAAGAATTGCACGGTGAATCATAACCGGTGTATGGCGTTCGTTGTCTTCACCTACATATGTAGCGCCTAAACGCTCAGGTAATGCGAAGTCAAGCTGAACTGTACCACACTGCCATGCGCGATCAAGACAATCGTGAAGTGTAAACTCGATCTTAGGACCGTAGAATGCACCCTCACCTTCTTGAATGTCAAATGGAATGTCCATTGATTCAAGCGCGGTAACTAAATCGGCTTCAGCCTTGTCCCACATTGCATCAGAACCCACACGTTTTTCAGGACGGGTAGATAATTTAACAACAATGTTATCAAAACCAAATGTCTTGTATGTATCATACACCATTTCGATGCAAGATGTAACTTCTTGTTGTACTTGTGCTTCTGTACAAAAAATATGCGCATCATCTTGGGTAAAACCACGAACACGCATAATGCCGTGAAGTGAACCTGAAGGCTCATTACGGTGACAAGCACCAAACTCAGCCATACGTAATGGTAAATCACGGTATGACTTAAGACCTTGGTTAAATATCTGTACGTGACCAGGACAGTTCATTGGCTTAATTGCATATTCACGGTTCTCAGAACTTGTTGTGAACATTGCCTCAGCGTACTTATCCCAGTGACCAGAACGTTCCCAAAGCACACGGTCCATCATTAATGGGCCTTTTACTTCTTGGTAATCATATTCATTCAGTTTTTCACGAACAAATACTTCTAGCTCACGGAAGATAGTCCAACCGTTGTGATGCCAGAATACCATACCAGGTGCTTCTTGCTGCATGTGGAATAAATCAAGTTGCTTACCAATCTTACGGTGGTCACGTTTTGCAGCTTCTTCTAGACGCGTTATATGCGCTTTCAGTGCTTTCTTATCGTGGAATGCAGTACCGTAGATACGTTGCAGCATCTTGTTATCACTATTACCGCGCCAGTATGCACCAGCAACGCTTAATAGCTTGAAGTTCTGACAGAAACCCATGTGTGGAACGTGAGGACCACGACACATGTCAATGTATTCTTCATGATGATATAAACCAGGACGATCGTCACGTGCAACGTTTTCATCTAGGATTTCAATTTTATACGTTTCGCCACGTGCATCAAACGCATCACGCGCTTCTTGCCAGCTTACGTTTTTCTTCACAACTTGATATTTAGTTTTTGCTAGTGCAAGCATACGCTTTTCAATAACATCAAGATCTTCTTGTGTTAAAGATTGCTCTAGATCGATATCGTAGTAAAAACCATTGTCAATTGTAGGACCGATCGCCATTTTTGCTTCAGGGTACAATTGCTTAATTGCATGACCTAGCAAGTGTGCACATGAGTGACGAACGATTTCAAGACCATCAATATCATCTTTTACAGTAATGATTTCTAGGCTTGCATCATTTTCGATAAGATCACAAGCGTCAACACGAACACCATCGACACGTCCTGCAATGGTTGCTTTCGCAAGACCAGGACCAATTGAAAGTGCAACGTCCATAGTTGATACAGCATCGTCGAATTGACGTTGACTACCGTCTGGAAGAGTAATAACTGGCATTTAAATATCCTTAAACAGTGGTGCCACACACCAAGTAGCACATGTTGAGTTAATAAAGCTTTTAGAGAAGCTTTCTATTAATAAAAATGTTTTTACTTTGATGCCGCAACACAGAGCTACATACTAAGGTAAAAACAGGGGGACACTATACAAACGGTAACAAGATATTGCAAAGGATCGCCCTATTTTTTTATGGTTTCTATTTAACTAAGGCGTAATTCACTACATACAATTTTTCAATACCCGGATAAATATCGTGAATCACCGCTTTTAATTCAGCTAATGTCATGTTTTCTTGCTGAGCGTGAAATTCATTAAGATCATTAAATGCAATCGGATCAACGGTTAAAATATTTAAACGACAAAACCAGCGTCCCTCTTCATACGTCGAGACATCAACCGTCGTACCAGGTACATAATAGCTTTCCGCTTCATCACGAATAGTAATGGTTTTCTTTCCTGACAAAATATCACTTTCAAAACGTGAGAAAAATGTCATTTCCGTCGGGATTATAGTCGTGCTCATTATGGTGTCCTTTATTACCGAATAAATTTTCGGCATAGAGTAACTGTAAATATTTAAAAGTAAACGAACAATAACAAAGAAAATGAAATATTCAAGCAAGATAAATAAGAATTTATTTTTAATATAGAAATAATATATTCTTTATTTTCAGTAGGATAGGTATTTTTCTTTTGTTATTCATTAAAATAGCCGCGACTTCACAGATATATCTAAATGAAATGGACTAAGATGTTGATAGACAAGTTTTATCTAGTCCAATTTAATGCGTGGAGGATGCTATGTGGCAGGCTATTTCTCACCAATTGTCAGAAGTACTTGGTCGACAGTTCAAAATAAGTGAACGTGAAGCTATTCAAGGCGGTGATGTAAACCAATGTTATTGTGTTGGCGATGGCGAACAACGTTTTTTTATTAAGCTTAATGATAAAGATCAACTCACTGTTTTTGAAACCGAAGCTGAGAGTTTACGTATTCTTAATGAAGCTGATTGTGTTCAGGTTCCTCAACACTTTCATCTTGGTACTTGCCGTGACAAATCCTTCCTAATTTTAAATTATCTTCCCACCAAAACGATTGATGCCGATGCGGGTTATAAACTTGGTCAACAATTGGCACAACTTCATTTATGGGGTGAACAAGTTGAATACGGATTTGATTTTGATAACTATATTGGTTTAACACCCCAACCTAATAAATGGCGTCGACGCTGGGATAAATTTTTTGCAGAGCAGCGTATTGAATGGCAATTGCAACTTTGTGAAGAAAAAGGACTTCATTTCGGTGACATTGACACAATAACAGCTAATGTCGCGCAAAGGTTAAGCAATCACCAGCCTAAACCTTCATTACTTCATGGTGACTTATGGCATGGTAATACCGCATTAACAGTATCCGGACCTATCATTTTTGATCCTGCCACCTATTGGGGTGATCGTGAATGTGATATCGCAATGACAGAATTATTTGGAGGGTTTCCTGCTAGTTTCTATGACGGCTATCAGTCAATCTATCCTTTAGATGACGGATATCAAGACCGCAAAGATCTGTATAATCTTTATCATATACTTAACCATTGTAATCTATTTGGTGGTGAATATATGGGCCAAGCGCAGCATATTATTGCTAAGTTGATGTTGGAATAGTAACAACGATTGTATATTTTTTTATCTGACACCAACACCACTCAGTGTTGGTGTCCTTCTCACCAAAATTCGCAAAATAGATAACAAACAACTAGGATCAATAATAATATACGGCACAATAAATCAAACGATACCGTTAATATCTGTATTAAGGATCTGTTATGCACAAATATTCAAATCAAAATGTCAGTTGTCCACATTGTGGTCACATTATAAAAATCCCTCTTGATGCGAGTGCTGGCAGTCAAGAGTTCTATGATGACTGTTCTATTTGCTGTAATCCGATTCATTTAACCATGGAAGTTGATGAACTACATAAGACAATTAATCTCTTTGTTGATGCTGATGACGAACAAATCTTTTAATATTATTATTTGGTTGCCATTACTCGCTCAACAGTATCAACAATCGCTTGTGTTTGTGGATCAATTTCAATATTAATAACATCATTTATCATGCGACTTTCAAGGTTCGTGCGTTGTAGTGTTTCAGGAATTAAATTGACATTAAAGCAACAGTCTTTCACTTCACCAATCGTTAAGCTGATACCATCAATACCAATGTAACCTTTCGCAAAAATATATTTCATCAAATGGGTTGGCACAGAAAACCACACTTGATGATTATTCTCAGAAATATTCACCGCCGAAACAATAGCAGTCGCCATAATATGGCCTGACATTGCATGACCGCCAATCTCATCACCAAATTTAGCAGCCCGTTCGACATTGACATAATCCCCAACATTGAGCAGGCCTAAATTAGTCACATTCAACGTTTCTTGCATTAAATCAAAAGAAACTAATTGTTGTTCAATATGAGTTACCGTTAAACAACAACCATTATGGGCTACAGACGCCCCTAGTGTTAATCCTTGTATGAGTTCATTTGGCAATCGAATGATATGCGTTTGAAAATTCTCTTTTTTATCAATATTAATGACTTGTGCTACGCCTTGTATAATTCCAGTAAACATATCGATCCTTATGCCTAGTTAACTTAATTGATCTATTATTAATATCTTGATTTATTCAATACTATTCAATTTATACTTATATATTGAATAAAATAACTCTTTACCCACTATTTTTATTAAAATTTACGTTTTGACATTAAGGTGACACTTTTCAATACGATAAGCGTATTACTTGTATAACAATAAAAGTTAGCCTATTTTATCTAACTTTCTCTATTTTCTACATTTAGCTAATAAATATAATACGCATTAAAGGTACTCTATGACTGCTAGCGTCTCATCGACCGTTACACGGCCAACACAACAACATAAGCAATCTACTTTGCGAGCAGTACTTATTAGCTTATTAGTAGTGTTATCAGGGTACTATGTTTGGGTACTTTACAAAGCAATAACACCCAATGTCAGCCTTGCTTATAAGGCTTATTATATAAAAAATCAGACATTATATTGGCAACCCAAGCAACCTAATCTGACTTTAGCGATACCCAGTAATTTAAATGTAACTGACAAGATACCTAATTTATCCCGCGCAGGCTGGAGCTTTGATACTGATAACAAAATGCGAGAATTAACGCAGCAAGGCGGCCTATATTTTACCCTAGCCTCTGCGCCAACAACCAACGTCAAGATTAAATTCACCTTCGCAAAAACACAATCACAGCTAAAACCGCTTACATTTACGTTTAATCATCATCAAGGCATATTACAAGCGCAAGGGAACACGTTAGTTGCTCAATTGCCACAACAACAATTTTTTCCTACAGCACACCAATTACAAACATTCATAGTAACCACGCCGATACCATTGCAAGTCACCACAATTAGCCTAGCACCAATGAATGTAGATACTTTACTTTTGCCACATAATACTGGCCATTTTAATCAAAAAATTGGGAATATAAAATGAACCACCAACCAAACCCGCTTGATTATCGTTTATCACTTATTGTGCCAGTTTACAATGAAGAAGTGGCCATTGAGCCGTTCTTGGCTGCTATTAATGACAAACTAAGTAGCATTCGATCTCACATAGATATTGTATTTATTAATGACGGCAGTAAAGATAATACCAAGTATGTTATTGATAAAATGATAGAGCAAGATTCAAGTATCTCATTAATAAATTTTGCCCGTAACTTTGGCAAAGAAGCCGCAATGACAGCCGGTTTAGATTACGTTCAAGGTGATGCTGCTGTTATTATGGATGTTGATTTGCAAGATCCACCAGAAGTGATCCTTGAATTTGTTGACCTATGGCTTACTGGTGACTATGACACTATTTATGGTGTACGCGTCGATCGCTCACAAGATACCTATACCAAGCGATTAACCGCTGGCGGGTTCTACCGTTTCTTTAATTTCTTATCTGCTGAAACAACACTGCCTGAAAATGCAGGTGACTTTAGATTAATTAATCGTTGCGTTATTGAAACCGTTAAACAATTACCTGAACGTAATCGTTTTATGAAAGGCTTACTTGCCTGGTCATCTTTACGTGCTACTGGCGTCAATTTTCAGCGTCCTGAACGTTTTATCGGTGATACTAAATTTAATTACTGGAAGTTGTGGAACTTTGCAATGGACGGAATTACTAGCTTTACCGCATGGCCATTACGAGTATGGGGGTTTGTAGGATTTGGTATTTCATTGTTATCTTTCATCTTTTTAATGTATATCGTTATTAGTGCCTTATGTTTTGGCGTCCATACGCCAGGTTATGCTTCGACGATTTCAGTCGTACTTTTTTTAGGCGGTATTCAACTAATCTCTCTAGGGGTAATTGGTGGTTATGTCAGCCGTATTTATACCGAGCTTAAACACCGACCTATTTATTTAGTAGAGGATGTTTACGGTAACTATAGAAATAACCGACAAGAATCAAACAATCAACACCACACACAAACAACCTTAAACAAGTATAGTAATCGTTATGAATGAGTCTTTTCTTAAACATTTTTGGCAACTGAATCGCTTTGCCCTGGTAGGATTATTAGCAACTGCCGTACATCTATCAGTAGTAAGGCTGTACTTTTTTCAAATTGCACATCCATCAGAATATATCGCAAATATACTCGGTTTTAGTATTGCTTTTTTAGTCTCCTATTTTGGTCACCGCCATTTTACCTTTGCTCAAAAAGGCTCATTTTTTAAATTTTTAGCGGTGTCTTTGTTTGGCTTTTTAATTAATAACCTCATTCTAGTGACATTATTACAAACAGCTCACGTAAAAGGTTGGGTTGCCGTGACAATTTCAACGTTGTGTGTACCCATTATTACTTTTATTTTATCGAAATTTTGGGTCTTTAAATGAATCTCTTATCGCTTACAGATATTCGCCTAACCCGTAAAGATTGGCTGAATTTGATTTTTGCTGTCATTATTAGTCGTATTGTGATCTACGCTCTTGGTCTTTGGGGCGTAAATATGTTTATGACAGGCCATTATGCAGAACAACCCTTATTACAAACTGTCTGTCGTTTTGACTGTGTATGGTTCTATCGCATTATTGATAATGGTTACGATCTCATTCCGCAATGGCTTGGACAAAAAAATGCCGCCAATTGGGCATTTATGCCATTACAACCTTTTCTTGGCTGGATATTCTCGCATTTAACCACCTTTGAAAACCCCATTAATAACTACCGCTTTGGGTTAGCATTTACTTCTAATCTTGCGTTTTTGCTTAGTCTACCAATGGTATTAATGGTACTAAAACAGATAAAAATAAGTGCTAAAACACGTTCTACCATAGTGTGGATATTGTGTTTTTCACCTTATACGGTTTATTCCTCTGCTGGTTATACTGAGCCACTATTTATTGCATTAGTGGCTGGGGTGTTCTTATTTAGCTATCGTCAGCAATGGTTTTTGGTCGCTATTTTAGGCATGCTCGCAGCCGTTACACGTAACTTAGGCGTATTTTTAGTTTTCCCAGTGTTAATTATTGCAATTCAACATTATGGTATTCAAAGTTTCTTACGCTTTAAAACCCCCGCACTGAAAGTATTAGCGGCAATTTGGGTGATTCCATTTGGCTTTTTTGGCTTTATGACTTACATGTATTTTTATGTTGGGGATGCGCTGGCGTTTGGACATATTCAAATAGCGTGGGGACGTCAACTGGCTAATCCATTCCATTGGTTAATCTTTGGCTTTGAAACAGGTGGTCCTAAATTATACCTCGCGATCATGGCATTACTTGCCTTTGCGCTAAATATTTACTTAGTTGTCCGTAAATATTATGCCGAAGCACTGTTTATGTTTATTTGCTTAATACTGCCTCTTTCATCAAGCCTTAATGCAATGCCACGTTACGCCTTTGGGCTTTACCCTACCTTCCTTGGGTTAGCCTTACTGATCGAACGTTATCCAAGTATTAAGACGCCAATGCTATGTATTTTTAGTGCTGCAAGTACTTTTATTACAATTGGTTTCTTTGGGCACCAATTCTTTACTGTCTAAACAAATACAATAACTATCAACGTAACCTAACGGCCTCGATGATCAACTATTAAGGCCGTTTCTTTTTATCTACATAAAATCGTAAATATTACTTGGCTTTATTAGTTTTATTTATATAATCCAGCCTCATTCAGGGTGCATTATATAGTAACTAGCAACTATTGATTCCCTCCCCCCTTTTTTCCTCATTTTTGGAGCCTTGCTGAGTGCAAAACTACAGAAAAGAAACAGCACAACTACTCAAACTTGCGATCCCTGTTTTAATTGCTTCCGTTGCCCAAACATCAATGGGTTTTGTTGATACCGTTATGGCTGGTGGCGTAAGTGCAACAGACATGGCAGCCGTTGCTGTCGCTGCAAGTATTTGGCTTCCCTCAATTTTATTTGGGGTTGGCTTGCTGATGGCGATTGTTCCTATCGTTGCTCAACTTAGTGGTTCAGGAAAAAAAGAAAAGATACCATTTGAAATTCAAACCGCTTTTATTTTAGCGGTATTAATTTCAATTCCAACAATGTTGATTCTTTACAACGCGGGTATTTTAATCCACTACATGAATGTAGAACCCGTATTGGCTGAAAAGACGGTTGGTTATTTACATGCGGTATTATTCGCTGTACCCGCATTTCTATTCTTCCAAACACTCAAAAGTTTCTCTGAAGGCTTATCTTTTACTATCCCTGGCATGGTAATTGGCTTTTTAGGACTATTACTAAATATTCCCTTAAACTGGATTTTTGTTTACGGTGAATTTGGTATGCCAGCGATGGGTGGTGTAGGTTGTGGTATTGCTACCACTATCGTCTACTGGTTTATGTTCTTTGCAATGCTTGCTTTTGTCTTAATCAATAAGCGCCTTAACCGTCTTAATGTGTTTGGGGTAATTTATCCACCTAAATTTGCTGCAATCAGTCGTTTGTTTAAATTAGGCTTTCCTGTCGCTGCATCATTATTTTTTGAAGTCTCTTTATTTGCAGTCATTGCGTTATTGATCTCACCGCTGGGGCCAATGAAAGTCGCATCCCACCAAATTGCGATGAATTTCTCGTCCTTAGTCTATATGTTACCAATGAGCATCGCTGCTGCGGTTAGTATTCGTGTTGGCCATAAAATGGGGCAAGAAGACATTATTGGCGCTAAAATTGCCAGTCATTGTGGATTATTCGTAGGCATATCATTAGCATTTTGTACTGCGATTCTAACGGTGATTTTCCGTGAACAAATTGCCTTACTGTATACGGATAACCCTGAAGTTATTCTATTTGCAAGCCAACTACTTCTATTAGCCGCCATTTATCAATGTAGCGATGCTGTACAGGTTGTTGCTGCTGGTGCACTACGTGGCTATAAAGATATGCGGGCAATCTTCTTCTGCACCTTTATTGCTTACTGGTTATTAGGATTACCTATTGGTTATATTTTAGGTATGACTGATTGGATAGTTAAGCCAATGGGACCTGAAGGGTTCTGGATCGGCTTTATTATTGGCTTAACGTCTGCTGCGATAATGCTTGGTGCGCGTATGCATTGGGTTCATAAACTTGATACGCAAAAACAAATTGAGATGTCATTACGCTAATAGTAAAGAGTCACTTATTGAAATCAGCGATCTTAGGATCGCTTTTTTATCTAAAATAAACAACTCAACTTCAACGCCAATTTCAACAAGCAACTATTGATCATGTGTATTATTGGTAATGATTATTTAGATGTTGCCAATTTAAGGTTGGATATCAATAAATTGCTACCAACATCAATTATCATTTTTGCTACTATTAGTTCATTTTGAGAATAGGTAAACTACACTCAATCAGAAGTTCAGGGAGATAAGAATGAAAAAACATAAAAACGAAGCAAAACTATTAAAAAAAGCATTAGAACTCGGTTTCGCCTTTGCAAAAAAACAAGGATTTAATGATTTAAATCGCGGTATCGGTTCGACCGATCGCGTGGAATGTATTTATCGCTTATTAGTGCAATGTAAACAAATAACACCATTAGCTGTTGATAAAGAAGATGGCGTTAACATGAAACATAAACTGGTATTGTGGATTATTCGTCTATTACCAGAAAATCACGAACTGCTTCAATAACCCTTTTTACATAGCCACCAGTAAAATACTGGTGGCGTCCCTCAAAAATAACATGCGTAATATCACATTCGTCTATTTAACCATCACCAAATTTGACCAAACTGGCTATTGTGCAAGCAAACGCACTGAATTTACTAAAAAAGTCTATTTAAACACTTGCCTAGATGAAAGTGACTCGCTACTATGCTTGTCATTCGCTGATTACGATTCAACAGTAATTAAGCTGAATTTGCTCGCTTAGCTCAGTTGGTTAGAGTACTTGCATGACATGCAAGGTGTCACTGGTTCGAGTCCAGTAGCGAGCACCAATTTTCAAATAAATGGCTTAACAGCGGTTTATAGCAGTACAATTTGCTCGCTTAGCTCAGTTGGTTAGAGTACTTGCATGACATGCAAGGTGTCACTGGTTCGAGTCCAGTAGCGAGCACCAGTTTCAAATAAATGGCTTAACAGCGGTTTATAGCAGTACCATTTGCTCGCTTAGCTCAGCTGGTTAGAGTACTTGCATGACATGCAAGGTGTCACTGGTTCGAGTCCAGTAGCGAGCACCAGTTTCAAATAAATGGCTTAACGGCGGTTTATAACCGTACAATTTGCTCGCTTAGCTCAGTTGGTTAGAGTACTTGCATGACATGCAAGGTGTCACTGGTTCGAGTCCAGTAGCGAGCACCATCTTTTAGATACAACCAAGCCTACTTTTTAGTAGGCTTTTTTGTGTCTGGATCATAACAATGTTAATCAATACCGCAGTATGGCGACAACCGATTGGTAATTAGGTAATATTTATATCAATTATAATAATTGACGATATAACAATGAAAATTACTGTTGATGGTGGCTCGTTTAAAGTATCAATTGATACTGAATTTGAAGGTTTATTGGCTGAAGCAACGGCTGTTTTTGATGAAACGTTAGTTCAAGCTAAATCAAACGACAAAGCTATCTTACGTTTTCTACAAATCATTCTTGAGCATCGTGACAGTGATGATGCTATTGGCTATGCCGTTTTAGGCTTACTGGGTTGGTATAACACTGCGATTAACCCCGTCACAGATAATGATATTGAATTAAACTTGCCTAAAATCGTACCACACCTACTTAATCCTGCTGGCGATATCAATGCCACCAGCGATAATGATACGACGACGTTCAAGCATTAATGCAAAATGTCTGTATCTGTATCTGTATCTGTATCTGTATAAAATAAATAAAAAAGCCACTCGTTTGAGTGGCTTATCACTATCTCATATTCATTTAAAATACGCTTAACTTAACGTAATACGCTGATAGTTTTTAAGAGACTCACTGTCAGAACTCTTAAATGTTTTACCTTCACTTTGAATAAAGTACACCGGTAAGTCCTGCTCATTGGCAACAACTTTCCCTTCTACAGGCCCCAAACATAACATTGAGGTTGCCCACGCATCCCCAACAACAGGATCATGACCAAAGACTGATGCTGATACCAAATTATGCGTTACGGGCGCACCAGTTCTAGTATCTAAAATATGAGAATAATCTTTTTCACCATCTTTAAAGTTATGGTGATAGGTACCTGATGTATTTAATGAAACACCATCGTCAGCATTAATATTAACAATAGTATAAGGACGAATACCGTCTTTTAATGCTCTCGGCTGTTCAATCGCAACTCGCCACTTTTGCCCTTCCAGTTTGCGACCTTTAATTTTCATATCGCCGCCAAACTCAACCAAATAATTATTAACACCATCGGCTTCTAAAATTTTGCTTAGCTGACTAATGGCATAGCCTTCGCCCATTGAGGATAAGTCCACTTGTACTTGAGGAATGGTTTTTCTGATCCGTAAATTCACCGGATCTATTTCAATCTTATCAATCCCAATGTCTTTTTTAATCGACGCTATTTGCTGTGGTGTAGGGACATGCAAAGTATGCCCTTGAAAGCCCCATAATTTATATAATGGCTGGATTGTTGGGTCATAACATCCATGGCTATCTTTATTTAATTTTTTGGCTAACGACAACATATATATGAAATCTTTAGACGCGGGTTGCCATTGAGTCGATGTACTGTGGTTAAACTCAGAAATATACGAGTCATTCCGATAGGTAGAATATTCTTTATCAATCGCTGCCAGCTTTTTATTAAATTGCTCTGTCACTTTCGCAACAGGTACATCCTGCTTTGACCAATATGTCACATGGTAAGTAGTCCCCTCAGCAAAACCAGAGATCTTTTGTAACTTTGGTGCTTGGCTACAGCCAGACAATACAACAATAGCTGATAACGACAACGCAGCAACATAGCTTCGCTTTAATGATAACTGTGGCGAACGGGTGAACATAAAAAGGCCTTACCTATCTAAACAATGCCCGCAGTCTAACAATAGCAACCAAGCAATACCAGAAAGATGCACCTAGAGAATAATAAGTCATGTTATTATTTTTTTATCACAAACATGCACCATTCATTCTTTTATCCTATCTTCAATTTGTCTTCAAACCATCTTATTTCTACAGTAAAACTGCCATATTTTTGTCATCCGCCCCGGTTAACATCACAAAAAAATAACCTGTAAAACAAGGCATTACCTATATATCCTTTACTTTTAAATCACTAATCTAACGTTTTCTTAAACCTAATTGACGCAATGATTAACCCAATAATGGTAAATATTACTAACCATAATGTATCTCGCCACAGATCAACCAAATCAGCCCCTCGCAACACAATACCGCGAATAATACGAATAAAGTGTGTCGTCGGTAATACCTCCGCAATCCATTGAGCAACAACAGGCATACCTTCATACGGAAACATAAATCCTGACAGCAAAATAGACGGCAATAATATAAATATTGTCATTTGCATGGCTTGTAACTGCGTTGTTGCCTTTGTTGATATCACTAAGCCGAGCGTTAAACTTGCCAAAATAAATAACACAGTTCCTAGAAAAATTTGTACTAACGAGCCATTGATTGGTACATCAAAAATGACATACCCTAATCCTAAAATGATGATTGATTGAATAATACCGATAAAAATATACGGTGTTATCTTAGCTAGCATTAATTCTAACGGTTGAATTGGCGTAGTGATCAATAACTCTAAATTGCCTTGCTCACGCTCTCTTACAATCGTTACGGAAGTAAATAGAATCATCGTCATGGTTAATATAATCCCAAGTAACCCGGGAATAATATTAATCGCAGAGCGACGCTCAGGATTAAAATATAACGTTACTTCAAAATTATTCGGTTGTGCTTTCCGTTGAGGGATCACTTCAGTTAATGGCATTTTTTGTAATTGCATAATGGTTGAACTGATTAATGCATCAGAACCATCCACTAACCATTGCCCAATCACTTGCTGCTGGTCTATTCGACGCTGAAAATCAGAGGGAAGCACCAATACTGCTTTTACTTTGCCATCCATAATCGCTTGCTGACCTTGTTGCGGTGTCGCGTAACTTGCGATCACATCAACAACTTGCGTAGCTTTAATCGATTCCACCAACATCCGTCCTGTTGCTGAATGGCTTTGATCGACTATCGCAGTAGGAACATTTCTAACATTTGTATTGATAGCATAACCAAACAATAGCAATTGAATGAGCGGGATCATCACGATCATGCCAAAGGTAATACGATCCCGACTTAGCTGCCGTAACTCTTTACCAATAATAGCGTTGATCCGCAATAGGCTTAACCATAATCGAGTGATCATTGTCGCCCCTCACCAGTACAGGTTACAAAAACATCTTCAAGACTCGGTCGACTGATAGTCATAACTGCTTGTTCTAATGTCGGTATTTGTAATTGTAACCAGCCGATGGGATCATTAATTTCTTTTGACACTAATACCCGTAATCGAACCCCTAATTGTGCTGCTGATCTCACCAGAGGAAGTTGTATAATTTGCGCTTTAAGTCGCCGTAATTGCTGCGCTTCTATCTCAACAACTGTTACCGCCATAGCATCCATAAGCGCGTAAGGTGATCCATTAGCACGTACCACACCTGCGTCCATAATAGCTAATCCATGGCAGCGTTCAGCTTCATCCATATAATGGGTTGTGACTAAAATAGTGGTACCTTGATCTGAAAGATCAAACAGTTGCTCCCAAAATTCACGGCGATTTTCAGGGTCAACCGCCGAAGTAGGTTCATCTAGCAGTAGTAAATCTGGCTGGTGAATTGTTGCTGCGGCTAAAGAAAGTCGTTGTCGCTGACCACCACTTAATTCTGACGCTCGTCGTTTAGCCCGTTGATCAAGTCCATAAGTGATTAATTGTTGTTGAATTCGTCGCTTACGCTGCGCTTTGGGTATACCAAAAATCTGTCCCATAAACTCAAGGTTTTCTTGAACAGTTAGATCTTGGTATAACGAAAATTTTTGTGTCATATACCCAATACGCAAACGTAGTTGCTCGGCTTGGCGTGGAATATCGAGCCCCAGTACATTCACACAGCCAGTCGTCGGCGTTAATAGTCCGGTTAGCATCCTTAATGTGGTGGATTTACCGCAACCATTAGGGCCTAAAAAACCATAAATAGTGCCTTTCGGTACCGCTAAATTAAGATTATCAACGGCAACAAAATCACCAAATTTACGTGTTACATTAGTCGCAATAATCGCATTCTCATTCATGCGGCATCTCCACTTGTACTGGAACGCCCGCAGGTAATTCACGACCACTATCAGGAAAATCAACTTCAGCTAAATAAACTAACCACGATTTATCGCTACCATTAAGGGTGTAATAAGGCGTAAAAGAAGGGATTATTGCTATCCAACGTACGGTGCCTTGATAAGACGTCTTAATGCCATCAACATGAATGGTTAATTTTTTTCCAGCGGTTATATTAACGCGATAAGGTTCAGGAACATAAATACGTGCATAAGGAACGGTATGCGTGGTGATAATCGCAACCGTCGCATTTTTAGCGACACGATCACCCACATGGTAAGGCAAACGTTCTAAAATTCCGTTACGGGTTGCGACAATAGTATAGTCTTGTAGAATTTGCTGCTGAAGTGCCACTTCTGCCGTCGCCACCACAAGTGCAGCCTGCGCTTGTTTTATATCTTCAATACGCTCGCCATGCAGCAATTTATCTAATTCATTGGTTGCTGCTTGTAATTCAGCTTGTGCAATGTCCCGTTGCGTTTGCGCGCTATCTCGTTCAGCCACAGAAACCATTTTCTTTAAAAAAAGCTGTTTAGCACGCCTGTTATCTGTATTTCTCTCTCTAAAATTAGCTTGGTATTGCTCAACTTTAGCTTGTGCTGTAGCAATATCTTCTGGGCGAGAACCATTTGTTAACCGTTGCAAGTAGGCTTGTGCTTGTTGTTGCTGTGCTTGCGCTTTAATCAGTCTAGTCTGCTGTTGTTGAGATTGTAATGTGACGACAACATCACCTTTTTTTACAACACAGCCTTCAATCGTAGGTTGCGTTGTAATGATTTCATTTGCCGTTGCAGTCAATGTAATTTGGTCGCGTTCAATCGTACCTAATGCTAATTCTTCACGATGATCATTACAGCCTGATATACCGAGCAATAATGGAATAAATAGATAGCATTTCGATAATAAACTTTTCATTGCTCACTCCATTATAAAAATAACATCGGTCTTAAATTACTTATTTAATCTCAAAATATATAATAAAAGCACGTATCGTTCACTATACTGAATTCTTATTACCATTTTTGATAATAAACATACCATTTTTACCTATATACCCATATAAGCTTAGACTTTAGAATGCCGCTCTTTTTACTTTTAAATACCGTATGATTGCTGTTTTATAACACATTTACGGACTTAACCTGAGGGCCTTTAATGGGCGATATCGCAAAATCTGCTGCAAAGTTAAGCGTTTTCTCGATAATAATGATCACGATAACCTCGGTGGATAGTATCCGTAATTTACCGGGAGCAGCACTCTTTGGTAGCCATGCTATTTCTTTTTTCATGCTTGCAGGATTATGCTTTTTTGTTCCGACAGCATTAGTATGTGCAGAAATGAGCACAACGTACCCTAAACAAGGTGGCGTTTATCTTTGGGGTAAAGAAACATTAGGCCATAACTTTGGTTTTATAACGGTATGGTATCAATATGCTGAAAATATTGTCTATTACCCACCACTCATCTCATTTATCGTAGCCACTGGTACTTACCCATTTTTCCCACATTTAGCAGAAAATAATATTTTCATGTTAGTGATGATTAATATTATCTTTTGGGCACTCACCTTCGTTAATATCTTTGGCTTACGGTTATCGTCATTAATTACTAATGTTTTTGGCATGATTGGTCTTATTTTCCCGATCCTGCTTATTATTGCATTAGGGGGGTATTGGACATATACCAACCCAGAAGCATCGCATATTTCATTACGTCATGTTTCAGATTGGTTACCCGACTTTTCACAAAGTGGTATCGGTGCAAGTTTTACTGCTGTTGTTTTATCTTTGACGGGTATTGAAATCACAACGGCTTATGCCAATGAAGTGAAGAATCCTCAAAAAGCATATCCAAAAGCACTTTTAATTTCGACAATAATGATATTAGTATCACTTACTGCCTGTTCATTATCGATTGCAGCCGTAGTTTCACATAGCAATTCAAGTTTAAGTGAAGGAATAATTCTGGCATTTAAAACCTTTTTTAAGGATATGAATCTACCATTCTTATTACCTGTAATCGCCCTTGCCATTGTTTTTGGTAGTCTTGCCAGCCTAAATAACTGGATCATTGCACCAACTAAAAGTTTACATGTTGCAGCTAAAGATAAATTTATGCCAATTCGGTTATCAAAAGAAAACCGTAATCAAGCACCAGTCCCATTATTATTGCTCCAAGGGGCTATCGTAAGCTTATTATCATTAGTGTTTGTGTTAGTACCAAATGTCAATCAAGGTATGTGGTTATTGAATATCCTGATGACGCAACTCTACATGGTAATGTATATTTGCATCTTTATCAGCTTCTTAGCATCACGTCGTAAACACAATCATATTGATCGTCCATTCCGTGTTCCTGGTGGAAAAATTGGAATGGTCATAGCATCAGCACTTGGACTAATAAGCTGCTTTGTTACTATTTTTGTATCTTTCGATGTGCCGTCAAGCATCAATAAACATACTGCTGCAATTGCCTTAATTTCTGGTTTTATTATTTTTAGTTTACCTGCCGTGGTAGCAATAATTTATCGAAATAAACAATTGAAACAAGCTTAATTATTATTACAACACTCGGTAAATAGCATAAAAAGCCACAGCATCTTGAATACTGTGGCTTTTTTTATAAATAATGTTCTCTTGATTCAATACCAATAGCACACTTATTTATCCATAATTTATCTATATGTATCCTCTACCTGTTTTTTTATTCCTATTTGGCTATGTTTTAAGCTGTATCTTTATACCAATAAGACTAAAAGCACTCAATTATGGTGCTTTACATATTTAATAAATTATTTAACTAAAATGTAGATTTTATATTTTCATATGCGCGTTATAATGACGAAGGAAGTGGCCTAATAGGCGATTCATCCTATTTGGCGGACTTATTTATCGATTCTCATCATAAATTCGCCTATTTTATTGCTAGGAGTTTTAATGAGTATCGCAATTCTTATTTTTTTGGTTATCCTGAATGGCTGGTTTGCTATGTCAGAAATAGCCTTAGTAACATCACGTAAAAATCGCCTTCAGGTACTCGCAGATGAGGGTGATATAGGCGCGATGACTGCAATAAAACTCGCCAATAAACCAACCACTTTTTTATCTACTATTCAAATCGGCATTACCATTATTGGTATATTAAACGGTGTAATAGGTGAAGCTGCTTTAGCGGGACCTATCTCTTCATGGTTAACCTCTTTTGGCGTACAAGCGCACACAGCATCTGTTTCTGCAACTATTATTGCTGTTGTCGTTCTCACCTACTTCTCTATTGTTATTGGTGAGTTAATCCCTAAACGTTATGCTCAAGTTAATGCTGAACCCTTGGCATTACGAGTCGCTCGCCCCATTGCTTTTTTATCTTTATTGTCACGGCCTTTTATTATCTTATTAGCGGGTTCAACAGAGTTATTCTTGCGAGTATTTAGTAAAAACACCAATAACAGCACCCATTTAACCGAAGATGATATCAAAGCCATTATTACAGAAGGCTCTCAAGCCGGTATTATTCATCAACAAGAACATACAATGGTACGTAATGTTTTCCATTTCGATGATCGTAAAATTTCATCCATGATGACACCCCGTAATGCAATTAGTTATCTTGATCTTGACCATAGTGTTGAAAGCTATCAACAAAAACTATTAGCGAGTCCATTTTCATGTTTACCCGTTTGTAATCACACCATCGATGATATTAAAGGTACGATAACAGCCAAACAATTATTAAAATTTGAACTTGATAATAATAGTGAAGCACCAAAAAATATTATTGATTACATTACTCAACCGCTCTTTATCCCTGAAACATGGACAGGTACCGACCTGTTAGATATGTTTCAAGATTCAGGTACAAGAATAGCCTTTGTTGTTGATGAATATGGTGATATTCAAGGTATTGTCACACCACGAGATGTGCTCGAAGCACTAACAGGCAAGTTTAATACTCAAGATCCTAGTAATGTATGGTCCAAAAAAATAACAGACAATAATTGGCACCTTGACGGACTGGTGCCAATCACGGTTGTAAAAGATTTATTAGATTTAAAAAAATTACCGGATGAAGATCAAAATGGCTATCAAACATTGAATGGAATGCTAATGTGGATCAAAGGTGGATTACCAAAGAATGGTGATATTATTGATTGGCAGCGGTGGCGTTTTGAAATTCTAGTCATTGAGCATAACCGCATTGAAAAAGTAAATGTCTATCCACGATCATCAACTAAACAAAAGAAATAACAGCCATTAATGAGTATCTGCTCTCAACGGCAGATACTCAGTACAATAATCTTATTTTACTCGAGACCACGCGTCACGCCAATGCTGCGTTTTACCAGGAGCATAACCTGCTAACTCACACCATGGCGTTGCTGGCCAATTGCGACAGCGGTAAACATTACCATTAGGCATCCGCACTCTATCGCCAGCACTGTATTTAAAGCCTTCACGATAACGCGTAACTTTAAAACTATTAGGCTTAGTATAATCATTATTATTGTAGTCGTTATCGTCATAATTATTATCATTGCCATTAAGACGAATTAACTTCCATGGACCTGACTCATTATTACGTTGAGGACGATCACCTTGTGTCCACCATTTAGCGACCCATAATCGCCCAACATAACGTACGCTATCACCTTTGTTATACACAGATGCTTTATTCCATGTCTGCGATCCTGGTCACTCACTCGGTAATATTGTTGGACGATCATTTGCGTGTGCCGCTAATGACACAGCATTTAGTGATAATGCACTTAATACACACACAACAAGCAATGCGCTTTTTTTCATAATAATCATAATCCTTACTTACAATAGAAAAAGATGGTGAAATAATCATCGTTTGTATTTTATAAATTATAATCGATACAGATGAATAACTAGCTCACAATATTGTAAGTAAGCGTATCTAAAAGATTAGTAGCCTCCTGTTTTACGGTATTCCGCTTCTGCAAATTTTTTCCCTTCAGCAGCAGCTGCTTGACAGGCTTGTGGATCGACATCCCCTCGATTAATCACATAATGAGTTAATTGTTGTGCTTTTTGAGCGCGGTTAAAAAACTCGTGATAACCAATATTTCGGCATAACTCCCACGACGACACGCCAGCTGCATTTTCAACTGTATAGCTGTTTGATGGAGTACCAGCGCAACCGGTTATAACTACTGCTACCGCGGCAGCTATTATTATCTTTTTCATATTTATCCTTATTGATTCATACATCAACGATAATATTATCTCTATGATGCTAAAAGTAATTTTTTATATGTTGTTATCTTAGACTACTGGTTAGCACTATAACAACTGAATCTAGCTTCATCTCTCAATCATCAATAAAATCTGATAGTAATAACATTCTTTCGTTCTAATTTTCATATTGAATTCCACAATAACATCAGAATAAAAATTTCACTTTTACGCTAGTAATTAAGACTAAATTAGCATAAGTTGCGAAGCCATATTAATACTGTGATCAGGATACTTTTCCATGAACAATTTTCAGAGCTATTCTCAGCTCCTTCCTTGCTTTGATTGTCGTAAAAATACTGCTGAAGCAGATTTAGGTTGGTTAACACCAGCAATGTACGATAGTGTTCAACAGCAAATTACAGCAATTATCACGGGGGATACCACTTTTGGTGATGATCTTATAGCGATCATTACATGTACCCAAGAAGAAGCACGTGATTACTTATTATTAAATGCATTTGGTTACACTGAAGATGAAGTAGCATCAAAAGGTATTGATACTGATGATCTTAAAGATATTGAGCAAGAAATCGCAGCAAGCACAACAGCATTAGGCCAAGTAACTTTTGAGCACGAAATCGCATTGCAAGCTTGTAGTGCTTGTGAGTAATCATCTGCTATAACGTTAAACAATAAAGCTGTTAGCCTTGCTAGCAGCTTTTTTAAAATATTCATATATCACAGCAAAGAATGACATTGGTTATCATCCGTCATCTCGGAAATGAAGTATGAATTATCCGTGATCTATTTACTGCGTATTTGAGCATTAAAGACATCATTAAAAAATCAGCTGAAATATCAAGCCAAACAATAACACTACGACATGCTAATAGTAGATTCCCTATCTCGTTCGTAACCTCACTGTAGGGAATGACGCGTGGTTAGTTTGAATACTCTATGTAAAAATATAGTTCTTAAATGTGGCGGAGCTGCTTGGGGCATTAGAGGATTTGAACCCGCTTTTATTTTACTTATTACATCATTACTTTTATGTAAACGAAAAAAAGCCGCTAATTTTCATTAACGGTTTTCTTAAATGTGACGGAGCTGCTCGGGGTATTAGAGGATTTGAACCCGCTTCTATTTTACTTATTACATCATTACTTTTATGCAAACGAAAAAAAGCCGCTAATAAATAGCGGCTTTCTTAAATGTGGCGGAGCTGCTTGGGGCATTAGAGGATTTGAACCCGCTTTTATTTTACTTATTACATCATTACTTTTATGCAAACGAAAAAAAGCCGCTAATAAATAGCGGCGTTTTAATGTGTGGCGGAGAGATAGGGATTTGAACCCTAGATACGCTATAAACGTATGCTGGTTTTCAAGACCAGTGCTTTCAACCGCTCAGCCATCTCTCCATGGCCGCTATAGTAATGATAAGCTTATCAGTTGTAAAGTCTTTATGATGCAACAGCTTAAATAATAAACAAATATATGCTATTTTTCTACAAATCCACAATCAGTTAAAAAATGCATGAAACCATAGTCTTTTAACCATGCTAATTGCTGCTCAGAACTCACTAAAAAACGACCACTAAAATTAACTCCGTGACCGGCCAGGGTTTCTACGTAATTTTTAACCCGTGGAATAATCAGCATCCAACGTTCAGTAAGTAAAATATTATAAGGTAAACATTCACTTAAGCCATTTATTAACTTAGTGGTATTTAACTGTAGAGACGCCATTGCAACTAAATAATCAGCATAGAGTTGTTTTGGATTTAGATCTGTATAGGTAAACACCGTATGTTTAAACGGCAACTGTCCATTTACTATCTGGGATTCTAAAGGAATAGATGTTCTAACAAGCTGCATATGTCGATGCATTTGACTAGAGCCCGCATCATGACCTGCATTAAAGAAGCCCAAGACATCACTACGCGTAATACCTTTAGCCCATGCAGCAAAATCAGCTAACGTTAATATAGCTGTTTGTGGAATGTAATCTTTGGCACAAATAAGCAAATGAGGAACAATAATTGGAAAACGATTTAATAAGCAAACATAATCTGTATCCATGTCCGTTATATAATCACAATGAGTATACGGCGCCACAAAGGGATCTTGTGCTGAGACAACAAGAGAATGTTTTACTTTCATATTATCAGTGAGCAAATTAACAATATAATTAACGCCCTCTTGTTGATAAATAATATCGTCGCTAGTTAGTGGTAATAAATCACCGTTATCAAGCGCAACTTTCGTTTTTTCCTCACAAGCATCCCACAGCATTATTCTGTTCCTATTTTTTAATTACTCATCGTTCTCTTGAAAGCAATCATCACAGTTTTGTAATTCTATTTCATGACTAAAGATAACAACACCTTCTGCTGTCATGTGTTCTGTAATTTGATCTTCAATCTCAGTAACAACCGTTGGCGTTATATTACCGTGATTAATTTCTGACTCAGAATTATCGTAATAATTTAACAGCAAATAATCTTTTGCTTCATCAACAGTACAAACAACTTGTACGGTAAAATAAGGTTTATAATCATTACCTTGTTGTTTTAACATTACTTCAATTTGATCAATAATATCTGTTTTCATGCTTGGTGTTAACCAACCAAGATCGGTTTTAACTTTACGTGTATAGCAGTTAAAACAAGGCAATTCATAAGTATAAAACTGGAAGTTAGTCATATTAGTTTTCCTTAATATCTAATCTAGACATAAAATTATGCTTATTTAATTGTTTTTACTAGCATTAAAAATGCAATGTTGAGTTGTAATTACACGTATAAACAGCATATTTAATCTTCGACGGTGATAAGTAATAATTCAAAACGTTCATTACCACGTAAGTTTTCAAAATCATCTTCATCAGCTGCGAGTTCACGTAATGATATACTGTCTTTAATTGCACGTTCTAAATCTGAAATTGCTTGATCTTCCACCCCTAAACAAGCATAAGCACACGCACGTTGATATAATGCATGTGCGTTAGTATCATCAACTTCCAATACTCGATTACAGATACTTAACGCCCAATGAAATTCTCGCATTTCCATAGTGGCGTCAGCTTTATAAGTTAACGCTTCTAAATCACCAGGCCGTACTTTTAAAATTTCGTCATAAATTTCTATTTTTTGCTCTGGTGTTTGTGAACTTTGAGCACGTAACCATAAATTATGTACTTCGTTAATTTTTTCTATTTCTCGATTATTTTCACCAATAATCCGAGTCTTACGCTTTAAGTCCCGTTCTAATGCTTTAAATTTCTGTTCATAATTATCCGCAATAGCTTTTAATTGTAATTCTGCCATACGCTTAGTGTTTTCTTTTATTTCACGCATTGATTGCCAACCAATTAAGGCAATTAATGACGCAACAGCCGCTATAATATAGAAGAAATACGTTACCGTAACATTGGCGTAATTCATTGATTTATCAGCGACGGATAATTCTCTATCAGTAATATCACGGGTAAGTCGACGTTCGAGATCTTGTTGATCCATTCGTAATGATTTCAATTCATCAAGCACATAACGCTCAATCATTGGTTTTTCATAAATACTCTGTTCGGAGTAAGGTTTTGCATTATCGCCATTCGTGGCATGAACAACAGAAACGGGGAACATAAAACAAAATATTACAATTCCTAACAGCACTTTAAACATAAGCTACAACCTTTTGCTAATAATTTGATATGAACCCAAAACCACTAATAAATATAACAGCTTTATTTTTTCCTTGTCAGTTTAGATTTAAAATCCATAAAACACGAAAAAACATCATATTTTTAAAAAATTTATAAAAAAAAGCCCTCTGAACGTTTATCTTTCTAGTAGAAAACGATTTTAAAGGGCTTATTGCTAACATATAACGCGTTAGTAAATAATTATTTTATATACTCTCCATTGCGTAATGCATCAATACGCTTATCTAATGCGGGGTGAGTCATAAATAGCTCTGATAATGATTTCTTACCATTAATACCAAAGGCCATCATTGAACCTTCTAACTGTGGTTCTTGGCTTATTTTTAAACGCTCCAGTGCCGCGATCATTTTTTCACGACCAACCAACTTTGCAGAACCCGCATCAGCATAAAATTCACGATGACGGCTATACCACATCGTTAAAATACTGGCTAAGAAACCAAACAGTACTTCCATAATTGAAGAAACAATAAAGTAGGTCATGTAACTGCCGCCGCCTTCCCCTTCTTCACTGTTATTATTCACACCACTGATTGCACCAGCAACAAGACGAGAAACAAAGATAACGAAGGTATTTACCACACCTTGCATTAACGTCATCGTTACCATATCACCATTAGCAACATGGCTTATTTCATGTGCTAATACCGCTTCAGCTTCATCTCGGGTCATGCTATGTAGTAAGCCCGTTGATACCGCAACTAATGAATCATCTCGCTTAGCCCCTGTCGCAAAGGCATTAATATCAGGTGCATCATAAATAGCAACCGTTGGCATACCAATACCGGCTTGCTCCGCTTGACGAGCAATAGTATTAATTAACCAATGTTCAGTTTCATTACGTGGATGTTCAATAACGACACCACCTACTGAGCGTAATGCCATCGATTTTGACATCATTAAAGACACTAATGATCCACCAAAACCAAACAAAGCCGCCATGACGA
The DNA here is from genome assembly GCF_002849605.1 of Photobacterium carnosum. GTDB lineage: Bacteria > Pseudomonadota > Gammaproteobacteria > Enterobacterales > Vibrionaceae > Photobacterium > Photobacterium carnosum. Next base: position 90,232 of record NZ_NPIB01000001.1, read on the forward strand.
GTAATCCAGAAAGGCTACCAGGTTGCATTCCTGTTACTGCGTAAACGATGTTAAGTACAATACTAAACACTAACATTACGGCAAGATTCGTTGCTAAAAACAACGCGATACGTTTCATATTTATTCTTTTCCCCAATTTAAAGAATATTACCATCCTATTTTATACCTTATAGAACACTATTTAGTGTCGTATTAATACAATCAAATGGTTATTACTCATTATATTCGAATAATATGACTATAAATTAAAGATCTAAATTGTTACCAATTCTTATCAGGCTCTGGTTTTCCACTTACCATCACATAAACAGCCGTAAAAAAACGCCATCAAAAAAATAACAGATAAGTTACCTTTAACATTGAAAGAATATCTAATTATTAAAATACATGATTATTAGACTTTGGTCGTATTGCTTTCATTGTATAACTCGATTATTGTTTACGTACTGTTATGAAACAACACACACAAAATAAATGAAACAAGGAGGGTTCATGGCTAATAATGAAAGTTATCAAGTTGCTATAGATATTTTGCGTTGCCATCTTGGAATGTCCATCGATGAAGCACGTAAAGAACTAGGCCTTGATCAAGCTAGTCATCCGGCACAAGTAACAGAAACACAAGAAATGCTAATTGGACTTAACTCATCTAATTAGTTTATCTCTATCAATTAAAACAAAAGGCATGCAAAGTGCCTTTTGTTGTTTTTATTAATCCCTCGTTTTTAGCATAATGCTGCTAAATCAATATACGTCGCTAAATTTGATCCTTGGTTATGAGGAAGATAAGGGATTTCAGCGATTTTCTTCCCAGGTAATTGCAGTCCTAACCACGTTATCATCGCGGTATAATTATCCGTTTTTGGCTCAATACAATTAGCAATCCATCCAACAACAGTTAAGCCATCCGCTTGAATAGCTTCTGCTGTTAATAATGCATGGTTTAAGCAACCCAATTTTATTCCTACCACTAAAATGACAGGCAACTGCTCTTGCTTTACCCATGAAGAAAGATAATCGGTATCATTAATAGGAACACGCCAACCACCAGCACCTTCAATAAGCACACAATCGGATTTTGTTTTAAGATTAGCGAGCCCCTGAGACAATACGCTAAATTCAATGACTTTATTTTCTTCAATTACCGCTATATGAGGTGAAACAGGTTGATAAAAAGAATACGGATTAACGTCATCATAAGTCACGCTAACCGATGATGCATGTTGAAGTGATAAAGCATCACTATTTCGTAATCCTTCAGGTGTTCTATCACAACCAGAAGCAATGGGTTTATACCCTACCATCGCTATACTTGCCTGCTCTGCAGCATTCAAAATGGCACAACTACAAACAGTTTTACCCACATCGGTATCTGTTCCTGTCACAAAATAGGCTTTATGCATTTTTTAATACTCCAAAACACACCTGATAGGTCGCAGGCAATAATCCATTATCTAATCGAAAATAATCGTAAGCATGTTCTAATTCAATGAATGTTTGTCGTCCAATTAATCCAGATTGTCGCTGTTGCTGTAAATGTGTTGCACCAATGCCTTTTAAATCTTTCATTAATTTCATTGCTGTTGAGTAATAAACAGTAATAGGCTTACATTCTAAGGAATCAATCGTTAAGCCTGATTGTGCTATCTCTGCTTTAATACGTTGCAGTGACTTAAACCCATTAACATGCGGCTTATCATCAATCTGTGACCATGCGTGTTTAAGCTCATTTAATGAACCTTCAACTAATGTGGTAAATAAAATAGCACCATCAGATCTCACTACCCGTTGTAACTCTCGTAACGGGATACTTAAATCATCACACCATTGCAAAGCTAAATTACTAAACGCAATATCATAACTATCATTCGCCATCACAATATTTTCAGCATCTGTGTGTAAATACTGGCAATGACTTCCACACCGTTGCTGCGCCTGTAATAACATTTGAGTAGAGAGATCAGCGGCGGTTACTTCAAATCCTTGTTGTTGTAACTCATCACTGAAATACCCGGTTCCACACCCTATATCAATCACTGAAGCTTTAGAATGCGTCACTTGCTGTATCGGTATTAACGCTAATAATTGATGTCCTACTTGGCGTTGAAATGCCGCTGATTTATCGTAATTCGCAGCAGCACGTCCAAAAGCATTCGTAATTGCTTGTTTGTTTGTGTTAGCACTTAAGAATGCCAGTTTGCTTAGTTTATCTAGCATCAGTCACCTCATTAAGCGCAATAGCTAACTGACGAATATCACTTTTATTATGATTGGCTGTCAGTGTTATTCGTAAACGCGCACTATTTGGTGCAACGGTTGGTGGTCGAATAGCCCCCACTTTAATACCCCGTTGTTGTAATTGAGCAGCGATCGTCATTGTTTGGCTACTATCACCAATAATAATCGGTTTAATTGGGGTGATCGTCGGTATAAGACCAATACTCTTATCAAGATAATGATCTAAAGACGCAGACAATGCCTGCAACTTTTCTCGACGCCAAGTTTGAGTTTGAATCAATGAACAAGCACGACTTAATGCAACCGCTTGAGCAGGAGGCATCGCAGTAGAATAGATATAATGACGAGCAAATTGTACTAAATATTCAGCCGTATCTTGACTACACAATACCGCCGCACCTTGTATTCCAAAGGCTTTACCGAAAGTAATAATTAATATATCCGCTTTTATTCCTGCCAAATGACAACTTCCCTGTCCAGCCTCACCTAACACACCACAACCATGAGCATCATCGACCATTAGCCAACTTTTATGCTGAGTTGTGATCTCTCGTAATGATGCTAGTGGCGCACAATCGCCATCCATACTAAAAACACCTTCTGTTACCACTAATGATGCGGTATCAACTTCGGGTGTTATGGATAAAAACTGTTGTTGCAACGCAGCCATATCATTATGCGCAAAACGCTTCATCTTTGCTGGTGATAACATTCCCGCTTCAATTAAAGAGGCATGATTTAACTTATCTTGGAATAATTGATCTTGCGCTTGTAATAACGTAAATAACACGGCTTGGTTAGCACTAAAGCCACTGTTAAATAACAACGCCCGTTGATAACCCAGCCATTCTGTTAATTGCAGTTCTAAATCAGCATGTGGTGGCTGAAAACCTGTTACTAATGGCGATGCACTACTTCCTGCACCATATTTCGCTAATCCTTGCTGCCACGCCGTAATAATTTCAGAATCTTGTGCTAAACCAAGATAATCATTACTGGCAAAATTCAACCTAAGAGAGCTTATATCAACACACTGTAGCTGCCGATAAAGTCCTTGTTGACGACGTAATGTAAGTGCCTGCTGATGGCGCTGATTAAAGAGAGGCATCATAGAAAATGTCATCTTTTGTTGGACGTGCAGCAACGCGCTCTGCGATTTGACCAAATAACGCTTGGGCTTGAACATCATCAGGCTTTGTTGCTTGATGTTGGCTATTAATGCCTAACTTAGCAAATAATTGGATATCTTTATCTTCACCAGGATTAGGCGTGGTTAATAGCTTACAGCCATAAAATACTGAATTAGCTCCCGCCATAAAGCACAACGCTTGCATTTGCTCATTCATATCTTCACGACCAGCAGATAGTCTTACTGCTGATTGTGGCATGATGATTCGAGCAACAGCAATAATACGAATAAAATCAAATGGATCGACATCCTCTGCATTTTCAAGAGGTGTTCCTTTGACTTTTACTAACATATTAATGGGTACACTTTCAGGATGAACAGGCAAATTGGCTAATTCCACCAGCAACCCGGCACGATCTCGTGCACTTTCTCCCATGCCGATAATACCACCAGAACAAATTTTCATCCCAGCATCACGTACATGCGCCAAGGTATCTAACCTGTCTTGATAAGTACGTGTAGTAATAATATTGCCGTAATACTCAGGAGAAGTATCAAGATTATGATTATAATAATCTAACCCTGCCGCCGCTAACGTATTTGCCTGAGCAGTAGTGATCATGCCCAATGTCATACATGTTTCTAAACCTAACTTTTTAACGCCTTGCACCATATCAAGTAAATATGGCATATCTCGATCTTTAGGATTTTTCCATGCCGCGCCCATACAAAATCGAGTAGCACCAGATTGTTTGGCTTTTATTGCTGCCTCAAGCACTCGATCAACTTCTAATAAGCGTTCTTTTTCTATATCCGTACGATAATGCGCACTTTGGGGGCAATATTTACAATCTTCAGGACAAGCACCTGTTTTAATAGATAGTAAGGTGCTGACTTGCACTTGATTAGGTTGATGATATCGACGATGAACTTGCTGAGCCTCAAAGACTAAATCCATAAACGGCTGATTAAATAAAGCTTGAACTTCCTCAACCGTCCAATTATTACGAACGTCCATAATGCACCCCTTATTTTATATTTTTATTATCCAAAATTACTGTATTGCTGTAAGTGCCGTAACAAGGTAGTAGCATTATTACACTTACAGCTCTGGTATAAAAAACAACCAAATAGGCATTTGTCCGCCTTTTAATTGTTGGCTAGTCTACTAATAGTACGTAGACTGTCAACCTTGAATTATAAAATAGGTTTACTACTGTGCAAAAAAAGAACATTGTTGATATTGCGTTTGACCAACGTCATATTTGGCATCCATACACATCAACCATTACGCCACTACCTTGTTACCCTGTCACCAGCGCAAACGGTGTATATTTAACACTTGAAGATGGCACTCAATTAATTGATGGCATGTCTTCATGGTGGTCGGCTATTCATGGTTATAGCCATCCTAAACTGACTGCGGCTGCAAAAGCACAACTCGATAAAATGTCACATGTCATGTTCGGTGGCATCACCCATCAACCCGCTGTTGAACTGTGTAAAAAATTAGTCGCGATAACACCTGAGGGATTAGATACCGTCTTCCTTGCTGATTCTGGTTCGGTAGCTGTTGAAGTCGCACTTAAAATGGCATTGCAATATTGGCACGCTAAAGGTGAATCTCGAGCTAAGTTTTTAACGCTTAGACATGGTTATCATGGCGATACTTTTGCCGCTATGTCAGTAACCGATCCTGATAACTCGATGCACAGTCTTTATAAAGGCTTTGTTCCTGAACATATTTTTGCAGATTCTCCCCAATGTGGATTCTGGGATGAATGGAATGAAGATGATATTAGTGATTTTGCCAATAAATTAGCTCAACATCACCAACAGATTGCCGCTGTTATTTTAGAGCCTATTGTTCAAGGTGCGGGAGGAATGCGCTTATATCATCCAACCTATTTACGGCGAATACGCAAATTATGCGATGATTATGGCGTATTATTAATTGCAGATGAAATTGCCGTCGGTTTTGGGCGTACGGGTAAACTGTTTGCCTGTGAGCATGCCAATATTAGCCCTGATATTATGTGTGTTGGCAAAGCATTAACTGGCGGATATATGACATTATCAGCGACCATCACCCATAAAAAAATTGCAGATACAATATGCAGTGGCGATGCAGGATGTTTTATGCATGGTCCAACATTTATGGGTAATCCCCTTGCCTGCGCTGTAGCTAATGCGAACCTCGAAATATTAGAGCAAAATTTATGGCAACAACAAGTTTCAGACATCGAGAAGCAACTTGCTTGTGAATTACCCGCCATCGCAGCACTTAAAAAAGTAAAGCAAGTACGCTGGTTAGGCGCTATTGGGGTGGTTGAATTACATCAGCCAGTTAACATGGCTCAAATACAACAGGCTTTTGTTAATGCTGGTGTATGGATCCGCCCTTTTGGTCGGCTGATTTATATTATGCCACCTTATATTATTACGCCGACACAACTCTCATGCTTAACCCAAGCGATATATAAGATATTAAACGCATAATACTACATCACTAAACAGTCTTTTATTTTATCGTAGTATCAAAAAGCAGACATTGTCCTATTTTAGTCTGCTTATACTCATAAAAGGTGCCCGACAAAAACATAATAATAATCATATCGAGCAAATATTTACTTATTATCATACGTATGTTTAGGGCTATTATTATGCAATTACCTCTTTTCCCTGTTGATATATACTTACTGCCTAATGGTATTTGTAAATTACAGATTTACGAACAACGCTATATGCGCTTAGTAAAACTTGCCACGGCTAACCATCATGGTTTTGGACTCTGTATGAAAATTGATGATAACCTTTGTCATTTTGGTACACGGGTTATTATTACTGATTTTGATCCCCTGCCAAACGGATTTATGAGTATTACTGTTCGAGGTATTGAAATGTTTTTGATCAATAATCATTCGCAAGACAATGACCATCTGTACATCGGTGACACCTCGCCTGTTCCTAATTGGCATAGCAAAGATATTAATTTTATCGATCAAGGTATTTCAGATAATTTAAAACAACTGTTCCAACAACATCCTGAGCATGCTCATTATTATCCTGAACCTAAATTTGATGATATTACGTGGGTATGTCAGCGTTGGCTTGAAATTTTACCGTTAGAAGTTAATCAGAAACAATGGTTCATGAGCCGCAATGATTACACCGCAGCATTATCATTCTTACATACAGTAATCAATAATAATTCAAAATCAGAATAGCGTTTAATCATCAATACCACACATAAACTAATGTTTACTTATGAGTAAATATTTATCGTTTTTAATAGAAAATAACATTTAAGCCTCAAATGCCATTAATATAATAATAGTTAATTCAATTAATATATTTAAAAATCACTAAATAATGTTTTTTATATTTCAATTAACCACCTTAACTGCATTATTAGTCGAATACGCTTTAATTTTAACGCTTAAATAATTACTGTACTGATAACCATTATCTTTTACCAGCAGTGCTTGTTTTATTATTCGAAATAAACACTTAATATATTAGCTTATGTATGCAAATACATTGTTTCCAATAATGATATAATCAAGCTATTTATTCACACACATATAATCCGTAACAACTTGATTTTTTGTAAGTATTAAAAAAAACACCGTTTATACAGTATATATTCACATCACATTTAATTAATAAGTATGATAAATGCAAAAAAAAAATAGATAGAAAGTTTCGTTTTCCTGCCTACAATAATCTCCCCACTGAGGTAATCAGTATAAAAAATACTATTCACATAGTAATAATAAATAAAAATAAAATTCGTCTGTTTGAACATGGAATAAGACGACTCAGCCAGGGAAATAAATATGCTCAATCTAACAATATCCGTTATTCCAATTTTATTATTAATTTGGATGATGACAAAAAAAAAGGCGCTACCTTCACACATTGCATTACCTTTAACAGCATTACTTGTTGGTGTATTACAATTAATTTATTTTGGTACTAGCGGTCGTTTATTAACGGCTAACATTATTTCGGGATCTTTATCAGCACTTACACCCATCTCTATTATTGCTGGTGCGATTTTATTAAATCGCACCCTCTCAATTTCAGGCTGTGAAGATGTCATTAAACAATGGCTAGAAGGTATTAGTAAAAATCAAATTGGTCAGTTAATGATCATTGGTTGGGCATTTGCTTTTATGATTGAAGGTGCGTCAGGCTTTGGTACGCCAGCTGCAATTGCTGCCCCCATTCTTGTTGGGCTCGGCTTTAATCCATTACGAGTGGCAATGTTAGCATTAGTCATGAACTCCGTCCCCGTCTCTTTTGGTGCGGTGGGAACACCAACATGGTTTGGTTTCGGTAACCTTGGTCTTTCTGATGCCGAATTGCTACATGTCGGTAGCTTATCGGCCATCATGCATACTGTCGCAGCGATTGTTATTCCCGTTATTGCTTTGAAATTCATTGTTAGCTGGCAACAAATTCGCCGTAACATTATTTTTATTCAACTCAGTATTTGGTCATGTACGCTGCCTTACGTATGGTTAGCACAATGGAACTATGAGTTCCCAGCGCTTATTGGTGGTGCTATTGGTCTAACATTATCAATCCTGTTTGCACGCTATAACATTGGATTAGAGAAAAAAGAAATAACAACGACAGAAAATACGGTCGTTCATTTACCGTTCTGGCATGTATTTAAAGCCATGGCACCTACGCTATTATTGATTGTTATTTTAATCGTAACGCGCATTAAGCAACTAGGGCTAAAAGGTATGTTAAATGACGCAACCCCGATGTGGAATTTCCACTTAGGCTTTGCTGACTTACATATTAGCCAAGCATTTATTATTCATATTAATCAAATTTTAGGGACCGATACAGCATGGGCATACAAGACACTGTATGTACCAGCATTAATTCCATTTTTCTTGGTTGTTTTCATATCAATCCCTTTTTTGAAAATGAACAGACACCAAGTAACCGCCGTATTTAGCGACACCGCATCACGAATCAAAACACCCTTTATCGCCCTTGTTGGTGCATTAATTATGGTTAAGTTTATGATGATTGGTGGTGATAACTCGCCCATCATGACAACAGGTAATGCTTTTGCGGCGCTATTAGGTAAAAATTGGCAGTACTGTGCGGCTTATCTAGGCGCGCTGGGTGCATTTTTCTCAGGTTCAGCAACCGTTTCTAATCTCACTTTTGGTGCGATTCAACAAAGTATTGCCCACACGGTTGGGTTACCAGAAACTATCATTCTTGCCTTGCAATCTGTCGGTGGTGCGATGGGTAATATGGTATGTATTAATAATATTATTGCAGTATCAGCCATTCTTGGTATTGCCAATAAAGAAGGTTACATCATTAAGCGAACAGTTATTCCTATGATTTTATATGGCGTAATTGTCGCTATAGTAAGTACCTTTCTTTAATCATTAAAGAAAATTGATTGGCGTTCTGTGCAGCAGGCGCCAACCAATAGTTTAACGTTAATATTTCAGGCGCCTTTACGCCATTGGAGCAATAAAATGAAGGTAAACTTTTTTGTCACTTGTCTTGGCGATACCGTAAAAGCAGAAGTTGCTAAAAAGACGGTACAACTGCTTGAGCAATTAGAGTGTGAAGTGATTTTTCCTGAACGCCAAGGGTGTTGTGGTCAACCTGCATTAAATAGTGGTTATATCGAAAAAAGCAAGCCTGCAATGAAAAGCATGATCGAAGCTTTTGAAATTAATGATTACCCTATTGTGACACCTGCAGGTTCATGTGCTGCTTCTGTGAAGAAATACCCACATTATTTAGAAGATGAACCTGAATGGGCAGCCCGCGCACAAAAAGTCGCAGACCGCTTATTTGAGCTAACCCAATTTATCGTTCGTCAACTAGGTGTAACAAACGTAGGTGCACGTCTTAAAGGTAAAGGGGTTTACCATCCGTCTTGTAGTCTTATTCGTAAATTAGGCGTGCGTGAAGAGCCACTTATTTTACTTAATAATGTTGAAGGCCTTGAGCTCTTACCTATTGATAACCAAGAAACATGTTGCGGTTTTGGCGGTACTTTCTCTGTTAAAATGTCTGAAATTTCAGGTGAAATGGTAACAGAAAAAGTACAACACATTAGCGCAGTTAAACCTGACTTCTTAATTGGTGCCGATATTAGTTGTTTATTAAATATTGGTGGTCGTATTAGCCGTGAAGGTCAACCTATTAAAGTAATGCACATTGTTGATGTGCTGATGAGTCGTTAAGAGGTCATTATTATGTCAATGAAAACTAGCAACGTTAAATTTAAAGATCGTATTCATCTAAAAATGAAAGACGAATCTATGCGTGCCGCCGTTGCCAACGCACAAGAACGTATGTTTAAAAGCCGTGCAGTTGCTGCTGAAAAACTTGGTAACTGGGAAGAATGGCGTGAAATGGGCATGGACATTCGTAACCATGTACTTGAAAACCTTGATTACTACTTACAACAGCTGAGTGAAAATGTAGAAAAAAATGGTGGCCATGTTTTCTTTGCCTCAACCGCAGAAGATGCAACCAACTACATCGAAACGATTGTAAAGAAAAAGAACGCTAAAAAAATCGTAAAATCTAAATCAATGGTGACTGAAGAAATCGGCATGAACCAGATGATCCAACGCAATAATTGCGAAATCATCGAAACCGATTTAGGCGAATATATTTTACAAGTCGATGATTGTGATGCTCCATCACACATTGTTGTGCCTGCATTACATAAAAACCGCACTCAAATTCGCGAAGTGTTCAAAGAAAAGCTCGGTTATGATGGATCATCTGATCCTGAAGCCATGACCCGCTTTGTCCGTGAGCATATTCGCCATGACTTCCTTGAAGCCGAAATTGGTATTACAGGTTGTAACTTTGCGATTGCAGAATCAGGTACCATCACTTTAGTTACAAATGAAGGTAACGCGCGTCTAGCCACCAGCCTACCAAAAACACATATTGCCGTCATGGGTATGGAGCGTATCGTTCCGACCTTTGAAGAGTTTGATATTATGGCAAGCCTATTGTGCCGTAGTGCTGTTGGTCTGCCACTAACGGGTTATGTTACTGCGCTAACAGGTCCTCGTGAAGACGATAACTGTGATGGTCCTGAAGAATTCCACCTCGTTATTGTTGATAATGGTCGTTCAAAAATTCTAGGCTCAGAATTCCGTCCTATTCTACGCTGTATTCGCTGTGCGGCTTGTGTTAACACTTGCCCTGCTTACCGTCATATCGGTGGTCAATCTTACGGTTCAATCTACTCAGGTCCAATTGGTGCGGTATTATCACCATTACTGGGTGGCTATGAAGATTTTAAAGACCTACCCAATGCATGTAGCTTATGTCGTGCTTGTCATGATGTGTGTCCAGTAAAAATTCCATTGTCTGATCTATTGCTAAAACACCGCCAAATTATGGGTGAAGAAAAAATCACAGCGCCATCAGAACGTGCTGCAATCACAGGTTTTAACTTTGTTAATTCCCACCCTTTCATCTGGGATAAAACAGTTAAAATCGGTGCAATTATGGCTGGTAAACTGATTAAAGATGGCAAACTACCGTTTAAAGTAGGTTTGCTTAACGCATGGACACAAACTCGTGATTTACCAACACCAACAGGTCAATCATTCCGTAGCTGGTTTAAAAACAGAGATGACAAATAAGGGGCTTCCGCATGTCAGAGCAACGCATTTTTAACCGCGATAGTTTCCTTGATAATATCGCAAAACAACTTGGTCGTGATCGCATTACAACACCGGTAGTACGACCAAACTTAAAATATAACTGCCACAAAGAAGTCTTTGCTGATAAAAGCCAAGATGAATTAAAAGCTATTTTAGTTGACTACACAGAAACAACATTAGCCTCTCAGGCGGTTGTTACAACGAAAGATAAGCTAACAGAAACATTACGTAATGTATGTTTCCACTATTGCACCGATGATGGCGAAGGCCTAAATCCTATCGGCGAAACTATATTTACCGCAGATAATCGTCTGTTAGATATAGTAAATCCGAAAGATTTAGCGGAAAAGCAACATGGCGTCTACATTTGGGATCATAGTGCTGGCTACGAAGCTAATATTGCAGTTGCAGAAAGAGCTAAAGTCGGCGTAGTATTCGCAGAACAAGCATTAGCTGAATCAGGTACAATGGTACTTTACAGCCAAGCAGCACAAGGTCGAGTAGTAAGTTTACTCCCTGAAGCGTCGGTTTTTATTGTACCTAAAAGCAATCTTGTTCCTCGCTTAACTCAAGCGACAGAATTATTACATCAAAAAGCACAGAATGGTGAACGTATTCCATCATGTGTGAATTTCATTTCAGGTCCTAGTTCGACTGCAGATATCGAACTGATCAAAGTTGTTGGTGTGCATGGGCCCGTCTTTGCCACCTACATCATTATTGATGATATGTAATTTTACCTATCACCAATAGTGATAAACAAACTAGCAGGATGCTAGTGGTTAAGCACTTAAACGGGAATATGAAAAAACGCAGTTATCGGACTGCGTTTTTTTTCGCGTATAATTCGCTATAATTTCACTCTTGGAATATTGACATGCCAGCTATTGATGATCTCGTTCTTTTTACTCAAGTTATTGAATATGGTTCATTCAGTAAAGTTGCTGACCTCAATAACATAACCAAATCTGTTGTCAGTAAACGTATCAGTAAACTTGAAACCAGCTTAGGGTTACAACTTATTTATCGTACTACCCGTAAGCTAACACTGACTGAACCGGGTGAAGTGCTTTATCATCGAGCCAAAAGTATCAGTAATATAGCGCAAACGGCCTTTGATTCAGTAACGGGTTATAGTGAAGCACTATCAGGTAAAATTCGCATGTCAGTCCCAACGATTTCAGGTGAATTGGTTCTGGCTAACGCTGTCTCAACCTTTTGTCAAAAACACCCTGGTTTAACCGTTGATATGTCACTTAATAATCATTTTGTCGATTTAGTCGCTGATAACTATGATCTAGTGATCCGCACCGGATCTCTAGAAGATTCAAGTCTTATTGCACGTCATATTTTTAATTCTCGTTGGGTTATCTGTGCTTCACCGGCTTACTTTGAACAACATGGCGTACCAGAAACACCAAAGGCTCTTAATAGTCATAATTGCCTAGGTTATAACCCACAAAGCTCAGGCCCTTTTGACTGGCAATTTATCCGTCAAAATAAAATTTATACTCATAAAGTCAGTGGTAACTTTTCATCAGATAACGCCGCAGCATTAAAAAAAGTCACGCTGGCCGGTAATGGTATTGCTTACTTACCAACCTGTTTAGTTTATAACGAATTACAACAAGGCCAATTAGTTGAAGTCTTAGCCTCGCATGCGGGAAAAGTGGTCGGTATTTATGCGGTTTATCCTTATACCCGCAAACCTGCAAAACGGATTCAAGCGCTTATTGAACATATTCGAGAAAGCTATATGGAAATTAAAGAGCAATTTTAACCATCAATTAATTTCATTAGTAAATGGCCATCATAAAGGGCTTGTTTTACCAAGGCAGCACCAGGCATGGTTGCTTGGGTATAAAAACAACTTTCTTGAAGTTCAAGATCTCGATTATAAATAGGCAATGTTTGGGAAATAATACACTCCATAATCGCGGGGTATAACACAGATTTGGCGCGATTAAATTCTCCACCAATTAAAATACGTTGGGGATTAAACAAGTTCACCATAATTGCTATCGCCTGACCCAGATGGTGTCCCAGATCAATGATAATTTGACAAGCAAGGGAATCACCAGCCACCGCAGCATCACAAATAGCCTCAATGGTCAGGGTTGATGCTGTTAATACCGAAGAATGCCCTTCTTGTAAAAGGGTTAAGGTTTGATCTAAAACAGCAGTTAAACTTGCTACCGTTTCTAAACAACCATGATTACCGCAAAAACAGCGCTTACCATAAGGTTTAATTTGAATATGACCGAGTTCACCAATATTACCTGTACGACCTTGAAGCACCGTATCATCTAAAATAATACCCGCCCCAACACCATGATGCACTGACACCAAAATAGAATTTGATATACCACGTGAATTACCAAATAGCTTTTCAGCTAATGCCCATGAACGAGTGTCATTACCAACAAAAACAGGTAATCCAGTTGCCTGATGAATAATATCGCTTAACGGTAAGTTTTTAATAGTGTAATGCGGCATTTGTAAAACAATCCCGTCAATAGCATTGACCAATCCAGGCAGTGAAATTGCTATTGCTGAAATACGATCAATAGCACTGACATGATTAGCAAAAAATGCATTAATTTCAGCCAATAATTTAGCAACCACATCATCTTGTTGTACTTGCTGAATATTTTGGCGTTCCTCAATAATAATATCACCACTTAATGAGTGCAAAGCGATAGTTAAATAACCACGCCCTAATCGAATCGACAAAAATTGCCAGCCTTCATTAGCAGGAACAAGCCCAATAGCGGGTCGTCCACGGCTAGTAGTTTCTTGATATTGAGTCTCTTTTATCAAATGTGCTTCAATTAATTCACGCGTGATCTTAGTAATACTAGCTGGCGCTAATTGACTACGTTTAGATAATTCAATGCGTGAAATAGGTCCGTACAGGTCAATAAGTTTATATACGCTCCCGGCATTATTTCTTTTTATATGATCAATATGACCTGGCTGAGCGACATACATGTCGATACTCCTAGAGGAAAAACAGTAATAAATATCATTTGTTTTTCAATTTTTTTACTTTGCGAACTAATTGTGAAGTCTCTTGTACTCAGGACGTGACCGCCGTCACGAGGAATCCCTAAAGACTTCCGCTTTCGCTTCTGACATAATAATAAATCGGCATTTCGCTGAGTATAATTTCAATTAGTAAATTTAATCTCTTCCGTGCTTTAGCCTGGTATCACTCACTAGTGACACCTAAATTATACTGGCACAAAGTAGCGATATGAGAATATGAGGTTTTACGTGTACAAAATTAATGAAGTCTTCGAAACCATTCAAGGTGAAGGTGTATTCACTGGTGTTCCTGCTATTTTTATTCGTTTACAAGTTTGCCCGGTTGGTTGTTCATGGTGTGATACCAAACAAACATGGACAGCAGAGCCAGAAAATTTAGTCAGCATTGAACGTATCATAGTAAAAACAGAAGACTCACCACTTTGGACACAACTTGACGCTGATGGCATTGTTAAGCTATTAATTGATCAAGGCTACACGGCTAAACACGTCGTTATTACGGGTGGTGAACCTTGTATTTATGACTTACGACCACTAAGCGCAGCATTAGAAACTGCAGGCTTTAATTGCCAAATTGAAACCAGTGGTACCTCAGAGATTTTAACCAGTGACCAAACCTGGGTTACGGTATCACCCAAAATCAATATGAAAGCAAAATTACCCGTATTAACGTCAGCTTTAGTACGTGCGAATGAAATCAAACATCCCGTTGGTACTCATAAAGATATTGAACAATTAGACGCTTTGTTAGCTACGGCAAAACTACGTAACGACGTTACAATAGCCCTACAACCTATCAGTCAAAAGCCACGTTCAACTGAACTATGTATCGAAACCTGTATTACTCGTAATTGGCGTTTATCAATCCAAACCCATAAATATTTAGCCATCGCTTAGCATCAACCACTTTCGTGGCACCGTATTACGCTAGAGAATAACAAGGCAATGATAAGACTTAATTTACTTATCATTGCCAAAATGATCATTTCTTAACCAACCTTATGTGTAAATTCCCACTTTCCAACATCAATTTATCAATCTAATGAGATCAATGCTTGATGCTTGACGTAAGAAAGGTAATATTACTTATACAACGATATCTTTAAGCACGTAATACTTTAATTCCAAAGTGAAGTGCCTAAACGGAGAATGACTTAAACATGACTTACGCGCCTGTAACAGACGTATTAAGCGGTAAGCTAGCAATTGACAGTGAAATTACTGTTCGAGGCTGGATCCGTTCACGTCGTGATTCCAAAGCTGGAATTTCTTTCCTTGCCATTTATGACGGCTCTTGTTTCGACCCGATTCAGGCCGTGGTCTCTAATGAGTTAAATAATTACCAGGAAGATGTACTTAAATTAACAACAGGTTGCTCTGTTGAAGTCACTGGTACTATTGTAGCCTCTCCAGCTAAAGGTCAAGATTTTGAGATCGCAGCAACAGCCGTTAAAGTTGTTGGTTGGGTAGAAGATGCTGAAACATACCCAATGGCAAAAACACGTCACTCTATTGAGTATTTACGTGAAGTTGCACACCTACGCCCACGTACTAACGTAATTGGTGCTGTTGCTCGTGTTCGTAACTGCCTGTCTCAAGCTATTCACCGCTTCTATCACGAACAAGGCTTCATTTGGATGTCTGCACCACTTATCACAGCGTCTGACTGTGAAGGTGCTGGTGAAATGTTCCGTGTGTCTACGCTAGATATGGCAAACTTGCCAATGACAGACAAAGGCGAAGTGGATTTTGACAAAGACTTCTTTGGCAAAGAAACATTCCTAACGGTATCTGGTCAATTAAATGCTGAAACTTATGCTTGTGCTTTAAGTAAAGTATACACATTTGGTCCAACATTCCGTGCTGAAAACTCAAACACCAGTCGTCACCTAGCAGAGTTCTGGATGGTTGAGCCTGAAGTTGCTTTTGCTGATCTTGATGACGTAGCAAAACTAGCTGAAAATATGTTGAAATATGTATTTAAAGCAGCTCTTGAAGAGCGTCGTGACGATCTTGAATTCTTTGCTTCTCGCATTGATAAAGACGTTATTACTCGTCTAGAGCAATTTGTAACGTCTGATTTTGCACAAGTAGACTACACTGATGCAATCAAGATTCTTCAAGATTCTGGTCGTCAGTTTGAGAACGATGTTGAGTGGGGCATTGATATGTCTTCTGAGCACGAGCGTTTCCTTGCTGAGCAACACTTCAAAGCACCAGTAATTGTGAAGAACTATCCAAAAGACATCAAAGCGTTCTACATGCGTATGAACGAAGATGGTAAGACTGTTGCAGCAATGGATGTACTTGCACCGGGTATCGGTGAAATCATCGGTGGTTCACAACGTGAAGAGCGTCTAGAACAACTTGATGCTCGTATGATTGAGATGGGTTTAAACCCTGAGAGTATGGGCTGGTACCGCGATTTACGTCGTTATGGTTCAGTACCACACTCAGGTTTTGGTCTAGGCTTTGAACGTCTAGTCTCTTACGTAACGGGTATGAGCAACATCCGTGACGTAATTCCATTCCCACGTACACCACGTTCTGCAAACTTCTAAATACTCAGTGTAATTAGTCGTAATAAAAACCATCTTCGGATGGTTTTTTCTTTCAATTCAGTTTGAAACACAAAACACCCTATCTACATTTACACTTAATTCCTAATAAAAATTTATAAAGATTGTATTAATACTACAAATAGATTAAATTAATTAAGAACATTCACGAAAAGAATAGATTTAACAAAATATCCCATGAAAAAAAAACATAAGGATACTAATAAGCATCCCATTCTCGTATTGAAAACATTTGTCTTACTTCTTTTCGTATTCTCTAGTCTTTATCTTATTTATAATATTTATCATCTTGAAAAATTCAACCAACGCTATATTGCTCGAATTCAAGATGTATATTCATATACCCGTAGATTTGGTTCATATTACAATAATACTCCAGAAGAATATAAAGCAGAGAATCATTATAAAACAAATAATGTCTCATTAATTGTTAACACCGCCAGTAAAGTCAAGACTCTCTCTAGCGGTATAGCAAAATTACGGTCGCAATTAAATCGGCTTACAAATAATAATATATGGACAATTGCTGTATTTGAAAACCCTGCGGATTACGCACATTTTGACCCTATTAGACCTGAGTATTTAACTCAGTTTGATAAATATGGTGAAAATTCAGTCATGCACCGTATCGTTCAACGGGAAGGCCTTGATAACACTTATCAATCATTTTATGGATGTAATATCAAACTAACAGAAAGTTATGTTGAAACTGGTTCACATACCCAAATCAGAACCCTTTACTACCCTATTTATAATAATAAACATCTTGATGCATTAGTCGCAATTGATATAAAAAACAACATTCTTACTAAATGCTTACAACATTATAATGCTAATTACTTAACTGTGCTCAATTCTAATAAAAAAGGTAATATTTATAATATAGAAGAATTATTACCTTGCTCAAAATTAAATCCAATCAATATTGGTATTAATTTATTTTCTATTTTAAAAATGGTTTTTTTACCTGCTTTAATATTAAGCTTTTTATCTAGCTATTTCAAAACCTGCCTTATTAAAAAAAAGTATGCTATTCAGCGTGATCATATGACCAATTTTTATCGTCGTGATTATTATGAAAAAAAATTATTAAAACAACATGCTTTTAATATATTAATTATCGATATTGACCATTTTAAAAAAATAAATGATACCTATGGTCATGAAATGGGTGATGATGTAATACGTCATATTGCAAAACGCATTAATAGTTGCATTCATAAAAAAGATATTCCAATTCGTTGGGGTGGTGAAGAATTTATTATTTATTTTCCTGAAATGAATCATCAACAATTACATTTTAAAGCAAAAAAAATATGTCAATCAATCGCATCTACACCTATATTAGGTCTTAGTATTACAGTGTCAATTGGTGGTGTATCAAATACAAATATGCACTTTAACGATGCTTATAAAGCAGCAGACAAAGCCCTCTATCATTCAAAAAATAATGGTAGAAATCAATATACTATTGCCTGAAAAATAAGAGTAAACCAAAGAATCTATGTTGATCCCTACCCAGAAAATACCCAAGAGGAATTTATTGCCATCAATGAAAATAATTTATGGTTAAGATGTGTATTTTTCACTTTAATCTGTAAAAGGAATATATAGAATGCACCGTCACGTTCTAATATCTATGGATAGTAATGATTATAACTGTAAATGGTTTTTTAAAAAAAACATTAATCAATTTAAAGCTTTTTACTTTATTTTTTATAATCTGTTCTAGTGCATATTTTATTTATAATATATACCATATTGAAAAATTACAAAATATAAACATTACTACATTAAATAATATTTATTCTACCGCTCGTCGTTTCGGTTCATTTTATAATAATACGGATACAGTAGCCTTAAATAAAGGGATAGATGTTTTTAATGGCGTTTCAGTCGTTGTAAATACGCAAACAAATGTTAAAAGATTATCTACAGGTATCAAGAAATTACATAAAAACATAAATAGAATAACTAATAATCATATATGGACAGTTGCTGTTTTTGAAACAGCATCAGATTATTCACACTTTTCCCCTCTTAGACCAGCTTATTTAAAAGGCTATGATAATATAACTATTAATACTATCGTTAAAAATGAATCCTTAATGGATACTTATCGTTCATTTTATGGCTGTAATATAAAATTAACCGATACATATAAAGAACCAGGAACAAATAAAATAATCCGTACTATTTATTATCCTATTTATAATAATAAAAAATTAGATTCTTTATTAGCAATAGATATTAACAACTCAATATTTAATAATATATTAACTGAATTTAATAAAACAGAAATGACAATTATTAGTATGGAAAATAATAACATTTACAACACAAGTGAATTATTACCATGCTCAACAGTTGATCCGATTAACTTAGGACTTAATATTTATACGCTATTAAAGGCAACATTTTTACCCTCTCTTTTATTAATGTTCCTATATCATTCTTTAACACAACTTATTGCTAATAAAAACTTTATCTTACGTCATGATCAAATGACACGTTTTTATCGTCGTGACTACTATGAAGAAAAATTACTTAGTCAGCAGAAATTTAATTTTCTTATTATAGATATTGACCACTTTAAGAGTGTCAATGATAATTATGGCCATGAAATTGGCGATGAAGTGATTCGTGCTGTGACTAAACGTATTAGTAATTGCATTCGTAAACAAGATATCGCAATTCGTTGGGGTGGGGAAGAATTTATAGTGTCATTTCCTGACATGAATAAAAAACAATTAGTAATAAAAGCACAAAAAATATGTGATTCCATTTCTCGATCTCCTATATTAGATATTAATATTACTATCTCTATTGGGGGAATTTGTGCAACTAATATACATTTTAATGACGCTTATAAAGCCGCAGATCTAGCTCTTTATCATTCTAAAAATAATGGTCGCAATCAAGTAACCATTGTTTAGAGAGTAATTGAATAGATTTTATACAAACGACCCACTGCTATTGAACTTATGATTATAGACATACAATAAAAAAACATAATTATAAATTCATAAATTTGTTACACCCTCTTGTCAAACTTCTATCACTAAGGGTATAAATAGAGACATAACTCTTTAACTACCCATGGATGATCGATATGTTTGAAAAGATTACAGCAGCACCCGCAGACCCTATTCTCGGTTTAACAGACGAATTTAAAGCTGATCCTAGAACACATAAAATTAACCTCGGCGTGGGTATTTATAAAAACGAAGCAGGCAACACGCCTGTTTTAGCCACCGTAAAAAAAGCAGAAGCTATTCTATTAGCACAAGAAACAACAAAATCTTATCTGGGCATTCCTGGCACCCCTGAATATGGCCTAGCAGTGCAACAACTACTTTTTGGTGCTGATTCTACACTTATTGCAGAAAAACGAATCCAAACAGCACAAGCACCTGGAGGCACTGGTGCATTACGCGTTGCGGCTGAATTTATTAAACGTCAGTTAGGCGATGTTACTGTTTGGATCAGTAATCCTACATGGGCAAACCATCACGGCGTCTTTGGTGCCGCTGGTTTAGAGACTAAAACTTATGGTTATTACAACGCTCAAGTTAAGGATATTGATTTTGATGCAACTATCGCTGATTTAAACCAAGCAAATGCAGGCGATGTCGTCTTATTCCACGGCTGTTGTCATAACCCAACAGGTATTGATCCGACCAATCAACAATGGCAAACACTTGCAAAACTCTGCCTAGAGAAAGATTTGCTACCAATGTTTGACTTTGCTTACCAAGGTTTTGCTCAAGGTGTCGAGGAAGATGCACAAGGGCTACGAATTTTTGCTGATCAAATGCCAGAACTGCTTGTTGCAAGTTCATTCTCTAAAAACTTCGGTCTATACAACGAACGTGTTGGTGCCTTTACTTTAGTTGCAAAAAATACTGAACAAGCAACAATATCTTTCAGCCAAGTAAAATCCATTGCTCGTGTTATTTATTCAAATCCCCCAGCTCATGGTGCGGCTATTGTGACACAGATTCTAAACGACACTGTATTGCGAGCTGAATGGGAGCAAGAAGTCACCGAAATGCGCGATCGTATTCAAGAAATGCGCGTATTATTTGTCGCCACACTGAAACAATGTGGTGTTAATACAGACTTTAGTTTTATTGAACGTCAAAATGGTATGTTCTCTTTTTCTGGCCTCAATCAAGATCAAGTAAAGCGTTTAAAAGATGAGTTTGCTATCTATATAGTTGGTTCTGGCCGTATCAGTGTTGCAGGTATGACAAAATCAAATATGCTACCACTATGCCAAGGCATTGCTGCAGTTTTATAATTTTATAAAACTAAAATATACCCATAAAAAAGAGGATAATCATCCTCTTTTTTTGACGGTTATAATACAAATAGTATTAACCTGATTTATTTAATGGTAATACATTACAATAAAGATCATATTCATAATGCTTCTCTAATTGCTTACGCCAAGGCCGCTCTGATATAGGTATAAGATAAAACATTTCTCTTGTTGTATCTGTTACAAATGCCATTCCATGCCGCATAACTTCATAATGTATATCGTGAATATAACCAAGAGAAAAATTTCGCCTCCCTGTTAACGTATTAATATCTTCACGGCTAAGGGATACTCCCTGTGTTTCATCTGCAAATCGTTCAAGTAACCAACCAGAAAATTCCTTTGCACTTATCATCGTCATAAGATCAATTTCTCCGAATGCTTTGTACTCCCTGAGAATTACTCTCCATGTTAATAGTTATAGCAGAGTAAAAAAAAGTCGTCGATTTTACGTCTTAAATATAAGAATAGGACAAATAATAACAAGGGTATGATATATATTTAGTACTAAGATTAACGTTAATAAGAATAGAAATAATGTTTTAGGAGGCCGTAATGGAAACGCTTCATATTCATACGGAAAAACTAACCACAAAACATTATATCTGGACAGCGATAATATTCACTACCCTCACCTTTACTTTATTAAGCTATTTTAATACGCAATTATCAACAATACGTATCCTAATGGTAACCATGTCATTAGGATGTATCTTGCTATTAACCACCACTTTCTTCAATCCATCCTCCATGAGTTTTACCTTGACCTTTATGCATTGTCAATTTCATAGTCACTATGGGGGTTGGTCAACAACATGGCACAATATTCAACATATAGGGAATGTAACACTAGCATCAGGTGAATGGCATCATCCCCTGCCTTGGATTGGTATTCGCCTAAAAAATTATGATAATTTTATTCGTACTATCTGCCCACGCGTTGCATCTAGGTTATTACTAGAGCAACGTGTTTTATTCGTCATGGTACTTAAACACAGTGTTCACCCTAATCATCAACTTGAAGATATATTATTTGATGATGATCCGTTTATAACGAGTAACGGTGAACAATTTCATGGACTTCAAGCAATGATCGCTAATCGAATGCGATATAATCGAGAATTGCTTGGCTTTGATTTTTTCATTGCCGATGATGTGCTTGATCGCCCTGTAAACGATTTTATTGGCCTATTACGTCGCTATAAAGCTGCCGCTTAATTTCATGACGAAACAGCAGCAGAAACCTTTTGAGCTTTAAGAAAAGGCAATAACAATAGCCCAATTAACGCTGCAGCCACTGAAATTACAACAAAAAAACCAGTCCAATGGTAATACTTCATAATAATCGCTAATGGATATCCAGCCAAAGCAGCCCCCATATAGGCAAATAAACCAACAAAACCTGTAGCAGCACCAACTGAATCTTTATGAGAACACTCTGCGGCAGCCATACCAATTAACATTTGCGGACCAAAAACAAAAAAACCTATCGCAAAAAAACACCCAGCCTGCAAAATATAACTAGTGACAGGCATTAGCCACAGTGCAGCAACAGCTAAAAAGATACCCATTGAAAATAATAAAATCATTGGCCCACGATTACCGCCAAATACTTTATCAGAACCCCAACCGCCAACTAATGACCCTAAAAAACCACCAATTTCAAATAATGACAAAGCGCCATTAGCAGATAGCAAACTATAATGGTGTTGTTCCGTTAAATAAATATTTCCCCAATCATTAATTGCGGTACGAACGATATAAACCAGCACATAACTCATAGCAAGTAACCATAAATATTTATTGGTTAATACATATTTAAATAATACTTGTCGCTGTGTAAGGCCAATACCTTCGTTTTCTTGTGCAACTTCTAAATAATCATTACGCCATAAACCGACACTGGGTAATCCCATCGCTGTCGGTTTATTTCGCAACCGCCAACAGAGACCAATACCAATCACAATGGCAATAATACCAGGAATAAAGAAACCGTAACGCCAGCCATAATGCACAGTCAAAAAACCCACCAGCAATGGAATAAATGCCCCACCAACATTATGTGCAGTATTCCAACATGACCACCATAACCCTCGTTCAGAGCGTGAATACCAAGTTGTCAGTAATTTAGAACAAGCAGGCCATCCCCATCCTTGAAACCATGCATTCGCTATCCATAACAACGTAAATGCTGTTATCGAACTAGAAAATCCAAAACAGATATTAATAATACCCGTAGCGATTAATCCTATTCCCATAAAATAACGCGGATTAGAGCGATCAGATATCATCCCTGAAATGAATTTTGAACACCCATATGTAAGATAAAAGAGTGTGCCCATCATACCGATATCTGCTTTATCCCAACCTAAATCAGCAATCATAGCGGGCATTGCATACGTGAAATTTTTACGGGTTAAATAAAATCCCGCATAGCCAATATACATACTCACCATGATATGAAAACGCCAATATTTATAGCGTTGATCAACAGTTGGGGTTAATATTATTGCCATGCTATACCTGATTATATAAATAAATTAAAGATTGTAATTATATTAATGGTAATAAAATTACCAAGGTTGTGCCCGTATTTATAACTTGTTTTTGTAAGATATTTTTTTGAGAATCATCACGATAATGACTTATAATCGAACATTGTCCGCCCAATATTTCTACCCGCTCACGAATACCTCGAAGACCAAAACCTTTAAAGGTATCTTCTACTTTAAAACCGATACCATTATCTTCAATTTGTAATCTGATTTGTTGATCAATATGCAATTCAATAATCACTTCTGTCGCATATGAATACTTAGCAATATTATTCAATGCTTCTTGACAAATACGGTATAGAGTCACACTTGTCGTATCACACAACAATTGTTGATGACGTCCCCATGCCATTGCAACATCAATACCCTTAGCTTCTAACTTCAAATCACAGACAACTTGCTCTACGGCTTTAGCTAAACCAAGATCATCTAATGTTTTTGGACGTAGTCGTGATAATAGACCTTTGGTTGTATCATAAATATTAAGAGATAATTGCTCAATAGTAGACGCGCATTGCTGGGTTACCGGTGCTATCTCAATCCGTTTTAAAATACTGGCTTGCATTCTAATTGCGGTAATATTTTGGCCTATCTCATCATGTAATTCTCTAGCAACATCCCGTCTAACCGATTCTTCTGTCTTAATTAATTGACGAGATAGAACCTGATTACGACCTAATTCAGAGGATAATTTAGTATTAAGATCCCGTTGGCGCTGAATACCAAGACCTAACAAAATTCCCGTTAAACTTTGCGCCGAGAGTGATAATAATAAGTCCGTAATTTCCATGTTATTGACATCACTTCGTGCCGCTATTAATGCAATACTATTTAATAATGTTCCGAGTAATGCACCTTGCCATCCATGTCGAAAGGCAAAAACAATAATAGGTATTGCTAAACAAAATGGTGCAAAACGACTTAACTCATCAGGCAAATTTACTTGTAATAATATATTAGTAATAAAAAGTAATGCGTATAGACATAAATCACGATGTCGTAATTCTAATGGTCGAGAAATGAGTGCAACCGTTAATGGGATCCATGATCGGTTGAATAAAAAACTCCATAATAAATAACAGGTTGGTACTAACATTAACCCACCAGTAATACTAATGAGGAAAATCATCCCTATTGGTGATAATGGTATTTTAACAAGAGAACCAAACCCTATGACCATAACAACATTAATAATTGCAGTCGATATAATAACAGCGGCCATAACGAATAACTGTCGCCATTGATCGCCATAATAATAACGTCGAGAAAACCATAATATTGGCCAAGACAAGCCACTCGCAACTAAGATGGGCCACCAAGGTAGATCGTTAAGCGCTTTCGCAAGTAATAATATTAAGCCCCACTCAGCACTATAAATAGCAATCCAATAACGACTTGCTGTATGTAATGTTATTCCTAATCGCAACGCAAACGGAAAAAATAAAATAGCTAATGCAGGATCACCCAGAAAATAAAAAGCAATAACCCATAAACAAAACCAACTACAAATAAAAAATAAACATCCGCCTAATGACGTAAGTACATAATGGCGCATTACAATATTTCTAATGGAAAATACTTAACTAACTCAACATTGTTGCTAACATTGAGTTTATCCATTGCATTAGCACGATGTACATGAACCGTTTTATGACTCAAACCTAATTCAACCGCAACCGCTTTAACATCTAGGCCAGCAGCAAGCATTTCACTAATTTGACGTTCACGTTTTGTTAAACATGCAACAGATTGTTGGTAAGGATCGGTTGTCTCTAATTGCATTTCGATATCAGATGCTAAATAACATTCGCCTTTTGCAACTTTCCGTACAGCTTGAATAAGTTCATCAGGGCTACAACGCTTACTTAAATAGCCTTTTGCTCCAGTAGCCAATGCTTTATTTACTACAGTTGCTGAATCATGCACACTCAGCATAATACAACTGACATTGTCTGCTAAATCTTCAAGTAGAACTAAGCCATTTTCATTAGGCATTGAAATATCAATGATACATACATCAACGGCTTGCTTAGCTAATCCACTACGTGCTTCTTGTGCTGAACTATATTGGCCTGCTACTTTCATATCAGACTCTAACGATAATAATTGAGCAAAACCAGAACGAACAATGACATGATCATCAACTAAAGCAACTGTAATCATAACGGAACACCCATAAGCATTAAAAAAACAACAAAAACCACTGCTAATAAAATTAACAGTGGTTCTTCATTTAATCTATTTCTATAGCGCTATATTACCGTAAACTAACACAGTGATGCATTAATATAATGGCATTTCGTCAGCAACAAATGGATTGGTCGCTCGCTCATGACCAATGGTAGACAATGGGCCATGTCCTGGTACAAATGTTACTTCATTGCCTAGAGGCCACAATTTAGTCTTAATCGAATTAATTAATGTTGGATGATCGCCTTGTGGAAAATCAGTACGACCAATACCACCGTTAAATAATACATCCCCTACAAATGCGACTTTAGCATCTGCATTATAGAAAATCACATGTCCAGGCGTATGACCTGGTGTATGGGACACTTGTAAGGTTTGATTACCAACAGTTACTACATCACCATCATTAAGCCATTGCGTCGGCGTAAATGCTTCTGTCATTGGAAGGCCAAACATTTCACTTTGACGAGGTAAGCCTTGTAACCAAAATTCATCATCTTTTTGTGGACCAATCATAGGTACCTTAAAAATCTGAGACAGAGGTTCAGCCCCACCCACATGATCTAAATGTCCATGGGTAAGTAATAATTGAGTAACGTTAACGCCAAGCGCCGCCACTTCTTTCTGAAGTTGTTGAATATCACCACCAGGATCAATAATCGCAGCTTGATGGGTTTCATCACACCATATAATAGAGCAATTTTGCTGAAACGGAGTTACTGGCACAATTTTATATTGAAGACTCATTCATACTTCCTAAACGAAGACATTATTTAACGAAGCATGCCACGAATACCCTTAAAAATACAGATTATGACAGGAATAAACTACCCTCTCCAAGTACGTACAGGGCCAGTATCAATATGAACAAATTGACTATTTGGATAATAACCAACCCCACCAATATTTAAATCTAATGCGGCCTTACGTATTTTAGCTAATGGAACTCCTTCAAGATTAAAATCGATAGCCTGAGCTTTCATATGATAGCTTTTCTTTGCAACTCCACCACGTTTAGCTAACATCTTATTGGTTTTAGATGATCGATAACCTGAAAATAACTGCGCATAACCTTCATGTCCAAGATAAGATTGGATTTGCGCAATCGCATCATACAAACGTCGATCTATACGCGCGATTTCATTTTGACGAAAATCACGACAAAGATGATCTAAACGTCGAACTTCTTTACCCACATAGCTTTTACCATTGAAATATTTCGTTTCTAACTCTTCACCTGTATGCAAATTGCGTAATAGCATCGTTCGAGGTGTTGTTGCTTGAAAAGAACTCGCTTGAACAATATTCGGGAGCATACATGCTCCAACAGCTAATCCACTTAATGTTAAAAACTTACGGCGACTAATATCTAAATTTGACATAATTTACACAACCAAATAAAAATGTTCTTTATTGCCAAAGCAATTCATATACCAATGTTGCAGAACATTATCTTTAGTTAATTAAGCAGTCAAATACACAAGTCACATAATATCAAATTGATAAATCTATTTTTAAATATCATTAACTTACACTAAATTATTATTGTAAGAAGAAATTAATACCGCATTATTTGTTGTCATTAGTCATATTCGTAAATATCAAAACGATAATTAACCGCACCGTCATCATTCACCCATGCCGTTTGATAAATAATTTCCACTGGCACTTTTTTACCTTTATTTAACCTAATTGTGCGTGTTTTTTTACTATTAGAATATGCATTAAATTGCGATTCATTTTTCCCTGAATATTGCAATAATGCTAACGCAAGTGATTTTGACTCAAGCACACGCACGCAACCTGAACTCAATGCGCGCTCATACTTATTAAATAATACTGGGTATGAAGTATCATGAAGGTAAATAGCTTGATTATTAGGAATATTAAATTTATACAAGCCTAGTGCATTTTTTTTACCTGGCTTTTGGCGTAAACGATAAGGAAATTTATTGGGTGTTAATAAGCGATATGGAATTGAATTTATATTTATCTTTTCAGTACTGCTCCAACTACGAATAACTTCATAATTATGACGCTTTAAATAACTTCGACTACGCTTTACCTTTGGTAAAATATCTTTTTTCATAATTGAATTAGGAACATTCCAATATGGATTAAAGACTACTGAATTTACCATCGAATTGAAAATTGGCGTTTGACGTGAAGGTTTACCAACAATCACCTTACTTGTCATTATCCAGCGTCCATCTAACCATAACTTCATGTAGTAACTTGGGACATTTACCACGATACCAGTATAAAGACTTGTAGACCAAAGCCGTAATCGTTGAGCATTTAACGCTAATAATCGCACTCGCTGCGTTGGATTTAATGCTAACCATTGCTGTGTTTTCGGTCCAATAATTCCATCAGGCATTAAGCCATGTCGCGATTGGAAATGTTTTATTGCCAACACAAGACGACCGGTATATAACGATTTATGTTGTGATTGATAACGCTTGGCGTCTTGACCTGAAATATCACCTAAACGCTCAAGTACTATAAGCAAATTTGAAATATTTTTAATTGTTTGTTCCGGATTAACTTTGCCATTAAATACTAATACAGGCCAACGTAACGTCTGTTGTGAATCTAATTTATTAATTGTTGTGACTAATTGATTATATTCTGAAGTTTGAGGTTTTAAACGAAGAATAAATTGATTAAATCGGTGATTTTCATAATTTTTCAACATATCGTTAATAATAATTTGACTAGGTTGCGGTAATTTTAATGGTGTCGTTTCACCAAATAGCCATAACTTTCCTTTACCATGCAACTGTTCAATAAAGCTAATATATATTAATAACGTATCTGTCGCGATAACATCATATTGCTGCCAATTTTTTAGCGGTTGTAATTGAATAAGTAAATGGTACCTAGCGGTAAGTTCTTTATTTGTTTTAGATAAACTAACTATACGAAGCTGATCCATAAAATCATTAATTGCACGTTGATCTTTCCAAAATTGACTAAATCCTGTCGACACATATAATTCAACTAATATTGATGAGTATTTCAGATTAACCCTCTTGGCATTAGCATCCTCAATCCATTGCCTTGTGCTATTGAGCATATTCCCTGATTTATCCATCGACAAAAATAAAGGTTGAGTCTTATTTAATAATACGTGTTCATTTTTATCTCCAAGCGATTGTGCATATGCAGATAATGCTTGCAAATAAAAACTAACAAATAATATTATGGCAATAAAAAAAACATGCTTAACTAATGTCATTAGTTACCCCTGTCCATACTTTAAGTATGAAAATAGAACTCTATTTAATAATTAAATATAGATGGGGAAAATATTCTCAAATCTTAGAAGTACAATTATCATTCAAATTTAGGATAATAATATCTTTAAATTAGATATAAATATCTAAAAAACCAGCAGTAATAAAAAACAGACAAATCTCAGATGATGGTTAAATCTAGGTTGTTACTGATGCCAACATCTCAAATAACAATACAACAGCCCAAAAATTTCCCAAACGTATAGATCTTACATGAAAATAATAATTAATATCATTACCTTGAGATTTCGAGCGGATTTACATTCATATAATTACATTTATCTATAAATAAATTAATTAGATACCGATAAATACCGATGAAAACATTATAATTCTTGTATACTCTCACCATAAAAAGATCCTATATATTATAATAAATTTATAGAGTTATTGCATACAAATTTTATTGGGAGAGTTAGATGGATAGGCACGAAGAAGTACTTGTTGCTCTGAGACAAATTATTCGAGCAATTGATCTACATTCTAGAAAACTAAATAAGAGTGCTGGACTAACAGGTCCACAATTAGTATTAATGCGTGCAATTCGTGGATCGGGCGAAATTACTATTCGCCAACTATCTAATAACACCAATATGAGCCAAGCAACCGCAACAACAATTCTTGACCGTTTAGAAAAACGCAATTTAGTGGTACGTAAACGTAGTGTACTTGATAAGCGCAAGGTACATGCTCACCTTACAGAAGCTGGACTTATCTTACTTAATAAAGCTCCAATGCCACTACAAGACAGCTTTATCTCTCAATATCAAGATTTAGAAGATTGGGAACAATCACTACTGCTTTCTTCTGTACAACGTATTTCAACCATGATGAACGCCGAACATCTAGATGCAGCGCCATTACTTGAAGTTGGTAGCATTACAAAACCAGAAAAACCAAATCAAGATAATCCTGACAACGAATAATATCGATAGAAAACCGACATTATTCGTCGGTTTTCTTTTTGCTTAATTAGGGTTAGGTTAACCCGCTAATACAGGATCAACCTGATACTTTATCAACGTTGATGGTATCTGTTGTTGCGTTAACTCGTACATTGCTAAGAATAATGCTTGTTGCGTTGCCGCCTCATCATGTAACTCAACCGCGGATAAAGCACAATTTAGAGCCCGCTTGATCGCCTCAACTTTTACCTGTATTAATATTATCTGTTCTTGTTCAGATAAGGCCAATTGAGTAATAACTTGTGCATTTAAATCAGTATTCTGAGCATGACTCAAAACGCTTAACTGTTGGATTAACATATCTAAGGTATAAATCGTATTAAGTAACGATTGTGATGATTGTGTCATTGTAATATCCTTATTTATCAATGAAAAATAGACATTTATTTATAATAATACATATTTAATAATTAATTTGTTAACACGATCCAAGAAGAGATATAACATGCTATTGGAAGGCATTGAAACATTATTAGTGTTAGCTCAAGAAGGCACTATGAGTCGCGCAGGAAGTCGTTTATATATCAGCCAATCGGCAGTGAGCAAACGGATCGCAAAATTAGAAGCAACATTAGGAACCAAGCTGATTATTCCATCTGGCCGATTAATTAAACTCACCCCAGATGCACATGCTCTAATCAAAAATGTAGGCCCAAGTTTTAATGAAATTCGAGGGTTGATTTTTGAGCATCAGAATTTAGACGATCAAACAATTATTACGATTGATTGTTCTGAAACCTTAGTTGCAGGGTATTTATCTGATGCTTTGGGACAGTATTTTCAGCACGATAAGTATATTTCTATCACTACTCATCACACGCCAGTGATTGTCGAAAACGTCCAATCAGGTAAGGCTACCATTGGTTTTTGTGCCGGACATTTACCTACTCAATACCGCTTTATCGCTCAACATTTAGTGGATGAACCATTTAAAGTGGTCTTTAAGCAGCCTCTCTCTGCGCTACCTAAAGCTATTATCGCTAATGATTTAAAAAATCCATCAAATATTTCACAAGCAGCGGTACTACAAAAGCAAGGGATCACGCCTTTAATGGAAATGGATTCTTACACTGCATCGGCACAATTAGCACTAGCAGGCATGATACCTGCCCTTGTACCAAACTCAATTGTAAAAACATTAGGAATCAACGAGCGCTTCTGTTTTGAATTTGAAGAACTCGCTGAACTCACTCGTCCTATTTATCTAATTTACCGTCAAAATAGTTATAAATCACCACGAGTTAAAACCATAATTGAAACCATTGCGGATGCTGTTGCCACAGCAATTTAATCGCCATTCCCATCGACATTATTACTACCATTGGTCGAATAAAGCGCTGACCTTTACTAATAACAACGTGTGCGCCTAATCGTGCGCCCATAAAACCACCAACGGCCATTATTAACCCTACCTTCCAAACAGGTAATCCAGCCAAAATAAACAAGATTAACGCGGCAATATTAGAGGTGAAATTTAGAACTTTAGTGCGGGCGGTAGCTTCTACTAGCCCTAATTGAGCAAGAACAACAAAGCAGATGGTAAAAAATGATCCTGTTCCCGGACCAAAAAAACCATCATAAAAACCAATACTTGTACCAACCGAAAATGCAAAAGCGGCTTCTGATAATTTAGGCGTGCCTCCCCCTGTGCCAATATTGGGGGATAATAAGAAATACAGTGAAATACAGACCAGCAATATAGGAATAAGGCTCGTTAATACGCTAGCATCAATATATTGTACTAATACAGCCCCAATTGCCGAACCTGCAAATGTGCAACCTATAGCCAATCGCATTTGTTTTAGATTAACTAATCCATTACGGACAAAATACCAAGATGCAGAAAAACTACCAAATGAGCTTTGCAATTTATTGGTTGCCAATGCTTGAGCCGGTGGGATCCCGACAGATAAAAGCGCAGGCACAGTAAGCATTCCTCCGCCACCAGCAATCGCATCAATAAACCCTGCGGCAAGTGCCACAAAAAATAAAATCACTAATACATCTATACCTAATTCCATTTACGATCACTTTATTAATCAACATACTAATAGCAGAATAATAACGGTGATTGAGTATATCGAACAGTGAAAGCTTGGATAGCAATCCATTCCAGTTTGGAATTGATTAAATCGTAATACATCCATAACTGCCTTTTAGCTAATGACGATTACGGCAGATCTCAGCAGGAAAAGACAATTGCACCATAATAAAGCGTTTTAGTAACTCATCATAAGGTTGATCATCAACGGCTTTTTGCATGCACATGAGCCATGCCTGTTTTTCAGCTAAACCAATATGATGATGGTGATGAGCACTAGCAAGGTTCATGCGTCCATAGCGTTCACTATAATTATCTTTTCCGCCCAACCAACCAATTAAAAATGTCGTCAATTTTTGCTGAGCTTCAGTTAAATCATGACTGTACATGGCACGTATCGTTACCGCTTCAGGTAAGCTATCGATGTAATAATAAAAATCAGCAACCAACTGTTGTACGCCAATCTCACCACCCGCCGCCTGTAAAATGCTTTCTCCTTGTTCAAACTTGGGAACATTACGCTTTTTTACACCTGAAAAATCATCACCTTCAGGGAACTCGACTTTATCAACCATTTCATTATCACTTTATAGAAATCCTTTCTTCATACTATAAGAAATGAATAAAGAGCAGCCATAACCACTCTTTATTATTTATTGTTGATCACATTTTTAATTAACTCACATAAAGTGGTCCACTGAACGATGTCACTGGTGGAACTTTACCCGTGAATTTTTCAAAATCGACCACTACGGTATTCGCACTGGTTGCTTGAGCAAGCTCTGAGGTTGGAATATCAATGGTTAATGTATTAGGATCGCCATAAGTATCTATAGCGCCAATATCATTATTCAATGGCCCAAACCACGCCCCTTCTTCAATTCGAATCACTCCAGTTGGATAATGACTTGAAAGCACAGCGCCGGCTAACAATTGCCCACGATCATTAAACACTCTTACAATATCACCCTCTTTAATGCCTTTTTTATTCGCATCGTCAGGGTTGATATAAACGGGTTCATGCCCTTTTACGGCATAGGTATTACGGAAGTCTTCAGAATCACACATTTGTGAATGTAAACGTTTATTAGGATGGCATGATTGGAGCCAAAATGGGAATTTATCAGATTTAGGTCCGCCATGTGAACGCTCTTCTTTTTCAAACCACATGGGGTGGCCTTGGCAATGCTCATAGTTATAACGCGCAATTTTACGGCTATAAATTTCAATAAATCCAGAAGGTGTACCTAAGCTATTAATTTCAGGATCTTCTCTAAAAGCAGCATGACTGACATAGGTCTGGTCTGTGGTAAATTCGACCAATCCTTGTTGCCAAAATTGTTTAAATTCTGGCATTTCATGCTTACCGTCATTAGCTTTTCGACAATCATTATACAGTTGTTCAATCCACTGCATTTCTGTCATACCACGGGTATATTGTTTACTTTTTCCAAATCGTTCTGTTAATTCAGTGAATATCTGAAAGTCGGTTTTTGATTGATATAATGGATCAACCAATTTGTGCATCGCTAGAATACCACTGGTTGAGTAAGTACCATATTGGTCGAGATCACTACGTTCAAATTGTGTACAAGCAGGTAAAACAATATCAGAAAAACGGCACGTTGGTGTCCATGTATAATCAATATTAACCACCGTTTGCAGCTTTCTAAATGCCTCTTTCATACGGTTACGCTGCTGATGGTGATTCCATGGATTACAACCACTAAACACCATCATTTTAATATCCGGCAAGACCACATTAGCGCCGTTATATTGAATTTTTTTACCCGGTTCTATAATGGCATCAATCCATCGAGCAACCGGAATCGTTGAGCTATAACCTTTAAAATCAGTATTATTCCAAATAGGTTGCTGACCTTCATCAACATTACGCGGAAAACCACCGGGACCAGCAGCAGTGCTAAAAGGTAATCCAACCCCACTATAAAAATGCGAATAAGACACCCCACCACCGGGCAAACCGATTTGACCTAACATGGATGCTAAAACCGCCCCCATCCAATACGGTTGTTCACCATGCTGTTGACGCTGCACCGCCCAACCAAACATCAACATGGTGCGATCTTTCACTAAATTACGTGCAAATTCTCGAATAGCATCTGCTTTTACACCACAAATAGGCTCAGCCCACTCTGGCGTTTTAGCTATTTTGTCTTTACCTGTGCCTAATAAATAAGGTAAGAACTCATTAAAGCCGAGTGTATACATTTCTAAAAATTGTTTATCGTACAAATCTTCTTTATACAATGTGTGCGCAATGGCAAGCATGAAAGGCACATCAGTTTGAGGGTTGACGTATTGATGTTCACAATTAAAATATTGTTGCGATTTTGATACCACAGGATCGACCGAGATCATGCGGATCTTGCCATCAGCCACTTTCTGTTTTAATTGCTCATAGTAAGCATAAGAACCGTGGGTTTCACATTGCCACCCTACCTGACTATTTTTAATCGGATCGTTTGACCACCATATCAATGTCTTACAATCTTTGAGTATGGTTGACCATGTGGTTGCTTGAGCATAAACCTCTGTTGAGCCTAATACGTAAGGTAAAATAGTTTGCCCTGCGCCAGTAGAATAATCACCAACTTTCTTAATAAAGTTACCATGCATGCCCACAGCACGTTGCATGTGCGACGTACAACTTTGGAACTGTCCTGTTTCTCGCCATCCTGTTTGACCAGCATGCAATGCCCACGGACCGTAATCTTTCTGCACCCGTTGTAACTCTTGATAAAATAAATCTAATGCTTCATCCCATGTCACCCGTACAAAGCGATTATTACCGCGAGTTTCACCACTATATTTATTTTTCTTGAGCCAATCTAAGCGCACCATCGGATAGCGCACTCGTGAAGGACTATAAATTAAGCCTTTGATCCCGTTTAACATATCGGTAGGATTTTTATCAAATTCTAACGGTTTTATTTCAGCGACTTGGCCATTATATATTCGAGCTCGAAATGCCCCCCAATGAGAACCCGATACCTTCCAAATGCCCGGCGCATCGGCGGCGGGCGTATTAGTATCACTCGCGTGTGCAACTTGTAATAATAACCCTGGGCCAATCACAGAAGCAGCACTGGTTGTCGCTAACCCTTGTAAAAATTTACGCCGACTCAAAGACATAGATCTTTCCTCTTTTTAAACGGGATACGCTATCAATGTTTGTCTTTTGCAAAATCTGATGAATGATTTTGTAAATATTTCAAAACAATGGCTTCACTGTCGGTATCAAAATTCACAAACGCTAACATGCCATTAAACATTCCCGGCCACGTATTGGCATCAAAATGATTTTCGGCAGGTTGAGTATGGCAGACACTACAATTGGTTTTATAAGCTGATTGTGCAACTGACCAAATATCATTAACATTACTCACAAACTTCGCTTTTTCTACCCACAGAGTCGCTGTGACTTGTTGCCATTTAAGCCCTGTTATATCATCTTCTTTTTCGGTCGTCCCTTTAACAATATTCTTGTTTTGAGCCGCTTTTTTGCTTAATGCTGCGGTTGGTATATTCATACCAAAATCTTGATTAATAACGCGACCAAACCCTTTTTCCTTACGCCAACCACTGATCTCAATTTGTAACATGTCATCTTTAACAGCGACAACTTTCACACCCGATGCTGGCTCTAATGATCCACCATCTTGGGTTTTTGCCTCATCTTCAAACATAGGGATAAACTGCATACTGTAGTAAGTATTACCGTTCTCATAATCTGTATTTTGTGCCACAGCCGCTAATTCAGAAATCATGCCGCCTGATGAATCCATATTTGACGGTAAATGGTGGGCAATCCCTTTATGACAATCAATACAGCTTTGATCTTTTGCAGCCGCTTGCTTCATTTGTACTTGTGCCCGTGGCGACATTTCATCCCATTTCATACTGTCGTAACTGTGGCAGCTTTTACATTCTAAAGATTTATTAGCTGCAAACCGCTTCCACTCATGCTGAGCCAATTCCAACCGCTTCGCTTCAAATTTTTCAGGGGTATCAATGGTGCCGACAATCGCACCAAACACTTCTTTACTGGCCTGCATTTTACGGGCGATTTTATCGGTCCAATTATGGGGAACATGACAATCAGGACACGTTGCCCTCACTCCTGCATTATTCTCCCAGTGAATGGTACCTTGTAATTCTGGATAAACGGTATCGCGCATTGAATGACAACTGATACAAAATTTTTCAGTATTAGTCACTTCTAACGCAGTATTAAACCCACCCCAAAAGACAACACCAGCAACAAACCCACCAAGGGTCAGTACACCAAGGCTTATCTTTGTTGCTGGACGCCAAAAGGTTAACCATAATTTTTTTATGAACGTCACCATTGTTCTCCCTCCGTTGCTTAGTTCATCGAAACATTACAACCTAACCATGCCCAGGAGGACCAAAAACAAACACTTGTAACGCCCATATCGTAAAACCATAACCACTCACTAACGCCATGGATAACAATGGAAATAATAGAATAATAATGAATAAAAAGGCCCACCATTCATAGCGACCACGTTCTTGTTCAGTAATTTCAGTACTAGCCATAATTGACCTCTAGATAATCATTACAACAGCGATATACCATTCACGAATAACAATGGATTGATGAAATTATAGTCAATGATGAATAACATTCACGTTTAACGCTCAATTAGTTCTATCAATAACAGCCTTTGAGACAAATTACAGCCATAAAAAAAGCCAGCATCACTGCTGGCTTTTTTGCGTACTAAAAGAACTAATTGATATAATTACTGTTTACACAGGTTCAATATCTAATATCCCTTGTACGGGTATTTCTACTTTTGGTTTAGCACCGAAACCGCGTAAACCCACTACGTGTACATGTTCACGATCTTTAAATATTTTACGTACCAATTTATAGGTCGTACCTTTTTCAGGGCTAATATTTTCAGGGGCCGCAATTAATAGCTGCATATCTAGACGTTCACATAACTCAAATAAGGTCGCAATAGATTTACCATCTAAACGCGCGGCTTCATCAAGGAATAACAAACGACAAGGAATAATATCTTTACCGCGTAAACGGCGAGATTCTTCTTCCCAACTTTGTATAACCATCAATAGAATGGCTTGACCAGTACCAATCGCTTCACCGGTCGATAACGCACCTGATTCTGCTTGTAGCCAACCATCAGTACCACGATTAACCTCAATGTTCAGCTCAAGGTAGTTACGGTAATCCAGTAACTCTTCACCCAGAATTTGCGGTGAACGCTGACCCATATCAATATGTGGATTTAAACGCTGGAATAATTTCGCAATCGCTTCTGAGAACGTTAGACGATTATTACCAAATAAATCGTTATGTTGATCTTTTTGATCAAGTAACCCAAGCAGTAACGATTCATGCGTTTCACGTACTTTAACGTTAAGACGAACACCACATACCTGTCCAAAACCAACATGTTGTAGACCTTGGTTAAGCATTCGAATACGGTTTTGCTCACGCTGAATTGTTTTACGAATAATCTTCGCAACAGAATCAGAGCTGATCGCTAAACGTTGTTCACGTGCGGTAAGTTCTTCTGTTAAACGACCAAGCTCCGCTTCCATTTCTTCGATAGCTTCAACCGGATCATCAGTACGAATAATATCGTGACGAATACGCTCACGTAGATGCTGATACACCGCAATATAGAACAACACTTTACGCTCAGGACGCGCGACATCTTCTGAAGCACGTAATGCATCACGTAAGTTTTCGTTATCAGCCACCGCCAGGCGCAATGCACCTAGCGCTTTATCTGATAATGAACGTAGTTCGTCAGCCGACATGTATGCCATTTCACGGCGATGTAAACGACGTTCAACATCACTTTCACGAGCAAGGCGTAATACCGCACACCAGCCTGCTTTAGCATTCACAACCAACTTACGGAAGTCTTGGTAATCTTTACCCACTTTACGTAAACGTTTCATCAAGCCTTTCATTTCAAGCTCAATTGACGTGGTTGATTTCTCTAATGTACTGCGACGATTACGTGAACTGTGTAAGCGTTCATTCAGTTCATTACGACGCACTAATGCACGTTCTTCTGCTTCAACATCTGCACGAACACCCAACTCTTGCAGCTCACGTTCAAACTCAAGCACAGTTTCATTCTTAGCTTGATGCGAACTTTTCAGAGATGCTAACAACTGGTTATATTGGTTCGTTTGTGCACGTGATTGCTTCAAGCTTGCACGAGTTGTATTACGTTGTTGCTCAGCGGTCGCTAATTTTAGTTTTAGCTGATCATTAAGCTCTGAACTCTTACTCAATAACTCAACCGAATCAGCATAACTAAAGTAATGACGGCGCTCGGCCAAATCTGCAACCGCAAAAATCAATGTTTTAAGTTGTTGCAGTTTTTGATCGGCGGCTTCGTAATTGGCCTGTAATGCATCAAACTGCTCAGGATCGGCATTAAGTGCAGATACTAACCCTTCAAGTTCAATCAATGCTTTACCGTAACGATCCAAATAATTACGCGCTTCATCCATTTGCGAAAGTTGTTGTTCAACTTCTGCAAAACGTTCAGTTAGCGTTTCATCTTCAAGCAATGTCACGATTGGGTTTAATTTGCCCAGTAAGGTTAAGCCTTCACGTGCTGCGGCCAGTTGGCTACGTTGTTGTTGCTCTTGTGCTTGTGACTCGGCTAACTGACGCATGATCTGATTACGCTGATCACGGGCTTGTTTTAGTTCAACCTCAGGATCGGCATTAAAGGCAATCGCCATATGGGTTGCCACAAAACTATTAAAGCTTTGGTATAAACGTTGTAACTTTTGCGAATCAAATGCCGCTTTGGCGTGATCTTCTACCACTTGATCACGCTCATCACGTAAAGACTCTAATCGCTGTTCACGTGCTGCTCGGCCAAATAATGGCACTTTCGGGAAGCGTGAATAACGTAATTGGCGATCATTAAGATGCACACATACTGCATTCTCAAGTTCATCAACATCAAAACCACTGTCATCAAATGAATCAGCATCACCTTCAATGATGTACAAATCATCGGGGCAATCATCAAGAGCAATCAGCTTTTCTTTAATGCCACTTAAATCAGGGACGATAATTGCATGACGAGATGGGCCATACATCGCACTGAAATAAGGCGCATCCGCAAGCGTAATGTCATCATAAATTTCAGATAACATCGTACCGCCAAGCGTCTCAGCCAACGCACGCAGACCTAAATTATCACTACCACCTGGTTGTGCTAAGTGTTCAATATCATGCTCTAATGTTTGTTTGCGTTGCGCTAATTGGTCACGCTGTGCTGACACTTGACGTTCATTATCAAGTGTTGCTTGCATTGCATCCATTACCGTTTGGCTGCTGGTTAATTCAGTATTGGCTTGGTCAGCAAGGGTTTCAAGTGCATCTGAAGCGGCAATCCACGTTGGTGCAGAAGCTTCAAGTGCGCTAATACGTACAACCAATCTTTGCTCGTTATGACGCATGTCATTACGTTGCTCAACCAAGCTCGCTTGATCTTGCTCTAAGCTTTCTAAGGTTGCTTCATGGCGCGCTTGTTCTTCCGCTAATGCCAATTCACCATCAATGGTAGTCGCAAACTTTTTAGCATACGTTTCAGCAAGTTCAATCGCTTGACGTTGACTACGCACACTACGTTCTAAATCACGATATTGTGCTTTAAGTTGTTCACCACGCTCAGAAACAGAACGAAGCTGACGACCATGCTCAATTAACTCGCGCGCTTTATCACTCGCAGTAGTACGATCAACAACACCCGCAATTGTAGTCACAATTGCTAAGCCTTTTTCAAACTGCTGCGCGGCGGCTGATGACATATCAAGCTTATGCTTTAATGCCAATAACGCCGTTGTTTGCGTGTCTTGCTGTTGTTTAAGTTGTACAAGATACGGTGGCGCTTGGTCTGGCAGCATTTGATGATCACCAGACAAATTACGTGCTTTTTCTAATGCTTGTACCGCTTGTTGGTACTGCAATGCACGGGTTTGCTGCATGTCCAATGCTTGTTGGTAGTCTGCTAACTGGGTTTTTAAGCTATCAACTTCTTCTTCCGTTAGCTGTGATTGTTCTTCGGCTATCGCTAATTGTTCAGCCGCCTCTTCAACCACCATCACTTGTTCTTCAAGACGTTCAGTTAACTCTTCAAGATCTTCTTTATAGCGAGCAATTTTCTCAGCTTGGCGAACAGCCGTTTGCACTAACTGCAAGTGATCAGAGGCCGCTTGATGATCTTGCTCTAATGCACCTTCTTGCTCGGTAAGTTCGCCAAGCTCTGCATTCATGTTATTTAACGATGATTGCTGATCAACAAGCGCCTGACGCGAACCCATTAGCTCACCACGTAAACGCAGTGTTTGCTCTAGTTTTTGCTGACGTTCGTTAGCATGACGCATATAATCGGCAGCAACATAATTGGTTGCTTCAGAAATCAAATGCTTAAATAAGTCACGATCCGTTTGAGTTAATTTGATCGCTTCTAACGTCATACGATTTTCACGTAACGCCGCTTCCATATCTTGGAAAGCTTTTTTTACCCCAGAATTATGCGGTAATAAATAGTCACGTAGTGAACGAGTGATTGCACTTGAAATACCACCATATAAAGAGGCTTCAATTAAACGATAGAACTTTGAACGATCTTGGCTATTACGTAATTTCTTCGGTAATACACCCATTTCAAACATTTGCGTATGGTAATCAGTTACCGAATTAAATGTTTTAAACTGCACCCCTTCGTGCTGGCTAACGAGATCTTTGACATCGTTAAGCTGACGAACACGGGCTTGGTTTTCAGAAATCGTTTCAACTAAAATTTCAGCAGGTTTGATATGTGAAGGTAAACCTTGAATCAAAAATGGCTTAATATCCACTTTCTTATCGCGGCCAGCCACTTGCTGTAATTTAACTGCAAAAATAATACGTTGCTGCTTTGAGTTAACCACATCCAGTGCTGCATAACAGGCACCGGGTTTTAATTTACCGTGAAGACCTTTATCACGTGAAGCATTTGAGCTACCAGCTTCAGTGGTATTACGAAAGTGTAGTAGGCTTTGGTCTGGAATCAGTGTCGTGATAAACGCTGCCATCGTGGTAGATTTACCCGCACCGTTACCGCCTGAAAGCGTTGTCA
The DNA here is from genome assembly GCF_002849605.1 of Photobacterium carnosum. Classification (GTDB taxonomy): domain Bacteria; phylum Pseudomonadota; class Gammaproteobacteria; order Enterobacterales; family Vibrionaceae; genus Photobacterium; species Photobacterium carnosum. The sequence continues at coordinate 131,464 of NZ_NPIB01000001.1, forward strand.
CCAAATTATCAATATCAAAGGTACGTGCAAAAAAGCCGTTCCAGTTGATCATAGTGAGCGATTGATACTTGCCGCGTTCCATTAAATACTACTCTCCTGTACCGCTTGCTCTACATCTTGTTGCATTTCAAGCATTTCTTGATTATTGGTGTCAATATCATCAAGCAAACTTGATTGACTTGACGTTTGCTGGTGAACCACGGCTTCACCGTCACGAATCAATCGTAACTGCGCTTCACGGACATCATCACCAGTACGTACATCAGCACCAAAACGGAACACAGATTCACTGATACGGAACTTACCATTCTCACCAATTGGAATAAGCATTCCTAAGCGACGTAAACGACGTAATGACGTTTTTACTTTATCAAACAACTTTTCACGATCAAGATCAGAACCTAATGCGCGATTGGTGACAAGTTTCATTAACTTTTGTTCATCAGCTAATACTAATAACTCATCAAATAGCTCTTGATTAGTAAAGATACCTTCGTGTGCTAAACGCTCAGGGCTAAGATAAAGAAAACACAATACCTTACCAACGAGCATATCAATTTCAGATAACACTGAACGACCGATCAATGAGGTTGAACGCGGACGTAAGTATAAAAAACCTTCAGGTGCACGTACTAATTCAGCATTATAACGACGATAAAACATCGCTAATTCTTTCTCAAACTCAATTAAGTAAGCGTGGCTATCTAAATCTTCACTTGAAACATGGCGGCCAGAGCGCAACGCGTTATCTAGCGTAGGGAAAAGTGGGTTAGCAATTGCTTTTGCCAACTTCTCCGGCATAAATTCTTCAATATTTGTCAATGACATGGGCTTGTACCTTGGCTCCGTATTCGTTAATTGCTTTCCAATCAGGCTGAATGGCATTGAAGTCCGCTTCGGAATAACCCATTCTTACAGCCTGATCAATCACAATCCGTGCTAAATCAAAATGTTGTGCATACGGATGTTGTGCCAAATAATCTTTAAGTAAAACACTCAAGTTGATTGGGGCACCTGTTGCTTTATGTGCTTGTAACATCAAACCGACTTTCTCAGCCAATAGATCGTTAACTAAATCAAGTTCTTCAAATTCCATTTCTCCAGGCACAATACCTGTCACTTCATCATCACGTAATATTAACGTTTCATCACGCATATCAAGTAAACGTTCAGCATCTGCAAATGTCAGTAACCATGGTGCATCGAAGTAATCGGTAACCGATTGGCGTAATCGTTGACTAAAGGCGCGATTTTTATCCATATCAATCGCAGTACGAATAAATTTATGCACATGGCGATCATAGCCAATCCATAAATCAATCGTTTGTTGTCCCCAACTGATAATGCGATCTAATTTCATTTGCAGGATATAAATCATACCATCAACAAAATCAAGATCATTACGTCCTTGAATCGCTTCTTGAATAGTAAGTAATTGACTTTGAAGCTGATCACCTGCGGCCTGCAATGTATCTTGCAATTCACGTAGTGTTGATGATGTTTCATCAAGTAATGCTTCACAATTACTGATAGCAGCTTGCCAGTCTTGATTTAATAACTCTGCAATATTGAGCTTCACTTGTTGCTGCTGCTCATCCATTGCACGTTGGTTTAAATCGATACGATCAAAGATTTCAGCGACGGAATATTTTAAAACTGCATGCACATTTAGATGCCAATGTTTTTCATCACCGCCGTCTTGTGCTGCTGTCGCTGCTTTATTGATCTCATCTGCCACCATTGCTAACTGAATAGATAGTTTTAGTGTTGAGAATTCACGTTGCCGCACGTAATAATCAGTAATGCCGAGCGCTAACGGACTTAATCGATAAATACTAGCGCCATCAGTCACCTCACTGGTAAAACGTGATATCAACCGCTGTCTTACCAATTCATTTATGGCGTTATTGGCACGAAATGCTAGGGTTTCCTTGGTTTGACCGAACATATCGCTCACAATGCGAAATGCATCAACCAATTCACCTTCCCCTAATTCTTCATCAAAGCGATCACCACTTAAGACAGCAATCGCTAACAAGAACGCCAGCCGTTCTGTCGGTAAATTAAGGGCAAACTCATTATTTTTGACCCAATTTACTAACTCAGGAACAGTCTGGATAACTTCACTCATCCCTTGTCCTTATTGCTATTATTTAAATTTGTCACCACTGTTGACGTTACATCTGTGAGAGGCTTACGCGCATACACATGAATGTAACGACCTAATGACAAAAAAGGTTCCTGACGACAAAGCTTTTGCTCCATATCAAGAACTTGTTCGAAACTGTAATCACCCATTCGATCATGCTGCATATAATCATAGAATGTGCGTACGCCGGTCTTACCCATTATGTCAAACCCAGCCGTCGTTAGACACTGATATACATCATCAGGTTTTATATCTTGCTGAGGTTGTAATTTAAACCGTTTACGGTGTGGCATGCCCTGTTCTATATGGGTTAAATTCCCACAAATCAGATTCTTAAACAATAACCCGTTGTAGTTATAAAACATGACAGAGATAACGCCACCGGGTTTTACGTTATCTAATAAATCGGTTAATGTTGCAATTGGATCAGCCAGCCACTCCATAACCGCATGAAAAAGAATTAAATCAACGGGAGCTTCAATATGCTCACTAATTTCTTGAATCGGTGAATGCACTAACCGATATTGCTCAACTAAGCCATTTTTAGCAATTTCTTGTTCCGCTAATGTCAACATTTCGCTAGAAAGATCACATAATGTTACGTAATGCCCAAGAGCCGCTATTTTTTGAGATATTTGCCCAATACCGCCACCAGCATCTAATACTTGTAATGGCGAGACACCATTCAATTCCTGCAGTATATATTCGATATCTTGCCAAACAACAACTTGTCGTATTTGACCTTTCGCTGTGCCATAAATATTATCAGCGAATTTTTTCGCTAAATCGTCAAAATTTCGGTCTTTTTTCATGGCTCATTTACGTTATGATAGCGATGCTAGAATATGGCTTATTTTCTCACAAGCGGTAAAGGAATAAAGGCTTGTGATCGATTTTAGGGCTCAACTGCTGAAATTTCGGACGACATATTATGTTTATACTTAAAAAAATCATCTCAACATTAATAATGCCGCTACCGTTTCTATTATTAGTCGGCGTTATTGGTTTATGCGTACTGTGGTTTACACGTCGAAAAAAATTAGCTTCTATCTTAATAAGTATCTCTCTAATTGGTATTTTCTTATGTTCTTTTCAACCACTAACAACCTTTTTACTACGACCATTAGAACAAGAAAATTCAGCCTTTGTAAGTACCACTAAACCGATTAGCTATGTAATGGTGCTAGGTAATGATCAAGTGATTGATAAAACCTTTCCAATTACCTCTGAGCTATCTCAAACTGCGATTGCACGGTTAGTTGAAGGTATTCGTATCTTCCGTATGTATCCTGGCGCAAAATTAATTTTATCAGGATATGGTGGAATAGCCTCTCATGGCATTAGTCATGCTCGTTTAATGGCGCACTTAGCCATAGCGTTAGGTGTTAATAAACGGGATATTTTATTATTTGAATCGACAAAAGACACCAAAGAAGAAGCTTTTCAAGCGGCTGATGTTGTTAAAGATAAGAATATGATTTTAGTAACATCAGCCAGTCAAATGTCCCGTGCACTTTACTATTTCCATCAAGCTGGATTACAGCCAATTGCCGCACCAACAAATTTTAGAGCCAGTAATAACATTCGTGATTTTGTGCCTGATTCAACCTACCTCACTCAAATGGAAATTGTTGAACACGAACGTTTAGGGCAATTATGGCAGCGTATTACCCGTCTATTATTAAACTCAAAAACTGAACATTCACAGGCCGAGAAGGCAAAACATGAAACGTTATAAATCATCCAACATCATGTTTTAGCTGCTTTATTTTCAGCCAGAGGAAACACTGTATAACTCTGGCTTTTTTAAGCTAACCTTATTTTTAGCATCATTATTAAACTCATGCTGTTCTAGTATTATTTTTATCTCATTATTTTATTCTAATCTCAGCATGCTTTACTGCATTTCATGATAAAATAATGACTTATTACTTAACAAAGAATTTAATTCATGAAACTTTTAATCCGTAGCCTTTCTCGCAGTACCACTGAAGATCAAATTCATAAAATGTTTGAAGAATTTGGCAAAATTAGTGCGTGTAATCTTGTATTAGACGAAAAAACAGGTAAATCAAAAGGATTTGCATTTGTTGAAATGGCTGATGATGAGCAAGCGACTCGCGCAATGAAAGCTCTTCATGAAATGATGGTTGATAAAAGCCGTATCCGTGTAAAAATTGCTGAATAATCCAATATTGGCTTTATTTAGAAACAAAAAACCGAGTAAATAATACTCGGTTTTTTTATGCCAATAATATTCTTTTTGCGAACTAACTATTTCTGTTAACTCACTAATTGACGTACCTTTTCTAAATCTTCTAATGTATCAACCCCTGCTGGCGGTGCATCAATAGCAACATCAACATGAATTTTTTCACCATACCAAAGCACGCGAAGTTGCTCTAATGATTCAATCTGTTCTAGTGGGCTTGGCTGCCAATTAATGTAGGTATTAATAAACCCTGCACGATAAGCGTAAATTCCAATATGACGCAGTATATTATGATGAACAATCCGCGGTTGCTTAGCAAAATTATCACGATCCCAAGGAATAGCAGCGCGACTAAAATACAATGCGTAACCGTCTTTATCCGTCACCACTTTTACTGCGTTAGGATTAAAGATTTCATCATGAAGATCAATCTCTACCGCTAATGTTGCCATTGGTGCATTGAAATTCGCAATATTATCTGCAACTTGACGAATAATTGTATCTGGAATGAGCGGCTCATCACCTTGCACATTCACCACAATATGATCATCTGCAAGTTGATATTTAGCAACCACCTCAGCCAAACGCTCGGTACCTGATTGATGATCAGTTCGGGTTAAACATACCTCACCACCAAAACTATGTACCACATCGACAATACGTTGATCATCAGTCGCAACAATGACCTGATCGGCACCAGATTTACATGCTTGTTCGTAAACCCATTGCACCATCGGTTTACCTGCAATATCAGCTAACGGTTTACCAGGTAAACGTGTTGATTGATAACGAGCAGGAATAATAACAGTAAAGGCCATTACTTAACCTCATCAGAACTTAATGTACGCGCTTCTGAATCAAGTAGAACAGGAATACCATCATCGATAGGATAAGCAAGACGATCAAACTTACACACTAATTCATTATTTTCTTTATCGAAATTCAATTTGCCTTTACATACAGGGCAAGCAACGATTTCAAGCAGACGGTGATCCATACTTTTCCTTAACCTCTATAATCTGTTTAATTATGGCTGATGCTTGTGGCTCAGAGATAACTGCATCAACAGGCAGATACCACCAATTATCCTCAGCGAATGGGTAACACTTTACCGCATCTTTTTCAGTCATGACTAAATGTTGCCCTTGTTGGGCTAACTCTAATAATGTTTGATGAGTAAATGCTTGATGATCAGCAAAAGGCTGACATACAACAGGCTTTACTCCTAACGTATCTAATGTCGCAAAAAATCGTGGGGGATGACCAATACCCGCCATTGCAATGACCGACGCTAACGATGTAGCCGCACAACGGGCACCGGTTTTAATATTAATTAATTCTGATGGTGATAAATGCATTGTCGCTTCATTAGCGTGAGCGATGCCACCATTACAAATAAGGAAATCAACATCATTTAAACGCTGACATGATTCTCGTAACGGGCCTAATGGCAATAATTGCTGATTACCAAATCGACGTTTACCATCAATAACGACTAATTCAAGATCGCGCTCAAGAGCATAGTGCTGTAAACCATCATCAGTAATGATGACATCAATATCATGCTTCAATAGCAGTTTTACTGCCTCGCTTCGAACCGGGGCAACCGCAACAGGCACGCCAGTTCTACGACGAATCAATACTGGTTCATCACCAGCAAGATCAGTACTGGTATCACTCTCGACAAAATACGGATAATACGGCGCTTTACCACCATAACCACGTGAAACGACACCAGGTTTTAATCCTTGCGCTAAGAGTTGCTCTACCAACCAGATCACGACAGGTGTTTTACCATTACCACCAGCAGTAATATTACCAACAATAACCACGGGTACTGGCGCTCGATATGCTACTTTTTTACCGTTAACATACTGCTGCCGCTTACGACGACTAATCATGCCAAACAGTTGACTGAGGGGCCACAATAATGGCCACAACAGTAAATAAGCAATTCTCGCTTTACCTTTAAGCGCAGATTGATACCACAGAGCCTCAATAATAGCTGCCACAATTAATCACCAAATTGAATACGATGAAGTTGCGCATAGGCACCATTTAGGCTAATTAATTCGCCATGTGTGCCACGTTCAATGATTTCACCATCATCGACCACTAAAATTTGATCCGCTTTTTCAATCGTTGATAGGCGGTGAGCAATAACTAAAACAGTACGATCTTTTTGCAGCTCATCCAGTGCCTGTTGAATTGCACGTTCTGACTCAGTATCCAAAGCAGACGTCGCTTCATCGAGCACTAACACTGGCGCATTACGTAATAACGCACGAGCAATAGCAAGACGCTGGCGTTGACCACCCGATAAACTCACACCATTTTCGCCAATAATAGTATCAAGCCCATGCTCCATGTTTTTAATAAAGTCCATTGCATAAGCAAGCTCAGCGACACGTTCAATATCAGCACGGGTATAAGCATCACCACCTGCGTAAGCAATATTATTTGCAATCGTGTCATTAAACAAATGAACACTTTGCGATACTACCGCAACTTGGGAACGTAAATTTGACAAGGTGTAATCTTGAATATCAATATTATCTAAATGTAGATCGCCCGAATCGATATCGTAAAAACGCGTCAATAAGTTAGCAATAGTACTTTTACCTGACCCTGAGCGCCCAACAAGAGCAATGGTTTTACCCGCAGGAAGTTCAAAGCTTACATTACGTAACGCAGGTGTATCTTTCGTTGGGTAAGTAAAAGTAACATCTTTTACTGATACATCACCTTTTACGCGTTCAACTTCATGCTTACCATGATCTTTTTCTGTATCTAAATCCATTAAATCAAACAATGTATGACAAGCAGCCATACCACGTTGAAATTGAGAGGTAACATTCGTTAATGATTTAAGTGGACGCATTAAGCCAAACATTGCACCAAATACGACAGCAAAAGTACCCGGCGTTAATGAATCACGTAATGATGGTGTATTAGCAAGAATTAACACCACAACCAATGCTGAAGAAGCAATAAGTTGGATAATAGGGTTAGCAATCGCCTGTGCAGAGACCAATTTCATGGATTGGCGACGCATTAAATTACTTACATAATCAAAACGTTCTTTTTCAACCTGCTGCCCGCCGTAACTTAATACGACTTTATGACCTTTTAGCATTTGCTCAGCTGATGAGGTAACAGAACCCATTGCATCTTGCATATTACGTGAGATCTTACGGAAACGTTTTGAAACAATGCCAATGCTGATAGCAACAACAGGGGCGATAACAATCAAAATAGCGGATAACTGCCAGCTATTCCAAAACATCAATACCATTAAACCAATGATCGAAGCACCTTCACGAACAATACTGACTAATGCACCACTCGTCGCAGAGGCAACCTGTTCAGAGTCATAAGTAATACGTGATAATAATGCACCTGACGCTTCTTTATCAAAAAATGCTACTGGCATTTTCATGAAATGTTGAAATAACCGCCGACGCAGGCTCATTACAACATTACCAGAAACCCATGATAAACAATAAGTTGACACAAAACCACTTGCACCACGCATGATCATTAAGCCAACCAGATAGATGGGCATCATGGCAAGAAAGCCTGAATCTATGTTATCAAAACCACCAAAACTTTTATCAAGTAACGGTTTGATCATTGATAACATTAAGGTATCACCCGCCGCATTAATGATCAGTGCAATAACAGCAACAATAATGCCTGCTTTATAGCTCTTGATATAAGGCCACAGTCTTTTATAAGTATCTTTGGTTGATTTTTCTGTTAATTGCGTCATGAATGCCAATTTTGATGAAATACAATCTTCCTATTCTACCCTTAAGATTGCTATCAACCAAATTTGTCCACAATCCTTTTCTCTTAAACTACTTTTTATGCTCATAAAAACGACACTAAATACCATTAATATTCATTATTTTATTCTTTAGCTAACCATTGTGGCCGATACCATGCTTGAGAGTAATGATAACGTTGTTGTTTAACGCTGTAGTTATTTGGGCTCATGATTATAGATACTTGACCACTATCTTGGGTACTAATCCAATTTACATTATTAGCTTGATACCGTTTTTTTATCATCATTGACGGTAAACCCCATGGATTGAAATGCCCAATTGATACAACGGCTAATGATGGTTTGACTGCATCAAGTAAAGTTTGTGTTGAAGAAGTGCTGCTACCGTGATGTGGCACTACGATAATATCGGCTTGCCAATCTTGCACCTGCGTTAACATAACTAACTCAGACTTAGCATCAATATCTCCGGTTAATAATACACTTGGACCGCTGCCATCCACTGGTTGAATATGAATAACACAAGAATCTGAGTTTGTTGCTCGATCTGTGGTAGCTGGCGGCCATTTAACTGAGAATTCAAGTCCCTGCCATTGCCATTTTTGTCCCATAACACAGGCTAAAAAGCCATCACGTTGATCACTACTGTATTTTTCTAGAGGTTGATAACGCTGTATAAGATAATCACTGCCTCCAGCATGATCATTATCAGAATGACTTAAAACAAGCCCATCAACAGCTGATATTCCTTTATAAGCTAATATCGGTTCAATAATTGATTGTGCAATACTTTTTCCCTCCCAAGCATTACCCGTATCATAAATAAATACCCGCTGCTGTTTTTCTATTAAAATAGCTAATCCATGACCGACATCTAATATCTTCATCGTCCATTGTGATTGATCACTCTTTCTATTCTCCCACCACCCACTGCATGCAATAAAAATAATACTGAAGTAAAACCAACGAAAATACTTCAATGGTAATAATGGCCATACAACAATCATTACCGCAATCATCACTAACAGTGGCGTTATTGAAGCCGATAACATCATCCATGCACCATTACTCCATGCCGCAACGTTTAAAATGGGTGTTAATGAAAAATCAGCCAATAACCAAAACAATGATGATAACCACGGCCACCCTACGGTTATCACACCAATCAAGACTAAAGGTACGGTAATAAAACTAAGCCAAGGAACCGCAATTAAATTAGTTAATGGTGCCGCAAGAGAAACACCACCAAACCACCACCATTGAATGGGCAACATTAATAACAATAAATATCCCTGAACCTTAAATAAAGACTTTATGCGTTGATACCATCGTTGTTGCCAAGACAATGTTGTCATTGTCGGTGAATTTTCAATAATAAACATAATTAAGAAAATAATAACCGCACCAAATGACAGCCAGAATCCTGCGCTGTAACTCACAAAAGGATCCCATGACAAACACAAACCTAACGTGACTAATAATATTTGCCAAGGTCGCCAATTAATTGCAGTAATGCGTAAAACACCCACGATTAAGCACATTAATAACGCACGAATTGTCGGTAAGCTAAATCCTGCAAGCCATGCGTATCCAAAAGCAAATAACAGCCCGCACAGCAAAGGTAGCCATAACCAATAACCCGTTTGCGGTAAACATAATCGTAATAAATAACCTATCCACCACCCGATAAGCATCGCCAACCCAATATGCAATCCTGAAATGGCTAATAAATGCGCCAACCCACTATCACGTAAATCAATCCAGTCCTGCGCTTCAAGCCCTTCTCTTAATCCAAAGGTTAAAGCCGTTAAATAACTTTGATGACGAGTATTTTTTAGTAAGGGGGTTACGTTATCTAACCATTGCTGGCGAAATGATATTGAAGATGACAATCGCGTCGGTAATCCATTAGCATTGATAACAACTGCGCGACCATGAATACTGCGGCTTAATGCGTATCGCTCACGATCGAAACCCGCTTGATTAACACGCCCAACAATACGACTCAACCTAACAGGCAAGCGCCATATTTGTCCTTGTTTTAATCTTGGTGCATCTTTCCAAAAAACCATCAGACGTAATGGCAATACAAAATCAACATTAGGTGAATGTAAATTTAGCACCTTTACTTCAAAATACTCCGTGGGTATATTTTCATTAAAAAGCGTACTAATGCTTACATCTATGATAGTATTAGAGCTGTTTATTGGAATACTATCAATATTGTTAATATATTGATTAGCATCAAAAACAGCCCAGAATATAGCAAGTGAAAAGCAAATAAAAATAACACTTCGATACACCATAAACACAATGACACCAACGACTATTATTAATAGTAAATACCCATACGGTGGCAACGTGTTAAAGAGATGTAACGACAGATAACCGCTTATGCTTGCTATAAATATTTGAACCATATGGCTTTAGCCAGTCAAAAAAAAATATTATGCCAAGACATTTCATTAAAAAATTTCTGCCTAGCCATGAAGTCATTAAACGCCAAAAAGCGTTAAAAATATTTGGCAATGTACTTTATAACCCTAATCTATGGTGTCTAAACCGTCGCTCTGCGTCTGGTGCTTTTGCTGTTGGGTTATTCATGGCTTTTGTCCCTCTTCCAAGTCAAATGTTGATGGCTGCTGGTCTCGCTATTATGTTTGGCGTGAACTTACCTTTATCCGTCGCACTCGTATGGGTCAGTAATCCCGTCACGATGCCCGTACTTTTTTATGGCGCTTATAAGCTAGGTGCCTGGGTACTGCATAGTCCTGATGTTGGCTTTCATTTTGAGTTAACATGGGATTTCCTTTTAAATCAAATGAGCCAAATTGGCCCACCGTTCTTATTAGGTTGCTTTATTTGCAGTGTTCTAAGTGCATCTATTGGCTATTTTGGTATTCGATGGCTATGGCGCTATTCAGTCGTACGTAGTTGGAATCGCCGTAAATTTCGGATTCCAAAAACACGTTAACTGTAATTTTGTTATAACAATAAAACTCTGTAATTGCGGAGTTTTATTGTTAACTCCCCTTTCTTTGAGAAACTACCTCCATCATTTCACTTTCTAGATAGTCAATTTTTCACAATTACTCGATCTAACGCACATTTATTTTTCTTATAACGGCATCAAAAACTTATATTGCTAATTAGTTGCACTTAATTCCTAGTAATTGTTATTGTTCAGTCTACTATTTAAAAATAGAATACAGCCTTAAATAGCAGTAACTTATTGCCAGCTGATAAGCATTAATATTTTAATTAAAGGGAAATAAAATGGAAAATCCAGTAAAGAATTTACTCACAAAAGGTTGGAAGTGGTTTGTTGTCGTTGGGGTTATTGTTGCTTTAGCCGGTATTTTTGCAATTAGCTTGCCCGTTGCAGCAGGCATGACAATCACAACAATTATTGGCGTGATCTTCTTAGTCATAGGTTTAGTACAGGTTTACCACACCTTTAGTATTCCACAATGGAAAACTAAAATTTGGTATGTCATCAGTGCGCTATTTTATCTTCTTGGCGGCTTATTCATTCTAGGACAGCCATTCATTGGCTTAGTTACCATTACCGTTCTTATGATCGCCACTATGGTATTTAATGGTATTACACGAATGATGTTTGGTTTTAGCAGCCGAGAGCACCTTGCTGGCTGGCGTTGGATTGTTTTCAGTGGTTTATTATCAACAATCATTGGTATCTATTTCTTTAATCTAATGCATAACCCTGAATTCTCAATGTCACTATTGGGCATCTTTGTGGGTGTTTCTTTAATTTTTGAAGGTATTAGCTTTATTTTCATTGGTTCACAAATGAAAAAAGCACTCCTAAAATAAACACACTCAGCACACAATCATAATTAAAGCTTCAGTTAACTACTGAGGCTTTTTCTTTATAGATCATAAAGTAATAGGTAAAAAATAGAATTAAAAAAACATTTTCATTACAAAATATTATAAAAACATTGCCTTTGATTATAATTTTAAGTAAAAGTGTATTTTTGATACTTAGGCGATACTGTTGATGAGTTATCTTACTCTATTTAGCTTACTGCTAAACGCTTTACTAGTAAGCATAACAACTATGGCAGTGCCTACACCGTGGTATCAATACGACTCTCATCAAGCATCAGAATTTAACATTATAAATAATGAAAAAAACTGGCACGATAATGTCGTAATTTTATCCAATAATAATCATAAAACACGACAACTATCAAAAATAGACAAGAAGAAATTTGTTCCAGCTCTATATTGTGATAACAATGTCACTAGACAAGCCCACCAAATAACAAGTCATTATTCTAAATATCAACGGTATTCACATCTTATTCTTGCTAACTTTCAATACCGTTTTACCCATAGTCGTCGGCAATTACTGTTACTCAATTTCCACGACATTTACTTTAATTATGACTCTGACTACAAGGACTACATAGATGCTTGATTCATTTGTATCTATTTTTTCAGCGCTATGGCAACAAGATTTTGCAGCATTACAAAACCCTGAAAGTATTGTAATGATCTATTTTTGTGTCACCTTTGTTATTTGGTTAGAAAGCGCATTTTTACCCGCCGCACCATTACCTTGCGACAGCATTGTTATTTTATCGGGTACATTAGGTGCTATGGGTATCATTGATTTTAAATTAATCGTATTTTTATTAATTATGGCTTCAGCTATCGGTAGCTGGCTAGCTTATTTACAAGGCCGCTGGCTAGATCATTTACCTAAAGTGAAACAATGGGTCGAGATGGTTCCGCCTCATCGAATGCAAACAGTAGATAAACTATTAATTCGACATGGTGTTGTGGCTTTATTTGCCGCACGATTTATACCCGTTGTACGTTCTTTACTGCCTTTAGTTATGGGCTTTAGAATCAAAAACCAAGCACATTTTTTCCGTTTTGCTTGGTTAAGTGCTACTGCTTGGATCTTATTACTAACAGGATTAGGGTATTTATTAACGCTATTACCTGAAAATATCGCTCGCATAACAACCATGATATTAATGGTGGCACCGTTTATTACCTTGAGTATTGCAATTATTAGTCTGTTTAGTAGTTGGCTAATTAAGCGTATTAAAAAAAATAATATCGCTTAATCTCTCTTTACAAAATCAAGTTACAAAACCGATTTACAAATCAATAGCTATAAAAAAACCCGCTAAATTTAGCGGGTTTTTTATTGTCAATATTCGGGCTAAAACTTAGAAGTAGAAGCGAGTACCGAATACGATGTTAGTTAGGCTGTCTTTCGCTTTACCACTTGAGAACTCAATATCGTCAGTTGCGATGTTGTAGTTAACTTCTGCACTTAGTGCAACATTAGGGTTGATGAAGTACTTAACACCAGCCGCTAATTTAAGGTTTAGTGCCCAAGAATCACCACTTTGACCTAAATCAGAATTAGCACCATCTTTGTTGTTGTAGTTTAGAGCTGCAAGCTCAGTTGCTGCACCAACATAAGGTACCCAGTTAGTAGTGTTAACAAAGTTGTATTCAGTGAATACACCTAGTTTACCACTAACTGCATCATTTTCGTCTTTAGCTGCAACAGAAGCAGTACCACCTAGCTCCCAGTTGTCTTTAATAAATGTACCGTAAGAACCGTTTAAGTTCAGATCCCAACCACTACCTAGTTTAGCGTTACCTTGAATACCAATTTCTTGTGTACCAGCTGGAAGTTGAACAGCTGCTTGTGCAGCAACAGGAGCCATTACAGCAAAAGCTACTAATAAACCTAGTGCATTCTTTTTCATTTTAATTCCTAATTGTTTTATTTATTAACAAATCGCTGTCTATTTATAGAATGACAGTCTTATCGATTATAGAATAACAGTCATATTCGATACAGGATAAATTTGATCTAACGACGACTAAAACCGATTTGTTTTTAAGTAGCGACAAATTATCATGTAAATATGACACTGTTAAATTAAACAATATAAATTCACAAAAAAAAGAACAGTGTTCGTAATTTATATGTCATATAAATTACGATTAGAAATTTCAGATAAACATCAAGCAGCATCAATACTGACATGTATTTCTTTTTTTATAAAAAATCATCACTAAAAAAATAAAAAAAAATTAAGAAAATAAAAAAAAAGAGCCCAGCAACACTTATAAATATCACATTTAAGGCTAATTTGTAATCAAATAGGACGTATTGCACTCTATTTGTGAGTTTATTTATTACGCATTTTATCTTTATTTACAGACTAAAAATGAACTTATCTCTAATAATGCGTTAAACACCGCTTTTTTTTGACTATTAAGGCTATTTACTTAACCAACAAATAAAAAAGCGGAGTCTCGTACTCCGCTTTTCAACTAACATAACAGCTGTAAATTATATAAGTTATTACTTAGCACTCAATACTCGTGCCGGGTGTAATCGACTTGCTCGTGTCGCTGGATACCAAGTGGCAATCAAACTCAATACAATTGCAGTGGTCGTAACAATCGCCACATCCTGCCATGCTAATTGCGTTGGAAGAAAGTCAACAAAATAGATATCTCCAGATAAAAAACGATGCCCGATGATTTTTTCTATCACTCTAACAATATGCGTTAGATTAATAGCAATTAATGACCCAAATAATGAACCAATAATACTACCCAATACACCCGACAATACCCCATGCCAGACAAAGATAGATTTAATCAGTCGATCAGTTGCCCCCATGGTACGTAATATTGCAATATCAGCGGCACGATCCTTCACCGCCATCATCAATGTAGAAACAATATTAAAACAAGCCACACCAATCACGAGTACCATCACCAAATACATAATGGTACGAACCATTTGAATATCACGGTATAAATAGCCGTATTTTTGGGTCCAGCTTTTTAGATAAACATAAACGGGTAGTGTATCACCCACTTCTTTTACGATTTGTTGGGCGTTAAGCACATTATCAACATTCATTTCAATACCTGAGACACCTTGTCCCATATCTAAATATTGTTGAGCATCTTGTAACGGCACAATGGCTAAGCTGTGATCAATTTGTCCACCTAGGGCCAGCAAACCAACAACCTGTAATCGAATACGTTTTGGGGCACGTAACTTCATTTGAGGATCAGTATTTGGAATCATTGCGGTGATCCAATCGCCAACCTTCAATTTAAGCTTAGTTGCCACACCTTGACCTAAAATAACTTCACGCTTACCCGCTGTAAATCGCGACCAAGCATTATCTTTAACATAACGAGGTAGCTCACTAACTTTTAATTGTTCTTTTGGATCGACACCACGTACAGCAACTGCTTTAAGTTTAGAGCCTCTTTCAAGCAAGGCTGTAAATTCAACATAAGGCGCGGCGGCAGTAATATGTGGATGCAGTTCTACTTGCTTTAATAACGGTTTCCAATTATTTAATGGTGGTTGTACGGCTTGTAGTTCACCTTGAGGAATAACAGACAGTACCCGTGTTTGTAATTCACGCTCAAAACCATTCATCGCCGACAAACCAATGATGATCACTGCAACACCCACAGCAATTCCAAGCATTGATGATAAAGAGATAAATGACACCATTCGATTTCGTTTTTTAGAACGATTAAAACGACTACCTATATAGAGAGATAACGGACGAAACATTACTTCTCCTTAATCTCAGCTAAAATACCATCTTGCATATACATACAACGATCAAGTTTTGATGCTAATTGCGTATCATGGGTAACCACTAAAAATGCCGTACCTGATTCAGTATTAAGCTTACGCATTAGATCATAAATATCTAACGCTGTTTGATGATCTAAATTACCCGTCGGTTCATCTGCCAATACAATCGCAGGGTTATTCACTAAAGCACGAGCAATGGCAACCCGTTGACGTTCCCCCCCACTCAATTCGGATGGACGATGTTCAAGACGATGACTCAACCCCACCATATCTAGCATATCTTGTGCACGAGTACGGGCTTCACTAATAGCAACCCCGCCAATCAATAACGGCATGGCTACATTTTCAGTCGCTGTAAAGTCCGCTAACAAATGATGGAATTGATATACAAAACCAATATCTTGATTACGAATTTTAGCCTGTTTATTTGAACTTAAGGTATCTAAGCGCTGACCTTTAAAAAACACTTCACCGTTAGTAGGTTCATCTAGCGAACCAAGAATATGTAATAACGTGCTTTTACCTGAGCCAGAAGAACCAACAATAGCCACCAACTCATGATCAGCGATATCAATATTAACCTGTTTCAATACTTCAGTTTGTAACTGACCCTCTTGATAGGTTTTACATAATTGACTACAAGATAATAATGGATTATTCATAACGAAGAGCCTCAGCAGGACGGACAGCTGCCGCACGATAAGATGGAAAAATAGTCGCTAATAAGCTCAATATAATAGCGCCAACAATAACAGCCAAAATTTGCATTGGTTCAAAGTCAACAGGAAGAGAACCACCAATAACCGCAAGATTGACCCCTAAAAATGCCATGATTGGATTTAGGTAGTAAGAGATTATCACGCCAAAAACACCACCCAACAGAGCACCAATGACACCACTACTTGAACCTTGTACCATAAATAACATCAATACCTGTCGATGAGTCATCCCTTGTGTTTTCAGAATGGCGACTTCAGCTTGCTTCTCCATTACAACCATTATTAACGCTGAAATAATATTAAACGCAGCAACTCCAATGATAAGCCCCAACATCAGCCCCATCATATTTTTTTCCATTTTAACCGCTTGGAATAACTCACCGCGCTGTTCACGCCAATCTGACCATTTCCAATCGTTAGGCAAGGGTATTTTTGCTAATTCTGTCACTGCAAAAGGATCATTCAGATACAAACGCCAGCCCGACATTTGATCCAATTTATAATGCAATAATCGCCCCGCATCAGAAATATTAGTGAACACCAACTGCTTATCAACATCAGAGCCTGTATCATAAATACCAGACACAGTGAAATTACGCTGGCTTGGTAAGCGTCCTAATGGTGTAAATTGGCTCGCACTAGTCACCATTAATCGAATTTTATCACCGGGTTGAACGTCTAATTCAACGGCAAGTGCTTGACCAATAATAACGTTAAAACTACTCGGTTGAAGATCTTTTAATGAACCAACCATAAGGTGATCGGCAATAGGATCATATTGATTAGGTTCAATACCAATCATCATACCGGCAGCTAATGAGTTGGCACTCTGAATGATGGTTTCACCACGTGTTATTGCGGTCACTTTTGTTACATGCGGTAATTGTTTTAATACTTTCGGCACATGCTCCGAGAGTGGAACGCGACCATCAGCATTGGTGACAATAGCTTGTGGTAACACTCCTAAAATTCGATCTTTGAGTTGTTGTTCAAAACCATTCATAACCGACATTACTGTAATTAAAGCCATCACCCCCACTGTGATGCCTGCAGTTGACATGTAAGAAACAAAGCGACTAAAGCGATCACCAGAACGCCCACGTAAGTAGCGTAAACCAATAAAAAAAGATACAGGATGAAACATAGGCTTAAAAAACCACTCCTTTATTTGATAGCTCAAGAATACGCGTTAACGGCACTGTTTACCATCTAGCTAAGTAAATGTAATGTAAAAACAGAGGGTAAAAGATACCCACTTTACTGAGATCACTTGCTCGTAAGTACGCTCTAAGTAATAATCAGCACTAATGTCACCGATATTAGCCTTGGTTACATAATTAATATAATGACACACTCGATGACAATTAACTGGCAGTGAGTAAGCAATGAGACAAGATGAATACTTTTCAGTTCACTTAGGACTAACAATCAATGTCGAGCCATTAGCTGATGGCAAGCCGCTCCCTAATGCCGAAACTTTTAGTGCTGAAATACCAACGCTATTTCGTATAGCCCGCGAATGTAACACGCTCGAAGAAAATGCAGAACGGCTATTAAACGGCTTTGGTAAAGAAGATAGTAAAGCGTTGATCGACTATCTTGGTGCTCAAAATAGTAAAATAAACCTGCTGCTATCTTACGTGTTATCTCAACAAGATAATGCTAATTATCGTTATATTACCGAAACCTTTGGTGCCAGTAATCTAAGCTTTTATAGTCCACATCATTTTACGATTGGGCAAAATACTACCGTTAAACTATTTTTAGATCACCCCGCCGCTGCCATTTATTGTTATGCTGAGGTGATTAATTGCTCCGTTTCAGATGATCGTTTTTTAATTCAGTTGCACTACACGCGACTGTTAGAAGAAGATCGTGATTTATTAATCCGTGCCGCACTGCATTGCCAACAAAAGCTTTTACGTCAGCGGGCCCAACAACGAAACATGAATAATAACAATGACGAATAAAACATTACTCTCAATCCCCTTACCAAAAAAATCTGGGGATAATCGCTACATCGGTAATTTATCTGGTTCTGCGTTGGCATTGTCATTAGCAGAAATAGCCACTAAACATAATGGTCCTATACTTGCCGTTGTCGCGGATACGCAAACTGCGCTAAAACTACAGCCAGAGATCAGCCAATTTTGTGATCTTGATGTCCATGTTTTTCCTGATTGGGAAACACTACCGTATGATAATTTCTCGCCACATCAAGATATTATCTCTGAACGTCTGGCTCGTTTATATAAAATGCCAACGCAGAAAAATGGCATTATTTTAGTCCCAATCAGTACCTTACTACAGCGATTAACACCGCAAGAGTTTATTCATCAACATGCGTTAATCGTCAAAAAAGACGATCGTATCTCACTTGAAAAGCTACGATTACAGCTAGAAGCATCAGGTTATCGTCACGTTGACCAAGTGATGGAGCACGGTGAATACGCGAGCCGTGGTTCATTAGTTGATCTTTTTCCAATGGGAAGTAATGCACCATACCGGATTGATTTCTTTGATGATGAAGTGGATTCTATTCGTCAATTTGATCCTGAAAATCAGCGTTCAACCGCAGAAATCACCACCATTGATCTACTGCCTGCGCATGAGTTTCCAACCGATGAGTTAGCAATAGAAAACTTCCGTATGCGTTGGCGTGAACGATTTGAAGCCCGTCGCGAGCCAGAATCTATCTATCAACAAGTCAGTAAAAAAATCTGGCCAACAGGTATCGAATATTGGCAGCCGCTATTTTTTGATCATACCGAGACTTTATTCGATTATTTACCGACTAATACGCTATTAGTGACATTAGGTGATTTAGAACCCGCTGTAGACACATTCTTACACGATGCTGAGCACCGTTATGATCAACGTCGCGTTGATCCGCTACGGCCATTACTTGCACCTAAAGAATTATGGCTAACTAAAGATGAAATGTTTACTGGCTTTAAACAACTGCCTCGCGTAAGAATACAACGCGAAGCTATTGACGCTGAAAAAGTGGGTCGCTATAACCCTGCTTTAACGCCCGTTCCAGCTATAACGATTAACCATCAACTCAAAGAGCCATTCACAGAATTACGTCACTTCACTGAGCAATTTAAAGGCAAGATCATCTTCTCCGTTGCTTCTGAAGGTCGTCGTGAAGCCTTATTTGATCTATTAGCGCGCATAAAACTACGCCCAATTGTATTTGATAACCTTAGCGCGGCAATGGCTGATAAAGCCAAACATTGTCTTGTTATTGGCGCAGCTGAAAATGGTTTTATTCTTGAAAAACCCGCAGTCGCTTTTATTTGTGAAAGTGATTTGCTTGGTGAACGTATTCAACAGCGCCGCCGCAATGATAAAAAAACCACCGTTAATGCTGATACCATTATTCGTAACCTTGCTGAATTACAAGTGGGTCAGCCGGTAGTTCATATCGATCACGGTATCGGGCGTTATCAAGGCTTACAAACCCTAGAAGCAGGTGGAATAAAAACAGAGTATGTCACTCTTGAATATCAAGGTGGTGCAAAACTGTATGTACCCGTTGCCTCTCTGCACTTAATCAGCCGTTACTCTGGTGGTGCTGAAGATAGTGCACCAATTCATAAGTTGGGTGGTGAAGCGTGGGTTAAAGCACGTCGTAAAGCGGCGGAAAAAGTCCGTGATGTAGCAGCTGAGTTACTTGAAGTTTACGCCATGCGAGAGCTAAAACCGGGCTTTAAGTTCAAACTTGATCGTGAAAGCTATGCAGATTTCTGTACCAGTTTCCCGTATGAAGAAACTTATGATCAAGCGTTGGCGATTAATGCCGTCTTATCTGACATGTGCCAACCGAAAGCCATGGATCGTCTTGTTTGTGGTGACGTAGGCTTTGGTAAAACAGAAGTCGCAATGCGTGCTGCCTTTGTTGCAGTAGATAACAACAAGCAAGTCACTATCTTAGTACCAACAACATTATTGGCACAACAGCATTTCGAAAATTTCCGTGACCGTTTTGCCAATACACCCGTTCGCGTTGAAGTATTATCGCGCTTTAAAACAGCCAAAGAACAAAAACAAATTCTAGCGGATGTTGAAGAAGGTAAGATTGACATTCTTATTGGCACTCACAAACTGCTCAATAGCAGCGTTAACTACCATGATCTTGGATTACTGGTGGTCGATGAAGAACACCGCTTTGGTGTACGCCAGAAAGAAAAAATCAAAGCCATTCGTGCTGATGTTGATATTTTAACACTAACCGCAACCCCGATTCCCCGTACATTAAATATGGCGATGAGCGGCATGCGTGATTTATCAATTATTGCTACACCACCAGCACGTCGTTTAGCGATTAAAACCTTTGTTCGTCAAGGTGATGAAAATATTATTCGCGAAGCAATATTGCGTGAAATTAGCCGTGGTGGCCAAGTTTACTTCTTGCATAACGAAGTCGATAGTATTGAAAAAACTACCGAAGATTTAGCTAAGTTAATTCCTGAAGCTCGGGTCACCTTTGCTCATGGTCAAATGCGTGAACGTGAACTTGAACGGATCATGGGTGATTTTTACCATCAACGTTTTAATGTATTGGTTTGTACCACCATTATTGAAACAGGTATTGATGTGCCAACCGCAAATACCATCATCATGGATCGTGCGGATAATCTTGGCTTAGCGCAATTACACCAATTACGTGGTCGTGTCGGTCGCTCCCACCACCAAGCCTATGCGTATTTACTAACGCCACACCCAAAACGTATGACTAAAGATGCGGTTAAACGTTTAGAAGCCATTGCGTCACTTGAAGATCTTGGTGCGGGCTTCACACTTGCTACCCATGATTTAGAAATTCGTGGTGCAGGTGAACTCCTCGGTGATGAGCAAAGTGGGCAAATTCAATCGGTTGGTTTTAGCCTCTTTATGGAGATGCTAGAACAAGCAGTAGAGTCATTACGTGAAGGTAAAGAGCCAACACTTGATGACTTGCTCAAGCAACAAGCTGAAGTGGAAATGCGTATTCCAGCATTACTACCCGACGATTATATTCCTGATATTAATATCCGTTTATCACTTTATAAGCGTATCGCTAGCGCAAAAGATGATAATGAACTCAACGAGATTAAAGTTGAATTAATCGATAGATTTGGTCTTTTACCTGATGCAGCTATTAACCTAATTACCGTTAATAGTCTTAAACTAAAAGCGGCTATCATTGGGGTTAAGAAAGTGGAGAGTAATGAAAAAGGGGGTTACCTTGAATTTAAACAAGATGCCGCTATTAACCCTCATTTCTTGGTTGGTTTACTGCAAACACAACCCCATAACTTCAGAATGGAAGGGCCTACAAAGTTAAAAATAATGGCAAGTGAGACAGATCGTAAGAAAAGAATTAAATTTATTGAAGATCTGCTTAATCAATTTCGCGAAAATATGATTTAATATCACCCCGCCCTAGACATAACGTCTAGGGCTGTTTCTTTCTTATCGTTATTATCACAACCACGTCATAGACAAGAATTATCATGAAAATTGACTTTGAACTTACCACGCCTCGACTTATCTTACGTCCTTTTAAGACTGTAGATTTAAACGCTTTTCTTGAAGCTGTCACCCAATCAAGAGAACAACTTCAACCTTGGTTAGAATGGTGTGATGCCGATTTTGATCAACAACAAGCTCACGAATGGATCGAAGCAAGCCGTTTAAGTTGGCAGCATGATTATAGTTATGAATTAGCTATTTTTGATCGATTCAACGATGAGTTTGTGGGTGCAGTTTCTCTTAGTGCTATTGTGCCGTTATTTAATTCCGCGAATCTTGGCTATTGGATCACCCACAGTTATCATCGGCAAGGCATAGCGACTGAAGCCAGTCTCGCTATTATTCAATTTGCTTTTCAAATGTTAGGTTTTACTCGACTAGAAATTATTACCCATATTGATAATTATGCCAGTCAGAAAACAGCACTCGCTTGTAATGCCGTTTTTGAATGCGAAGCGAGAAACCGTATTTTTTATCAAAATAAACCCATCAATGGCTATGTGTATTCACTCATACCACAAGATTTATATTAAACAGCGTTAACCGTATTGAGATTGGTATACATCAACCTTTACCAACCCAATGTCAGTTATCATTAAATATTCTTTATTTCATAGATAGTAGTTACCCATTATGCATGCCACTGAAAGTCGCCATGGTCACGATATATTAAACCTGATTGCTGATGCATCAACACCATTTACAATCAAGACACTCCATACGTATGTTGAACAACATTGGGGAACCAACGTTCGCTTTCACACCTGTAAACTCAATGACCTTTCATTAGATGCACTCGTTACCTTTCTTTTATCGCGTAATAAAATCACAGTTGACGGCGATAACTTACATACCAATCAAGATAAAATCTGTCATCACTAAACCGTCATCCCATATAATTTAAACAACAAATATTTACACGAGATTGCTGTTCACATTTACGAGTAATGGTAAGATAAATCAACTTTATTTAGTAAGGATACACTGGTGCCAAAAATTATTATCGCAGTCGTTATCGCTGCATTAGTTGCATTTTTTCTTTATCGCTCTTACAACAACAAACAAGCGGCGCAAGAAAATATTAAAATTGGGCAAGAATTTCTAGCTGCAAACAAACTAAAAGAAGGTGTACAAACTACCGCTTCTGGTTTGCAATATTTAGTACTACAGCAAGGCACTGGCACTGAACATCCAAAAGCAACAGATACAGTGACTGTTCATTACCACGGTACATTACTTAATGGGACTGTTTTTGATAGTTCAGTTGATCGTGGTGAAAAAATTTCATTCCCACTAAATCGAGTGATTAAAGGTTGGACGGAAGGCTTACAACATATGGTTGTGGGTGAAAAAGTACGTTTCTTTATTCCCGCAAATCTTGCTTACGGTAATAATGGTGCAGGTAGTATTCCACCAGGCTCAGTACTTATTTTTGATGTTGAGTTATTTAAAATTAACTAAATAATCAACACCAATAACAACGCCAGTATGACGCTCAATTAACAAGCGTTTATCATACTGGCGTTTTTTATTGCGTGAAAAAAATCTTAGTGCAGTTTTAAGCTTGGACGAAGCACACGGTTAATACGCCCTACTAACATAATCAAACCGGTTTTAAACATGCCATGCAACGCCATTTGATGCATTCTGTACAATGAAATATAAACCATACGTGCAATACGGCCTTCAACCATCATCGAACCTTTAGACAGATTCCCCATTAAGCTACCGACAGTAGAGAAACGACTTAATGAGACTAATGAACCATGGTCGCTATAGATATACGGCTTTTGCTCACGATCTGATAATTTAGCCACGATATTAGAAAAGCAACGACTTGCCATTTGGTGTGCCGCCTGTGCGCGCGGTGGCACAAATGAGCCATCTTCTTGCACACATGATGCTAAATCACCAATAACATAAATATTATCATCACGGGTAGTTTCTAATGTTGGCTTAACCACTAACTGATTAATACGGTTAGTTTCAAGACCCGCAATATCTTTCATGAAATCAGGGGCTTTAATACCTGCCGCCCAGACCATGATTTGCGCAGGAATATGCTCGCCATCTTTGGTTGTTAAGCCTGTTTTATCAGCTTTAGTCACCATTGTTGCGGTACGAACATTAACACCTAACTTTGTTAATTCATTATGCGCAGCTTGTGAGATACGCGGTGGCAATGCAGGTAAAATACGTTCGCCCGCTTCCACTAAATTAATGTTTAAACGTGAACTATCAAGATCACTAAAACCGTAGTTATGTAATTCTTGAACTGCGTTGTGTAACTCAGCAGAAAGTTCTACCCCCGTTGCACCCGCACCAACAATGGCAATATCAACTGTTTTTTGATCTTTGTTGGCATGTAACTTCATGAACTGGTTATTCATTTCACTGCGGAAACGGTGCGCCTGCTCTGGGCTATCAAGGAAAATACAATTATCACGTACACCTTGAGTATTGAAATCATTTGAGGTCGAGCCTAGTGCCAAAACTAAAAGATCGTATTCTAACGAACGTTCAGGTACTAACAGTTCATTTTGCTTATCATACAATGCTGCCAATGTGATCGTTTTTGCATCACGATCAATATCCTGCAATGAACCCATCTGAAAATCAAATGAATGATTTTTAGCATGTGCGCGGTAACTAATCGCATCAACGCCTGCATCTAAGGAACCGGTGGCTACCTCATGTAATAATGGTTTCCATAAATGGCTAGCACGACGATCAACTAATGTAACTTCAGCACGACGCTTACGACCTAATGTACGGCCTAATTTAGTGGCTAATTCCAAGCCACCAGCACCACCACCCACAACGATTATACGTGTCAAGATAGCTTCCTCTCTTATTTTATGATTTTTAAAAACTGACAAAGACTGAATTGCATAGCAGTCTGCTGATAGTAAATAATCAAGCATAAAGACTGCTAGGCGAAAAAGTATCTATATCTTTTAATTCACACGTGTAGGCAGACGGATCTACGACCCGTCTGTAATCTGTAGGAGGTAATGGTTCCGTTGTTACTGCGCTTTAAACGCTTTTATTTTTTGTAAATGCTGCGAGATTTTTGCAAATTTATGAGATTCATTTTTATCCCAAATTATGTCATAAAATTGATCTAGCGCATTTTTTGTTTGCTGATTATCTAACACTTCATCATGAGTTGAAAGGATACAAAGGCATTTTCCTGTATTTTTTTTACGAAAATTTGTTACACACTTTGTCAAAATGTCGTCATATTCCTCTGGACGATCTATTTTACCCTCCATATTAGACTCAGGATGTAAATTAGGATTCAACATTACCTGTTTAATACCAGAAAGAAATCCAATCCGTTCCGCCCAATAACCACCAAGACCAACACCACAAATTAAAGGCTGAGGATCATCACTCGTCTCAAGCAATTTATGCACTTCTTTTAATAAATGTTGCATATCATGCTTAGGATGAAGAGTACTGTAATTTAGAAAACGAACATCAGAATCAATAAACTGCAATTGCAATACTTTATCGTGATTACCAGGACTTGTTGAGTCAAAGCCATGTAAATAAATAATCATTGTTATCTCTCGCTATCTAGTAATAATTTTACGTACTATCTATACCGACATAGACAAGTTAAATCCATAATACAGACATTGTTTTAACAAATTCAAAACAAAAACATGATCTCACCGACAAAAATGTATTCATTTAGATAATATTGATCTCAACTCAATGGCTATTTATACATATTTACTTATGCGGTCAAAAACAAGCAAACTATAATAAGTTAATCCGAATTAATATACTGAATAAGTTGTTGCTGTAATTGTAACGCTTGTTGTAAATATTCAGGCTGCTGCCAGAGATCATAACCAACCAAATACCATAATAATGCCAAATACTGACACCATGGCAGCCAAGCGATAACAGCCGTTAACCACTGCTGTTTATTAAATACCGTTTCGTCATTGATAAGCGCACGATAATCACAATAGTCATGAACGGCTTGTTCAATATCTAATACATTAGCAATAATGGTCATCGCCAAATCTAAACTGGGATCCCCTGCTGCTGCATATTCCCAATCAATAATTTTGGCTCTGGTGATAGAATCATCATCCGTAGACGGTACAATCACGTTATAGCGCCCCAGATCAAAATGGCAGCAACAATCATCAAACGCTACGGGTAAAGGCTGGCTCTGAAAGAAATGATAGATTGAGAATAGAGACGAGGTGTGATGGTCGGTATGGAGGTGTTGCCAATAATGCTCTGCACGTTGATGGACATCTAATCGCCACCAAGGTAATGGCAGTTGGTGTACTTTTGCTTGTAGTTGGCACAATGTTTGATTAGAAAATGCTGTTGTTGCTTCTACGCCTGGTAACCATTCAACCACCAGCCCTATCACTTGTTGTGTCGGTTTTTCTGCCGATGGTTCAACACTAGCAACTAACTGTAATGGCTTTGGTGCTAACTCAGTATCAGCGATCATCGACAATAATTGATATTCATGTTGACGCTCAATACCAAATGCTTGCGCAGATGCAGAAAATGGCCGCCAAACATAGTCTTTAATCTGATTGATTGACGGATGAAATAGAGTGAGTTTCCAACACCGATTCGTCAATCCTCCCGTCAGTTCGGACGCTGATATCAATTCAGTATCAGGTAAGGCAATTAAAAGATCACAATCAAAATGTTCATAATCAACCATATTGCTATTCCTCACCTGATACTAAGGCAGTGTAATTACCAAGCCGCGCTATTGGTTGCTGCGCTTTGAATTACTTGATCTTGATCAGACCACTCAATAGCGCCTGATTTCAGATCCATCAAGCGCATAGTCACTTTATAATAAGCTTGCTTACCGTTTGATGTTGATTTCATTACCGTTGATACCTTTCCATAAAGCATATATTGAGCACCAACCATATTACCAAATTGAATGGCTGTACTTTGGTTTACAAAACGATCATCTTCACGGAAATTTAGCTGTTGGCGTACTGCTTTTACACGTGCAGGATCAACAAATTTGAATTTACCCGAATCTTGTAAACGCTCAGTAATTATCGCGGTTAAATCTGCGGTATCAACATGATGACGAGTTTGATTTTTAATACTATCAACCACAACAATCGGCTCACTACGTGCTGTCATAGAACGAACAGCCGTTGACGCTAACATCTTATCAACCATTGATGATGATAACTTTTCTAAGTCACTGGAGCCAAAGTTAGTCACTGCATTTTCAATTCCATGTAAGCCACCACCGTAATTAATCGGTTGAGCACAACCCCCTAATAACGTTGCTGCTGCTAACAAGGCCATTACACTCTTTTTCATTTTAACTACCTTTAATTGTCACTATTCTAATTCATCAATTATATGTATCACGTACCACAATACGGTATTGCGTTGCCATCGTACTAGGAGCAAGAGCTTGCAGTAACAAAACTTGATTATGATTAAGTATCAATGCTCGTGATATTGACGGTGAATGATTTACTTCTAATCCATTCACATCATACCAATAAAAGTGATAGTTCAATGATATGGTTGCGTCAGTTTTATTCATGACTTCAACAGATGCATGCAAATAACCGTCACGTCGTTCTGTTTTCGAATGACTAAATTGAAGCTTATTTGCTAATACCGTATTTCCGATAACAACATGATGGTTACTATTTTCAAGACTGATCGTTGATATTGCTGATCCGCTACACCCACTAATGAGCGTTGCAAACAATATCGACAACATAGATATATATCTCATGCTACATTAATATACAGCTAGGCTGTAGCCTCCTACATTTTAATGGATTACTGATCAATATTATAAGTCTACTCAATAAAATAAAAAAAGCTTGAGTGACCAATAGCTGATCATTGTTAGTAGATTAGCCATCTTATACTCAAGCTTTATTCTCAATTTATTCTATTGCAATTTAATGCTAAGAATTGAGGACTTATTAGCTGACAATCATTGGACCTAATGGGCGGCCGCCTAATAAATGCATATGGATATGATACACTTCTTGGCCACCAAAAGGATTGCAGTTAACAATCAAACGGTAACCATCTTCAGCAACGCCTTCACTTTCTGCAAGCTTACGTGCAACCGTAAACATACGTCCCATCATTAATTCATCTTCTGCTTCAACATCATTGACTGTTGGCAGCAATTTATTCGGAATAATAAGAATATGGCTTGGCGCACGAGGATTAATATCACGAAATGCCGTCACTAACTCATCTTGATATAAAACGTCTGCTGGAATTTCTTTGCGAATGATCTTACTAAAAATAGTTTCTTCAGCCATATCTGACTCCATTAAATAATCAGCTTACATTAATTCTAGGTTAAGTATGCGCTACCCACGTCTAGAGGGCAATATTGAACACCGTTTTAAACGCTTTTTTCACTCCACTTTTCATGTTTTACCGTTTTTTTTGCAACCACCATCAAAATATTAATCAATGTTAGCCCTAAAAAGTTAAGATTTTGAAGTTCGAGACGATAGATAAATCAAACTAACGTAACATTAGAAATATCAATTATAACAATTAAATCAATCACTTTTAATAATTGCTTTTATACCAAGTGCCATCGTTATAAAGGATATTGCGATCATTAAGATCGCTATTCTCGGACTTTATGAAATTAGGGATATTATGAAAAAAAAATCTCAATCCTCTGTCATACGTCGTATGTACTTAGGCTTCGCTATCTTGGTAGCATTATTTGTCATCACAATTATATTCATGCTTGATGGTGTCGGCCGTATTCACAACCAATTAAAATCCATTACCGCTGATGCCCTTCCTCTTGTTTCAATGTCAAATAATGTGAGTGTACAACTACTGGTCGCAGATAAAATATTCAAAGATTATTTAACCAGCCAAGATCCTCAAGCAATGACCACTTATCGTACTGAATTTAAAAAACAAACTACCGTTTTTCAACAAGCACGCAATCAATTACAGCAAATCACTAAAAATAACCCACAATTAACAAAATCGATTCAAGCATTAACGGCATTAGAACAACGCTATTTTGATGAAGCGACGATTGCGATGACAAACTATCGTTCGTTATTATTAGCGACTAATAAACGCCAACAATCTTCACGTCAATTTCAACAACTACAAACAGAACTAAATATTGGCATGAAGGAATTTATTAACGAACAAGATAATATTGCTGTTAAAATATTGTCTAAAAACTATTTTGAAAAATTAAAAGAAACAGAAATCATCACTTTAGACGCATTAGCATCTGATAATACCACTGCTATCGAAAAAGCAATTAAAAGCAATAAAATCAGTGTCAATCACCTTAAAAATACCTTCCGTTCTCTCTCCACATTACAACCAAAATTAAAACAAGCCTTTGGTAACTCTGTAGAACAATACGGACTAGATATTGGCCGTACTGGTGGCGTTCTCGATCAACATTTTGAATACATCCAAGCACAACACCTTCTCTACAGTAATATTGCAACATTAGCTAAAGAAATTAATCAAGCAATGGGTATTGTTGGGGATTTTAATAAACAAGCAAATAATCAAATGAGTAATACGATTACTACAGCAGATAAAACCTATTCTGACGTAGTAACAAAAGCACTTATTATCAGCATTATAGTTATCTTGTTAGCCATTATCGTCGGATGGTATTTAGCCCGCAGTGTACGTCGACCTTTAATGGCTATATTAAAAACATTAGAAACACTAACGGCAGGAAATATGACTCAACGAACAGAAACAAGCACCTTTATTGAGTTTAGTCAGCTTAATCATCACATTAATATGTTGGCTCAAAATTTACAGCAAATTTTAACGCAAATCAGCCATACATCAGCAGAATTAAGTACCGTCGCAACTGAAAATCACGCTACAACAGCAGAAGCAAAATTGCGTTTAAATAGTCAGCGTCAGCAAACAGCTTCTGCGGCAACAGCAATGGTTGAAATGGAACATTCTGTTACAGACGTATCAAAAAGTGCCAAAATCACCATGGAACGCGTTAATGAGGTAGAACAAGCTTCAGCGACAGGTCGTGAAGTCATGACCAGTAATATCAATACAGCCCATCAGCTCTCTACACGTTTAGATGAATCCGTCCATGCCGTTGAACAATTACAAAAAATGAGCCGTAATATTGGCTCAATTTTAGATGTTATTCGTAATATTGCCGATCAAACAAATCTGTTAGCACTTAATGCCGCCATTGAAGCCGCCAGAGCTGGTGAACAAGGGCGCGGATTTGCCGTTGTCGCCGATGAAGTTCGCGTATTAGCAAAACGTACTACTGATTCCACCGCTGAAATTGAAGTTATGATCAAAAACTTACAAACCAGCTCAGGTCAAGCCATGAACATGATGCAAAGTTGCGTCACTGAAATGGATAATAGTATTAATCTGGCTTCTAATGCCAATAGTTCAATGGAAGAAATTCAAGCGATTATTATTGAAATCAGTGATATGAGTAGTCAAATTGCACAAGCGGCAGAAGAGCAACGTTGTACGACTACTGAAATTGCTCGTAGCTTAGAAGATATTAGCTACATTGCAGATAATAGTTATAACACCATGGAAGAGATGGCCGATACTGGTGTAAAACTAGAACATTTAGCCACCGAACAAAATACTCTCGTTAGTCGCTTCAAATTATAACAATATAGCTCACCGATCACGCTAATAATAACTATTCGATCGGTGGGTTTGCTTTATTTTACGTCCCAATCAGCAAACGATTGCTTTTTAAAGGAGTAATTATCCACATTGTTTGATTTATCAACTTTACTTCGGCGGGCGTTACTTTTAGAATCGGACAAATTTTTTGGGAGGGCAGAAAAAATGACGATGTTAACTATTACACGTCCAGACGACTGGCATACACATTTACGTGATGGCGATGTACTCGCTGACACAGTTCGCGATATTAGCCGTTATATGGGACGCGCGATTATCATGCCAAATCTTATTCCCCCTGTTACAGATACTGAATCTGCTTTAGCCTACCGTGACCGCATTCTTCAAGTAAATCCACAAGCTACCTTTTCTCCACTAATGGTTATTTATCTCACCGATAAAACATCCGCAGAAGAAATTCAACGAGCACATGCTTCTGGTCATGTTTACGCAGCCAAGCTTTACCCTGCTGGTGCCACCACCAATTCAGATTCAGGCGTTACTTCAATCGATCATATTCGCCCAGCATTAGAAGCGATGCAACAGGTCGGCATGCCGCTACTGATTCATGGTGAAGTCACCCATCATGATGTTGATATTTTTGATCGTGAAAAAGCGTTCTTAGACACCGTATTAGCACCTATCGTTAATGAATTCAAAGCGTTAAAAATCGTGCTGGAACATATCACTACGGCAGATGCGGTTGAGTTTGTAACCAATGCAGGTCCAAATGTTGGAGCAACCATTACTGCGCACCATTTAATGTTTAACCGTAATCATATGTTAGTCGGCGGTATTCGTCCTCACTTCTATTGCTTACCAATTTTAAAACGTAATACTCATCAACAAGCGTTAGTGGCTGCGGCAACCAGTGGCAATGCGAAGTTCTTCTTAGGCACAGACAGCGCACCCCATATAAAAGGACGCAAAGAAGCGGCTTGTGGTTGTGCAGGATCTTACACCGCCCATGCGGCAATTGAATTATATGCTGAAGTATTTGAACAAGCAGGCGCACTGGATAAATTAGAAGCCTTTGCGAGCTTCAATGGTGCTGATTTTTATGGCCTACCACGTAACACTGACACCATTACATTAACTAAAGAAGCATGGAAAGTCGCTGAAGAAATGCAATTTGGTCATGATACCGTGGTGCCAATTAAAGCCGGTGAAATGATGACTTGGAAAGTACTCCCTTAATTCAGTTGCTCTAATGATGATAAAAAAAAGGCTTCCTCTTTAGGAAGCCTTTTTAGTTTATATTATTGTTCGTTTAAATCCTCTTTACTTTACACTATCGGCTGTTGTGCTGTTTGATCTGCTGGTATTTTCAATTTATGAAATAAGCGATATAGCACGGGCACCACAATCAATGTCAGCACCGTAGCAAAGCTCAACCCAAACATAATCGTAACCGCCATCGGCTTAAAGAAAACATCGGGCAGCAAAGGTAACATACCTAAAACAGTGGTTATCGCTGCCATACACACAGGGCGAACACGACTGACTGCTGCATCAACCACCGCGAGATATTTCTCTTTGCCGCTGGCGATCTCAATTTCAATTTGATCTAACAATACGATACCGTTTTTCACCAGCATCCCCGATAGACTCAAAAATCCAAGTAGTGCCATAAAACCAAAAGGCGTATTAAGTAATAATAACCCTACCGTTACCCCAATAATTGCCAATGGTACCGTTGCCCACACAATCAGTGCTTCTTTAACTTTTTTAAATAAGAAAATTGTTATTAAGAACATGGCTAAATAGCCCATTGGCATGGTTTGGAATAGTGATGCTTTCGCGTCTGCGGATGATTCATACTCACCGCCCCACTCCAAGCTATAACCTGCGGGCAAATCAATGGTTTCAATAATAGGTAAAAGACGTGCTTGAACTGATGCCGCCGTTTCATCACCTAAAGGATCAGGATCCGCCATAATGGTTAGCATACGTTTTCGGTTTTTACGCACCACTAATGGATCTTCCCAGCGCACATTAACGCCTAATACCACTTGTTGTAATGGAATATAACCTTGAATGGCTGGGCTCCAAATCTTCATGCCTTCAATGGTACTAATATCAACCCGTTCTTCTTCTGGTAATCGGGCGACTATTGGCATCAAGTTTGTTCCTTCACGGTACAATCCAATGTTAATCCCTGAAAACGCCATTTGTAGCAGTTCATCAACCTCTTTTTTGGTAATGCCGTAACGTCTTGCTTGGCTTTCATTAAACACGGGTTCTATAACTTTAGTACGCTCTCGCCAGTCATGACGAATGTTAAAGGCGCCAGGATCAGCATTCATAACATCAACCACTTGTGACGCAATGCCTCGAAGGATCGTCGGGTCAGAACCGACAATACGAGCCTCAATTTTAGAACCCGATGACGGGCCTAACATCACCTGTTTGAGTTTGTATTCAACCTCTGGATGATCCTTATTCATCGATTGACTAAATTTACGCATAACAGGGATCACATCTTCAAAGCGCTTAACTCGAACAATCAATTCACCGTAAGACGCATAGCTTTTCTCAGGTGCATAGGTCAGCATAAACCGCTGTGAGCCTTTACCCGCACTCGAACTAACGTAATCAACGCCGTCTTCTGCATTCACCACTTTTTCTAACGATTTCAAGGTAGTATTAGTGGCACGAATATCTGTCCCTTCAGGTAACCACACATCGACCATAAACATGGGTGTTGTTGAAGCAGGAAAGAATGATTGTTTCAACAACGTAAAGCCGTATAAGCTGCCACCAAGCATTAGAATCAATGTCAATATCGTTAGCCATGCACGGCGCATACAAAACTCTAGCGACTTTCGGTATACCACAAAGAAAATACCACTATAGGGATCTTTTTGATTTTCACCTTGTTCAACGTTGACATTTTTAAAGAAAATATCAGCAAAAAAAGGCGTTAATGAAATAGCAGTAAACCAACTTAACATCAGTGAAATAAGCAACACGGTAAATAAAGTTCGGCAATATTCACCGGTTGAATCTTGCGACAAACCAATCGGCGCAAAAGCCATGACCGCAATCACGGTTGCGCCCAGTAACGGCCACTTAGTTTGAGTGACAATGTCTGAGGCAGCTTGCGCACGTGTTCGCCCCTTTTGCATCCCGATCAGAATCCCTTCGACCACCACAATGGCGTTATCCACCAGCATACCCAGTGCAATAACCAATGCACCTAATGATATACGTTGGAGATCTATTGCCATCCACTTCATAAACACAAAGGTACCAAGTACGGTTAATAGCAAGATAAGGCCAATTAACAGTCCTGAACGCAACCCCATAAAAAACAGCAGTACAATAATAACAATCGCAACCGCTTGGCCTAAGCTAACCACGAAACCACTGACTGATTTATCAACTTCTGTCGGCTGGCTATATACCTCATCGATATCAATACCAACGGGTTGTTGTTCTTTGAGCTCTGCCAATCGCTGCATCACGCGTTGACCTACTTCAACAACATTGACGCCTTCGACAAATGACACCCCCATATTAAGCGCTTGATGACCATTAAAGCTGACTAAATTATCTGGGATCTCTTTGAAACCTTTCTTAATATCAGCAACATCACGCAAATAAATTAATCCATTTGCGCCTTTATCGGTAATGATTAAATCACCCAACTCATCAACATTCTTAAACTCACCCGTCGGATGAACACGAACATATTCATCACCAATACGCACAGCTCCCGCACTTGTAACTAAGTTTTGGGTCGCTAAAATGTTATAAATCGTATCCAGTGAAATACCTAAACTGCTTAAGCGTTGCATCGATATTTCAATAAACACTTGCTCTTGCTGATTACCCGTAACAGAAACCTTACCAACACCACTCACTAGCTCAATTTCACGGCGTAAGTAATCAACGTAATCACTTAGCTCTTTATAACTATAACCCTCACCTGTGATCGCCAATAAAACGCCGAATACATCACCAAAATCATCAATCACTTTTGGCTTTGCAACACCCGGCGGCAAGTTTGATGAAATATCATTCACTTTACGTCGTAACTCATCCCAAATTTGCGGTAAATCATCAGGTCCATAATTATTTTTCATGGTGACTGTAATTTGAGAGAGCCCTCGGCTAGACAGTGAATTAACTTCATCAACATAAGTCAGTTGTTGAATTGCTTTCTCTATCGGATAAGTCACTTCTTCTTCTACTTGTTGCGGTGTAGCCCCAGGATAAGCAGTAACAACCATGGCATCTTTAATCGTAAAAGCCGGATCTTCTAACTGTCCAAGACCAAAGAAAGACACAGTGCCACCAACTAAAAATATCAGTGTAAGCATCCAGCTAATCACTTTGTTTTTAATAAAATAGGTCGCGATATCTTGTTTCATTACTGTGCCTCCTCCTGAGTAAATACCACCACTTTCTGTCCATCTCTTAAGCGGTTAACGCCTGTAACAACGACTATTTCCCCTTCTTTAACGCCGGATTTTAACCGCACACCTTCAGGTACAACCTTATCCGTCACAATTTGACGTTTTGACACCGTATTATCCGCGGAGAGCACCCATACATATTTATTTAATGAAGCAAGATCATCGCCATCCAAATTAAATAAGGCTTCTAGTGGCACTATTTGTTGCCCTATCGTATAAACTTGTAACTTCTGCGCATCGGCTTCAACTTCAATCGACATACCGTCTAAAATGAACTGATCTTTAGGCATTGGCATGGTTAAAGTCACCAGAAATGAACCGGATGTGGGATCAGGTTCGGTCGTAAACTCTTTTAATGTCACCGCATATTTTTCACCATTAGGTAAAATCGCTTTCGCAGTTGTGCGTTGTCCTTTATCAATCTCCAATATACTTTGCTTGGAATAAATCATATCGGGCGCTTGGATCTCGATATCGACAGAATCAGTACTATGAATATTCATCATTTGCTGACCAACTTTGATATTCTCAAATTGCTCAACAGGTACAATTGAAATCACACCACTAAAAGGGGCTTTAAGTACCGTAAAACTGAGCTGTAATTGGGCTAAATCAAGGTTAGCTTTTGCAATACTTCGCTTGGCTTTTAACTCATCAAATTGAGATTGAGGTAAATAACCATTTTTTAATAATATGGCTGAGCGACGATATTGGCTATTTATCACATTGTCTTTGGCCTGAGCATCATCAACTTCTAATTTAAAATCGCTGGGATCTAATCGAGCTAACACTTGGTCTTTTTTAACTCTATCTCCTGAGCGCACTAATATCTGTATCACTTCTCCTGCAATACGAAATGATAAAACAGATTTATCTGCGGCAGATGCCACTGCAGGAAACGTTAATTTAGGTGATTGTTTCCCTGATTTAACCTGTTGTACTTTTACCAACGGCTGCTCGTCACGCGGCTCAACACTCGGTTTATCACACCCGAAAAGTAACAACGCAGTACTGATTGACAGTGCCAATAAACTATAACGTTTGATCATAGTCCTCGCTCCTTGATCCATGAGCGGACCTTTTGACCTGATTGCAATTCAGAAACACCCGATGTTGCTATAACATCACCATCATTCAGCCCTGCAATAACACGGTTATTACTGTCTAATGTCACTTCGGTTCTTACAACTTGCTGCTTATCATCAACACGCCACACATAGCTTTTATTACCGTCAACCATGATGGCTCTAACTGGTATTGCTCCCGCATTACCTTGTGGCAGCACAATTGTCACGCTGCCTGACATTCCCGGCATAATATTACTACCATCAGGACGTGCCATTGAGAGTGTCACTTTATAACTGGATGTTTTGCTGTCAGGCTCAGTATCAATTTCTTTAAATTGGGCAGGAAAAGTTTGATGGGCTAAAGTATCAAACGCAACGGTAGGATTAATATTTTCAGCATGTCCTTGAAAACGCGCTAAGAGGTAATCAGGAAGCTGAAATGTCATATTGATTAATTTGGCACTTTGAATATGCATTACTGGTTGTTTAGCACCAATATATTCATAGTTTTCAACCATAGACAAAGAAATATGCCCATCATAAGGTGCAATTAACTTAGCATAACTTAAATTTGATTTTTCTTTATCTAATGCGGCTTTAGCCTGCTTAAGATTCGCTTTCGCAGTATCATAATCAAGTTCTGATACCACTTTTTTTTCACGTAATTTTTTATCACGCTTAAATTGTACATTGGCTAAATCATATTGCGCTTGGGATTGTTTTACCAACAGTGATAATTCATCAATATTTAATGTGGCCAGTGTCTGCCCTTTCGTTACAAATTGACCAGGATGGACATCAACACTCGCAAGTTGACCTGTAACTCGAAAGGCTAAAACCGCTTTATTTCCAGCTTCAACAATGGCAGGAAATGCACGTTGTGATTCATTATTACTAACTGAAACGGATTGTAATTTTACAGGGCGAGATTCAGGCTCAGCAATAACAGCTTGATCATCCTTGCACCCACTTAATGCTAAACATATAAATAATGCCGCAAAAGAGCGATATCTCATACTACTCTCCATGATGTTTCATACTGAATATTTACTATTGTTAAAATATTGTACGAATGAAATATATCTATGAATAATAGAAGTGGATAACCTAAAAAGCTCTTTTAATTGATTAGAATAGAGCCAATATCACAATCCTTGCCGATATAAAAAAGACAATAAAAAAGGAGCACAAGGCTCCTTTTATTCAACTATACCTAAATGGCTTATTTTGCCATTTCAGCTATGTTCACACGCCATGTGTCAGGGCCTGTTTGGTGAGCATTAACACCTTCAGCATCGACAGCCACCGTTACTGGCATATCTTCTACTTCAAATTCATAAATCGCTTCCATGCCTAAATCAGCAAAAGCCACTACTCGTGCTTTTTTAATTGCTTTTGCAACAAGGTATGCCGCACCACCGACCGCCATTAAATATACGGCTTTATGTTGTTTTATCGACTCAATCGTTGCGGGTCCACGCTCAGCTTTACCAATCATGCCCGTAAGGCCAGCTTCGCCCAACATCATTTCAGTAAATTTATCCATGCGAGTCGATGTTGTCGGTCCTGCTGGCCCAACAACTTCATCACGTACAGCATCAACAGGTCCAACGTAATAAATAAAGCGATTGGTAAAATCAACGCCTTCAGGCAAACCTTCACCATTAGCGAGCATTTCTTGAATACGCTTATGGGCAGCATCTCGACCTGTTAAAATCTTACCTGATAGTAATACTGTTTCACCTGAACGCCATTCTTGTACATCAGCTTTCGTCACATTATCAAGGTTAACACGACGAACATTATCGCCGACATCCCATGTTACTTGTGGCCAATCACTAAGCTTTGGTGGTGTCAATTCTGCGGGGCCTGAACCATCAAGCGTAAAATGCACATGACGGGTAGCGGCACAGTTAGGGATCATACATACCGGCTTAGATGCCGCATGCGTTGGCGCACTTTTAATTTTAACATCAAGTACCGTGGTTAAACCGCCCAAGCCTTGGGCACCAATACCCAAACGATTGACACGATCATAAATATCTAACCGTAATGCTTCTTCTGTTGTTTTTGCACCACGTTCTTGTAGCTCATGGATATCAACCGCTTCCATCAATGATTCTTTAGCAAGTAGAGCGGCCTTTTCTGCTGTACCACCAATACCAATACCTAACATACCTGGAGGACACCAACCCGCCCCCATAAGTGGTACTGTTTTTTCTACCCACTCAGCAACATCATCAGAAGGATTAAGCATCACCATTTTGGTTTTGTTTTCAGAACCGCCGCCTTTAGCCGCAATTTGAATATCAACTTTATTCCCAGCAACCATTTCAACATGCACTACCGCAGGCGCATTATCATGGGTATTTTTACGCGCTCCCGCAGGATCGGTAACTACAGATGCTCGCAATGGGTTATCCGCATTGGTATAAGCTTGACGAACCCCTTCATCAATCATT
The DNA here is from genome assembly GCF_002849605.1 of Photobacterium carnosum. GTDB lineage: Bacteria > Pseudomonadota > Gammaproteobacteria > Enterobacterales > Vibrionaceae > Photobacterium > Photobacterium carnosum. The sequence goes on from NZ_NPIB01000001.1 coordinate 170,128, forward strand.
TGTTGTACAGTTAAATCGCTCTCCCACTGTACATTCATACCAATTTTGACAAAACAGGTAACAATACCTGTATCTTGACAAATAGGTCGTCGCCCTTCGGCTGACATACGAGAATTAATTAAAATTTGGGCAATAGCATCTTTTGCTGCTTGGCTTTGCTCTTTATTGTAGGCTTTTTCTAATGCTTGAATAAAATCTAAAGGATGGTAGTAAGAAATATATTGTAAAGCATCAGCCACGCTACTGATTACATCTTGTTTACGGATGATGGTCATAATTACCCTCGTTAAGTATTATCATTCCATGGCGCCCTATTTGAATCTTCCAAATTGTAGGGTATTGATCGGCAAAATAATGCTGTTCAATCTTGGGCGTCTTTCGCCGAATATGATACTCTTGCCCATAACATTGCGCTATGCGCCAATCAAACCCTTGTCACAAAAAAGAAAATGATTTGTAAATCACACCCAGAATTAAGTATTACCTCATTGCCTTACTCAAAAGATGCCGCACTTTCATGGTTTACACCATTATCGGGATTACCATGGGCAATGATATTACGTTCGGCAGCAGAAACGCATCCAGATAATCGTTACGATATTTTAGTTGCTGATCCTTTAGCCACAATTGAATCACAATCTGACACCACTTATATTAAATTTTCAAATGGTGACCAACGTAACACAACTGACGATCCTTTTTCGGTAATTGACGTGCTACAAAGTGAGCTATTACCGTCACTTAGCACATTATTAGACTTACCATTCCTTGGTGGTGCATTGGGATACTTCAGCTATGATTTAGGCCGTCGAGTAGAAAAAATTGCGACAACAGCGAGCCATGATCTTCACTTACCAGAAATGGCCGTTGGTATTTATGATTGGGCTCTCATTGTTGATCATCAATTACAACAAACATCACTTATCGAACCAAAAAATAGCCACCGTTTAGCGTGGTTAACCCAACAACACTCACAAGCACTACAATCCAACAACCAGAATAAAACATTTAAATTAACATCTTCTTGGTCATCAAATATGACTAAAGAGGATTACTGCAACAAATTTAACACGATACAATCATATCTATTATCTGGAGATTGCTATCAAATTAATCTGGCACAACGATTTAAAGCCAACTATCAAGGTGATGAATGGCAAGCTTATTGCCGCTTAGATACCGCAAATGGTGCGCCTTTTTCTAGTTTTATTCGCACGGATAACTGTGCCATTCTTTCTGTATCACCCGAACGCTTTTTACAATTAAAGCAAGGTAATATTGAAACAAAACCGATTAAAGGCACTCGTCCACGAAGTAAAGATGCCATCGAAGATAATGCTAACGCACAAGCACTCCAGCAAGCACCGAAGGATCGTGCAGAAAACGTAATGATCGTGGATTTACTGCGCAATGATATTGGTCGCGTTGCAATACCTGGCAGTGTTCGTGTACCCGCTTTATTTGCCATTGAAAGCTTTCCCGCCGTGCATCACTTAGTGAGTACCGTAACGGGTCAATTATCCAGTCATTACTCAGCAACAGATTTATTACGGGCTTGTTTCCCTGGTGGCTCAATTACTGGCGCACCGAAAGTAAGAGCAATGGAAATCATTGAAGAACTAGAACCTCATCGACGCAGTATTTATTGTGGCAGCATTGGCTATATCAGCCGTTGCGGCACCATGGACACCAATATTACGATTCGAACATTAGTTGCTTATCAACACAATTTATATGCATGGGCAGGCGGTGGGATCATTGCGGACAGTGATGCTGAGAGTGAATATCAAGAAACTCTCGACAAATTAAGTAAAATTCTGCCAACCTTATAATAACGCTAAATATAGCGATAGCAGTGTAATGGAGGCTTTAATGGGTGAACAACAGCAGATTTTAACGCGGTTTCTTATGGCACCAAGTCAACAGTATGACGCCAGCCATAAGCGTAGAATAAGTCATCACTTTACTGATGACACATATTTCAAACCCGCTGCTGTTCTGATCCCATTAGTTCCTAGAAAACAAGGTTTCAATGTCGTATTAACTCGTCGCGCTGAACATTTAAAACATCATCCAGGACAAATTGCATTTCCTGGAGGACGTTTTGAAGCTTCTGATAATGATTTAATAACCACGGCATTACGTGAAACCTTTGAAGAAACCGGTATTATTTGCCAACGTAATAACGTTATAGGTCAATTACCCCCACTAGCAACAATCAGTGGTTATATGGTGACACCATTCATATCAACAATTAGCAGTAATTATGCAGCCAAACCCGATCCGGGAGAGGTTGATACTATTTTTGAAGTACCGCTCAATTATCTGCTTAACCCCAATAATATCCACTCTCATCAGTTTCGCCTTCGAGGTGAATCCCACCAAGTTTACGCCATCCCTTATCATAATTATTCCATCTGGGGCGCAACAGCTCAGATAATTAAGCTGTTATCTAACCAAATTTGGGAAGATAAAAAATGACCAATTAGACGTTTTATTTTCATCTTACAAGCCCATTTTTGTGACGTACGTCTAATTTATTTGTATCACAAAAACTTCGTATTACAGAACGGGATCTTTATCCTTGTTTTCCCCTGACAAATAGCGACAATGCGCTCGTTCCTATATTCCGTTCCGTTCCCTTTTTATTGGATATCATAGTATGCAAAATACATCGTCAGCGTCAGCAACAGGTGCGACAAAAGCCAAATGGACCTATAAATATTTCACATGGGCTCTTTCTCTATTTGGTACTGCAGTAGGTGCCGGCGTTCTATTTTTACCAATAAAAGCAGGTGCGGGCGGTTTCTGGCCTCTTGTTATTTTGGCACTTATTGCAGCACCAATGACATGGTTTGCACATAAAGGCTTAGCACGTTTTGTATTATCCTCAAAAAACCCACATGCTGATATTACTGACACTGTAGAAGAGCATTACGGAAAAACTGGTGCTAACTTAATTACTTTCGCTTACTTCTTTGCTATCTACCCTATCGTATTAATTTACGGCGTTGGTATTACAAACACTGTTGATTCATTCATGGTTAACCAACTAGGTATGGAATCAGCACCTCGCTGGCTACTATCTGGTGTTTTAATTTCACTGATGACTGCGGGTGTAGTCTTTGGTAAAGAACTGATGTTGAAAGCAACATCAGCCATGGTTTACCCATTAGTTGTTATTCTTTTGATTCTTTCTGTGTACCTAATTCCTGATTGGAACATGTCAATGGTACAAACAGAAGTAGATTGGTCTGCAATGCCAACAATCATCTGGCTTGCGATTCCAATTATCGTGTTCTCATTTAACCACAGCCCAATTATCAGCCAGTTTGCTAAAGAACAACGTCGTATTTACGGTGATGAAGCAGTTAAGAAAACTGACATGATCACTGGTGGTGCTGCAATGATGCTAATGAGCTTTGTTATGTTCTTTGTATTCTCTGTTGTACTTTCAATGACACCAGAACAACTAAACATGGCACAAGAGCAAAACATTTCAGTACTGTCATACCTAGCTAACGTAAAAGATTCACCAGCAATTTCTTACTTAGGTCCACTAGTTGCATTTGCTGCAATTACATCAAGCTACTTCGGTCACTTCTTAGGTGCCCACGAAGGTCTTGTTGGCTTAACTAAATCTCGTACTAAGATGCCAATTGCTCGAATTGAAAAAATCTCACTAGCTTTCATTGTGATCACAACCTGGATTGTTGCAATCATTAACCCAAGTATTCTTGGTATGATTGAAACAATGGGCGCACCAATGATTGCAGGTATCTTATTCTTATTACCTGTTATCGCAATGCAAACAGTACCTGCAATGGCTAAATACAAAACATCTGTCTTTGCTCGTATCTTTACCATTTTATGCGGTATTGCAGCTATCACATCTGTCATTTATGGCGCATTTTAATATAACTATTAAAAATGTGATGATTGCGAATAATTAATCATATAAAAGCAAAAATATGTGCTAGTACTCATGGTGTTTACTAGCACAAATAACGTAAAATAGACGATACTTAAGAGTAAAGATGTTTAATCATCCTTACTCTTTTAGTTTAAGTGCGCTCGCCAAGGAAGGAGCGAGGATATCAACGAATGACAGTCTTCATCGGAGGCAAGAACAGCTTCCCCTTGACTGAGGTAATAACATGATCAGTATTTTCGATATATTCAAAATTGGTGTAGGCCCTTCTAGTTCACACACTGTTGGCCCAATGAAAGCAGGTAAAGAGTTCATCGACGACTTACGTGCGTTAGGCCAATTACGTGACGTGACAAAAATTACCGTTGATGTTTACGGTTCTTTATCGCTTACAGGTAAAGGCCATCACACTGATATTGCTATCATTATGGGCCTTGCTGGAAATTCACCTGAACATGTTGATATTGATAGCATTCCTGGGTTTATCTCTCGCGTAGAAGAAACTGAACGTCTTCCTGTTGGCATGCACTGCCATACTGTTGATTTCCCACGCGATGGCGGTATGAACTTCCATACGACTAACCTATCTCTTCATGAAAATGGCATGTCAATTCATGCTTGGCAAGATGACAAGGTCATTTTCTCTAAAACTTACTACTCTATTGGTGGCGGGTTTATTGTTGATGAAGAGAACTTTGGTAAAGAACAAGCAAATACTGTTGAGGTTCCTTACCCATTCTCTTACGCATCTGAATTGCTAGAACAATGTAATCTACATGGCCTTTCTGTTAGTGGGCTCGTTATGGCGAACGAACGCGCAATGAATGCAGAAGACGAAATTAGCACATACTTTGCTAATATTTGGAAAACCATGCGTGAGTGTATGGAACGCGGCATGAATGAAGAAGGTATTCTTCCTGGACCACTACGTGTTCCTCGTCGTGCAGCAGCATTACATCAACAACTGATTACAACAGAAAAATTAAATAATGATCCAATGACAGTTGTTGATTGGGTTAACATGTATGCATTTGCTGTTAATGAAGAAAACGCAGCTGGTGGCCGAGTAGTAACGGCACCAACAAATGGCGCATGTGGTATTATTCCGGCTGTTCTCGCTTATTATGATAAGTTCGTACAATCTGTTGGACCAAAAGAATACATCCGTTATTTTGCAGCATCAGGTGCTATTGGTGGTCTATATAAGCGTAATGCTTCTATTTCTGGCGCTGAAGTGGGTTGTCAAGGTGAAGTCGGTGTTGCTTGTTCAATGGCTGCAGCAGGTTTAGCAGAACTAATGGGCGGAAGTCCTGAGCAAGTTTGTATAGCTGCTGAGATCGCAATGGAGCATAACCTAGGTTTAACATGTGACCCAGTAGCCGGACAGGTGCAAGTACCTTGTATTGAACGTAACGGCATTGCAGCAGTAAAAGCAATTAATGCAACCCGAATGGCGCTTCGTCGTTCATCAGCACCACGTGTATCACTTGATAAAGTCATTGAAACGATGCTTGAAACAGGCAAAGATATGAATGCTAAATATCGTGAAACATCACAAGGTGGCTTGGCGATTAAAGTCATTTGCTAATGTAAAATGAACATTTAACGCAATTAACTAAAAAACTATCTTCGGGTAGTTTTTTTGTTTTACGCTCAAAATATTTATCTAAAAACCACAAACATATACAACATGATTCATTATTAATCACCTCATAACACCTATGAATTTAGATATATAGTCATATTATATCAATATAACTATCACTCTTGTTCATTACTTCTTATATCTCTAATTGTATCTATTCTTTCGTTTCTTTTCGTCCTATACTCAATTACATATACTCATTATCATTAATGTAGTGTAAGCATGGATGCGTATATCGCCTTTACATCATTGATGTTCGATATGTAATGAAGGATTTATTCCCTTTATAGAGAAGCAATATTGCTATGAAATATAAGCGTATCCTCTCGCAGAGCCATGTTGTTCTGAAAGAGTTTTATGTCGATCATCATTTAATTGTGAAGTTATCAAATGCAGACGGTAATATTCATATTAATGGTCATGTTATAGATATAAAAAATAATAGCATCTTAGTTATACCTAAATTTAGTCATATTTCTTGTTCAATTAATCAATTAAATAATCAAGAAAATATTGAACTACAAATATTAATGATCAATGAAGAGTCAATTACTGAAGCATTTAAATATATAAGTGCACTTAGGCAACCAACGTTAGCAACTTCAAATTGCTCACCTACTTATATCATTGATTCATCAGAAATTGTTGAGCAAAATTTCGCATTATTTAATCAACTATTGCCCAGCATTAGTGGATCAACAATGGAGCAAACTTTGCTGAGCCAATGCTTAGTCTTTATTTTAATAGCACTGAATAATACTGGTATTGATGTTTTCAATGTTTATCGTTTTAATTATGACGAGCCTAAAGAGCGCACAATTGCACGATTAATCACCCAAGATCCTCAACGCAAATGGAGTGTTGATGATATGGCAAAAGCACTATTTACAACGCAATCAACCTTGCGTCGTCATTTAGCAAAAGAAGGTGTTTCATTTAGCCAGTTATTACTAGATGTTCGAATGGGACTTGCACTTAATTTTTTAACTTTTTCTAATTATTCAATATCGCAAATTGGTAATCGTTCAGGCTTTGGTAGTGCCGCTTATTTTTGTGATGCATTTAAACGTAAATATAATGTCACACCATCACAATTTAGAACCAGTGCAAGAAAAGAAAATGATATGGATGCTGATGGTTGTTTTACTTGTAAAGATCACACTGAATATTTACCAGAAGCATGTCATTAGCAACCATCATTCAATAAAAAAACCTCGTCAATGCGAGGTTTTTTTATACACCATGAAAAGCAGATATAAAAAGCCCCACTTCAATAAGTAGGGCTAATTTCAAATCGTAACCGGTTACGCTACAGCGTTAGCTTGTTGTAACTCGCGATCTTTAGGCGCAACACCTACAGGTAGAATTACACGACCGTACTCTGCATTTAATACTTGTGCCATTGCAAAATAAATAGCACTTAAACCACAGAAAATACCTTCGATACCCGCAATAAAGCCAATCGTTTCGTTACCCGTAAAATCACGCGCCGCAAGCAAGAAGAATAGAATCGTTAGAGAACCGAAAACAACTTGCTTCGCTGGTGGGTAACGTAAAGAACCAACATACATAAATGCTGTAAATACACCCCATAGTAGTAAGTACCATGCCATGAACGGTGCTGGACTTGCCGCAAAGCCAAGTTTTGGCAACATAAGTAAACCAACTAATGACAACCAAAATAAGCCGTAAGAAGTAAATGCCGTTGTGCCGAAGGTATCACCACGCTTAAAGCACATCATACCAACAAGAACTTGCCCTAAACCGCCATAGAAAATACCCATAGCTAGAATCATCGAGTCTAGAGGAAAAAATCCAGCATTATGAATATTCAAGACAATGGTCGTCATGCCAAAGCCCATTAGACCTAATGGTGCTGGATTAGCAAGTTTTGTAGACATTTTATTCCCCTACAGGATTTACAACAAAAATAATAAAAATTAAAAATATGTGCGCATATTTATGCGCGGCGGATCTTAATGTAAGCCGCGGAACAGATCAATGCTTATATCACTAAAATCAGCATCTAAATTAAATACATCCTATTAAGGCATAAAACTAACAGCTAAGATTTATGATACTGAACACGTAATTTTATTTACCTTTATTAAATTACTGTTCCCTTGCCTTTTTACCTACAAGCAAGAAATAAAGCGTATATAACCTATTAATTTTAATCATTTAATTAAATTTTACGTCAAAAAAAGGAAATTGTTCTATCTATTTTAAACTTACATTTATTTGATAATTTAAAATTAAATTTTAAGAAATGTCGCTAAAAAATCGATTTTTCTCGAATGTAGAGCTAAAAAAAAAGCAACCTGAGTCACTTTTTCATACAAAACCAGTAAAAATCAATATAATCATACATTCATTGAATCAGTACTATTTTCTCTTATAACTGACCTTATGACATTGAAGCATGGCAATCATTGTGACAAACTTGCCTCAAAATTGTGATTAATCGCTGCTGATTTAATGGTAACGGATTACCTTTAATGACACAGGTACGTAATGCGTCCTCTGCAACCTCTTCAAACATGGTGTTGCATAACCCATAATCAGATAATAACGGTAACTGTAATTTTATCAGCATGCTATCAACCCATTGCACACTATCCTCAATATTAGCCTCATTATTCATCGTTAATATAACCGCTAATTTACGATAACGCGCCAGAACATCGCTGCGGCCTAATTCTGTTGCAACAGAGATATTTTCTTTCATCACGTAAGGCGAGAGTCGCGCCGTAATTAATCCATGGGGAGCATCTAAGCGACCACTTAATGCTGATGCTAATCCATGAGCAGCACCTAATTTAGCATTTGAACGCGCCATACCACCAAGCATTGCAGCAAAAGCCATGTCACATCGAGAAGGATAATGATCATCTTTGCAAGCAGGTAAAATTGACATCGCAATACGCTTTAATCCTTCCTCGCAAATCATGTCGGTCAATGGATTTTGTTCGCCACACACATACGCTTCCATTAAATGAGTAAAAGCATCCATGCCACAATATCCTGACAGCACTGCATCCATACCATAGGTTAATGTCGGATCAATAATGGCTAAATCAGGAAATAACTCCACATTACTTAAATTCACTTGTACTTGTTCTTGTGCAGATTGTAAGACAGCACTTTTACTAACTTCAGCGCCAGTACCCGCCGTGGTTGGAATTGCGATAAAAGGTAGTGATTTAACTTGTAAAGGAACATTGCGCCCGACAACATCGACATAATCATAAACACTGCCTTGGTTAGGAATTAAGGCCGCCAGAGATTTAGCTACATCAAGTACACTCCCCCCTCCGATACCAATTACCATATCAGGACAAAAAGTCCGCCCCATTGCAGCCAACTCTTCCATCATTGCAATTAAAGGTTCGCTTTTAATCACTAATCGCTGATAACGCATATTCTGTTGTTTGAAATATTGCTCCAGAGGTAGTGAACGTTGCTGATCTTGCCCGGTCACCAATAGCACACTGTAACCAAATTGATTAAGCAGCGATAAAGAATCATGCAGAGCACCTTCACCAAACACTATCCGTGTTGAAGTCATAAACTGAAACATAGTTATTTATCCTGTTTTAAATGATATTTATTCTATGGAAACCTCGTATTTAACCTTCGCTACGTCTTTTATCAAGGTTCACTAATTTATAAACTATCTAAAATTAGATTCTATTAGATGGCTTAATTTAATATTGATTACAAACAAGTTTTTATACATTTCAATTACTACAACATTAATATCAATACTGACTCACATTTAGTATTACTACGACAATAAAATACATGTAGTAAAAGTCACTTCTCATCGTAATAGAAGCGCAATAGTACGTCGTTAAGCTACGTAACATTCGAAGGCTAATGGTAAATTAGGTGATGCTAATTTAAATGGCTATATAGTTAAGTTAAGCAGGCTCAGTATTTGGTTTTTTATGCTTTGATACTATTTGACGTTAGACTCACTACATCGCTTTTATCTATTGGTTTAACAGAAAAAACCTGCTTTCTCTATTACCACTGCCGCGTTATAGTAATAACAAATTATGCAGGAGAAATTTATGTTCGTTGTTATTTTTGGTCGTCCAGGTTGCCCATTTTGTGTTCGCGCAAAAGAATTAGCAGAAAAAATCAAAGAAGAACGTGACGATTTTAACTTCCGTTACGTTGATATCCACGCTGAAGGTATCAGTAAAGCTGATTTAGAAAAAACCGTTGGTAAACCCGTTGAAACGGTACCTCAGATTTTTGTTGATCAAGATCACATTGGTGGCTGCACTGAATTTGAAGCTTATGCAAAAGAACATAACCTTCTATATAAATAAACACCATATTATTGATTAACAAAAAGGCTGACATTGTCAGCCTTTTTTTATAATTTTATAATTGTCATTCATTATTAAAACACTATTTTTTAACGTATGACGCACCTTTAAACAACCCTTCAAAAAAAATACAAATTATATTGAAGAGTTCGTTTATAAAATGGCTTTTCGTTATTTATTTCTAATATAAACTATAACCTCTGTTCAAAATCAGCTAGAATTTACCTCACTTTTATCTTTCCATTATTTCGGAAATCCGTCGTGAACATTGATGTAGCCGCTCTTCTACACCAAAATGATATTTTATTGCTATTTGTAGTCCTTGCTGTTGGTTTAAGTATCGGTAAAATTCGTTTTGCCAAAATGACACTAGGTAACTCTATTGGCGTTCTACTTACTGCTTTATTATTTGGTAATGCTGGTTTTACGTTTGACACTGACGCACTAAATATTGGCTTTATGCTATTTATTTTCTGTGTGGGTATAGAAGCTGGACCAAACTTTTTTGGCATCTTCTTCCGTGATGGTAAACACTATTTATTACTTGCATTAGTTGTCTTGTTGTCATCAATCGCTATAACGATGACCATGGCACGTTATCTGCACATGGATATAGGTTTAGCAACAGGCCTGATGGCTGGCTCACTAACAGCAACGCCAGTACTTGTGGGTGCAAAAGATGCACTTCACAACGGTCTAGCGGGTATTACTGATCCCGCAGTCATTAAGCAATTAAGCGAAAGTTTAAGTGTTGGCTACGCTATGTCTTATCTTGTTGGCTTAGTCAGCTTGATTTTCCTTGCCAAATTAATGCCTAAATTGCAAAAACAAAACCTTGCCGAATCATCACAGCAAATTGCACGTGAACGTGGCATCGGTGAAGTTGCACAACGTAAAGTATATCTACCCATTATTCGTGCCTACCGCGCAGGCCCTGAGCTTATCAACTGGATTGATGGTCGTAATCTGCGTGAGCTCGGTATTTACCGCCAAACAGGTTGCTATATTGAACGTGTTCGTCGTAATGGTATCTTAGCTAACCCTGATGGTGACGCTATTTTACAAGAAGGTGATGAAATTGCGTTAGTTGGTTACCCTGATAGCCATGCACGTCTTGATCCTAGCTTCCGTAATGGTAAAGAAGTGTTTGACCGCGATTTACTCGATCTACGTATTGTAGAAGAAGAAATTGTGGTTAAAAATGATGGTATTGCAGGTAAACGCTTATCCGAATTGAATTTATCTGAATATGGTTGTTTTCTTAACCGTGTAGTTCGTGCACAAATTGAAATGCCAATGGATCATAGTATCCTGCTAAATAAAGGCGATATTCTACAAGTTAGCGGTGAAAAAAGCCGTGTTTTAGGACTTGCTGAACGTATTGGTTTCATCTCAATTCACAGTCAAATTGCTGATCTGCTCGCTTTCTGTTGTTTCTTTATTATTGGCCTATTAATGGGCTTAGTCACAATGAAATTTGGTCATATTGCTTTTGGTTTAGGTAGTGCTGCAGGATTATTGATCGCAGGTATTACATTAGGTTTCTTACGTGCTAACCACCCAACCTTTGGTTATGTGCCTCAGGGCGCACTTAATATGGCTAAAGATTTAGGCTTAATGGTATTCATGGTGGGGATCGGTTTAAGTGCGGGTTCTAATCTATTTGCTTCTATCGGCAATATAGGTTTAACCGTCTTTATTACCAGCTTAATGGTCAGCGTCATTCCTGTCGTATTAGCCTATTTATTTGGTGCTTACGTACTCAAAATGAACCGAGCATTATTATTTGGTGCCATCATTGGTGCACGAACATGTGCCCCGGCAATGGATATGATCAATGAGCATGCTCGTAGTACTATTCCTGCTTTAGGTTATGCGGGAACTTATGCGATTGCCAATGTCTTACTGACTATCGCAGGTACACTGATCTTTATTTTCCAATAAAACCATTATCTTTATAGAGACTGACTTATTAGTTAACTAATGAGTCAGTCTCTATTCAGTCTGACTCTTTACACTACCTATTAGCGTTAAAATGTAACTAGCAAGACAATTACTTTATTTTTTATCCTACTTTTTGCGCTAATTTACATACCCTATCATGAAGTTACGGCAACAATAACTAATGCACTTTATTAGTTGATACTTTACCATGACTTATCAATACCATCCGTTATCTCTGGTGCCCAATCTATGCGTATTCTTATTGTCGAAGACGATGCTATTCTTAGCCATCACCTAAAATCGCAACTCAGCGAGTTAGGAAATCAAGTTCAATGTGCCAACACTGCCGAAGAAGGGCTATTTTTTGCACAAAATTATCCTAATGATATCGCTATCGTCGATATTGGCTTACCTGATAGAGACGGGATCAGCTTAATTAAAGACATGCGTAAAAAAGGCTTACGTCTACCAATCATGATCCTTACCGCTCGTTCTAATTGGCAAGATAAAGTCACAGGTCTTGAAGCTGGTGCTGATGATTATTTAGTAAAACCGTTTCAAAAAGAAGAAATGGTCGCTCGTCTTAGTGCCCTTGTTCGTCGCAGTGCTGGCTTTGTTAAACCAGAAATGACCGCTGGCGATATTCGCGTCGATTTACTCGCAAAGCAAGTTTATGTTTGTGACGAACTACTTGAACTAACTGCATTTGAATATGATTTATTAGAGTATTTAATGCGCCATAGCCGCCAAGTTGTATCAAAACAACGACTACTTGATGTGCTGTATGAAGACCAAGAAGGTGATCCAAATACGATTGAAGTTATGATCAGCCGCCTACGTAAAAAATTCACTAAAACAGGACAAAATAACCCTATTTCAACCATTCGTGGTCAGGGCTATATTTTTGAAATCAGCGCACAATGAAACGTTTTTTCCAGCCTAGATTAAGACAACGAGTATTGATTACCTCCGTCGCTATCATTGCCTTAGTGACTTCTGCGCTAGCTGCGGTTATCAATAAACTCTACTCTCAAAGCTATATGGCATCATATTCCTCGGAACTTGTTGCTCAAATGCCAATGGTTGTCGCACAACTTAATCGAGCTGGATTAATTAAAGATGTCGATAAATGGATTGATTCTCTCGATCCTTCTGACACTGATTATATTGCGGTTGTTTGTGATCAAAGTGATAAAACAACCTGGGTATCAAGTCAAGCTGCAAAAGCCAATTTACGTGATGTTTGCCGTTATTTGCCAGAAGATATTTCAACACCCACGTTAATTAAAATGAAAAATCATCAAGGTTATATTGCATATAATCTCAGTCGTAATAAAGAAGATGGCACAATTTATCAATTAGTCGTTCTTCGCTCTGCGAATGCCTATGAGTACTCTTTAGCGCAATTACATAAACGTACCGCTTTCTATTTAGGACTATTTGTCTTAATTGCCGTTGCCTTTTTGATTGCTGCTTTCCATTGGGGATTTCAGCCTTTACGAAAATTAGCATCGCAATTGGATCAAATGACCGAAGCTAAACGAGAGAAACTAGATGATGATTATCCGATGGAGTTACAAGAAGTAACGATGGCGGTTAATCGATTAAGCCGCATTAGTAATGACCAGCAAGGACGCTATCGTCATGCGATGGATGACCTTGCACATAGCTTAAAAACACGTTTAGCCGCCACCAATGCCCTGCTTGATGATTCATCCTTAGATCGCCGTGAGCTTAATCAACGTATCATGGAACAAATCAGCCAGATGGATGATTTGGTACAATATCAACTCAAACGAGCTATGGTCGGTCAACAAGGGTTACAAAAAAGTAATGTTGAGCTTAAACCGATTATTACCAGCCTAAATCGAATGTTAAATAAAATTTATGCTGATAAAGACGCGATATTGCATTATCACTTTGATGACAATTTAAAATTACCCATCAATAAAGATGATTTAATGGAATTATTTGGCAACATGCTCGAAAACAGTTTTCGCTTTTGTATTAGCCAAGTAAAATTATCCGTTATTGAAAATAGTGATTCTTTCACTATTTTCATTGAAGACGATGGCCCAGGGGTTAAACCTGCATTACGTGAAGCTATTTTTCAACGTGGTGTGCGCGCAGATCAACTCAATCCAGGGCAAGGTATTGGCCTCTCTGTATGTAATGAAATTATTGATAGCTACCAAGGTAAGATTCACGTTGAAGACTCAGAGCTTGAAGGTGCAGCATTCATTATTGAGCTTCCAAAAAGCTAATGGTTAATCGTTTTATCTGATTTATTAGCCAGCACTTTTATGCTGGCTTTTTAACACCTTAAAAATATAAAATTATTATGAATCAATAGGATAAATGCGATCATAAATCAAATTATATCCATATGCGTAGAATAAATAAAATATCACCATACCAATATCTAACACTAACGCATGCCATAAACTTACATTCAGCACCCATGCTAAAACTGGAATAGTGAAAATTAATAATCCAACCTCAAAACCTAAACTATGTACTATCCGTTGCGACATTGTTTTTTGAGTCACGTTATATTTTTTATACATTAACCGATCAAACCATAGGTTATATAAGTAATTCCATACTGTGGCTACAATAGAAAAAAATATCCCCATAATACCGACATGTCCAAGTTCAAACCCAAATTGACTTAAAATACCCACCATCAATATCAGACCAATAATCTCAAAACCAATAGCATGGCGAATGCGATCAAACGTTGTTCTCATAGTAAATGCTCTGTTGTGAACCAATAATATCTTTCACTAATATATCTACAAATCTCACCAATAAAAGTCATTAACTATCCGCTTAACAGATAGAAAAAAGAGCAAATATAAAAAAACCGCCATCACTGGCGGTTTATTCAATATCTATTTTATGATGCGATTATTAGATGTCTGCTACATCAAAATCAACAACAGGATTCACATCAGCATCGTAATCAATGCCATCAACACCAAAGCCAAATAGCTTCAAGAATTCATCTTTGTATTGTTGGTAATCAGCAACATCATATAAGTTGTCATTGGTTACTGTTGACCATTGATCACGACAATGCTGTTGAATATCTTCACGCAATTCCCAGTCATCTAAACGAAGACGATTTTCAGCATCAACGTCAGGTGCCGTGCCGTCTTCTTTATATAAGCGCTGCTTAAACATACGTAGGATCTGCTCCATGCAGCCTTCATGTACGCCTTCTTCACGCATTTTCTTAAAGACCATTGCAATGTACAACGGCATAACTGGAATCGCAGAGCTTGCTTGTGTAACAACACTCTTTAATACAGCAACATTGGCAGAACCACCCGTCGCACTTAGCTGAGTGTTTAGTTCTTTCGCGGCACGATCTAGGTCCATTTTCGCTTTGCCTAACGCGCCATGCCAGTAAATTGGCCATGTTAGCTCAGTACCAATGTAACTAAAGGCTACGGTCTTACAACCATCAGCCAATACACCAGCATTTGCTAGCGCATCAATCCATAGCTCCCAATCTTGGCCACCCATAACAGTAACAGTGTCTTCAACTTCTTGTTCTGTTGCAGGTTCAATACTGGTTTCAATTAATACGTTTTTATTGGTATCAACGGCTGTTGTTGTGTACGTTTCACCCATCGGTTTTAGGCATGAACGAATCACTTCACCAGTCTCTGGCAATTTACGTACTGGTGATGCCAGTGAGTAAATAACCATATCAATTTGACCAAGATCTTGTTTAATCAAATCAACTACTTTTTGTTTTGCTTCGTTAGAGAACGCATCACCATTTAGACTTTTTGAGTAAAGACCTTCAGCTTTAGCAAACTTGTCAAATGCTGCTGAGTTATACCAACCTGCAGTACCTGGTTTTTTCTCTGTACCTGATTTTTCAAAGAAAACACCAATTGTTGCAGCACTGCCACCGAATGCCGCAGCAATACGTGATGACAAGCCGTAACCACTAGAAGACCCTACAACCAAGACACGCTTTGGTGCATTTACAATTGGACCTTGAGCTTTAGTGTAAGCAATTTGCTGCTTTACGTTATCTTCACAACCAACGGGATGCGTTGTTGTACAAATAAATCCACGAGTTTTAGGTTTGATGATCATTTTCAGCTTCCCTTACATAATTATGAATAGGATAAAAGGTTAATGGCAGATACGCATTAAATTTATGTCCTAAATGAACAAAAATCGTAGTGGTTGGAGGTGTTACGCTAAATTTTGGTCAAAAAAAGTGCCACGCATTTGCGTGGCACACGGGAGAATCCAGGTTTATATATCAAAGACTAAGTACCCTAAGCTGCCTTCCCTGGTAGCAAACTTAGTTATTAAAATGGCTAGCACAGAAATGATCGACTTGAATCGCTTTCTGCCTTAGTTGCTCAGCATTCTCTATTTTTTTTACCTCCTCTTCTGTGACCACTCCCGCATCCAACGCTAACTGTAACTTCTTATTGAATAAAGCTTTGCGTGGGATCTCACCATTGCGTGTTGCTTGCATTAATTTGCGTTCTAAAGGTTTGATCTCATGCACGGCAATAAATGCGCGTTCCATAATTGCTACGGGATCATCCTCTCTATCGCCGACATAACATAAATGTGTTAATCGATCGCGATGTACACTCGGTGTCATTAATAATGCTGCAATACTGATACTAATTTCATCTTTAGGCGCCGAATAATGTATACCCAAAGGGAATGTTAATAATCGTAATGTGCGTCCAACCCCTTTACGAGGAAAATTCGTAAACACTTCATCAAATGCGACGCCACATTGATGCAAACAATGCTGTAATGCATAATCAACTAGCGGTAGATCTTGCGGCTGACGACCTTGGTCTTCAAATCGTTTCAATGTTGCTGATGCTAAATATAAATAACTAAGCACATCACCTAAGCGAGCAGATAATAACTCTCGACGTTTTAATTCACCGCCTAAGCTCAACATTGATATATCCGCACAAACGGCAAGCGCTTTTGACATACGGCTTAAATGGCGATAGTAATGACGTATTTCTCCACGAATAGGAGCACGATTAAAACAACTGCCACTCACCGCGTTTAACAACGACTTGGTTACATTACGGGTCGCAAAACCAATATGCTGCATCAACAAGCTATCAAAATCGTTCAGACCTTGATCTGAATCTGGGTTAGCTGCTGCTGCCATTTCATCAAGTACATAAGGATGACACCGTGTTGCGCCTTGACCAAAGATCATTAAATTACGGGTGATTATATTTGCTCCCTCAACGGTTATTGCTACTGGAATACCAAAATAATGATGACCCAAATAATTCATTGGCCCCAATTGAATAGCCCGTCCAGCATGTACATCCATCGCATCATTTAAAACGGTTCGAGACATCTCTGTCATATGGTATTTAGCAATGGCTGTCACAATGCCTGGTGTTTGCCCCATATCTAATGCCGTTGTTGTCAATGTTCGAGCCGCTTCTAGCATATAAGTAAAGCCACCAATACGACCTAATGCTTGTGCTACCCCTTCAAAATCACCAATCGGCATACCAAACTGTTTACGTACAACAGCATAGGCTCCCGTTGTTTTGGCAGCTAAGTGCCCAACAGCCGTTCCTAAAGCAGGCAATGATATACCTCGTCCTGCAGATAAACACTCCACCAGCATTCGCCAGCCTTTTCCTGCATAATCTTGGCCGCCAATGATCCAGTCTAATGGAATAAACACATTATGACCGCGCGTAGGACCGTTCATAAATGCCATATTAAGTGGATCATGCCGCTCACCAATATCAACGCCAGCATGATCAGCCGGAATCAACGCACAAGTAATACCTAAATCGACTTTATCGCCAAGTAAACCTTGGGGATCTTTCATTTTAAATGCCAACCCAAGCACCGTCGCAACAGGCGCTAGCGTAATATAACGCTTATTCCATGTGAGGTTTAAGCCGAGAACTTGCTCACCATCATATTCCCCATAACAAACTATTCCCTCATCAGGAATGCTGCCAGCGTCAGATCCTACTTCTGGACCTGTTAATGCAAAACAAGGAATATCTTCTCCATTAGCGAGTCGAGGTAACCAATATTCTTTTTGTTGTGGTGTACCGTAATGGGTAAGTAATTCACCGGGACCAAGTGAATTTGGCACCATCACACAAACTGCAGCACTTAAACTTCGGGTCGCTATTTGTGCCACAATCGTTGAATTAGCATGGGCTGAAAAATTAAGGCCGCCATATTGTTTACTGATAATTAACGCAAAGAATTTTTCATTACGTAAAAATTGCCAAACTTCAGCGGGTAAATCTTTTTGTTGCTGCACAATTTGATAATCATTTAACATTGCTAATAAGATCTGCAATGTTGTATCAATAAAATGTTGTTCTTCTTGCGTCAATGTCGGCTTAGGGTAATCAAGCAATGTTTGCCATTGTGGAGCCCCACCAAATAACTCACCGTCCCACCACACACTACCCGCTTCCATTGCTTCTTTTTCAGTATTAGACAGTGGCGGTAATAATGTTTTAAACCGTCTAAAAACAGGATCACTTACATAACGTTTACGCATGGTTGATAACGAGCTCATAATGCATATCCTTTTGTGATTCAATGACTATGTGGTGTACTGATTTCAGTTATTTGTCACGAAATATTTTGATAGCAAATTAATAAGAAATAGACCGATAAATCACATCTATCATTAGAATAAAATACTTGTTTAAATAATATATAACACAGCATAATTTAACAACCCAGTTACATCACACTATAAAATATCCATTCAGTGTTGTATTTCTTAATAAATAACAAGAAAGACACGGTTAATCACATCATGAGTAACTGAATCAAAGACAATCAAACTTATTTTCCTCTTTATAGGAACCAATAATAAAAAAATTTGTCTTACAAAAACTACTGCTTTTTTCTTGAAGAATATTCTTCGTAACCTACTTCGTTCATTGAGGTAGGTTTTTCTTTATCTATCATCTATTTTCCATTCTTTTAATCACCGCTATTCCTATTCACATCACGACTTATCTTATTAGTAAACAAATACCAAAAGATATAAATAGAAACCTATTATTACAAATGGAAATACCCGTAAATGATATTTTTTATTTACAAAAAACCATTCATTTTTTAGTTTTAAATCATACTTATAAATATACTTTTAAATAACATGCTTATTTAAATGCCGTTATTTTTAGTTCTATTAATTAGCCTTAAAATCAATTATAGATATATTTTAAACATTAAAAAATATCTATAATTGATTTGTAATACATAATACAAATACTATTTTTATTACATTTACTTACACTGAAAAATTAAATAAAAACATTTAAAATCAAAGGTTTAATTTAATTACTTTTTATTCGCTACTTAGCTTGCTAATATTATTATTATCATTAAAATCCCCTCACAGAATAATCATGTAATATTTATTTTCAAATTAATATTATGCCAAACTATTTATATGACCATCCAGCATATAAGTATTATTAGAGAGAAACTTCATGTTTGACAGAGCAAAACAAATTCTTATTGCTGGATTTTGTATTAATTTATGTATTGGTATCTTATTTACTTGGAGTGTATTTAAAAAAGCACTTGTTATTAATCTAGGTTGGACAAATTCTGAAGCTTCACTTCCATATACTGTTGCTATAATTACATTTTCTATAACTCTTCTTTTAGCTGGTATTCTGCAAGACAAATTTGGACCTAAACTAGTATTAATTACAGGTACTATTTTCGCAGGTTTAGGCCTTATCGCATCAGGTTATGTAACAAATTCCACACAACTGATCTTTACTTTTGGCATTTTAGCGGGTGGCGGTATTGGGTTTAGTTATGCTTGTTTAAGTCCAGCAGCAATGAAATGGTTTCATCCGTCAAAACGTGGCTTAGTCAATGGTTTAATCACTGCGGGATTTGGCTTAGCGGGCGTTTATCTAGCACCACTGATCACATCATTAATTGCGAGCTATGGTATTAATTATAGCTTTAATATTCTAGGCGTTGCCTTATTGTGTATTGCAACACCACTTGCATTTACGATCACTAATCCATCTGAAAACTATGTACCTGTTTCTTCAGCATCAGCAGTAAAGAAAACAGAAAAAGAAGTAATTATTCCACAAACAGAAATGTGTTGGACATCAATGCTTAAAACATCACAGTTCTATAATCTTTGGATTATGTACCTATGTGCGTCATCAACAGGTTTGATGATCATCGGTAACATTACGTCAATCGCAGCAATACAAGCAGATATGACAGACGCCGCACATCTTGTTGTTATCCTAGCGTTGTTTAACACATCTGGCCGTGTTTTAGCGGGTATGCTTTGCGATAAAATTGGTGGCTTAAAAACATTATCATTATCATTTGTGCTATCGATTACCAATATGCTGTTGTTCCCTCATTACAGTACTCATATTAGTCTAATTATTGGTATGGCGATTGCGGGGCTATGCTATGGTACATTACCTGCGGTATTCCCATCACTCACTGCTGGTTTCTACGGTCTCAAAAACTATGGTACAAACTATGGCGTGGTTTACACCGCGTGGGGCGTTAGTGGTTTTATTGGTCCTGTCATTGCAGCAAGTGCTGTTGACACTACAGGTAATTACCAATTAGCTTATTTCTACTCAACGATTATTATGGCTATCGCGTTTGTGTTCTCTCTTTTCACGAAAAACCCAAAGAAGCAATCACAAACGGAACCAAATGTAATGCAAACTCGCACAAAAAAAGCAACAGCATAATGTAATGATCTTAAAACATTCAACACAAAAAATAAAAATGAATTAAATCATAATGTTACAAATATACTCATTTTAAAGTAAAAAAAAACAATTATTTTAGGAACCTTTACAAATATTGTAAGTCTTATATATGTATTCAATTTGATAAATGGTTATTTTGCACT
Source organism: Photobacterium carnosum (assembly GCF_002849605.1). Classification (GTDB taxonomy): domain Bacteria; phylum Pseudomonadota; class Gammaproteobacteria; order Enterobacterales; family Vibrionaceae; genus Photobacterium; species Photobacterium carnosum. Next base: position 190,920 of record NZ_NPIB01000001.1, read on the forward strand.
GCAATAATGCCTTTTATGAAATGTTTAATTTACTACTGCTTTAAATCCTAATTGTATTTTTTGGATAATCTCCATCCCGCTGATATTTGTCAGCGGGATTTTTTTTATCTACAATCATGGCATCTGCTCTATCAGACATCGATGTAAGAGAAGTAAACAGCAACCTTCAATAAAATAATTACATCTTTTTTATATTAAATTGAACTCTTTCATTAACGTGCAGTCTGATTATATAAGAATTGGAATTATAGATGCTTATTTTGTTTTTCAGGCCGTCAAACACAACATCTGTAATTCAAATTGCTACTACTGCTTTAAATCCTAATTGTATTTTTTTTTGGATAATCTCCATCCCGCTGATATTTGTCAGCGGGATTTTTTTATCTACAATCATGACATCTGCGCTATCAAACGTCGATGTAAGAGAAGTAAACAGCAGCTTTCAATAAAATAATGACATCTTTTTTATATTAAATTGAACTCTTTCATTAACGGGCAGTCTGATTATATAAGAATTGGAATTATAGATGCTTATTTTGTTTTTCAGGCCGTCAAACACAATATCTGTAATTCAAATTGCTACTACTGCTTTAAATCCTAATTGTATTTTTTGTTTACGCTGAAATATTTATTTCAGCGTTTTTTTTTGCTTTTTTTAGCGAATCTGCGGCGTGCCTTACAGCAAATCATCATGCTGTAACACAATACCTAAATGTCTAATTGTCTGATTTGAATTGATTTCCTTACCATTAATACCATTATCATCATTACCAAACTCAGGAAGTGGCAACTGTAACTTAATAGCCATCGCTGTATAATATTGCTCGCGAGTAGGATGGGTACTTGCCGCTAAATGCATGATAGGCATTGAAGGATGCTGCGTAATAATGGCAGTAATCACACCAATACAATCATCAAGATGTACTAGATTTACAGGCTGTTTAGCTGCACTCAACTGTTGACGACCAGATAAAAACGTCACCGGATGCCGTTGTGGTCCAATTAATCCAGATAAACGTAACACCGTCAGTTGTTGTTGCCATTGCTGACGTAACTGCTGTTCTAATGCGTAATGTAATTGCCCAGAAGCCGAACTAGGATTAACCGGGGTTGTTTCTAGTACCTCCCCTTGCAATGGGTCATATACAGAAGTAGTACTAATAAAAATAATCCGCTGACACCCTGCTTTCTTTGCTGCGGTTGCTAATGACATTACCTTTTCAATATGATCCTGTGGATCAAGATTTTTTCGTCCCGGTGGAATCGCAATTATCAGTACATCCGTTGTTAAAAATTGGACTATTGCAGGATCAATATCCCCAATCAGAGGCAGAGTTAATAAACAGCTATTAATACCTTGTTGTTGTAATACATTTGCCCCCTCAATGGTTGTTTTAGAACCCCATACTTCAATCGCTTGGCTTTTTAATGATAATGCTAACGGTAATCCGAGCCATCCACAGCCACAAATACTAACTTTCATTGATATTCCTTTTTATTTATATCTACATTTAATCAAACTTGTCATTTAATTACTTTAATTAAAAACCTACACAATAGAATCATGCTTATTTATTTCATTGCTTAAAATAACGCTTTATTTATAAAACAAATACTTATAACTGGTAAAATAAAACAACAAAAAATAACATTATTTGTTTTATAAATTTCAATTCTGAAAATAAAAAGTCGATCGCGATCAAAATCTAATAAAAACGCCCTGAAAAACACGGTTAATAGCTAGAACATGTTAATAGTTAAGTAGTATAGTTTCATTATATGGGCAACTTGATGACAAGAATGCTACAAATGAAATTCAATAACGAAGTGCATAAATAACTATGAATACCATAGAAAAAATACAAAATAACTTAGAACACTTCAGCAAATCTGAACGTAAAGTAGCGGAAGTTATTATAGCCTCGCCACAAACAGCGATTCACTCAAGCATTGCAACATTAGCTAAAATGGCCGATGTGAGTGAACCGACTGTTAACCGTTTTTGTCGTCGACTTGATACCAAAGGCTTTCCTGATTTTAAATTACATTTAGCCCAAAGTTTGGCAAATGGTACCCCTTATGTAAATCGTAATGTCGAAGAAAATGATGGTCCTGATGCCTACACCGCAAAAATATTTGAATCGACCATGGCTTGCTTAGATGTTGCTAAAAATAGCATCGACCCTATGCAAATTAATCGTGCTGTTGATTTACTCACCCAAGCAAAAAAAATATCCTTTTTTGGTCTAGGTGCATCCGCTTCAGTCGCGCATGATGCTCAAAATAAGTTCTTTCGATTTAATATCCCGATTGTGTGTTTTGATGACATTATTATGCAACGCATGAGTGTAATTAATTGCAGTGATGGTGATGTTGTAGTGGTTATTTCACACACTGGGCGTACTAAAAGTCTGGTTGAAATCGCACAAATGGCACGTGAAAATGGCGCGACAGTCATTGGTATTACCGCAAAGCATTCACCATTAGAACGTGAATGTTCATTGTCGATTTGCCTTGATATTCCTGAAGATACCGATATTTATATGCCAATGGCAAGTCGCGTTGTACAAATGACAGTGATTGATGTTCTCGCAACAGGCTTTACACTACGTCGCGGATCCAGTTTTCGTGATAATCTAAAACGAGTCAAAGACTCACTCAAAGACTCCCGTTTTTCTAAAGAATATCATTTGCTGTAATAACTAACATTAAGTGAGGCTTCGGCTTCGCTATCAAGATTATTGCACACTCATAGTTACCCACCTTATATGATAATAACTACCATACTTTTATCTTAAATTACTAAACCGTATTCATATATACCGCCTTGTTTATTCAATATAAAGCCATTTATATACTGCGAACATATTGGATAAATTAAGTCCGTTTATTTACATGGAGTTTATAATGTCAGAACAACTAAGACGTACTAAAATTGTTACCACCCTTGGACCTGCAACTGATCGCGATAATAACCTAGAAAAAATCATTGCTGCGGGTGCTGATGTGGTTCGAATGAACTTTTCCCATGGCAGCCCAGAAGATCATATCCTTCGCACCCAACAAGTACGCGAAATAGCAGCTCGTTTAGGTAAACATGTCGCGATTTTAGGTGATCTTCAAGGCCCTAAAATTCGTGTATCAACCTTTAAAGAAGGTAAAATTCAGCTCAATATTGGTGATACCTTTACGCTTGATAGTGACTTACCCAAAGGTGAAGGTCACCAAGATGCTGTTGGTCTTGACTATAAAGAACTGCCAAATGATGTTATTAAAGGCGATGTGTTGTTACTTGATGATGGTCGAGTTCAACTGCAAGTTACTGAAGTAACGGGTAATAAAGTACATACTATCGTTACCGTTGCTGGCCCTTTATCTAATAACAAGGGCATAAATAAAAAAGGCGGTGGCTTATCTGCAGCAGCATTAACAGCAAAAGATAAAGCAGACATTATTACAGCCGCAGCCATGAAGGTTGATTACCTCGCAGTTTCTTTTCCTCGCAATGGTGCAGATATGCATTACGCCCGTCAATTAGCAACAGAGGCGGGATTAACAGCAAAATTAGTCGCCAAAGTAGAGCGAGCAGAAACGGTTGCAACCACTGAAGCGATGGATGACATTATTCTAGCATCTGATGTAGTGATGGTTGCCCGAGGTGATTTAGGGGTTGAGATTGGCGATCCTGAGCTTGTTGGCGTACAAAAAAAGCTGATCCGTCGTGCTCGTAGCTTAGACCGTACCGTTATCACTGCAACTCAAATGATGGAATCAATGATCACTAGCCCAATGCCAACGCGAGCTGAGGTGATGGACGTTGCTAATGCAGTATTAGACGGTACTGATGCGGTAATGTTATCGGCAGAAACCGCCGCAGGTGATTTCCCTGTTGAAACCGTGACAATAATGGCGAGTGTTTGTCTTGGCGCGGAAAAAGAACCGAGTATTAATATTTCCAATCACCGTTTAGATCGTGAATTCTCAAATCCTGAAGAAACTATTGCAATGGCAACCATGTATGCCGCTAATCATATGGTGGGCATTAAAGCAATTGTCGTGATGACAGAATCCGGCCGTACACCCCGCTTAATGTCTCGTATTTCATCAGGATTGCCTATTTTTGCGTTATCAAGAAATAAAACGACATTGAACCAAGCTTCATTATATCGCGGCGTTACTCCCGTCTTTTTTGATCGTGATAGTGACGCAGGTTTAGAAGCGGCAAAACATGCTCTGAATGTGCTAAAAGAAGCAGGATATGTACAAGCTGGCGATTTAACCATTATTACCCAAGGTGATAAAATGGATACGGTAGGATCAACCAATAATATGCGTATTTTAACGGTTGATTAATTCTTAACTGCGCCGTTATACACGTATCATTAATAGCAATGAAAACAATGAATAACAAAGGCTGAGATCGTATTCTCAGCCTTTTTCGGTTTTAAACCAGACTCAGTTTATCGGCAGTGACCAATTAGGATTCACTAACGATGTTAAAATATGATCTTGCCATTGACCATTGATCAATAAATAATCTTTTGCTAACCCTTCTTGCTCAAAACCAACCGCCGTTAATACACCGCCACTTTTATTATTATGTGGCATATACGCGGCCATAACGCGGTGAAAATGTTTATCGATAAAGATCCACTCACATACCGCCGTTAGCGCACGACGCATCACCGCTTTGCCCTGATGCTCTTGATCTAATGAATAACCGACATGGCAGGCGTAAAAGGGTGACTTCACTAAATTACTAAAATTAATCACGCCAATAATAGCGTTCGTTTCACGATGCTCGATAACAAAATAAAAAGCCATCTCATGACGATGTAGGGTCGCGATTTGTTCTAAACGTTGTTGCCAACCCGCAAGGCTAAAAAAAGCCTCATGCCGTAATGGCTCCCAAGGCGCAAGAAAATGACGGTTACGTTGATAGTATGCTGAAATTTGTTCCGCATCTCGCGCTTCAATCAAGCGAATTTTTATATCATCAAGTATAATAGTTGATGAGCGATGTATAATTGAATGAAACAAGTACGACCTCGATATGACAGTGTTAATTGATATAACGCACATTTTATGAGTTTACATGATATTGAATACAAGCCACATTCAATATTCGATATATTAGCATAGCGTTGTCTGTTACTCTTCGGCAGTCAATGTTATTAATTATTACGCCTTTAGTGAGTGATTGATGTATTACGATTGTATTGAAACAGAACTGGGAAATATTATGTTGCTGGCCGATCATCAAGGTCTTCGACAACTATCAATTATGAGTCCCAGCTATAGCCCTAATGAAATATGGCAGCATAACCCCGAGTTTATGGCTCCCTTCATTAGACAACTCAAAGAATACCTCATCGGCTCCCGAAAAAAATTCACTTTTCCTCTCGCTCCTCAAGGCACCCTATTTCAACAGCAAATATGGCATGCCATTGCTGATGTTCCTTATGGCGAAACAGTTACCTACGAACAAATAGCCGCAAATATTGGCAATACCAAAGCAACCCAAGCAATAGGTATAGCTAAAAATGTTAACCCTATTCCCATTGTGATCCCTTGCCACCGAGTATTAAATAGCCATAATTCATTATGCGGCTATCGTTATGGTGAAGAAATCGTTGCACTATTATTAGCCTTAGAAGCTGGTGATACTATCTTGTTGGAAGAGCATCAAAACGACGAATACTAATTCCATAGCTTTATTGTTTGTTATAAAAAATAAAGAGATAGCAATAATGGCTATCTCTTTTATTTTAAGCTTAAGGATCAGTTACGTTTGCTAAGCCCATATTCACGAAGCTTATTCGCTACAGCAGTATGAGAAACCCCAAGTCGTTTCGCGAGTTTACGGGTTGATGGATAGCTCTGATATAAATTAGATAAAATGCCTGATTCATAACGTTTCATTATTTCATCTAACGAACCGGTTAATATTTCTTCACTAAGAACAGTCGTCGATTCATTTTCGGGTAATTGCACATAAGCAGACGTCATTTCAGCCCCTTCTACCTGTGTCATTGCACGAAATAAAACATTACGTAATTGACGAATATTTCCAGGCCAAGCATATTGCTTAAGGGCAAGCGCTAATTCTTCAGATAATATAGGTTTAGGTTGGTATAGCTCTTGAGAAAATTGTGTTAAGAATAATTCAGCTAACGGTACAATATCGGCGGCACGCTCTCGCAATGGTGGTACCACTAAAGCCAGCACATTAAGGCGATAGTAAAGATCCTCACGAAACGCGCCATCAGCAACCAAATCAAGTAATCTCTTTTGAGTAGAACAAATTACCCGGACCGATACTTTTATTTCCGCTTCTTCACCTACACGACGGAAAGTACCATCTTGTAAAAAGCGTAATAATTTAATCTGTAAGTGCTTTGACATCTCACCAATTTCATACAAAAAAACAGTACCACCAGCCGCTTGTTCAAAAATACCCTTTTTAGCCGGTTCGCTGACACTTCCAATGCAACCAAACAACTCTGTTTCTGCCGCATTATCCGGCATAGATATACAATTAACCACTAAAAATGGCTTATCACGATGCACTGAGCGTTGATGACAAGCTCGGGCTAACATCTCTTTACCCGTCCCCGTTTCGCCTTGAATAAGCAACGGTGCATCAAGCAATGCGAGCTTTTTTGCTTGGCCAAGTAAGTGCTTAAACCGCGATGAATGACCAATAAAATGCTCAAAACCACTGTCACCATGAATACTACGCATAACCATCGGCATTTTAGCTTCAGAAAGTGATTTCAATAAAATTAAAGCACTAACAAGTACAGGCTCAGGTGCATCATCACTGACAAATACTGGCATAATATCCATTTGATAATCTAGCCCCGAAATCACTACAATCTCACTGTGTTTTTTCGCCTGATCTTTATCTAACCAGCGAGAAAAATTGAACCCAAGTAAAGAATGAATATTTTCATTGAATAAGTCGTCACTTCGATGACCCATTAATTGTTCAGCAGCTTGATTTGCAAAATCCACTTTACCATTTAAATTAATGGTAAAAAATGGATCAGGTAACGTCTGTAATAAAGCAGATAACTCGGTATGTTCGCGTTCACTAGGCATAAATTGAATTTTACGGACATCAGTAACGCCATCTAACTGCCGAATCTGTGACATTAATTGACTAAATTGCTCAAACTCAACTTCTGGACAATTTAAATAAATAATACCAATACGATCAATTTCAATCCCACGAAGATCAATATCTTGACTCGTTAAAATATCCAATAATTCACGAGTCATACCTACTCTATCTTCGCAAAACACCTGTAATCTCATTGTTTACACCTTATTGTTATTTATCTTTTGTGTATAATTAATTACAGTTATCCATTTAGGACAATCTTGAACAATACCAATATTAATCATAGTGTTAAGATTTACCCCTGAGAGACTTAATCCACACAATTAAAAGTATCCATAAGTGAATACTGTCAACTATTCCTGACAGTTGTGTCAGTGTGCGACTAACCCATTAATGAGTCAAGCCACGAGATCGCATATACATAGATTAAATATAAAAAGAAATATTATCGACAATAAAAAAGAGAACCGAAGTTCTCTTTTTTATTGTGTATTAATTCAATCGTTAGCGCTTATCTTGCTTACCTAATTGACTTAATAGGTCGCGACGAATTTCACTCAATTTAGGCTGTTCACCCTCCATCCATGGTAATGGACGCATAAGGTTAATCGCTTTAAGTCCTAATCGACCTGTTAATAAACCGACCCCAACACCTTGGGCTACTCGGGTTGACATTCTTCCAGCAAGATCCATCGACAGCATATCCATCCCTAAATCGGCAATCACTTCAGATGCACCAGCAAATGCCATATTCGCGAGCACTAGTTTGACTAATTTAATCCGTGACCAATAACTAAGTTCAATACCATACACTGCTGAAATTTGTTCAATTAAACGAAAATTACGCCAAGCAACTAACAACATATCAGCCACCGCTAACGGACTCAGCGCCACCATTAATGCCGCTTCACTAGAATATTTTGCCACTAACTGTCGGGCTAATTTATCTTGTTGACTCACCACCATTTGATCATAAAGCGCCAACACTTCTCGATCATTATGGGTTGCAGCTAATGCATGGAGCCAACGATCATAACCATGATTATCGGTTGGAATTTGGCTTAATTTAGCTAATTTAACGCAAAAAGCTTTACCAGCCCCAATACCATCAGCCACTAATAATAGCTGCGCTTGCTCACGTTCAGTTTGACGTTGTTTTAAACGGCGTAAATTAATAAACTCACGTCCTAACGCACCAATACCCGCCACAGCAATACCTGCAACAATGGCACTCCACCCTAACGATAGCCAATTACTGGTTTGATAAGCTGTTGTGACATGATCCACGGTTTGCCAGCCAACCATAGCAGCACCAGCAACCAATAACCCTTTGAACCAACGATAACGACGTTTAGGCTTAGCGGCTAAAATTTGTTCTAGCGTTTGTTCGCTCTCAACTTCAGTACTCTCAACTGTATCAGGCAAAAATTCGCTTTGTTGTTCAAAGTTCATTTTTATCGTTAAATCCGGTTGTTGATCATTTAACGGCGGTTGAACCTCATCAAACACTATTTTTGCTTTTAATGGCTCTGTCATTGCAATTTATCTCCCAAAAGATATTCCAGTGCTTTATCCATTCGAATATGCGGTAACGGTTCATCTATTTGTTGTGGTAAAGGGCGTAAATTAATGAAATCGAATCCATTTTTATCCCAAAAATCTTGATTGGGTAATCGTCGCGGCACATCACCAGGAAAGAAAGTTTGTGCATTACCAGAAATATCCGTACCACGTAATGCGGGTACTTGTTTACCTTGGTAATTCACAAAACCAGGCTTACTCGCTTGAATCGATGCCAAGCTAACACAATCCATGCTAATACCTTCAAACGAGGCAGTTTGCCATGCTTCATTAACCAATTGCTGTAATAAGCCAACTAAGTTTGGGTGTTGCTCTGGGGTGATATGATCCGCTTTTGTCGCGGCAAACAACACTTTATCAATCCGTGGTGAAAATAACCGTCGTAACATTGAACTACGACCATATTTAAAGCTTTGCATCAATTGATCTAATGCTTGGCGCATATCATTAAACGACTCATGACCTGCATTTAATGGTTGTAAGCAATCAACCAGCACAATTTGTCGATCAAACTTAGAGAAATGATCACGATAAAAAGCTTTCACGACATGTTGCTGATAATACTTATAACGTTTTTTTAGCATCCCAAAGTTACTATCATCAGTGGCTGTTGCTAGTTGTTGCTCAGTATATTTATTGGTCCAGACCATCGGGAAAAACTGTAATACGGGCGCGCCCGCTAATTCCCCAGGTAATACAAACCGCCCCGGCTGAACCCAATGTAAACCACCTTCGGCCTTACATTGATGTAAATAATCCGTAAACGAAGCAGAAATCGTTTCAATCAAGGCTTCATCAGCAGGAGCAAAAGGATCAAACAGCTCCCCCATTGATAACCATGATTGTGCTAATGCTAACCGCTGACCTTTTAATGCTTGTGCTTGTTGCTTCGACCAATTCATGAAATCAAGATCAAGTAAGGGTAAATCTAATAACCACTCACCAGGGTAATCAATAATATCGAGATATAACGTCGCCGTATCTTGAAATAATTTCAAGGCCCCTTTTTGCGGTTTAAAGCGCAATGCTAATCGCGTTTGACTAACATCACAGGTTGGCTGAGGCCATGATGGTGGAGCCGATAATAACGCATTCATACCATCATCATAGCCAAATTTAGGGACATGCATATCCAGCTGAGGTACTCTTTTTGAACCTAATAAATAGCCTTCTCTTACCGCTGAAAACATCGGTAATCGAGGATTAATACTGGCGTGTAATAACTGGTTAATCAGTGAGGTAATAAAGGCCGTTTTTCCTGCGCGAGATAAACCGGTTACCGCAAGACGCACATGGCGATCAAGGCTGCGGTTAACCCATTTATTCACTTCATTGCTAATTCGATTCATCACGGTTCCCTATTCATCGATATGGTTTTATAACCAACCACAAAAAAGCAGGCCTGATATCATCAGTACCTGCTTCATCTTGATAGTATTTATCAACTTAATCTACGAAATAATATCAAGCACTTTAGATTTCTACGCTAAAGTTTATTAAATTCACGATCAACTTTAAAGGCAGAAGATGTTACATAAGCTTCCATTTTTTGAATTTTAGCTTCACTACGCCCAAGTTCAGTTTCAACATTATGTAAAATTTGTTGCGCTGATTGCCCTGTTTGCCATGGTTTTTGCTTGACGTTATGTTCGGTATATTGATGCTGTTGTTCTTTCCGTTGCGGTGGCATTTTGTCTAAAATTAACCACGCTGCGATATAAGCCACAGTTGCAAAAAAACCAACACCTAATAAAAAAGCCGTAACAGCCAAGATACGCATCAACCAAATTTCAACACCGAAATATTCAGCTAAACCTGCACAAACACCGCCTAATTTACCATTTTTAGGATCACGGAATAATGTTTTACGCACTATTTCTGCCTCCATTGTGGTACATCAGCATCTAGAATTCGCTCAAGCGTAACAATTCGCTCTTGCATCACCTCTGCGCGTGCCACTAAGGTTTCTAACTTTTGATGATCCTCACCAGATAATCCCTCACCTGATTTATGCTTACTGCGGTAATGAAGAATCAACCACAATGGCGCCACAATAATCATAAACACCACTAACGGAATACTAATAAAACCCATCGACATTTGTTGTTCTCCTTTCACGCAAAGGTAATAGCATTATTATTGTTTTTCTATTATTGAAAAGGCAATACCTTACAATTACTGTTGTTTATTATTCATGCTTGCTTTTAGACTCTCAAGCTCTTTTTCAATATCGTCTTGTGCTTGAAGATCTGCAAATTCTGACTCTAAGCTTTTTCCACGACCAAAACTATAGCTATCCGCTTCTGCTTCCATTTCATCAATACGACGCTCGTATTGTTCAAACTTCGACATTGCTTCATCAACTTTACTGGTATCAAGTTGACGACGTACATCTCGGCGCGTGTCGGCAGCTTTATGACGCGTCACTAACGCTTGCTGACGAGCACGAGTTTCTAATAATTTACGCTCAAGTTCAGCCACTTCTAACGATAATTTCTCAATCGTTTCATCAACTAACTTATATTCTTCATTTAATGTTAACGCAACATCAACTAACTTTTGTTTTTCAATTAATGCGGCACGAGCAAGATCTTCACGGCCTTTTTGAATCGCTAAACTGGCTTTTTGTTGCCAATCTGTTGATTGTGTTTCAATTGCTGTAATACGGCGACGCAGCTCTTTTTTATCTGCTAATGCACGCGCTGATGAAGTACGCACTTCAACCAATGTATCTTCCATTTCTTGAATGATAAGACGAATTAATTTTTGTGGATCTTCAGCCTTATCTAATAATGAATTAACATTAGCATTTACAATATCAGCAAAACGAGAAAAAATACCCATAATAAAACTCCTTGGTCAACCGTCTTAAATTACGCTTAATAAACGGTTTATATCATCAGACTCACGTTATATTGTCATGTGAGGTGCAATTCTTCTATATACATATCAACTTGCGTGCCAACTTTTAAGTGACTGTTTTACAGTAATTAAATAAATATCACCGTATATTAACCAACAATGATATAGTGAATATAACCAACTTTTAGTGAGATTGACCAATGAGAAAGACCGAAAATTTAATCGGTGAATCAGACGTTTTTTTAGCCGTACTTGATCACGCATCACGGTTAGCAACACTTAATCGTCCCGTGCTTATTTTAGGGGAACGCGGTACAGGTAAAGAACTAATTGCACAACGTATTCACTATCTATCAACCCGATGGGATCAACCTCTTGTTAGCTTAAATTGCGCAGCATTAAGTGAAGGCGTTATTGATTCTGAACTGTTTGGCCATGAAGCTGGCGCATTTACAGGCGCAAAAGGTCGACATCAGGGGCGATTTGAGCGTGCTGAAAATGGCACACTTTTTTTAGATGAACTTGCAACGGCACCGATGGGCGTTCAAGAAAAACTCTTACGTGTGATTGAATACGGTGAATATGAACGTGTTGGTGGCAATAAAAGCTGCCAAGCCAATGTTCGACTCATCTGTGCCACCAATCAAAACTTACCACAGCTTGCCATAGACGGAAAATTTAGAGCCGATTTATTAGATAGATTAGCGTTTGAAGTGATCCATTTACCACCACTTAGAGCACGGGCTGATGATATTTTACCATTAGCCGAACATTATGCGATTCGAATGTGTCGTGAAATGAACTTTAGTTATTTTGCCGGTTTTAGTTATCACGCCCAGCAACAATTATTAAACTACACATGGCCGGGTAATATTCGTGAATTAAAAAATGTTGTTGAACGCTCGATATTTCGTCATGCGATAGAAAATGAAGCTATAGATACCATTATTATTGACCCCTTCACGACGCCGTGGGAGCAACTTGACATAGCAACTACTCAACCATCTCTGTCCCAACCCCAGACAATTGTACAATTACAAAAACAAGATACGGCGACATTGACATTCCCTATAGATTTACGCCAACAACTGCAACAACAAGAAATTATATGGATTAAACAATCTTTAACATTCGCTAAATTTAATCAAACAAAAGCAGCCGAATTATTAAACCTTAGTTACCATCAACTAAGGGGATTAATTCGCAAATATGACATCAATGTTAATGGTGATTAATCAACCAAATTGAGACTACTATTCAACATAATTGACGCTTTTTCGCTAATTTAATTTAAAACAAGCAGGATAACTTGGTGAGCGAGATGGAAAATGTTAAATTTAAAAACTTAATTTCAAATAACGCCTATTAAATATGAGCGCTTACTATCGTCTTTTTATTGCTAGTTTGGTTTTATTAACCTTTAGTGGCTGTAAACAACCAACAAAAGATTCTATTACCCTACGAAACGGGTTTGTCTATTGTGGTCAAGATACACCAACAACGCTTAATCCTCAGTTAACAGACGGTGGACTAACAGCAGAAACCCTTTCGGCACAAATTTTTGACCGTCTGCTATTACTCGATCCCATTAGCTATAAACCACTACCCGATCTCGCTAAAAGCTGGACGATCAGTGATGACGGTTTAGTGTATACATTTACTCTTCGCCAAGGCGTGAAATTTCAAACAACCACATGGTTTACGCCAACACGCACTATGAATGCTAATGATGTTGTATTCAGTTTTGAGCGCGTGATTAATCCCGACAATCCTTTTCATCATATTTCTGGAGGTCGCTATCCGTGGTTTGAAAGTCTCGGATTTGCTAATGATGTTGAGAGCATTAAAGCACTGAATCCTCATACGGTTCAATTTACATTAAGACGCCCAGATAATTCTTTCTTATCTAATTTAGCCACCAGTTATGCTGTTGTTTATTCAGCTGAATATAGTCAACAATTATTAAAGTCCGGCCAAATTGGTAAATTGGATAGCCGCCCAATAGGGACTGGTCCTTTTTATGTTGATCAATTTATCCCTAACGATCTTATTCGTTTAAAGCGCCATACAGGTTATTGGCAAGGTACTGCGCCAATGGAACAAGTGGTGTTTGATATTTCTTCTCGAGGCATGGGAAATTTAACCAAATTATTAAGCGCGGAATGTGATGTCTTAGCTTCGCCTGTTGCCAGTCAATTACCGGTGATCACAGACAATAATAATTATGAATTATTAGCACAAACTGGGATGAACGTATCATTTTTAGCATTAAATACTGATCTAAAGCCCTTAAACAACCTCAAAGTTCGAGAAGCTATCAGCTACGCCATTAACAGAAATACACTACTTAATTCAGTCTATTATGGCACGGCAACCAAAGCAAAAAGCTTATTACCACCAACATCATGGGCTTATAATAATGACAGTAAAGCCATTAATTATAATCCTAAAAAAGCGAAGGCATTGCTTAAACAAGCAGGCTATAACACTGATCAAATATTAACGATGTGGGTTCCTTTAGAATCACGACCTTATAACCCAAGCCCACAAAAAACAGCAGAACTAATTCAAGCTAATCTCAAAGCTATTGGTATCAATGTGATTATTTATCATCAAGATAATATCGGTCGCTTAGGTGTCAATAACATGAATAAGTACGATATGATGCTTGCAGGTTGGATTGCCGATAACGGTGATCCTGATAATTTTTTGCGTCCATTACTGTCTTGTAATGCGAAGCATGTGGGATTAAATGTAGCTAATTGGTGTGATATTCAGTTTGATAATTTACTTGAGTTAGCATTACGTACTAATAAAACCCAACAACGGGTTAACTACTACAAACATGCACAAGATATCCTTGATCAACAAGTGCCGATCATTCCTCTTGCTCATGGTGTGCGTTTTCAAGCGCACAATAAAACACTCGGCGGACTACAGATGAGTCCTTTTGGCTCGTATTCATTTTCCAGCGTCTATCGGACTGAGTAAAGTATGTTTATCTACATTATACGTCGCTTAAATCTATTTATTATTACATTACTCATTCTAACCATTGTCAGTTTCAGCATTTTAAGACTTGATACCCAATTGCAATGGGCTTATGAACCCTTTTGGCAAGGTTGGTTCATTTACCTACAAAATTTATTCTCAGGTAACTTAGGTATTAGCTCGACAGGTATTCCGATGAGTACAGAGATACTCAAAGTCTTTCCTGCTACATTAGAATTATGTTTTTTTGCTTTTCTGTTATCTTTAGTGATTGGGATCCCGTTAGGTACTATTGCCGGCGTCCGTCGAGGCTACCCTATTGATACCATCATTAGTTCAATTACATTATTAGGTTATTCCATCCCTTTGTTTTGGCTTGCAATGTTGCTTATCTTATTGTTTTCATTGAACTTAGGATGGCTTCCTGTTTCTGGGCGCTATAGTTTATTATACCAATTTAACCATGTTACCGGTTTTGCATTAGTAGATATTCTACTATCCGATAAGCCTTACCGCATGGAAGCCTTCTTTGATGCAATTAAGCACCTTATATTACCAACTATTGTGCTAGCAATGGCCCCAACAACCGAGGTTATTCGTTTAACACGTGCATCAATAGCCGAAGTAATGACCAAAAATTATATCAAAGTTGCTCAAACCAAGGGCCTGTCAACCTTTGAGATTGTACGCCGCCATGGTATGAAAAATGCGCTGCCACCTATTATTCCAAAATTAGGAATGCAGTTTGCCTCAATGATGACCTTTGCGATGTTGACTGAATCTATTTTTAACTGGCCCGGTATTGGTCGCTGGTTACTCAATGCTATTGCGGCACAAAACTATATCGCCATCCAAGCTGGGGTTATTACTGTAGGCGGCTTTATTTTATTAGCCAATATCTTATCAGATGTTATTGGCGCACTTGTTAATCCATTGGTAAGAAAGGAATGGTATGCCATCAAATAGTGTTTACCAAGAAGCCACTATCCCAACCCAATGGGAACGCTCATGGCAAAATTTTCGCGCTAACTCATTAGCAATGTTTGGCCTGTGGTGTCTATTAGCCTTGTTATTAATTACCATTAATGCGCGCTGGTTAGCCCCTTATTCTGCGGTAGAGCAAGTAGGTGAACTACTGATGCCGCCATCATGGGATAATTCAGGACATGTCTCGTTCTTTTTTGGTACCGATGATCTCGGGCGTGATATTTTATCGCGATTGTTAATAGGCAGCCAATTAACCTTTGGTTATGCGTTATTAATCGCATTTGCATCCAGTATTATTGGACTGCTAATTGGTATTTTAGCGGGCATGAGTAGTGGCCTTAAATCGAGTTTTCTTAACCATATATTAGATACCGTATTATCGATTCCATCATTGCTACTCGCGATTATTGTTGTTGCCTATATGGGACCAGGAGAAACTCACATTTTATTCGCCATTTGGCTGGCCTTAATTCCTCGGTTCATTCGTGCTGTCTATACCGCAGTTCACATTGAGGTAGCTAAAGACTATATTATTGCCGCTCGTCTTGATGGTGCAAATAACTTTTACCTTCTTTATAATTCGATATTACCTAACATTTTAACTACCATTACCACTGAAATGACACGTGCCATTTCAGTCGCGATTATGGATATTGCTGCACTTGGCTTTTTAGGCTTAGGGGCACAAGCACCTCAACCTGAATGGGGTGCAATGCTTGGGGATTCGATTGACCTTATTTATCTTGCGCCATGGACAGTTACCCTGCCAGGGCTTGCGATTATGTTTAGCGTATTAGTCATTAACCTTGTTGGTGATGGTATGCGTCAAGCACTTAACGCGGGAATTGATTAACATGCCTTTACTTGATATACGTAACTTAACCATCGAAATTGACACGCCACAAGGGATGGTAAAAGCCGTTGATCGCATGAGTATTACGATTAACGAAAGTGAAATTCGTGGTTTAGTGGGAGAATCTGGCTCAGGTAAAAGCTTAGTAGCAAAAGCAATTGCAGGTGTATGTAAAGATAACTGGCGAGTTAATGCTGACCGAATGCGTTTAGGTGATGTCGATTTACTGGCATT
This sequence comes from Photobacterium carnosum, assembly GCF_002849605.1. Taxonomy (GTDB): domain Bacteria; phylum Pseudomonadota; class Gammaproteobacteria; order Enterobacterales; family Vibrionaceae; genus Photobacterium; species Photobacterium carnosum. Next base: position 207,554 of record NZ_NPIB01000001.1, read on the forward strand.
ATCCCCTCGTCAACGTCGTAAAATTGTTAGCCGCGAAATCGCGATGATATTTCAAGAGCCATCAACTTGTCTTGATCCCTCTGAACGTATTGGTGAACAATTAGAAGAGGCTATTCCATCATCATCATTTAGTGGTCGAATTTGGCAGCGTTTTCATTGGCGTCAGAAACAAGCCATTGCGTTATTACATAAAGTCGGTATTAAAGAACATAAACGGATCATGCGTAGCTATCCTTATGAATTAACCGATGGTGAATGTCAAAAAGTAATGATTGCAATGGCGATTGCTAACCGTCCACGACTATTGATTGCTGATGAACCGACTAACGATCTTGACCCTATTACTCAAGCACAAATTTTCCGCTTGTTAAGTCGTATGAATCAATTAGGCAACACCACCATTCTACTCGTTAGCCATGATCTCACTACCGTAACCCAATGGGCGGATAGGATCACGGTAATGTATTGTGGACAATCAGTTGAATCAGGCACATCAAAAGAATTACTTGAGCTTCCTCACCACCCTTATACCGCAGCATTGATGCGGGCAATGCCTGACTTTTCGCTTGGCATTAATCATAAATCTAAATTAGAAACATTACCGGGGTCTATTCCCCCACTCCAACATTTACCCATCGGCTGCAGGTTAGGCCCTCGTTGTCCTTATGCACAACGAAAATGTGTAGAAGTACCTCCTCGCCGAAAAATCAAAGGCCATAAATTTAGCTGTCATTTCCCGCTAAATATGAAGGATGACAACAAATGAGTTCACTACTTGAAGTTGTAAACCTAAAAAAAGATTATCACTACCGTTCAGGTTTATTCCGCCGTCGTACCATTGAAGCGGTAAAACCGGTTTCATTTCAGCTCAATGCAGGCGAAACTATTGCGCTATTAGGTGAAAATGGCTCAGGGAAATCAACATTAGCAAAAATGCTGGCAGGGGTGATCACACCAACAGAAGGTATTGTGCGAGTAAATGGTGAACAACTTCATCACCATGATTATCAAACACGCTGCAAATTGATTCGAATGATTTTCCAAGATCCTAATACTGCATTAAATCCACGGATTCAAATTGGACGGATCCTTGAAGGACCGTTAAAACAAAACACGAACATGACCCCACAAGCTCGTGAGCGACGTATTATGGATACACTTAAACGCGTCGGTTTACTGCCAGAGCATGCTTATTTTTACCCTCAGATGCTTGCAACAGGACAAAAACAACGTGTATCACTTGCCCGTGCGCTTATTTTGCAACCTTGTATTATTGTCGCTGATGAAGCCTTAAATGGTTTAGATATGTCAATGCGCTCACAAATGATAAACCTGTTACTTGAATTGCAAGAAGAGATGGGATTGTCTTATGTGTATGTATCACAACATATGGGAGTGGTAAAACATTTCAGTGACAAAGTAATGGTGATGCACGATGGCGAAGTCGTCGAAAAAGGACGTACTGCGAATGTCTTTGCTAACCCTAAGCACTCATTAACGCAAAAGCTACTTGATAGTCACTTTAGTATACCAACACGAGAAAAAAGTACTCGTATACTTAATAGTACGCCTAAAATCAGCTACTAATATAAAAATTAACGCCAGTATTTTTACATCATTGACATAAAAACACTGGCGTTATCGTTTGCTTATTTATTAAAAATTAAGCCAATGTTTTATTAATTGCAGCTAATACTGCCGCAGGATCACTTGCTTGAGTAATTGGACGACCAATCACTAAGTAATCAGACCCAGCGTCAATCGCTTCAACTGGCGTCATCACTCGACGCTGATCACCCGCTTCACTGCCTACAGGACGAATACCAGGGGTTACCAACTTAAATTGTTGTCCCAATTTCGATTTTAATATAATGGCTTCTTGCGCAGAACAGACAACACCATCAAGACCACTATTTTTAGTCAATGTTGCTAAATTCAATACCTGTTGTTGTGGTTGACACAAAATACCGACGCCGGCTAAATCACTGGCTTCCATACTGGTTAAAACCGTCACACCAATTAATAATGGGCGATCTTTACCATAAGGTTCTAAAATTTCACGTGAAGCAGTCATCATGCGCTCACCACCACTAGCATGTACATTCACCATCCACACCCCTAATTCCGCGGCCGCTCTTACTGCTTTTGAACACGTATTTGGAATATCATGAAATTTCAAGTCTAGAAATACTGAATGGCCGCGAGCATGTAATTGGCGCACAAAATCAGGACCAAAAAAAGTGAACATCTCTTTACCGACTTTTAATCGGCAGCTTCCTGGCTCAATACGATCGACAAAAGCGAGTGCCTCATGGTGATTATCATAATCAAGGGCAACGATTACTTTAGGGTCTGTTACTTTAGCGTCTAGCATTGAGTCTCCTATTATATCTAAATATATCCATTGAACGGTTATCCCACCGCCGGCAGGATTTTACATCAATTGATTAAATTTGATAACTACAACTACAAAAAAACCAGTACATTACTGCACTGGTTTTAATAATATAAAAATACTCGGTGATAATTATTCACCATCAAGTCCTCGAATTGGCTTGATTTGCCCCCAGCTCTTACAAGAAGGACATTGCCAATATAAAGCATGCGTTGCAAAACCACATTGACGACAACGATAGCGGGGTTTCGCTTTAAGTTGCTCACCCACTAAGTGACGCAAACTGGTTAAGCTTTCTTTAGCTCGACCTTCCTCTGCTTCATCAAGATGGTATTCCATCAACTGATAAAAACCTTTCATCGTAGGATTTTGTTGAAGTTGGCGTGTCATAAAAGACTGTGCGGTTACTACGCCATCATGCTTAGCAATTTCATCAGCAAGCATTAGTTCAGCACTCGCCCCTGCTTTTTGTTCGACACAATGTTGTAAATATTTCAGCCATGCCGTTTGATTATGCATTGCTTCATAACATTCAAGTAATAATGGTAAAGCCTCACCCACAAACTCAATATCTTGTTCAGATATACGCTCTAAAATTTTTGCAGCTTGTTTATATTCTTGTTGTTTAACTTGTATTTTTGCCATTGCAATCGAGGCACGAACACAGTGTTTATCCACTGACAGCGCTTTTTTGAGTAACTGCATAGCTTTATCTTGATTCTGAGCACTCAGCTCAAGCATAGACAGTTCACACCAGTAATGAGCAATATCATGCTTTAGTTTCGTTTTACCTAATTTCACCAACTGAGTTGCCATTTCAATGGCTTTTTCCCATTCTCGCGTTTGTTGATAAATAGCTAATAACTGTTGTAATGCAGACTTTCGATAATCAGGCTCATCCAACAACTGCTCAAAAATACGCTCAGCTCGATCAAAAAAACCTGCTGCCATATAATCTTTTGCTAATTGTTGTAAAGCTAAGTTACGTTGTTCAATCGATAAATTAGGCCTTGCTATCAAATTTTGGTGAATACGAATAGCGCGATCAACCTCTCCTCTGCTGCGGAATAAATTACCAAGAGCCAGATGAGTATCAATAGTTTCACTGTCAACCTGAAGCAACTCAATGAACAGGTCTACTGCTTTATCAGATTCATCTGATAACAACATATTAAGACCTGTTACATATTGGCGAGATAAGTGGTCAGACTTTTCTTGCTTTTGGTTACTTGCGCTCCTGTTACCCATATACCAACCATAAGCGGCAGCAATAGGTAAAAGTAAGAACAACAACTCAAGCATTAATTTTTATTCCTTAATAGGTTGAGCACGAAGCTGATCAAGTTCTTGTTGTTGCTTCGCTACTTTCTTTATTAATCGATTTTTAGCAAAGCGAGCTTTAAGATATAAAGTTCCACAAATTACCCAACCAATAACAAAACCAGCACCAAAGACAGTACCTAATAATGTAGAAAGTTGAAACTCACCCTGGGCAATTAAATAATCAAAACTAACCATTATTTGATTTTGCGCACCAAGAGCCAAAGTGATCAAAAAGGCAGCTACTAGAACAATAATTCCTAAAATCTTCATCGTGGATCCTCTCACTAAATCTAAATTATAATTACTGATTATGCAGTAATTTTACTGATCAAACCATGATCTATAGACATAAAAAAACGGCATACTGATAGTATGCCGTTTTTTTGTTCTATTCGCGGTTAAGCAGCTATTGATGCATTAACACGGTCACGTAATTCTTTTCCTGGCTTAAAGTGAGGAACGTACTTGCCGTCCAACTCAACTTTATCACCTGTCTTCGGATTACGGCCAACGCGAGGAGCACGGTAATGCAAAGAGAAGCTACCAAAGCCACGGATCTCAATGCGATCACCTTCTGCAAGTGTGTTCGCCATATGTTCAAGGATATCCTTGATTGCATCTTCTACCTGTTTGGCAGAGAGATGTGTTTGTTGACTACATAGTCTTTCAATTAATTCAGACTTTGTCATAAACACTCCGTTTTAGTATGTTTCTCAATAGTATAGCCGTTTAGAGGGAAAAAGCTAAAGCGATTTCCCTCTACGCTCAATTATTCGCCTTTAGCAGCTTTGAAAGCATCAGCCATAGCATTACCAAACGCAGCATCATCAACTTTGTTTAGTGTAGCCATTGCTTCTTGCTCTTCAGCAACGTCTTTAGCACGTACAGAAAGGTTAACTACACGGTTCTTACGGTCAACACCAGTGAATTTAGATTCAATAGAGTCGCCAACTGCAAGAATTAGAGTTGCGTCTTCAACACGGTCTACAGATGCTTCTGAAGCACGTAGGTAACCTTCAACACCTTCAGCAAGCTCAATAGTTGCGCCTTTAGCGTCAACTGCAATAACTTTACCAGTTATTAGAGTGCCTTTCTTAGTGTCAGCTACGAAGCTGTTGAATGGGTCTTCTTCGATTTGCTTAACGCCTAGAGAGATACGCTCACGCTCTGCGTCAACTGCAAGAACTACTGCAGAAATTTCGTCGCCTTTCTTGAAGTCACGAACTGCATCTTCACCAGAAACATTCCAAGAAATGTCAGATAGGTGAACAAGACCGTCGATGCCGCCTTCAAGACCGATGAAGATACCGAAATCAGTGATTGACTTGATCTTACCAGTTACTTTATCGCCCTTAGCTTGCATTTCTGCAAATGACTGCCATGGGTTAGCTTTACACTGCTTAAGACCTAGAGAGATACGACGACGTTCTTCGTCGATATCAAGAACCATAACTTCAACTTCGTCGCCCACGTTAACAACTTTCGATGGGTGGATGTTTTTGTTAGTCCAATCCATTTCAGAAACGTGAACAAGACCTTCAACGCCTTCTTCGATTTCAACGAAGCAACCGTAGTCAGTAAGGTTAGTTACGCGACCAGTAAGCTTAGTGCTTTCTGGGTAACGCTTAGCGATAGCAACCCATGGATCTTCGCCAAGTTGCTTAAGACCTAGTGATACGCGAGTACGCTCACGGTCGAACTTAAGAACTTTAACGTTGATTTCATCGCCAACATTAACGATTTCAGAAGGGTGCTTAACACGCTTCCAAGCCATATCAGTGATGTGTAGAAGACCGTCAACACCGCCAAGATCAACGAATGCGCCGTAGTCAGTAAGGTTCTTAACGATACCTTTAACTTCCATGCCTTCTTGTAGAGAAGCAAGTAGCTCATCACGTTCAACACTGTTTTCAGACTCGATAACTGCGCGACGTGAAACAACTACGTTGTTACGCTTCTGGTCAAGCTTAATTACTTTGAACTCAAGTTCTTTGTTTTCAAGGTGAGCAGTATCGCGAACTGGACGTACGTCTACTAGAGAACCTGGTAAGAACGCACGGATGCCGTTAAGTTCAACTGTGAAGCCGCCCTTAACTTTACCGTTGATGATACCAACAACTGTTTCAGCATCTTCATAAGCTTTTTCAAGCTGGATCCAAGCTTCGTGACGCTTAGCTTTCTCACGAGAAAGCTTAGTTTCACCAAAACCATCTTCGATCGCGTCAAGAGCAACGTCAACCTGATCACCAACTGCTACTTCAAGTTCGCCAGCAGCGTTCTTGAATTCTTCAGCAGGGATAGATGACTCAGATTTTAGACCTGCGTCAACTAATACGTAACCGTTTTCGATAGCGATTACAGTACCTTTAACGATGGCACCTGGGCGAGTTTCAACTTGGTTTAGCGACTCTTCAAAGAGTTGAGCAAAAGATTCAGTCATTTAATTAATCTTCAATATGATAAACAACCATGGGTATCCTACCTCATGGGGTTGATAATAAAGTCAGTTATCATCCATGACACCGACGTTATTTAGCTGCTTACGCAACTAAATAGGGATTCATTTATTTTAGCTTAGCATCAACATATGCCAAGACTTTTTCTAATACTTGTTCAATTGACATTTCAGTTGAATCAAGTAATAAAGCGTCATCAGCAGGACGTAAAGGCGCTACAGCACGATTGCGATCGCGGTAGTCTCGTTCCTGAATTTCGCTTAGAAGGCGGCTAAAACTAACATCTAAGCCTTGTTTTTGCAACTGATTCATACGACGCGTTGCACGTTCTTCAGCACTAGCATCTAAGAAAATTTTCACTTCTGCCGATGTAAACACCACTGTGCCCATATCACGACCGTCGGCAACCAAACCCGGTTGCTCATTAAATGCACGCTGACGGCGTAATAATGCTTCACGCACTCGTGGTAACGCTGCTACTTTTGATGCTGCATTGCCTACTTTTTCAGTACGAAGTGTATCAGAAACATCTTCGCCTTCAAGAATAACTCGAACCAATTCACCTTCAGCAACAAACTGAACATCGAGATGAGCAGCAAGAGGCACTAAAGCATCTTCGGATTCAGTATCTACCCCATGATGAAGTGCTGCAAGTGCAAGAACACGATAAATCGCACCAGAATCAAGCAGATTCCAACCAAGCTTTTCCGCTAATAGCATACATAGTGTGCCTTTACCTGCACCACTAGGCCCATCAACAGTAATAACTGGAGCATGAGTAGACATAAGTTTTCTCCAAATAGGTGTCCGTAATAGCGGGAACTTAACCCAAATTAAGGTTAGCCATCAAACGGTGGCACATTATACAGAAAAAAACTTAAATTCATATAGTTATTCCTTTCTCTTTCTTTCCTTTTTATACCAATTTAAAAGCCTGATGTCATCATAATCAGCCAACTATGAATCTAAACTGACATATTAAAAATCAGCATCTAAAAACTACACACTCAATCCTTGGAATTTAGTGAAATAATCAGGAAAAGTTTTAGAGGTACATCCAGGATCATTGATCGTAACAGCGGTATCACTTAATGCCACCAATGAAAAACACATTGCCATTCGATGATCATCATAAGTATTAATCTCAGCATGCTTTAACTGAGCAGGCGGCGTGATCACAATGTAATCTTCGCCCTCTTCTACTATTGCACCAACTTTACGTAATTCTGTTGCCATTGCAGTAAGGCGATCAGTTTCTTTTACTCGCCAATTATAAACATTGCGAATTGACGTTGTACCTTTAGCAAATAATGCTGTTGTTGCAATCGTCATAGCAGCATCAGGAATATGATTAAAATCCATATCAACCGCAGTTAGCTCGCCACCACGAGCAATAACATAATCATCACCCCATTCAATATCGGCGCCCATTTTGGCAAGCGCATCTACAAATTGAATATCACCTTGAATGCTATTTTTACCAATTCCGGTTACTTTTATCGCGCCACCTTTAATCGCAGCGGCGGCTAAAAAATAAGAGGCCGATGAAGCATCACCTTCAACTAAAAGTTCGCCTGGTGATTGATACTGTTGACCACCTTTAACTACAAACTGTTGGTAATCACGATTTTCAACCTCAACCCCAAACTGCGCCATAATATGCAATGTAATATCAATATAAGGCTTTGAAACCAAATCACCTTTAATACTAATAACCGTATCGGCACTAGCCAATGGTGCGGCCATCAAAAATGCCGTTAAAAACTGACTTGAAATCGAACCATCAATTTCAACACAGCCACCAGACAGCCCCGTTCCAATAATTTTTAGCGGTGGGTAATTATCATTATCTATATATTCAACATTGGCACCAGCACTACGCAGTGCATCCACAAGATGACCAATTGGACGCTCTTTCATTCGAGGCTCGCCCGTAAGCGTATATTCACCAGTACCTAAACACAGCGCTGCCGCTAATGGTCGCATTGCTGTACCCGCATTACCTAAATACAATTCAAGCGGTTCTGTCATAGTAAAAGCATGACCTAAACCATCAATTTCACATTCGGTTTTATCTGCTGATAAGCGGTAATTCACACCTAATTGCTTTAATCCATTAAGCATATGGCGAATATCATCACTGTCTAACAAATTCGTTAACCGTGTTGTCCCTTGTGCCAATGCTGCTAATAATAACGCACGATTTGAGACACTTTTCGAACCAGGTAGATTCACTACACCATTAACTTTAGCAATCGGCTGTAAGGTTAAACTTTCCATTGATTATTCTTCCAATCCTAATTTTTCTTATTTAGCAGAGTACCCAATAATGTCGCAGTTATCTAGCGCCAGTTTTTTAAAATCTTGTCGCTTCTCGTTAATATAGTACCAGCATCTACACTCTAATTACGGTAGAGTAGTTATCAATGACCGAAGTAAATCTTGGAGTAAGAATGAGCACTGTAACGCCGATGGTTGGAATTGGGATTATTATTGTTAATCAACAAGGTGAGATCTTAATTGGTAAACGTAAAAATAGTCATGCCCCCTACTATTCTATCCCAGGTGGTCATATGGAGTTGGGCGAAACCTTTAGTCAATGTGCCATTCGTGAAGTTGAAGAAGAAACAGGACTCACTATTTATCAACCCCAAGTGATTGCAGTGACCAATAACATCGCCACCTATTTAGAGTCAGGCAAGCATTATATTAGTGTCGCCTTACTTACTACTGAATTCAGCGGAGAGTTAACCTTAAAAGAACCTGATAAATGTGAAGGATGGCAATGGCTTGATCCAACTCACGTTCCCTCGCCACAATTTGATGCCAGTGAGCAATCGATTCGATGTTACTTAGAACAACGGTTTTGTATTAACGAGTAATCACTGTAAATAAACCAAACGTTCTAAAACGCAAAAAGCGCCTCAAATATAATAGGCGCTTTTGGTTCGAGATTCGAAGTTATTTAATCATCTTCGCGTTCGATTTCACGTGCAACGTTTTTACCGTTAATAATTACACCTTCAACTTCAACACGCTGACCATGAAGAGTATCTTCATTTAAATAATCATCAAATTCAGTATAAGCATCAATATGGATCAATTTTCCAGCTACCGTAAAAGTACCTTTCTCACCAATACTTAATGCAATACCTTTGTATTCAAATTCACGAAAACCCGATACATTACTATCATCACCGTCTAACTCGATCTCTTGAGCAACGCCATTTAACGCTTCAACTTCAATAAATGAGCCGATAACGAGTCTGTTTTTATCTACATATTGATCGTTATATTCAATTTTTGTTTTATTATTAATAGTAAATTGATTTCGAGCATTAAGTATAAATTTAGTTTTATCTGGATTTATATCAGTAATGATACCTTCAATGCTAACTTCTTGTCCTTCAGCATCATCACTGTCAATCTCAACGTCATCAGCCATAAAAACGCCATTTAGCATTTCACCACTAACTTCAACCCACTGTCTATCGGCGTTAGTTAAGCATTGAATACCTTGACGATCATCACACTCAATTTCACCCAAATTAGCTGCCTTCGAAAAATCAACTAAAGTGCTAGCACCAATTTTAAAAGTCTGATCATCTTCATTTAAATTAGTTAAACGCCCTTCAAGCTCATAGCGATTGCCAAAATCATCTTTTTCAATTTGAATAACAGATAATACTTTATAACCAAGGCCTAATTCTGTCACAACAGGTAATGACGACACCATTACCCACTTGCCATCTAACTCAGAATTTACTTTATAATCTAACGTAACACCATTTACGACAAAAGTTTTAGCCGTAATATGACTGATTACACCCACCATTGTCGGTTCGATACTCACGGTCACATTTGATTTAGTTAATGCAGTTAATTCAACCATCATCTGAGGCTTTAATAGTGTAATACCATCTATTAGCGGTTTATTTGCGTATTCAACATCATTAACTTGGTATGACATTCCATTGACTGTAATTTCATGGTTAGTTTTATTAATACTGTCAATCGTACCCATTACCAATTGAGGCTTTATTTCAACAGGTGGTTGAGGTGCAGTGCTATCATCACCGCCGCCACCGCCACAACCAGTAAGAACTAGACCAATCAATGTCGCTAATGTGATTTTTTTCATGAATACAAACCTTTTGATTAACAAATTATGAATATTGTTTTATTGGTAGGTATACTAGATCATCAAACGTGAAGTATTCGTGAAGAGCTTAATTGAAAAGATGAAAATTCTTATTGTTGATGATAACTATCAGATTGTAGAAACTATTGCAGATTATCTAGAACTAGAAGGTATGACGGCTGATTGTGCTTATCATGGTCAAGCAGCACTTACCTTTATTGAAAATAACCATTATGACGTCATTATTATGGATATCATGATGCCTAAAATAGACGGTATTGCCGCGGTTCAAAAAATACGTAATGAACTCTATTGTGGCACGCCGATTCTATTCTTAACCGCCAAAGATACCCTTGAAGATAAAGTGGCAGCATTTAAAGCCGGCGGCGATGATTACTTATTAAAGCCTTTTGCGATGGAAGAATTGTGTTTACGACTTCGCGCATTATCTAATCGTGGTCATCGACAAGATATTGGTCTGTTAACATATGCAGATCTAATAATGAATAATCGTAGTGATGAAGTCAGCCGGAATGGAAAAGCCATAAAGCTTAGCCGCATCCAATTTAAAATCCTAAAAGTGTTACTACACCATGCCCCTAATATTGTGACGCGCCAGCAAGTTATCGATGCTGTTTGGGGCGAAGAATCCCCTTCTAGTGATGCCTTGCGTAGTCATATTTATGGTTTACGTAATGCTATTGATAAAGATTTTACCACTTCACGATTAGAGACTATTCATGGACAAGGTTACCGCATCAAAACCACATAACTTTCCCAGTATTTATCGCAAAGTCGGTTTAAGTTTTGGGTTAATGACCTTTGGTATGTTTATTTTATTCTGGGCAGTTATTTATGTCGCAGAAAATCAACTTGAAGTCATTAGTCTTCATCATTGGTTAGACAAAGAATCAAGCCAATATGTTATCGACTATAAAACAATGGGTGATGATGCACCGCTGCCCAATAATAGTGAATTTAAGAGCTATTGGAGTGAACGTTCATTACCTGATTGGTTAAAAAAATATAATCAACCCGGTTTTTTTGAGCATTTACGTGGTACTGAAGATAAGCATTTTTTAGTATTTGATCATCCTTCAGGTAGAGGGTTAATGTACGTTGTCTATCAAGATGATGCTGATGATTACCTTGATGAATATGAAGATAGCCTCCATTATTTTACCTTCATTTTTGGGCTGTTATTATCATTACTGATGGGAAGTTATAGTTTCTATTTTGTGCGTTCATTATCGCAACCATTAGCAAAAATAGATCAAAAAATTCGCCAAATGCCGCCTGATCAACCCACTTTTGAAGTCGAAACACAATACCGTGAAACACGAAAAATTGAACAAGCATTACTGGATAGTAAAAATCACATTGCAGGATTTTTTCAGCGTGAAAAAGAATTCAGCCGATTTGCATCCCACGAATTACGCACCCCGATAATGATCATTCAAGGTTCAGCTGATTTACTCAATAAAGTCCCCAATCAACCGAATGTCGCCAAAAAAGCCATTAATCGATTACATCAAGCCAGTGATGATATGCGGATCTTAACCGAAACATTCTTATTATTAGGTAAAGAATCAATTGAAAACCATCATTTTAGTCACTGTGATCTAGCACTCGAACTGCGCCAACAGTTATTAATAATGGAACCCTTATTTGCAAAACAAGATGCCAGCTACTATCTTGAGATCAACCACTCAGCCACGATTAATGCACCACTCAGTTTTATTACTATTATTATTAATAATCTAATAAAAAATGCCTTTAGTTATAGTATTGGCGACATCGAAATAAAATTAGCACATGATCGCTTAACGATCATCAACCGTCATGATGGCAATGAACTTTATAATCAAGGTTATGGCTGTGGATTAGTCATCGTGCAGCGTATTTGTGAACGAATGCAATGGGCATTTACTGTCACAGATAATGATATTACCTTTACCGCTGAAGTGGTTTTTTTACCTTCAGTGTAATTAAAGAAGGAAGAATGGATGCTTACTTATATAAAATGGTTTTGTGGCGTTATCTTATTAAGCATAACGGCAGGCTGTACAACAGGAAAACCCAATAATGTTCAACCAGTGACTAATTTTGATATCAATCGTTATTTAGGACAATGGTATGAAATAGCGAGGTTAGACCACAGCTTTGAACGAAACTTAGATCAAGTTACCGCCATTTATAGTTTAGAAACTAATAATACAATTAAAGTTATAAACAGTGGTTTTAATAGTGTTAATCAACAATGGCAACAGGCGCAAGGTAAAGCTAAATTTGTTGACCAGCCAAACCTTGGCCATCTCAAGGTCTCTTTCTTTGGCCCTTTTTATGGTAGCTATATTATCTTTGCTCTTGAAGATGATTATTCAGCGGCATTAATCAGTAGCTATAACTACGACTATTTATGGATATTATCACGAGATAAAACCCTCGATCCTGCGGTACTCGAACGTTATATTCATCGCGCTAAACTGGCGGGCTTTGATACCGAAAAGCTTATTTATCCACAACAATAATAATCAATAAAATAGGCGTTATGACAATAATGCCTAACTAAAAAGATGAAAACCTTGTGACAAGGCAATAATTGCAAACATAAACATGCCAATAAAGACCAGCAAACACGTGGTAAAAATAACCGGATCCATAACATTCTTATAGGGTGGCGAACACCTTAGATCCTACTATTTATTTTTACTCATAAAGCATAATTACCACTTAACAAATGCAAGCTTAGATTGATAAGTACTATTATCACATTTTACTTAGATGATTGGGCTAAACATTTTTAAACCACGTTAAAGCATCATTAAATGCCATCGGTTTAGCAAAATAAAAACCTTGGCAGATATTAATACCACACTGCTGCACAAACTGTTTTTCTGCTTCTGTTTCAACGCCTTCAGCAACCAAAATACAGCCTGTCACTTCACTTATTTTAGCCAACAGCTGATATAAATTTTTCTCACGATCATGTTCAATATTACGTAATAAGGTACGATCTAACTTTACTTTATCAAAGTTAAACTTCAATAAATGAGGAAAAGACGCATAACCGGAACCAAAATCATCAATCGCAACCGTTATTCCTAATCCTTGCAATACCTCGATATTTTCTGATACCAGCTTATCATCTTCAAGTATGGCTTCTTCTGTGATCTCTATTTCTAAGTTCAATGGTGAAATAGCATAAAAACTTAATCTTTCAAGAAGATAAGCAACAATATGCTTATCCGAAATTGTCTCCGCTGAGACATTAATTGCTATTTTACAACCATTATCAAGTGGCATCTTTTGCATATCTTTTAGGACCAAATCAATCACCATTTTATCCAGCTGCTTCATTGCGCCTAATTGCTGGAAATCTTGAATAAATAATGGTGGCAATATTTTACCGTCCACATCTTTATAGCGAACAAGTGATTCAAACGATAATCCTTTACCCTGACTTAAATTAATTTGAGGTTGGTAGAACATCACAAACTCACCATGATTCAACATACGACTAACACGGCGGCTAATATCATGCTTACTCACATAGCTCGTCATGGCTTGATTCACATCACCTAAAAACGATTTAAGTGTGCTACGTCCAAGCTCATATTGCTGACTTATCGATGTATTATTAGATCGGCTTTTTCCCGCATAATGCAGATAAAATGGCCGATAAATAACAATCCCTATAACAACTACAATTATCTGTAATATAACCCCAGATAAACTGTGCTGAGTGGCAACATAACCACTCAGAAAAGGAGGTGTCATCCAATCCACAATTGTCGTCACTGGGTGCACTAATCCAGATGAGATCGCACCATATACAACCACAAAACTCACTAAAGGAACGCAAACAAAAGATACAATTAATATTGGATTAAAAATAATCGGCAAACCAAACAGTAATAGTTCATTGATATTAAAAATCACCAACGGTAATGCTGATAGTGCTAATGTGATATGTCGTCTTTCTTTTGAAAATAATAAAATACAAAACAGCAGACTGATCATATTCCCAGAGCCACCCATCGATAAGAAAGCATCATAAAACCCCTGCCCTAGCACATTTAAAGGGGCTTCTCCTGCTTGCCAATCAGCAATGTTTTGTTGAGTAACTTCAAATAATTGCTGCTTTGTTCTGAAAAGAAAATTATGACCATTAATGCCAATTGCACCTAATAATCCCAAAATGAATTGATAGGTTAAGCCACCGTAAAAAGTGAGTGGATTCGGAGCAATATAATTATCTATGTTTTGACTAAACGCGATCACAATTTTAGTTAATTCCTCCAACCCAACGGCTAACAAAAGAAAACAAAAAAAATGGAATACATGTTTATAGAGTGTTCGAACAAAATCTAAACGAGAAGGATCGAGCGGAAAAAGACGAAATGAAATACAGCATGATGCAGCAATCATTGCTGAAAGTAGTGCCACAAGTGGGTTATTAGGCAACCCATTATGATCAGAAACTAAACCATTAGGCACCGACACAGCAATTAATAACAGTAATGAATATGGCACAACCACCATCGCATTAACGCCATGCTTAGTCGCAATGTAGTAACTGGTAATTAAGCACAGTGCAATCGGATAGATTCCAATTAATAAATTAGAAAAATAAAAAAAATAGTTCGCTAATTCACTAAAATCAACCCATTTTAATGCATACCCCACAAATAATGTGATCGCATTACAAATAATTAACGGCAGTAATAATAAAAAAACAATAGAAATATCACGGATATAATCGTTGTAATATGATTTTAATATTGATTTTTTGTTCATACATTCACAGTGTCGATAGAAAGGGCACTGGATTATATAGAGCAATTATAAATGCTCAAGCTAAAAGAGTGTAACTAGGTATTTCGTATCGAAAATAAAACTAAAAAAATACACACATGATGTGTGTATTTTTTATTAATTAACAGTCGTTATTCATTACGCATTATTTTTTTCAAACATCTGCATAAAGTCTACCAAAGCCTGAACACCGTCTAAAGGCATCGCATTATAAATAGAGGCACGCATACCTCCAGCAACACGATGGCCTTTCAATGCTTTTAATCCGACAACTTCAGCTTGAGCTAAAAACACTGCATCTAAATCTGGATTTTTTAATTGAAATGGTACATTCATGACTGAACGGTTATCCGCATGAACATTATTAATATAGAAATTAGAGTGATCAATAAAATCATACAATAATTTAGCTTTTGCAAGGTTGCGCTGTTCCATTGCAGCAACCCCACCGACGCTTTTAAGCCATTTAAACACTTCACCCGCTAAATACCATGCAAATGTTGGTGGTGTATTAAACATCGAGTCTTTATCAACTAACACCGTATAGTCTAAAATACTCGGTAAAATTGATTTAGCTTTACCTAATAAATCATCACGTACGATAACAATTGTTAATCCTGCTGGACCAATGTTTTTTTGAGCGCCCGCATAAATAACACCATATTTAGACACATCAATTTGACGAGATAAAATAGTCGATGACATATCAGCGACAATCGGTTTATCCGTTATCGGTAAATCACGAATTTCAATACCGTCAATGGTTTCATTTGGACAAAAATGCACAAATGCAGCTTCGTCAGAAAGTGACCATTCGGCGGCGGGTAAAATAGCCTTCTTACCTTCTTTTACGCAGGTAATATCAATATTATTAGGCTGACAATACTTAGACGCTTCTTCAACAGCACTGTGCGCCCAAAAACCACCATCCATATAATCGGCAGTGGTTGCTTCACCCAATAAATTTAACGGCACAGCAGCAAATTGACCACGTGCACCACCATGACAAAATAAAACATGGTAATTAGCAGGAATATTCAGTAAATCCCGTAAATCTTGTTCTGATTGAGCGGCAACCGCAAGAAATTCTTTACTACGATGGCTGATTTCCATAACGGAAGTGCCTAAACCCTGCCAATTAATTAATTCGTGTTGGGCTTGCGCCATAACATCAGCGGGGATCATTGCCGGACCGGCACAAAAGTTATAAACCTTATCCATAATGTGGTACTTGCTCCTGCTCGAGTTACAAAATAAAAATTTGCTGCTTCATAAAGCTAATAGCATCACAATCAGTACTACTTTTAGCATTACAAAACAGACAGTAAAGATAAATATCAACATTGTGACAGATATCATTCATTTATTTCTACACCTTTATTGCGCAACTTTAAAGATTTAATTAACGATTCATTAGTTATAAATATGAAGACAAAAAAAAACGCAGCCAAATGGCTGCGTATTATTTAGAATAAAGCACTATAAGGCTTACTCTTGCTCGGTTGAATCACCTGATTCTACATCTGTTGCTGGTAGTTCTGTATTTTCAACAGCTTCACCATCAACTAATTCAGCATCTTCAATTAATTCAACTTCTGCTGGCTCATCAATACGCTGTAGACCAACAACTTTTTCACCTTCAGTCGTACGAATAAGTGTAACACCTTGAGTATTACGACCTACACGGCTAACTTCAGCAACACGAGTTCGAACTAATGTGCCACCATTGGTGATCATCATAAATTCGTCGCCGTCTTCAGCTTGAACAGCACCAACAACGCTACCGTTACGCTCAGAGACTTTAATTGAAACTACACCCTGAGTGGCACGGCTCTTCGCCGGATACTCAGCAAGGCCAGTACGCTTACCATAACCATTTTCAGTTACTGTAAGAATATCGCCTTCATTGTGTGGAACAATTAGCGAAACAACTTTATCGCCTTCAGCAAGTTTAATACCACGAACACCAGCCGCAGTACGACCCATGCCGCGAACGCCACCTTTGGTATTGCCTTCGTCGTCAATAACAACTGGGCTTTCGTAGAAACGGACTACTTTACCGTATGCTGAGAACAGCATGATATCGCAGTCACCATCAGTAACATCAACACCAATCAATGAATCGCCTTCACGTAAGTTAACGGCAATAATACCGGCACTACGAGGACGACTAAAGTCAGTTAATGGTGTTTTCTTCACAGTACCATCAGCCGTTGCCATAAAGACAAACTTATCTTCTGTGTATTCACGCACAGGAAGAATAGCAGTAATACGCTCATTTTCTTCTAGTGGTAAAATATTCACAATAGGCTTACCACGAGCAGTACGGCTCGCTAGTGGTAATTGGTACACTTTCAGCCAGTACATACGACCGCGACTTGAGAAACATAAAATCGTGTCATGGGTATTAGCAACCAACAAACGTTCAATGAAGTCTTCTTGCTTCATGCGCGTTGCTGCTTTACCTTTACCACCACGACGTTGCGCTTCATAGTCACTCAGAATTTGGTACTTAACGTAACCTTCATGAGAAAGCGTAACAACAACATCTTCTCTAGGGATTAGATCTTCTAAATCAATATCATTGCTTGCTGCTGTGATTTCAGTACGACGTTCATCGTTAAACTGTTCTTTTACTAGCTCTAATTCTTCACGGATCACTTCCATCAAACGCTCAGAGCTTGATAGGATGAACATTAGTTCAGCGATTTCTTCAAGAAGTTGCTTATATTCTTCAAGAATTTTACCGTGTTCAAGACCGGTTAACTTATGTAAACGAAGATCAAGAATAGCTTGCGCTTGTTGTTCTGTTAAGTGGTATAGATTGTCACGAATACCAAATTGCTCTTCTAGCCAATCTGGACGTGCGGCATCAGTACCAGCACGCTCAAGCATTGCTGCAACATTACCTAGCTGCCAGCCACGAGCAACTAATGCTGCTTTAGCTTCTGCTGGTGTATTTGCCTGACGAACTAATTCAATAATTTCGTCGATGTTTGCAAGAGCAAGTGCTAAACCTTCAAGAATATGAGCGCGATCGCGTGCTTTACGCAATTCAAAAATAGTACGACGCGTCACCACTTCACGGCGGTGATTAACGAAGCACTTAATCATTTCTTTAAGGTTAAAGATCTTTGGTTGGCCGTTATCAAGCGCAACCATGTTGATACCAAATGTTGTTTGTAACTGCGTTTGAGCATAAAGATTGTTCAGAACAACTTCGCCAACCGCATCACGCTTACATTCGATAACAATACGCATGCCGTCTTTATCTGACTCATCACGTAATGCACTAATACCTTCAACTTTCTTATCTTTAACAAGCTCGGCAATTTTTTCGATCAAACGTGCTTTGTTAACTTGATATGGAATCTCATGAACCAGAATAGTTTCACGACCATTCTTTTCAGTTTCGATTTCAGCTTTGGCACGCATGTAAACTTTACCGCGACCAGTATGATAAGCATCAATGATACCTTTACGGCCATTGATCATCGCAGCTGTTGGGAAGTCAGGGCCTGGAATATATTCCATTAGCTGATCAATAGTGATGCTCTCATCATTGATATACGCTAAACAGCCGTCAATCACTTCGCCAAGGTTATGGGGTGGTATATTCGTTGCCATACCAACAGCAATACCAGAAGAACCATTCACCAATAGGTTAGGAATCTTCGTTGGTAATACTGCAGGTATCTGCTCGGTTCCGTCATAGTTAGGAACAAAGTCAACCGTTTCTTTGTCTAAATCTGCGAGTAGTTCATGCGCAATTTTAGACATACGAACTTCGGTATAACGCATCGCAGCGGCAGAGTCGCCATCGATTGAACCGAAGTTACCTTGGCCATCTACGAGCATGTAGCGTAGGGAGAACGGTTGTGCCATACGTACAATAGTATCGTATACAGCACTATCACCATGAGGGTGATATTTACCGATAACATCACCTACCACACGGGCAGATTTCTTATATGCTTTATTCCAGTCATTGCCTAGCACATTCATCGCGAATAAAACGCGGCGGTGCACAGGCTTAAGGCCATCACGCACATCAGGAAGAGCACGACCAACGATAACTGACATCGCATAGTCGAGATAAGAGCTTTTCAGCTCATCTTCAATATTTATGGGCGTGATCTCTTTTGCAAGATCGCTCATGGAGCCAATATCCCTCAGGTAATTTCTGTCGTATTTTTATACGTGCAAGGTGCAATAATATAGCATATTTCAGCCTTAATAGGCACACCTTTCACGGCTTATGTTATGAGTAATTTAGCGGAATTTACAGAAAACAGAAACAAACATCGTCACATCTGTGGATTAACCGCACATTGCTGTTTATTTATTGTTCATTATACCAACTATCTTAAACTACTCTTTTTAACCTACAGAGTATGTAATTATTTGTAAAAACAAGATGTAACACTGTTTTATAGATGGAACATCTTAAAATTAACAAAATAAAATCAAAAATGCGACATTTGGCCGTTTATTAATCATTATTATTGAGCACACTGTATTTGATGATTCGTCATTCAGAAGATGTTTGTATTTTCGTTATGACTAATTCATTGATGTCTAAATAACACTATTGTTCAATTAAACATTCAATGCTTTAAACATAAACTCACTGAGGATAAAATAATGGGTGCAGCAATTAACATAATTGGCATATCAATCATTATCGGTAAATATATTTAAATGCTCATACTGGCGATTACTACCTTGTTCAGAGGTGTATTCACCCCAGAATTGATTCCTGCCACAATAAGCAGTTTCAATGAGTGACACTTAAATATCGCCAAATAGTACAATTGTACTTAGCGTACATATCCCCAATTTATTATAGATATCAAAATTTTCTCTTAAAACTTGTCACAGTTATCCTTTGCAACTACCACTTTATTTCGCATAATAGCAAATATCAATTAAGGAAAATGGCACCACTAAAATGACCAAATCGCGTAATGTTGACCTTGCAGAAATCGAAAAATTTGAACAAATAGCTTCTCGTTGGTGGGATTTTGAAGGTGAATTTAAACCCCTTCACCAAATTAATCCGTTACGTTTAAATTACATTATTGACAATGCCAATGGCTTATTTGGTAAAAAAATCCTTGATGTCGGTTGTGGTGGTGGCATTTTAGCTGAGAGCATGGCGATTGAAGGCGCAAAGGTTACTGGCCTTGATATGGGTAAAGAGCCCTTAATGGTAGCTAAATTACATGCATTAGAAACGGGAACAAAACTGGACTACGTACAATGTACAGCAGAAGAACATGCTGAACATCATCATGACGCTTACGATGTCGTGACCTGTATGGAAATGCTTGAACATGTCCCAGATCCCGCATCCGTTATTGCGGCATGTGCAAAAATGGTTAAACCTGGTGGACATGTTTTCTTCTCAACATTAAATCGTAATATTAAATCGTATCTATTTGCGATTGTTGGTGCTGAACATGTTATGAAATTAGTGCCCAAAGGTACCCATGATCATCAAAAATTTATTCGCCCATCGGAGTTAATCGCAATGGTCGATCAAACACCATTACAAGATCGTCATATTATTGGACTTCATTATAACCCTCTCACTAATACCTACAGTCTTGGTAAGAAAGTTGATGTCAATTATATCGTTCATACAATTAAGCCGTTATAGTTAACCTTATCAATATTAAAGGAGATCACTTTTTCTCCTTTAGCTACATTCCGCTAACAAATACCACGATTATTATAATTTTAAGGATCAAAAAAGCCCAGTAAGATCAAGGACTATTAATGCTTTATTTAGCTAAAAATCCACCATTTTTTTGATTCAAATTCGAGCCAAAAAAGCAATAAAAATAAATTTTATTTATCTAAAAAAATAACTGAAAAAGCATTGATTTTTACTATCTATTTGATGCTATTCGCCACATCAGTAAGTTGGTACTAACTTTTTATTGAAATCCCCATGTTATCCACAGCTGGTCAAAAAATACCATCTTGCAAAACCACGCATTCACCACTATCTTGTAAGCACTTTCGCTCAACACCCCAACATGTAGTGTTTTTGCCGAATAACTATATTTATAATAAAGTTCACATTCTTTGCTAATCTAATAGATAAATTACAAAAAAATATCATCTGCAAGGAAAACTGGGAAAATAATAACAAATGACTCAACAACTAACAGTTACCAAGCGCAACGGTCGTAAAGAACTTATCGATCTCGACAAAATTCACCGTGTTATAGACTGGGCTGCAGAAGGCCTAGAAAATGTATCGGTATCTCAAGTAGAACTAAAGTCACACATCCAGTTTTATGATGGTATCCGTACTGATGATATTCACGAAACTATCATTAAAGCAGCTGCTGATCTGATCTCAGAAGAAACACCTGACTACCAATACCTTGCTGCTCGATTGGCAATTTTCCATCTTCGTAAAAAAGCCTATGGTCAATTTGAGCCACCAACACTTTTTAACCATGTTAAAAATTTAGTTGAAAAAGGTAAGTACGATAGTCATCTATTAGACGATTACACCGAAGAAGAATTTACGGTGATGGATACCTTTATCGATCACTGGCGCGACATGAATTTCTCTTATGCTGCGGTTAAGCAACTTGAAGGTAAATACCTCGTTCAAAACCGTGTATCAGGTGAGATTTTTGAAAGCGCACAGTTTCTTTATTTATTAATTGCAGCAGCACTGTTTAATAAATACCCGAAAGAAACCCGTCTTGATTACATTAAGCGTTTTTATGATGCTTCATCAACATTCAAAATTTCATTACCAACGCCAATCATGGCTGGTGTACGTACACCTACACGTCAATTTAGTTCATGTGTACTGATCGAATGTGATGACAGTCTTGATTCAATTAACGCAACTGCAAGCTCAATTGTGCGTTATGTGTCACAACGTGCAGGCATTGGTATTAACGCGGGTCGAATTCGTGCATTAGGCTCTGAAATTCGTGGCGGTGAAGCATTCCACACCGGTTGTATTCCTTTCTACAAATACTTCCAAACAGCAGTTAAATGCTGTTCTCAAGGTGGTGTTCGTGGTGGTGCTGCAACATTGTTCTACCCTATTTGGCACCGTGAAGTTGAATCACTATTAGTGCTAAAGAACAACCGTGGTGTTGAAGAAAACCGCGTTCGTCATATGGACTACGGTGTACAGATTAATAAATTAATGTATACCCGTTTAATCAAAGGCCAGAACATTTCTTTGTTCTCTCCTTCTGACGTTCCTGGTTTATACGATACATTTTTTGCTGATCAAGTTGAATTTGAACGCTTATATAACTTGTATGAACAAGACGACAGCATTAAAAAACAATCTATTAAAGCGATTGAACTATTCTCATTGTTGATGCAAGAACGTGCGTCTACAGGTCGAATCTATATTCAAAACGTTGACCACTGTAATACACACAGCCCGTTTGATCCGGCTGTTGCACCTATTCGTCAATCAAATCTATGCCTTGAAATTGCGCTACCAACCAAGCCATTAAAGAATGTTGAAGATGAAGATGGTGAAATCGCATTATGTACATTATCTGCATTTAACTTAGGTGCGATAGATAGCTTAGATGATTTAGAAGAGCTTGCTGAACTGACAGTTCGAGCACTAGATGCATTATTAGATTACCAAGATTACCCATTACCTGCCGCTCGTCGTTCAACAATGAACCGCCGTACATTGGGTGTGGGCGTAATTAACTTTGCTTACTACTTAGCAAAACACGGTGTTCGTTATTCAGATGGTAGTGCCAATAACTTAACCCATGAAGCTTTTGAAGCGATTCAATACTACTTATTGAAAGCATCAATGAACCTAGCTAAAGAATACGGCGCTTGTCCGTTATTTAACGAGACCACGTATTCACAAGGTATTTTGCCTATCGATACTTACAAAAAAGAAATCGATAATATTTGCAATGCAGAATTACATTATGATTGGGAAACATTACGCGAAGAGATCAAGACACATGGTCTGCGTAACTCAACCCTTTCAGCATTGATGCCATCAGAAACATCATCACAAATTTCAAATGCGACCAATGGTATTGAACCACCACGTGGATACGTTTCCGTTAAAGCATCAAAAGATGGTATCCTCAAGCAAGTTGTTCCTGAGTTCGCTAAATACAAAGATAACTATGAGTTACTTTGGAATATTGGCAGTAACGATGGCTACCTACAACTTGTTGGCATTATGCAGAAGTTTATTGATCAGTCTATCTCGGCAAATACTAACTATGACCCGAGTCGACAACCGGGTGGCAGAATCCCAATGAAACTGCTACTAAAAGATCTGCTTAATGCTTATAAATTAGGCATTAAAACACTTTACTACCATAACACTCGAGATGGTGCATCAGATAGTCAAAGCGACCTGAGTGATGATGATTGTACAAGTTGTAAAATTTAAGCATTAAAAAGGGAGCCATATGGCTCCCTTTAGATTTGAGGATATCATGGCCTACAGTACTTTTTGTCAAACAAGTAACGATCAACTTAAAGAACCTATGTTCTTTGGTCAATCTGTGAATGTTGCTCGTTATGACCAGCAAAAATTTGAAATTTTCGAAAAACTTATCGAAAAACAGTTATCTTTTTTCTGGCGTCCAGAAGAAGTTGATGTTTCTGGTGATCGCATTGATTACAATAATTTACCAGATCATGAAAAACATATTTTCATCAGTAATTTAAAATACCAAACGCTACTTGATTCAATTCAAGGCCGTAGCCCTAACGTTGCATTATTGCCTATCGTTTCGCTACCAGAATTAGAAACATGGATTGAAACATGGTCGTTTTCAGAAACGATCCATTCACGTTCTTATACTCATATCATTCGTAATATCGTCAATAACCCATCGATTATTTTTGATGATATTGTGCGTAATGAACATATTATTAAGCGTGCTGGTGATATTTCTAAATACTATGATGATTTAATCGTAGCAACCAATGATTACCACCGTTACGGTGAAGGTCAACATTCAGCTAATGGTATTGCTTTCACCGTCGATTTACATGAAATCAAAAAGAAACTTTACCTGTGCTTAATGTCTGTTAACGCATTGGAAGCAATTCGTTTCTATGTCAGTTTTGCTTGTTCATTTGCTTTCGCTGAGCGTGAAGTGATGGAAGGTAATGCAAAAATCATTAAGCTAATTGCACGAGATGAAGCATTACACTTAACAGGTACTCAACATATGTTGAACTTGTTACGTAATGGCCATGACGATCCACAAATGGCAATCATTGCTGCTGAATGTGAAGAAGAATGTTTCAACATCTTTAAAGCTGCAGCAGAGCAAGAAAAAGAATGGGCAGAATACCTATTCAAAGATGGCTCTATGATTGGCTTAAACAAAGAAATTTTATGCCAATACGTCGAATATATTACTAATTTGCGCATGGCCGCTGTTGGTCTACGTTCTGCTTATGACGGTGCCAATCAAAATCCAATTCCATGGATCAACTCTTGGTTATCATCAGATAACGTTCAAGTTGCGCCTCAGGAAGCTGAAATCAGCTCATACCTTGTTGGTCAAATTGACAATGACATTAGCGCTGATGATCTTGGTGATTTTGAATTGTGAGTCAATTAACCATTACGGTTAATGGTATTAAGGTTTGTGGCAATCGCCATGAACCTTTATTAACCCAGTTAGAAAAAGCGGGTATTAAACCTGAATATCAATGTCGCAATGGCATGTGTGGTGCTTGTCGCTGTAAACTCATCTCAGGTGCTGTCACACAACAAGATGCGCTGGCTTTCATTGGTCCAAATGAAATATTAAGTTGTTGTTCTCTTCCACAACAGAATATTGAAATTAGTTTTGATTACCAATTAAATACTCAACAACCAACTAAAACTAAAATAGCCCTTTAACGTTATCTGATTATTTTGATCAAGATAAACAATAAAGAGCTATTTTTTATTGTCTGTCAGTGGTGTAGCTAACTACTTCACACACATTACATGATAAACACCATCTTCAACTTCAGTCCCTTCCGTTTCATGTTCAAAGCCTGGGAATTCTTTATCCCAAATTTCTAAACTGTGCAAATAACCGATTTGAGGGCTATTGGCATCACCAAAGTTCTCACCAGACATTAGCATCGGAATACCCGGTGGATAAGGAATAACGGCATTTGCAGCAATACGCCCTTGGAGTTTATTGGATGGCACCATTTCAACATTATCATCCACTATCGCTTCAAATGCTGCTCGTGGTGTAATATCAGCCTTAGGTAAGGTCGAATAAGCCGCATTTAACATTTCAGATGGCGTATGCGTTTTCAAATAAGTAAACATCTTATCACCCAAGTCTTTAAGCCCTAAATCACCATATACTTTTGGGTGACTCGCGGCGAGATCAGGTAACACTGATTTCAATGGGGTATTATTATCATAATGGGTTTTGAAACTCAGTAACGTATTCACTAACGTTGCCCACTTACCTTTGGTTATCCCCATTGAGAATAAGAACATCACTTGAAAATCAGTGGTACGGGTTGGCACAATACCAAAACGGGTTAAATATTGGGTCACTAACGCGGCAGGTACACCTGTATCAAGTAATTTACCGTCATCTCCCATTCCTGGTGCTAAAATACTGACCTTAATGGGATCAAGCATGCACCAATCTTTTGGAATATCGTCGAAACCATGCCATTTATCGCCTGGTTTCATGATCCAAAAATCTTGGTTAGTAGCCAATAATTCTGCCGGCGCATCTTCAAAACCATATTCAACCCCGGTTTCAGGATCAACAATAGATTCCGCATTCCATGGTTTAAAGAACCAATCACCATCAGCAACAAATTCTCGATGCAAGCGTCCCATTGCTTGACGATAATCAACCGCTTCTTTAATGACTTCATTAGTTAATGATTCACCACGATTACCGTCCATTTGTGAGACAGCAATATCGTTTGAAACACTGATAGCATACAGTGGTGATGTGGTTGCATGCATCATGTATGACTGGTTAAAACGCTCAAAACTAATATGATCTTTACCATTACGGACATGGATCCACGAGGCTTGAGACAGTGCATTCAATAATTTATGGGTTGAATGGGTTGCAAACACCGTCGGGCCATCATCAGGGGTCTCTTGTGGCTCGCCACGCATTGCAAAGTGATCGGTATAAATAGGATTAAAACGCGCGTAGCCATACCATGCTTCATCAAAGTGAATACGATTACTACTCTCGCTTAAAATATCTTGGGCTCGTTTTGCGTTATAGCATAAGCCATCATAAGTACAGTTTGTCACCACCGCATATGTTGCCATTCCACCCGCAAGATGTTTTGTTAACTCACTACTTTGTGCCGATTTTTTTAGACCTTCAGGCGACATTTGATCAGGATAAATCGGTCCAATAATGCCGTAACGATTACGGGTTGGCACCATATAAACAGGTAATGCCCCGGTTAACATTAACCCCTGCTCTATCGACTTATGACAATTTCTATCACAAATTGCTAAGGTGTTTTCTCTCATACAAATTTGCATGATGGTACGGTTTGCACCAGATGTACCTGTTACCAATGAATAAGATTTATCAGCACCAAAGACTTTAGCTGCATAATCTTCACTTTCACCAAATGCTCCAGTGTGATCGAGTAATGAACCCAGCGAACCACGCTCAATACCCATATCTGAGCGGAACAGCCCTTCCCCATAATAATTATAGAACCGCTGACCTTCAGGTGTTTTTAGAAAACCGACCCCACCTTGATGACCCGGTGCCGCCCATGAATATTCATGAATACTGTCGTACTTCATCATTGCATTGGCGAGCGGCGGTAATAACTGATCACGATAACGTTTCATGGCAGCAATTGCCCTACCCGCCATAAAATCAGAGGTATCTTCTAGAATCCATGCAAACTCACTCACTAATGACATCAAATGACGATCAACTGTTAAGGTCATTTTCTTACGTTCTGCAAGTAAGAAAACTGGAACACCTTGCTGACGTTGATTTAATTTTTCAATCAGTGAAAAGAACATATCATTCTCTTCTTGTTGCTGTCCCGTCATGCTTGAGGTCAACATAAAGCAATCAACAGCCATATTAACATTAAGCATTGAATAACAATCATCGTAGGTAGATGCTTTGGCGACAATAATTGATTCATCTTCAAATTGTTCAACTAAACGGTCAATGGCATTTGCAACCACCCCCGTAGCCTGAGAATTATCAAAAATTAATACTCTCATATGCTTACCATAATTCAACATATACAATCCTTTACTTTAAGATTAATAATTAAGATTTCGTTTAATACAATAAAACTTACGATGACACTTTATTATTTACCGCTTCACGACTAGCAATAAACCCATAAAAGAAATAACCCAGTAACGTAATGATAGCGCCATAGAATACAGCCACCTCACCAGTAGAATATGCACCATATATACTATATAGAACGGCAACTGAACCAATAATAATACCGTTGTTATATTCTTTTTGATTAACATCTGCATTCTTCATAATAATACCGAGTGCAGTTAATGCTAATACATAAGGCACCATATTTATAAATACGGCTAAGTTCACTAATACATTGAATTGTTTTAATAAGGTTGGGGAAATAGTCATAATGGCAAGGATTAACTCAAAGGCTAACATAATCATCATACCTTTAAATGGCGCATCATATTTATTCACATCGCCAAAAATTTTGGGAAATAAACGCATATCCGCAGCCACTTTAGAAACCTGCGCATTAGTAAATTGCCACCCAAGCAATGATCCTAAACAAGCCATGATTGCCATTGCGGTAATAATTTCACCGACTAATGGGCTAAACATTTGTGCAAAAACAAGCCCAAAAGGAGAATCTGATTTCGCTAATACTTCATTGGGAATAATGCCTTGAATAACGGTTGTGGAAGCAATATAGGTTGCCGCAGAAAATACAGTCGCCAACATACATGCTAATGGCACATTACGTTTTGGATTTTCAACCGTACCCGAGTTAGCACCTGCTGATTCAATACCTAAAAAGGCCCATAATGTGAGTGCCATACCCGAATAAATTGCACTGCCAGCCGAGATATCATGCGGATTCCAAGCTTCTTCAAACACTTTAGCATCAAACCAAAACCAGCCAATAATGGATAAACCCAACACTGGAATAATAATACCCCATACCGTTATTGTAGATATTTGTCCGGTTATTTTCGCGCCCTTAACATTGGCAAACATAGTAATAATTAAAATAGAAATAACACCAACAAAAGTATGTATTGGTGTTTCTTTTAACCACGGAATAAAATATTCCAAGTAGCCGACACATGACACTGCGATGGCTACAGCACTAATAACAAGACACACATAGTAAGTATAAGAGGCAATAAAAAAACTGGATTTACCATGTGCTTTTTCTGCATAAGCGGACATACCGCCATCATCCGTACAATACATGCCACATTTAGCAAATGCATAAGCAATCGCTAATGCACCAATGGCAGTAACAACCCATGCAAGTAAAGCTATCCCTCCTGTTGCGGCTAAACTTGAGGGTAATAATATTATCCCCGATCCCATCATATTAACGGTCACAATGGTCGTTAATCCCATTAGTCCCATTTTGTTATTATTTGAACTCATAACGTGAACTACCTTATAGCTTATTTAATTACATTTAAAACACTATTATTTATATGGAATTACCCATCACTGTGTTATATCGAAATAAGTATAATTTAAAATATGAAGGTAGGTTTATTTGTTAATGATATATTCTAATGTTTTACCTATATATAATTAAATAAGTTTTTTTTTGCGTATTTCTATTTTCTGAACTAAGTAACTTTGTTATTTATTTAATATTCAACAATTAATATCCACAAAAAAAAAGCGTATAAAAGAAATTTCCTTCTATACGCTATAATATATTTTTTATTACAACATTATTTTATTTTAAATGTAGCAATAACATTATCGTTATTATTTTTAATGCTTAATGTATTATTATTAATGCTATAGCTAGCAAATTCAGGCAATGCCACTAAGAATGCTTGCTCTAATTCCATTCCTTCCATACACATTTTACGTGTCGATGCTGCTTGGCCTATCGTTAATGTTGTTGCTGTTTGAGATTCTAATGCACCGTGGAAATTATTACAGCCAGAAAAGCCATTAACACTATTCGTTGTTACATCAAACTGAATAAATGCATTATTGCCACCAGCGCCAGGTTTCACCGCTTGGCCTGATAATGTCACTAATTGCCATTGTGGCCCAGCAAGTGTGGGTTGATTAGCTTGTGGCGCTACATTTTGAGGTGGCGCAACACGATCTAATTTAACCTCTAATGGCTGTTTTGCATCAGTTGCAAACGGATCCATCGCTGACGTTGAAGTCATGATCAATTTATCATTTACTTTCACCGTTGCTCTTACATTGTAACGGTGGTTAGTTTTTATTTTATTCGCATCATAATTTAATGTAACAGGATAAGGTGGAGCACCCGCAATATCCATTGATTCAGTACTTAATGTTACTGATAGCGCGTCAGCAAGAGAGACATCTTCAAGAGCAACATTTAATACCGCACCGGGTGGTAACATACGGCGATCTAAATAGATAACATTTACTTCTAATGGTTTCATATCCGCTTTCTCTGCTTTAACAACAACAGTCGCTTGCTGAGGAGCCTTAACAGTCGCTTCATTATCATTACATGCTTGTAGCATTAAAGCTGATAACATTACTGAGGTTGCTATTACTACTTTTTTTAATTTAAAAGCCATTATTTTTCCTTAAATTTACGGATATTTATTTGAAGAAATTACTCTGCTTATGTTTGAGTTACTCACCATGATTATAACGATAGTTGTAATAACACATGTTACGGTTAGTAACTGTCTTTCGTTAAAGCCTATCATTTATCATTACAATAATACAGCATTCAAAATAACAAAAAATGACAGTAATACCTCATATTATTACTATAGAACCTTATAAATGCTCACTTGCAACGCGATCAAGTGATTCATAACAGCCAAACACATCTTTACCTTGTAAATGTCGGCGTAACATATCAAAAAGTACCGTAGAGATAATCCAACGTCGATTATAATTATTATATTGACGCTTAAACATTAGCTGCTGACACCAGCAACCATCAGGGGTTGAAAGACCTAACATAAAACCACCTTCAGTTAATGATGGACCAGTCGTTAGTGTATATGTTGCGGGAGCATGTAGATGTAATCTCTGTGCTCGTAACGCAATTAAGGTCGATAATTCTTCGACACAAGCCTGCTCATCGATACTATCAGCCATAACTTCACTCACAACTAATCGAGCACTTAATGATGATACATCTTGTAACCAATTAACGGCAAAGCCACCAGAGCTTTGTTCTGATAATACTAACGTTGCATCATCAGTTAATAAATTAGCAATGGTATTTAGTAAATCACAGCCCTCACCGACAATATTATCACCAAGCAATTCAATCATATTTCCCAATAATATCGGTACCTGACAGTCATCTTGTGGTGCAAATAATTTTATTTCGATAAAGGGCAACGATGAGCGATAACCTAAACTACATGTTTCTGGTAATGTTAAAGATTGAAACAGATCACTAATACCCGATTCAGACAGACCATAAGTGTAAAGACGATGACAGACTTTGCTATTTGTTACATTAAACATGGTCTTCAAACGCGGTAAGATTTGATCATTCACCATAACTTTAAATTCACTTGGTACACCAGGCGTAAAAAATAACCACGCACGATTTAACTGCATCATAAAACCACAAGCAGTACCAACAGGGTTATCAATTAATTCAGCACCTTCGGGTAACATCGCTTGTTTAAGATTAGCCGCAGGCATCACTCTTCCCACTTGCTTATACTTGGCCGTCATTTCATCGACCCAGGCATTTGATTGCTCAAGACCAACATTAGCCGCCATTGCCGCAGAAGCAGCAGTAAGATCATCAGATGTTGGCCCTAAACCGCCATTAACAATCACAATATCCGCACTTAAACTACACATTTCAATTTCTTTAGCTAATGCTTCATAGTTATCACCCACAGTCACACGGCGCGTCATCGCAAAACCTTGTTCAAACAACTGAGCTGATAACCATGCCGCATTAGTATCGGTAATATCCCCATATAGTACTTCTTCACCTGTACTGATCATTACGACACTAAGCATGGTTGTTATTCCCTATAAAATATTGCTGATTTTTTATAGTTTATGCTGAACCCTACGCCATGGACAGAATATTATGCATCACCATTATTATTGATTTTTTTGTTAAATCGCCAGAATAGGTGTATACAATTATTTACACAATAAAGATAAGTTGACAGTTATAAACTCTATCGTTAATGTAACGAACAACAGCAAAATATTATTAATTTGCAATTACACCTAGCTTAGAGAGAATAAACGTGCAAACTACCCATCCTAAGACTGCCTATCGATAGCCACAGTGGCTCAATCTAGGTGTAAACATTTTAAAACACTTCATCTCGATTATGCCATTGTGGCCTTCTTTATATATAGGGAGCGACCACAGGTGTATTTATACCCCCTCCCACGTTAAGTTCTTATCCTTCAGGGAGTGACATAATCATGTCTTTAAATAAAACATTCGGCAGTATGCTGATCATTGCAGGCACTACAATTGGTGCTGGTATGCTAGCCCTTCCTCTTGCCTCCGCAGGATTAGGATTCACTACCGCAACAATTATCATGGTTGGTATTTGGGCGTTAATGACCTACACCGCATTATTAATGTTAGAAATCCATCAACATGCAGATCCTTCCGCAACACTCAATACATTGGCACTCCAATTATTAGGTCGTAAAGGTCAAACTATCGCAACATTAGCCATGTTCTTTTTATTTTATGCATTATGTGCAGCTTACATCGCAGGTGGTGGTAGCCAGTTAAGTGAAAGAATATCAACGTGGACAGGAACAACTATTGCCCCTCAAGTTGGAGCGGTGGTGTTTACGCTTATTATTGCCAGTGTGGTATCAATAGGCACCCACAGTGTTGATATCGTTAACCGTATCCTTTTCAGCGCAAAAGTAATTGCACTTGCGCTAATGCTTGGACTGCTGCTACCTCATATTCAAGGGCAACATCTCGTTAATATGCCCATTGAAAAAGGCTTAATTCTGTCTGCATTACCGGTTATTTTTACTTCTTTTGGCTTTCACGGTAGCATTCCTTCCATTGTTCGTTACATTGGAATCGATATCAAAGTACTGAAAAAAATAATGATCTTTGGCTCTGCGCTACCACTAGTCGTATATATTTTATGGCAATTAGCAAGCCAAGGAATAATGAGTCAACCACAATTAATGGCGAACAGTACACTTGGGGCATTTATTGGCAGTTTAAGTCAATTACTGCATAACCCGATGGTAGGTCAATCTGTCTCTATCTTTGCAGATTTAGCACTTGCGACCTCCTTCCTTGGTGTCAGCTTAGGACTGTTTGATTTTCTAGCGGATACACTTAATCGTGGCAATCACTTAATTGGACGAGGACAAACTGCGCTAATCACCTTTTTACCACCACTCGCATTTGCTATTTTTTATCCTCAAGGATTTATTATGGCATTAGGCTACGCTGCTATTTCATTGGTTATTCTGGCAATATTCCTACCCGTTGCCATGGTTAGCGCACAGCGTAAAGCACAACAAACAACAAACAATCCATCAGGGTATATTGTAAAAGGTGGTTCACTGTCTTTAGCTATTGTAACCATCACCGGTATTATTATTATCACAGCCCAGTTATTACAAATGGTTGGAATAATACCCGCGGTAGGTTAATCATTATCCGCAGCACATAAATGACAAGAATATTACTATCCTTGTCATTTATCTAAACGGCACAATAAACCATAAAAATCATATTAAAAAATGAACCAATATCACGCAATCACCATAAATATATACTTTACTAGCATTATTTCAGTTATCATTTTGCAAATTAGCACATAAATACAAAGAAAGAAGTTGGAGATGGATCCATTCTCACTGTTATATTATCTCCAAAATCCAATCTGGGTCTTTGATATCGATAATAAAAAAATCCTATGGGCAAATGATAAATCACTGCGTTTATGGGAAGCAACATCAATTGAAGAACTCTTAAATCGTGATTTTAGCCAAGATATGTCAGCGGCTGTCGCTGCAACATTCTTAGAATACCAACAAGCATTCAAAGCAAATAAAGTCATTAAAACTTGGTGGAATTTTCACCCTAGAAAAATCGCCAAAAATACACTCTGCTTATTTTCAGGGATCCCTATTGAGAATGATCGTATGGCCATGCTGGTTGAAGTCATTGCTGATGAGTCTTCATTACGCCATGATCTTGCATTCTCCGATTGCTCAAATTTATCATTACTTTTTTCGAGTAACGGTAACTTTATCAGTGCTAATAATGCTTTTTTAAATAATTATGGCGACAATTTAATCGATCTCTCTGAGTTTATTGGCGATACAAATATTTCTCAGCAATGGTTAGAAGAGACAAAAAAAGATAATAATTTCAAATGCAATCGCTTATGTTGGACAGGACAAGGTCATCATTGGTTTGATATTGAAGCAAAATGGCTCAATAATAACTCACAACTATTATTGCAATTAATCAATGTCACCAAAGATAAAGAAAAAATCAACAAAGAAAAATATAATGCTGAGCATGATTTTCTTACAGGTTTAATGAATCGTCGTGGTGTTTCTGCAGCATTAAAAGCCAGTCATCATCATCTATCTCATTATAGTTTACTGTTTCTTGATCTTGATGGTTTCAAACTGGTTAATGATTCTTATGGTCATGCCGTTGGTGATAAATTATTACGCGCAGTCGCAATACGATTATTAAATATTGTCAAAGACAAAGGTCTTGTTGCCCGTTTTGGCGGTGATGAATTTATTATTCAAATAGAGAAGCGTAATTATACCACTATCCCTGATTTTACAGATCAAATAATAAAAACCTTAAATCGTCCTTTTCATATTAAAGATATTGGTGAACTCTCTATCAGTTGCAGTATTGGTACTGCAAATTATCCTGATGATGCCAATAATTTTGATACGCTGGTAACACAAGCAGATATGGCAATGCACCGCGCTAAACAACGTGGCCGAAATTGTTATTATCCATTTTTACAAGAAATGGCCGATGCGTTATATCGTAAAATGACCTTACGTCATCATTTATCACAAGCGTTAGAGAATCATGATTTTGAGCTGTATTATCAACCTATTGTTAATTTAAAAAACCAACAATTAAAAGGTTTTGAAGCATTGATCCGCTGGCATGATGATTCACTAGGTCAAGTTTCACCCGCTGAGTTTATTCCATTAGCAGAAGAGACGGGGCAAATTGTTCCGCTAGGATTATGGATTTTACACAATGCTTGTCAACAACTGGCCTATTGGACCCAACATTATAATCAATCTTTTATTATCAGCATCAATTTATCACGAGCACAATTACAACCAAGCCTTGCGCAAACTATTGAGCAAATTATTAGCCAATATAATGTTAATCCAGCACAACTCGCATTAGAAATCACAGAATCAGCCATGCTACAAGATTACTGTGAAACCAAACCTTGTCTTGATGCATTAGCGGCAATGGGAATTGAATTATATTTAGATGATTTTGGTACGGGTTATTCCTCACTATCACAACTTCATGAGCTACCTATTAGCACGGTTAAACTTGACCAAAGTTTTGTTCAAGGCAAACACACAAGTAATAAAGTTATTATTGAAGCGACCAAAGCTATCTGTGAAAAGCTAAATTTAAAAGTTGTCGCTGAAGGTGTAGAAACACAAGTCCAACTTGATTATATCAATCAATGTGGTTTTGATTATTGCCAAGGATATTTCTTTAGTAAACCGATGCCAGTACATGAACTTGAAAAAAAATATTTCCACACGACCTTAATGAATACTCCGACATCACTACCCTTCTAAATAATAATTATTTCCCTATCATTAATTTGATAGGGAATATTTAATTATAAATGCATCCGATCACGCCGTTCAGCATGAATCAATAAATTACGGGGCGTTATAGGTTTATCACAAAATGAGCCAATCATGACGTCATATCCTTGCTCTTCAAGAAAACAAGCACGATCCAAGGCGAGCCAAATTTCAAGTGGTCGTCTAAATAATTGCCGAACAAGTTCCATTCTTTCTGTAATTCTAAATCGCTTTTCACCCTGACGTTGCCACTCATCAAAATCAATGTTCTCAGGTAACTGCACACCTCTTCTTGCGGCAGCCCACTGACAAAACGCTTTAAAACCTTGCGTCAATAATGCTTTTTGTACATTAGGGACAGAAAGGTAAATATCCGTTTGGCTTAATTCACGTTGTAATAAATCAAATCCTAAACGAAAGCTTACTTCCACAAATCGTAACTGTTTTACTCGATTACCCGCAGTAACCGTTTCTTGTAATGGGAGCCGTAAATCATGTTTAGATAAAACCAATGTGCTTGTTTTAGCAACTGCCGACATTGGCTGATAATGTGACTGGCGGATTAAATGATAACAACAAGGTGAAATACTGACTGCGGCCACTTTTTTAGCAACCACTCGCTCTAATAATGACACATGCAAATCACCACAGGCATGTAACGCAACCGCATGTTGATTAGTAACAATAGCCTCATCACTATCTGCGCTAAATGCATCGGCATGAACAAAATTAATGTTTAATTGTAATTGTTTTGCGGCTTGCTCACCGTCGATACATAATTGCTGTTGCCATTCAAGGCTCGTGACTGGCTGTTGATGTGATATCGCCAATACACGCCCAAGATACCCTTTACCCGCACACCATTCTAACCATGGTAAACCTAATGCTGGTAATACCTCATTAAAAGCGATAATTTGTTGCCATTTTCGTCCGGGAATACCGCTATCAAAACCTTGGGGTATGAATGTTTTCGTACGCGCTAATGGCTGTATTTCAGTTGCAAGTTGAGTTAGCACCTCGGCGTCTTCAATCCATGGCATTAATGCTGCCGTTAATGCATGAATATCATCCCCTAACAACTGTAACTGATTGTCATCTAATGCCATTAACCACTGACAAAACGGCAAATTTTGATGCCAAACAAACCCACGTTCAGCAAACGGCATAAACTGCCAAAAATGACGATTCTTTACCAATAATGCATCAAGACGATGAAAAAGCTCAACGTAGTTAGACATAAACAACCATTAACCCACCAAAATTGGAGGCTAGTGTATACCAAGCTAACGACTTACACATTAATCAAATAAAAAAACCGCCATCACTAGCGGTTATGAATCAGGCTAACAACAGATTATATTATCTAATCGGTAAATCCATTGAAGCAAACATATTATTTATTTCTGCTGCATTTTTTAATGCTATAGCTTGATCAACAACATTACGCGTAAGATGAGGCGCAAAACGCTCTATAAAATCATACATATAAGTACGTAAAAAAGTGCCTTTCTTAAAGCCTATCATCGTCATACTTGACTCAAAAATATGGCGAGCATCAATGGCGACTAAATCATGATCAGCATCAGGATCCATCGCCATACTTGCGATAACCCCAACACCAAGACCTAAACGTACATAGGTTTTAATAACATCCGCGTCTGTTGCAGTAAAAACGATTTTTGGCGTTAAGCCTGAACGATTAAAGGCACTATCAAGTTCTGAACGCCCTGTAAAACCAAACACATAAGTCACTAATGAGTAAGCAGCTAAATCATGAATAGTAATCACTTTTTTAGTCGCAAGAGGGTGATCTTTACGTACAACAATAGAACGATTCCAATAATAACAAGGCAACATAATCATATCTTGATATAAATGTAATGCTTCTGTTGCTATTGCAAAATCAGAATTACCTTTACCAACAGCATCTGCAATTTGCGTTGGTGTGCCTTGGTGCATATGTAATGACACTTTAGGGAATCGACGTGTAAATCCTTGAATCACCTGCGGCAGTGCATAACGAGCTTGGGTATGCGTTGTTGCAATATTCAACGTACCCATTTCAGGGTGAGTGTGCTCGCCGGCAACCGCTTTAATACTCTCAACTCGTGATAAAATATCACGTGAAATGCGTACAATTTCTTCGCCAGCAGACGTCACTTTAGTTAAATGCTTACCGCTACGTTCAAAAATTTGAATACCTAATTCATCTTCTAATAAACGCACTTGCTTGCTAATACCCGGCTGAGAAGTATATAAACTCTCTGCCGTTGAAGAAACATTAAGGTTATGATTTACGACCTCAACGATATAACGTAATTGTTGTAATTTCATGGTCTCGCCCAATCAATAATCCGTTACCTTTCACACCTATCCATAAATTCATTTACTGATTTTCATTTCAAAGCATGATCGTGCAACCATGTAATAAATATTTTATATATTGAATTAGCCTTGTTTCATAGTATTAATTTACTTTTAATTATAGAAATACACTTCCACAATCAAACAGGCATAAGGCAATGCACAAACATACGCTAACATATGAGCGTTTAATTATATTAAATAATATGTTAAAAATAGGAGAGAAATAATAATATTATTATCTAAAAATATTCCGTAAAAATCGTTTTATCTTCTATAAATTACGCTATATTTACTCTATAACTCTGTATATTGAAGTAAACTTAGAATAAAAACAAAGCATTTAATTTAAAAAGCCATATCTTTCTCTGTAGCATTAATTAGTTAGCATTTTTTACTAACAAACTACCACCAAACAACGAGATAGTGTATCTTCATTGATACTATATCAACTTTAGAAGATAGACACATTTTATGAGTATTCCTCTTATCATTGGCTTAATCAGCCTGCTACTCATTTTAATTGTTGGTTACAATATAATCATTCAATACCGTCAGCGACTAGAAAGTGCTAAACAACAAGAATTGGCTAAGCAAGTATCAATCATTGACGCCACAGAAGAACTTATAAGTAACGCTAGTCATTTACCCTATAGTAAAGAACTCTTAGTGTGTCTTAATCGACGAATTCTTTATGCTCTAGAAACGATTGCTGAAGTTGACACTAAAGACCGTTCACTAAAACAACGTATCCATCACGTAAGCGAACAATTAACACACCTCGAAACACATTTTGACCAATCTAATATTGTCTCTTTTCAAGTCCCAAATTCTGATCGTCAAGCCATTGGTATGCTCCAACTGGTTAAACGATTAAAAAATGTAATTAAAAGCGAGCATGGTAAAGGTCGAATTGCGACTCAAGCCTACGTTATTGAAAATACACGCTTAGAAAACATGCAATTAAGAATTAATATTGAAAATGTTGTGAAACGAGCTAACGATGCCCGCTTAAAACGTCAATTTGGAACAGCCAAACAATTACTAAAAAAAGGCATTGATGTTCTATCTTCTCGTAATGATGATTATGCGACTAAAGCCCAGCAGAAACTTCAATATATGCTGAGTGAAATTGATAATAATATTAGTGTCAGTAGTGAACAAGAACGACAACAATTACTCGATAAAGATAATGATGAATTAGATGTATTATTCCAACCAAAACGGAAATGGTGATTTAATTCCCTTTGTCTTAAAATAACACAACGATAAAGGTCGCAATAGCGGCCTTTTTTACGTCATCAATAACAATAAAAAAGATATGCCTTATGAATATCGATAGCACTCAACACATGGTTAATGAATTACTTAAACCTATCAATCAATTTCTTCAATGTGGCACCCCTGATAGCTGGATCAAAGAAGCGATTAAACCTGAAAATCTGATCCCATTATTGGTCGATCATTGTAATTGTGAGCTTAAAGCAAGTCAGACGGCCATGTTTATGGTGCGTAAATATGCCGTCGAGAAACAAAGTGGTGAGGCACTAATGGCATGGGCGAAACCTTATGAAGATTTCGTTTATGGTGGAAATAACCGCTCAACAGCCCATTTTCACAGTAAGAAAAATGGCCTACTCGCCCCACTCACGCCTCGCAGTGATTTTTCTCATGGCCAAGAATTGATCGATAAAATGGTGCGGCTAATAAAAGAAGAATTTCATCACTTTGAACAAGTGTTAGAGATTATGGATAAGCGTGGTATCCCTTATAGCAACCTTCATGCTGGACGTTATGCCAAAGGGTTAATGAAAGCCGTACGTACTCATGAACCAGCAACCTTAATCGATAAGCTTATTGTCGGTGCATACATAGAAGCACGTTCTTGTGAGCGATTCGCTAAACTTGCTCCTTATTTAGATCCAGAGCTGAAGAAGTTTTATATCTCGTTATTACGCTCAGAAGCACGCCATTATCAAGATTACCTGACACTGGCTGAAAAAATCGCTGGAACAAATATTGCCGATCGCATTCGAGCAATTGGTAGCAAAGAAGCAGAATTAATTATGACGCCTGATGATACATTCCGGTTTCACAGTGGTCTTCCTGTCACCACCAACGCTTGTGTTTAAAATCATAAGATCACGTGTAGCACCTACAAAAAAACCGCCAAATTTGGCGGTTTTTTTAATCACAGAATAATGAATTACTCTTCTTCTGCTAATTTTTCTTTTTTAGGCTTTTTACGCTTATCGGTAATTTCCCACTTACCGTCCACAAATAGACCTGTCCAGCCACTTGGCTTACCGTCTATTTCTGAGCGCACATAGTTTTCTTTCGTTTTACGAGAGAAACGAATCACTGTTGGTAAACCATCAGGATCAGCCACTGGCGCGTCAGTTAAGTATAAAAACTTAGGTGATAAACGTTCTTTAAAGCGTACTAACTCTTCCACTAACGGTGCACGGGTTTCACGTGATTTAGGGAAGGTACTCGCTGCCATGAACAAACCAGACGCACCATCACGTAAAACAAAGTACGCATTGGTGTCTTGTGTACATGGAATTTCAGGTAAATGTACAGGATCTTCTTTTGGTGGCGCAACTTCGCCATTCTTTAGAATCTTACGGGTGTTCTTACACTCTTCGTTAGTACACCCCATGTACTTACCAAAACGACCGTTCTTCAGTTCCATATCAGAACCACACTTGTCGCATTCAATCAGCGGGCCTTCATAGCCTTTAAGCTTGAACTCACCTTTTTCAACAATGTAACCATCGCAGCTTGGGTTATTACCACAAACGTGCAGTTTACGATCTTGATCGATCAGGTAAGCATCCATTGCCGTGCTACAAATAGGACAACGTTTCTTGGCACGTAATGCTGCCGTTTCAACGTCTTCCTCTAGAACATTAACAATGCCTTCTTCACTGCCTAAATTGATCGTTGTTTTACAACGCTCTTTAGGTGGCAATGCGTAGCCAGAACAACCAAGGAATACCCCAGTTGATGCGGTACGAATACCCATTGGACGCGAACATGTTGGACATTGAATATCAGTTAGCACGATATTGTTAGGCTGCATACCGCCTTCTGATTCATCTAACTCCGCTTTTTGAAGCTCAGTCGTAAAATCAGAGAAGAACTCATCGAGTACTTTCTTCCAGTTTTTCTCACCTTCAGCGATTTTATCAAGATTACCTTCCATGCGGGCAGTAAAATCAAAATCCATCAAATCAGGAAAACTGTTATCAAGGCGGTCAGAAACAATCTCACCCATCTTTTCTGCATAGAATCGACGTTGATCAACACGTACATAACCACGATCTTGAATGGTTGAAATAATCGATGCATATGTTGATGGTCGACCAATACCACGCTTTTCAAGTTCTTTAACCAATGCTGCTTCTGTAAAGCGAGCTGGTGGCTTAGTAAAATGTTGTTTAGACTCAACGTGTTCTAACTTCAAGACATCGCCAACGTTTACTTCTGGCAATGTTGTATCTTCATTTTTACCAGATGGGCGCTGTACTAATGTCCAACCTGCAAAACGTAATGTACGGCCTTTCGCTTTTAGCAAGAAATTACCTGCTTTAACGTTGATCGTACTTGAATCGTATTTTGCTGGCATCATCTGACAAGACACAAATTGACGCCAAATTAAGTCATATAACTTAACTGCATCTTGATCCATGCCTTCTAAATTTTCAGCTTTCACATCAACACTTGAAGGACGAATGGCTTCGTGCGCTTCTTGAGCATTTTTCTTATTGCCATAAACATTGATATTTTCAGGTAAATATTCATTACCATACTCATTACCAATAAACTCACGAGCAGCGTCAACGGCCTCTTTTGAAAGATTGGTTGAGTCAGTACGCATGTAAGTAATGTAACCCGCTTCATACAGACGCTGTGCAAGGCCCATAGTGCGCTTAACACCATAACCTAAACGTGTACTTGCCGCCTGTTGAAGTGTCGAGGTGATATAAGGCGCTGATGGCTTACTGCTGGTTGGGCGATCTTCACGCTCAATCACTTTATAAGCTTCTTTTTCAAGTAGCGCATGCGCTGCCATCGTATCGACTTTATTCTCAGGACGGAAAGCTTTACCCGCCTGTTGCGCAACCATTAACCGTAATGCATCTTTGCCTACAGTTAGTGTATCAGCATGAATATCCCAAAACTCTTCAGGATCAAACGCGTTAATTTCATGCTCACGCTCAACAATCAGTTTTACCGCAACTGATTGTACACGACCAGCAGATAGCCCACGGGCAACTTTTTTCCACAATAGTGGTGATACCATGAAACCAACAACACGGTCGAGGAATCGACGTGTTTGTTGTGCATTCACACCATCAATATTTAGCTCACCAGGTTGTTCAAACGCTTGTTGAATCGCATTTTTAGTAATTTCATTAAATACAACGCGTTTGTAGCGTGATTCATCGCCGCCGATGATCTCACGAAGGTGCCACGCAATGGCTTCTCCTTCGCGGTCTAAATCCGTTGCGAGATAAATACAATCAGCATCTTCTGCTAATTTTTGAAGTTCACTAACGACTTTTTCTTTACCAGGAAGTATTTCGTAATGCGCATTCCAATCATCATAGGGATCAACACCCATCTTGCTGATTAACGCTTTACGATCTTTCTTGTTTTTTATCGCCGCTTTTTCTTCAACACTCAACCCTTTAGTCGATGTTGCCACAGCTTTTTTACCGCCACTTCGGGCGCCCGTTGGTAAATCACGTACGTGACCAACGCTTGATTTTACAATGAAATCCTTGCCCAAGTACTTATTGATTGTTTTCGCCTTGGCAGGGGACTCCACGATAACGAGAGATTTACCCATAATGACCCTATTACGTCCTCGTGCTCGCTAATTCTAAAAATATAAATAACTGCTTAGCTAATCATTAGCGCCACAACATTCGACCAATCTCATTAAGTCACTGATCGAAATATCTAAGAGCAGTGAATTAATATGATGAGTTACAATTTGAGAATGATACATATTTACAATTAATTATTGCACTTCATTTTTGTAAAATACTCTTTACATATTGGGCTAGAAAACAAGAAGGTCAACTGCTTTTTAATTAATTTCGTCTATTTGGTTGTACCTTCCGCACTTGTTATTAATTTGTAAATATTTTTCACGTTACGTTTTAGCCCCTTACAACGTACTGATTATCAAGGTGATAAAAT
This sequence comes from Photobacterium carnosum, assembly GCF_002849605.1. Lineage (GTDB taxonomy): Bacteria > Pseudomonadota > Gammaproteobacteria > Enterobacterales > Vibrionaceae > Photobacterium > Photobacterium carnosum. Next base: position 250,292 of record NZ_NPIB01000001.1, read on the forward strand.
CCTAATTTACCTTACAGGACAACCACTTTGATGCTTTATAACTGTAGTAAGAATATAACGCTACACCATCATTATCATCTATATAGAATTATTTGATCAGTTTTACTAAATTTTTTTGCATTTAATCACAATATTGATTCTTTTTAGTAAAATCCTTACTCATATTTGAATAGATATTAACCAATTAACAATCCCGTTATTTGTTTTCTAGCAGCAACTTACTTAAACTGTATCCATTCTACTATCGATGAGTATTAATCATGGCTAATAAAGCTGAAATTTCAATCAATGAACTATTAATGATCGCTAACCAAGTCATTCAAGATCACCAAGATTACGTTGACGGCATGCGCGCAACATCTGTCATAGAAAAAGATGGCGTATTGATATTCAAAGGTGAATATTTCCTCGATGATGACGGTTTACCAACAGCTAAAACTACCGCCGTATTTAATATGTTTAAATTTCTTGCGCATAAATTATCACCTGAATTTACACTCAATACACTGCTTGTTTAAGTAAAAAAACCCGCAATAAAATGCGGGTTTTTTTTATTTAAGCAAAACGAACCATATTACATAAATGGACGCTGACCGCGTGCAACCCACTTCATTAATAATGTATCAGCAGCTTCACTTGAAGCACCTGATAGTTTTTCGATTAACTTCTTACGACGCACATATTTAACTTGTAACACTTCACGCACTTTACATGCTTCAGTGATCAAATCATCACTGGTGCTAATTTGATCAACTAAGCCTAATTCAAGTGCTTGTTGACCAAACCAATGCTCACCTGTTGCGACTTTATTAAGATCAAGCTCAGGACGGTGAACAGCAATAAATTGCTTAAATAAACCGTGTGTTTCTTCAATCTCTTCTTTGAATTTTTCACGTGCTTTATCTGAGTTTTCACCAAACATAGTTAACGTACGTTTGAACTCACCCGCTGTGATTTGTTCAAACTCAATATCGTTTTTCTTCAATACCTTACTAAAATTAGGCAACTGTGCAATAACACCAATTGAACCTACGATAGCAAACGGTGCTGATACAATTTTATCCGCAACACATGCCATCATATAACCACCACTTGCAGCCACTTTATCAACAGCAATCGTTAGTGTAATGCCTGCTGCTTTTAAACGGTCAAGTTGTGATGATGCCAAGCCATAAGCATGCACCATACCGCCACCCGTTTCTAAACGTAGCAATACTTCATCGCCTTCAATTGCAATCGCTAAAATAGCACTGATTTCTTGACGCAATGACGACACTTCACGCGCATCAATACTGCCATGAAAATCAATCACGAATAAACGTGGATCACGCGTTGTCGTTAAATCGCCATTTTTTACTGCTTGTTTAATTTCATTTTGGCGTGCTTTATCTTGCTCTTTCTCTGTTTTTTTATCCGCTTTATCACGCGCTTTTAACAGTGCTTTATCAAATAAATGTAATTCTAACTGATCAATAGTGTCTTTATATTGTTCAGTTAAATCGATAACTTCTAGTTCACCTTTTTGTGAACCATGGCGACCATTTAACGCTTTTGCTAACACCAATACGCCAACAATCGCAATCACAACTGTCGCTATTTTGGCAAAAAACAAACCATATTCAAACAAAAATTCCAAGATTCAACCCTCTATTTTGGCAAGAAAAAATGCCATAAATTATTATAAATGTGTAATCACTATCGCCGTTATTAACTCAACTTATCGCTATAATAAATCAAATTCACCGTTACGATATTCAAATAAAAGTACATTCTCTCAAAATGTAAATTCTGATATGTTTTAGTAGTAATCGATATTACAGCCAAGCTCAAGACTTGATACGTTCTTCGACGAAAAAACAGTCAAATAACGACAAAAAGACATTTTTCAAAAGGAAGCGACTGTGGATTATCAAATTGCTGCAAACAATTTAAAAGATCGCGTGATATTAGTAACAGGCGCTGGTGATGGTATCGGCCGTGAAGCGGCAATCCAATATGCCGCTCATGGTGCAACTGTGCTTCTACTAGGAAGAACCGTTGCCAAACTTGAAGCGGTTTACGATCAAATAGAAAAAAATGGCAATAAGCAAGCTGCGATTATTCCTTTAGATTTAATGGGTGCTACCAAACAACACTACCTTGATATGGCAAACACCATCCAGCAACAATTTGGGCGTTTAGACGGTGTACTACACAATGCGGGATTATTAGGCGCATTAAGTCCACTTGAGCACATTGAAGAAGCAATTTTTGATGATGTTATGCAAGTTAACGTTAAAGCACAATTGTTACTTACCCAAGCAATTTTGCCATTAATCAAACAGTCACCGGATGGGCGCATTATCTTTACCTCATCAACCGTTGGTCACAGCGGACGTGCATTTTGGGGTACGTATGCTATTTCTAAATTTGCTACAGAAGGTATGATGCAAGTACTAGCGGATGAGCTTAATGATACAACGGTAAATGTTAATGCCATTAATCCTGGTGGCACTCGCACCAGTATGCGAGCGCAAGCCTTTCCCGCTGAAGATCCACGTTTATTGAAAACACCGCAAGATATTATGCCACTTTATTTATATTTAATGGGACCTGAAAGCCGTCATATTTCAGGGCAATGTATTGATGCTCAGCCACAACGTAAACCAGGTATCAATGGCGAAGAAGAATAATGACTCTGTGCTGTAATCAGTAAATAATAGCCATAAAAAAAGCCGACATCACTGTCGGCTTTTTACTATTCATTGTATGCGTTTACTAATACTGTCTAAGTATTACTGACGTGTACGAGGCTTAACGGGCTTATTCGCTAACGGGTTACGACGATTTGCCGCATTACCTGAAGGCTTACGCTTGCCAGATCCACCTTGTGGTTTATCTGATGCATTATAAGGCTTCTTCTCATCATCTCGTGGCTTACCCGCAATATGCACAGGTTTGCTTTGAGCACGATCTGAACGTGGTTTAGTATTATCACGAGTAGGTGCTGGTTTAATACGACCACGGCCACCACGTTGCTCTTGTTGTTGTGAATCAACCTCAGTATTACGGCTTGCACTTGATGGTGCACGACGGTCATTATTACGACCGCGACGACCGCTAGGACCCGTTGTATCAACACGCTCTTCATGACGACGAACAGCACGACGAATCTGACGAATACCTTTCTTACGCTTCTGACCTTCAACGGTTAATAACGTTTCAGTTTCAGGTGGCAATTCTACTGCTGTACGCAGTTCATTTACTTCTTTTAATTCAAGCTCGCTCCAACCACCACGAGGCATATCTTTAGTTAAGTAAACATCACCATAACGAACACGTTTCAAACGGCTAACGGTTACACCTTGTGAATCCCATAAACGACGTACTTCTCGGTTACGGCCTTCAGTGATCATAACGTAGAAAGTATGATTCATACCTTCACCGCCAGAATAAACAACATCTTCAAAACGTGCCACGCCATCTTCTAGCTCAACACCTTTAACGACATTTTTTATCATCTGTTCGTTTACTTCACCAAATACACGTACCATGTATTCACGTTCAACAGTACGGCTTGGGTGCATTAAACGGTTAGCCAATTCACCATCGGTGGTGAAAAGTAACAGACCTGATGTGTTCGCATCTAAACGACCAACAGAAACCCAACGGCCTGTTGTTAGACGTGGTAGACGATCGAAAACAGTACGACGACCTTCAGGATCATGACGAGTACATAGCTCACCTTCTGGCTTGTTATAAGCCAAAATGCGACAAATTTCTTCATCTGATGAAATTAATGTAATGTTATTACCATCAATACGAACATTAACACTAAGATCTTCAAGACGATCACCCAGTGTAGCAACAACACCATCAACACTAACACGGCCGTTTTGAATCATTAATTCAATTTCACGACGAGAACCTTGACCAGCACGCGCTAGTACTTTTTGTAATTTTTCGCTCATTGTAAATAAACCTTTGTCGCCTTCACAGGCGTCGAAATTCTCATCAAAAAACCACCAATTGATACGTTCTAGTAGCAAGAATTGCTTTAAAAAGAAAGTGACATGGGGTGATTGATGCGAATAGCAATAATTTGGATTCTAACGCGATAATCTATCATGCTAGATATGTAGCCGATTATTATCGCAAATATAACGATTATTTACCATAAAAATAGCGATAAAAAAAACGTATCATAAACAACATGATACGTTTATAAAAACACATATAACAACAATATAATTACTACACAAATTAAACGGTTTTATTCAAACGGCGTAATATCACCAGCGCCAATACGTACAATATCAATATTGCCGTCACTAAAATCAATAACCGTCGTTGGTTGTTCGCTAAGATAACCTCCGTGCATAATCAAATCGACAGCATGTTCTAATTGATCACGGATTTCATCGGGATCCGCTTCTGTGGTCTCTTTACCCGGTAAAATCAAACTGGTCGACATCATCGGTTCACCCAATGCTTCAAGCAACGCTAAAGCAATATTATTATCGGGAACACGAATACCAATCGTTTTACGCTTAGCGTTCATTAATCGACGTGGTACTTCTTTGGTACCTTTAAAAATAAAAGTATAAGCACCAGGGGTATTATTTCGTAATAAACGAAACGCGATATTATCAACTCGGGTATAAAGCGATAACTCAGATAAATCACGGCATAATAAGGTAAAGTTATGCTTATCGTTTAAACGTCGTATTTGACAAATACGCTCAAGCGCTTGTTTGTTTTCCATTTGACAACCCAAGGCATAACCTGAGTCGGTAGGATAAACAACAACACCACCATTTTTAATAATATCAACAGCTTGAGTTATCAGCCTTGCTTGAGGTGTTTCTGGATGCACATAAAAAAATTGACTCATTTATCCTCCTTCGAGGCAGATAACTCTGCAGTTATTTCTACCTCTACTCGCTTTTTCTCTACCATCCAATCTTGCCATAGCGGCACTACATCTTTAGGTAACCACAAATTACGGCCTAATTCGGTCCATGGTGATGGATAATGAAAATCAGACCCTTGCGAAGCGAGTAAATTATATTCGATGGCGTAATCCCCAAAGGTACGTCGTTCTTGCGGTGCTTGTTGAGGCTGAGCAACTTCAATGCCATCGCCTTCTGCTTCAATAAAGTGCTGAATTAAGCGCTTTATCCATTTTGCCGTCATTTGATAACGACCGGGATGAGCAATAACAGCTTGACCACCAGCAGCATGGATCACGGTCACTGCATCAGCAATTGAGCACCAACTTGGTGGTACATAACCGGGATTACCTCGGGTTAAGAATTTCTTAAACACCGCTTGCATGGTTTTGGCATAACCTTGTTCAACTAACCAACGAGCAAAATGCGCACGCGTAATCGACGCGTCGCCCGCTAATGCCATCGCACCTTCAAAAGCACCTGGCATTTTGTTTTTTTCTAACCGTGCGCCAATCTCTTTTGCTCGTTCAAGCCGATGCGCAGCTTGAGCGCTAATAAATGAAATTAACTCAGGATGATTGGGGTCTATATTAAGCCCAACGATATGAATATCAAAATTTTGCCACACCGTTGATATCTCAATACCATTAATTAATGTAATTGGTAATTGCTCTTGTTCGATAACCGCATGAGCTTGTGCAAGCCCATTAATCGTATCGTGGTCAGTAATTGCCAACACATCAACCCGCTTTTCAACAGCACGGCGAACAAGATCTTGCGGCGATAAGCGGCCGTCTGACGCTGTAGTATGACAATGTAGATCAAACAACATAACTTTACTTCTTGACTTTGTTTTAATGAACTAGTTTACTAGTACGCGATTACTAAGGCAGTTATTATTATTTTTCTAACTGCTACTTTAAGCTAGTTTAAACCTATTCACTCTTATATACCTCAATGAACCTAGGATATAGAAACAGGCAAAATAAGATAACGTCATGTTACAGCAAATTAGTATCCAACGACCGCCTTTCTTGATTATTTACGAATGGCAAGCAATGTTACAGAAACAGTAAAAGACAGTAACATTTGGTACTTTTACTCAAGCCCATCATTATATAATGATTTTTTTTAGTCATAACAACATGAATGATAATCACCCAATACATTGATTATTATCAACTTGACTAAAATAAAACATCACAAGGCATTTTGTTAAAAATTATCGGTAAAAGTAAAAAACTAATCTTGCTCAAATGATCAGTTTACGCCACTATCGAATAATAAAAGCAGGATCGCATTAGTACAAACGGCAGGGAGAACGCTGTGACAACTCACTCTATTGGATCGCATATCGATAACACAACACCAGAAAATCAACATCAAATTAAGGTACTTAACCTCGATGTACCTTATATGGCTGACCCTACTGATGCTTATTTTACACTGTGTGGTGATAGCCCTTGCCATCTATTATTAGAATCAGCCGAAGTCGATTCGAAACAAGATCTTAAAAGCTTATTATTGATTGATGCCGCCGTGCGGATAGTTTGTCGTGGCAAAGAGGTTATATTAGAAGCTCTGTCTGACAATGGTCAACGCATCCTGCATGTTCTCAACAGCCATCTCAAGTCTGATATTAAAGCGATCTATAATGCTGATACGCTGCGCTTACATTTTCCAACCCATGGGCAGACGTTAGATGAAGACTCTCGCCTACGCCAAACCTCATCTTTTGATGCGTTACGGCTAATTCAACATGCCTTTGATACCGAAAACCATCCTCGCGATGCATTATTCATTGGTGGCTTATTTGCTTATGATTTAGTGGCTGACTTTGAACCACTTATCGCCGTTGATGCGGATAATAGCTGTCCTGATTATATTTTCTATATCGCTGAAACATTGTTGATTATCGATCATCAACACCAACAAGCACACTTACAAGCAACCTTGTTTGAGCATAATACCCCGTCAATTGCGGATGATCTTCAACACCGTTTAGACACACTTAAAACCCGTTGTCTTAATCCTCAGTCATTGCCAGTTGCACCTACGATCACCGCTTGTGTACCCGTTCCAACAATAACGGATCACGACTTCAACCAAACCGTTGCCGCCCTAAAACAATTTGTTATTCGAGGTGATGTGTTTCAAGTTGTGCCATCTCGACAATTTAAGCTGCCGTGTCCCTCGCCGCTTAACGCGTATAAAGCATTGAAGATTGGTAACCCAAGTCCATATATGTTTTATCTGCATGATACTGACTTTACCTTATTTGGTGCCTCGCCAGAGAGTGCATTGAAATATTGTACCCAATCTAACCAAGTTGAAATTTATCCAATTGCAGGTACACGTCAGCGCGGTAAAAACAAGGATGGCTCAATTAATCTCGATCTCGATACGCGTATCGAACTAGAACTTCGCTGTGACACCAAAGAAAATGCTGAACACATGATGCTGGTTGATTTAGCCCGTAATGATATTGCCCGTATTAGCCAAGCAGGAAGCCGCCACGTAGCTGATTTATTACATGTTGATCGTTATAGCCATGTGATGCATTTAGTGTCGCGTGTCGTGGGCCAATTGCGCCATGATCTTGATGCCCTGCACGCTTATCAAGCTTGTATGAACATGGGTACCTTAACGGGCGCACCTAAAATTAGAGCCATGCAACTTATCCGTGAAGTTGAACAACGTCGCCGTGGAAGCTATGGCGGTGCGGTTGGTTATATTACAGGACATGGGGATATGGATACCTGCATTGTGATCCGTTCTGCTTATGTCGAAAACGGTATCGCCAGTGTTCAAGCAGGTGCGGGGGTGGTTTATGACTCCATACCACAAGCCGAAACAGATGAAACCAAATCGAAAGCACAAGCGGTAATCAATGCCATTCGTCACGCCCATCAAGGTTAAGGAGCACAAGATGACCATCACGAAAAATCACCATAATGCCCATATTGTGCTGTTAGATAACTTTGATTCCTTTACTTACAACCTTGTTGATCAATTTCGAAGTCTGGGTTTTCCCGTCACGATTTATCGTAATAATTTATCAGCGCAACAAATCGAACACGCATTACTTGAACATGAAAATCCGGTATTAGTGTTATCACCAGGCCCTGGCGCACCAGCTGATGCCGGGTGTATGCCTGAACTTATTCAACGCGTCAAAGGCAAAATCCCAATGTTAGGTATTTGCCTCGGTCATCAAGCGATTGTTGAAGCTTATGGTGGTACCGTCGCCAGCGCTGGCGATATCGTACATGGTAAAGCGGCAATGATGACCCATAACCAGCACCCTGTTTTTGGTCAACTTGCCAGCCCACTTACTGTCGCCCGTTATCATTCTTTGGTCGCAACCCATGTTCCTGCGAGCCTTGAAACGATTGCTGAGGTAAATGGATTAGTGATGGCGGTTGTTAATGAACACGATAAAGTCTGCGGCTTTCAATTTCATCCTGAATCTATCCTCACCACTCAAGGCGCGGAACTACTTACTCATACACTGGCTTGGGTTATCAAAGCACCCACCACATGCCTAAAATACCCATTAAGGAAGATGATGAACGCTACTATTGCTAAACTCGCCGATAAACTCTACGCCCAGCACCCCTTGAGCGAAGAAGAAAGCCATGTTCTCTTTGATGCGATCATCAACGGTGATGTTGAGCCGATTGTATTATCAGCCGTATTAACAGCCTTAAAAATTAAAGGTGAAACCCCCGCAGAGATTGCAGGCGCAGCTAAAGCACTGGTTAAAAATGCCAGCCCTTTTCCCCGACCAGATTATGATTTCGCAGATATTGTTGGCACGGGTGGCGATGGCGCTAATACCATCAACATTTCTACTACCGCCGCCTTTGTCGCTGCTGCCTGTGGTGTAAAAGTGGCTAAACATGGCAACCGTGGCGTATCAAGCAAATCAGGATCATCCGATTTATTAGATAAATTTGGGATTAATTTAACCATGCCAGCCCAAACAGCACGCCAAGCATTAGATGAGCTTGGGATCTGTTTTCTATTTGCGCCTGAATATCACGGTGGCGTACGTCATGCGATGCCGGTACGACAAACATTACAAACGCGCACTATTTTTAATGTCTTAGGCCCATTAATTAACCCTGCCAAACCTAATATTCAATTAATGGGGGTTTATGATATCGCTTTGGTTCGCCCTATTGCTGAAACCTTAGCAACAATGGGATTAAAACGTGCTGCGGTGGTACATGGTAGCGGACTTGATGAAGTTGCCATTCATGGTGAAACCCATGTAGCTGAAATTATTGATGGGGTGATCACCGAATATACTCTTACTCCGGCTGACTTTGGGCTCAAAAGCTATCCTTTAGAAGCTATTCGTGGCGGTGAGCCTGATGAGAACTGTACCCTCATTAAACATATTCTAACGGGTAAAGGAACACCCGCTCAAGAAGGTGCCATCGCTGTTAATGTTGCACTCTTATTGCGCCTTTTTGGCCATCAGGATCTTAAAGCAAATACTCAACGCGCAATCACCATCATGCGTTCAGGTAACGCGTATCAACTTGTAGAACAACTGGCAGCACGAGGTTAATCATGGAAACAGTCCTTGCTAAAATTATCGCGGATAAAAAAATCTGGGTCGACGCCCGCAAAGAAGCGCAACCACTCGCCAGTTTTCGCCACCAGCTTACGCCTAGCGATCGTGATTTCTACCACGCACTTGCCAATACAGATCAACATGGGTGCCATCGCCCTGCTTTTATTCTTGAATGTAAAAAGGCATCACCATCAAAAGGCTTAATCAGAGAAAATTTCGACTTAGATTATATCGCGACGGTTTACAACCAATACGCCAGTGCCATTTCAGTATTAACTGACGAGAAATATTTTCAAGGCAATGTTGAGTTTTTACCGAAGGTACGCAGCCAAGTTACCCAACCAGTATTATGTAAAGACTTTATGATTGATAGTTACCAAGTTTATTTGGCGCGTCATTATCAAGCAGATGCGATTTTATTGATGTTATCTGTACTGGATAATGAACAATACCAAACGCTTGCCGCTGTGGCTGAATCACTCCAACTCGGTATTTTAACCGAAGTAAGTAATGAAGCTGAACTCACGCGCGCCATCACACTCAAGGCAAAAGTCGTCGGTATTAACAACCGTAATTTACGCGATTTAAGTATTGATCTAAATCGAACTAAACAGCTCGCACCCGATTTACCTAAAGGCACAATTGTTATTTCTGAGTCAGGGATTTATACCCACCAGCAAGTACGTGAACTCTCGCCTTATGCCAATGGTTTTTTAATTGGTAGTTCATTAATGGCAGCTGATAACCTTGATTTAGCGGTTCGAAAAGTCTTATTTGGTGAACATAAAGTTTGTGGGTTAACCTCAAATGAAGATGCTCATCAGGCTTATCAACAAGGGGCAACCTATGGGGGTTTGATTTTCGTACCATCATCACCACGAGCTATTGATCTCGACCACGCTTTAGCGGTTACCGCCTCCGTTCCACTTAATTTTGTCGGTGTATTTCAAAACAGCCCATTGACAGACATTGTGACTACCGCAACAACTTTAGCCTTAGCGGCAGTGCAATTACACGGTAATGAATCACCACAATATATTGCGCAATTACGTGAACAATTACCGGTTAACTGCCAAATATGGAAAGCCCACGCCATCACTGACAGCGTACCTGATCTTACTCAATGGTCAGTCGACAAGCACCTGTTTGACAGTAAAGCTGAAGGCAAAAGTGGAGGCACAGGTATCACCTTTGATTGGTCTTTAATTACACCAGAAAACAGATCAAACAGCTTACTTGCTGGTGGGCTCAACCCAGATAATGTACACCATGCAGCCTCGCTTGGTTTTAGCGGCTTAGATTTAAATTCCGGTGTAGAGAGTGCTCCAGGTAAAAAAGATCCCCATAAATTAGCGGTAGCCTTTACGGCAATCAAACATATTAAGGACAATAAATAATCATGAGTAAATTGAATGCCTACTTTGGTGAATTTGGTGGTCAATATGTCCCTCAAATTCTAGTACCAGCCTTAGACCAACTTGAAGATGCTTTTATTGAAGCTCAACAAGATCCCGACTTTCAGCTGCAATTTATAACGTTATTAAAAGACTATGCAGGACGACCAACAGCGTTAACCTTGTGCCAAAATTTAACTCAAGGCACAAAGACCAAGCTTTATTTAAAGCGTGAAGATCTTCTTCATGGTGGCGCGCATAAAACTAATCAAGTATTGGGCCAAGCATTACTGGCACTGCGTATGGGTAAAACTGAAATCATCGCAGAAACAGGAGCGGGTCAACACGGGGTTGCAACAGCATTAGCGTGTGCTTTACTCGGGTTAAAGTGTCGCATTTATATGGGGGCGAAAGATATTGAACGTCAAAGTCCCAATGTATTTAGAATGAAATTAATGGGCGCGACGGTTATTCCTGTAACGTCAGGTTCAGCAACCTTAAAAGATGCATGTAATGAAGCGATGCGCGATTGGTCTGCTAGCTATGACAAAGCCCATTATCTATTAGGAACCGCCGCCGGTCCTCACCCATTCCCAACCATCGTGCGTGAATTTCAAAAAATCATTGGTGAAGAAACAAAAACCCAAATTATTGCAAAAGAAGGCCGTTTGCCCGATGCGGTTATTGCTTGTGTCGGTGGCGGATCAAATGCAATTGGTATGTTCGCTGATTTTATCGAAGAAAGTAGTGTCCGTTTAATTGGCGTTGAGCCTGCTGGAAAAGGGTTAGATACCAACATGCATGGCGCGCCATTGAAACACGGAAAAATCGGTATTTTCTTTGGTATGAAAGCACCGCTAATGCAAGATGAACATGGTCAAGTTGAAGAATCATATTCAATTTCAGCAGGGTTAGATTTTCCTTCTGTTGGCCCACAACACGCGCATCTTAATGCGATTGGTCGTGCAGAATACGGTGCGGTTACCGACGATGAAGCATTAGATGCATTTCAACTATTAGCCCGTAAAGAAGGCATTATTCCAGCACTTGAATCTGCACATGCATTGGCTTATGCACTAAAAATAATTGCAGATGAACCTGAAAAAGAACAATTACTGGTGGTTAACCTTTCAGGCCGAGGCGATAAAGACATTTTCACTGTGCACGATATTTTAACGGCAAAAGGAGTTTTATAATGGATCGCTACCACAATTTATTTACTCAACTTAGTGCCCGTAATGAAGGTGCATTTGTCCCTTTTGTTACCCTTGGTGATCCAACGCCACAACGCTCAATGGATATTATTGATACTTTAGTTGCCGCAGGGGCTGATGCCTTAGAGTTGGGGATCCCTTTTTCAGATCCTTTAGCTGATGGCCCAACGATTCAAGGGGCCAATATTCGAGCTCTTGCAGCCCAAACCACCCCCATTGTTTGTTTTGAAATGCTCACTCAGATTCGCGCTAAATATCCTCAATTACCGATTGGATTACTGATGTATGCCAATCTAGTATTCGCTACAGGTATTGATAATTTTTATCGTCGTTGTGCTGATGCTGGGGTTGACTCAGTATTAATTGCTGATGTACCTGTTAATGTGTCACTTGAATTTAGAGTTGCAGCAGAAGCTCAGGGGATTCACCCTATCTTTATCGCGCCACCTAATGCTGATGCTGCAACCTTAAAAACAGTCTCAGAGCTTAGCGGTGGTTATACTTACCTACTTTCACGCGCTGGCGTCACAGGTGCAGAAATGAAAGCAGAAATGCCGATTGAACCATTATTAGCCGCATTAAAAGCTCATAATGCGCCACCTGCGTTACTCGGTTTTGGTATTTCAACCCCAGAACAAGTTAAAGCCGCCGTAAGTGCTGGTGCTGCAGGCGTGATTTCAGGTTCAGCCGTCGTTAATATTATCGAACACAACCTCAATGATCATCCCGTTATGCTGCAGAAATTAAGCGATTTTATCTGTACGATGAAGTCAGCTACACTTCGCTGATTAAACAATATAGCGTTAATAAAACAGCAACTAATAACTAGCTACTTAGACAACTAAGTGACTTTTTTTCATTCAGAGCTTGGAACAGGTATACTCTGATTAATTATTTTTAATGAGCTTGCATCCATGAAGCAACTGATAGAATTTATTCCGTTACTGATCTTTTTTGTATTATTTAAAACCAATGGTATTTTTGTCGCGACAGGTGCGTTAATTGTCACAACAGCAATTCAATTAATCGTGACATGGGTTATCTATAAAAAAATAGAAAAAATGCAGCTAATCACCTTTGCTATGGTGGCTATCTTTGGTGGTTTAACACTGTTTTTACATGATGAAAACTTCATTAAATGGAAAGTGACCATCATTTATGGTCTATTTGCTCTCGCATTACTTATAAGTCAATTGATGCATAAGCCATTAATTAAATCGATGCTAGGCAAAGAGATGACGCTGCCAGAGAACGTTTGGTTACGTATCAATCTAGCATGGACAATATTTTTTGTTGTTTGTGCTATTGTAAACATTTATATTGCATTCAATTTTCCGCTTGATGTCTGGGTGGATTTCAAGGTATTTGGTTTGTTAGGACTAACATTACTCTTTACCTTCGCTACGGGTGGCTATATTTATCGCCACTTACCGAAAAGCCCTGATGATCAATAAAGTTGTATAACTGATGACTACTGAAAACAATATCCCTCGTGGACAGCTTCTACTACGCACATTAGCGATGCCTGCCGACACCAATGCAAATGGTGATATTTTTGGTGGTTGGATCATGTCGCAACTAGATTTAGCGGGTGCTATTTTAGCCAAAGAGATCTCTCGCGGCCGAGTCGTTACCGTTTCTGTTGATAAAATAGAATTTAAAGCCCCTGTTGGCGTTGGTGATGTCGTTTGCTGCTACGGTGAATGTAAACGTATCGGTAATACATCGATGAGTGTGGGTTTAGAGGTGTGGGTAAAACCTGTTGCTGTTGATGGCATCGGTGAACGTTACCGCGTCTGTGAAGCGACATTTAATTATGTCGCAATTAACAGCGAAGGTCGTCCACGTAAGATTGAAGTCACACAATAATCCCATAAATAAAAAAGCACTTAATTAACAATAAGCACTAACTAACGTTGGTGCTTTTTATTATTTGCCTAAATCTACTTGTCCCCTCTCAATATTTAGTTAGTATGGTGCATATTAAAACAGCACGAAGCGTTATTCGTGGTTTAAACCATAACTGAATAAGGAATACCCACGATGTGGTATGTGATTTTTTCTCAAGATGTTGAAAATAGCCTAGAACGCCGCATGAGTGTTCGTGAACAACACTTAGCTCGATTAAAAGAATTACAACAACAAAACCGTTTATTGGTTGCAGGGCCAATGCCTGCGATTGATAATGAAAATCCAGGTGACGCGGGATTTACAGGTTCCACCGTTATTGCTAATTTTAATTCATTAGAACAAGCACAACAATGGGCCAATGCCGATCCGTATATTGATGCAGGTGTTTACGCGAATGTGATCGTTAAACCCTTCAAAAAAGTCTTACCTTAAATATATTCAGGATCAACTTGTGAACCTAACTAAAACAAAAAAATTACTGGTTGCCGCTGTCGGTCTGTTTATCCTTGGTGGCTGTGCATCACACGACCAACAGATGGTGGCTGAATCACTAGCACAATCACGAGCAGCAGCGATTGATAGTAAAGCACCCTACCCAAGAATTGATGCTTACCAAATCACTCAAGCCTACGCGAGTAAAAATGTTGTAAAAATCAATATTATTTATGGTGGCAATGGGCGCATAAAACCTACAACAGCGATAAAAACAGCCAGTACCAATTACTGTAATAACGCTGAATTAATACCTTTGTTTAAACATGGGGTTAATTATTTAATTACCGTTCGAGATGTGAGTGGTCGACAGTTAGTATCACAAACCATTTCAGAAGAATATTGTGACTCGTTAAAATAACCAGTATGCAATAATCAAGAAATCCCTAACTGCAACCGACCATTTTATAATGTCAATATTGCTGGTTAGGGTTTTTTATTTCTTCATAATAAGCCACTATTCAACAGGAATAGTTTCAACATTAATTGCATCATTAATTTGCACTTCAAACGATCGTAGTCTTTTATAAATAGACATTAATTCAACAATCGTGCTCCATGAATGCACTAGAAATTGAAATGATTCTTCTACTTTTCCAAACGCTCTGAGTATCTGCTGCAATACCCCCAACGTTAATGCGCCAGAAATAATAGCAGGACCCAGTGCGATATAAGGCACAATCACGGTATATTGAATATATGACCATTTTGCGATATCAAAATATAAATAATGACGATAAAGATTAAAGTAATTTTTACGAACATTAAAAAAGAGGTCTTTCACTGTTTCTGGTTTTGCTCGCTGTGGATTATCTTCCCCAAACACTAACTCTTTACGATAAGCGGCTTCTACTTTTTGATTTTTAAATTCTAAGCCCGGTAAACGAATACCAACAATCGCCAATAATACCGTTCCAAATAATGCCGAAATAATGGCTAAATACACCAACGAACGATCGACACTGCCTATCCATGGTAACTCGGTAACATTTTCACTTAACGTCCATAAAATAGGTAAAAACGCAACCAACGTCATTAAGGAGCGCATAAAACTCACGCCAAGACTTTCGACTATACGAGCAAAACGCATTGTATCTTCTTGAACCCGCTGTGATGCACCTTCAATATGGCTAATTTTATCCCAATGTTTCATGTAATAATTATTCATCGCAGTACGCCAACGAAAAACATAATGACGAACAAAAAAATCGAGAATAACCGCAATAATGATATACATTGAGACAATATTGAAGAACTCAATACAACCCGCCAAAAATTCATCAAATGTCACAGCGTTAGGTTTAGCGAGTGCCTTTTGAATAAGATCATAAAAACTCCCAAACCATTGATTCACTTCTACATCTATCTGAACTTTATACCAAGTAACATATAAAATAACGATACTACCGACAATCGACCATAGAAACCAACGCCGATCAAGAAAGAACGATTTAAACATAGTCACACATCCTTAATGTATTTATATTGAGTGCACCCCTTGCACTAACAACGTAATCAATTCATTTAATTGTTAATCACTTATTTTAGTATTTGTCACCACACACGAAAGCGCAACAAAATCCTTACAATAAAGTTCATATCGCTTATTATAATAAAAAGATGACTACTAAATTTAGACAAAAAAATCCCTTATAAACGCTTAACTAAAAATAGTAGAGTCGATAAGGGATTCTTGTTTTAGCTGTCTATTCTGACGCTAAAAACTTAGCAATGACGCTCAAAAACTAAAGCTTTAAGGCCTGCTTCTGGCTCAATATCTTTAAACTCAGCAGGGTTATCTAAACGGTGAGAAAACACCATATCAGGCGCTTCAGCAGCCATTCCATCAATCAAGAATTGACTGGTTAAGGTTGGATCATTAACACAAGCTAATACAACACCCTCTTCCGTTAATAATTCAGGTAAACGGCGCAAAATCTTTTGGTAATCTTTGGTCAGTGCAAAACTGCCTTTTTGAAATGATGGTGGATCAATAATGATCAAATCATAAGGACCCATCTTGCGTACTTTACCCCATGACTTAAATAACTCATGGCCTAAGAAACTCACTTTCTTTAAATCATGGTTATTGAGGTGATGATTATCACGCCCGCGACTTAATGCCGCTTTTGCCATATCAAGATTAACCACATAATCTGCGCCACCCGCAATGGCTGCCACAGAAAAACCACAAGTGTAAGCAAATAAATTCAACACTCGTTTACCTGCGGCATGCTCACGTACCCAATCACGACCATAACGCATATCAAGAAATAGACCGTTATTTTGATTACGGCCTAAATCTAATTTATACGTTAAACCACTTTCAATAACATCTTGATAGTCAGAGCTTTGTCCCCACAATACATCCATAGGTGAACCTTGACGATCACGATGTTGCAACAATAAAGAACGCGCACCACTTGCTTGCCAAGCATCAGTTTCTGTTAACGTAATAAGCAAATCAGTTAACACTTGCATAAAATCAGCATCGGGCTCTTTGAATAAGGAAACCAGTACTTGACCTTGAAGCCAATCAACAGTGATTTGTTCAAGCCCTAGCCAACAACGACCGCGGCCATGAAACAATCGGCGAACTTCTGATGGTGGTGTCGCTAAAGCCGTTAATAAATGGGCTTCTAAAGTAGGTAAAGCGCTAATTTCCATAACATCATTCAAAGTAGTCAATTAAGGCGGGCTATTCTATACGTTGAGCCTCAGAATACCAACCGTGGGATAAAATAGAGTCATTTACTAATGTTGAGCACGTAAGACATATTCAACCGAATAATCAATAAGACTCGTGGAATGTAATGTCAGTGTTGCTGATGATGAAATAAAGTGACGCGGGGTAGTTTCAGGTAATATCAAATGTTGTTGAGCACGATTTCGACGATGATGTGATTGACGTTTTTGTTGAGAAACTCGCATTTTCAGCGTACGTGAATGAGCACTGCGCATTGTAAACCTCTAACTAATACATTCTTGGATACAGTATAAATTATCAATACCAAAAAGAAATGCACATCCACGTTTTACTTTTCAACTGCTTATAATATGCTCAATTAGCATGTGCATATCTGCATTTAATTCATGTTATTATTTTTTATTCGCTAATACAGGCCATGATAGCATCCAAGGTTGCTGCCATTTAGTTAATGCTAGCTCAGCCTCAGCTGTTGACCATAACTCTCCGATAGTAGGCAGACATAAAAATTGTTGTAGTTCACCTTGATAAGGAAAACGTAAACCATAAGCATGTAAATAGCCGCGATCTGCCGCTTCATTACCATAAATATCATCACCCGTAATACCAGAACCAACGCTGCGCAATGCCACCCGAATTTGATGGGTTTTGCCTGTATGGGGTTTACATAAAAAGATACGACGGCCTTCGCCACCAGCAGTGGAAAAAAACTGAGTAATTGCAGGGTTTACTTTGGTTGTTTCTAACTTCCAACTACTACGGCGTGAACGGGTCATATCACCAATCACAACACCTTGTTTTTTCTTTGGTTTTTTAGTACTAATCGCTATATAAAACTTTTCAACCCGACGTTCAGCAAAATTAGCGCACAATGCAGCTGCGGCCGTTTTATTGCGTCCAAGTAGCAATAAACCTGATGTCATTTTATCAAGCCGATGAATTAAATACAGTTTTTCATCGCCAGTTTGCTCGGCAACGGCTGCAAGTAATGGCTGATCATTATCGTCTTTATGTACACTAATCCCTGGGTGTTTATTAATAATTAAGAAATCAGTGTGCTGGTAAACAAGATCAAACATAATGAAAATAACGCCTTTACGGTACAAAGATGGCGCGAGTATAACTAGCCACTAAAAAAAGAAAAGTATTAAGATTAACGTTATAACAGTGCGCAACATTTAATCACCGCTAAGACAATCAAAATCACCTTATTTTTTTATACTAAAATGGTAACGCCTCCTCAAAAATAACCTTGATCATTCAACATAAGCATTAAAGAGCACTGAATATTAGGTTTTTTTTCCGTTTCAATGCACTATATATACAAATTGTATTTATATATTGATGAAGTCATTCGATGGAACAGTTTTATCAAATCTTAACGTGGATTGGCATTTTCGCCTATTGGCTGTTAATTGCATCTGTCACTGTGCGTGTGGTCTTTAAACGCCGAGCTGTTGGTGTATCTCTCGCATGGATGATGATTATTTATATCGTCCCCATTGGCGGTGTTATAGCTTATCTATTATTTGGCGAGCTTAATTTAGGAAAAAAACGGGCGGAACGGGCTCGTGAAATGTTTTTCCCCTTTCAAAGCTGGTTTCAATGCCTAACTGATTGCCCCGGCCACATGCCACAAAAAATGAGTGATGTTGCAAAACCAATTAACGATCTGTGTGAGAACCGTTTTGGGTTACCCGGATTAGTCGGTAATCACCTGTCATTAAAATCATCAACCGATGAGATTTTACGATCGCTTATTGCTGATATAAATAATGCACAACATTCAATTCATCTAGAGTTTTATATTTGGTATCCAGGCGGCCTTGCTGATGAAGTAGGTGTAGCCCTGATTAAAGCCGCAAAACGTGGTATTAGAGTTCGCATATTGCTTGATTCCGCCGGTAGCATGCGTTTCTTCCGCTCTCATTGGCCGAAATTGATTCGAGGTGCAGGTATTGAGCTTGTCGAAGCACTCGCTGTTTCACCATTTCGTATGTTCTTACGCCGCTTAGATTTACGTCAACACCGTAAAATAGTGGTTATTGATGACAACATTGCTTATACCGGTTCAATGAACTTAGTTGATCCCGCCTTCTTTAAAGTTGATGCGGGTGTCGGTCAGTGGGTGGATGTCATGGTCAGAATCAGTGGCCCGACTGTTTCGGTGCTTAATTGTATTCAAGCATGGGATTGGGAAGTGGAAACGGGACAACGTTTTTTACCGCCATTACCTACTTGCCAAATACCAACAGAAGATGAACCAGAGTATGACACGGTACAAGTGATCCCTTCAGGTCCGGGTATGCCTGATGACATTATTCATCAGGTGTTGCTATTAAGTATTTACCAAGCAAAGAAAAGTATTGTTATTACCACGCCTTACTTTGTGCCAAGTGAACACTTATTGCATGCAATGAAAGGTGCCGCTGAGCGTAATATTGATGTTCATATTGTACTACCCGATAAAAACGATTCGACCATGGTTGAATGGGCAAGTCGTTCTTTCTTTAGTGATTTATTAAAATCAGGGGTACATATTCACCGTTTTCATGGCGGTTTATTACACACTAAATCAGTGGTGATTGATGATACTCACTGCTTAATCGGTACGGTTAACCTTGATATGCGCAGTTTATGGCTTAATTTTGAAGTCACAATGGCGGTGGATAATCTTGAGTTCACCCATAAACTGAGCCAATTACAGCAAAGTTACATTGCCGATTCAGAGCCTGTAGATAAAGAACAATGGGAAAAACGTTCAGTACGTAATAAATTTGGTGAACGCTTCTTCTATATGTTTAGCCCATTATTATAATACGGTGAACATACTGATAATAATTTGATAATAGCTTAATCATAAAAACAAAAACGCCTCAACTAGTGAGGCGTTTTTTATATATTATATATTGCTAATCTTGTTTCACTAACAATGAGCGATTACATTGCAGCCATAAAGATTTGTGAAATTTCTTCATGCGTTGCTTGCTTAGGATTAGTAAAACCACACGCATCTTTTAATGCATTATCCGCTAACAATGAAACATCTTCAGCTTTCACATTAAGATCTTTTAAGCCAGCAGGAATACCTACATCTTGAGATAGCGCCATGATTGCATCAATGGCAGCAGCAGCGCCCTGTTGTGGCGTCATTTCAGTCACATTCACACCCATTGCTGCTGCAACATCACGTAAACGCTCAGGACAAACCTGCGCGTTATAACGTTGAACATGAGGCAATAGAACAGCATTACATACACCGTGTGGCAAGTTATAAAAACCACCTAACTGGTGCGCCATTGCATGAACATAACCTAATGATGCATTGTTAAATGCCATGCCAGCCATAAATTGTGCATAAGCCATTTGCTCACGCGCATTTAAGTTTTGACCGTCTTTAACGGCTGTACGTAAGTTCGCTTCAATCAATTCAATCGCTTTAATCGCAACTGCATCTGTGATTGGTGTAGCGGCAATAGACACATAAGCTTCAATAGCATGGGTTAATGCATCCATACCTGTTGCAGCAGTCAATGAAGCAGGTTTTGCTAACATTAATTTAGGATCATTAACTGACATTAATGGCGTAGTGTTCTTATCAACAATTGCCATTTTAATATGACGTGCTTCATCTGTAATAATACAGAAACGGGTCATTTCAGAAGCAGTACCCGCAGTGGTATTAATGGCTACAACAGGTAGTTGTGGTTTTGCAGAACGGTCAACACCTTCGTAATCACCAATCTGACCACCATTCGCTGCTAACAATGCAATACCTTTTGCACAATCGTGAGGTGAACCACCACCTAATGAAATAACAAAGTCACAGCCGTTATCTTTTAACAGTGTTAAACCTTGATCAACATTGGTAATGGTTGGGTTTGGTTGAGTACCAGCGTAAACAACTGAATCAATTCCACGCTCAGTTAATAGCACAACAACTTGCGAAACTACACCAATTTCATTTAATACTTTATCGGTTACTATTAATGCTTTTTTAAAACCGTGAGCCTTAACGGCATCCGCCGCTTCTGTCAAACAACCAGCACCCATAAAATTAACACTTGGGATATAAAATGCACTGCTCATAATAACTTACCTTATTTTTCAAATATTCATTATTAAATATGTCTTATTCTATAAAACAGGTTTAAATAATGACACTCAGCGAAAATACGTCTTAAGTATTTTTACGCCTTTGGTTTTAAAATCTATTTGATCTAAAACAAGTATTGAAAAAACATTGCAACTTATATGCAAAACCATGAGCAAGATCTCAAAAAAACACCCACATTGTTTCCCTATAAAAACAATAATATTCATTAAGGAAACATAAAGCCTTAAAATAACTTATGAAGCAATATCACATCTCAATTTAATCGGTACAAAAGTCCAGTAAATGATCACTTTGTCATCTTACTATGAGCAGTATTTCCACCTACTATGCAACTAAAGCAACTTATTATTACTCTTAGTGCCTTAGAATATTCACGATTGATCGATGTGAACATTCCTGCGCTACATATTTGTTAGGTGGAAGATTATGACGTTTAAATTGACTCCAATTGCTATCTCTCTGGTATTATCCTTCGGTTTATTTGGGTGTAACAACGATAAGAATCAGCAGATATAAAAAATCCCTCATTAGTTATAACGAAGGATTTTTATGTTTAGCTCAAGCTATTATGACAGCCTGCTATCAATCTAATAATCAGTCTTATGACCAAAAATCATCAACGGGTGCAGCTTTATTTTTACGTTTCTTTTTGCCTGTGCCTTCAGGTTTTGCCATTGGCTTTTCTGCCGCTAATAAGGCTTCTGACTCATCAACTTCAAAACCGGCAACTTGTTCACGCTCAAGTCGAATTTTATTTTTCTTCTCGATAACTTTAAAGTGATGGCTGTCTTCATAATCAATCAGTGATAATGCTAAACCGACTTCACCCGCACGACCACTACGACCAATACGGTGCATGTAATCTGCTGGGCTACGCGGTAAATCAAAGTTAATCACAACAGGTAGCTTTTCAATATCAAGACCACGTGCCGCAATGTCAGTTGCAATCAATACTTCAATATCGCCTAATTTAAACGCTTCTAATACACGAGTACGTGCACCTTGACCTTTATCACCGTGGAATACTTCAGCACAAATACCACGTCGAGAAAGTTTATCCGCTAAGTGTTCACACGTATTTTTAGCATTCACAAATATAAGCGTTTGACGCCATTGATTTTCTTTAATCAATTGCGCTAATACTGCGGTTTTTTCGCCTTTATTAACGGTAAACACACGCTGTACTAACGTACTTGCATCAACACTTTGTAATTGAAGCTCAACCGGATCATTAAGTAATTCTTGAGTTAATGTCTTTACTTGCTCAGGAAACGTTGCTGAGAATAATAACGTTTGCTTGTTTTTAGGTAACAATGCTAATAATGATGATAATTCTTCAGTAAAGCCAAGACTTAACATACGATCAGCTTCATCAAGCACTAAGGTTTTAACCCGATCAAGCTTAATAGCATTACTTGAAATCAAATCTAATAATCGACCCGGTGTTGCCACTAAAATATCTGTACCACCACGTAATGCTAGCATTTGGGTATTGGCTGATACACCACCAAATACAGCAACAGTTTTAATTGCGCCATTAAAATGGGTCGCATAAGATTTAATGCTATCTGCAACTTGTTTTGCTAGCTCACGGGTTGGAACTAAAACAAGCCCTGAAACATAGTTACCCTTCGCATTCTTATTTTCAGTAGCTTTAGTTTGATACAACTGTTGTAACAACGGCAAAGCAAATGTTGCCGTTTTACCTGAACCTGTATTTGCACCCGCAATTAAGTCACGTCCCGCTAATACACTCGGAATAGCTTGTGCTTGAATAGGCGTTGGCTGTTGATATTCCAGCTCCGTTAATCGTGCTAACAAAGGTGAAATAAGGCCAAGTTCTGCAAAGTTGGCTGGTGTTGTAATAGTGGTCATTAATATACAGGCTCAAAACTAAAATAATTGCTGTCATTTTAGCTTATTTAGCCTGTACTCAGTTAGTGATATTCTGTTATGAAGGTAACTGACGTATTTGGTGAGGGTTTATCGGCTATTGCTGATGGGTTATTTTCAGTCCCCCACTTCATTTGAGCTTGTTCTATCGCACGACAGAAAACAACCGCAAATTAACTGCCAGAACATATTCTAATATGAGTACGTATTGCAATACCTCTTACCCCCCCCTTTTGGGTTTGTTATTTACCATTTAAAGTCTCGCTCTGACCATGAAATGAACGTTGTTATCTATTAACATTACAACAAGAAAAACAAGGCAGGGAATAATTCAATTAGATCATTTTGATACTCATCCCCCCTGTTACTAAATATCACCTAGGAGCTTTCTATGAACAAAAAACACGTTGCAGTTATTGGTGCTACAGGTCAAATAGGGACACCTTTAACTAACGGTTTACTCACGTTAGGGCATGATGTCACCGTCATCACTCGTGAGCGTAACGCAAGAAATAGTGCTAAATTAGCGCAGTTTGAAAAGCAGGGAGCGAAGATCGTTGAGTGTGCAGATATGCATGATGTGGATGCAATGGCAAACATTCTTCAAGGAATTGATACATTGGTAGCAAGCGTTCCTGGCTCTAAAGAAATCATCCAAAAATCCGAACCGATTTGGCTATCAGCCGCGGTAAAAGCAGGTGTTGAGCGATTTGTACCTACCGAGTTTGGTTCCCACACTCAGGCGATTGAAATGGGAGATGGTGAAATATTTGACCAAAAAAAACGCTTCCATGATTTACTCATGAACTCAGGTATTGGTTGGACACTTTATTATAATGGTGGGATTTTTGACTATTTCTTACCTAACTTAAGATTCTTTCGCAAGATCACCACATTTGGGAATCTTGAGTTACCTATTTATACCCACGATATTGAAGATATTGGCTACCTCGCCGCTATGGCAGTGACGGATGAACGGACGATTAACAAATGTGTCCAGGTTGATTTCAATGCCTTAACTCAAAACGAAATGTTAGCTCAAATCAAACAGAATTGGCCTAATTATCCTTTTGAATATGAACACTTCTCTTCAGAATACATCACAGAAATGAAAGAAAAATCAGGTGATGAGATCACATCAAAGAAAGGGAACGAAACTGACAAAGAGCGTTGGGGCATCAACTATGTTAATTATGTAATTGATAAACTTGCTGCATTTACCGAACAAACTTTACGAGCCAGTGATCTATACCCTGACTATGTGTGTAAACGCCCAGAAGAAGCATTGAACGATGCGAAATTTGTCTTCGAGGATTAATCAGCCAACATGATAAAAAGAGATAACCTTCTCGTTATTTCTTTTTATCCAAGGTACAAGATATAGCAATTTCAACGTTCGAGATTAACCATTTTTCGCCAGAGGTTGA
Source organism: Photobacterium carnosum (assembly GCF_002849605.1). Classification (GTDB taxonomy): domain Bacteria; phylum Pseudomonadota; class Gammaproteobacteria; order Enterobacterales; family Vibrionaceae; genus Photobacterium; species Photobacterium carnosum. The sequence goes on from NZ_NPIB01000001.1 coordinate 274,963, forward strand.
CCGTGAATGTCATGTGTTGAGACATTAATATAAAGGCATCACTAACCTAATATACAAGTTCTCATTATGGATTCTTGGTTAACCTTATTACCTCCCTGTTTATCAATACTGCTTGCCATCACCACAAAGCAAGTTTATGTGGCCATTTTTGCTGGCATCATGGCGGGATCTATCCTGCTATCTCATAATGTCTTACTGGGTATTACAAATAGTTTCAATGCGGTCGCTGATACTTTTCAGTCATCAAACTCAGTAAAAAGCTTGATATTTATCTTGATGATTGGCGCAATCATCAATGTGATGAAACAATCTGGTGGCATTGATACGCTCATTTATCAACTGGTATATAAACGAAATATTGTAAAATCAAAAGGGAGTGCACAGCTTATCACCATCGCCTTTGGCTTTTTAATGTGCCTAGAAGGAGTTGGCTCCATGATGTTAATTGGTCTTGTTGGCCGTCCGCTATTTAATCAGTTTGATATTTCACGCGAAAAGCTTGCGTTTATAGCTAATTGCACCGGAGCACCCTTAGCCTGGCTGATGCCATTTAGTGGCGCAGGGATTTTCCTTGCCAGCCTAATTGCAGTTCAAGTGGAAAATGGCACTTTGGACAAGCCGCCGATGTACTATGTATTAGCCGCATTACCTTATCAAATCTACACGATGGCTATACTGGCTTTAGTGCTATTGCTGGCGTTGAAGCAGCATGATTTCACTGCTCAAAGTACATCTGCAAATCAAGTTAATATTGTACCTTCATCTGATCATCAGCCACAAACCAGCATCTTGGCTATTATATTGCCTGTTGCTATCTTATTAGCGTCGATTCTTGTTATTACTTACGTAACAAGAGACATCAGTTCAGCGGTTTATTGGAGTGGTTTCATCTCGCTTATCGGATCAGGGATCTACTTTCGAGTCTGCAAAGTTAACATTAACCAATATGTAGAATGGTGCGTAAAAGGGATGGAAAACATGCTACCCGCAGCCATCATATTGACATTAGCATTTTCATTAAGCGGAATTACCGGAGAACTTGGCACGGGGAAGTATCTGGCTAGTTTTGTATCAAACGAGGTACCTATATGGCTTGTACCGGCTTCTATCTTTGTTATTTGTGTGCTGATTTCATTTTCTACAGGTAGTTCTGGTGCAACCGTTAGCATCATGACCCCTATTATTATACCGCTTGCGGTTAGTATCGGAATATCGGTACCGCTTGTTATTGCCACAGTAATTTCAGGCGCTGTATTTGGCGACCAAAGCTCACCAATATCTGATTCAGTGGTTGTCGCCTCATCGGCAGCTAATTGCCCACCAGCAAAACACTTTGCAACTCAGTTGCCTTATACTTTGGCTGTCGCTCTACTGTCACTGATGTTTTATCTTATAATGGGTTTTTACACTTAAATATTGAATGAGTATTTATGATATGAATATCCCTTTAGTCGGCTTTAATCACGTTAAAACATCAAATTGTGAAATTGAAGTTATTGATTTAGAAGCGTTGTATCAATGCAAAGAAAGACTCACTCATAACCCCACATTGCCACATCGAGTCAATTTTAATCATATCATTCATATAGAAGAAGGAGAAGGTACCCACCTGATTGACTTTGTGAACTACCCCTATGAGTCAGGGGCATTTATTTTTATTCAAAAGAACCAAGTGCATGCGTTTGATTTCAGCCATAAACCAAAAGGGAAAGTACTGATATTTACTCAAGAATTCATCAATCAAGCACTTACCAATATGAGACTACCAGAATTTGTACCAACGCATCTCGAGTACACTTATAAGCCTGTTTTTATTCCTGACCCAGAAACAATAAGCAGTAGTGAAATATTGCTAACTGAAATCAGCAAAGAACTTCATTATCAGGAATCTAATCCGCTCATCACTATGTTTTTATTTTCTTCACTGTCGCTCATATTACGCCGAGTCATGCCAGAAAATCATCATGATAAATTAAACAAAAATCAGTTATCTAAGTTCAATGATTTTGTTGCACGGCTTGAAACAAACTTCCACCGCACCCGAGATGCAACCTATTATGCAGACCAACTGCACACGACCTACAAAACCTTAAATCAGATATGCAAATTAGCTTGCAACCAAACAGCTAAGCAACTCATCGATGCCTACACTATTTTAGAAGCCAAACGACGGCTGGTTCTGGATGGTCTACCAACCCAGCAGCTTGCTTACGAACTTGGCTTTGAAGATGCCAGTAATTTTGTAAAATATTTTAAAAAACATACCTTGATCACCCCATCCCGTTTTCAGAAACAATTCCAAGGTGTGTGATTGACCATTTTCTTACTTATACTGACCTTATTATCCTCGGCCTTTATAGTATTATTTACTCATTCCAATAAAAGGGAATGATTACAAAAAAGGTCTTTCTACCGTTTTATCCACAACGGTTTTAATGCGCACTGCATGTACAAGTCAGTTTCAACAGAGGAAAATACGATGAGCATATCTAACAAAGACAAAGCAATTGCCCTGCTTAACAGCATTGAAACTAGAGAGCAGCAGGCTGTCGCTTATGTCAATCCAGATAAATATATTCAACACAACCTAGCTATTAGTGATGGTCTTGCAGGGTTCGGTGCAGTCCTTCAAGCACTCCCAGAAAACAGTGCCAAGGTTGATATAAAACGTGCTTATCAAGATGGTAAATACGTATTTACCCATACCGATTACACTTTCTTTGGCCCTAAAGTTGGTTTTGATGTATTTCGCTTTGAAGATGGCTTAATCGTCGAGCACTGGGATAACCTGACTGAAAAAAGTGCGCTAAACCCAAGTGGTCGCACGCAGCTAGATGGCGCAACAGCAGTCAGTGATTTAGATAAGACAGAAGAAAACAAAGCACTCGTTACTGACTTTGTTGATACTATTCTTGTTAACGGTAAATTAGCACAACTTGGTCGTTTTATTGCTGACGGTGACGCGAACTATCTGCAACACAATTCAGCGATTGCAGATGGTCTTTCTGGCTTAGGCAACGCACTGGAAGCTATGGCCAAACAAGGCATTAAAATGGCTTATACCCAAAACCATATCGTATTGGGTGAAGGTAACTTTGTTTTAAGTATCAGTGAAGGTAGTTTTGCTGGCGAGCATGTTTCTTTCTATGATTTATTCCGCATTGAAAACAACAAGATTGTAGAGCATTGGGACACCATCGAACCAATTCCAGCAAAAGACTCATGGAAAAACAACAACGGTAAATTTGGTTTCTAAGCTAAATCAATCATCCAATAAACCGTAGCAGCCATATTGCTACGGTTTGATTTTCTGTTTAACCATCCTTCCTTTTATCTCATTACCTCTATTACGAGGATATCTGGTGCTGTCGTAAAATTTTGGTAAGTACAAACGTATCGAATTCTAAATACAACTATGCAGTGAATACAATAACTCTACGACTCACTGTAGGGAATGACGGGTGTTGATTTATTCAGACGTAAAAAAGCCGTTAACTTTCGTTAACGGCTTTCTTGAATATGGAGGAGCTGCTTCGAGGATTAATGGATTTGAACCCTGCTTTACTTACTCAAACTAAACACCCACTTTCATTCAGACGTAAAAAAGCCGTTAACTTTCGTTAACGGCTTTCTTGAATGTGGCGGAGCTGCTTCGAGGATTAGTGGATTTGAACCCTGCTTTACTTACTCAAACTAAACACCCACTTTCATTCAGACGTAAAAAAGCCGTTAACTTTCGTTAACGGCTTTTTTGAATGTGGCGGAGAGATAGGGATTTGAACCCTAGATACGCTATAAACGTATGCTGGTTTTCAAGACCAGTGCTTTCAACCGCTCAGCCATCTCTCCAATTTTTATATCTCTCTAAAAGAGATATGGCGGTGAGGGAGGGATTCGAACCCTCGATACGTTGCCGTATACACGCTTTCCAGGCGAGCTCCTTCAGCCACTCGGACACCTCACCACATTGTTGCCAACAACGCTTTGCTTGTCGACGGCGTGTAATATATTGATTTATGGGATCTAGGTCAAGGGTTTTTATTGAAGTTTTTTCCATATGCTTATTTATGGTTCAATTCGCATTGTTTTTATACCAAAACCATGACTTGCTCTCATTTAAAAACAATAAAAGCACCTCAAAGGGTGCTTTCGACTAATAGCAATAAAACTAACACAGGTTAAATAAGAGGTTGAGAAGTCACTGTAACACGGAACATTCTGCGGCATAGCTCAAGAAATTGACCATAAACCACACCTAGTGCGCCTGACACTAAAATGTTACTCATTACCGCCGCTATAATTTGTTCTTTATTCGCACCAACAACCAAAAGGATACATGCATAGATAGGAGACTGGAATACCACATATGCCACCATATCTGATAACCCTTTCATCCATCGTGTTGGCGACAACTTCCGACCCCAACCAATAACATAATCACGGAACATACCGTAGGGCCATGCAATCGCAATATTAATCGGAATAGATAACGTACGAGATGCTAATGACTGTTCAAAAGACATGCCTGAAATAAAAATTTCAATCATCATCCCAGTAATAAAGCCAAACACAACCATTGCAAATATATCTGCAGCGGCATTTCTAACTCTAAATGGCACTTTAATAACAGACATTCACTTCCCTTACTCTAGCAAAATCAACCAGTATTGGATCTACATACGTTACTTAAAACTACCTAATCAACACGATGTAGTTCATGTGCGAATTAAAACAGCTTTTTTATAAAATAAGGTTCTGTATTTAATATTGGTTTCGAGTTAATAACTACTATTTGAGTTAAATGTAGGGTTTTTATCTAGTCTAAAAATAACCATTAGAGCATTTAATTGTCACTATTAGTTTATTTAATACGGCAAATTAATAACAACTAAAAATCCGAATTTAAGAATAAATTCGGATTAGTTATTTATATGTATTTATCGGGCTTATTACGCCAAAGATGGCTGTGGTAATTTAGGTAACTTAATCGTTAGTGCGATAATTAATGAAACAATTAACAATGCAAACATTAAATAGAACGTCGCGATAAAACCGCCGAAGATAGAAGCAACAATTGAACCAATGAAACTACCAACACCAAACCCTAAATAAATGATACCGTAATTTTTAGTAAGGTTATTCAAACCAAAGAAATCACTAACTAATGAAGGGAATACAGTAATTGTGCCACCAAAACTAAAGGCAATACAAGCAACAGCAACATAGAAACTCATCTGACTTTGATGAGCAAATAATAAAGCACACACACCGATTAGACATACTGCTAATGATATTGCGACAACCTTAGTACGCGCCATTTTATCGGATAACACACCTAAAACTAGTCGACCACCTAAGTTAGCTACAGCAATAATAGCCACGCTAGATGCAGCAACATCTAATGATAAATGTACATAGCCCTGACCGATGTCTTTTGCAACACCAATAACGTACAAACCACTCATACAAACAGTTAAGAAAACTAAAGCTAACATCCAAAATTGAGGACATTTCATTGATTGTGAAAGACTAAAATCACGTACTTCTGCAGCAGATTCTGTGGCAGAGACTTGTTGTTTAGGTGCATCTTTCATCATTAAGCCGCCAATGATAACCATGACCATTGCAATGATGCCCCAGTAATCAAATGTGCTTTCTAAACCATTATGCTCAAGGAAGTACATATTAATGAATTTAAAACCTAAACTCCCTAAACCATACGCACCAATCGCACAGGCAGAAATTAACCCTTTACGCTCAGGGAAAAACTTAACGCAGTTAGAGAGCGTCATTAAATAACCCGTACCGTCAGCAAAGCCAATTAACAATCCAGCAAAAATATATAATAGCCAAATATTGGTAGCATGAGCAGTAAGCAATAAACTCACACCCAATAAAACACCCGCCCCCAGAGTAACGTTACGTACACCAAACCGTTCTTGCATTTTACCCGCCATTGATGATGCAACGGCTAATGCCAAGCTCATAATACCAAAAGAAAAAGCGACACGACTTACAGGCTCAGATAACTTACCTGCAAGTTGAGAATTAAATAAACTCCATGTATAAACTGAACCTAAAGCAAACTGAGTAATAACAGTACCGAGTAACGTGAAATAACGGCTACGACTGGTGAGTTGAGTGGTCATGGTGACGTCCTTTTTTGGTGAAATACTCAAGGCCATATTGCAGATTGCCTTGCTGCTGTTCACCAAAATACGACAATAACCATAGATAACAAGGGGGTAATAAAACAATAAAATCAATGGTAACGTATAAGGAATAAAATGCAGTATAGCGGCATGAAATACATTTAGCCGCTAATCATATGTTGTGATTTACAACTGCATTAGATTACGAAAAGATTTTAAATTACTGCGACTCACAGGAATTTGTTGATCAACATGGTCCATTTTTATCATATAAGTACTATTGACCCATGGAATAATTTCTTTAACCTCATTAATATTAATGCAATATGAACGGTGACAACGGAAAAAATCACTAACAGGTAAACGTAACATTAATTCACTGATCGTCATTGATGCAATAAAGCACCCTTTCGCAGTATAAACCTGTGTTACTTTTTCATTAGCAATAGCACAACAAATATCGCTAATCGCCGTAACATGAATATGATTATTAAGTATTAAATTAATACTCTTACTACGTATATTAAGGATTGGTTGCGGTAATTCTTGTTCTTGAGCCCGCGCCTGTAACTTAGTTAATAATCCCATCACTCGTTGCTCATTAAGCGGTTTCAGTAAATAATCGACCGCTTCTAATTCAAACGCATCTACCGCATATTCTTTATAAGCTGTGGTAAATATAATTTGAGGCTTATGGGAAAATTGGGCAATATTACGTGCTAACAACATGCCATCAATTGACGGAACATTAATATCTAAAAAGACAATATCAACCTTATTAGATTGTAAAAATTTAAAAGCATCTAAACCGTCATCAAATGCTGCCACAATATTAATGGTGCTATGCTTTTCAATTAAATAGGTTAATTCTTCACGGGCTAAATATTCATCTTCTACAATCAACGCATTTAATATCATGATCTTAATCCTGATCTTTTATAAAAAACTGCATACTCGTTCCTTGCTCAAGCCGAGCAATATGTAATCCATCGCTATACAATAACAACAACCGCTGATGAACATTATTGAGTCCAATATGATGTGAATCTATTTTACCTTGATATAATCTATCAATCGTTTGCTGATCGATACCAACCCCAGTATCTGTAATTGTAACAACCACATCATCAACATTTTTTTTAACTGAAATAACTACTTTCCCAGCGACTCGTGACTGCTGAATCCCGTGTAAAATAGCATTCTCAACTAACGGTTGAATCAATAAACACGGTATTCGAGGGTGAACATCATCAATATCAAACACCACCTCAAGTTTTGATCCAAACCGTGCCTGTTCAATGGCAACATAATCACGTACTTGTTGAATTTCTTCTTGAATATCAATTAACCCAACATCACGTTCTAAATTGTAACGTAAAAAATCAGCCAAATTAGCAATCAATTGTCGCGCTTCATCAGGACGAATACGAATTAAAGTCGAAATAGCATTAAGTGCATTAAATAAAAAGTGTGGATTTATTTTACTTTGTAGGGCTGAAAACTCGGCTTTTGCTGCCATTTGCTTTAATTGTTCAATCCTTGAAACTTCCATTTGAGTGGATATTATTTGTGATAAACCAATCGCCATTTCACGCAATGACATGCGAATATGATCAGGCTGACAATAAAATATTTTAAGGGTGCCACTCACCTCACCATTTTCCCACAATGGAATAATAAGCAATGAGTGAAAATTATGTACGTTAAGGTTATTACTTATTATTTGTTCGCCACTTTCTACTGCTTGACGAGTCATTTGGCTGATTTTATGATGGGCATCTAAAAAGTGTTCTTCCCCACGGCCAACATAAGCACGAACATCTTGCGTATTAGTAATAGCTACCGCATCAGCTCCCGTATAAAAACGAATAATACTGCACACTTTTTGTAAGGCATGTCGCGTGTTAATACGAAAATAAGGTAAGGTTTTATTGGCAATCTCAAGGGCGAGCTTAGCTTGTTGCGCCGCTATCAGCTCTTGCTCTTCATCTAAATCTTGCACTAATTTAATAATTAATCCAATTGATAATGTACCAAAAATCATTGGAAAACTAATATGGGCAACAATATTATAAGCTTGGTCTTTATTATGTGATAACACCATAATCAATACCATTGTCAGTATTTCACAACACATTCCCGCTAAAATACCCAATTGGGCATAATTTTTTTTAGTACACTTACAATGGATCCATGTTGCTAATAAACCCGCAAAAATACTTGTTATTAAACATGCAACAGATGTAGGGCCATCAACATCAATTAAATAGCGATGAATACCCGCAACAATACCCGCGGGAATACCAACCCATGGACCAAAAATAATACCACCCGATAACACCGCAATAATGCGCACATTCACTAATGAACCATCAACATATAAACCGGTATAGGTACTAAATACTGCAAATAAAATAAACAATGCTGAAATCATTGCGGTTTCAACGGGTCTTCGATGAGTTTTCTTTACTATTGATTGAAACAATTGGGTACGCGTTAATAAAAATAATGTCATCAACATCAAGGCCGCGCGTTCAAATACGGCTAATAACATCATGAATTGTTCGATGTACATCGCTAAATCCTAACTATAAGTAAAATAATGAGACTCTTTAATCTATTTTCATAACATAAATCTATTACATATTTAAAGATTATGTTATTAGTGAAGTCTTCATGTTTTAATTAAAATCAACAATAACCAATTTAATATCAGTAATCGTAATTTGTGCCTCTTTTTTGATGCAATATGATAAATATTTTTAACCGTGACTAGGTTGTTATCAGGAGGCTGTTACAATAGTGATCTAAAGTTCAGCTATGCATGTATAGTTAATGCACCTGAACACTTCACCATAATTAACTTGAGATTGTTTTATGCCTTCACACCTAAGTACTATTTTGCAAAACGCTCAACTAGCAGATCAATTGCTATCTGAATCACAAACTCGCGGCTTTGTAACGGCAATGGCGGCAGCACCGCACCTTATTGATCCGACGGAATGGTTAGCTTTTATGTGGGGTGGCGAAGAAACATCACCTTTCGATAGCCATGAAGACTTAGAAACTTACGCAAAAGCTATTATTGAGATCTGGAACGAAGCGCGTGCAGCATTATTTGAAAGCACTTGGCAATGGCCTGAAGGCTGCGCTTTAGATAATAGCCAAATTGTTACCGATGCTACCAGCAACTTTTGTGAAGGTATGCTACAAGGATGGCAATTAGCGCGTGATGATTGGGAAACAATTATGCCACCAGATAGTGAAGATAACGCGTTACTTGGCGGTGTATTATTATCTTTTAGCTTATTATTTGATCCTGAAACTGCATTAGAAGCGTTAAAAGAACAAAATGCCGATGCACTAGCGCAATTTGAAGAAATCTTTAATGCGATCCCCGTTATGCTATGTGGCCTAACACAACGTGGTGCGCAATTAGTCGCAGCCCAGTAATATTCCCCAAAACAAGACTAAAAAAGGCGAGTTGATTTTTTAATGAATACTCATTTCACATCAACTCGCCATTTCGTTTTTATTCAGTTCGTTTTAATTAAGTAAGTAACTACTTACGCATTACCCTTTACTTGCAATTGTAAATCGGCGGCAAACGCTAACATTCTGTTGAGTGGAATAAGTGATTTCACACGAATGGCTTCATCAACAAAAATTTCATGTTGCGAGCCACCTTCAGCCAAGGCTGTATAAATAGCTTTTAAGCCATTCATTGCCATCCACGGACAATGTGCACAACTGCGACACGTTGCGCCTGCACCTGCAGTCGGTGCTTCAATTAATTCTTTATTGGGCACCATTTGTTGCATCTTAAAGAAGATACCTTTATCGGTTGCCACAATTAATTTGGTCTGTGGTAATGTTGTTGCGGCTTTTATTAATTGACTGGTTGAGCCAATAGCATCAGCTAATGCAACCACACTGGCAGGTGACTCTGGATGCACCAAAATAGCAGCATCAGGGTGTAGGTGCTTCATCTGTTTTAGAGCTTGTGCTGAGAACTCATCATGCACAATACACTCCCCTTGCCACAATAGCATCTCAGTGCCAGTTTGTTTTTGAATATAACCACCTAGATGGCGATCTGGACCCCAAATAATTTTATGCCCTTCACTATCTAAGTGATCAATGATTTCTAACGCGATACTCGATGTTACCACCCAATCAGCGCGGGCTTTAACAGCGGCTGATGTATTTGCATAAACCACAACCGTATGATCAGGATGCTGATCACAAAACTCAGTAAACGCATCAACAGGACAACCAAGATCGAGCGAACATTCAGCCTCTAATGTTGGCATTAACACTGTTTTTTCAGGCGTTAATATTTTTGCAGATTCACCCATAAATCGCACCCCGCAAACAATCAATGTTGTTGCTGAATGTTGATTACCAAAGCGCGCCATTTCAAGTGAATCACCAACAAAACCTCCCGTCGCTTCAGCTAAAGCTTGAATCTCTGGATCGGTATAATAGTGAGCTATTAGTACGGCATTATTGTTCTTTAGTAGTTGTTGGATTTCTTTAATGTAAACCTGCTTTTCATTATCCGATAAAGCGGCAGGTTTGGCTGGAAACGGATAGATCATTTCCGATGGATCAAATGTAATATTCATTATTCATTTGCTCGTCAGCATTCCTTACGTGTTTGATCATTATACGCATGATTTTTTAAATATCATCATTAACTAACAAACATAGCCATAACATCACAGACATATAAAACACCATTTGTGCGCATTATATTTCTAAAAAACATATATAAAAGTGAAAATTTATTAATTTTATTCTGAGAATCCTCTGAGAACATCTCAGAAAAAATATTATTGATATACGTCACAGTTTTAAAGGTCACTATATTAAATAATATCTTATCGCTTTATTGCAACGATTTAACTACCTGTAGAAGAGGTGAGACATTGGTGAAGGTCTATAACTATCATCAAGCTAGCCCTTACGGCATACAATTATAAATTAAGCCGAAAAGCCTTTCTCATTTGAGAAAGGCTTTATTTTTAAATATCAGGCTATTTTTTGAAACACAAAAAAACGTATTAATAATCTCTTTGGGTAAATGAGTATTACTTAATACTTTCACTATATTTACGTTTTGGCCAAAAAACACATTTGTTTCAAGATCTGTAACAGAAATAGGCTTATCGATATGTTCAAATATATACTTTATAAAGCGATAATTACCACTGCCATCACGCACTGAAATTACTTTATGTCCATCACAAAAAACAGTTTTCGTCTTATCATCAAAAGAAAGTCGTTTTTCTTTATTCTCAAAAGACATTAGTAAATAGACATAAGAAACAACCGTCATAATACAAAAGAAAACAAATATCACAATCATAAAGAGCTCCATATATTTAACCTATTTAACCTATTTAGCCTCTTTACAAATTTGAGGTATATTCTTCGCACTAACCCACTGCTGGAATCGTTGAGGATCACTTTGACATAAGGTAATAATTGAACCTATTTGTGCGGTCCAACCATCTTGTTTCCATAATTCTATATTTGCTAAAATCACTGCTTCTGAATGATCATTATGTAATGATTGCTCAATAATATTAAACGCATTCTCACCAGCCATTTTAGTGGCATAATCACGATTCATGTTAACACCATAAATCAATACACCACCAGTAATCCAACCAGAAAAAGCCAATAATACTAAGAATACCGATATTATTTTATTCATAGAATAACCTTGGTAGCTATATACGCAAACGGCATATTGTTACGATGGCAGAATCAGAAAGAATTTGCTTCAATTTGTCACGATCATTATCACAAATAGTCGTTACAGATCCTGTTTGAGCAGTCCAGTCATTTGCAAACCAGAATTGTATTTGTTCAATAATTTCTTGATCTGATTTTTTATTTTGCAGAGATTGAGAAACAATATTATAAGCATTTACCGTAATTTTATCATTAATAAAATCACGATCATTATTTAAATGGATAAATATTAAATAAGCGGCAAACAACCAACCTGAAATGGAAATTAATGAGTAACATAATATTTTTTTTTGACTTAGCAAAACAACTCCAGCTATCCATAGTATTAGTATTACATTTAGTAACAGCACTGATTTATTTAACAACAGCAAATAATACCAAAAAAAATAGTAAATTCCATGATAGTTTATGTTAGATAAAAATCATTTTAATACAGTTATTATTAATAGGCTAAAAAAGAATAATACCTAGCCAATAACAAATAAATAGCAAAAAAAACCCACATAAATGCAGGTTTAAATAGATTAATAACAATAAGTCTAGTGCTTTGATAACTTCAATAACGCAGACTGTGCTTGCTTAGCACTGGTCGAGTTCGGATATTCCTTCTCAACTTGAGTGTAGTAAGACATTGCTTTAACGGTATCATTACCTCGCTCAGCAATAACACCCAGTTTTAATAATGCATTTGCACGCTTGCTTGAATCTTTAATGCTCACAACAACTGCAAAATTCTTTGCCGCTTGAACTAAATCATTTTGAGCGAAATGAAGCTGACCAAGCCAATAACTTGCATTAGGCCTGTATACTGACTCAGGATAAGTGATTAAGAAAGATTCAAATGCTTGAGTCGCCCCTTGATAATCTTTCTTTTTCAAAATTAAATTTACTGCATTTTGATACGCATCATTCTCATTCATATTTTTAGAATATGTTTCTACTGATGCGTGACTTACCGCTTTAACTGCTGGCGTTGCTTTTACTGGTTGGCGACTTAACTGATCAACATCATTGTACAGCTGTCGTTGACGCTCTTTCATCTGCTTAATATCGTAACTATTACGTTCTACTTTGCCACGAATATTATCAATATCAGCCGACATTTGATCTAGCTGACGTTGAACTTGCAATTGTGATTGCCCTTGAGCTTCAAGCATACGTTCTAATGTTTGTAAATTAGCTGCTGAAGCAGGCGCGGCGACCACTTGGGTCGCCGCACCAACCAGCAACACTAATGCAAACTGACGCATTATTTTGTTACTGTTCATAATTATCAACCTAAATCTTAATTAATAAACGATCACTGCACGACGATTCTTCGCGTAATCAGCATCCGTATGTCCAAATAATAATGGTTTTTCTTCACCATAACTTACAATCGACATTTGATTAGCCGACACACCTAATGCTTGCAGGTATTGAGATACAGCGGTAGCACGACGCTCACCTAACGCAATGTTATATTCAGGCGTACCGCGCTCATCAGCATGACCTTGAACAACAACCTTGGTATTAGGATGATTACGTAAATATTCTGCGTGAGCCTCTAACATGTTTTGATACGCAGGTTGAATTTCAGCGTTATCAAATTTAAAAAAGACTGTTTGCTCTTCTTGACGCAACTTTTTCATTTGTTGCTCATGCAATTGTTGCTCAGTCATCGATCCACTTTGATCAATCGGCGTAGAGATTGTTGTTTGGCCAAGACCACTATTAATACCAACATTACCATTCTGGTTTTGAGACGCGGTAGAGCTGCCAGTACTATCTGTTGAACTACATGCAGCCAATGTCATCATTGGTAACGCAATGGCTAAGCCTTTTAAAATTCGGTTAAATTGCATCTATTTTCATCCTTCATCATTCAGTAATACCCATTAATTGGATATATTATTGTTCTATAATCCTATTATAGGAATGGACCCCAAGCAGGTGCTCGTACTCGTTTACTTGTCGATGGTAAACGCGCTTGGAATCGACCGTCAATAGACACTAGAGACAATTCATAACTATTATTTTGTGCTGAGCTATAAATAATCATACTGCCATTAGGGGCAATGCTTGGTGATTCAGCTAAATTTGCTTTTGTTAATATCTGAACAGCGCCACTTTTTAAATCTTGCTTAGCGATGTTGTAACCACTATTTGAACGATTCACCATCACTAAAAAACGGCCATCAGGGGTAATTTGAGCCCCCATATTTTGGCTGCCTTGCCATGTTACACGTTGAGTCTCACCTGTCGCTAAATCAAGATGATAAATTTGTGGACGACCACCACGATCTGACGTGAAATACATAGATTTTCCATCGGGCGTCCAAACTTCTTCCGTATTATTAGCGCGACCATGGGTTATCTGGCGTAATTGCTTTGTTTTAAGATCTTTAATATAAATCTGTAAACTACCCGTTTTTGATAATACCATTGCCAATTTTGTACCGTCTGGTGAAAATTGTGGTGAACCATTATGACGAGGATAATTAGAAATTAATTCACGCGTACCTTTATAAATATCCAGTACAAAAATTTCAGCTTTACCATTTTCAAAGCTTACATACGCTAACTTACTGCCATCAGGCGACCAAGCGGGTGACATTAACGGCTGCTTTGATTTTAAAACTACACGCTCGTTATAACCATCATAATCAGCCACACGCAATTGATACGGAAATTGTGCGCCCTGATTATCATCGACATAAGCTATTCGAGTTAAAAATGCACCTCGTTGACCCGTCAATTTTTGATAGATCATGTCTGAAATACGATGTGCATATTGACGCATCCGATTCGGTTTTACGACCGCACGGTTATTTAACAGTAAGTAATCACTCGCCGTACCTTGCGCATCACTATTTAGTTTACCTTTAACTATATCAACCAGTTGATAATTAATAACATAATTACCTTCTGCATTTTGAGTAATACTGCCAGTTACAACTGCATCAACCCCTAACTTAGTCCATGCACTGTAATTAATTTGACTTTCATTATAAGGGCGTTGTGGTAATTTATTATTCGCTATTGGACTAAATTTGCCACTTCGCTGCAAATCAGAAGCAATGACAGCTGATATATCGGTAGGTAATTTATTTTGACCTTGCCACTCAAAAGGTACTATTCCTATTGGGCGGGCGGAATCAACACCATCAGTGATGACTAAATCAAGTGCAGCATGTGCAAATTGGCTAACGCTTAGTAAGGCAAAAAATACGCCTATCATCCAACGTTTCATCAATCGCTCCTTAATAGTTACAAAAGCCGCAATCACTGTTACGGCAAAAAATAAAGTCAGTATTCACAAGTTCTACGAATAATCTACGGACTAACCGTTAAGTTGATTTCCCGTAATTGTTTAACTACATTGGGGTCATCTGGCATAGGAAATACATCCACTTGTAACACCGCTGATTTAGCAGCACGGCAAAGGGTGTCATTACCGGCTAACTGTGAGACATTCAACACTAAACCATTAGCTGCCAAACGTAATCTTAGCTTACATTTCTGACCTTTAAGGCTTTGATCGACCAATAAATTTTGTTGGATCAGTCCTTTAAACATCGAGCTATACTTAGCAATTTCATCATCAATATGCTGGTCTTTCACACCATCACGTTGCTCATTTTCAGCTTCTAATCCTGAAAGCATATCATTTAATGCTGCATCTTGTTTAGCTTGAGCATCTGCCTTCGCTTTAGCGTCTGCCTTCGCTTTAGCATCTGCCTTCGCTTTAGCATCTGCCTTCGCTTTAGCATCTGCCTTCGCTTTAGCATCTGCCTTTGCTTGAGCATCTGCTTTCGCTTTAGCGGCTACCTTCGCTCTAGCGTCTGCCTTCGCTTTAACGTCTGCCTTCGCTTTAGCATCGGCCTTCGCTTTAGCGGCGACCTTCGCTTTGGCGTCGGCCTTCACTTTAGCGTCTGCCTTCGCTTTAGCATCTGCCTTCGCTTTAGCATCTGCCTTCGCTTTAGCATCTGCCTTTGCTTTAGCGTCTGCCTTCGCTTTAACGTCTGCCTTCGCTTGAGCATCTGCTTTCGCTCTGGCTTCTATAGCCTGTTGCTGCTGTACTTGTTGTCGTTTTTTAGCTTCACGAGTTGCTTTTTCTGCTGTTAGCTTATCTTCTTTCAGCTGACGGATCCGCTCGGCATCAGTTTTGCGTTGTGCTTCAAGTGCAGCGGTTTGTTGTTGTAAACGAGCTTGACGGGCCAACTCAGCATTTTTAGCAGCTTGGCGTTGCTGACGAATTTGCTGAGCTTGTTGATTCAATATTGCAGGATCAATCATTGTCGCTTGAATGGTATTTCCTACCGATTGTTTTTTCTCAAAGGTAAAATCAGCGCCCCACAATAACAGCACAATAAATAATACATGTACAAGTACGGATATAATAACTGATGTCGAATAATTACTCTTTTTCATGCCTTAATTTCCAGGCTTATCGAGAGGATCTGTCATTAAACCTACAGATCCAACACCAGCATGGCTTAACGCATCCAAAGTTTCTACAATATTTGAATAAGGTGTGCGTCCATCCCCCCCTACCATAACCAATGTTTTAGGATTCGCCGCAAGCTCTGCTTTTACTCGAGCGACTAATTCATCAAGACTAAGGTCGTGTGCCATCTCTGCATTATTAATGCTCACCCCTAAGTGGCCATCTTTATCAACTTCGACAATAATAGGTGGTGTATTAGAATCAGGATTCATATCTGCAACGGTTTCAGCTGTTTGCGTCTTAGGTAAATCAACATCGACACCTTGGCTTACAAACGGTGCTGTCACCATGAAGATAATTAATAAAACCAACATTACATCAATATAAGGAACGACGTTAATCTCTGCCGTTATTTTGCGTTTCTTCGGTTGATAAGCCATTGCTTATTACTCCTGATTCGCTGCAAATGCCTGGCGGTGTAAAATACTTGAAAACTCCTCCATAAAAGTGGCGTAAGTATGTTCAAGTTTAGTTACTTTATTAGTAAGGCTATTATAAAACATCACTGCAGGAATCGCAGCGAAAAGACCCATCGCGGTCGCAACCAATGCTTCAGCAATACCTGGTGCAACCATCGCTAATGTTGCTTGTTTTACAGCACCAAGTGCAATAAATGCCGTCATAATGCCCCATACTGTACCAAAAAGACCGATGTAAGGGCTGATAGAACCAACAGTCGCAAGAAACGGTAAGTTAGTTTCTAGTTCATCAACTTCTTTTGATAATGAAACCCGCATAGCACGTCCAGTACCTTCCATTACCGCTTCAGGTACACTGCCATTACTACGATGTAAACGTGCAAACTCTTTAAAACCTGAATAGAAAATCCGCTCAGAACCTGAGAGATCATCTTTACGTTCTTGAACTTCTTGATAAAGCTGTGAAAGATCAATACCAGACCAGAATCTGTCTTCAAATTGACTGGCGTTACGTTCAGCACGGTTTAAAACTTGTGAGCGCTTAATGATCATTGCCCAAGAAGCAATCGACATTCCAAGTAAAATAAGCATAACCAGTTTTACCAACAAACTTGCTTGTAAAAAAAGGTCTAAAATGGTTAGTTCTGAGTTCACCTAATTTATCTCCGGCTTTAATTGTGCAGGTAATGCGATGGGTTTCATGATAGTTGGATTAACGCAGGCAATTTTCACTATAGCGCGGCAAAATACCACATTATGATCATCAACCAATTCTTGGTTAAATTCTATTGATGCGCGACGTACATTTTGAATGGTTGTATTAACAATAAGTTGATCATCTAGCTTTGCTCCACGAATAAAATCAATATTCATACTACGTACAACAAAACTCATATTATCCGCAAATAATTGTTGTTGGTTTAAGCCAATATAACGCAATAATTCGGTTCGAGCTCGCTCAAAAAACTTTAAGTAATTAGCGTGATATACCACCCCGCCTACATCAGTATCTTCATAATAAATGGTAATTGGCCATTTAAAAATATCTTGTTCTTTCATTTAGTATCCATAACCACCATGTCTCCACGATGCTAACAATCACGCTTAATACTACTATACCCTAAGTCATCAACAGATAGTTACCATGACACTAATAGATAAGTGCATTTAACTAAAAAATGAAATTTGTCCGTAAGTTCTGACAATCAAATTACAATTCTGTTCAGTTATCATGCAGCAAAAAAATTGCTCATGATCACGGTAATTTCATCCCATAAAAAAAGCCTGCTTCCATTATGGTAACAGGCTTTTTTATGACTACAGGTTAAACGTTATAAGAAGCGTAACCCGAGAATATACAGCAATATAGGCAGTGCGATATAAGGTGTAAATAACACCTGAAAATACCACCGATGAGGAACAAAACCCATACCAAATACTATCGCACTACAGGTTGCCCAAATCATCAGCGGCGCTAGTCCTACACTAAATCCACCAATATCTTTGGCAAATTGTTGAGGCTCCCACATTAATAGCCCTGTAATAGTCAATGCTATTACTACTGCTAATAATTTAAGAGGCAACACATTCAATGGTGCATGAAGTAGCTTAACCGCACGATCTATCTTACTCACTGTCTTTATCCATATTTTCAGTCGTTTCAAGCCATAACGCATTGACAATACCGAATGAACAAGCCAGTAAAACACCTAGAATCCAAGCGAAATACCACATAGTTCGTCTACTCCTTAGTACAGTGAAGTCTTGTTGTCTTCGATATATTTAGTATCAAGACGACCAAACATTTTGTAGTAACACCATGAGGTGTACACCAAGATTACAGGTACCATAACAAATGCTACCACGGTCATAATCTTCAATGTGTATTCAGATGATGTTGCATCCCAAATAGTCAAACTTACATTAGGATCTAAGCTTGAAGGCATAATAAATGGGAATGTTGCAAAACCAAATGTTAATACCACACCAACAACCGTTAAGCTTGAGAACAAGAACGCAAAACCTGCACGTTCAGCACGTGAGCATAATGCTGTTAGTAATGGCATCGCCACTGCAAGTATTGGTGCAATCCACAATACTGGGTAGTTATGGTAATTAATAAACAACGCACCCACTTGACGAACAACATCTTTCGTTAATGGATCTGAGGCTACATTTGGCAATACTTGCGATGTAATCACATAACCGTTAATACCTTGAGAGACAAAACCCGCAATAATAAATACAACGGCCATCAATATTGCTGAAATTGCAGCAACATTACGGGCACGAGTATGAATAGCATCGGTTGTTTTCATCTGTAGGAATGTTGCGCCTTGGGTAATAACCATTAATACGCTAACAACACCACAAAGTAATGCAAACGGATTCAATAAACCAAAGAATGAGCCAGTATACGTCGTCATCATAAATTCGTTTATTTCAAACGGTACGCCTTGCATAAGGTTACCAAAAGCAACACCAAAAATAAGCGGTGGAACAAAGCTACCAACGAAGATTGCTTTATCCCATAAACCACGCCATTTTGGATCAGTTAGCTTAGAACGATAATCGAAACCTAATGGACGTAACCATAGTGACGCTAACGTTATAATCATTGCCACATAAAAACCAGAGAATACCGTTGCGTAAACTAATGGCCATGCCGCAAATAACGCACCACCAGCGGTGATCAACCAAACTTGGTTACCATCCCAGTGTGGTGCAATTGAGTTAATCATTACACGACGTTCGCCATCTGTCTTACCAATAATTGGAGACAGCATACCTACGCCCATATCAAAACCATCTGTGATTGCAAAACCGATGCACAACACACCAATTAGTACCCACCAAATGATTCGCAAGCTTTCATAATCAAACATTATTCTGTTTCTCCCTGCTTACACTTCAACCTGACGTGAAACCACATCTTGTGCTGTATCTTTTTGCTCAAAATGATAACGGCCTGTCTTCAAGCTACTTGGACCTAAACGTGCAAACTTAAGCATCAAGTACACTTCAGCAATCAAGAACAAAGTATAAAGTCCGATAATTGCAGCTAACGAGAACCATAATTGTGAGGGTTCAAGGTTGGATGCAGCCATATGTACAGGCAGTATTTCACCAACAGCCCATGGTTGACGACCATATTCGGCAACAAACCAACCTGCTTCAATCGCAATCCACGGTAATGGCATACCAATCAATGCGGCTTTAAGTACCCACTTATTACCCGTGATTTTATGACGGCAAGACTGTACAAATGCAGCACCAATAATGGCAAACATTAAGAAGCCGGCACCCACCATAATACGGAAGCTAAAGAATAGCGGCCATACACGTGGAATTGAGTCATCAACGGCTTTTTGAATTTGCTCTGGTGTCGCATCAACAACTTTATCAGTATAAGGCTTCAACAATAGGCCATAACCTAAGTCGCCTTTGACTTCATTGAATGCTGCAACATTTGCTGGTGTTCTTTTACCTTCACGCAATTTTTCAAGCAAACCGTATGCAACCATACCATTACGGATACGTACTGCATGCTGTTTTTTCAGATCGCGAATACCTAATACTTGAGTATCAAGCGAACGTGTAGCGATAATACCCATTAAGTATGGGATCTTGATCGCGTACTCTGTTTCCATCGTATCTTGATTAGGGAAACCAAAAGCGGTAAAGGCTGCAGGAGCAGGTTCGGTATGCCACTCAGCTTCAATTGCTGCTAATTTTGTTTTTTGGACATCACCTAGTTCATAACCAGATTCATCACCCAAAATCATTACTGAAACGATTGATGCAAGACCAAAAGCAGCAGCGATTGCAAATGAACGACGAGCAAAGGCAATATCACGCCCTCTTAGCATGTAGTATGAACTTACGCCAAGAATAAACATCGCACCACAAACATAACCAGATGCAACTGTGTGAACAAATTTAACCTGAGCAACAGGGTTAAAGATAACTTCAGAGAAGCTCACCATTTCCATACGCATGGTTTCATAATTGAAATCCGCGCCTACAGGGTTTTGCATCCAGCCATTGGCAATTAAGATCCACAATGCAGAGAAGTTAGAAGCTAATGCAACAAACCACGTCACTGTAAGGTGTTGACGTTTTGATAGACGATCCCAGCCAAAAAAGAACATACCGACTAAAGTGGATTCAAGGAAAAACGCCATCAGTGCTTCGATTGCTAACGGCGCACCGAAAATATCACCAACATAATGAGAATAATAAGCCCAGTTTGTACCAAACTGGAATTCCATGGATAGGCCAGTTGCCACACCCAGTGCAAAGTTAATCGCGAAAAGCTTACCCCAGAACTTTGTCATGTCCTTGTAGATTTGCTTGCCTGTCATAACATAAACTGATTCCATGATGGCAAGTAAAAAAGCCATACCTAGAGTCAGGGGAACGAACAAAAAGTGATACATCGCTGTAAAAGCGAACTGTAACCGCGATAGTTCGACGACATCAGTTAACATTGATAACTCCTTTTTTCACCAGCTGACTGGTGAAGTACTACACAGTGTACCGATTATTGGGTTTAGCCAATCGTAGATAACAAACCGCAATATTAGTGATCTTCCTGATCGCATTTACCATGATGATAATGGCGTCCATCCTATTGTTGCGGTTTTGTACCAAAAATATTGTTTTACTGTTATTCTACAGCTAATAAATTCCAGGCTAATATTACAGATATCAGCAATAATCTTCAAAGTATTTATTAATAGTTTTGCTTTGATATTTATCAAACAAAATACCACCGCAAGACATCGACAACACCAAACATGATCCATATCAATAAATATTGCACTTTTTAGCGTTGAATTAAAATTTACTCTGTTTCTATTTTTAATATCTGTCTTTAATATTGATACATTACAATATAACCCATTCTCATTTATTCATAATAAAACGATAAACAACTCGCTATCTTTTCACTTCGCTATGATTAAAAATCATTATTAAACAATCAATTACATAATTCCGTCTGTGAATAATTATATACCTATAAAGAATAACAAAACAGCAGCTATGATAATAACATTCAGATCAAGCGCTAGCCCAAAAAACACACGAAATCATTATAAAACAAACAGTTAATGTCTAATTAGCTACTATTTATTAATCTAATCTTCCCTGCCGATCATTTTGTATTAAATAGATTTTGATTATGAGTGAATATTTTAGAAAAAAATACCGCACTAATGTAATGACACCTATTAAATTTAGATAAGGTTTAGATAGAAATCCATGTTTTTATGCTTATTCCCAATGATCAAACCGTTGCTAAATAGTAATCAATGTTATTTTTAATAACATTATCATTCCTAAATATTTATTTTTTTACCCATTACTAAAATAAAGATATAAAAAAACGAGACTATTATTATCTCGTTTCTTATTTCTTTATTTTTCTTTAATTGTTATTTTGTTTTTGGTAGATCAAGTCCAAAATGCAAATAAGCACGTTGCGTCGCAATACGGCCACGGGGGGTGCGCTGTAAAAAACCTTGTTGAATTAAATAAGGTTCAAGTACATCTTCAATGGTATCTTTTTCTTCACCAATTGCCGCCGCAAGGTTATCCAGCCCTACGGGTCCGCCCATAAACTTATCAATAATTGCCATCAATAATTTACGGTCCATATAATCAAAACCACTACTGTCAACATCAAGCATATCAAGCGCTTTATTGGCGATCTCTGGGCAAATATGACCATTACTTTTCACTTCGGCATAATCTCTTACACGACGTAATAATCGGTTTGCGATACGAGGAGTACCACGGGCACGCATTGCCATTTCCATCGCACCGTCTTCTTCAAGAGATAAACCAAGATAATTAGCACTACGGCATACGATGTCTTTGAGATCGTCAACTTTGTAATATTCTAATCGTTGCGTAATACCAAAACGATCTCGCAATGGTGACGTTAATGATCCCGCACGTGTCGTCGCACCAATTAACGTAAAAGGCGGCAAATCAATTTTAATCGAACGCGCAGCTGGACCTTCACCAATCATGATATCTAATTGGTAATCTTCCATTGCGGGATACAGTATTTCTTCAACTTGTGGACTTAAACGATGGATTTCGTCAATGAATAACACATCGTTTTCTTCTAGATTAGTCAGTAGTGCAGCCAAATCACCCGCTTTTTCAAGCACCGGTCCAGACGTTGTACGAATACTTACCCCCATTTCATTAGCAACAATATTCGCTAATGTGGTTTTACCTAAACCTGGTGGGCCAAAAATCAATAAATGATCTAACGCTTCATTACGCAATCTCGCCGCTTGAATAAAGATTTCCATTTGATCACGAACGTGATCTTGACCTTGATAATCGTTGAGTAACTTTGGACGAATAGCGCGATCAATAATCTCATCTTCGCGAGGTGTCTCAAAATTACTAGAAACCAGTCTATCGGCTTCAATCATAATAAATACCTATTACAGAATGTGTGATCACACCATTGAACGTAGCGCATCACGAATAATCGCTTCGCTGGTCATATCAGGCTTAGCAACTTGTGCCACAACTTTTGCGGCTACTTGTGGTTTATAACCTAAGGCAACTAATGCACTCACCGCTTCATCTTCAGCACGCGCTTGATTTGCAGGATATTGAATGTCAGCATTAGATGCAGCAGTGTCGAGTGCCGCAGTGAATAAATCACCCTCACCCCAGCCTTTAAGACGATCTTTCATCTCAACCACTAATCGTTCTGCGGTTTTCTTACCTACACCTGGAATTTTAACCAGTGTCGTAACGTCTTCTAATTCTACGCTACGAACAAATTGGCTTGCGGTCATTGCTGATAAAATTGCTAGTCCTAATTTAGGTCCGACGCCATTTGCTTTAATGACTTCACGGAACAATTCACGCTCATTTTTTTTATTAAAGCCATACAATAATTGGGCATCTTCACGCACGACAAAGTGAGTAAATATAATAGCTTCTTGACCTAACTCAGGTAACTCATAGAAACAGCTCATTGGCATAGCAACTTCATAACCAATGCCGCCCACTTCAAGGAGTACTTCTGGTGGCTGTTTTTCAATCACAATTCCGCGTAGTCGGCCAATCACAACATCATCTCTATAATAGGAAGTAAACTGGCACTAGAATAGTAAACTACTGGATCAATATCCAGCCCTTTATGCCTATCACCTTCAATAAAAAAAGCAGCCATCGCTGCTTTTATATAATAACAATAAGGCTTATTACGCGATAAATTAACGGTAACGACCACGACGAACACTGGTCGCTTTACCCGCCATCGCCATTAAGGTTTTGTTTGTATGTGCATGACAAATAGCAATCGCTAAGGCATCGGCAGCATCGGCTTGTGGTTTTCCTTCCAGCTTTAATACTGAGCACACCATATGCTGTACTTGCACTTTATCCGCACCACCATTACCGACGACAGCTTGCTTAATTAAACGAGCCGCATATTCACTCACAGGTAAGTCCGCGTTCACCGCTGCGACAATAGCACAACCACGAGCTTGTCCGAGCTTGATCGCAGAACTGGCGTTTTTTCCCATAAACACTTCTTCAATCGCAAAACAGTCGGGTTGAAATTGAGTAATAACCTCAGAAACCCCTGCATAAATCTGTTTTAAACGACCGGGAATATCTGGGCATGATGTACGAATACACCCACTACCTAAATATTCTAGTTTACGACCAACTTGTCGAATAACCCCGTACCCCGTAATACGCGAACCCGGGTCAATACCTAAAATGATAGACATGAATCCAATATTACCACTTGGTTAATATATCAATTTTCTGTTATGGCGAATTATATTCCAACCACTTTCAACATCGACATTGATATAAACATAAAAATAAGCCGACCACTTATTGCTAAGGGTCGGCCTGTTATTCGCTATTGTTAATAAAGATTAATAATAGTGAATATCGTCAAGTCAGTTGATTTAACAACCTAACTTATTCTTTATCTATTTTCTTCTTTGCAATCTTAACGGCAATTGAAAGTTCTTCCAATGACGCTGGGTTTGCTAAACTTGGCGCATCTGTCAATAGACATGCTGCTGCTGTTGTTTTAGGGAATGCAATAACATCACGAATGTTATCAGTACCACAAAGTAGCATTACCAAACGGTCAAGACCAAATGCAAGGCCTGCGTGTGGTGGTGTACCAAACTTCAATGCATCAAGTAGGAAGCCAAACTTCAAACGTTGCTCTTCAGTTGAGATACCTAAAATATCAAACACTGTTGATTGCATTTTAGAATTATGAATACGTACAGAACCGCCGCCGACTTCATAACCATTAATAACCATATCGTACGCATTTGATAGCGCATC
Source organism: Photobacterium carnosum (assembly GCF_002849605.1). Lineage (GTDB taxonomy): Bacteria > Pseudomonadota > Gammaproteobacteria > Enterobacterales > Vibrionaceae > Photobacterium > Photobacterium carnosum. The sequence continues at coordinate 300,141 of NZ_NPIB01000001.1, forward strand.
AGCAGGGTTAGCAGCTAACTCTTCTGGTGTTAAGTTTAATGGTGAAGTAAATGGGTGGTGCATTGCAGACAATGAACCATCTTCGTTCTCTTCAAACATTGGGAAATCAACAACCCAAAGTGGTTTCCAAGCTGACTTATCCGTTAGCTCAAGATCTTCACCAACTTTAAGACGTAATGCACCCATTGCTTCAGTTACAACACGCTTACTATCCGCACCAAAGAAAATGATATCACCAGATTCAGCTTGAGTACGCTCAAGTAAAGTCGTCACAATTTCTTCGTTTAGGAACTTAGCCACTGGAGATTGAACGCCTTCAATGCCAGCAGCACGATCGTTCACTTTCATCCATGCTAAGCCTTTAGCACCATAAATACCTACAAACTTAGTGTATTCATCAATTTGCTTACGGCTTAATGATGCGCCACCAGGTACACGCACAACAGCAACACGACCTTTTGGATCATTTGCAGGAGCAGAGAATACTTGGAACTCAACATCTTTAAGAATATCCGCAACATCCACTAACTCTAGAGGGTTACGTAGATCGGGCTTATCCGAGCCGAAACGACGAGCTGCTTCTTGAAATGACATTACAGGGAATGTGCCTAGATCTACATTAAGTAGTTCTTGCCACATTTCAGTGATCATTTTTTCAGTCACTGCACGTACTTGGTCAGCTGACATGAATGATGTTTCGATATCGATTTGAGTAAATTCAGGCTGACGATCAGCACGTAAATCTTCATCACGGAAACATTTAACGATTTGGTAGTAACGGTCAAAACCAGACATCATCAACAATTGCTTAAACAGCTGTGGTGATTGTGGTAATGCGTAGAATTTACCTTTATGTACACGACTTGGTACTAAGTAGTCACGTGCACCTTCTGGTGTCGCTTTTGTTAGTACTGGTGTTTCAATGTCTAAGAATGCATTGTCATCAAGGAAACGACGAACAAAGCTTGATGCTTTCGCACGTAGCTTGATACGATCACTCATTTCTGGACGACGAAGATCTAAATAACGGTATTTTAGACGTTGCTCTTCTGAGTTCTTTTGATTGAAATCAAGAGGTAACGCTTCTGAACGGTTGATGATCTCAAGGCCAGTTGCAAAAATCTCAACTTCACCAGTCGCCATGTCTTTATTACATTGGCTTTCAGGACGCTCACGTACTTCACCGCTTAAACGGATACAAAATTCGTTACGTAATTGGTTTGCTAGTGTGAAGATCTCAGTCATATCAGGATCAATAACAACTTGAACCACACCTTCGCGATCACGCATATCAATAAAGATAAGACCGCCCAAATCACGACGACGGTTAACCCAACCGCATAAATCTACTTTTTGTCCTGCAAAGGACTTATTTAGGTGTCCACAATAATGGGTGCGCATAAGAAATTCCCAATCTATATATTTATTTAGCATGCTTGTATTTGTGTCACAGATCACTGCCAACTCAAATACAACTGGTTCAATCCTGACTGCTTGCTGTCTAATTTACGCATAAAATTGGATAGCAAGCCAACCAAGAGGAAAAATAACACGTTATTATACCCAAACAGCCCCAGTTTGCGAAGTTAACCGCACGTTTATTCACATGATCTGCAATCAATCAGAAATGGAACCATAATTAACAGTTTTTTCACGCCTGATAATTTACACTTTTCTCAAATGAACACTTTAAAGTTGCAAAGTATCTATCTCAATATCATTGGAGATATTCATAACAACGACTACTTCTGGCAATGATTTGCCTATTCGATTAGGTTTAACGCAATGATCACACAACCATTAGGTCAACAATTTATATAATGCAGGGTGTAAAAATAGCGATCGACTTGCCCATGATGCAGACGTATTTAGCACGATAAAAGATAACACCATTTTTTATGCCATCGCTCCTGCCGATAACCCCTTATTTGCTTTACTGGCCCCTCGATAATAGTTATAACAGTGGCTCTACCCCATTGAGCAAAACCTCAACACCAACAACAAAATCAACAAATAACACGGTTATGATAAAGAGTGTAATAACAATTATTAAAGACAAATGATGCTATTTTCTCTACAATACGCGACCTTTCAAAGGTGATGGATCACCTGATAGTCGCTATTTAATCCAAGCAACTATCACAGTCCCTGTAGGATACTTGTTCTTTATATATGATGAGGTTCGTGATAATGGCAAGCCACGATAATATTTTTGCTACGCCAATTGCAAAACTGGGTGATTTTACGTTTGATGAACGTGTTGCTGAAGTTTTTCCAGATATGATTCAACGCTCGGTGCCGGGTTATAGCAATATCATCTCTGCTATTGGCATGCTCGCTGAACGTTTTGCTAAGTCGCATTCGAAAGTATACGATCTTGGTTGTTCACTTGGCGCTGCCACTTTATCGATGCGTCGTCATATTGATCAGGAAGGCTGTGAGATTATCGCGATTGATAATTCAGCAGCAATGGTTGAACGTTGCCGTTTATTGGTGAATGCCTACCGTTCTGAAACACCAGTGCAAGTCATTGAAGCAGATATTCGTCACGTTGAGATTCAAGACGCTTCTGTTGTCGTGCTTAACTTTACGCTCCAATTTCTATCTCCCGATGATCGTCTCTCATTACTAGAGAAAATCTATGCTGGCCTGCGCCCAGGTGGCATATTAATCTTATCGGAAAAATATATTTTTGATGATGAACGTGCAAATGAGTTGCTAATCGATCTTCATCACGACTTTAAACGAGCCAATGGTTATAGCGAATTAGAAATTAGTCAAAAACGCAATGCGATTGAAAATGTGATGCGTCCTGACAGTATTGAAACCCATAAAAAACGTTTCAATGAAATTGGTTTTTCTAGCTCTGAAGTATGGTTTCAATGCTTCAATTTTGGCTCAATGTTTGCGATTAAATAAGGTTTACAGTTTCAATATGTTTAGTTTTTCTGCTTTTTATCAGCTTCTCGCTCAACATGAGACTTTACGTCCATGGTTAAATACTTTGCCGCAACAATTAAGTGATTGGGAGCAGCAAGAGCATGGAGATATGGCGCGTTGGGTACGTGCTCTACAAAAATTCCCTACCGATAAACCTGATATTATTGATCTCAAAAATGCAGTCAGTGTACGTAATGAAGTGCCGATTGCTGATGGAGAAAAAAAACGTTTAGAGAGTCTTTTACGTTTACTTCATCCATGGCGTAAAGGCCCTTTCAATATGCATGATATTCATATTGATACTGAATGGCGGTCTGACTGGAAATGGGATCGTGTATTACCACACATAACACCATTGACTGGTCGCAGCGTATTAGATGTCGGTTGTGGTAATGGCTACCATATGTGGCGCATGCTGGGTGAAGGGGCAAAATTAACCGTAGGTATCGACCCATCAAGCTTATTCTTAATTCAATTTGAAGCGATTAAACGCTTAATGGGACAAGACGATCGCGCCTATTTATTACCGTTAGGCATTGAACAGTTACCCGAGTTAAAAGCGTTTGATACTGTATTCAGTATGGGGGTGTTATATCACCGCCGTTCACCATTAGATCATATTCTGCAATTAAAAAACCAATTACGAGCCGGTGGCGAAGTCATTTTAGAAACTCTGGTCATTGATGGCGATGAAAATACGGTATTAGTGCCAACTCATCGCTATGCTCAAATGCATAATGTTTATTTTTTCCCGTCAGCTAAAGCATTAAAAGTGTGGATGGAAAAATGTGGCTTTATTGATGTCCGTATTGTTGATGAGAACACCACGACAACTGACGAACAACGATCAACCAATTGGATGACGAATAATTCCTTACCAGAATATTTAAATCAAGAAGATAGCTCAAAAACGATAGAAGGTTATCCAGCCCCAAGACGCGCAATCTTAGTCGGTAGGAATCCTGACTAACGACTGACAAAGGGATGCTGTTCGCATCCTTTTTTTGATGTAAACTAATGTTGTTATTATAAAAACAGACGCACATAGGAGATATGATGCTTCGTCTTAGCGTATCAGTAATTGCACTAGCGATACTTTCAGGATGTACCTCAAACGCAACGCTAGAGAAAAACCACCAACAAACTTTAGCTGCTATCAATAATGTTTCTACGCACGTTGATACTAAAATCAATGACGTTTCTACACATATTGAAAAGCAACAACAATATATAGGTCAACTTGAAAGAAAATTAACATCTATCTCAAAAGATATAAAATTTCTTAAGCACAAGAGCCTAACTCAACCTAAAGTCATTATTGAAAAACAAATTATTCGAATTCCCGTAGAACAGCCAGCGACTGACTCTAAAATCGCGAATGGTAAAGTGATTTTAGGACAAGAAGAATGGGTTTGGATTGATTCTGTTAAGAGCCATTTTAAAGCACGGGTCGATACGGGTGCGACAACATCATCACTCAATGCCGTTGATGTACAAACCTTTGAACGCGATGGTAAAGAATGGGTACGTTTTAATTTAAGTCATGACTCTGCAATTGATACACCAACAGAAATTGCAGCGAATAACAAAGCAAAACCAGAAACCATTGAAGCACCGATTTTCCGTTGGGTACGTATTCGTCAGTCAACCTCAGAAGATGCGGTTCGCCGCCCAGTAATCGAAGCATGGATTACGTTAGGTAGCTTGCATGAAAAGACCCAGTTTACGCTAGCAGATAGAACAAAAATGGACTTCCCTGTTTTACTTGGACGTGAATTCTTTAAAGATATTGCGCTAGTTGACGTAGGTAAGCAATTTGTACAAGGACAGACTGAGCCAAAGCCAGTCCAAGTTAACAAATAAATAAAGAGGCTGTCATGACGTCTAGAATACCCTTTTATATACTTATCTCCCTGCTGATAATTTCAGGTATTGGATTAAGCGTATATCGCCATGATGTCTATGGCGTGCCATGGACACCAGGAAAAGAACGCGCTGTTTGGGAAGTAGAAGCACGAGTACAATTTGACGCTATTGGCGACCCAGTACAAGTAAAAATGTCGGCACCGGGCACACAGCAAGGCTTTACACTGATCGATGAAAGTACATCATCACCCCCAAATTATTCAGTAGTGATCCACAATACTAAAGATGGTCGTGAAGCCGATTGGGCAACACGTACCGCGATTGGTAAACAAGTGTTGTATTACAAAACCCAATTATTGGTTGATGAGCATGCTAAATATAAACCTGTGCCACCAAAAGGTGAACCGGATGAAGTTAGCTTAAGTAATCCACAACAAACAGCTGCAACAGCATTGTTAACCCAAGCGCGTAATTTATCCGCTAATGATGTGACATTAGCGCGCGAGTTAATTCGTGAGTTACATGATAAACAGAATCAAAATGCCGCAGTGTTACTTGATACAATGTCACCCGCTGATGTAGTTACTAGCCTATTATCACTTGAAGGCATTAATTCTCGCATTGTCAGTGGGTTAACACTTGAAGATGGTCGTCGTCGTCAAAGCGTATCACCAATGGTTGAAGTGTGGGATAAGCAACAGACAAACTGGCAGCTATTTAATCTCACCACTGGCGAGCAAGGCAAACCTAAAAATGTAATGATTTGGAACCAACAAGGTAATGCATTACTGGATGTTGTTGGTGGCCGTAACTCAAATATCAGTTTCTCTATTATTGCCCAAGACATTACGCCACAACGTGCAACTCAAGAAAAAATTAAAGTTGAAGATCTATTAAACTTCTCAATTCATAGTTTGCCTCTTGAAGAACAAGCAATGTTTAAAACCATCATGCTTGTGCCTATTGGCGCATTAATTGTGGTGTTTTTACGTATCATTATCGGGCTTAAAACATCAGGTACATTCATGCCAGTGTTAATCGCGGTTGCCTTTGTGCAAACCCAGCTATTAACCGGTATTGTTGGTTTCCTATTGATCGTGGGTACCGGTTTAATCATTCGAAGTTATCTGTCGAAACTCAACCTACTTCTGGTCGCCCGAATATCCGCGGTGATAATTACCGTAATATTGATCATTTCAATATTCACCGTGGTGGCATTTAAAATTGGCTTAATTGAAGGTCTAACAATTACCTTCTTCCCAATGATCATTTTGTCATGGACTATCGAGCGGATGTCGATTCTATGGGAAGAAGAAGGTGCAAAAGAAGTGTTTATTCAAGGTGGTGGTTCGCTATTAACATCAGTGTTAATTTACCTTGCAATGACAACACCCATTGTACGTCACCTAACGTTTAACTTTATTGGTGTTCAATTTATTATCCTTGCGGTTATCTTAATTTTAGGTAACTACACCGGTTATCGCTTAAGTGAGCTACGTCGCTTTAAGCCATTAGTCGAGGATTAATCTATGTCGTTCTTTTCACAGTTTACCTCACCGAAAAAACTGCGTGATCGTGGCATAATGGGAATGAACAAACGTAACCATAGCTATATTGGTCGATATAATGATCGTAGTCGTTTTCCGCTTGTAGATGACAAACTAAAAACCAAGTTCATTGCTCAACAAGCGGGAGCAACCGTTCCTGATTTGATTGGTGTGATTGAGAGCCAAGCAACGGTTAAGCATATTCACCATATGGTTAAAAACTGGCCTGGGTTTGTAATAAAACCCGCTCAAGGCTCTGGTGGTAAAGGCATTTTGGTAATAGTGAAGCACAAAGATGGCATTTATGTTAAGCCATCAGGTGCTGAAATTAATCAACAAGATGTTGAACGTCATATTACCAATACCCTTGCCGGATTATTCTCGCTAGGGGGTAAAAATGATGTTGCGATGGTCGAAAACCTAATTCAATTTGATAATGTGTTTGATGGTTTTAGCTATGAAGGTGTGCCCGATGTACGCGTGATCGTATTTAAAGGTTATCCTGTGATGGCAATGATGCGCTGTTCAACGGCAGCTTCTGATGGTAAAGCAAACCTTCACCAAGGTGCAGTTGGTGTCGGTATTGATATTGCATCAGGTAAAGCGATTCGAGCGGTACAGTTTAACTTACCCGTTGAACGCCATCCTGACACTGATCGCTTATTAAGTGAGCTTGAAGTCCCTGAATGGAACAAGCTGCTGGTACTTGCTGCCAGTGCATGGGAAATGACCGGCTTAGGCTATATTGGAACAGATATGGTATTGGACAAAGAAAAAGGTCCAATGGTATTAGAGCTAAATGCTCGTCCCGGTTTAGCGATTCAAATTGCTAATGGTACTGGCTTGTTACCACGCTTACGTCATATTGAAGCAATGGGAGTAACCGCACATACACCGACGCCTGAAGAACGAGTGGCGTATTGTGCCCATCAATTTGGCGCTAAACCTGAGTTCTAAACGACTATCAATACAATAATATGATTAGCCCTGACATGCTCAGGGCTTTTTATTACCTAAAATAAATCATTAAAGTTACTATTCTTAATGTCGATAACTTAAGTATCTTATTTAACATAGCCAATTATTGATTACATGCAAACTCAATCACTGGATAATTTACAGCTTATTAATGAAATTCAACTCGGTACTCACCTTAACCATGCGGTTGAAGGTGGACGTCGTGCTGATTTTGCATTGATGTTAGCGTTATTGTCTACTGATCTGCATGAAAACATTCCTGTTGATACTACCCCAATAGAAACACTGTCATCACAACAACTGCGAGCTTATTTTGAGATTCCAGCACCACAGCCCCTCACATCAACACCATCATGTTATCAACGAGCAGCGGAACAAGCACAGGCCTTTCATCAAGCAAGTTTAACCAGCACCCGTCTATTGGCACAATTGCAACCAACCGCCCTTTCTTACCCACCCCAAAAAACCAAAGGTTTACCAGAAGACTTATTCCATAATCTATCTCTTCACGAACGTCGTAAATTACCACCTATCGAGCTAAAACCACTTCAAGCAACGCCACAAGATCTTTACTTAGCGTTAATTAAATCTAAACGCCAGAGTGAAATGAGTTGGGCTGCTTAAACCAATATTTGCAGTTGATCAAAGATAATATATATTATTTATGATGCAGAAATAATAACCCTATTTGTTCGTGACACCGCTCATAATTTCTTCTTTATTATTATTAGTTTGCACTATTTTTAACTAGTATTAAGGATAGTAATTGCCTTAGATATAACCACTACAAAATTAATACCAATAAGGCTTAAAATAAGACTATCTAAACATTAAGGCTGGGAATATATGCATATCGGACAATCAGTCGCTATTATCACCGATGCTGGTAATCCTATTGGTAAAGCAATAGCGCTTCATTTCGCATCATTAGGGGCTGCTTTAGCGCTAGTCGATAATAACGAAGTTGAATTAAAAAAAACCTTACGATCTTGTCAAAAAATAAGTGATTCGTCAGCTGCGTTCTACATAAAAAGCTACGATGAAACTAGTATTAAAACACTATTTCAACAAGTGAATAAAAGATTTGGATCAATCAATATATTATTGAATACTTGGACAGGCACAGAAATACCTAATCTATTATCACCAACATCAATCGTCGACTTTAACGATATAATGCAAAAGAGTGCTGCGAGCTTTTTTATCTTTGGAAAAGTAGCCGCTGAATTTATGCAGCATCAACCTCATCAAAGTGTCATTGTTAATCTGGCATTGAGCAATGAAAATCATCAACCACACACACCCACAACCAGTAAAACCGTTGTCAGTGGTTTAACTCAAAATTGGGCGAACGAACTTGCGAATTTAAATATTCGTGTCGGCGGTATTGTACCGATAAATCTACAGAATAAGCCTTGTGACCAACACGCGATTATTAATATCCCGATGCAAGACGAAATTGCGCGTAACGTCGAATACATTGTCCGTAATGATTCATTCAACGGACGAATGCTAGAGTCTGAAATTGGGGTTTAAACAGCTGTAAAATAATAAATTAATCAATCGGCTAAGATAAACACTTGGCCTTTTTTATGTTCAGAGGTTGCGAGGTTAATCACTTATCGATCGTGTAAATCCCCAAAAACAAAAAGCCCGTCTATTGCTAGACGGGCTTTTTTTATATTTTAGTCAGTAAAGATATTAAGCTTTTGCTTTTTTACCTTTTGCAGCAACTTGTACTGGCTCTGATTTCTTAACTACTGTTGTTTCTTCAAACGTTTCGCCGTCAACGTATGCTGTACCGTAGTAAGAAGCGATTAATACTTCTTTAAGCTCTTTAATCAATGGGTAACGTGGGTTAGCACCAGTACATTGGTCATCGAACGCATCTTCAGCAATTGCATCAACTTTAGCCATAAACGCAGCTTCATTAACACCAGCAGCTTGAATTGACAGTGGAATATCCAATGCAACTTTAAGCTCTTCTAACCAATTAAGTAACGCATTAACTTTCGTTTCAGTATTACCTTCACGGAAACCTAAATGCTCAGCAACTTCAGCGTAACGAGCACGTGCTTTCGGACGGTCGTACTGAGAGAACGCAGCTTGTTTAGTTGGGTTGTTAGTCGCATTAAAACGAACAGTATTCGAGATTAATAACGCATTAGCAAGACCGTGTGGTACGTGGAATTCAGCGCCTAACTTATGCGCCATTGAGTGACACACACCTAGGAAAGATTGCGCAAAAGACATACCAGCGATTGTTGCTGCATTGTGTACTTTCTCACGTGCAATTGGATCTTTCTTACCGTTCGTGTAAGAACTTGGTAAGTACTCTTTAAGCATCTTAAGAGCTTGAAGAGCGTGACCGTCTGAGTATTCGTTAGCAAGAACAGAAACGTAAGCTTCTAATGCGTGCGTTACTGCATCGTAACCACCGAATGCACATAAAGACTTAGGCATATCCATTACAAGGTTAGCATCAACAACAGCCATGTTTGGCGTTAGTTCGTAATCTGCTAATGGGTATTTTTGACCTGTCTTTTCATCAGTTACAACAGCAAATGGTGTAACTTCAGAACCAGTACCTGAAGTAGTTGTGATACATACTAGTTCAGCTTTTTGACCCATTTTAGGGAACTTGTAAATACGTTTACGGATATCCATAAAGCGCATTGATAAATCTTCAAAATCAGTTTCTGGATGCTCGTACATCACCCACATAACTTTCGCAGCATCCATTGGTGAACCACCACCAACAGCTAAGATAACATCAGGTTGGTAACTTGCACATGCTTCAGCACCTGCTTTAACTACTGCTAATGTTGGATCTGCTTCTACTTCATGGAAGACTTCAACTTCCATGCCTTTCTCTTTCAAGATTGAACGTAGGTCATCGATGTAACCGTTATTGAACAAGAAACGGTCAGTTACGATTAGAGCACGTTTTTTACCTTCAAGATCACTCATTGCGATTGGTAAACAGCCGCGACGGAAGTAGATAGATTTAGGTAGTTTATGCCACAACATATTTTCTGCTCGCTTAGCTACAATTTTCTTGTTGATAAGGTGCTTAGGACCTACGTTTTCAGAGATAGCATTACCACCCCAAGAACCACAACCTAAAGTTAGTGAAGGCGCTAATTCAAAGTTGTAAAGGTCACCGATACCACCTTGAGATGCAGGTGTATTCACAAGAATACGAGCAGTTTTCATTTTGTCACCGAAGTACGCAATACGCTCTTCGTTATTATCTTGGTCAGTGTAAAGTACTGATGTATGACCAACACCACCTATGTCTAATACGATGCCAGCTTGACGAACAGCATCTTCAAAGTCTTTCGCTTTAAATAGACCTAGAGTTGGAGATAGTTTTTCATGAGCAAATTCATCATCCCATGAAGCTTCTAGGCCTTCACCGATAAGAATTTTAGTTGACTTAGGCACTTTAACATTTGCTAGCTCAGCGATTTTGTATGCTGGTTGGCCAACGATGTTAGCGTTAAGTGCGCCATTGATAAGTAGTACTTTACGTACTTTATCTGCATCTTCTTTACTTAGAACTGCCGCGCCGTATTCAGCGAAACGAGCTTTAACTTCATCGTAAATTGATTCAACAACGATTGCGGCTTGCTCAGAAGCACAGATAACACCATTATCGAATGTTTTAGACATTAGGATAGAAGAAACAGCACGTTTGATATCAGCAGTTTCGTCGATAACAACAGGCGTATTACCTGCACCAACACCGATTGCTGGTTTACCTGAAGAGTAAGCTGCTTTAACCATGCCTGGACCACCAGTAGCAAGGATCATGTTGACGTGTTCATGTTTCATTAGTGCATTTGATAGTTCAACAGATGGTTGGTCAATCCAACCAATGATATCTTTTGGTGCGCCCGCTTTAACTGCTGCATCTAATACAACTTTCGCTGCGTAGTTAGTTGCATTTTTAGCACGTGGGTGTGGCGAGAAGATACAACCATTACGTGTTTTAAGACAGATTAACGATTTAAAGATTGCTGTTGAAGTAGGGTTTGTCGTTGGAACGATTGCACAAACAATACCTACAGGTTCAGCGATAGTGATCGTGCCGCCTTCATCGTTACGGTCGATAACGCCACACGTCAATTCATCTTTGTATTTATTGTAAATGAACTCAGAAGCAAAATGGTTTTTAATCACTTTGTCTTCCATGATACCCATGCCAGACTCTTCTGCTGCCATTTTAGCAAGCTCGATACGAGCAGTTGAAGCAGCTAGCGACGCAGCACGAAATATTTTATCAACTTGTTCTTGTGAAAAGCTTGCAAATTCTTTTTGAGCCACTTTAACTCGTGCTACTAAAGCATCAAGTTCAGCTAAATTAGTTACAGGCATATTGTTTCTCCAAAAATAAAAAACTATAAAATTCATCAAAAATCATTTAGTAAGAATATGCTGAAATCTTTCTACATTAAGAGCGTTAAACTCATTAACACTTTCAACAATACACATACTTAATAAATTGCTTTCAAAACTGATTATAATTTTTCACACTACAAAAAGTTTGATTTAGATCACTACTCCATCAAAACGCTGAAATAATCATTAAATAGTAAAATTTAGCGTGTTTTTCATTCTTTTACATGTAATTTTATGAGCCTTACAGCTGATTTACTTACTATGTACTAAAATCATTTATTTCACAAGCCGAAATATTACGTAATAAAAATACATTTACTAGCCCATAAGATATTTAATTGTGACAGAAATCACGATTTATTGCGTCAACTGCTCAATATTTGTTGCATATTCATCTTATACATTGTTTTTCTCTAAGCCTAAGACACAACAATCCACTTCTCATAATCAATCGTATATATAATTTTCATCGCCTTAGCTCGCATAAATTAGCTTTTATTGGTGGATGAAATAGTTAGCTTAGATTAAAATATGGTCGCAATAGTACTTTTTAACCATACATCCTTATAGATCACTAACTTAGATACCATTTATTAAGGTTAATTTAGCCCCCAATGATTTAATTTCTATGACCTCTTATAAAAATTAAAATGGCTATTTCCTTTTCTTTACTCACAGCATAAAAAATCAAAGTAACTTAGTAGGTGTAATTATGCAGACTTTTGATATAGCTATATTTTTACATTTTTTCGTTGGGCTTATTGCAACAGTCAATCCTATCGGTATCATGCCTGTTTTTGTTTCTCTTACTGGATCCATGAGCCCAGAAGAGCGAAACAAAACCGCATTAACCACCAATATTGCCATTGTTATTATTTTAATTGTCGCACTCATCGCTGGGCAACATTTACTGGATCTATTCAGTATCTCAATTGATTCATTTAGAGTTGCCGGTGGTTTACTGTTACTAAGTATCGCGTTTTCAATGATGAGCGGTAAGATCGGTGAGGTAAAACAGAATAAAGAAGAGAAGTCAGAATCCGTTAGCCGTGAACAAGTTGGAGTCGTACCATTAGCAATGCCATTAATGGCAGGTCCTGGTGCGATAAGTTCCACCATTGTATATGGCTCTCGCTATCCAGGCGTTACTTCTACTATTGGCATAGCAATCACTATTGCAGTATTTGCTTTTTGTTGTTGGTTATTATTTCGTTCAGCACCTTACATTGTTCGATTTTTAGGTCAAACGGGTATTAACGTTATTACGCGTATTATGGGTTTGATTCTTGCAGCACTCGGTATTGAATTTATTATTAATGGACTACGCGTGATGTTGCCAGGATTGAGCTAGCATCATTGTTTATCCTTATAGATAGTACCAAGCCTCAATGTTAACGTTGGGGCTTTTTTAGCACTCAATAAATCCTTAAGTCATTGTGGGGTTTTGATATACTTAGATTCATTCAAGCCAATTAATGGCAATGCGCAGCGATTAATATCTTACGTTGCATTTTACTTGTTAATATACTTTATTAAATTATGACAAAACTAACCTCAAGACAACGTCTATATCAAATTATTTTCGGTACTTCTACTCGCTTCGGACAATGGTTTGATATTGCGCTAATTATTGCTATTGTCAGTTCTGAATTAATTTTAATTATCTCATCTGTTGCTAGCATTGAATCACAATATTCCCATTTACTTGTTATTGCTGAATGGACATTTACGATTCTATTCACTATTGAATACATCTTACGTTTATATTGCTCTCCGCGCCCCTTTGCTTACATACGCAGCTTTTATGGTGTTATCGATTTAATGGCCATTTTACCTGCCTATATTGCATTTTTAATTCCAGGTTCGAACTACTTACTGATTATTCGTCTTATTCGTGTATTACGTATTTTCCGCGTGCTAAAACTGGCAAGATTTCTTAAAGATTCCAATATTTTATTACGCTCACTTCGTCACGCTCAACGTAAAATAGTGGTCTTTTTTAGTTCGGTTTTAATTCTGGTCACAGTCTTTGGCTCATTAATGTTCATTATTGAAGGTCCAGCAAATGGTTTTACTAGTATTCCCAAAAGTATTTACTGGGCAATTGTCACCATCACGACTGTAGGCTATGGCGATATTGTGCCTCACACCGTAATGGGTAAGGCGTTAGCATCATTAACCATGTTGTTGGGTTACTCAATTCTTGCAGTGCCTACGGGGATTATTACCGCAGAGTTAAATCAAGAGATGAAAACTCATCGAGGTCTGATTCGGTGTCCTAATTGTGCCACCAGCGGTCACGAAATGGATGCTGAGTACTGCAAAAAATGCGGAACACAACTGCCAGAGACGTTATAGCGACATAAAAAGCCCGTATCTAGACATAGAACGGGCTATATATAAAAACAATTAGTTACTGTTTTTGAGGCTGTGATTGTTGTTGTAAGAAATGCACTGCTTTATCAGGAAAATCAGTAAAGACACCATCGACATCCGCTTGATTATAAAACACCTCTAACATGCCATCGTAATCTTTAACATAGGCAGGAATACGATCTTTATCGGCACGAAACGTATAAGGGTGTACCACCATGCCATTCTCGTGGGCGTTTTTAACCATATCAGTGAGTTCTATGTGTCCTACCGTTGAACTGTCTTTCACTATCATCGGTTTCCATGGACCAATACCATCTGCATATTGAGACAAGACTTTCATACCATCAGGCTTAAACATCCAATCATAACTATACGCATGTGCCTTACCTGCTTTGTCATACACCATGGTCTCATTCCAATCGGTTTCCGCCATCAGTTGTACTAAATTCAGATCCATACCCATGGCTGGCATTAATTGATCATTAATACGCTTAAGTTCATTAAAATCAAACGTTTGTAAATAAATATTACTGTTTTTATCAATATAACCATAGTGTTTTAATACTGTCAGTACCGCTTTACTGATGTCTTTACCTTCATGACGATGAAACCATGGCGCTTTAATTTCTGGATATAAACCAATGTCATAACCCAAAGTTTTGTTTAACCCTTGAATCATTTCAATTTCTTCTTGGAACGTTGGAACGGTAAAATGAGACTTCCAAATAGGGAAACGTTCAGAGAAACCTTGTACTTGTTTACCCTCTTTAATATTAAAACCTTCTGTCACACTCAACTGCTTAATTTCTGCCAAGGTAAAATCAATCGCATAAAAACGACCATCTTTACGGGCACGATTTGGAAAAACAGTGGCAACATTGGTTACCCGATCCAAATAGTGATCATGTAACACCACCAGCTTATCATCTTTCGTCATTACCACATCTTGCTCGATATAATCTGGCTTCATCGCATAAGCAAGTGCCTTTGCTGGTAAAGTATGTTCAGGCAAATAACCTGACGCGCCACGATGGGCAATAACAACTTTATCAGTATTAGGTTGAGCAATTACACTTGTTGACAATATCGCGCAACCAATCATTGTCGCTAGCATCATTTTTTTCATTATTATTCCTTTAATTGCACCTTGATGAATATCGAACATAAAATATTCATTCGAAACAAATAATACGGATAATAAATGAAGATTTTGCGATCAAATGCGTATATAGCAACATTAACAGCTCAAATAATAAACTTTATTCTCGAATAGTGACTTTAATTCCAAAGTGGAATAAAGCCATTAAATATTCATCGTATCGACTTATTTGTTTCATACTTTGCTTTTACCACGTCTATAACGTGATAAAAATCAAACCGTAATAACGGCAAAAATCGTATAAACAAGCTGACATTAAGCCGATAACATAAAATGAAGATATAAAAAAACCGAGGCAGAACACCTCGGTTTAATAAAGGACAGATTTAATTATTTACGACGCCAAGTTGTACCTTGTGCACCATCTTCTAAAATAATGCCCATCGCAAGTAGCTTATCACGCGCATCATCAGCAGCAGCCCAATCTTTTGTAGCACGCGCATCTAAACGCTGTTGAATTAATCCTTCAATTTCAGCCACGTTATCGTCTTCACCTACACCACCTTGTAAGAAGGTTTCAGGATCTTGAGATAATAAGCCCAAAATATCAGCGAGTTCACGCATACGCGCACCTAATAAAGAGGCAGCTGTAACATCATCCGTTTTAAGACGGTTGATCTCGCGCGCCATATCAAACAATGCAGAATATGCTTCAGGCGTATTGAAATCATCATCCATCGCTTCTTTAAAACGAGCAACAAATTCTTCACCACCAGCAGCTTCTACTGATGTATCTAAGCCACGCAGTGACGTATATAAACGCTCAAGTGCTGAACGCGCTTGTTTAAGATTATCTTCACTGTAATTAAGCTGGCTACGGTAATGACCAGACATTAAGAAGTAACGTACTGTTTCAGGATCGTAATGGTTTAACACATCACGGATAGTGAAGAAGTTACCTAATGATTTAGACATCTTTTCACGATCAATCATCACCATGCCACTGTGCATCCATGTATTCACGTATTGACCATCGTGAGCACAGCATGATTGCGCAATTTCATTTTCGTGGTGAGGGAATTGTAGATCTGAACCACCACCATGAATATCAAAGTGATCGCCAAGAATAGATGAGTTCATCGCTGAACATTCAATATGCCAACCAGGGCGACCAGGACCCCATGGTGATTCCCATGTTGGCTCACCAGGCTTCGACATTTTCCACAAAACAAAGTCTAATGGACTACGTTTTGCCATATCGATATCAACACGCGCACCCGCTTGTAGTTGATCAAGATCTTGCTTAGAAAGGCGACCGTAATCGTCATACTTGCTCACTTCAAACATTACGTCGCCATTTGATGCAACGTAAGCAAAGCCACGTTCAATTAAACGTTCACAAAGAGTGATGATTTCAGCAATAAATTGTGTCGCACGTGGTTCAACATTCGGACGTTTCATGCCTAAAGCATCAAAGTCCGCATGCATTTCACCGATTAAACGCTCTGTTAATGATTCACAGCTTTCGCCATTTTCAGCGGCACGCTTAATGATTTTATCGTCGATATCAGTAATGTTACGAACGAAAGTAAGATCGTAGCCTGAGTAACGCAAATAACGCGACACAACATCAAAAGAGACAAATGTACGACCGTGTCCGATGTGACATAAATCGTAGATCGTAACGCCACAAACGTACATACCGACTTTGCCAGGATGGATGGGTGTAAATACTTCTTTTTGTCGTGTGAGCGAATTATAGATCTTTAACATGTCTCAGCATTACTCATTAATTTCAAATTTGTCGGTAATTACACCTTTTATAGCATTTGATCGCAAGGAAAATTCAAGGATGGATGCTATTTTAGCCATTAGTGCAGATTAAGCGGGTAATGTTTGTCTGACACGGCTAAGGTAAGTTAATATCCACGCTTAAAGAAAATACTCCATTTAAGGAAAAAATCATGATCACTCTTCACACAAATTTCGGTGACATCAAAATTAATCTTTTCGAAGATAAAGCACCTGTAACATGTGCTAACTTCCTAGAATACTGCCGTGACGGTTTCTATAATGGCACTATTTTCCACCGCGTTATTGAGGGTTTCATGGTTCAAGGCGGTGGCATGCTTCCTGGTATGGAAGAGAAAGAAACTCGCGCAACAATCAACAATGAAGCAAACAATGGCCTAAGCAACAAAACAGGCACATTAGCAATGGCGCGTACTAATGCACCACACTCTGCTAGCTCACAGTTCTTCATTAACGTAAAAGATAACAACTTCCTAGACTTCACTGGCGAAAACATGAGTGGCTGGGGCTACTGTGTATTTGCTGCTGTTGTTGAAGGCATGGATGTAGTCAATAAAATCAAAGCAGTAAAAACAGGCCGTAACGGTTACCACGACGACGTGCCAGTTGAAGACGTTATCATCGAAAACGTAACAATCGAAGACTAATACTTCGCAAAGGGCGGTCAGTTACCGCCCTTTATTAAACTCTTATGACCACATTATTTATCTCAGATTTGCACTTAAGTGCTGAACGTCCTGACATTACCGCTTGTTTCTTACGCTTTATGGCCGAAGAAACCCACCATATCGATGCCTTGTATGTATTAGGGGATTTATTTGAAATGTGGATAGGCGATGATGAAGACTCCCCTTTCTTACAGCAAGTCAAACATGCCTTCAAAACCCTGACTGATGCTGGCACACCGTGTTACTTTATTCATGGCAACCGTGACTTTTTAATTGGTAAACAATTTAGCCGTCAAACGGGAATGATCTTATTGCCTCAGCATACGGTGGTTGATCTTTACGGCATACCCACCTTAATTTTACACGGTGATACGCTGTGTATTGAAGATCAAGCTTACCAACGCTACCGTAAAAAAGTTCACAATCCTGTTATCCAATGGTTGTTTGCACGATTACCGTTATCATACAGGGTTAAAGTCGGTGATAAATTCCGCAGTAACAGCGGTAAAAACAATCAAACCAAAAACCAATCGATTATGGATGTTACTCAAGCAGAAGTAGTACGGGTAATGCGTGATGCACATGTCACTCAAATGATTCACGGCCATACGCATCGACCTGATATTCATGAGCTTAATATTGATGGCATTCCTGCACAACGGATTGTACTTGGTGATTGGTATGATCACGGTTCAGTGTTGGTATATCGCCCCGATGGATATCAATTAGAAACACGTAATTTCAGTGCTTCTAACACGAAATAATAAGCATAAAAAAAGGTACGACATGCGTACCTTTTTTATTGCTACAAAATCTATTGATTATCATTTACTGGCATGACACTTATTGTGCTTTTACCACTGTATTACTAGGCATCACTTTTCTATCAGCAAGCCATGAACGATACATCGTGATTGAGGTATAAAAAACAACAATACACACTAACCACGATAATACATGCATATTTAATGACTTCACTAAATATGCGGCAATGATCACCATTATCGGCCCAACGACAGCAACCGTTATTGTTGCGCGACTATTAAAGCGATTATGACGAATGAAGCTAGCTGATGAGAAAAAGCTTAAAAATGCACATGAGCACATCATGACGGGAAAAGCGGCTAATGGATTCATACCAAGCAGGTAAATCATTACCATACATGGCGCGTATAAGCCGATTCCTACGGTCATTAATGCACCGAAAATAAAGTTACCAACAATACCTATAACTAATTTCCAGCCACTTAAACCAAGACTACTACCCCCTAACGGAAATAGCTTTAATTGCCCAGCAAGCATTAGACCCGCCACAATTAATAACGCCACACTCATTACAATTCGAATATGCTGCCGATCCCAACTAGAGACTAACCGCGCACCGATTGTCGCACCGACACAAGCCGCAGCAACCAAACTTAATAAGGTCACAGAATCAACGGCAATTGCGGTCATAAAAATAAATGACTGAAAAACCGTTGGCAGTACTGACTGACCATTAAGTGTTCCAGGTAATTGCTGATCATCAATAAGCTTAAATTGTTTATAACCAGAGGTCATGATGGCAAAACTACCAATGCCTAAGGTGTCACAAAAGTGAGCAAAACCACCAATAATAGCAATTGGGATAATGCGTGTATCAGCTTCCTGCTTATGGTTTTTTCGCCATGCTACGAATAACATCAAACAAAAAATACCACTACCAACAAGCAATCCCGCTTGTATCAAGGTAAATATGGACATAAGGATTATTAAACACAAAGAGGGTTATTCGAGGAGCACAAAAGGTGCATTGCAAGTGGCAATTATTCCAGCCGCGAATATTATGTACTTATACGCCATGAGTTACCATTGTTTTAACCATTCATTCAATATATTGCAGCAAATATAAACACTGATTGCTAATTGATATAATCAAAACGTAAAATAGCCCTAATTTCTTTACCAAAATCGGCTTAAAAAGATGTCAAAACACTCGAATGAATGTCCTTGTGGCAGCCACAAATCACTTGCTGAATGTTGTAAACCTATCCATCTTAATCATGCATTAGCCACCCATCCTGAACAACTTATGCGTGCGCGTTACAGTGCTCATGTGCTGGGCTTAGTTGATTTTGTAGTACAAACTTATCATGCCAGTTGTGACGCAGAACATCATCGAGAAGCCATTGCCGAATCGATTAATCTTAAATGGCTTGGTCTAGAAGTTATTAACAGTGAAATTGCGGCTGATGGTCAGGGGTTTGTTGAATTTAAAGCTGGTTATAAAGAAGCCGGCGAAGAATATATACTGCAAGAGCGTTCGCGTTTTGTACAAGAAACCATGAATGGTCAGCTATGTTGGTTTTACATTGATGGGGAATATCCTCAGCCACCACCAAGCGAACAACCACCAGCACCCCAACCAGTAACCGTCACTAAAACCGTTGGTCGTAATGATCCTTGCTTATGCGGCAGTGGTAAAAAATACAAAAAATGCTGTGCCTAAGCTAACGCATTAACATTATCCATCAATAAAACTGAGTCCTAAAAATCAGTTTTATTGATGTGTTATTTGTTGATTCATTGAGAAAATATCCTTAAATAATTTACATTTAAAAAATACTCTCTCATATCTTTATTTTTAAAAGCCAAATAATTCATTACAGTTCATCATCTTATCAATCAAAATATTGTGTCCCCTTCCTTTTTCGCATTAACACAAACAATTAACATTTATTTTAACTTTTCGCTTAAATTATTGTTGCAAAAAACAACAGCCTTCGTTAGTGTGAATGACAACAACAAATAATGTTAAACCTTATTGAGTAACTATTTATGCGTATCCAAATGATTCTATCTCAACATCATCATCATCCTGACTAGTCTTTCGGGAGGATACGCCTCACCCTGGAAGACGTCTTTTTTCTTCCAGTGGTCATAACGGAATATCTCATTCAGACCCTCGGAAGAAACTTCTTTCGAGGGTTTTTTAATACCTGATTTTCAATCTAAAATTTTTATTATTTGAATGAATTTAGACAAGGAATATACCTATGCAAACACAACGATTACGCATTGCGATTCAGAAAAAAGGCCGTCTTAGTAAAGAGTGCCAAGACTTACTTAAACGCTGTGGTGTTAAATTCAATATGGTCGGTGAGCGATTAGTGGTTCACGCCGAAAATATGCCAATTGATTTATTACTCGTTCGAGATGATGACATTCCCGGTCTGATCATGGATGGCGTGGTGGATTTAGGCGTTATTGGTGAAAATGAACTTGAAGAAGTTAGCCTTGAGCGCTCAGCACGTCACGAAGCCAGTGATTACCTCAAACTACGTCGACTGGATTTTGGCGGTTGCCGTCTTTCTATCGCGATTGATAAAGATGCTGATTACAACGGGCCTCAAGATCTTAATGGCAAGCGTATTGCGACCACTTACCCGCAGTTAGTCAAACGCTACATGGACAATATTGGGGTTCAATTTACAACCTGTATGCTCAATGGTTCTGTCGAAGTTGCACCACGAGCAGGTTTAGCCGATGCCATTTGTGATTTGGTATCGACAGGTGCGACCCTTGAAGCTAATGGCTTAAAAGAAGCCGAAGTAATCTTGCGATCTAAAGCGGTATTAATTCAATCAATGGCAGTGATCAGCGCTGAAAAACAAGCCCTAATTGAACGACTCCTTATTCGTATTCAAGGTGTTATTCAAGCTAAAGAATCTAAGTACATCATGCTACACGCGCCTACTGATCGCCTTAATCAAATTAAACAATTATTACCAGGCGCTGAAGATCCAACCGTATTGCCTCTTGCTGGTGACAAAAGTCGCGTGGCGATCCACCTTGTTAGCTCTGAAAATCTATTCTGGGAAACCATGGAGCAACTTAAAGAATTAGGTGCGAGCTCTATTTTAGTCTTGCCCATTGAAAAAATGATGGAGTAAGTCATGAAAACCGTACTATGGCAATCACTCACTAAAGACCAGCAACAACAACTGTTGGTGCGCCCTGCTGTAAATAACAGCGCGAATATCACGGCCATTGTCAGTGATATTATTAAACAAGTCCGTCAACAAGGCGATGGTGCACTATTTACGCTTACTGAAAAATTTGATGGTATCCGTCCGGCAACACTTAGCGTCTTTGCAAATGAAGTTGATACGGCTTGTGCACGGTTAAGTGATGACATAAAAGCAGCCTTAGAGCAGGCGCACCGCAATATCACCACTTTCCACCTTGCACAGCAGCAACCGACCTTGCGAGTAGAAACCCAAACAGGTGTGATTTGTGAACAAGTCACCCGCCCTGTTAATTCGGTAGGATTATATATTCCTGGCGGTAGTGCGCCATTGCCTTCAACCGTACTGATGTTAGGCGTTCCTGCACAAATTGCTGGTTGTCGTCATATTGCCTTATGTTCACCACCACCGATTGCTGATGAAATTTTGTATGTCGCCAAACTATGTGGCATTAATGCTATTTACAACGTTGGGGGATCACAAGCCATAGCAGCAATGGCTTATGGCACTGACACTATTGCCAGTGTTGATAAGATTTTTGGCCCAGGTAATGCCTTTGTTACCGAAGCAAAACGACAAGTCAGTAATGACTTCAACGGTGCAGCGATTGATATGCCAGCCGGACCCTCTGAAGTATTGGTCATTGCCGATGAAACAGCTGATCCTGAATTTATTGCCGCTGATTTATTAAGCCAAGCCGAACACGGGCCTGATTCACAAGTTATCTTAGTCACATCAAGCCAAACTATTGCTGATCAAACTGCGACTGCAATTGAGCGCCAATTACGCCAACTAACACGGGCTGACATTGCTCAACAAGCCTTAGCATCTAGCCTTTTGATCGTAACCGAAACCTTACTTCAGTGTGTGGCGATTTCTAATCAATATGGTCCTGAGCACTTAATTGTTCAAACCTGTGAGCCAAGAGAATTAGTGCCACTGCTTGATAATGCAGGTTCAATTTTCTTAGGTAAATGGTCACCAGAATCGGTGGGCGATTATGCATCAGGCACTAACCACGTGTTACCGACCTATGGCTATACCCGCACTTATTCAAGCCTTGGTTTAGCCGATTTCAGCAAACGAATGACAATACAAGAATTATCAGCCGACGGTTTACTCGGTATTGCAAAAACAGTGACCACAATTGCAGCAGCGGAAGGTCTTGACGCTCACAAACATGCTGTCACTATTCGGGTTAATAAATTAATTGCACAACAAGAGAACGCATTATGACCATCGCTCAACTAGCCCGTAAAACTGTACGTGAATTAACCCCTTACCAATCAGCACGTCGTTTAGGCGGTAAAGGTGACATCTGGCTCAATGCCAATGAATCTCCGTTTGCCAATGAATACAGTATTAATCTTGCGGGCTTAAACCGTTACAGTGAATGCCAACCACCAGAGCTGATCAACGCTTATGCTGATTATGCTGGGGTTGAGCCACACCAAGTATTAACCTCGCGGGGGGCGGATGAAGGCATTGAGCTGATTATAAAAGCCTTCTGTGAGCCAAATTGCGATAGCATTCTCTATTGTCCACCCACTTATGGTATGTATGCCATTAGTGCAGAGATCAACGATATTAATGCCAAGGTTGTGCCGTTAACACCTGAATGGCAATTAGACCTTAATGCCATTGCAGAGCAACTTGATAACGTCAAGATCGTGTTTGCTTGTAGTCCCAATAATCCCACCGGCAATCTATTAGTTCGTAAAGATATTATCGCCTTACTTGAAATGACCACTGATAGAGCATTAGTGGTTATTGATGAGGCGTATATTGATTTTAGCCTTCAAGACAGCGTTAAAGATTTATTAGCAACGTATCCGCATCTGGTTATTTTGCGAACCTTATCTAAAGCGTTTGCACTGGCAGGACTACGTTGTGGCTTTACTTTAGCCAATAAAGAAATCATTGAAATTCTACTCAAGATCATTGCCCCTTACCCTGTTCCAGTGCCTGTAACTGAAATTGCAGTGCAAGCCTTATCACCAGCAGGCCGCGCACGGACCAAATTTCAAGTATTAGATCTGTGTGCTAACCGCGCTTATCTACAAGCAGGTTTGGGGATGTTAGCCGGCGTCACCGTCTTTGATGGGTATGCCAACTACTTATTAGTTAAATTTACAGATGCCGATAAGCTATTCAATACGCTATGGGATAACGGCATTATTTTACGCCGTTCACCGATTGAGAACTGCATTCGAATCAGTGTCGGTAACCGTGACGAATGTGAAAAAACCCTCGCGTTTATTCGCGGCCAATTACAACAACAATAAGGACATTGATTGTGAGCAAAGAAAAAATTCTATTTATCGACCGTGATGGCACCTTAATTGTTGAGCCCCCCGTCGACTTTCAAGTTGATCGATTAGACAAACTACAATTTGAACCGAATGTGATTCCGGCATTACTTGCACTTCAAAATGCAGGTTATACCTTAGTGATGGTCACCAACCAAGACGGCCTCGGTACTCATAGTTACCCCCAAGCTGATTTTGATGCCCCTCATTCGATGATGATGGATATTTTCAGCTCACAAGGGGTTCACTTTAGTGACGTCTTGATCTGCCCCCACTTTGACCACCAGCAATGCAGTTGCCGTAAGCCAAAGTTGGGGCTAGTTAAAGACTACTTACAACAAGGTCGGGTTGATTTTGCTAACTCGGCAGTGATTGGTGATCGTCAAACAGATCTTCAATTAGCTGAAAATATGGCGATCCGTGGCATTCAATACCATCCGAAAACCATGCCCTGGCAACAGATCGTGACAGATCTCACCACCCAACCACGGATCGCAGAAGTGGTACGTACCACCAAAGAAACCAATATTCGTGTCAAAGTGAATTTAGATCAAACGGGAGGTAATACGATTTCAACCGGATTAGGATTCTTTGATCATATGCTTGATCAAATTGCCACTCACGGTGGTTTTCAAATGACATTAACGGTTGATGGTGACTTACACATTGATGATCACCACAGTGTTGAAGATGCCGCCCTCGCCTTGGGTGAAGCATTACGCCAAGCACTGGGTGACAAACGAGGGATTGGCCGGTTTGGGTTTAGCTTACCGATGGACGAATGTTTGGCACAATGTGCGTTAGATTTATCTGGTCGTCCTTATCTTAAATTTGATGCCACATTTAGCCGCGATCATGTCGGTGATCTTTCTACGGAAATGGTGCCTCACTTCTTTCGTTCATTAACCGATACCCTAGCCTGTACGCTGCACTTATCGTCAACAGGCAATAATGATCACCACATTGTTGAAAGTTTATTTAAAGCCTTTGGACGTACTCTGCGCCAAGCGATAAAAGTGGAAGGTAATGAACTTCCAAGTAGCAAAGGAGTGTTGTAATGACAGCACTATCCATCGCCAACACCATCACTAACACCAAGCAACGGGTGGTGATTATTGATACTGGATGCGCCAATGTCTCTTCGGTTAGATTTGCCATTGAGCGCTTAGGCTATCAGGTACAAATAAGTAAAGACCCGCAAGTGGTATTAACGGCGGATAAGCTGTTTTTACCCGGTGTGGGTACAGCCAGCGAAGCAATGCATAATCTTGAGCAACGTGATTTAGTGAGCTTGGTCAAACAAGTGACCAAACCGTTATTAGGTATCTGTTTAGGGATGCAGTTACTTGGCAAAGAGTCACAAGAACACGGTCAAAATGGCAACGACATTATTCCTTGTTTAGCGTTGTGTGATGCGTCAGTTGAGAAAATCCAAGCAGAGGGTTTACCACTGCCGCATATGGGTTGGAATACCATTACTCCAGAAGATAATCACCCGCTATTTAAAGATATTCCAGCGGGAAGCTATTTTTATTTCGTTCATAGCTATGCCATGCCCGTGTTTGATCATCGAGATAACCAAGGTGGTGCAACCATTGCGACCACAGAATATGGTCAGCCGTTTACCGCTGCGGTACAAAATGGCAATTATTATGGAGTGCAGTTTCACCCAGAACGCTCAAGCAAAGCTGGCGCGCAACTGATAAAGAATTTCTTAGAACTATAACCAATCAGCTGCAACCATAACAAAAGGACATGTAATGATTATTCCCGCATTAGATTTAATTGAGGGGCAAGTTGTACGTCTATTTCAAGGCGACTACGGACAGGTCACCGAATATAACGTCAACCCAACAGAGCAATTTGCGCTCTACCACCAAGCAGGTGCTAACTGGCTGCACTTGGTTGATTTAACTGGCGCTAAAAACATTCAAGCACGCCAATTGACACTCATTAGTCAATTGCTTGCGAGTACACCAGCCAATGTTCAAATTGGGGGCGGAGTACGCTGCGAACAAGATGTCAGTGATTTACTCCATGCGGGTGCGCAACGGGTGGTTATTGGCTCAACCGCCGTTAAGCAACCAGAAAGGGTTAAAGGTTGGATCGAAAAATACGGTGCAGAGCATATTGTATTAGCCCTTGATATTAATATTGATAACAACGGCAACCGTATTGTTGCGGTATCAGGCTGGCAAGAAGACTCAGGTGTCACCATTGAAACGCTACTTGAAGACTTTCTAAAAGTAGGATTAAAACACGTATTGTGTACTGATATTTCACGCGATGGCACACTCACAGGTTCAAACGTCGAATTGTATGTTGATTTATGCCGTCAATATCCACAAGTCCAATTTCAATCATCGGGCGGCATTGGCTCACTTGATGATATTACGGCACTCAAAGGTTCAGGCGTGGCTGGCGTCATTGTGGGTCGCGCATTATTAGACGGTAAGTTTACCGCTGAACAAGCGTTTACGTGCTGGAATAGCTAAGGAGAACACATGTTAACTAAACGTATTATTCCTTGTTTAGATGTCCGTGATGGTCAGGTTGTAAAAGGCGTCCAATTTCGTAATCACAAAATCATTGGCGACATCGTACCGCTGGCAAAACGTTACGCTGAAGAAGGTGCAGATGAACTGGTTTTCTATGATATTACCGCCTCAAGCGATGGCCGAGTCGTTGATAAAAGCTGGGTGTCTCGCGTTGCAGAAGTGATTGATATTCCATTTTGTGTTGCTGGTGGTATTAAATCAACGGCCGATGCAAGCCGTATCCTTCAATTTGGTGCCGATAAAATCTCGATTAACTCCCCTGCACTTGCAAACCCCACTTTAATTTCTGAGCTTGCTGATAAATTTGGGGTGCAATGTATCGTTGTCGGTATCGATTCTTACTTTGATGCTGAAACTGGTCAATATCAGGTGTATCAATTTACGGGTGATGAACAGCGCACGCAAGCGACTCAATGGCAAACCTGTGACTGGGTACAAGAAGTCCAACGCCTTGGCGCAGGTGAAATCGTATTAAATATGATGAACCAAGACGGCGTGCGTAACGGTTACGACTTAGATCAACTCAATATTGTACGCAGTGTCTGTAACGTGCCTTTAATTGCTTCTGGTGGCGCAGGTGAAATGTCACACTTTCGTGATGCCTTTCAACTTGCCAATGTTGATGGTGCACTGGCAGCATCAGTCTTTCATAAACAAATCATTAATATTGGTGAGTTAAAGCACTACCTAAAACAACAACAGCTGGAGATTCGACTATGAGTTTAACAACATCTATTGATTGGGAAAAAGTAGCCGGATTGATCCCTGCTATTATTCAAGATAATAACAGTGGCCAAGTATTAATGCTGGGCTACATGAATGATGAAGCACTGGCTAAAACTTTAGCCACAGAACACGTGACTTTTTGGTCACGCACTAAAAACCGTTTATGGACCAAAGGTGAAACATCAGGCAACGTCTTACACCTAAAAAGTATTAAGCTCGATTGCGATCAAGACACATTATTAGTCCAAGTCGATCCGATGGGTTCTACTTGTCACTTAAACACCACTAGTTGTTTTGGTAATGATGACACGACTAATACTCAACCTGCTTTGGTGTTCCTGCATCAACTTGAGCAAATATTGGCTGATCGTAAAGGTGCTGATCCTGATTCCTCTTACACCGCTAGCCTCTATGCTCGTGGCACCAAGCGTATATCACAGAAAGTGGGCGAAGAAGGGGTTGAGGTCGCACTTGCGGCAACGTCGGGTGATAAAGCAGAATTAGTTTGTGAATCAGCCGATCTTATTTATCACTTATTAGTTCTATTGCAAGATCAGAATCTCACCCTTGAAGATGTTATTAATAAACTTAAACAACGCCATCAACAATAATGATCAATCGCTATTAATATACGGCATAATTTTTCATCACTCATAAAAAAAGGAAGCCATGCTTCCTTTTTTATTCATTTAAATGCGAATTAAAGCCCTAACGCTTCTTTATAATGCGCACGGCACATTGATACATAAAGATCATTACCGCCAATTTCAACTTGATTACCACCAGCAATTGCATTACCTGCAGCATCTTGACGAATCACCATATTCGCTTTACGGCCACAATGACAAATCGTTTTTAACTCAACTAACTTATCTGCCCATGATAATAGATAACGGCTACCTTCAAATAATTCACCAAGAAAATCAGTGCGTAGCCCATAACATAAAACAGGGATATCTAATTTATCAACCACCTCAGTTAATTGATAAACTTGTTCTTTAGTTAAAAATTGGCTTTCATCAATTAATACGCAATCAATTTTACCTGCATTAGAAAAGTTGATTAATATCTGATAAAAATCATCTGTCGAATTAAATAATTCAGCATCTTCCTGTAAACCAATTCGAGAGCTAACTTTACCTTTACCAAAACGATCATCAATCGCTGCCGTAAAAATAATTGGCGTCATGCCTCGCTCACGGTAATTAAATGATGATTGTAATAGTGTGGTCGATTTCCCAGCGTTCATTGCTGAGTAATAGAAATACATCTGGGCCATTAGCTTTCCTAGTCATACTAATTACATTTAAAAATCGCGAAGATGCTACATAAAATCACCACCAATGAAAAGCACATATATCAACAACTGCTATTATTATTATAAAAAAAACCAGTTAAAAATCATTAACTGGTTCAATTTAAACCCATTAGGTTATTTTAATAACGTGCAACATTAATCTTATGCAGTGCCTTTTAATGGTCGACTCGATAACCAAGCTAAGAAGAAACACATCAATACAAATGCAACTAAGGCGACTAAAAATGCTAATACTAATGAATCAGTAATACCTAATATTAAAAATCCAATCGTGGAGATAACCGCTACAGATAAAGCATAAGGCAATTGAGTCGCAACGTGATCAATATGATGACAACGAGCACCTGTCGATGACAATATAGTGGTATCAGAAATTGGAGAACAATGATCGCCAAATACTGACCCTGCTAATACACTGGCTAACATTGGCAACATTAAACTGATTTCAGTCGCACCTGCGAGATCGCCAGCAATAGGTAACATAATTCCAAATGTACCCCATGAGGTTCCGGTTGAAAATGCCATAATGCCTGATAATAAAAACAGGATCATTGGCAGTAAAGCTGGATTAATATTACCTTGAACAAGCGTTGATAAATATTGACCTGTTTTCATATCACCAATAACACTACCAATACTCCATGCAAATAATAAAATCAAAATGGCACCAAACATTGATTTCGCACCAACCCATAAAGTATTACCAACATCTTGATAAGAAATACGCTGACGAAAAACAGGGACAATAGCGGCAACTAAACCAAATGCACCACCTAGACATAATGCTTCACCAACATTAGTATTTTCAAAAGCACCTAATAATGCAAACGGTTTACCTTCTGCTGCTAGCACCTGATAACCGGTAAACACCATAAAAAAGAACGTCGCAATAATAAGAATAATAATCGGCCACACTAAATCACCAATACGGCCATATTGACTCTCTTTAATATCAAGCTCTTCAGTTAAATCTTTAGCCTGTTCATCAACATCACCGCCTACATCAGTGCCTCGACCATGACAAGCCGCTATTTCATGCTTTCTCATCGGGCCAATATCCCACTGGAACCATGACACCACAAACACCATTGCTAATGCGAAAATAGCATAAAAATTCATTGGCGCTAATGTCATAAAAGCACTTAATGGCGTATATTCAGTAACACCATGTGTGACCAATATGCCGCCAATCAAAGTAATAATATATGCGCCCCAGCTTGATGCAGGCATTAATACACACATAGGGGCTGCCGTGGAATCAAGAATATAAGCTAATTTTGAACGTGACACTTGAAAGCGGTCTGTCACAGGACGAGCAATAGAGCCAACAGCAAGACTATTAAAATAGTCATCAACAAAAATGAAGACCCCTAAAAAAGCAGCTAAAAGTTTTGCCCCACGTTTGGTTTTAATTTTTGTCTGCGCCCACTCAGCAAAAGCACGTGTTCCACCAGAAAGCGTTAATAATGCAGTGGTCATCCCCAGTAATATTAAAAACAGCACAATACTCATATTCCAAGTATTGATACCATTATCAGCAATAAATAACCCTTTGATTGATGTAGCAAGATAACCTACTGTATTGATAAAAGAAAAATCATTAAGAAATAATGCGCCAAGTACAACACCGGTACCTAAAGACAATAAAACTCTACGGGTTAAAATCGCTAAACCAAGCGCGACTAATGGTGGAATAATGGATGTTAGTGAGTGAGAGTAATCTATCAAAATTTATAATCTCTATGACAACCAATGATGGTTGGAGATCTACTGCTTGATATAACCATAATGTCATATCACTTTGAGTATAAGGAAAGATGGTTAGCCTCTCTAACCTCAACAGTAGCACTCCATAGTTATATTTTTATCTACTATGGTGGTATTACACTTATTCAATGTAACCTCAGTAAGACTATTTAATATCAATTTCTTACGTTGACATTGATTCACTGCACTAATAATCACATTCATATTAGTTATTGATAAATAATGCACCTCAGCTCTTATCATAAAGGAATGGAAAAATTATTCCACTCAAAAAACCAACTGCGCAACAACTAGAGCTACAATTATTAACAATAAAGATTGTAAATAAATAAGTAACGACCATAAACAATCAATAATAACGAAGTGGTATAACATTTTAAAATTTATTAGCATTTAACATATAAAGTTTAGTAACAATATCTAAAACTATTTAGCTTGTGTTTATACATTTAATGAAGAATTATTTTATAAATAGCCTTATTGTTCAAACATAACTATTTTTCAAATAAAGAAATGATTAAAATGTTTTACACATAATGTATAAAAGTATTACTATTGCAAAAAATGTTTTAATGCTGCTATTATTATTTACAGTTAATTAAAAATAACAGGAAATATAAAATGTCTGATGCAATGAAAGCGCTTTTAAACCTTCGAAGCCTACGCGCACTTTCGCGTGAATATACACTAGAGCAACTTGAAGAAGCGTTAGATAAACTAACAACAGTTGTTACTGAACGTTCTGATGCTGAAGCTGAAGAACAAGCAAAAGAAACTGAGCGCAATGAAAAACTGACTCAGTATCGTGAAATGCTATTAGCTGACGGTATTGACCCTGAAGAATTATTAGCAAGTTTAGCAAAAGCACCAAAAACAAAGCGTGCAACTCGTCCTGCTAAATATAAATTCATCGATGAAAATGGCGATGAAAAAACATGGACAGGCCAAGGCCGTACACCTAGTGCACTAAAGAAAGCATTAGATGAAGGCCAACCTCTTGAAGAATTTGAAATCTAATTCATTAGATTAAATAAAAAAGCCTAAACTATTTAGGCTTTTTTTATATCTAAAATTAATACTATGATGACTATTCTGCTCGTAATTATTCTTAGTAAGAATAAAGTATTTATATTCGTTAAATAATGTAAATAAAAAGCCAGACATTAATGACTAATTTTTTAAGCATTACTAAAACTTACTATAAACTAATAATAATTATTTTATTGAATACGATCGGCTAATGCACTCACAGCCAAAGCAAAATAATGCGAACGATTCCACTTAAGTAATGTTCGATAGTTTTCATAAATTAGATATGACTTACCTTCTCCGCCATCAGGCTGAATTAACCATGCTTGAATCTCTGCATCAGGTAATGTGCCATTATTATTACTCATTACACCTAATTGTTGCCACTGAGCTAATGTTTTACCTTTTTCAATTTCGGTGCCTTCATAAGTATCGGCCAATACTTGTGATAACTTAACTGGACGCCCCCAAGTGTATTCACTGTTCCATCCTGAGAGTTTTAAATAATTTGCAGCAGAAGCAAAAACATCGGCCTTCGTATTCCAAATGTCCGCTTTACCATCACCATTACCATCAACAGCATAAGTCAGATAAGAGGTTGGCATAAACTGACACTGCCCCATAGCGCCAGCCCAAGAACCTTTCATGTCATCAATAGTAATATGACCATCTTGTAATATTTCTAATGCCGCCATGACCTGTTTGCGAAACAGAGCCTCACGGCGGCCATCATAAGCTAATGTCGCTAATGCTTCGATAACATGGTAGTTACCTTGAATTTTACCAAAATTACTTTCTACGCCCCATAAAGCAACAATAAACCGTGGTTGAACACCATACTGCTGACCAATTCGTTCTAGTGCCACTTTATTTTGTTGATAAAGACGATTAGCTTGCTTTACTTTCCAATCAGGTACTGCACGAATAATATATTGCTCTAATGACAGTTTTTTCTCAGGTTGATTCTTATCTGCTTTAACTGCATGAGCTGTATATTTAATACCGTTAAATGCCGCCCCAATTATCGGCTCTGAAATACCTTTTTCACGCGCTTCTACTTTTAATTTGTCTACGTAGGCATCGAATCCTTCTTCGTTAGCAAAAGCCGAAAAAGACACCCCTATTCCGATGGCAACAAAAATCGATATCAAACGTTTATGCATAATAACCTTATATCTTATTTAGCGGCTTGATCAGCCTTATATTGTTCTAATAAATTAATCACTGGTGGTGGCACTTGTAAATAAAAACCGATAGTACGTAATGCCTCTTTTACTTTTTCAACATCAGCCAAAGCCAATGTTCTACCTTCTAACTTGATTACCATAACAAATTGAGGTTTACCAAAGGTCGACATTAATTGTGCGGGTATGTCCGCAAAATCATCTTTCTTATTAATGTAGAGATAAGTATTGTCTTTTTTTAAGCTTTTGTAGATTGAACACAACATATAATTAGCCTATTTCATTTATGCGCCATACATTTCAGAGTACGATTACAAGCAATCATTCACTATTGACTCAGTTTTAAGTAAATAGTGTGAGAAGTTTGTCTGAAAAACCAACGTCAACGCAAGGATAGCTTGCCCCTAACCGCGAGTAAATATACCATGCTAGTACCTTTGTGATAATGAACTAAATGGTTAATTTAAAATCTTAGCCATAATATACCTATGACCAAGATAGCTGAACTAAAAGGGAGCTCGTTCACGCTCTCTGCTCTTCATTTAGTTGATAATGACATTAGTAAAGTAACTAATCAGCTAAAAGATAAAGTTGAACTCGCTCCAAATTTTTTTGCTTCGGCACCTATTGTTATTGATATATCACAAGTTAATACTGATATTAACTTTGAACAGTTAAAAGCTGGAATTATCGATGCAGGAATGATACCTGTCGGTATTGGTGGCTGTAAAAATAAAACACAGCAAACACAAGCAAAAGCAGCTGGTTTTGCTATTATGAATGCGGCAAGACCAGTTAAAGACGAGCCATCTGAATTTTTAGCTGAAACATTAGATACTCCAGTAAATACAGATAAAGAACCAACGTTAATTATTCGTACTCCGGTTCGTTCCGGACAACAAATTTATGCTCGTAATCGTGATCTCGTTATTCTTAGTAATGTCAGTGCTGGTGCGGAAATTCTTTCCGATGGTTGTATCCATATTTATGGCACGCTACGCGGTCGCGCTATTGCAGGCGCCAGTGGTGAAAAAAGTGCGACAATTTTCTGTCAAAACTTACAATCTGAACTAATTTCTGTTGCAGGAAACTACTGGCTGAGTGATAACATTCAGGAAGAGTTTTGGGGCAAAGGTGTTGTCATATCTCTTGAAGACAATAATCTCAGTATAGAGCACCTAGCTTTATAAAAGTTTTAAGAAGGAATTGAGTAAATGACACGAATTATCGTTGTTACCTCAGGTAAAGGCGGCGTTGGTAAAACAACATCAAGTGCCGCTCTTGCATCTGGTCTAGCACTGAGCGGTAAAAAAACTGCAGTTATCGATTTTGATATCGGCCTGCGTAACCTCGATCTCATTATGGGTTGTGAACGCCGTGTCGTTTACGATTTCGTTAATGTTATTAATGGCGAAGCAAATTTAAGCCAAGCGCTGATCAAAGATAAGCGCGTTGATAATCTATTTGTATTGCCGGCCTCACAAACACGCGACAAAGATGCATTGTCTCGTAATGGTGTTGAAAAAGTATTCAAAGAACTAACAAAAATGGGTTTCGATTTTATTATCTGTGACTCACCAGCAGGTATTGAAACTGGCGCATTAATGGCACTGTATTTTGCAGATGAAGCCATTGTAACCACGAACCCTGAAGTCTCTTCAGTACGTGACTCAGATCGTATTCTAGGTATTCTAGATTCGAAGTCTCGTCGTGCAGAAAAAGGCCGAGAACCTGTTAAACAACACCTCTTACTTACACGTTACAATCCTGCACGCGTAAACCAAGGTGAAATGCTAAGTGTACAAGATGTTGAAGAAATCCTTCATATCCCACTACTTGGTGTTATTCCAGAAAGCCAAGCAGTATTAAATGCATCCAATAAAGGTGAACCCGTTATCTTTGATAAAGGTTCCGATGCAGGACTAGCCTATGAAGACACAGTTGCCCGTCTACTTGGTGAAGAGCGTCCTTTCCGTTTCTTAGAAGAAAAGAAAGGCTTCCTAAAACGTCTATTTGGAGGCTAATTGACCATGGCCCTGCTCGAGTTTTTTCGTCCTAAAAGAGCGAAAACTGCAAATGTAGCAAAGGAACGGCTACAAATTATTGTTGCTGAAAGACGTAGTGCTGGACAGAAATCTCCGGCCTACCTTCCACAGCTAAAACGCGATATTTTAGCTGTTATCAGTAAATATGTTCAAATTAACCCAGAACATGTTTCAGTAAATCTAGACCATAATGGTGATGAGTTATCGGTACTAGAACTTAACGTCACCTTACCTGACGAAGAAAAATAGAAAAGCCTCGCTAAGTCTTACTTAGCGGGGCTTTTTATTGTCTATTTTTTATTATCTATAATAGTACGGCACTTACACTATGGCAGTACAACATCTATTTCTCATCAAGTATCGCTAATGCTCGCGCTTCAAATAAAGGCTTTCGCCAGTTTTTAAGCATTTCAGGACGTTTTTCATCGGCTCGTTGATGTTTCCATGCCCATGATAATAATTGATGAATCTGTTTTTTAGACGCTAAAAATTCAGGCGCTAACCCTGTCTTTAACTCAACATCTGTTACGACATCTTTTAAACGCTTAACCATCTGCTTATAGCCTGGAAAATCGACTAAACGTTCGATTTTTTGCGGATAATTTTTAGAATCAATCGCATCACAATCATGCACCATTTTCAATAAACGGTTACAGTGACGCTGAATCTCCATCGGCTCAAAGCCTTCCTTTTCCATCACTGTACGAGATTTAATTTCTAAATGCGCAAGTTTCCACAAATGTAATTCTTTAACAATAAAGTTAAGGGCAATATCACGCTTTCTCGCTTCGCGCACACGCCAAGCTGCCAATTGCTGCAATATCGCTAATTGTTTTGGTGTTAACTGCCAAGCATTCTTAATATCAAGATACGCTTTATTAGGATCAAGCACTCGTGTTCGACGTAACATGATCGCATTACATTCTTGCTGTAACGCTTCCATATACCCTGCCGCTTCAACTTTCGCTAATAACGTTTCATATAAGGGTTTAAGATAATGCACATCCGCCGCCGCATAATCGAGTTGCTTGTCGGTTAACGGTCGAGCTAACCAATTAGTACGCGCTTCGCCTTTATCAAGTTCAACCCCTACGTACTCTTTAACTAACGCTCCAAACCCCGTTGAAATACCATGACCAAGAAAAGCAGCCATAATTTGGGTATCAAGCATCGGTACGGGTAAACAGCCAGCATGATGCAGAAAGACTTCAAGATCTTCACCACAAGCATGCAGCACTTTAATCACAGATTGATCACGTAATAATGCCCATAACGGTTCCATATCTTCAACGTTAAGTGGATCAATCAGTGATAAATACTCACCATCAAACATTTGAATCAGACCTAAACGAGGGTAAAGCGTTCGTGTACGTACAAATTCAGTATCAAGCATAACAGCTGTATGCTGACGAGCTAACTCACACCGTAGGCGAAGCTGCTCAGTTGTTGTAACAATCTCGAAATTCACAATGTACCTTTTTTATGACAGAACGACCCATTTTTAGAGCCAATTAAATATTTTATAGTAAAATGCCGGCATAAAAGCCGGCATTAGATACGTGCTAGCACAATCAGTTTCTACTATTTTATCAAACCGACATTATATTATGTCAGTAAAGATATTATTTCGTGGTTTGTTGTGCTTTTTTGTCTGACTCTTCACGCAAGACGCGGCGTAGAATTTTACCTACATTCGTCTTTGGCAATTCATCCATAAATTCAACAATTTTAGGGATCTTATAGCCAGTTAAATACTGTCGACAATAGGTGATTAATTCATCTCGCGTTAAACTATCATCACGTTTAACGACACAAAGTTTAACCACTTCACCAGACACTTCATGTGCTTGGCCGATAGCTGCAACTTCAAGCACCTTATCGTGCAGTGCTACCACATCTTCAATTTCATTCGGGTAAACGTTAAATCCAGACACTAAAATCATGTCCTTCTTACGGTCAACAATATGCAAAAAACCTTCATCGTCAAATTTGACGATATCACCAGTAGAAAGCCAACCATCGTCGCTTAATACTTCTTTGGTGGCTTCTGGATGCTGCCAATAACCTTTCATGACCTGAGGGCCACGAACTTGTAGCTCACCCACTTGATCAATACCAACCACATTACCTTCATCATCAACCATTCGTACTTCCGTTGATGGTACGGGTAAGCCAATAGATCCATTATAGTAGGTTAAGTTATACGGGTAAGCAGCAACTAACGGCGAGCACTCGGTTAAACCATAACCTTCCAGTAAATAATTACCGGTAATTTTTTGCCACTTTTCAGCTACCGCGCGTTGAACTGCCATGCCACCACCCACTGAAAGGTGAAGGTTACTAAAATCTAATTTATGGAAGTCTTTATTATTTACTAACGCATTAAATAAGGTATTTACGCCAGTAATGGCAGAAAACTGATAGCGTTGTAATTCTTTGATGAACGTTGGAATGTCACGAGGATTTGTGATCAATAGGTTTTGTCCACCCATTTCCAACAATAATAAG
Source organism: Photobacterium carnosum (assembly GCF_002849605.1). Lineage (GTDB taxonomy): Bacteria > Pseudomonadota > Gammaproteobacteria > Enterobacterales > Vibrionaceae > Photobacterium > Photobacterium carnosum. The sequence goes on from NZ_NPIB01000001.1 coordinate 337,282, forward strand.
CAGTTAACCGTCAATGCAAATACATGGTATAACGGCAGAGCAGTCACGATTAATTCACGCCCTTCCGTCAGCACTGGACCATAAGCCCCTTTTGCCTGCATGACGTTAGACACCATATTATGGTGAGTCAGAATAGCACCTTTAGCAACGCCAGTTGTACCACCCGTGTATTGCAAAAATGCCATGTCATCGCCAGTAATCAATGGCTTAACATATTGCATTCGGCGCCCTTTGCGCAAAGCAATACGCATCGAGGTTGCATGAGGCAAATGGTATGACGGTACCATCTTTTTAATGTATTTCACCACAAAGTTAACTAATGTTCCCTTTGGACGAGATAATTGATCGCCAAGACTGGTCAAAATAACATGTTTAACACAGGTCTTTTTAGCCACAGCTTCTAGCGTATGTGCAAAATTAGATACAATCGCTTTCGCGCCAGAATCGTTCAGTTGATGTTCTAATTCTCGCGGCGTATAAAGCGGATTAACATTTACAACCACACAGCCTGCACGCAAAATACCAAATAATGCAATCGGATACTGCAATAAATTCGGCATCATAACGGCAACACGGTCACCTTTTTGAAGCTTAAGCTCATTTTGTAGGTATGCAGAAAATGCACGGCTACGCTCTTCCAACTTACGGAAGGTCATGACCTGCCCCATGTTGATAAATGCCGTTTGATCTGCGTATTTACGTACAGATTGCTCAAACAAGTCGACCAAAGATGAATATTCATCCGGGTTAATTTCTGCCGGTACATCGTCCGGATAGCGGCTAAGCCAAACCTTATCCACGTGCACTCTCCTTATAATTAGACTGCGGTGTATGTCTATAAATTAACAAAACTATAATGATATAAATAAAGCAAATATTCGCATTACAGCATATTTAACTATTGATTAGAATTTGATAGTGCCACCATGATTTCAACGTTTGAAACCAAACATAAAACTCAATACCTAATCGAATGAAGTGGGGATAAATGTTCGAATATGACGATAAACATCATTCGAGCTTTGTAAATGACAATGATGTCCCCCTGACACCACCACTTGAGTAAAGTTGTTAATATCTGATCCATTACCATCACATTGACGCATGGCAGCATATCCTTTATCACCAATAATGGATAAAACTGGCGCTTGAATATTACTTAGCAAAGCCTGTGCGTGTTGTTGTGCCATTCGATATAACGAATCACAACGTAAACGAGGATCATGACGCCAATACCAACGTCCATCACGTTCGATTATCGCTCTCTTAACTACGGCATCAAGTAATGATACCGGCAATCGGTTAACCGTAGCACGAAGCGTAAGCGCCTCAGCAAAGGTCGCCATCGAACGCTGTTTTAAACGTAGTTGTTGTTGACGATAACGTTGTCGACTAACAATTCCCATCCGTAACCGTTCCACTGTCATTTTAGGTGGATCAACTAACGGTGACAATCCTTCAATTAATACAATTTTATCGACATATTCAGGAAATGTCGCGGCATAACACCCCGCCACAATAGCCCCTAACGAATGACCAATAATATGCACTTTTTCAGCTTTAAGTTGAATAATCACTTGATGTAAGTCATCAATGTAATCAATGAAGTGATAATAATTGTCAGCACTTTTATAATCAGATTTGCCATGACCTGGCCAATCAAACGCAATAACATCATAATCAACAATTAACAACGGCCATAATAATGCAAACGTAGCGGCATTATCTTGCCAACCATGTAATAACACTAATAGCGGTTTTGACGTTAACCTTGCCGTCGTTATATCAACGTTACTACAAGCAGCAAGGTTATACTCGGCTAACGTTAGCGTTATCTCTTTCATGATAGTTATAGTACTACTCGTTCAACAATTCGGCCGTTAACCCCGAAATTAGACATCATTAAATCATTACCCCATCGATCACAATTAAAGGAATAACAAGGTTGATGCATCCAAAAAGGATCATTCAATTGTACCTGCTGTTGTACTTGCCATAATTGCTCACCTGACACGTGTACTACCGGAAAAATATAAGGGTATTGACCTATCTTTCCTTTTTCATCACCAGAAAATTGCCCAACAACGGTCAATAAACGTCCTTTTGTATATTCAAGCGGCTCTAAAAAACCATGAATATACGCAATAAATCGCCCTTGTGATGGTGAATGTAGTATTGGACGGCCATCAGCAGTTAATGGCATCGCAACCATTTCAATACGTGTTTGCAGCTGTTCATTACGAATCGAAGCAATAACACCACCTAAGCGTATCTCTTTACCTTGATTCGCCTGAGGGTGTTGTAAAATAACCGTTAAATCAGTTATAGGATCTTTAGATTTCGTTACTAACGTTGCAGGTAAGCTCGCGCAGCCTACCATAAACACTAATATCCCCCCAAGAAATAGCTTACTAAACATCTAAAACCCCCATACATTTGTTTAATAACTCAACAAAAAATAACATATCTCACGGTTTAACTCTCAAATTAACCTCGATAGTACTTAATGTTATATCGTCAAAATACAGATAATAAAAGAATTAAGAGAGAAAACAAATGAGGCAACAGCTATCACTGTTGATAGTATAGAAATACGAGTAGTTGCTACTCAATATATAAGTATTGCCGCTGCTATTATTGGATATAGCACCATTATAAATTTATAAATACACGAAGAATGACAAGATAAACTGCCACTCTTCGTATTTGTTTATATCGCTAAATCCGTTAATAATATCAACACTGATTGATGGTTGATTCTACTCACGACCTGGCAATTTTTTCCACGTAACAGTATCACGTAAATAAATTGGACTTGCGGCCTCTGCTGTAACGATTTCGCCACGAGCAAAAGCATATTTAGCTAAATACACCATATCTTGTGAATCTGGGTACAGTACACTGCCTAATTGAGCATTAAAGGGTAATTGCGTTAATAGCTCAGGATACGCTTCCCAACCAGTACCTGCAGTCAACCATGTATTGGTATCAGCTTGTACATTAGCCAATAAAACATCAGGAGCAATCACTTGCTCATTACCCAACAATAGCCAATCACCATCGGTTTTACGCTGATATTGTGCCCAGTAAAGCTCACCCATACGTGCATCAATAGCCGTCAAGACATGATCAGCTTGATGTAAACGGAACGAACCTTGCGCCATTGCAGCCAAAGTCGATACGCCAATCATAGGTAAGTTAGCACCAAAGGCTAACCCTTGTGCAATGCCAATACCAATACGAACACCAGTAAAGCTACCCGGACCACGACCATACGCCAATGCATCAAGCTGCTTTAATTTAATACCAGCATCCGCTAACACAGCATCAATCATAGGTAAAATTTTTGTGGTGTGCTCACGAGGAGCATATTCACAACGAGAAATAACATCATCGCCAATCATTAGCGCGACAGAACAGTTTTCAGTTGCAGTATCTACTGCCAGAATTTTGGTACTCATTCAAGCCTCTGAATGTTGGATATCGTCACTTACAGATACCTGAGTATCGGTTAAGTTTGACAAAAATTCGCTAACCCCTGCAACACTACGCGTGCGCGGAATTGGCGGTAAACTTCTCAAAAATACAGCGCCATAAGCACGAGTGACTAAACGATTATCGCAAATCACTAATACCCCTTTATCTTGAGTATCACGAATCAATCGACCAACACCTTGCTTTAAGGTAATCACAGCATCAGGTACTTGTACCTCAGCAAAGGGATCACCACCGCGTAGACGACAGTCTTCAATACGTGCTTTTAATAACGGATCATCTGGCGCTGTAAATGGTAATTTATCTATGATAACACAGCTAAGGGCTTGGCCTCTAACATCAATACCTTCCCAAAATGCACCTGTTGCCACTAATAACGCATTACCTCGTTCAAGGTACTCTGCTAACAGCTTTTGCTTACTGGTTTCACCTTGTGCTAATACAGGTAAATCTAGTCGAGCACGAAAGCCTTCAGCAAGATCTCGAACCATTTGATGAGAGGTACAAAGAAAGAAACAGCGTCCATCATTCGCTTCAATTACCGGTGCTAATATTTCAACCAATTTATCAGCTAAACCATAACTATTAGGCTCAGGTAAATGACGAGGCACACACAACAACGCTTGGGTGGCATAATTAAATGGACTTTCTAATGAAAACTGTTGTTTAGGCTGTAATCCTAAACGGTGACTAAAATGGCTAAAATCATCATCAACAGCCAATGTCGCTGAGGTGAAAATCCACGCCCCCTTTTGTTCAGTCATTCGCTCACTAAACTTATCAGCCACAGATAACGGTGTAATATTCAAACTAAATTGACGCGGTGTGCACTCATACCAATATGAATAACCAATAATACTGGTATCTACTACCCGTTTTAAACGCGCTTTTAACAACGTAGCACGTTCAAAAGCCGCATCTAATAACTGACTACGCCCTAACGCTAATTTTAATACATCATAGATTAAATCGAGGGCGTCATTAAGGCGTACCAATTCACGTTGCACCGCTGGTGTTTGCGAAGCTTCTCGCCAATTACCACGAAAACCAGGATCACCTAAAATAATCCGCATTTCAAACGTCGCCTGTTGTAAACGAGCAGCAGCTTTTTGCAATTGGCGCATGTCTTTCGCTTCAGTGCGATAACCAATTTCAATATCTTTTGCGAGTTCAATTAATTGGCGACTCGATAAGTTTTGACCAAAATATTGACTGGCAATATCTGGCATTTGATGTGCTTCATCAAAAATAAACACTTCTGCTTCGGGGATCAATTCACCAAAACCATTATCCTTCATCGCTAAATCAGCCAGAAATAAATGGTGATTTACCACCACAATATCCGCTTCCATCGCTTTACGGCGCGCTTTTACTACAAAGCAATCATCATAAGACGGGCATTCTCGCCCTAAGCAATTATCATTAGTTGAAGTAATCATTGGGATCACAGGACTATCTTCGGCAATATCTTCACATTCACCGAGATCGCCTGTTTTTGATGAAGATGACCATTGGCGAGTTTTAATTAATAAACTCAGCATTACAGGATCAGAATGATCACCATGACTTTCGGTGATTTGACGACTAAGGCGATCAACACATAAATAGTTTGAACGCCCTTTTAATAATGCCACTCGCCCCGTAAACCCTAATGCATTCGTCATAAAGGGTAAGTCGCGATGAAATAACTGTTCTTGTAAGTTTTTTGAACCCGTACTGATAATGGTTTTCTTACCACTAACTAATGCCGGTACAAGATAAGCAAAGGTTTTACCTGTACCTGTACCCGCCTCAACCACTAATTGTGATTGTTGCTTTATTGCATCAGCCACCGCTTTTGCCATATCAATTTGAGGTTGTCGAGCTTGAAATCCTGGAATGGCTTTATCTAACGCACCACCAGCGGCAAAAAACTTAGCTATCATTTACTTCGCACTATTGGTTATTTATACAGTATCAATACCTCTATTATGCCAATTTTATTACTCGACGACCAGCCATGTCAGAGGCTATTTCGCACGACTAAAACAACACCGCCAATAAACTATTTGACCCCAACACAGTATAAGCGTCATAGTGATAAATTATGATTTTTAGGCGGGGCGCAGCGTTGCCGTCATCAGGAATAGACATGGAAAAGAAAACACTCTTAACGGAATGCCCTGATAATATGGGTCTTATCTCCAAAATTACCAACATATGTCATAAGCACCAACTCAATATTATTAATAATAAAGAGTATGTTGATAACGCTAAAAACCATTTTTTCATGCGGACAGAATTAGAAGGCTATTTTAATGATGAGACGTTACTGGCTGATCTAGACCGCGCATTACCTACGGGAAGTAAGCGTCGAATCATTAGCTCTGAGCGTAAGAAAGTCGTTATCATGGTGACAAAAGAAGCCCATTGCTTAGGCGATATTTTGGTTAAAACCTTTGACGGTTCGCTAGATATAGAGATTGCCGCGGTGGTCGGTAACTACGATAAACTTCAAAATTTAACCGAAAAATTTGATGTACCATTTCACCATGTATCCCATGAAGGACTCACGCGCGAGCAACATGAGACGCAATTACTCGCCGCGGTACAACAATATTCACCTAACTATGTTGTACTAGCAAAATATATGCGCATTCTGACACCAAACTTTGTCGCGCAGTTCCCACATAAAATCATTAATATTCATCACAGCTTTCTACCCGCATTCATTGGGGCAAAACCTTACCAACAAGCTTTTGATCGTGGGGTAAAAATCATTGGAGCAACGGCTCACTTTGTTACCAACGATCTTGATGAAGGCCAAATCATTACTCAAAACGTAATTCCCGTTGATCATACGTTCAGTGCTGAAGAAATGGCAAAATCAGGGCGCGATGTTGAAAAATCAGTATTAAGTAAAGCACTTGGTTTAGTGGTTGATGATCGCGTATTTGTTCACGGCAATCGTACTGTGATCCTTTAACTTACCCACGGTCATCATCCATGACCTATTCGCAACAATAAAAAATGCCAGAGTCTAATGATGTGGCATTTTTACTGCTTCTTTTCATAACAGCCATTCGTTCACAGCAAACAACATTAGTTATTATTATTCACATGTTTATCTTGTTGTTCGCTCGTAATTACTGCCGCTAAAGAATGTGAATGTAATTTAATGCATATATTGCCTTTTTTAAATGCATAAGTCGGATTCGGTAAACGTTCATGCTCACCGGCGGGAGAGCTCGCTTTAACCTTGATCCCTTGATCGGCCAACTGCTGCCAATTTAATGCTGGAAATATTGAACTAATAGACTGTTCTAATTGTTCCAATGACATCGCATTTCCAGGAATAACAAACTCGACATGCTCCCACCCTTGCTGTGGATAGGTCTTACCATTCGGATACGGTAGCTCTAACGCCTCAATCGTCCACTCCCCCACTTGCAACGGTTTATCAAAACCAATCACTACAATCGGACGCCCATTAATAATCGCTTGTGACCATTCAGTACCATAAGCTAACCATGCTTGATGAAGTTCTAGTGCAATATCCTGTGAATTAACCCGCAATGCAATATGATCTGCTGCATACGATGAGAGAGAAATACCGATCTCATCAGCCAAACAAATAATGCGATTCATAAAGGCTGGTAAATCAGCTAACATTTGTTCTGGATGTAAACCTAATTGTTTCAACTTTTTCATCTTTCACCCCAACCACGTAACATTTAATAAACAAAAGCATAATTACGCATACTTTTCGCATTACAACTGACTAAACGCCCATGAGGTATCCCTCATCAATTGCTGAATTTTGGCTTTATTTTAACCTATTTTAAAAACTTTAAAAAAAATTGCCTGCAATCTCTTTTTCCAGTTGCCAAAGTACCTAACTATGTGGGTATTATTAGGGTAACGCACGCTGCTTATCAAGATATTGGTGTTTAAACTAAAATTAACACTACCATCAAAAAATACTCACGTAGCTTTGGTCGCTTTTTTAGTTAACCAAAAAACACTTTAGCTCCGTGAGTATTTTTAACGGCATATCTTGCTATATGCAGCCGTTTTTGCCATATATATATGATTGGCGTTACAAACGATTAAAGGAACAGCAAGTGAATATTCAAGCACTTATTAATAATAAAGTAGCACAAGCATTAGAAGCTGCAGGCGCACCTGCTGGTAGTCCCGCAGCAGTTCGTCAGTCAGCAAAAGCACAATTTGGTGATTACCAAGCAAATGGTGTAATGGGCGTAGCTAAAAAATTGGGCATGAATCCACGTGAATTTGCTCAAAAAGTTATCGACTGCCTAGAATTAGACGGTATTGCTGAGAAAGTTGAAATTGCAGGCCCTGGTTTTATCAACATCTTCCTTGATAAAGCATGGTTAGCCGCTCGTGGTGAAGAAGCACTAGCAAGTGAGCGTCTAGCGGTTAACGCAGATGAAGCACAAACAATTGTTGTTGACTACTCAGCGCCTAACGTAGCAAAAGAAATGCACGTAGGTCACTTACGTTCAACTATCATCGGTGATGCTGTTGTACGTACTCTAGAGTTTTTAGGCCACAATGTTATTCGTGCTAACCACCTTGGCGACTGGGGTACCCAATTCGGTATGCTTATCGCTAACATGGAGCGTAAAGAAAAAGAAGGTCGCGATGTTTCAATGAACATCAGCGATCTTGAAGGCTTCTACCGTGAATCAAAAGTGCTTTACGATGAAGACGAAGAATTCGGCAAAACAGCACGTAACTTTGTTGTTCGTCTACAAAGTGGCGACGAATACTGCCTTGATAAATGGCGTCAACTTGTTTCTATCACACTGAAGCAAAACCAACGCAACTACGATCGTCTAAGTGTATCTCTAACAGATGCTAACGTAATGGGCGAATCAATGTACAACGACATGCTTGCACCTGTTGTTGCAGATCTTAAACAAAAAGGTCTAGCAGTAGAAAGTGATGGCGCAACGGTTGTTTTCCTTGACGAATACAAGAACAAAGATGGCGACCCTATGGGCGTTATCATCCAAAAACGTGATGGTGGCTACCTATACACTACAACAGATATTGCTTGTGCTAAATACCGTTACGAGCAACTTCATGCGGATCGCGTACTTTACTTTATCGACTCACGTCAGCACCAACACCTAATGATGGCTTGGTCTATCGTACGTAAAGCAGGTTATGTTCCTGAAGAAGTATCTTTAGAGCACCACGCATTTGGTATGATGCTAGGTAAAGACGGTCGTCCATTTAAGACTCGTGCTGGTGGTACTGTACGTCTTGCTGATCTTCTTGATGAAGCAGAAGAGCGTGCAAACAAGCTAATCGAAGAGAAAAACCCAGAATTAAGTGCTGAAGAAAAAGCAAAAATTGCAACAACAGTTGCAATGGCTGCGGTTAAGTACTCTGATCTTTCTAAGCACCGTACTACAGACTACATCTTCGATTGGGACAACATGCTAGCATTTGAAGGTAATACAGCACCTTACATGCAGTATGCTTACACTCGTATTGCGTCTATCTTCAAACGTGCGAATGTTGAACTGAAAGATCTAACATTCCCTATCGTTATCAATGACGAAAAAGAACAATCACTATTATCTAAGTTACTTCAATTTGAAGAAGCAGTGCAGTCTGTTGCTCGTGAAGGCCAGCCTCACCTAATGTGTACTTACCTGTTTGAACTTGCAGGTCTGTTCTCTAGCTTCTACGAAGCATGTCCAATTCTTAATGCGGAAGAAGCTGTTAAGCAAAGCCGCTTGAAGTTAGCTCTACTAACGGCTAACACGCTTAAGAAAGGCTTAGATCTACTAGGTATTGAAACACTAGAGCGTATGTAATTACCCTTTATGTGATAGCTACTTATAGCACTAGTGACTTATTGCACTAGTAACTGATTGAAGTAGCAACATAACAAAAAGCCTTCATTCGTGAAGGCTTTTTTAATGCGACAAAATCTAATCATTATTGCCCGAATCGTAATCCACCATCATGTAACCATGTCAGTTCTTGTTTGGTAGATAACCGCCCTTTTACTGCATTTCGATGTGGAAAGCGCCCAAATTCTCTAATTACCTGAAAATGACTATTGGCAAAAGCATAAAAACTGTCAAACACGGCTATATTCTCAAGCTGTACGTTTTTACGTAGTAAATCAAATCGAAATACACTTTCTTCTTGATCTTCTAAATCTTCTGAATGCTCTAACGGTAAATAAAAAAACACACGTTCAATTGACGCAAGTTCAGCATCTTGGTTAAGGGCTAAACCTCGCTTACAAATTGCCAACGCTAATAAATCATAACGAAAAGCCGCATTTAATCCGCGATAAATATTACGTGGAAATTGATCTAATAAAATAATTAAAGCAAGACGACCATGCGCGGTATCACTCCAATGATTAAGCTCACCATTACCCGCCATGCTTACCCACGATTGAAATTGAGAGATAATGTCAGCATCAACCTCAGCCCCACCTAAAAACCATAGTGCATGTTTATTATTCTGGGTCACTTCACCGTTTAGCTCACCAAACCAGTAATCAAGAATAAACTGATACTCAGCTACCATTGTAAGCCCCCCATTAATACACACTTTAACAACATTTTTATTGGATAATCATTATCAATTAAGTAACGATTACGTATCCTTAAAGGATAATACCAATTACGTTAAATTAAGCTTACTATAATAAATATTGCTCAAGCTTGTGAGCTAGAATGTACTGTTAAGGAATAATTACATGAATTTCACTCTTCATCCCCAATTAATGGCAGATACAACAATACTTGGCGATTTACCTTTATCTCGAGTATTACTTGCTAAAGAAGCCCTTGGACCATGGCTTATTTTAGTTCCTCGTTATGAATCGCTACGTGAAATTCACCATTTATCAGAACAAGATCAACAGCAACTTATGCGTGAATCATCAGCAGTTGCCGCCTTGTTAGAGCAAGACTATCAAGCTAAAAAGATTAATATTGGTGCGTTAGGTAATCTTGTGCCTCAACTTCATATTCATCATATCGCGCGTTTTAGTGATGATATTGCATGGCCAGGCCCTGTATGGGGAAATACAAAAGGTATTCAGCGTAGCGAAGAAGTACAGCAAGCTTTAGCAGAAGAATTACGTCAAGAACTGAGCAATATTGCAGGTTTTAGTGCCATTAACGCTTAGTTTTATTACTACGCTTATTATTACAGCACTCTTACATTTGTAGGGTATTTGATATAAAAAAAGCAGCCTGTAGGCTGCTTTTTTAATGGACGCTATTTACTGTTAACGCATAACGGTTACTGACAACTCATTCGCGGCTAAACATCGATACCACACATCTTTAGCTGTTTGGCAGCATTGTGTACTATCGCAGCCCACTAATTCCTTGCCTATTGTTCCTTTTCGAATCCAAACGGCAAGCATCGCATCAACACCGTCTTCAGACATACCAAAATGAATCGCAAGCTGCTTACGACTACTTCGCCCATGCTCGGCAATATACTGTTTTAATTGTTGTAAAATCATTCAAACAATAACCCTTCTAAATGAGATTGCTTTTTACCTTGTCGTTTCATCAACAAGTAAATTCCAACATTAATAATAATGAAGAACGCAATCCAAAATGAACTACTAGCAGGATGTTGTGTAAAATCTGCAATTTGATAGAACAATGATGCAAAAGTATATGCCAATAGCATTGTCCAACCGGCAATAAAGCCCGCAAACTTCTTACCAAACTCACGCACATACGCGCCCATAGCTGCCGCACATGGCGTATAAAGCAGAATGAATATCAAATAAGACATTGCTGCTGCGCCACTAACAAAACGTGATTGAATGTTACCGTAAACAGATTGATCAACACCTTGCTCTTCAGCAACCGTCGTTTGGTTTTCAAGACTACCTACTTTAATACCAAGAGGATCACTAAAACTTAGTGCTGCAAGATTATCACCAATAGAAGCAACCGCCTCTTTCAAGCTTCCAACAAGATCATACTCTTCGCTATTACCATTCAGCGCGGGAGCATATAAACTATTAAGCGTACCGACTACGGCCTCTTTAGCAAAAATACCAGTAATAATACCTACGGTTGCGGGCCAGTTATCGGCTTTAACACCAATAGGTTCTAATACTGGAGTGATCACTTGTGCTGCATGTGATAATACTGATTTTGACGTATCTTCATTACCAAATGAGCCATCAGTACCTAACGAATTGAAGAAACTTAAAATTGTCACTACAACGACAATCGTTTTACCCGCACCAAATACAAAACGTTTTAGCTTCTGCCATGTTTTAATAACAACATTACGCATTGTTGGTAATTCATAGTTCGGCATTTCCATGATAAAGCTATCACTAGAGCCTGGGTAAAGCGTATTACGTAAAATCAAGCCGGTCATTACCGCAGCAACAATACCTAAGATATATAAAGCAAAAACAACATTCTGACCATTATCAGGAAAGAAAGCCGCTGCAAATAATGCATAAACAGGCAAACGTGCACCACATGACATAAACGGTGCCATTGCTGCTGCCAGTTTACGTTCACGCTCTTGTTCTAAAGTACGTGTTGCCATTATTGCGGGTACGTTACAACCAAAACCAAGTACCAACGGCACAAACGCTTTACCCGGTAAGCCTACTTTTTGCATCACTTTATCAAGTACAAAAGCAGCACGCGCCATGTAACCTGAACTTTCTAATACAGCAAGGAAAAGGTATAGACAGGCAATTACAGGAATAAAGGTCGCAACAGTTTGAACACCACCACCAACACCATTCGCAATAATCGTTACTAACCACACGGGTAAATGGTTATCTAATAAATAGTGGCCACCATCAACTAAAATTGCACCGAAACTAATATCAAAAAAGTCTATAAATGCACTACCCACGTTAATTGCAAACATGAACATCATGTACATTACTAAGAAGAAAAATGGGATACCAATAGCACGGTGTAGTAATACGCTGTCAATTTTATCAGTTAAACTATGGCTTAAACGACCTTCTTGACGACGAACCTTTTGACACAATTGATGTAAAAAAGTGTATCGCACATCCGCAACTTGAATATCAGGATCAACCAGTTCCAGCATTTTACTGCGAATAGTACAGGCTTGTTGCTTATGTTCTTCTGATAACGTGTAAATAACTAACGTATCATTTTCTAACACTCTAATTGATTGAGCGCGAGGATTTAGTTTTTCATCATGAAGAAATAATGGTTTTAATTGTTCAACCGCCGCTTCAAAATCATCACCATAATCTAGTGAAAAATCAGAAACAATAACCCCTTGAATTAGCATTTTATGAAGTTTAGATTTAAATTCGCCAATTCGTTCCATGTTATTAGCAGATAATGCAACAACCGGACAACCTAATGCTTTTTCTAATGCTTTAAGATCTAATACCTGTTGTTGACGCTTCAATACATCCATTTTATTAAGTACAACCACCATTGGTCGACCTAATTCACGCAGTTGTAACGTCATGTATAAACTACGTTCAAGCGATGACGCATCAACAACGTTAATAATAATATCGGCTGGTGTTGTTAAAATTGCTCGGGATGCAATTGCTTCATCAAGACTGTTAGCATCATTCGCACTATCAAGGTTATAAATGCCGGGAAGATCGGTAAGAGAGAAATCATCACCATTATGTTGATAGAAACCAGTCTTCTTTTCAACAGTGACACCAGCCCAGTTACCCACCTGCTGTTTTGAACCTGTTAGTCCATTAAACAGTGTTGTTTTACCGCTATTCGGGTTACCAACGGTAAGAATGTCATATTGCATTATTTAACCTCAACTTCTATATCTTCAGCAATTTTTTTGCGGATTGCAATGTCAACACCACGCACTCGTACCTGAAGAGGATCACCTAATGGTGCTAAACGAATAACAGTAATTTCTGTATGTGGTAATAACCCCATAACCATTAATTTTTTACGCGTTACTACAGGTAACGCAGACATATTAATCACTGTACCGCTGTGACCACACGACATATCTGACAGTTTCATAACTAAATGGCTACCTTAATAAGAATTATTTACATTACGATATGGAGGATTTTACACTTTGATACGAAATTAGTCTTGTCTTAAATCAATTATTTCATGCCTGAACTTAAATAATAGTTATCACTTATTAAGTGTACTATTTTGACATAAATAACCAATAATTTAGCATTTTTATCACTTATCATTTGTTTTTAACGCCAACAAAAAAAGCGTACCTTTCGATACGCTTTTAAGAATAACTTTTTATATTTATATTAACTTGGCATTTTTATGTTTAATTGCTTTTTATACGCTTTAACATTACGCATAAATTGAGTTCGAGTACTACCTCTTAGCGGCTCGGCTTGTGGCAACGGCACTTTCATTGCATTGACTGGTCGCCCATTCTTGAGTAATTCAAAATGTAAATGTGGTCCTGTTGAGCGCCCAGTATTACCACTTTTTGCAATCCGTTGTCCCATTTTAACTTTATCGCCCACGTTGACTTGGCGTTTACTTAAATGCAAATAACGAGTCACATATTCACGCCCATGTTTGATCACAATATAGTTGCCCGCGAGCGAGTGATACTGTGATTTAACCACCACTCCATCACCAGCAGCGAGAATAGTAGTGCCAACAGGAACCGCAAAATCAGTACCATTATGTGGCGAGCGACGTTTGGTGATCGGATGTAGACGATTTGGATTAAATGATGAACTAATTCGGTATGATTTAAGCGTTGGTATCCGTTTAAAACCACGGTTCAAACTACGCGCATCTTGATCATAAAATTGGTCATCAGCCCCACGAACAATAAATATTGAATGTCCTCGACGTTGGCTTTTATAGTAAAATGCATTAATTTTACCTTTACCCACCGCTTTACCATCAATAAATTCACGATCTAATACCACCCCAAATGAATCACCTTTATGCGCATCGCGACCAAGGTTCATCTTCCACTGTAACGCTTTAACTACATTACCAATTTGGGTTGGCGTTAACCCGGCATCATGTGCAGAATTATAAAAACTACCCGAGACACGTCCAGTTAATATCACTGGCTTAATATCACCTTTTTGTTCAACTTCTTTATAGGTATACCCTTTTTTAGTTAGGGTATAAGTATCCGTCACTTTTTTACTACGAATAATACTCAGCGAAGTCAACTTACCGTCAGCATCAACTTCCCATTCTAATACTTGTCCTACACGTAACTGTTGTACTGATTTATTAGCATCAATTAAACGGTACATCTCTGATATAGGTAAACCATATTGAGAAAATATAGCCCCTAAGGTTTCCCCAGATGAAACTCGATGTTTAGATTCTGTTTCTGCGTGGGCTTGTACTAATTGTTGTTCAATTTCATCTTTTGGAGCCTGAAATTGAGGATCATTTTGATCTAAAGATGCACCCAGAGGTTCACTCTCGGATTCTGACAACTCAAGCCCCGTAAGATTAATTGGCACACTAATCGGGGCTGGCTTTTTAAAACTGGGGAAAGGGATTGTATGTTTAGATGGCTGCCATGCAATAGCAGCCACCATCAAAACAGTGGTTGAGAATAACGCAATTTTATGCTGCAGCGATAACATCTTCAATGATGCAACCGTAGCGATATAATATTTCATGATTAATTAAGACACTTACTAAATCGTTCTCCAAGTTCATTCAGAAAACGGACATATCCCCCCTTGCCCTCAACGATATCCGTTGCCATTGGGTCAAGAGTCCCTATTTTAACATTCGTTCCTTTGGTTACAGACTTCACAACAGCAGGCGAAAATTGTGGCTCACTAAAAACACAATACGCTTGGTTGTTTTTTAATGCTTCACGAATAGATAATAATGTTTTAGCGCCCGGACGACGATCAGGTTCAACGGTAAAGTGTCCCAGATTATCTAACTTAAATTGTTGCTCAAAATAGCCATAGCCATCATGAAAAACATAATAACCTTTATCACTTAATGGTTTTAACTGCTTATTAAGCTGAGTAACCGCTAACTGAACTTCTGTTGTGAATGTAGAAAGATTAGCTGTATATGTATTTTTATGCAACGGGTCATACTTGATCAATGCCTTAGTTATGACATTTGCTGCTTGCACTGCTTGATCTGGTCCTAGCCATAAATGAGGGTCGATTCCATTATGGTTATGGTGATGCCCTTCATGTTCAGATGCATGATCATGTCCTTCATGCGCGTGATCTGCTTCAATTTCAGTTTCATGTCCTGCATGTTCTTGCTCATCTTCCGCATAATAACGAAAGTTAATCTCATGTTGTTGACTCAATGCAATATTTTCAGGTTTTGATGCCATTGTTTTAACTAAAAATGACTCTAATTCAGGTCCAACCCAAACCACAAGATCGGCTTGTTTTAACTTTCTAACATCAGAGGGACGTAATGCATAATCGTGTGGTGATGATCCTGATGGAATAACAAACTCACTGGTTGCTACACCTTGAGTTAATTCACTAACAATAAGATTTAAGGGCTTAACAGTAGTCACCACATTAAAGGTATCAGATGCTAATGCCGAGCCAGAAGCAACAAGAGCAGTAGCACAAAATAGAGAAGTTAAACGGTGCATGATTTTTCCCATAAAATATAAAAACAAAAATTATTGATTATCAGTAAAGAAATTTTTCTCTATTGGCTATAATCGGCGCGTATTAACAGTAACACATGTAAAACATAGATGTTATAATATAACATAACATTTTGACAAACTCTTATTTTAAGCATGCTTTATGACAACATTAGTAGAATTACAATCACTCACAGTGGCCTTCTCTGGACGTAATGTTTTAGATAATGTTGCACTCAAATTAGAGCGTGGTGAAATCACAACTCTTATTGGTCCTAATGGCGCAGGTAAATCCACGCTAGTTAAAGTAATCACTGGATTACAAAAACCAACATTAGGAAAAGTCATTCGTCAGAAAGGAATTCGCATTGGTTATGTACCACAAAAACTACACCTTAATAGTACGTTGCCACTTTCCGTCGATCGATTTATGCGTTTAGCTGGTCGTTATTCATTGGAACAACGCCAAGAAGCATTGACCATGGTTAACGGTTCACGCTTAATTGATAGTGACATGCACCGTTTATCAGGTGGTGAAATGCAACGGGTATTATTAGCTCGTGCATTGTTACAAAAACCTGATTTATTAGTCTTAGATGAACCCGTTCAAGGGGTTGATGTGACGGGACAATTAGAGCTATATCGCTTAATTCAGCAATTACGTGATTTACTCAATTGTGCAATATTAATGGTTTCACATGATTTACATCTGGTCATGGCAAAAACCGATAAAGTAATTTGTTTACAACATCATATATGTTGCTCTGGCAGCCCATTTAGTGTGACCAACCACCCTAAATATATTGCATTATTTGGCCGTCAAGCCAGTGAACAACTTGCGTTATACCAACATCAGCATAACCACCAACACGGTGATTCAACAACACCATCAACGTGCTGTAATAATCATCAGGATAATAATAAATAATGATTGAGTTTCTACTTCCCGCATTAATTGCGGGTATTGGGATTGCCTTATTAGCAGGTCCTTTGGGATCATTTGTTGTATGGCGAAAAATGGCTTATTTTGGTGATACGCTGTCGCATGCGTCATTACTGGGCATAGCTTTAGGATTTTTGTTTAATATTAACTTAAACCTTGCGTTAGTTATTTGCTGCTTAGTCCTCGCGGTTATTTTGGTAACCTTACAAAAGCAACGTTATGTTGCAACAGATACCCTACTTGGTATTTTAGCCCATAGTGCATTATCACTTGGCTTAGTCGCGGTGAGCTTTTTAGACAATGTTCGTATTGATTTAATGGCGTATTTGTTTGGTGATTTACTGGCTGTTACGACCAACGACCTAATGTGGATTTATGGCGGTGGCACGATTGTGATCGCATTACTTATCTACTTATGGCGACCATTATTATCAATGACCATCAGCGAAGAAATGGCACAAGTTGAAGGCGTCAATGTTGATTTAATGCGATTATTATTAATGTTAATGGTCGGTATGGTGATCGCTGTCGCGATGAAATTTGTGGGTGCTTTAATCATCACCTCACTGTTAATTATTCCAGCAGCAACAGCGCGACGTTTCGCTCAGAGTCCTGAATCAATGGCCGTTATTGCCTCTATTATTGGTTCAATTTCAGTGGTACTTGGACTGGCAATGTCATGGCACTATGATACTCCTGCTGGCCCTTCCGTCGTGGTATCGGCCGCAGCACTATTTATGTTAAGTCAATTTAAGCCGACCCAACGCTAACCGTATTCATTACATAAAAATCACCAATAAAAAACCCGCAACACAATTGTGTAAGCGGGTTTTTATTAACTTAATTTTTATGCACTAAACGTTATACTCAATATTAACTTACCAATTGGTCACTTCGCGTAATGCCTTACCAATATCAGCCAAGCTTTGGACCGTTTTTACACCCGCAGCTTCAAGGGCTGCAAATTTTTCTTCTGCAGTCCCTTTCCCACCTGAAATAATTGCACCAGCATGGCCCATACGTTTACCTTCAGGCGCAGTAACACCTGCAATATATGACACTACAGGTTTAGTAACATTGGCTTTAATATATACAGCTGCTTCTTCTTCTGCAGTACCACCAATTTCACCAATCATTACAATCGCTTCTGTCGCCGGATCTTTTTCAAACATTTCAAGAATATCAATAAAATTAGAGCCAGGAATCGGATCACCACCGATACCAACACACGTTGATTGACCAAAGCCTTCATCGGTTGTTTGCTTTACGGCTTCATACGTTAAAGTTCCTGATCGTGAAACAATACCCACTTTACCTGCTTTATGAATATGACCGGGCATGATCCCAATCTTACACTCATCCGGTGTAATAATACCTGGGCAGTTAGGGCCGATCATACGTACGCCTTTAGCATCTAAACGTACTTTAACATCCAGCATATCTAAGGTCGGAATACCTTCAGTAATAGTAACAATCAGCTCAACACCTGCATCAATGGCTTCTAAAATCGCATCTTTACAAAAAGGAGCAGGTACATAAATGACGGTTGCCGTTGCGCCCGTTGCTTTAACCGCATCACGGACTGTATTAAATACAGGTAAGCCCAGATGCATCATGCCACCTTTTCCCGGAGACACACCGCCGACAAGTTGTGTACCGTAAGCAAGCGCTTGTTCTGAATGAAATGAACCTTGGCTACCAGTAAAACCTTGGCAAATGACTTTAGTATCTTTATTAATAAGTATCGACATTATTTACCCTCCGCAGCAGCAACAACTTTCTCAGCGGCTTCTGTTAACGAAGTGGCAGCAATAATATTGAGACCACTATCAGCCAGTTTTGCAGTGCCAACTTCAGCATTATTACCTTCAAGACGTACCACAACCGGCACTTTCACACCGACTTCTGCAATAGCACCAATGATACCGTCAGCAATCAAATCACAACGTACAATACCGCCAAAAATATTCACTAAAACGGCTTTTACATTACTGTCTGAAAGAATAATTTTAAACGCTTCTGTGACGCGTTCTTTGGTTGCACCACCACCAACATCTAAAAAGTTTGCTGGATGACCACCATGAAGATTAACAATATCCATCGTTCCCATCGCTAAACCAGCACCATTGACCATACAGCCAATATTACCGTCAAGTGCAACGTAATTAAGCTCCCACTGTGCAGCATGGGCTTCTCGTTCATCTTCTTGTGAAGCATCATGCATTTGGCGTAATTTAGGCTGGCGATATAATGCATTCGCATCAACATTCACTTTGCCATCTAAACAGAGAAGTGTACCGTTCCCCGTAATAATAAGAGGATTCACTTCAAGCAATGCTAGATCACACTCAGCAAACATCTTACCAAGCCCTAAAAATATCGTGGTAAATTGTTTTACTTGATCGCCTTGTAAACCGAGTTTAAAAGCTAATTCTCGCCCTTGATAAGGTTGAGGTCCCACTAAAGGATCTATCGCTACTTTATGAATGAGATGAGGTGTTTCTTCAGCTACTTTTTCAATTTCCACACCACCTTCTGTCGATGCCATGAAAACAATACGCTGTGAACTACGATCAACAACTGCGCCAAGATATAATTCGGTCGCAATACTAGATGCAGCTTCTACCAATACTTTTGTTACGGGTTGACCCATAGCATCCGTCTGGTAAGTCACTAAGTTTTTACCTAACCAACGTTGAGCAAATTGCTTAATACCTTCTTTGTTATCATGTAGCTCAACACCACCAGCCTTTCCTCGACCACCAGCGTGAACTTGACATTTTACCACCCATTTTTCACCGCCAATTTTACCTGTTGCTTCTGCTGCTTCTTGTGGGGTATCACAAGCATAGCCTTCTGGCACAGGTAAACCATATTCAGCGAATAGTTGTTTTGCTTGATACTCGTGCAAATTCATAATGTTTTATCCCTTTGGGACTCATTAAATCCATTTGAGATATTCTTTGATACCTCTTCATCACTACGTCATATTTACTGTTTTCATTAAACGGGAAGGAAGTTAACCGAATAATGAGCACTGATTCGGTTAACTATTTAGTCCTTTATACGTCGAGTAATAAACGGGTTGGATCTTCAAGTAATTCTTTAATTGTTACTAAATAACCCACAGATTCACGACCATCAACTAAACGATGATCATAAGAAAGTGCAAGGTACATCATTGGCAAAATTTCAACTTGACCATTAACTGCCATCGGACGATCTTGGATTTTATGCATACCTAAGATAGCCGCTTGAGGTAGGTTAATAATTGGCGTTGACATTAACGAACCAAATACCCCGCCGTTAGTAATGGTAAAATTACCACCAATAAGATCATCAACCGTTAATTTACCATCACGACCTTTAAGCGCTAAGTCACGAATACCTTTTTCAATCTCAGCCAAACTTAACTTATCACAATCTCGCAACACGGGGGTAACTAAACCACGAGGTGTTGAGACGGCAATGCTAATATCAAAGAAGTTATGATAAACAATGTCATCACCATCAATCGATGCATTCACTTCTGGGTAGCGCTTTAATGCTTCAACAACCGCCTTCACATAGAACGACATAAAGCCAAGACGAATACCATGGCGCTGCTCAAACACATCTTTATATTGCTTACGCAGATCCATAATTGGCTTCATATTAACTTCATTAAATGTTGTTAACATGGCGGTACTGTTTTTCGCTTCCAGCAAACGTTCAGCAACGCGCTTACGTAATCGTGTCATTGGTACACGCTTTTCACTGCGGTGCGCTAAAGGTAATTCATGCTCAATTTTAGCTTCCACTGTTTTTGGTGTCGCAGCGACTGCTACAATATTTTTCAAGTAAGTATCAACATCTTCACGAGTAATACGTCCACCAACACCGGTACCCTTTACTTTTTCAGCCGCAATACCATGTTCACCTAATAAACGGCGCACAGCAGGGCTTAATGCTTCGCTATTTTCTTCGTTTAATGACGCTGTATTACGTTTATTTGGCGATGATTCAGCATCAGCCAACACATCTAATGTTGGTTCGCCTGCAACAGCATTAACTCTGATTTTACCAATCAATTGCCGAGTTAATACTGTTGTCCCTTCTATCTCAAAAATAGCCTCTAACACACCATCTTCAGGAGCCGGAACTTCAAGTACAACTTTATCAGTTTCAATGTCAACCAAGACCTCATCACGAGTA
Source organism: Photobacterium carnosum (assembly GCF_002849605.1). GTDB lineage: Bacteria > Pseudomonadota > Gammaproteobacteria > Enterobacterales > Vibrionaceae > Photobacterium > Photobacterium carnosum. The sequence continues at coordinate 358,514 of NZ_NPIB01000001.1, forward strand.
ACAGTGTCACCGGGTTGTTTGTGCCATGTGGCTACAGTTGCATCAGCAACAGATTCCGGAAGGTCAGGAACCAGAATTTCGATTGTCATATCGGTATTGTCCTTTTGTTCTCGTTCTAATTATTAGAATGGTCTTGAGATTCAATAGTTAATGCGTCTTCAACTAACGCTTTTTGTTGTTTCAAGTGTACAGACATATACCCTACAGCGGGTGATGCTGATGCTGGACGTCCGGCATAACGTAATAGTGATCCGGCAGGTAAAGCAGAATAGAAATTATGTTGACTAGAATACCATGCCCCTTGATTTTGAGGTTCTTCCTGACACCACACGAAATCTGTTACATGTTTATAATCTGCAATAGCCGCTTCAACATCTTCTTTCGGGAAAGGATACAATTGTTCAATCCGCACAATTGCAACATTCGTCTGTTCATTTTTACGGCGTTGCTCTAACAAATCGTAATACACTTTACCTGAACAGAATACCACCCGCTGTACGTTTTGAGCGGGTAATTCATCCACCTCACCAATGGCAGCGAAGAAAGTACCGTTCGCCAATTCATCCAATGTCGATGTACACAATGGATGACGCAACAATGACTTAGGTGACATTACAATCAGAGGACGGCGCATTGGACGTACAACTTGACGGCGAATCATATGATAAACTTGAGCAGGTGTTGATGGCACAACTACTTGCATATTCTGTTCAGCACATAATTGTAAATAGCGTTCAAGACGTGCCGATGAATGTTCAGGGCCTTGACCTTCATATCCATGAGGCAATAGCATGGTTAAACCACACATCCGGCCCCACTTTTGTTCGCCAGAACTAATAAATTGATCAATCACCACTTGAGCACCATTAGCAAAATCACCAAACTGCGCTTCCCAGATAGTTAAACCACTGGGCTCAGCGGTTGCATAACCATATTCAAACGCAAGCACAGCTTCTTCAGATAACACTGAATCAATCACTTCAAATGGCCCTTGACCATTGTGAATATGAGTTAATGGAATATAGGTACTGGCATCTTCTTGATTATGTAATACCGCATGACGGTGGAAAAACGTACCTCGACCTGAATCTTGGCCAGTAATACGGATTCGATGCCCTTCATCAACCAATGTTGCATACGCCAAGTTTTCAGCCATCCCCCAATCAAAGGCTTTCTCACCCGCAAACATGGCTAAGCGATCGTTATAAATTTTTTGAACGCGGCTTTGTAATTGATGACTGGCTGGATATTGGCATAAACGACTACCAAGCTCTTGCAAACGCTGCTCATCAACTTTACTGTTCCAATCAATTGTCCAGTCATGACCTAAATAAGGAGCCCAATCGACAGAATGTAATTTCATTGGTCGCCATTCTTTAACAACACACTCACCACGATCTAATGCATCACGATATTCATTCACTAAACCTGTTGCGATATCTAAACCAAACGCACCAATTTCAGTTAAATAGTCAGCATATAATTTACGTGGCGTTGGGTGCTTTTTAATTTTTTGATACATCAATGGCTGGGTAGCATTGGGTTCATCAGCTTCGTTATGACCATGACGGCGATAACAGACCAAATCAATCACCACATCACGCTTAAACTCATGGCGATAATCAAACGCCAGTCGCGTCACAAAAGCAACCGCTTCAGGATCATCCGCATTTACGTGGAAAATAGGCGCCTGTACCATTTTAGCAATATCAGTACAGTATTCAGTTGAGCGTGTATCTTGTGGGTTTGACGTCGTAAAACCCACTTGGTTATTGATAACAATACGAACCGTACCGCCAACACTATAACCACGCGCTTGAGACATATTAAAGGTTTCAGCAACAACACCTTGACCTGCAATAGCTGAATCACCGTGAATAGTAATCGGCAACACTTTATCGCCAGTATCATCACCTAAACGATCTTGTCGTGCTCGCACTGAACCGACAACCACTGGATTTACAATCTCAAGGTGTGATGGGTTAAATGCTAATGCTAGATGAACATCACCACCAGGGGTTGCAAAATCAGCAGAAAAACCTTGATGATATTTCACATCACCGGTTCCCCAACTTTCACCATGTTTACCTGCAAATTCATCAAATAAATCTTGCGGCTTTTTACCTAATACGTTAACTAACATATTTAAGCGGCCACGGTGAGCCATGCCCACAACTACTTCACGCACACCTTGTGAGCCTGCATGACGAATTAACTCTTTCATCATTGGAATCATGGCATCGCCACCTTCTAATGAGAAACGTTTTGCTCCTGGGAATTTTGCACCTAAATAACGCTCAAGACCTTCAGCTGCCGTTAATTCATCAAGAAAACACAATTGTTCTTCAGCAGTAAAAGACCCTGTACCCATGACTGATTCAAGTCGCTGTTGGATCCAACGTTTTTCATCAGTATCAGTAATATGCATATATTCAGCACCAATTGACCCACAATAGGTCTTTTTAAGTGCGGCATATATTTCACTGAGTTTCATGGTTTCTTGGCCAATCGCAAACGAACCAACATTGAATGTTTCATTGAAGTCATCAGCGGTTAACGAGTGAAACTCAGGATCGAGATCAGCAACATGATCACGTTGCCATAACCCCAAGGGATCTAGATTGGCATTTTGATGACCACGAAAACGATAAGCATTGATTAACTGCAATACTTTAACTTGCTTAGCATCAACATCAGGATCGTTAACGACAGCACTTAAAAAATGGGTTTCTTTTGCTAGACGTCTAAAGTAATCACGTACACGAGAGTGAGGCTGTTCAATAATTACGTTATTAACAATAGGCAGATCAACAAATACTTTTTGCCATTGGATATCAACTAACTCTGGATCGCTAAGATACAACTCGTAAAGATCTTCTATATAAGTTGCGTTGGCGCCAGCTAAATGTGAAGACTCAAGCCATGCCTTCATAACGCTATTCTGCATTATTTTCCCTTAACTACTGATTTATCGCCATTGGCATCGGTCTAATACCGAGCATTCCGGTTAGTGAGTCTTGCAAACAACATTGACTCACTAACATATCGATATTTTTAAACTGCTCGCTTAAGCAGCATAGATTTTATGTGTCCAATCGCTTTGGTGGGATTTAATCCCTTAGGACAAACATTTACACAGTTCATTATGCCATGGCAACGAAAAACACTAAATGCATCATCGAGATCAGATAATCTTTCATCCGTTGCCGTATCACGGCTATCAATTAACCATCGATAGGCCGCCAATAAACCGGCGGGGCCAATAAACTTATCAGGATTCCACCAAAATGATGGGCATGCGGTTGAGCAACAGGCACACATAATACATTCATATAGACCATCTAACTGCGCACGATCTTCAGGTGATTGCAGATTTTCTCTTGCAGGCGGAAGAGTGGCATTATCAATTAGAAATGGTTTTACTTTTTCATAGTTACTGTAGAACTGGCCCATATCAATGATTAAATCACGAATCACGGGCAACCCTGGTAACGGACGAATAACAATCGCACTGGTATTAATTAAAGCTGATAATGGCGTAATACAAGCTAAACCATTCTTACCATTCATATTAATACCATCAGAACCACACACTCCCTCACGGCAAGAGCGACGGAAAGACAAGCTAGCATCTTGTTCTTTAAGTAAAATTAACGCGTCTAGTACCATCATATCTGAGCCATCAGGTACATCAAGCTGATAATCTTGCATATACGGAACATCATCAGCATCTGGGTTGTAACGGTAAATTGAAAAATTCAGTTTCATCGTGGTGATCTCCCGTTAATAAACACGCGCTTTCGGCGGAAACGCTTCACGATGAATCGGTGCCATATTGACATCACGTTTCGTCATCGCTTCTGTTTCTGGATTATAAATAGAATGGCATAACCAATTTGTATCATCACGATCGGGAAAATCAAATCGAGCATGAGCACCACGACTTTCAGTACGGTAATTAGCGGCAATCGCTGTTGCCATTGCGGTTTCCATGAGGTTATCTAATTCTAAACATTCAATACGCTGAGTATTAAACTCGGTTGAAGTATCATCTAATCGTGCATGCTGCAAACGTTTACGAATCACTTTAAGTTCTTCCAAGCCCGCAGCCATTGCCTCGCCCTCTCTAAATACTGAGAAGTTATTTTGCATACACGCTTGCAAATCTTTACGAATTTGAACCGGGTCTTCGCCTTCTTGGGTATTGTTCCAGCGATTAAGACGAGCAAGAGACGCTTCAATATCAGCATCTGTCGCGGGTGTTGCATCGGCTTGCGCTAATAATGTTTGACCTAAATGCAGGCCTGTTGCCCGTCCAAAGACAACTAAATCAAGTAATGAATTGCCACCTAAACGATTAGCACCATGCACTGATACTGATGCTATTTCACCACAGGCAAACAAACCTCGAATTTCTTCATCAACACCTGCTGCATTTTGTTTCAATGCTTGGCCTGATACTTGAGTTGGCACACCACCCATCATGTAATGACAGGTTGGAATTACGGGAATAGGCTCTTTAACCGGATCAATATGCGCAAATGTACGTGATAACTCACAAATACCTGGTAAGCGCGATTCAAGTACGTCTTTACCTAAGTGATCAAGTTTTAACTTCAAGTGAGGACCCCATGGGCCATCGCATCCACGTCCTTCTCGAATTTCAACCATCATTGAGCGAGCAACTACATCACGACCAGCTAAATCTTTGGCATTTGGCGCATAACGCTCCATAAAGCGTTCGCCGTCTTTGTTAAGTAAATAACCCCCTTCACCACGACAACCTTCAGTCACTAATACGCCAGCGCCTGCAATACCCGTCGGATGGAATTGCCACATTTCCATATCTTGCATTGGTACACCAGCACGCAATGCCATACCGACACCATCACCCGTATTAATATGGGCATTAGTGGTTGATGCATAAATACGCCCAGCACCACCAGTAGCTAAAATTGTCGCTTTAGCTTTGAAGTAACACACTTCACCCGTTTCCATGCACAAAGCAGTACAACCCAAAATAGCGCCATCTTCATTTTTAACTAAATCAAGGGCATACCACTCAGAAAATATTGTGGTTTTATGTTTAATGTTTTGCTGATAAAGCGTATGGAGCAATGCATGGCCAGTTCGATCAGCTGCGGCTGCAGTACGTGCCGCTTGCTCACCACCAAACTCTTTTGATTGACCACCAAATGGACGCTGATAAATACTTCCATCATCAAACCGAGAAAAAGGTAAGCCCATTTTTTCAAGTTCAATGACAGACTTAGGTCCATTTTTACACATATATTCAATCGCATTCTGATCACCAATATAATCAGAACCTTTAACGGTATCGTACATATGCCATTGCCAGTTATCAGGATGCGAATTACCTAATGCAACAGTGATCCCTCCTTGTGCCGACACTGTATGAGAACGGGTAGGAAATACTTTTGATAACAAGGCACATTTTAAGCCTTGTTCTGATATTTGTAGTGCGGCGCGCATACCTGCACCACCAGCACCGATAACAACCGCATCAAATTCACGAATAGCAATAACCACTACACACCCCACACAATGAAGAAACCTGAAAATAGATAAATAAATAGAATCGTGACAATAACAAACTGCAAACAAGCTCTTAATACTGCAGGTTTAATGTAATCAGTCAGTACTTGCCATAAACCAATCCACGCATGAATTAAAATGGATACCAAAGCGAGCAGAGTAAAAACTTTAGTGGTCAGTTGCCCAAAAAATGCTTGCCAAGAAACAAAGGTTATTTCAGGGCCAAACGCAAAAAAACCTACTAAATAAAGAGTATATAACGTCAGAATAATGGCAGTTACACGGATTAAAATAAAATCATGCACACCATTACGTCCAACAGAAGAGACATTGGCTACCATACTAATACTCCTGCAAATAAGGATAATATGGCCACAATAATAAAGCTCACTTTGGTACTCGTAATACCTATATCCATTTCTTCAAAATACCCCAGATCCATCAATAAGTGACGAATACCTAGAACAATATGATAAAACAGTGCAGTTAATATTCCCCATAATACAAACGTCACTATCCCACTGTCAGTAATACTGACAGCTGTAGAGAAACCGTCGGGAGAAGATAAAGACAAGTTCAGGAGCCATAATAAAATAGCGATAGCAACGAACGTAATCACGCCCGATACTCGATGTAGGATTGATGCGATCGCCGTTAAAGGAAAACACATAGTTTGTAAGTCGAGGTTAACTGGTCGAGGTTTCTTTACTTTCACATTTTGCTCACTCAGCTTTATTAAAGCATTTTATTTTTATTAAACGCATTGATTGTTTCTATAGTGAGCCATCAAGAAACAGTTAAAAAATGCTACGCTATCATTAAAAGCAAAGTGTTGAGCAATATAATCGCTTTGTCTTTCAACCGCATTCCTTACGCAGTCCATTAACAACATTTCATCTATACTACAACCAAATATCAACGTAACTATACCTAGCGTAACATTCAAAAACAAACCTAGTTACATGTTATTACACGCCAAGTTCACAAAAAACACACAAATATAGAAAAGTTATTAACAACTGCACATTAATGAATACAAAAATTGACAATTGGCTTACCTGGCGGTACAACAAATATACATCCGTTTCGGATTCAGGATTCTACAAATAACAAAGGAGATTGTTATGGCAGATAAGAAAGCTACTCTTCATATAGAAGGGAAAGCACCTATCGAACTGCCGATTATCGAGGGCTCAGAGGGCCAAGATGTAATCGATGTGCGAAAACTAGGCGCAAGCGGTTTTTTTACATTTGATCCAGGTTTTCTAGCGACAGCCTCATGTGAATCTCAAATCACGTATATTGATGGTGATAAAGGAATTTTGTTACATCGTGGCTTTCCTATCGATCAATTAGCGAATAATGCTGATTACTTAGAAGTTTGTTACGTTCTGCTTTATGGTGAAGTACCTACCCGTGCTGAATATGAACAATTCCGTACTACCGTTACACGTCACACCATGGTTCATGAACAAATTGCGAGTTTCTTCCATGGCTTCCGCCGTGATGCCCATCCAATGGCAATTATGTGTGGTGTTGTCGGTGCATTATCAGCGTTCTACCATGATTCATTAGATATTAATAATGATCTTCACCGTGAAATAACCGCTTTTAGACTACTATCAAAAATGCCTACTTTGGCGGCAATGTGTCATAAATACACCACTGGTCAGCCATTTATTTATCCGCGTAATGACCTTGATTATGCAGAGAACTTCCTACATATGATGTTTGCTACGCCATGTGAAGAGTACGAAGTTAGCCCTATTGTTTCTCGAGCAATGGATAAAATTTTCACCCTTCATGCTGACCACGAACAAAATGCATCAACCTCAACGGTTCGTTTAGCCGGATCGTCTGGTGCTAACCCATTTGCTTGTATTGCAGCGGGTATTGCATCACTTTGGGGGCCTGCACACGGCGGCGCTAATGAAGCTTGTCTAAAAATGCTTGAAGAGATTGGTTGCGTAGAAAATATTCCTGAGTTTATTGAGCGCGCTAAAGATAAAGATGATCCATTCCGCTTAATGGGCTTTGGACATCGGGTATATAAAAACTATGACCCACGTGCAACAGTCATGCGTGAAGCCTGTCACGAAGTACTTGACGAACTAAAGATTGACAATCCATTACTTGATGTTGCAATGGAACTTGAACGTATTGCACTGTCGGATGAATACTTTGTCAGTAAAAAGCTATATCCGAATGTTGATTTCTACTCGGGTATTATCCTTAAAGCGATTGGTATTCCAGTATCAATGTTTACGGTTATTTTTGCGATGTCACGTGTTATTGGCTGGATTGCGCATTGGAACGAAATGCACAGTGATCCGACGAACCGTATTGGTCGTCCACGTCAGCTTTATACGGGTTATTCACAACGAGAGTTTAAACCTCTCCATGAACGTGAATAACTGAGGTTCGAGGTTCGAGGTTCGAGGTTCGAGGTTCGAGGTTCGAGGTTCGAGGTTCGAGGTTCGAGGTTCGAGGTTCGAGGTTCGAGCAGAATAAAAAAGGTTGAGACTAAGGCTCAACCTTTTTTATTCTATTAATGATAGGTTATTACACCATTTTGGAAATAATACCAATCACTGCAATTTGTTATACTGGATTATTAATATCTATAAATTCAACATCAAAACCATGTTCTTTTGCTAGCCATTCACCTAATGCCTTAACACCATAACGTTCTGTCGCATGATGCCCTGCTGCAAAATAATGAATGCCAAGTTCACGTGCAATATGGGTTGTTCGTTCAGAGACTTCGCCAGAAATAAACGCATCACAACCTTGCTCTACCGCAAGTTCAATATAATCTTGACCACCACCAGTACACCAACCCACTTTTTTTATTAGTGCTGGTGCATTATCACCAATATGTAGTGGTTCACGTTGCAATGCCATCGCAATACGCGCTGCAAACTCTTCCCCTGTTAATGGCGTATCAAGTTCACCATAAATAGCAATTGAACGAGGGTTATTAATTTCTAATCCACCACTAATATCTAACCCAAGACGCTGCGCTAACTGAACGTTATTACCCACCTGTTGATGTACATCGAGGGGTAGATGATAGGCGTAAAGATTAATGCCATTCTCAATCAATGCTTTAATACGACGATATTTCATTCCTCGAATTTCAGCAGACTCTCCTTTCCAGAAAAAACCATGATGAACAAGAATAGCATCTGCATGTTCTGCAATGGCACGATCAATCAATGCCTGACAAGCAGTAACACCCGTAATTATTTTAATTATCTCGGCGTTACCTTCTATCTGTAATCCATTCGGACAATAATCTTTCATCAAGTGTGGTGATAAAAAATCATTTAACAAAGCTTCTAATTTAAGATTATTCATTGCCCATCCTTTTTTAATAACGTTATGCTATTGACTCTACAACATCTTATTCAAAAAATATCAGCCTTTAGTGACAATCTCAATCAACAAAATCAATCCCCCACAGTGCTTATATTATTATAAATACAAAAAAAGCCGCCATCGGCAGCTTTTTCAACAACAAATTGTCATTCTCAATAGACTCATTAGCGACGCTGAGTACCATGATCAAGTCGTGACAACCATAATGGTTTAGTGCTTGTCTGTGACCAATATCGGTACATATAACTGGTTAATCGTGTACGTTTATTAACAGGAATCAAAAGCAGCACAGGTAAACACACTAATCCTAATAAAACTGTATAAATACGACGAGAGATAATATTCGTCATTGAAAACTGGGTGTACATTGCTAGCTCCTGACCTTATAAACCTATTGGTACTTTAATCCAATAAATGAAAGAATACTACAGAAACTCGGTCAATGATTAGTCAATAATGGTAAAGAAAACGTTTACTTCGAGGAATGTGTCAATATGTTACAGAATCATAATTCTAATTATCAAACGACCGCTGATTTTCATGCGCTGTTGACGATGCCTAATCTTGTTACTTATGGTGATTACAGCATCAGCAATCAATGGCTACACCAATTTTCAAAAAAAGCCATTATTCCGACGAATGTTAACTACCACGGTAACACCCGTTTAGGATTTTATTATCAATGGCTATGGCAACAATTAATCATTCATCATCCAGATTACAGCCTGATTGGCGAAGAAATTCAATTACAGTGGCAACAACAAACTGTCGGGGCTATTGATTTTTTAGTTCATAACCATTGCAGTGATGAAATTGAACATTGGGAAGTGGCTATCAAATTTTATTTATGCTTCCAGCATCAATGGCCAGGTCCAAATGCTAACGATAATTTAGATAAAAAGACAAATAGAATGCAGGATCATCAGCTGCAACTTACCGCACATCCCGCCTTTGAACACCTTGATTATTCAATACCCACCCAACGTCGGTTAATTATGCAAGGACGTTTATTTGATGCGTGGCCAGAGACTCAATCAGGCTCTTCTATAGTTATTAACCCCACCAGCTTGAAAGGTCATTGGTGCTATTGTTCACAAGCATCGGCACTGACGCTACGCACATTAGAAAAACGTCAATGGATAGCACCGCCCCTCTTTTCACAATTAACAGCAACACTTGATATTGCTAACGTTACTGTTCCCACTCAAGCTATTGATAATAATAACATCGTATGGTTTATTATGCCAAATCATTGGCCTCTGCATAATCGCGAGCTATAAAAAAACGCCCTAATACTCTTTCAATAAAAAAGAGAGTAATTAGGACGTTTTTTCGAATGCATTATCCGTTATGACACTAAGTTATTATAAACCAGCATCACCAAAGACTTTACTTACGATATCTTGTGCTTCTTTTTCGATAAGGGCTAGATGCTCTTTACCTTTAAAGCTTTCACAATAAATTTTGTAGATATCTTCTGTACCTGATGGGCGAGCTGCAAACCAACCATTTTCAGTGGTTACTTTCAAACCACCAATCGCTGCACCATTACCTGGAGCATGTGTTAGTCGAGCCAGAATAGGTTCACCAGCCAAGGTTTTAGCCGCAACCATTTCTGGTGACAACTTACTTAACACTGCTTTTTGTTCTTTATTAGCAACAGCTTGTAGGCGAGCATACTCTGAACTACCAAATTTAGCGGCAAGTTCATCATAATATTGTTGTGGATTCTTACCTGTTACTGCCGTAATTTCCGCAGCAAGTAGACATAAAAGAATACCGTCTTTATCTGTTGACCAAGGCGTACCATCTTTACGTAAGAAAGAAGCTCCCGCACTTTCTTCGCCGCCAAAGCCTAAAGTACCGTTATATAGGCCATCAACAAACCATTTAAAGCCCACTGGAACTTCAACTAATTCGCGACCTAATGCCGCAACGACACGATCAATAATTGCGCTTGATACTAACGTTTTACCAACCGCAACTTGCTCACTCCAACCACTACGGTGACGGAAGAGGTAATCAATACACACAGCCAAATAATGATTCGGATTCATCAAACCAGCGGGCGTTACAATACCGTGACGGTCATAGTCAGGATCATTACCAAACGCTAAATCATAATTATCTTTATACGCAAGTAAGCCTGCCATCGCGTAAGGCGATGAACAATCCATACGCACTACACCATCTTTGTCCAATGACATAAAACGGAATGATGGATCGATAGATTCATTAACTAAAGTTAAGTCTAGTGCATAGTACTGTGCAATCTGACGCCAATATTCAATACCCGAACCACCAAGAGGATCAACACCCAACTTTAAGTTCGCTTTCTGAATAGCATCAATATCAATAACATTAACTAAGTCAGCTACATAAGGTGCAACTAAATCTTTCTGAATAACAAATTTAGAAGCAAAGGCATCTGTGATTGATACACGCTTTACGTCAACCATGCCATTAGCAATAATCTCATTAGCGCGCTGTTCAATCGCGGTAGTTAACTCACTTTCAGCAGGACCACCATGAACAGGGTTATACTTAATACCACCATCTTGCGGTGGATTATGCGATGGAGTAATGACAATGCCATCAGCTTTATCAGCATGCTCTTTATTATGACAAAGAATTGCATAAGAAATGCCAGGGGTTGGTGTATAACCCAACCCTTCTTGAACCACAACCGTAACGTTATTCGCTACCAATACTTCTAATGTTGAAGTAAATGCAGGCTCAGATAAAGCATGGGTATCCTTACCTAAAAATAGCGGTCCAGTCAAACCATTAGCAAGACGAACCTCAGCGATTGCTTGAGCAATAGCCCAAATATGATGCTGGTTAAAGGTACCTTTATCTGCAGTACCACGATGTCCTGAAGTACCGAAGGCTACTTTTTGTAACGGATCAGTCGCATTAGGCTCAATCAGAAAATAATTAGCAACAAGCGCTGGAATATTATGCATATCTTCTTGCTGAGCGCGTTGACCCGCACGAGGATGGATTGCCATTGTTTTATCCTTGTAAATACTCAATCGTGATTATATCTCACCACAAACTTTATCAATAATATCAGAGCCAAAGCCCATTTTTGTCATTAATTGATCAATCATCTGACGCTTTCGGTCAGTATTAGTATTTGTGATCACCCAAAATGGGGTGGTTGAGATAGCTTTTGGCTTCGTCGTTTTACCACTTGCGAGCAATGTTTCTTCATCATGGGCAAAATAAACACGCGTACGCCCTTTAATTGCTGCCGCTTCAGCAAAACCATCAGCATCAATATGATAAAGAGAAGATAAGATCAGCATAAAACGGCCAATTGCTTTTTCTTGCGCCGCAAATTCATCTGAAATTAACACCGTACGCATTTCTTTAACGCGATCCATGGTTGGCTCATTGCCTGCATCTCTGCTCACAACAATCCCTTTAGGACGAACAGGCATCACAACTTCAGGTTGCTGCAATTGTTCCTCTGGCACCATAAGCAAGCGACGTAAAATATCAGAAGCGCTTTCACCAATATGTTGCGTTTGGCTAGCGATATAACGATATAGCTCTTCGTCTACCTCAATAGTCTTCATGGTATTATTCATTATCATTCCGTTTAAAATTCTGGGTACGATTATAGCCTGATCCGAGGTTATACTCTATGGTAAATACCACACCTAACTAGAGAAAATAGCCTGTGAATCTTCATTTTCGTGCTGAAGGCAAGGGTAAAACGATCGTTTTGATCCATGGCTTGTTCGGCAGCGCAGATAATCTTGGTCTTTTAGCCCGAGAATTAAAACTCCATTACCAAGTGATCAGCGTCGATCTTCGTAACCATGGTTTATCTCCACATAGTGATCTATTCAGCTATCAAGATCTGGCTCAAGACATTATTGATACTCTTGATCATTTAACCATTGATCAATTTGATGTTGTTGGTCATTCGATGGGCGGTAAGGTTGCGATGACACTATCAGCATTAGCGCCTCAACGGGTTAACCACTTAATTATTCTCGACATGGCACCTATAGCATATAAAGGTCACCGTCACCAAAATGTATTTACCGGTTTACGCGAAGTTAATCACCACGCAATCACTAAACGCAATGAAGCTGAACAATATTTAGCGCGTTATATCAACGATCCAGGTGTTCGACAATTTTTATTAAAATCATTAGTAAAAACAGAAACGGGTTATCAATGGCGATTTAACGTCGAGGGATTAATAACTAACTACGCCACGATTATGGGTTGGCAGCCAGCATCTCAGCCTTTCATTGGTAAAACATTATTTATTAAAGGACAGCTCTCTGATTATATAGAGCCGCAATATCGTGATGCGATAATGACGCAATTCCCTAACGCTAAAGCACATGTGGTTGCCAATACGGGTCATTGGCTTCATGCTGAAAAGCCAGACACTGTAAATCGCATTATTAATCAATTTTTGAATCAATAAACATAAATAACTTACTATCAGAATCAGTGGTTAACTACATTAGACGACAAGACTAACTATTAAACCCCTGACTCTACTGTGATATAGTGCGCTATAGTTTGATAGCAACGAAAGTAGGCTTACTGCTATCTTCTGCTCTATAGTAATACAATTAAAGCAGCCTCTAGACCAGCTAACGTTATTGACTAAGAGCTATCATGTCCTTTTGATGTAGGGCAACAATCACCAATGATAATATTTGGGCGAAAAAACACCAAATCGCCAGCAAAAAGTAATTATCGTTGCGTCGTTTATACTGATTTCTGTAAACTGCCCAATAGCAGTTAACAATTTAATATAGGTAATATCTACTATGGCGAGCGTTGGACTCTTCTTTGGTAGCGACACAGGTAACACCGAAGCTGTCGCTAAAATGATTCAGAAGCAACTAGGTAGCAAGCTAGTTGAAGTAAAAGATATCGCAAAAAGCAGCAAAGAAGATATCGACAACTTTGATCTGATACTACTAGGTATTCCTACTTGGTATTACGGTGAACCACAGTGCGATTGGGATGACTTTTTCCCAGAGCTTGAGCAAGTTGATTTTTCAACTAAGCTTGTTGCTATCTTTGGTTGTGGTGACCAAGAAGATTACGCAGAATACTTCTGTGATGCGATGGGTACAGTACGTGACATCGTAGAAAGTAAAGGCGGCACAATTGTGGGTAATTTCTCAACTGCTGGCTATGAGTTTGAAGCATCAAAAGCACTCGTTGATGATGCAAACTTTGTCGGCTTATGTATTGATGAAGACCGTCAACCAGAGCTAACAGCACCGCGTGTTGAGCAATGGGTTAATCAAATCTTTGATGAGATGTGTCTTGCTGAACTTGCTGACTAAGCACTGTGCAGTTAAAAGCATCAATAAAAAACGCGCTTAAAGCGCGTTTTTTATTATCTCTATAATCATTACTCTAAACATGCAATTTTAATATCAGTAATACAATTTTTAAAAATATAGAACAGCAAAATAACCATTATCTTTTTAATGTCTGAAAATCAATCTGTGCATACTTATCCCATACAAAATATTACTCACCTGATATTTTTATCTTTTTGATTTAAAATATAAATTCATAAAATAATCATCACCGCTAAGCAACATTATGTGATTACCTGCTCCAAAATAAAAACACTAAATGTAATGTTAGCTTAGCTAAACAAAACAGCGAGTAATCAAACAAAGCGGCGCACTATATAAACGGATATGATAAGTTATTTTATTACATAATATTTACAATATTGCAAACTCAAGAAAAGTGACACTTCTGCTAGATAACTGACCTTTTAAGGTTTATTGTTATCGTTGCGTCACTTATAATGAATCTATATGAGAAAGACTACTGCAACATTTTTGCAGCTAGCCAACAGGAAAATCGGATGTCAGATAATAATCACGCGCTAAAGCAAGCTGGTCTTAAAGTAACACTTCCTCGTCTTAAGATTTTAGAAGTGCTTCAACAACCTGATTGCCAACACATCAGTGCTGAAGACCTGTATAAAAAACTCATCGATATCGGTGAAGAAATTGGCCTTGCGACCGTTTACCGTGTCCTTAACCAATTTGATGATGCAGGCATTGTAACTCGTCACCACTTTGAAGGTGGTAAATCAGTATTCGAACTCGCCACGCAACATCATCATGACCACTTAGTTTGTCTTGATTGTGGCAAAGTAAT
Organism: Photobacterium carnosum; assembly: GCF_002849605.1. Classification (GTDB taxonomy): domain Bacteria; phylum Pseudomonadota; class Gammaproteobacteria; order Enterobacterales; family Vibrionaceae; genus Photobacterium; species Photobacterium carnosum. The sequence goes on from NZ_NPIB01000001.1 coordinate 373,622, forward strand.
TGAATTTTCAGACGAAATGATTGAACAACGCCAAAAAGACATCGCGGCACGCTTCAATGTTCGTTTAACAAATCACAGCTTATACCTTTACGGTCACTGCATAGACGGCAACTGTAATGCTGATGAAACGTTGCATGATGAAAAATAACAATGACTAGTTATTTTCACCCTAAGAACCAGTGATCAATATCACTGGTTTTTTATTACAAGAAATAAGCATTATAAAAAAAGCGCCTATTCCATCACTGAAATAGGCGCTTTTTAACAAATATTAATGACTAATTAGTCACCAATTTTTGCCCAAGTATCACGTAGACCAACAGTGCGGTTAAACACTAAATGGTCAGCACTTGAATCTTTGTTATCGGCACAGAAATAACCAATACGTTCAAACTGGTATGCTTTTTCAGCTTCAGCCGTCACCAATGATGGTTCAATAAAGCCGTGTAATACCGTTAGAGATTCAGGGTTAATCACTGATACGAAATCATCAGCAGCACCTGGATTTGGCACTGTAAATAAACGATCGTATAAACGAATTTCAGCAGCAATACCCGCCTCAGCAGATACCCAGTGAATAACACCTTTTACTTTACGACCGTCAGCTGGGTTTTTACCTAGCGTATCTTTATCGTAAGTACAGTAAATAGTAGTGATATTACCTTCAGCATCTTTTTCAATACGCTCAGCTTGAATCACATAAGCACCACGTAGACGTACTTCTTTACCTAATACTAAACGCTTGTACTTCTTGTTCGCTTCTTCGCGGAAGTCTTCACCTTCAATATAAAGTTCACGGCTAAATGGAACCTCACGCGTGCCCATTTCTGGCTTATTCGGGTGATTAGCAACCATTAATGTTTCAGTCTCACCGTCAAAGTTTTCAATAACAACTTTAACAGGATCTAAAACAGCCATTGCACGAGATGCATTTTCATTAAGGTCATCACGAATACAAGATTCTAATGAACTAATCTCAATGGTGTTATCTTGCTTAGTCACGCCAATACGCTTACAGAATTCACGCATAGAACCAGGCGTAAAGCCACGACGACGTAAACCAGAAATAGTAGGCATACGTGGATCATCCCAACCGTTAACTAATTTATCAGTCACAAGTTGGTTTAACTTACGCTTAGACATCACAGTGTATTCAAGATTCAGGCGACTGAATTCATACTGATGTGGTGTGCAATCAATAGTGATATTTTCAAGAACCCAATCGTATAAACGACGGTTGTCCATGAATTCTAGCGTACAGATAGAGTGCGTAATGCCTTCTAGCGCATCAGAAATACAATGCGTAAAGTCGTACATTGGATAAATGCACCACTTATCACCGGTTTGATGGTGATTTGCAAAACGAACACGGTAAATAACCGGATCACGCATAACCATAAATGGTGATGCCATATCGATTTTTGCGCGCAGGCACATTTTGCCTTCTTCAACTTCGCCGTTCTTCATTTTTTCAAACAAGGCTAAGTTTTCTTCGACACTACGATCGCGGTAAGGACTGTGCTTACCCGCTTGCGTTAATGTACCGCGATATTCGCGCATTTGCTCAGGACTTAGCTCATCAACATACGCTAAGCCTTTATTAATTAATTCAATGGCAAACCCATGAAGCTGATCAAAGTAGTTTGATGAATAACAAATCTCACCACTCCACTCGAAGCCTAACCAGTTAACATCATTTTTAATAGACTCAACGTATTCAATGTCTTCTTTTTCAGGGTTAGTGTCATCGAAACGTAAGTTACATTGACCCTGATAGTCCTGAGCAATACCGAAGTTCAAACAAATAGATTTCGCATGACCGATATGCAGGTAACCATTCGGTTCTGGCGGGAATCGGGTATGTATGCTTGTATGTTTGCCACTTGCTAAATCCGTATCAATAATTTGACGGATAAAGTTAGTTGGACGAGCTTCAGATTCACTCATCTATTACACCTCGTGTACTTACAGGATTGAGAATTATGTACAGTTCATCAATATGAACTATGACTTTACACTATACCTCAATGCCGCTACGCAAAAAATCAAAAACGCAGTTATAACAAACAATAGTTGTGAATTTAATTAATAACGCGCAATAAAAAGCCGACGATGGTCATCCCATCGTCGGCAATCGCGCGATCATATAATGATCGGAGCTTATATTGTTGTTAGTCGATTACAGTGATGTAACACGACTGAAACGTTTACCATTACCACTTACAGCACGAATTTCAACTTTACCTGTCACACTTGGTTGTGCTTTCGCATCATAAGTGTTCCATGTTTTACCTTCATCCGTTGAGTACTGTAGTGTTAGACCTGGCATGCTTACGTTCATCGCAAGTTTACCATTTTCGATCTTAGCGCCAGGTACTGGTACACGGTATTGAATACCCGCAGCATCAAGTTTCGCAAGTTCACGTTGGCCTAATACGTTAGCAAAACGCTGCCATTCATTGTGAAGTGCTTTCTTGTTTACATGGTTAGAATCTTGAGAATATTCGACACCTACTTGGTATTCATTTTCCCACTCGCCTTTATGCCATGCACGCTCAGCGGCGGCTAATACGCGAGGGAACACCATGTATTCGTACTGCTTATCATTACCTACTGTCTCACTCCAAAGCTGAGCAGATAGGCCATAGAAACCTTTCGATTTCACTGTACCTTTACTTGTAAAGCCATTGCCATCACGATCAAGTGATGTTTCAGCATTTTGGGGTAAGTTCTCTGGCGCAAAACCAAACATCTTACGGGTATCTGTTGCACGTGTTGCCCAGTAATAACCACGCTCAATTGGATCTACTTCGTATGGCATATCCATGTAAACATAATCAGGGTTTGATACTACAACATCGTAGCCTTTATCAGCCCATTCGTAAGCTGATGCACCGCCGCCCCAGTATAGAACGTCCCAGAAGTTTACACGCACATTATCAGTACCAAACGCTTTGGAATCTGAAGAGTGCTTTAAGCCATCTTGCCATGCTTGGAAGTTTTTAATCCCTTTACTATTAACCACTTCACTGATTTGCTCTGCAAAATGACTTGGTAGGTGATCATAATCAGCCACAACACCTTCTGCGATCAATTTCTGACACATTGGTGACTTCTGGTATGGCTTATTTTGCTTAGATTGGTCAATAGAACCTGTCCAAGCTGTTTTCTCTGCTGCGTTAAGATCTTGGAAACCAGCATTTAACTTAATATTTTTCGCTTCATCACCACCGAAGTGCCATGTATTTAGCGGCATACCCGCTTCTTTATGCATCGCTTGAATTTCAGTAATTACTTTATCAACAAACTTTGTAGAAGAATCCATACATGGGTTGATGAAACTACGCTTATCGTAAAACTGTACTGTGGTTACGTTTGACGTATCTTGTGGATCCATTAAACGGTATTCGTTTGCTTCATCCATCTTGCCTTCAGCAGCAAGACGTTTATAACGCGCTTCCATCGCAACTACAGCTGCACGTGCGTGCGCTGGCATATCGATTTCAGGAATGACTTCAATACCACGGGCTTTCGCGTATTTCAGAATATCTAAGTAATCTTGCTTGCTGTAGTAACCAGAGCCATCTGTGTCTGACGTTGGACCTGAACCTAGTTGAGGTAACAGACATGTTGTTTCAGATAGATCATGACAACGCTTACTACCAATGTCTGTTAGCTCAGGTAAACCTGGAATCTCAACACGCCAACCTTCATCATCTGATAGGTGGAAGTGGAACTTGTTCATCTTGTATGCTGCCATTTGGTCTAGCGTACGAAGAATCACAGCTTTTGAGTGGAAGTTACGGCCAACATCAACCATTACACCACGGTAATCAAAACGCGGTGCATCGGTAACTTCTAACGTAGGAATGCTGTTTTTAGCACCTGTACTCATTAGTGAAATCAACGACTGCATACCATAGAATGCACCTTGGTCATCAAAACCAATAACCGTTGCACCTGTTGGTGTTACATCTAACGTGTAAGCCCCTGCAATTTGTTGATCTTTAGCAAATGAACCCGGTAGAAGGCTCACTTTTACTGGGTATTGACCTTTAGTGTTAACACCTAATACGCCAAGACGCTCATTCACAGCAGCCATCATGTCAGCTGGCAGTGTGAAGTTGCTAATTTTAATACCGTTTGCTAATGAAACAGTTTTACCGGTTAGCTTAGTACTTAGTGGTGTAGGAACAATAGTTGCTGCCACTTCTGTCGTTGCTAACACATTAATGTCTTGGTTCTTTTTAAAACGTGTTTCAGCGGTTGCAAGCACATTATTATCTGCTTTAACTCGCTTAAATTGATCACCTTTCAGAGGAACAAGGTAATCACCTGGATTCGTAGAGTCAGTGCTCTTGATTGTTTGTGCTGCGGCATCGCCAGAAGTCACGTATGCACGAGGCATGTAATCATTTTCAAACAACGTCCAGTATTCGCCAATGTAAGGAATAACAACCGTCTCACCTTCAGCAAATCCATCAAATTTATCCGTTGGCTCTAGCGTATGAAGATCACCCGTTACGTGTGTAACTTTGAATTGGTCGTTTTGAACATCAAGAATTTGACGAATACTGCTGAAATAAATTTTCCAATCAGTGCCCGTCACCGCTGGACCATTATTTTTTAGCGTCAAATTAATTAGATCACAAGATGCCCATTCTGCGCCAAGCGTCTTACACTGCAGGCCTTCTTCTGCACCATGTTGAGTAACGATTTCATAAGTAACATCAAGGTTATTAGCTAAATTTTCAACAACCTTCTCATCATTATTGCCTTGTGTTGCACAACCCGTTACGGCTAGTGCAATGAAAGATGCTAACGCTGTAAGTTTAATAGTCATGAAATATTCCTTTCTCCCGATATCCCTCTAAATGAAGGGATAATCTATATAGAGCCCAAAAGTTGGGTACTCAAAATGCCGGTCTTGATATCTTATAATTAAAATATCAGGACCGGTCTAATTGAAAGTGTTGCGGTATTTCGTGTGTCGCTTAATTACTTAAAAATTCAAATAACTATGGAAGCTTTACTGCTGATAGGTCTTCTGATGCTGGGATCTTTTTCATCTCGCCAGCAACGATTTCAGCAAGAGGGCCAAGGATAACTTGTAGGTTGTTTGCACCTAATTTAACCACACCCATTGCACCTAGTGCTTTTAATGTCTTTTCATTAGCAAGGCTGCTGTCTTTTAGAGTCAGACGTAGACGAGTAATACAAGCATCAATATTTTCTAGGTTACCGTGACCACCAAGCGCTTTTAAATATTGCTTAGCTAATTCACCCGTTTCAGTTGAACCACGTACTGATGATACTTCTTCTTCATCATCTTCACGGCCAGGTGTCTTAAGGTTGAACTTAAGAATAACAGCGCGGAAAATAAAGTAGTACAGAGCGAAGAACACAATACCTTGAAGGATTAGCATGTACCAGTTAACAGCGAGTGGATTACGTGCTGACAACACCATGTCGACAAGACCAGCAGAGAAACCAAAACCTGAAATCCAGTGCATAGACGCTGCGATGTATACAGAGATACCTGTTAGCGCGGCGTGAATAACATAAAGAGGTGGAGCAAGGAACATAAATGCAAATTCTAGTGGCTCAGTAACACCGGTAAAGAATGATGCAAAACCAGCAGCAATGAATAATGAAGCTACACGCTCTTTATTTTTCACTTTAGCTGTTTGGTACATAGCAAGTGCAGCACCTGGTAGACCAAACATCATGATTGGGAAGAAACCAGCCTGGTACATACCAGTAATACCTGGGGTACCTTTACCACTCAAGAAATTAGGAATATCGTTAATGCCTGCAACATCAAACCAGAATACTGAGTTTAGTGCGTGGTGAAGACCCACAGGAATCAATAGACGGTTAAAGAATGCATAGATACCAGCACCGGCAGCGCCTAGACCTTGAATACTTTCACCGAAATGTACTAGTCCGTTGTAAATAACTGGCCATACAAACAGTAATACTGCAGCAATACCAATACCAGCAACAGAAGTTAAAATTGGGATTAAACGCTTACCGCTAAAGAATGCTAATGTCTTATGCAATTCAACGTTAGAGTAACGATTGTAAATTTCTGCTGATACGATACCAACTAAAATACCAACAAACTGGTTATTAATCTTAGCAAAAGCAACAGGTACAGCACTTGCGTCAATACCTTGAATCATTGCTACTGTACCAGGTGCAAGTAACGTGGTTACAACAGTGTAACCAACAAAACCTGCTAATGCTGCTGCGCCGTCTTTATCTTTTGACATACCGTATGCAACACCAATTGCAAACAATATAGACATGCTATCAATAATTGAAGAACCCGCTTTAATCAAGAACGCAGCAATTGCTGAGTTTGCGCCCCAACCTGACGGATCAACCCAATAGCCGATACCCATTAAAATTGCCGCTGCAGGAAGTACTGCAACTGGCACCATTAGTGCTTTACCTACTTTTTGAAAATATCCAAGAATATTCACCCTTAGTTCCCCCTATGGTTTTCTTAGATGCGATAGTGATAGCTTTTTTTTGCCATCTCTTTTTTTTGTCCTTTGCAGTTTATGAATTTTATTTCGCTCCGCAAATTAAAACATCGTCATTTGTGATCTTAATCACCGACCGGAGATAGAACTGAGTGATTTTGCTAGCTCGATCATAAAACTTATTTTATCATTCGAAACAAAGGCGATATGCCACTAAGATTTTTTCTGTTTTAACTATCTTCAACGAGGTGTCAACGTGAGACTAATCCCGCTTAATAACGCTAAAGATGTTGGTTTATGGTCTGCTCGCTACATTGCTGACCGCATTAATAAGTTCCAACCAACAGCTGAGCGTCCATTTGTGCTAGGTCTACCTACAGGTGGTACACCACTTCCGACATACCAGCGTTTGATTGAATTATACCAAGCTGGCGAAGTAAGCTTTAAGAACGTCGTGACTTTCAACATGGATGAATATGTTGGCATGGCGTCTGATCACCCTGAGTCATACCGTAACTTCATGTACAACAACTTCTTTAGCCATATTGATATACAAGAGCAAAATATCAACCTGCTTGATGGCAACACCACAGATCACGAAGTTGAATGTCAACGTTACGAAGACAAAATCAAAACCTATGGTCGTATTAACCTGTTCATGGGTGGCGTGGGTAATGATGGTCATATTGCTTTCAATGAACCTGCATCATCATTAGCGTCTCGTACGCGTATCAAGACGTTAACGCACGAAACACGTATTGCTAATTCTCGTTTCTTTGAAGGTGATATTAACCAAGTACCTAAATACTCATTAACGATTGGTGTCGGTACACTATTAGATTCTGAAGAAGTAATGATTCTGATCACAGGTCACAACAAGGCACAAGCACTACAAGCGGCTGTTGAAGGTTGTGTAAACCACCTATGGACAATATCTGCATTGCAGCTGCACCCTAAATCAATGATCATTTGTGATGAACCTTCAACTCAAGAACTTAAAGTAAAAACTGTTAAGTATTTCCAAGAGTTAGAAGCAGAAAACATTACACACATCTAAATAATAACCACTGTCTTTTTACGGAAAACCGCATTTATTGACAGCCGTTCTAAGACATTAAATAAACGCCGCCTTGTTGACGGCGTTTTATTTTTCACTTTAAAATCAAATACAAAAAAGCATAATTATCACTATTGACAATACAGTCATGGTCTACAATTCGATCCTTAGCGATACTTCACTTCTCGATAGCTCTCATTACGTATTTTACGTGACCAATACCACAGCCCCAGCAAGCACCGACAACGATTACTTTATTTTTATTCATAAGAAAGTATATTACGGTGATAACAAATGTATTGAAAACTGCAATACATTAAATAATTCAGCACTAATACTCATCAAAATCAATTAAACTAGTGTCGAACATATAGGTAGCGCTTTGATAAATAAAGATAATGAAAGCAAATCATCATTATCATCTTCAGGCGATAATTATTAACGCTAATTACGAGCAGAATTAAACTATGACAGGCGGACAAATTGGTAATGTTGATCTGGTCAAGCAGCTAAATAGTGCTGCTGTATACAGACTTATCGACTTGCAAGGCCCTATCTCTCGCATCCAGGTTGCTGATATTAGTCACCTCGCTCCTGCAAGTGTCACTAAGATTACCCGCCAACTGCTAGAACGTGGCTTAATAAAAGAAGTCGCTCAGCAAGCATCAACGGGAGGAAGAAGAGCAATATCTCTAACGACAGAATCAGTCGGTTTTCATTCGATCGCAGTACGTATTGGCCGTAATAATATTGAAATAACCCTTTATGACCTCAGTGGTAAACATATTACCGGTGCGGCCTATCCGTTTTTATATTCTGACCAAAATGAACTAGCCGAAGGTCTAATCAAATATATTCAAGAATTTATTGATAATAATCAGAATGTAATGAAAGAACTGGTGGCATTTGGCATTATTCTTCCAGGACTTGTTAATCCAGAAAGTGGCACGGTTACTTACATGCCAAACACTGAAGTGCATGACTTTGAGCTTGCACATATTATTCAAGACATTTTTGGTATTATTACTTTTGTCGGCAATGATATTCGAGGCCTCGCGCTGGCAGAACACTTCTTCGGTGCTAGCCGAGACTGTAAAGATTCAATTTTAGTCAGTATGCATAATGGTACTGGCGCTGGCATTATTGTTAATGGTCAGGTCTTCCTTGGTCAAAATCGCAATGTCGGAGAGATTGGTCATATCCAAATCGATCCACTAGGGGATAAATGTCAATGTGGTAATTTTGGTTGCTTAGAAACGGTAGCCTCTGATCCTGCAGTGATTATGCATGTTCAAAATCTACTCAACCAAGGTTATCCAAGTAGTTTGCAAGACTTGGAAGAAGTCACTATGCCAGCGATTTGTGATGCGGCCAATAATGGTGATGAACTGGCCATTCAAGCGTTACTGAAAGTCGGTCACCACCTTGGTAAAGCATTAGCGATGACGATTAATTTATTCAACCCTCAAAAGATTATTCTGGCAGGTAATATTACTCAGGCACAAGCCATTGTATTGCCAGCAATACGTCGTTGCGTTGAAAACCAATCATTATCTGCTTTTAATCACGATTTACCGATTGTCGCATCAGAGCTATATAATCAACCCACTATTGGCGCTTTTTCAATGATCAAGCGTGCAATGCTTAATGGTGTACTGCTACAGCGCCTGCTAGAAGACTAAGTATCCGCGATACCAATTTATAAGAACAAATAACCACCGTTCTTATAAAACAACCATCATAAAAAAGGGGGGATTAATCTCAAATGATTAATCCCCCTAATGCTATTATTGTTATCAATTATATTTCCGAACACTATCTTGCAAGGATGTAGTCTAAGCTATGGAGTTACTGTATATTAGCGCGGCCTTTCTGGCCGGTTTCATCGCCCTTCGTTGTAAATTACCCCCTCTGGTTGGCTTTTTAGTTGCTGGCTTTATGCTTAATAGTTTTGGTTTTCAACCTACTCCAGCATTAACGACTTTAGCCGATCTTGGCGTAACCTTATTATTATTTACTATCGGCTTAAAACTTGACATAAAAACCTTACTTAACAAAGAAGTATGGGGTGGCGCAACCATACACAATCTGTTATCTACCGCCCTTTTTACGTTATTTCTTTTAGTCCTAAAACAATTAGGACTGACAATGTTTGCCGAGATGGCACTTAGTCAATTAATACTGATTGGCTTTGCATTGTCATTTTCTAGTACTGTTTTTGCCGTCAAACTGCTGCAAGACAAAGGAGAATTAAACGCTAAATATGGCACCGTTGCTATTGGCATTCTGGTTATGCAGGATATTTTCGCAGTACTATTCCTCGCCATATCCAGCGGTAAAATTCCTGATATAACAGCACTTGGTTTATTTGCTCTGCCCTTGCTACGCCCATTGTTATATCGCATCCTAGATAAAGCAGGTCACGGTGAAATATTAGTCTTGTATGCTGTTATGCTCGCACTGGTTGCAGGAGCGGGTTTATTTGAAATTGTCGGCATGAAACCAGATCTAGGAGCGTTGATATTAGGTATGCTAATGGCGGGTCATCCTAAAGCATCAGAGATGGCTAAGTCATTGTTTAATTTTAAAGAACTGCTATTGGTGTGCTTCTTTTTAAACATTGGTCTCGCGGAATCCCCTACCATCAACGGCATGTTAATGGCCCTCGTATTAATGCTACTACTGCCTCTTAAAGGAATTCTTTATTACGCAGTATTCCATTTATGCCGCTACCGTGTACGAACCTCAATGTTAGCAACCTTAACCCTATTTAATTATAGTGAATTTGGCCTTATTGTGGGTGGCGTCGCCTATAAAATGGGGTTGTTACCCGGCACATTCTTAGTCGCTATGGCTATCGCCGTGTCATTATCGTTTTTACTGGCAGCGCCACTGAACAGTATGAGTCATAAACTCTATACTGAAGCCGCTAAACGACTAAAAGAATTTGATCCTGATCGCTTAAATTGTCACGACAAACTGATTGATTTAGGTAATGTCAGTATTCTTATTCTCGGTATGGGTCGTATCGGCTCTGGTGCTTATGACGAATTAGAAAGTCGTTATGGTAAACAGATTATTGGCGTTGAAACTCGTCGTGAATCGGTAGAGTTACATCGCCAGCAACAACGTAATGTCATTCATGGAGATGCGACCGACCCTGACTTTTGGGAACGGGTTATCAAAAATCACCATATTGAGCTTATTTTATTAGCAATGCCAAATGGTCCAGCGAATATCTATGCTTTAGATCAGCTCAAAAGTCGTAAATTCCAAGGAAAAATAGCCGCTATAGCCAAATACAGTGATGAAGAGACACAATTACACCAACAAGGTATTGATGCAGCCTTTAATATTTATAGCGAAGCGGGTAGCGGTTTTGCTCGTGATGTCTGTGATCACCTCCAACCTCAAATAATCCCACGAAAACCACACTAAATTACACTTCAAAACTTAGATATTTCGCAGAGAAAAATAAACAGTAGCGATGCTGTTGTTTATTTTCTCAATTAAAAAACTCTGCAAAAATAGATAATATTCATAAAAATCCAATTTAAATAGATAATATTCACCAGCAATGCTTTATTTAAATATAATCATAATAAATAGTTGTAATTTATTAACGAATGCGTAATTTTAACAATCAACGAAAAGCAAAATCACTATAAACATCAATTACCATAATGATAACTTATTCGCTACATGATACATTTTCATCAATTATGGATAATAAAAAATAAAACGTTTGGAGTAGTATTATTATGTGTTCAATATTCGGCATCCTTGACATCAAGAGCGACGCTTCAGTACTTCGTACAACAGCCCTTGAATTATCAAAAAAAATGCGTCATCGCGGTCCTGATTGGTCAGGAATTTATGCGTCAGACAATGCTATTCTAGTTCATGAACGTTTAGCGATTGTTGACTTAAATAGTGGTGAGCAACCGCTATATAACACGGATAAAAGCCATGTACTTGCGGTCAATGGTGAAATTTACAACCACAAAGAATTACGCGCTGAGTTTGCACCTAACTACCCATTCCAAACAGAGTCGGATTGTGAAATTATCTTAGCGCTTTATAAGGAAAAAGGACCGGAGTTATTAGATTACCTCAACGGTATCTTTGCCTTTATTCTGTATGATGAGCAAGAAGATGCTTACCTTATTGGTCGTGACCACATTGGTATTATCCCGCTTTATCAAGGCTATGATGAACATGGTAACTTCTATATTGCTTCTGAAATGAAAGCACTGGTGCCAGTATGTAAAACAATCAGTGAATTTCCTCCAGGCACTTACCTTTGGAGTAAAAAAGGCGAACCTGTTCGTTACTACAAACGTGACTGGATGGAATTTGATGCAGTTAAAGACGCAACAACCGATAAAGTAGCATTAGCAGATGCCCTTGAAAGTGCGGTTAAACGCCAGCTAATGACAGATGTACCTTATGGTGTATTACTGTCTGGTGGTCTAGATTCTTCTGTAATCTCTGCGATCACAAAGAAATTCGCCGCTAAACGTATTGAAGATGATGAACAATCACAAGCTTGGTGGCCAACACTGCACTCGTTTGCGATTGGTCTTGAAGATGCACCCGATCTAAAAGCCGCGAAAATTGTAGCCGATGCCCTTGGTACGGTTCACCACGAGTTAACCTATACTGTCCAAGAAGGCCTAGATGCCATTCGTGATGTTATTTACCACATTGAAACCTATGATGTCACCACGATCCGCGCCTCAACACCGATGTATCTTATGTCACGTAAGATCCGTGCTATGGGGATTAAAATGGTGCTTTCAGGTGAAGGTGCTGATGAAATCTTTGGTGGTTATTTATACTTCCACAAAGCACCTAACGCTAAAGAATTCCATGAAGAAACCGTGCGTAAGTTATTAGCGCTTAACATGTTTGATTGTGCACGTGCTAACAAATCAATGGCGGCATGGGGCATAGAAGCTCGTGTACCCTTCTTGGATAAAGAATTCCTTGATGTTGCAATGCGCATTAACCCTCAAGATAAAATGTGTGGCAACGGTAAAATGGAAAAACACATTCTTCGAGAGTGTTTTGAGCATTATTTACCAGAAGCGGTTGCATGGCGTCAGAAAGAACAATTCTCTGATGGTGTAGGTTATAGCTGGATTGATAGCTTAAAAGAAGTTGCTGAAGAAAAAGTGACTGATAAGCAGTTAGAAACAGCTGCATTCCGTTTCCCATATAACACGCCAACAACAAAAGAAGGCTATGTTTACCGTGAAATTTTTGAAGAACATTTCCCGCTAGAAAGTGCCGCTAAATGTGTACCAGGTGGCCCATCGATTGCTTGTTCTAGTGCAAAAGCCATTGAGTGGGATGAGAGTTTTAAAAATGCCGCAGACCCATCAGGTCGAGCGATTGCAGCTGTGCATAACCAAGCTTACAAGAAATAGATAAATTAACGTTATAAAAAAACCGCCATCGAAAATGGCGGTTTTTTTTATGGTTAATAACAACGTGTTATTAACGTTCCCAGTAAGCTTCTTCTAGGCTATCTTCACGCTCAGGTAAGCCGCGAGAAAGACGAGGTGAATACTGAGCTAATACTTCATAACTTACCCGGTTTGCATACAAACAAACCTGAGAGAATGATGAGTACGTTAGGAACGAATATTGGTGCTTACTTGAATTTGGCACGTTTTCTTTATGATAACGGTTAGCAGACATATCATGCAGTAATGCAGATAATGCACCATCACCGGCACCATTAGTATTTTTGATTCGCTCTGGGCCACCCATGTATGGAGCAATATGTGAATAAACCTTAGTTGGATTCTCACATGTCGATTTAATCATAGGGCGGCTAAATTCATAACGGTTAAATTCAGCAATATCACCAGGTAATAACGGTAATGCAGTCTCACGTTTTGCTGATTCTTCAGTATAACCCGCAGTGTATAAACCAACAGGGCCAGCAGTACACAAAACAAGATCAACCCATTCTAGCGTTTTATCTGCTGCAACTAATGGATCAGACTCACCTGTTAACGCTTCACCTTCGTCTTCATTCATTGCAACCACGGTTACATGGTCGCGTAAGAAATCACGCCACCATTGTGGATCGTCTTGAATAACGAATTTAGTACCCAACGTTAATACCACTGGTACGTCATATTTCTTAGCGTACTCAATGGCTTTCATTGTCGCTGCTGGCATAGGATCGCCAGGCTTACAACGTACAAGATAAGCCGTTATAACTAATGCTGATGCATTTTCAAATACACACTCAGGAATGCTATCAGGTCTAAGTTGGTTCATGTTACCTTCGTTTATCGCGAAGGTACGCTCACCATCTTTAGAGATCAGCGCAAAACAACGGCCAATTGGACCATTGACAGGCTGTAGATAATTCATATCCATACGGCTTGAAGTATTACAAAGATAACGGTAAGCATAGCTACCAATTTCAATGTCTTTACTCATTACACCTAATAATACGGACTTATCATCAGCTAATACTGAGTAATTATGTAACGTATTACCAATCGTGCCACCAGCAAATTCATGAGTCACAAGATTATTATCTTTTAACTCATTATAAAGTGCTTCTGCTTTTTCATCGGTAATCACCAATGAATGGCCTTTACTCAGCTCATAACGTTCCAGAAATTCATCATCAACGTAGGCTTCAATATCAACCAATGTTTGATCGATACCCACAACATGAGTACGTGTTAAACGCTTCTCTATCTTCGTTTGACTTAGAAGTGGATCGCGAGCATGTACAGGGAAATAATGCTTAGATTTTCGTTGGCCTGGAAATTTCATGTCAATGGGCTGTCAAGTTGTAAATTTTGCGAATTCTATCACAGAATTTGGTACATAAAAGCAAAAGCTATCATCGGTTTTACGAATAATAGCCACAAACAACAACGCAAACGTTATCGTACATATAATGATGTTTATCTCTATATCAAGATTACCATCCTTGTGTATGCTGTTTAATCAAGTTTTCCATCATCAATATATGAGCAGGACTGTCATTTAAGCATGGGATCAAATTAAACTCTTTACCACCAGCTTCAATAAATACCGCTTTACACTGCTCTGCAATTTCTTCTAGTGTTTCCAAACAATCAACCGAGAAAGCAGGACACATCACATCTAAACGTTTAATACCTTTTTCAGCTAATGATTTAATTGTCGCTTCCGTATACGGCTTCAACCATTCTTCCCGTCCAAAGATAGATTGATAACTCATGCTCATTTTCTCACGTGGCATATCCAGTAATTGAGCCAATAATACCGTGGTTTGATGACAATGGTCTGGATAGGGATCGCCATTATCTGCATAACGCTGAGGAATACCGTGGTATGAACACAATAGATAATCAGGTTGCCCTTTCTCTGCCCAAAACACCTCAACAGACTGAGATAACGCCGCAATATAATCAGGGTGATCATAGTAATGATTCACAAAACGGAGTTCGGGTAATTCAGGCACTGTTTTTAACTCTTTAGCAATACGATCAAAAACTGCGGCGGTTGTCGTTGCCGAATATTGTGGATATAACGGTAGTACGATAACGTGCTTACATCCCTGCTGTTTTAGCTGTTGCAAGCCTGATTGAATACTGGGCTCACCATAGGTCATACCTAATGCAACGGGAACATTTAAAGATTGTTGTAAGGCTTGTTGCTGACGACGTGAATACACCATTAACGGTGAGCCATCATCCATCCACACGGATTGGTATAATTTAGCCACTTTAGGTGAACGTATTGGTAAAATAATGCCATGTAAAATAGGACACCATAACCAACGCGTCATATCAACCACACGCTTATCATGCAAAAATTCCGCTAAAAACTGTTTCACGCCAGCGGTTGTTGGTGCATCAGGAGTACCAAGATTAACCAGTAATACCCCATAGTTATTATTAATTGTCATCGGTATTTATCCTTTATCTTTTACTCATCACTGAAAACAACTTACTTCCAGCTTCTTTTTAATACATTTAAATAACAAAAAATACGCAATTTCGCTATAACATTTTATACCACTGTTATATTAAAACCAAAAAAAACGAGCATTACCAATTGGTAAGCCCGTTTATTTACATCGTTATTAGCTATGAAAAATAATTAGCTAATTAACAATGCTATTTATGCTAATGCTTTCTCAAGCTGTGCACTTACTTCAACAACAGGTAACGTACCATCAAACTTAAGGTACTTAGTATTACCAGCAGCCGCTTCTTTACCGTAGTATTCGATAAGAGGTGCAGTTTGGTTATGGTATACCGTTAGACGTGCACGAACTGTTTCTTCTTTGTCATCTTCACGAATAACAAGCTCTTCACCTGTTACGTCATCTTTACCAGCAACCTTTGGTGGGTTGTAAACAGCATGGTAAGTACGACCAGAAGCAAGGTGAGCACGACGACCCGCCATACGTTCCACAATCACATCGTCAGCAACGTCAAATTCAATAACGTAGTCAACAACAACGCCATTTTCTTTAAGACCATCTGCTTGAGGAATTGTGCGAGGGAAACCATCAAGTAGGAAACCTTTTGCACAATCTTCTGCAGTGATACGCTCTTTAACAAGACCAAGAATGATATCGTCAGACACAAGTTGACCTGCATCGATCACTGATTTTGCTTGCTTACCTAGTTCAGTGCCCGCTTTGATTGCTGCACGTAACATGTCACCAGTGGAAATTTGTGGAATACCAAATTTTTCCATGATGAATTGAGCTTGAGTACCTTTACCTGCACCGGGTGCACCCAGAAGGATAATGCGCATTGTGTTCCCCTTTAAAATAGAGTGGAAATTTGCAAAAAACTGAAAATACACTGATTAGCGCTCAGTCGCAAGCTTGGCACTATGACCAAGCCGCGATTGAATGATTTATCAGAATAGTCTGTGATTTTGATTAATTAATTGATTATTTAACCAACAACTTGTTTACGGCAGCTAAGAACTGTGAAGGATCATCCATCGTACCGCGTTCAGCAAGCATTGCTTCACCAAACAATAATTCAACCCAGCGACCAAAGACTTCTTCGTCAGCTTCATCCGCCATTTGCTTCACTAAGCTATGCTCTGGATTTAACTCAAAGATGTACTGCACCTCTGGCGCTTCATGACCAGCAGCTGCAAGCAATTTCGCCATTTGTGTACCCATTTCGTTTTCGTCTGTCACCATAACGGCTGGAGTATCATGCAGTTTAAACGTTGGGCGTACTTCTTTAACGCGCTCACCAAGGTATGTTTTGGTGCGATCAGTAACAGAAGTGAATTCTTTTTCTGTTTCTTTCTGCTTTTCTTTTTCTTCTGCATTATCAAATGAAGACAGATCAAGATCAGATTTTGTGATCGCTTGGAATTTCTTACCTTCAAATTCAGGTAAGTGACCCATTAGGTATTCATCAATACGATCGTACATCAAAATAACTTCTAAGCCTTTAGCACGGAATTGCTCAAGGTGTGGACTATGCTTAGCCGCGTTAAAGTTATCTGCCGTTAAATAATAGATCTTCTCTTGACCTTCTTGCATACGGCTAATGTAATCGGTCAACGAAACAGTTTGCTCAGCAGTATCATTATCTGTTGATGAAAAACGTAGCAATGCCGCAATTTTATCTCGGTTGCTAAAGTCTTCTGCCAAGCCTTCTTTTAGCACCTGACCAAACTCTTTCCAGAATGATTGATATTGCTCTGGCTCATTTTTTGCCATGCGCTCAAGCATTTGCAATACACGCTTCGTACATGCTTTACGTAGAGCTTGAGTCACTTTATTGTCTTGTAATATTTCACGTGAAACATTTAATGGTAGATCATTTGAATCAATTAAACCGCGCACAAAACGTAAGTACGTTGGCATGAACTGTTGTGCATCATCCATAACAAACACACGTTGCACATACAATTTAAGACCATGCTGGCCATCGCGGTTATTTAAATCCCACGGTGCTTTTGATGGAATGTATAACAAACTCGTATAATCTTGCTTACCTTCAACACGGTTATGACTCCATGTTAATGGCTCGGCATAATCATGGGCAACGTGATTATAAAATTCTTTATACTCATCATTGCTGATATCTGACTTATTACGCGTCCATAACGCTTGTGCTTTGTTAATTTGATCCCATTTTGTCCCTGTTACCTTGCCTTCTTCATCTTGTTCTTCTGTTTGAATAAAGACAGGAATACCAATGTGATCAGAATATTTACCAACAATTTCACGTAAACGCTGTTCATCTAAGAACTCTTGCTCATCAGCACGTAAATGTAAAATAATCTCAGTACCACGGTTTGCTTTAGTGATGGTCTCGATGCTGTAATCGCCCTCACCTGCTGATATCCAGCAAACACCTTCATCAGCTGTAACTTCAGCACTACGTGTATTCACCGTTACACTGTCAGCCACAATAAATGCAGAATAGAAACCGACACCAAACTGACCAATCAGTTGTGAGTCTTTAGTTTCATTTTCATCTAATTGTGCAAAGAATTCTTTAGTACCTGATTTCGCAATCGTACCTAAATGTTCAATCGCTTGTTCACGTGTCATACCAATACCATTATCACTAACGGTTAAGGTGCCAGCTTGTGGATTAATTGCCAGCTTTACACATAAATCTGCATCGTTACCGTATAAATCGGTTTTTGATAATGCTTTAAAGCGCAACTTATCCGCAGCGTCTGATGCATTAGAAATCAGTTCACGTAAAAAAATCTCTTTATTAGAGTAAAGAGAATGAATCATTAAATGCAGTAGTTGTTTTACTTCTGATTGGAAACCACGTGTTTCCTTTTTGTTATCAACTGTTTGCTCGCTCATTTCGACTCCAAAAAAATTTATGAGTAGTATATAAAGATAAATATGGTCAAACTGTATGATTTCAACCTAAAATAACATGTTTTTTATTTTTATATTTTTTGAGTAACGGTTTTATATTTTTAGATTCAGACAGTATTCAGATAAAACAGATAATAATATTGTTTATATAAAACCCTTGGCAAGGCTAAACCAATGACAACAAATGCAACTAAGTATTTGATTGGAAATCGTTTTATTTTCGATCCTAATGACAACAGCTTAATAGATAAATGTGATAATAATGAATTAACTCGGCTTGGTAGTAATGAAAGTCGAGCATTAAGTTTGCTCATTGAAGATCCTAGCCTAATTATAACTCGCCAACGTATTCATGATTATGTATGGCGAGAACAAGGTTTTGAGGTTGATGATTCTAGTCTAACACAAGCAATTTCAACCTTACGCAAGGCATTAAAAGACTCAACCAAATCACCTGAGTTTATTAAAACCGTGCCTAAACGTGGCTATCAAATGATTGCCAGTGTAGAAGGTTACATCTGTCAAAAACAACGATTAGAGCCTAATTCTGGTATCGATAATCCAGCGATTTTGTCTTCGCCACCAGCGTTTGAACCGATTCTGTCTTCGCCGCGTAAAGAGGCTTACCTCAATACCATGACCTCGGTATATTGCTCGCAAGATAAAGAATCAACCCAAAGTAAATCAACGTTAATTTCGTGGAAAGGCTGGTTGGCACTCACGATTGCTTTTATATTACCGATTATTGTTAACATCAGCATGCCGCCAAAATCAGCGGCATTTACGCCTTTATTTAATGTTGATGGCGTAACGATCTATGTTCCAAAGAATAATCCAAAGATAAAAGAATGGCATAATATGATTCAACTGTGTGTCAGCAATTACATCAAGTATCACAATAATTCAGATTTAAAACCGTCTGAAGTAATTGTTACTGGCGGTCAAAACAACCAATTGTATCTAAACTATTTACATGACAGCAAGGTGCCAACAGAAAACGTAACCGTACGTTTACTGACGAGTGATAAGGATAATATAAACTTATGTCGCTAACGGCCTCTAACCAATTGACACACTTATTACACCGATACTGGCCATTTTTGATTTTAATTAGCTCTATTGTATTGTGCTCATGGGTGTATTTTTCAACCGACTACAAACAACAACAATTATTGATGTCACGTGAATGGCAAAGTACCACCATTAGTCAAATAGAGTCGTTACCACAAGATTCACTGAAAATGTTACGAAAAGTAAAACAAAGCAGCAATATGGTGTTTTTACCTAATCACACTTATTCACGGATCACGATCCTTGAATTACACAGTGATGAGCCACAACCATTAATGATTCATATTTCAGAATCAGGTCGGTGGAATGTTAGTGGTGGTTATTTGCTCACCGAACCATTAGAGTTTAAAGATATTACCTCGGGTTCAAATCATGATTTTGATAGTAAACAATTAAAAATCATTAGAGATATATTTAAAATGAATGCACAAGAAAGTTGTCGTATTGATACCATTAATGAGCAGACGTTATTACTGACTAGCCTCACTCATGATTCTAAAGTGCTATTTTCAACCAAGTAATATAACGAAAGCATCAGCTATTCTTAAATAACAACCAATAAAAAACCGCGCTCAAAGAACGCGGTTTTTTTATTGCAAAAATAACGAGTGTTATAATCGCTGCCGTCCAGCAATAGAATGCGATAACGTGGTGCCATCAACCAATTCTAACTCACCACCGACAGGCACACCGTGAGCAATTCTACTCGCGGGCACATCATATTCATGACAAAGTTCTGCAATATAATGAGCTGTTGCTTCGCCTTCAACCGTAGGGTTAGTGGCTAATATCAATTCATTAATTACTTCTTTTTGCAAACGAAACTCTAGTGTATCAAGACCAATATCAGCAGGACCAATGCCATCAAGCGGCGACAAATGGCCCATTAATACGAAGTAACGTCCTGAAAATTGGCCTGTTGCTTCTACTGCTACAATATCTGCTGGGCTTTCGACCACACAAATAATACCGTTCTCTTTACGTCGAGGATTATCACAAATAGCGCAAATATCATCTTCAGTAAACGTACGGCAATCACGACAATGACCAATTTCAGTCATCGCTTGATTTAATGCCTCAGCTAGCTGCAAACCACCCTGACGATTTCGTTGTAGCAAATTAAAAGCCATACGCTGTGCTGACTTAGGACCAACCCCAGGCAAACAACGTAAAGCTTCCATCAAATGCTCCAGTAAATGACTGGTTCGCATTGATTAAAATGGAAGCTTAAAGCCAGCTGGTAAGTTCATACCGCCGGTAACACCTGCCATTTTCTCTTTTTGTGTTTCTTCGATACGACGCGCTGCATCATTAAATGCGGCTGCAATCAAATCTTCAAGCATATCTTTATCATCTTCCATTAGGCTTTCATCGATTTCAACACGACGTACGCTATGGCTACCTGTGATAGTCACTTTAACAAGGCCAGCACCAGATTCACCAGTAACTTCCATGCCTGCAACTTCTTCTTGCATCTTTTGCATGCGCTCTTGCATTTGCTGCGCTTGCTTCATCATGTTGCCCATACCGCCTTTACCAAACATAACTCTTCTCTCTCTATCTGGTCTCTGGTTAAAAATCTTTAAACAGGTCGAATACTGTCTTCATCCAGTTGTGCAGCAAACCGCTGACAAATGAAATTAACATTAGGATCGTTGGTTAAACTCTCTCGTGCTTGTAGCAATTTTTGTTGATACAAGCTTTCACGTAATTCTAGGGGTGTTTGACCTTGCTCACCCAACACAACCGATAATTGTACTGGTGTTTGCAATACATCATTCAAAGCACTATTTAATTGTGCCGTTGCGCGCTCAGCTTGTAAGTGTTTCTGAGCTGAACGTAAATACAATGTGATGTGATCATCTATTCGCTCAAAAGCAGAGTTCAATGCTAATTGCTGAATTAATTTTGGCACATCGAGCTGAGTCACTAACTGTGACCAACTATCCTGATTTGCAGCTTCATTGACAAGTAATTTCGCCATCTCAGGTGTTTTTTCATGCTCTAAAGCGCGCTTCAATACTCGCGGCGTTAACTCTGGCTTAACCACCGTTTCAACAACGGGTTTTA
Organism: Photobacterium carnosum; assembly: GCF_002849605.1. Lineage (GTDB taxonomy): Bacteria > Pseudomonadota > Gammaproteobacteria > Enterobacterales > Vibrionaceae > Photobacterium > Photobacterium carnosum. The sequence goes on from NZ_NPIB01000001.1 coordinate 395,163, forward strand.
CCATCGGTTTCCAGCGATATTCATCATCATCTGCAACATTACCAGAAGCTGTCGACGCCGGCATCGCATTGGTTTTCATTGATGGCATTGCCGTTTGCTTATTCGCAATCCGATCCATCACAGAAGTTGCGACTTTTTTAGCTGGCGCCGTTAGGGGCTTTTTTAGCGATGTTGCTGCTGTTTGCCCTTCTTGACCACGTTTGGTTTGGCTACGTAACTGATTACGCGCTGCTAATAACCCAGAAGCCGCAGATTGTCGTGGTGGCGCACTATTTGTTTGTGGTTGCGATGGCGACGGTATTGATGTTGACGGCACAGATACAACGGCGGTACTGTCTGTCATCGTTTGAGTTGGCATTACTGGCGGCGGCGGTGTTAATGGCGCTGGCTGCAATGCGGGGTCAGGTTGTACTGATGACTGTATTGATGGTGTTGACTGTACTGCCGAGACGGATTGCGGCTCAGACATCGGCATTGAAACGGCAGATGGTGTTCGCTGCGGTTCTGAGGTTGGCATCATTGCTGGCGGTACGTTATTCGTTACAGGTGTTTGCATTTGTGCTTTTAATGCTTGTACCCGTGATACACCACTTACTGGCGTATTCACCGGTGCCGCTAACGTACTTGGCATCACTTGATGGTTAGCTACAGGTTGGCTACTCGGTACTACAATCGTCTGTGGTGTGATACTCCCGCCACTAACCGGACGGAAAGCAAGCATACGTAATAACACCATTTCTAAACCTGTACGGCCATCAGGGGCAAACGAAAGATCTTGACGACCTTGTAAGCAAATCTGATAACACAATTGTACATCTTGTGGTGTCATTAATTGGCTGAGTAAATTAATTCGCTCGGCATCAGGCAAGCTATCATCAAGACTCGCAGGAAGTGCTTGGAACATTGCAACACGGTGTAACTGTGCGGCTAATTCTCGCAGTAAACTATCCCACTCAATGCCAATAGAGGCTAACTGTTGTAAGCTCGCCATCGCTGTATTAGCATCAACAGTTGCAACAGCTTCAAGTAATGCCAACGCTTGATCGGTATCTAATGTACCCAGCATTGCCGCTACAATTTCAGCGGTAACATGACCATTACCTAATGCGATAGCTTGATCTGTTAAACTTAATGCATCACGCATACTGCCTTCAGCAGCACGCGCTAATAACGCCAATGCACGCGCTTCATACACGACTTTCTCTTCCGTTAGGACTTTATCCAATTGTGCATGAATTTGTTGATGATCAAGATGCTTTAAATGAAACTGCAAGCAACGCGATAAAATCGTTACGGGTAATTTTTGCGGATCAGTGGTCGCCAAAATAAATTTTACATATTCTGGTGGCTCTTCTAATGTTTTCAATAACGCATTAAAGCTATGACGTGAAAGCATGTGCACTTCGTCAATCAGATAAACTTTAAAGCGACCACGTGCTGGCTTATATTGCACGTTATCCAATAATTCACGTGTATCTTCAACTTTAGTACGTGATGCAGCATCAATTTCTAGCAGATCAACAAAACGTCCTTCGTCGATTTCACGGCAGGTTGTACATTTACCACAAGGCGTCGATGTGATGCCTTGCTCACAATTTAACCCTTTCGCAAAAATACGGGCAATCGTCGTCTTACCTACTCCACGTGTACCACTAAGCAGATAAGCATGGTGAAGCCGATTTTGCTCTAGGGCATTACCTAACGCAGTTAATACATGCGATTGTCCAACCACATCTGCAAACTGGTAAGGACGCCATTTTCGGGCCAGAACCTGATAACTCATTTATAAATAACCTTAATCAATCTGGACTGCATCTGGTGTAACGAAACTCGCCACTCTTTCTTTTATTCTCGCTATCGTAGCTATAATGATAATAACCGATATTACGCATTATAAAACAAAGAAAACAAACGAAATAGTAATGAGATAGGTAACACATTGAATTTAACATCAATGCTAACATAGTGCAGTTTAGTGAGCGAGAGGGCGCTAGAGTAAGCGCCCAATGATTAGCCAACTATCACCATCATTTAAAATATAATCAGATGATATTGCTAATTAAATATTAGTGACCAGGGAAATCACAAATAGAATAGACGTTAAGCCCCAAACCTTGTAAGCGTGCTTCTCCACCGATATCAGGTAAGTTGATAACGAATGCAGCATCGCGAACATCACCGCCTAAACGACGCACTAAGTTAGTGGTTGCTTCAATTGTGCCGCCAGTCGCCAATAAATCATCAACCAGTAACACTTTATCACCAGCAACAATCGCATCTTTATGAATTTCTAGCGTATCTTTACCGTACTCAAGTTCATAACTTTCAGCAATCACTTCACGTGGTAGTTTGCCCGGCTTACGTACAGGAACAAATGCTACACCTAATGATAATGCTAATGGTGCACCAAATAAGAAACCACGCGCTTCAGTACCAATAACTTTAGTGATACCTTGATTTTGATACTTTTCAGTCAAAAGAGCGATCGTAGCACGGTATGCTTCAGGCACTTCCATCAGGCTCGTTACATCACGAAAAAGAATACCTGGCTTAGGATAATCTTGAATTGATTTAATGCTATTGGTAATTAAATTTAATGTTTCTTGATTCATCATTCTTTCCGTACTTACTCTAACTACAAATAGAGTAATCTTAAGTTAAAGCCTGCTAATTGCAGACCAAGCATAAAAATAGAGCCGTTAATAACAGCCATATTTTTATGTGATAATCGGACATTTTATGGGTTTTCGTCAGGTTCAGCAACTGACGCAGGATCAAGTTGAATATCAACAACGGGTAAGCGATTAAAACAATATAATAAAATCGTCAAACCCACCAACAACATCAGCTTATGCCACCACAATGGCACCATAACAATGGAAAAAGTAAAACTTAGCACGATCATGATCAACCCACGCCGTTTTACTACCGACGTTACTGCCCCATGTTGATGCCAATTAACTAAAATCGGCCCTAATTGTGGATGTTGATGTAACCATTTATTTAACTTAGGAGAGCCTCTCATAAAACAGGCACTCGCCAATAATAAAAAGGGCGTCGTTGGTAATAACGGCAAGAAAATCCCTAGTACACCTAAGACAACTGCAACCCAACCAATCGCAACTAAAACATAACGTATAATTCGACTCTTCACTGTCACTTCTTCATTCAAGGTTTGTCACCTCAATCAATATATTTAACAATCCACAAGCATTTTTTATTACACGACCTACACCTTGTAACAATAATTAGCGTTAATGATTAGTATTTATTACTAATCATTGATGAACGCTATATCACAACAAAAAATAACTCATATTTATTAAATTCGTTTAAAGAATTGATTCAAATCACAACAGTACATTAAATCTCGATTAGACTAATAACACTTAGAGGTACTGCATTAGATTTTTATTTAGCCGCAGTATAACAACACTCAATCAAAGCTCTGCTTATTATATTTTTTGCCGACTTTCCCATTGAATATCATCACTATGGCTATCACGATATGAATTATAAAAATTTTCAGTATCCGCTAGAAACTGAATACTTATCTCTAGCAGAACAATTAAAAAATGAAATGTTAATCAATCATTTAAAAAATAATACTACCGAAATAAATACTACCGATCTAAATGATCTTATCGTTATGGCTAAATCATCTTTTATTCCTAATCTTTTTGATATGGCAATACGACTAGAAAAAGTAGATGCCGCTGTATGCTCATTTAAATTAGGTATGTATGGCTTATGTGCTGATTGCGAAGAAGAAATAGAATATAGCGATCTTGAACAAGACCCTGCTCAACCTCGTTGCCAATCATGCCGTGAACATAGCCGCTATCACCACGTTTAATTATCGCTATAAACCACACGTTCAATACTAACAAATTCAAAAAAATAAAAGGCACTTTCGGTGCCTTTTATTTTTTAGTTACAAACTGGCTACATTTACATTGTACTATTAGTCAAATTGATGGCCTAATTAAAATCTTTTTCTGCCATCCAAATTTTAAATGCTTTTTTATCGTTATTTGAAGCTTTGGTATACCACATTTTCAGTTGTGTTAAAGCATCACCTGTAATTTCGATTTTTCCCGTCTTATTATCAACATTAACCGCAACTTGTTGTAAATCTACTGCATTACCTTTCTCAATAACAATACCATTATCACTATTATAAGCAGCAACAAGCGCTTCAATATCGCTATAGGCTGCAAAGCCCTCTCCTTGTAACTCAACGGCCGTCAATGGTTTTACAGACCCATCTTCCATTGCTAACTGCCACGTCGCACCACGGTCAAAGAAAGCTTTTGCTTGAGATTCCGTTGTTAAGCGAGGCAAAATAATTTCAGCATTCGTATTAGCTAAATCAATATCAAACAAATAAGGACGAGTGGTATAAATTGTTGATTTTGAGCCACGCTTAACTTCACCGTCAAAACGTACCACAACTTGGTGTTTACCCTCAGACAGTTCAACGCTGTTCACAGCCTCCCAACCTTGGCTTTTTACTTCTTTACCGTCTACAGCTAATAACTGTATTTTATCCGCCACAGATAATGTTGCAGCTTGTGAACTGGCTGAAAATAATGCCACTAATAACCATAATGTGTTTTTCATACTGGATCCTTAATTTTTTGTTTTTTATTGGCTGATTATTGCTATCACTACGGCTATAAATTAGCGTGATAACAATAACCGCCCTTGTTAAGTAAAACGAAAATCAGCAAAAAGCCGCCCAGAAGGCGGCTTTATATAACGATTCTTATTTCAACAGATTAGAATGTTACTTCAATACCAGCTAGGTAACCGAAATCTGAATTACTTGATTCATTTGTCTCAAGGAACTTAGCGTCAGTTGTACCGATTTCAGCGTATACATTAACGTTGTTATGCATTTTCTGAGTTACGTTAGCGTATACCGCGTAAGTATCGCTTTTATCATCACGACGGTCATAATTGTTGTAACCAATAGCAAACGTTGTTTTATCCATCGTGTAATCAGCAGCAATTTGGTAAACATTGCCACGTAACTTCTCTGCACCAAATGAATTTTTATATTCAAGTTGACCAAAAGAGGCGGCTAAACCAAATTGACCAAATGCATATTCAGCTTCTAAGTTGTAACCTTCAACATCAATAACACCAGCAGGTTTAAATGTTGTTCCAGGAATATTGTCAGCAGTGTAGTAGTAAACACGAGCGTCAAGACCACCAACACGGTAACCAATACGCGCATCAGTTACGTAAGTATTAGCGTCTTGAGAAATATCACCACTACCGTCAGAAATTAGACCATTGTCTTTCATATCATGAGAAGCACCAAAATAGAAAGTACCGTTATCATAAACATACTTAACTACGTTGTTACCATTTGTTTGTACGAAGTCAATTCCTTCAGAACCTAACTCGTAATCTTTACCAATACCTGAATCATCAGACACTAAGTATTGACGACCAAATGTTAATGTACCAAAGTTGCCAGAGAAACCAGCCCATAACTCATCACTCGTTACATCGCCATCTTCAAATTCAAAAGCCATACCAGCAACTGTGGTTAACTGCTCTGAAATTTTAATACTGGTTGTTAGCGCAAGATCTGCGTCATCAATACGTAATTTAGCATCGTTTTGTGGCTCATAATCTTCAAAGTATTGCACTTCAGCAGCACCAGAAAGATCAACTTTAACGCCATTTGCGTCGTAAAGGTTGATGCCCGCATTTGCAGAACCAGCTGCAGTTAGAACTGCTAGCGCTAATAGAGTTTTTTTCATGATATGTCCACTGCCTTTCTTATTGGTTGTAAATCTCAATCCTGAGATTCCCTGTCCTTATATTCCCCTGTGCTGTACGCATTTTAAAAAACAAAACGCTAAAACATGCATGGGAGTAATTTATGGCTCACATCCTGACAGAAGTTCAATATTTTTGTCAAATCTTCTAAATAAAATATAAAAAAACACAAAACACATCACAAAAACAAATACTTAAGTTAAAAACGAGAGATATTAATCACAAAGAAATAAGTAAAAAAATGCAATTAACATTAAATTAATACCTATGAACAATTGTGTATTACATGCTTTATCCACTTTATAAAACAAAAAAAGCAGCATAAAAGACCATTTAATACTTATATATCTAGTTTTTTAATTTGCAGGAAGATAACTCACTTTAAGCCAATGTAACGGGAATGAAAAATCGTGAGCAATCCCTCACTTTAAAATATAAATAGCGAGAATTTTGTTACCGCTCACATTTAGTGCTTCATGCTATAATGCATTTCCCGGTTCTGATGAAGTTTTCACCATGCTACACAACACCATAAAAAGCGATATCAAACAGTGTTACACCAACCTTAGTCATCAACTCGATAACTTTATTCCTCGTCGCGCACAAAACTATTTAGTCGCAGAAATAGCCAAAACACTGGCAGGCGAATACCATAAAAAAAATCGAGTTCTTGTGGCAGAAGCTGGAACGGGTATCGGTAAATCTCTAGCCTATTTAATTGGTGGGATCCCTTTTGCCTTATTCAATAATAAAAAACTATTGATCTCTACCGCCACGGTTGCACTTCAAGAGCAATTAATTACCAAAGATCTCCCATTATTTAACCAAATCTTCCCTCGTGAATTTAGCTTTATTCTTGCTAAAGGTCGTCAACGCTATTGTTGTAACCACAAATTAGAGGCCAGTTGTTCAACAGATAGCGAACTACAACTAGGAATGTGGGAAGAAAAACCGAAAAAGTCCGATCTCGATTTGCTTAAGCGAATGCTCAAAGCTACTGGACAAAACAAATGGGATGGTGATCGTGATAGCTGGCCAACAACGATTCCAGACAAAGTATGGCAACAAATCATGGCAGATAAACATAGCTGTCATGCAGGTATGCCTAAACACCGTAGCTGTCCCTTTGCTAAGGCACGTGAACACCTCGATAAAGCAGATGTTATTGTTGCTAACCATGCGTTATTAATGGCTGACATTGAATTAGGGGGCGGTGTGATTTTACCAGAACCTGAACAAACTATTTATGTGATCGATGAAGCGCACCATTTACCGCGAGTAGCACGTGATTTCTCATCGGCGGCTTCAAGTTTAAAAGGGGCTGCAACATGGCTTGAGAAGCTTAATCAAATTGTATCTAAATTTGCAGAATTAGCTGACTATCAAAAAGCCAATCGGTTCCAAAATGCAATTCAAGACAACATTCAACACTTAGTCCCGACCTTAAACCAAATTGCTAATAATATTGACTCAAGCAAATTCAATAAAGATGGTGTCTATCGCTTTGAACATGGTGAATTACCCGCATGGCTCGAAGAAGAAGCCAAAGGTTGTAAAGAAGCCAGTAAGAAAACATTACAATCGTTAGGTAAAATTCAAGATCTTATCACTGAACGTACCAAGGAAAATGCCATTATTCCACGGTTAGGTGAGCAAGCACTTACTGAAATCGGGTTTTATCTACAACGTCTTGAAAATTTAGAAAAAGTTTGGTCTTTAATGGCACAACCAAACCATAAAAAAGGCGCACCACTTGCGCGTTGGATAGAAAAAAGCCCTGAACGTGAAAATGATTACATCATTGAAGTGTCGCCATTAGAAGTCGGTTATCGACTTGATCAACTACTATGGAGCCGTGCGGCAGGCGCGATTTTGGTGTCAGCAACATTACGTGCATTAAATCAATTTACCTTCTTTTGCCGTCAAGCGGGCATATCAGAATCTGAAACAGAAGGTACACGCTTTCTTGCTCTTGCATCACCGTTTGATTACCAAAACAATGCTCGTTTAGTGATTCCAGATTTAAAATTGGAGCCACAAGCAGAGAAATTTACCGATTTATTAATTGAAGTGTTACCCGAATACCTTGAAGGTGAAACGGCCAGCTTAGTGTTATTTTCATCTTATTGGCAGATGAACAAAGTCACAGAAGCGCTACGCCCATTAGCCAAGAAAAATAAATGGCAATTATTGGTTCAAGGTGAACAATCTCGTAACGAAACCCTAAAAAAACATAAAGAAAATTGTAAAAATGGCATTCCAAGTATTTTATTTGGTACGGGTAGTTTTTCTGAAGGTCTTGATTTACCTGGTGATTTACTGAAAAATCTGATTATTACTAAAATTCCATTTGCGGTACCTACGTCTCCTGTAGAAGAAGCTCATGCTGAATATATTGAAAGTAAAGGCGGTAACCCTTTCTTACAAATTTCCGTGCCAGAAGCCAGCAAAAAACTGATTCAATCTGTAGGTCGTTTACTGCGTAAAGAACGTGACTCTGGTAGAGTAGTTATTTTAGACCGTCGTATTATTAATCGTCGTTATGGCAAGGCATTGCTTGATTCTTTGCCTCCATTTAAACGTGTGATTGAATACAACTAATCATCTTAACTATAATAAAAAGCACTAAAATGATTGATATGATTGAACCAAGTACATTATTGATACTTGGGGTTGTTGCATTAGCAGCAGGTTTTATTGATGCAGTAGCTGGCGGTGGCGGCATGCTTACCGTTCCTGCGCTGCTCTCCCTTGGCCTTCCACCCCATATTGCACTTGGCACCAATAAACTCGCCGCCAGTTTTGCCTCATCAACCGCGGGATGGGCATATTATAAGAAACAGTTATTTAGCCCTACATTTTGGCGAGCGTCATTTATTGCGACCTTTATTGGGGCCATTATTGGTACACTTGTTGTTAATCTCATCAGCGGCGCGTGGCTAGAAAAAGCCTTACCTTTAGTTATTTTTGCTGTCGCTATTTATAGTTTATGGCATCCGCACCCTAACCCAGATCAAACGCAATTACCGGAAGTAACCACAACGTTTAAACGCAAGCAGTGGCTACAAGGGTGTAGTTTAGGGTTTTATGATGGATTTGCAGGCCCTGGAACAGGCGCATTTTGGACAGTATCAAGTTTAGTTTTATATCGGTTAGATATGCTACGCGCTTGTGGTCTTGCGAAAGCGATGAACTTTACCAGTAATATTACATCTTTAATTACTTTCATTATTTTAGGTCATGTCAATATTGCGCTAGGGTTAACAATGGGCGTGTGTTTAATGGTTGGCGCGTATTTAGGTGCACACTCTGCGATTCATTTCGGTGCTAAATTTATTCGGCCTGTTTTTGTTACAGTGGTCTTTATTCTTGCGGCTAAATTAGCGTGGCAAGCTTGGTTTTAACCATGCCCGTTTATAGGTATAACAATGATTGATCTTTCTCGATTAAAAACGCTTATTGAGCAACTACAACATCAAGCAGAAGAAGCGGATCGCTTACGCGGTGAAGCACAACGTCCTTTATTTGATCAACAATTATTTCGTCACCGCAGTAAATTACTGGCACCTTGTGTAACCGAAATAGCGCAAGAACTAGCAACACTGCAAAAAGAGCAACAAGCAGGTCGATTATTACCTGAACGTACTCAACATCTGTGTGAAAAACTCATCGCGCAAATCAATGCCATTCAACGAGAACTCGCAACTCAACACATTCGTAAAAATGAACCAAAACAAGCGGCCAAATGGCAACGTTCGATCAATGACGTATATCAAGATCTTAATAAACATAAAGATTGGGAACGTCGGTTGAAATTAATGCTGCGAGAGAAAGAGTCATTACTCAGTCGTTGTAGTTCTCAATTTGAACAACAACAATCTCAAAAAGAGATCCTTGCACTGGAAGGTCGAATCAGCCGTTGCCAAGCCGCATTGATAACACTTGAAAATGAGATTAATCGTCGCGAAAGAAAAGGTTAATCTTAGTAATAATACGGTCATGACAATGACACTAAAATAGCGACTGATACCTAACTAAAGAGATTCATTCATGAGTAATGTTCCAACAGCATCATCATTAGATAATGCCCCTGCTGAGATTAAACTCGCGGTTGATTTAATCTGTCTATTAGAAGACAACGATATCGCACCTCAAACAGTATTATCTGCATTAGATATTGTTCGACATGATTTTGAAAAGAAACTCCAATCACAACCGTTATAATCATAACTAACGGCCATAAAAAAAGGCTGAATAAATCAGCCCTTTATAATATTTATCTTAAAAATAAATTAGTTAATACCAGCACGCTTTAACAAACCAGCCATCAATGCTGAGCTTGATTTCACTTGCTTTGATTTATTTTTAAGATCTTTAGCAAGTGCGGTATCTTTTACATCGTTAGCAATGTAAATCATTGATTGATACATATCACGTGGTGTTTTAATACGCTCTTTATCGTTCAATGGCTTAAGCAATGTTACTACATCAGAGCCTTTCTTTTTATTTTCAGTTGTGTAACGTAAAATAGAATCAAGTAAACGATCCATATCAACCATAAATTCAGAGTTTTCAGTACCCTGTTTTTTCATTTCTTTAAGGTTTTTCTTACGAACCTGACTAATAACAAATGCTGGTTGGTTTATTTTACGATAAGCGAAGATACCCGCAAGCACCAATAACGCTACACTACCCGCTGCGACATAACCCCAGATAGAACCTGAAGATTCAGCAACAGGCTGAGCTACAGCGGCAATGTTTGCAACAGACTCTGGTACATCAGACATATTTGTAACCTTTTACTTTAAGAATTCGGAATGCGATGAGACCTTACCACCTACTCGATAAACTGCTATATATTTTATCAAAAATTAGTTCAAATAGGAGACAGAGCTCAAATGTACGCTCATTCTGCCGTTTTCAACAACAAAAATAAAGCACTGCTAGATTGATTTTCAATCAACAGATTGTAACTATTTGTCTAGCAATATAAAAACGTTAATTTGCATCGAAGTTTATTTTATTACTGAGCATAAAACCGCTAGCTACACCACAAATTAAGATTTTATTTAGTATACGTTAATCAGCACTAACAAACTGACTAACAACATACATATTTATGCTTAAAGTTTAGTTGATTTTTCACATAATGATAGTATTCATATTTACATCAGTAGCAATGATAAAAACCTAGGTTGTGCGTTTTTATTACCAAGCTAAATATAAAAATCTTTAATCCCTTGTAATAAGTTATTCACCGCAACAGCCGCTAAAATTAATCCCATAACACGGCTAATAATGGCAGCACCAATATTACCAATCCATTTTTGAATAGTTGTTGCACTCAACAATAAGAATAACGTGACCAATAATACGCCGACCATCACGCCCGCGGTTATTGCTTGATCAATCACAGAGTAACGATGATTATCAGTTAACATTACCACCGCCATCATTGCACCAGGAGAAGCAATAGATGGAATGGCTAAGGGATAAACAGCAAGATCGGCTAACTCAGAATGACTGACATCTTGCGTTAATTTTTGTTCTTGTTCCGGTTTACTTTCACCAAAGATCATCGTTAACGCGAACAATAATAACACTAAACCGCCAGCCGCTTGAAACGCAGGTAAGGGGATTTGCATCGCTTCAAGTAGTAATTGGCCGGCAACCAAGAAAAAGACTAATACTCCAGTCGCAATAGTGACCGCTTTTAATGCGACTTTACGACGTTGTTTGAGTGTCAAATGTTGAGTCTGTGATAAATAAACAGGCACCGAACCAATAGGATCAATGACAGCCCAAAGCACAACAAATTGCGTAATTATAATACCAAGCAAAAATCACCTCTCCGATAATGAATACAAATTCCATTTACTAATAAGAGCATTATCTTATTCTATTAAAGATTTTAGTTTTGGTTATAAACATAGCCTGACAATATTAAAAATAAACGTTATAGCTTCAATTTATTGATATCTTTCTGAAAGATATCAATAAAAAGATAATAACTCGATTTTATAATGCATCGACAGCGGTGGTAAATCCATTTGCAGATAAATTAAAACCTGCAATATCAACATATTCTTTCTTTTGAAAAAACGTCAATACTTTATCCATATTGCCGCTATTATTACCCGAATAAGCATATGCCGTACAATTATGCGTTGTAGAATTGTAGCTAGTACTCACTCGTAATACTATTTCATCACCAACATTTAAATTACTAAAGACAGGTACATATAACCAATTTTTACATGCTGTTGCTTGTGTTTGCATATGATCAAGAAAATCAATACGGGATAAGCGTTGGCCGTTATTAGTGAAATGAAAAATATAAGCTTGATTACCAAAATCTGTTTTGGTCATGATTTCATTTTTCGCAGAAAGCACTTAGTAACTATTGTGCTGGGTCGTACCAGCAAAGGCACTAGGAGCCATAAAACATAATGAAAGCAAAAATGAAGAAATAACGGTGGTTCGGTTAAGCACTGCGTGCACTCCAATGGCTAAATGTCGCTAATAGTCATCTAATATGACTATTAGCGATAATAACACAATAGCTTTTACGGCAATTTTATTTTTAGCGCTGGTATTTATACAGATTTTTATACTGCAGAGTTAATCAATCAATACTAAAGAATCTAAAATACCTTTACCGCTATGGATCCCACCTTCATTTTCACTCGCTGGTTTACTACGAATTAAATACCCAGCGTAACCATCGAGATCAGTTACTGGTTGGCCTTTGAAATAAGCGGTGAATAAACCTATTTCGCTGACTAAATCATTCACAACAGTGGCTTTAGCGTCGCGTATAGCAACAGTAGGTACATCTCGTTCATGAGGATATAAGCGCTGCATTAACGCCCAAGCATCATATTCAGCAACCGTTAATTTCGCTAACGTTGCGCTAATATCATCGCCAAAGACACAGTGACCACCGCCCTCACCTTGGTTTTTAAGTACCCACTCACTTTTTATCGCTTGAGTATTAAACCAATGAATCGTATCAGTATTAATCGGCTTCATTTCCGCTAATACACTTTTAATTAGCTGTGCTTCCTCAAGTGTAACGCCCCAGCGAACATACTCTTGGGCCGGCATCATGGTTAACAACATTTGCATGGTTTTACTGGTTGCTAACTGCTGACCAACCGTAGCATTAAGAGCAACATGATGCTGCTCAATAAAGACGCGCATTTGGCTTAACGTATAACAACACACCGCTTCATGAAGATCTGGCGCACAATAATCTGAATATTGATAACCCGCACGTAAATACACCACATCTATCGCGCCAACCCCGTCTAAGATCAAGCGTTGATTTGAACCGGTTATTAATTGGGCACTTAATTGTTCAAAGGTACGTCTGACAGTACGCACACCTTGTTGCTGCAACGCTATTTCTAACAAATGCTGATCGTAAACGTTATCTTCATTTTTCTGCACCACCATTAAAAATACGGGTGAGCCTTGCTCGTTAAAATCGGCTTTTATTTGGGTTGCCGCGGTCACAATGCCATTGGCTAATTGTGTTAAGCCTTCATTTTCAGCAGGTATGGCAGCGGCATCTTCTAACCATGATTGATAGGTTTCAGGCCATTGACGTTGCATAAAGGCATGAAATTCAGTTGCACGTTGTCCAAACGGAGCCATACCCGCAGCAATACCATTAAATTCAATGACTTTAGCGCCATATTGACGATCATCCATAAAATCAGTTCGCATTAACAGTAATGGCTGACGTGCAGGATCGAGTAGATGAGTGGCTGTGCCATGGATTTGCTGATGAAGCGCCATTAAGCGACCAAAAAAAGGATCCGCTTTTGCCATATCACTCAATGAGGATTGTAAAAAATCAGAATCTTCAGCCACATTGGTGATCAATTTAGTAAGAAGCGGCACCACACGACGTAAATGCGCATAAACCTCACGCTCAATTGTCATCGGAGCAATACTCAATGGGCAATGCTTAGCAGTATTATCCGCTTGACGAAAAGCCACACCATGCATAATTGCCCACTCACACACATCTTCAATAATCTGTGGTGCAATCACTGTTTTTTTATTGATATTCATACTTTAATCACTCTTTAATCTAGCTTAATTTAACACTGATTTTTATCTATAATGTCGATGACAGGGTTGCCGATGTGAGTCCAAAGGTTGTGGTTAATTGTTCATTTTGCTGCTGCTCTTGCTGTGCTAAATAGAGATCTCGATAATCACCGTCTTGAGTAATTAAAGCATCATGTGTTCCACTTTGAACAATTTCACCGTGATTCATGACTAAGATTTGATCTGCATTTTGAACCGTCGACAGTCGATGAGCGACAATAATGACAGTTCTGCCATCTTGAATATTATCCAAGGCTATTTTGACCGCTTCTTCTGTTTCACTATCAATATTAGCGGTGGCCTCATCTAATAAAAACACCTGTGGATTGTGAGATAACGCTCTTGCCAACGCTAATAATTGGCGCTCTCCAACCGATAACGATCCACCACCAATGCTTGGCCGATGATGATAACCGCCTTTTAAACGCTGAATAAAATCATCCGCTCGCACCTGTTTGGCAGCATTAATCGCACGATCTTCATTCAATATCGTATGTGACAATTCAATGTTATCAAGCACCGAACCACTAAAAATAGTTGGATCTTGAGACACTAAACCAACCATCTTGCGTAACTGTGATTCAGGGATCGACACTAACGGCTGTCCACCAACCAATACTTGCCCTTGCTGATGTTGATAAAAGCGCATCAATACATTGATAATAGAGCTTTTTCCACTGCCAGTATGTCCAACAATCGCGGTGAACTTTCCACCTTTAGCGACAAAACTAACATCTTTTAAAACGGGCTGCCCCTCTTCATAACTCAAGTTAACATTGCGAAATTCGATATCACATTGTTGTGGTATCGCAACATTCGTTGTTAACGGTGATTGAGACTCAGATTTATCATCAAACAGTTCAAAAATACGCTTCGATGATACCGTTGCGATCTGCAACTTTCGTAACTCCATTGATAACTGTCTAAAGGGGTCAAAAAAGCGTTCAATATAGTTTAAGAAAGCATATAACGTACCCACATCAATAACCGTCGTTAACGATCCGGTTGCAAACCATGCCACAATGCCCGCAGCGGTTAATGTAGACACTAAACGGGTTAATGGAATCAACATTAAGCTATCAATGCCGATAGATTTAGATCGAAACGCAAACCATCGCTGATTTTCCTGCTCAAACTTGTTTCGAAAAGCAGCCTGTTGTCTAAATGCTTGAATTAACGCCATGCCTTGTAACGACTCATTTAATCGACCATTGATATAGCTGATCTGCTCTCGAACCCCATTAAAGACTGGCATCGAGATTTTCCGATATAAATGCATCGTAAATAACAAGGTTGGAATCAGCACTAAGCTCAGTAACATCAGCCGCCAATCCAGCATTGCAATCGCAATAAAAATCGCGCTAATTCGCAATCCACCTTGAATGATCGTTGGAATGGTCGACACAAACATTTCGCGCATTGATTCAGTGTCATTAGTAATATATGACACTAAAACACCTGCTGGTTGTTTATCAAAAACACGAATCGGATAATTCAATATATGGCTAAACAAATTTCGACGTATATCATTGATAACCAATAATGCACTGTGACGAAATGTTATCGCTTGCCAATACGAAAAGATCGCAGCAATCACATAAGATCCCATCACTGCCGCAATAAGCCAACCAAGGTACTGCCATTCAAAGTGTTGCGGCACAATCACATCATCAACAATAATCTTCGCTAACCAAGGGATTGTCATCTCTGCCGCGACAGAGACAGCTAACAGCATAAACGCTACCAAAAAGCGGGCTTTATGAGGCAATGAATATGCCCATAATCGCCAGAATAACGTTGTTTTTACCGCCGTTGTTTTAAGCATGAGTCACCTCTACTTGCGATGTAGATTGTGCTTCCGCTGTATCTGCCGTATCGGCTGAGCTTAAGTCAGTTTGGCGATGATAAACTTTTGCATACCACCCTTGCTGATGCATTAATTCCGCATGTGTTCCACGTTCGACTATCTGTCCTTGATCCAAAACCAAAATATGATCCGCATTAATCAAATTAGCTAAACGCTGCGTCACTAATACCATCGTTTTATGTCCGTAATGCAACTTCAGATTTTTACGAATGATCGCTTCCGTTTTCATATCTAAGGCACTAAATGGGTCATCTAATAACAAGATATTGGCACCAGAAAGCAATGCGCGTGCGAGGGTTAATCGTTGTCGCTGCCCACCAGATAAGTTAGTTCCACCTTCACGAAGCATGCTATCAAACCCCTGTGGCATTGCTTCAATTTCAGATTTAATCGCTGCCATTTCAGCAACACGAATAATGTCTTCACGTGTTGCATTAGGTTTAGCAAACGCAATATTTTCAGCAATTGAGCCAGAAAATAACAACGGCTTTTGAGGTACCCAGGCTAAATGTTGACGTAAGCTATCAAACGTCAGTGCATCAGTACCATAGCCACCAATATAAATTTCAGAGGGCTTTGCCAGTGGAAATTGGCGCATAATTAAATGCAGCAATGTACTTTTCCCACTCCCCGTTGGACCCGTGACGCCAACCAACCCAGCCGCTGGCACTTTAACTTGAATATCTTGCAACGCACATTGATTGGCATCCTGATAAACAAATTCGGCAATATTGATATCCAAATTCGGTTCAGCATCTGCGGGTAATATTTGTTGTCCTTCTTTTACATCCGGTTGCTCTGCAAATAGTGCTTCTAAGCGTGACCATGATGTATTGCCACGTTGAAACACATTAAATTGCCAGCCAAACTGCATAAAGGGCCCCATTAATTGCCCCAGATAAAGGGTAAAGGTCGTAAATAAACCAATGGTTATATTGCCCTGTGAAATCAACCATGCGCCATAAGCCAATGACAACACAAAAGATAAGCCATAGATAACTTGAACCGTTGGCGCAAACGCTGCATCCACCTTAGCGACAGCAAGATTTGTCGTAAGCGTATTATCTAACGATTGTTCAAATCGCTGTTCTTGGCGCGCACGAATGCCGTGTGAACGAACAGCTCGAACCCCAGCGACGGTTTCACGCGCTTCTTCATTTAAATCAGAAAAACTGGCTTGAGCTGCATCAAATGCTTGGTGTAAGCGCGAACCATATCGATGCGTACAATAAATTAATAACGGAAAAGGCAACAAAGCAACCGCGGTTAGCTGACCACTAACAACAAATATCATTCCGAAAATAACAGTGAAGCCCGCAATAAAAGAATCGACTAACGTCATAATGCCCATGCCCGTAGATTCTTCTACCGCATTAAGATCATTGGTTGCGTGTGCCATCAAATCGCCAGTACTACGACGAGCATAGAATGACGGTGGCAACAAAGACAATTGATGAAACAGATCCCGTCGTAGTACCTGTGTTATAGCAATAGCAGCCCCATATAATCGGCTTTGCCACACATAACGTAAGCCGTACATCGCCAATGCCGAGCCAATAATTCCAGCAACATCAATCAGTAACGTTCTCAGATTCAATGTACCGTGACTAATACCATCGACAATGTGACCGATTAACCACGACGGTATTAAATTAAGTAAAGCAACCACTTGCAAAGCAACGATTGCGATTAAATATTGACGCGCAAACATTCTAATGTAGTGGCGTAACTTCCAAATAATAGCCATAAATTATTTCGCCTTAACCTATCTCTATTATTATTCGTAAATTTTCAGCCTGAAGATAACCATTAAAAGCCATGCGTTATTGTTACTCCATAGGTTGTTATTTTATGTGTCATGCTCCAACGATGACGATGACGCATTGCTGACGAGACTAACACTAACGGAGCCTCACCAATATCAGAGTTAATAGATGAATGTGTAAATGTCGCCCCTAAAGCCATAGGATGCGTTAATGATGACAAGTTCGATACTTAACAACAGCCATTGGTTCTGGGGGTATTCTTGGTTGATAAGTCATTTGACCCCCCAATTGTTTTGCCACATAGCGTCGTAGCTGATCTTGATCTTTGACCTCAACATTCATTATTTATAATTCCATGTTACTAGAATAATGGTTAGGATAGCAAGGTTGCCCTTCTCGCTACTAATGATAAGTTGATATTACTGATTACAGTTGCTAATGCTGGTTCTAATCTTATGACTAAAACTATTCATTCTTTTTTAGGTTCAGTATCCACTCTGCTTTTAATTGCTAAATATCAAATGCGAAAATATGCCCCTAAAAGCATCACATATAATGCTATTCTTTTACTTCAAATCTTTTACTTCAAAAGTGTATTTTTATATTTTTGGATGCAGGATGTTTGATGAGTTACCCACCTTTTATACTATTACGGGTGGGCTATTTATTGTTGCGGCGGGGTTACTTATTATTTATTCCAATTATTTTCCTACCAATAAAAACAAAACCTATTCGTTTTTATTTTAAAGACAATTAGCAGAATGGCATTTCATCATGATCAGAATGGCGTTTTTAATACGTCACCTGATCATAATAATGAAAACAATGGACTTAAATTAAACATCGAAATCTTGTTGGTACAATATTACTTTGTCATTAACCCTTTGCTGTTTAAATAACTCGCGATAAATGGGCGTGATTCTTTTGATAACGTTGCCGTTACCGCACTAGACCAATCCTGTTGTTTATTATGGCTAGAACGCTGCTGATAATAGTCAATCGTTTGTTGGTCATATTCAGCCAACAGCGGTTTATTTAATGGTTGATATTCATTTTCATGCAAAATCATATCCATCGGTAAGCGTGGTTTTGATTGTGGATCTTGCGCAGGCACACCTAAGCACATACCAAATAATACCGCGCTATACGGTGGTAAATTCAATAAAGAATCAACCTCATGGGGATTATTACGCAATCCTCCAATATAAACCCCACCTAACCCCATAGATTCAGCCGCTAATAAACAGTTTTGCGCCATGATGCCGCTATCAATCGCCCCAATTAAGGCTAACTCTGTGTATTCTGGTTTTATCTCAGCACTAATAGAATAATGGCGTTGATAATCAATACAGAACACTAAAAACTCAGCCGCTTGTTTTACATAAGCCTGATCACCGGCAAGATGTGCCAATGCAGTGCGTTTCTCAGGATCAGTAATGCGAATAATCGATGTTGCTTGGATCATGCTTGAACTAGAAGCAGCAATACCTGCTGCAATAATCGTCTTTAATTGTTCAGCAGAAATAGCATCATCCGTAAATTGACGAATAGAGCGATGACCAAGCATGGTTTGAATAGTGGTATTCATTGATAGAGATCCATCCGAGTAGACATAAACCAATAGCGAAGAGCAACAGTACTTTGCTAACCCATCACTACAATAATTGTTATTCGACAAAACTAATAACAACATACTAAATAAGCAAGCGAAAAAAACGAATACAATCATTTCGTTTAGACTACTAACTATTTTGTTATCTATTTATTTATATGTTAGCATCACCCACTTCTAAAACGCCGAGCATGATTTCATTATCATACTCCCAAATAAAAGTAGTTAAACTTGAAGATTACGCCGCCTTAACCTCCCTCTAATGAGCGCCGGCTCATTACTCTAAAAATGCAGCTCTCTTGCTGTCACTCTGCTATGCCTGCCATAGCTAAAACTTCCTGATCCTAAATGTTTGCGGACTTTATCCGTGGCTTTTACACGTCTAAAATATAGAGATTACATGTTAGATTACATAAAAAACAACTGGTTATATAATATAAAGAAAGATCTCCTTGCCGGAATTGTGGTTGCCCTAGCCCTAATACCAGAAGCTATCGCGTTTTCCATTATTGCGGGCGTTGATCCTAAAATTGGTTTATATGCTTCTTTTTCAATGACCGTTATTATTGCCATTGTCGGAGCACGATCAGGCATGATCTCAGCGGCAACTGGGGCAATGGCATTATTAATGATCACCCTTGTAAAAGAACACGGACTGCAATACTTAATGGCCGTCACTATTCTTACAGGTGTAATACAAATAATTGCCGGATATTTAAAGCTTGGTAATTTAATGCGCTTTGTGTCTAAACCTGTTATTACTGGATTTGTTAACGCGTTAGCAATACTTATTTTTATGGCTCAACTTCCAGAATTAACACATACAACTTGGTCTGTTTATCTATTAACAGCCAGTGGGTTAGCTATTATTTACCTATTTCCACTTATACCCATTATCGGCAAACTGATCCCTTCGCCTCTTGTCTGTATTATCTGTTTAACTATCGTTGCAGTATTATTTGGGTTAGATGTCCGCACTGTTGGTGATATGGGGCAATTACCCGATACGCTACCTATCTTTTTATTGCCCGATGTTCCCCTTACGTTCCATACCTTACAAATAATCTTTCCTTATTCTTTAGCGCTTGCTGCCGTTGGATTACTCGAATCGATGATGACAGCAACCATTATTGATGACTTAACCTCAACTACAAGTAACAAAAACCAAGAATGTAAAGGACAAGGCATCGCCAATATTGGTACGGGTTTACTGGGTGGAATGGCAGGCTGTGCCATGATAGGCCAATCAATGATCAATATTAAATCAGGAGGACGAAGCCGTTTATCCACGCTATTTTCAGGTATCGCCTTATTAATAATGATTTTATGTTTAAGTGATATTCTAAAACTCATTCCGATGGCCGCTTTAGTCGCTGTGATGATAATGGTATCCATTAGTACATTTTCATGGGATTCCATTAAAAACATTAAACATCATCCGTTATCAAGCAACATCGTGATGTTAGCGACGGTTATCGTCGTTGTGACAACACATAATCTGGCGATTGGTGTCTTCATTGGCGTATTACTATCATCAGTCTTCTTTGCACATCAAGTTAGCCAATGCGTTGTCGTGAAATCAACGCTGGAAAATGAACAAATTTACAATGTTTATGGGCAAATATTCTTTGCTTCTGCGGATCACTTTTCATCGTTCTTTGATGTTAATAACGTTGCTAAGCATGTCAAAATTGATTTATCGTTAGCGCATTTTTGGGATATCACTGCCATAACAGCATTAGATAAAATCATTCTTAAATTAAGATCACAAGGTGCAACCACTGAACTTATAGGCATGAATGAAGCAACCGCCAAAATAATCAATCAATTTGCTGTTCATGATAATCCAAACTTAAATCAAAAATTGTTAACCAGTCACTAATAATAGTGATTAAAAGGTTAGCTTTTAATCTTCGCTTATTCTAATAATATCAGTATAAACAGATTGCCAACCACGATACCTTGCTTATTGAAAGTGTATAAAGGTTGGCTTTCTTATTACAATATGGATTGGAGTAACGTAATGAATATTAGCCATCTTGACCATTTAGTTCTCACGGTGAAAGACATTAATATTAGTGCTGATTTCTACCAGACAGTTTTAGGCATGGAACTGATAACTTTTGCCAATGGTCGATTTGGATTACGTTTTGGTAACCAAAAAATAAACCTTCACCAATATGGCGCTGAATTTAAGCCCACAGCACAAGCCGTACACATAGGGAGTGCTGACTTATGTTTTATTACCAATACTGATTTGGCTCAAGCCCAACAACATATTGAACAATGTGGTGTCACCATTATTGACGGCCCCGTTGAACGCACAGGCGCAATGGGAAAAATTATATCGATCTATTTTCGTGATCCTGATGGTAATTTAATTGAGATCGCCAATTACCGAGCTTAGAGCTATATTTAATTAGAATCACCCTATTATTTAGTTATATCTTTGCGTTTTATGCAAAACTGTTACGCTTATATATCGATTACATCGTTTAAAAATAATTAATATACTCTTTCCAACAAATCATAAACGATAAAAAGAAAGGTATTATTATTATCCGATTGGATGGTGACACCTTATATTGATAGTAAAGAATTAGAGATCTTACTACCAAAATGGACAGTCACGCATAATGAAAATAGCAGTGGTGAAATTTATGCCGTATATAAAAGCGCTCAATATCTAAAACCACAGATTAGAGCTTTTTTGGACTATTTAGCCGAACAGTTACAATAAAAACTGACTCTTAGTCGTAAGGCATGGCAATGGTCATAGCCTAATCGCGCTCGTTCCTTACGACAAGGAACGACGGATTCGAATTTATGATTTTCGTTGATATTTACGACGAATACAGCATTAAATATTACTGTATATTCGTTATTTTTCGACGTAATAATATTTTTTCAAATAAATCTAATTGTTTATCAGATAATTCGCCATGATTGATAACCGTTTGATAAAGATTACTCAAATAGTCACGTTCCCAATGGCTTAAGGATTCAGAATGTAATAGTAATACCGTGTTAATTTTATTCATCAACTCAATATTATTCGTCATTCTCCCATTCCTTATCCCATGCTTGTTGCGCTTTAATGTTTTCAATACGCTCGCGAATACTAACCGTTCTCTGATTTACTGTTAATGGCTTTTTTCTTTTAGGCTTAGCGTTGATTGATAAATTAGAATCTTTAACTGTAGACTTTGTCATGGTTTACCTTATTGATTTTGAACATACAAATTTAGTTTATACAGACAGATAACTAAGTCGTTGAAATCAATGGCTAATATAACAAAAATCAATAGATATCAGACAACGAACGTTTACAGGAAGATATTATTCAAATTAGTACGTAACTTATTGAATGCTATGGATATACATAACAGTAAACAACTTAAATCTATATTGCACTACGGTATAACTTAGAATTATACCAATGAAGAATATTCAGCTGTAGCTCTCTTTTATTCTCAGGCTGTAATAAAATTTCACGCATTATAACACATTTTTTATACAATTGGCGGAGTGATATTTTCACACCTAAAACTAAGTAAATATTCAAAACAAATTTAGCGAGTAATGCATAAGCCTTCTTGATGAGAATTATTCTAAACACCCTAAAAGTAAGTTTTTTGTTTGCATAAATGTCATTGCATTTTTAAGTGATAGGCGCATATTAGAGAAAAGCGACAAGAACTGAATGTCGCTCTTTAATCCGTCGTTGGCCAAGATGACCAACCTCAAAAAAACAAGAGGTTAGTGTTATGAGTAAGTCTTTAGATACCAAGAAAGGTAATAAAAAACCATCTTTAACGACAAAAGAGAAAAAAGCCAAAAAATTAGCAAAAATCTCTAGCAAAATAGTGTCTAATGTTTAACGAACATCGTTAAACTGTAGCAAAGCTTCTAATACATTTAATCTATTAGAAGCTTTGATAGTTCTATCTTACCAACTGTTTTCAAACCTTCTGTTCTATCTGCCCTTCACGCTAAAGCGTCATATCCTTCGCTGTAATATATTTCAATTAAAATCTGTTAATTTCACTTCAACGTCAGAACCTGTTTATATAAGCTCTAATATAAAAGCATCACAATTTAATAATATACGGATAATCATCCATAACATTAATTACATCACTCAATTTATTGATCATCGTAAAATCAGAAGTGTAACGCAGGTTATTATCTGTCATCTCGGAAGAGAGGCACGAGCTATCCGTGATCTATTCATCACGCGCTTGAGCATTAAAGACGCCAATAAACATGGTTCTTGTGTGATATACAACTCGTTAATTTCTGATATTTTGTTACTAAAAATGTGGAAGTAAAGTCAATTTACATCTGTATCTAAGTGACCAATTTAATGTACCACTACAATAACACTCATATGCTAGTAATATTAATGATAAAATAACGCTTCTACTCTTAACTTCAGATAGTTCCTAAATTGCTATCCACCAACGAGTAATAAGTAAATGGTAAGTATCCTTAAGCGTATTTGTAATTACTTTGATTCATCTAACCTAACTAAAGATTTGACTTTTGTTGGCATAGGTGTAACTGGAATCTTTATCAGCGGGGTTTCTACTGCTGCAATTAGTAACTCATTTAACGGTGAACTGACTCAATGCTACACACCTCAGTGTTTTGATAATCTGCTAAATTGGTTTTCATTCCCATTAAAAACACTGACAGCGACAGCCGCTATCATGGGTATCGTTGCAATGGTACATCGAAGTAAACAGACTGCGACTCAAATAGAATTATCTACAAAGCAAATACAAACCACTATTAATCAAAACATGCACCTTAATTATTTTAGTCACTTAAAAGAATTTAAAGAACGTATTAATTTTTTAGATTTTGAACACTTAGAAATAGTTAATTTAAATACTCTTTACAAAGAAATATACCCATCAAACACACCTAACTATTTTAATCATATAGGTAACTCCCAGCCTTTACTTGGTAGAGTATTAAATGGTTTTAAAAATGCTTATCTAGAAATAAGCAGCTTAAACAGCTACCTATATAACAATGAAAATATATTACGGTATAAACCAACCATAGCAGATAATGATGTTTATTATGTAGCAAATGCTTTATCGTCATATCAGCAGCAAATTACAACACTATTTAAGTCATTAGGGGTATTAGTTAATTGGAATAACTTAGAAAAACAAAATCCAGAGTTATTAAAAAATAAATCAATCAAGTCTAATGGTGAAATAGTCGGCCTTTATATTAATATTGATAATATCACCACCCCAAATCCTGCTGTTTTTGATGGTATTTCGCATGAAATAAATTCATTATTAGACTGCTGCTTAGACATTGCAATGTCAGAGACTGAATACCCAATAGAAAAGAAAATGCTTCTTAGTACACTAATGCCATCTGATATAAATCTTTATTATATAACAGAAGAATTAATTAAGTGTATTGATACACTAAATGGCAAAACACTTGAAAATATAAAACAAGATTCGCCAACACTGTCAAAGGAACATTAAAGGATGAGGTAATAACATCCTCAATAAAAACAATTAGCTCTACAACACGCTAATAGTAGATTCCCTATCTCGTTCGTAACCTCACTGTAGGGAATGACGCGGGGGAGGTTCTGTGGTTAGGTAACGCTTGGATCACATGATACTTGGACACATGACACTTGAATCCACATGACGCTTAGATTAAATGACGCTTGTAATACGTTTACAGGTCTAAATATGTGAGTAGTTTGGTAGTTTGGTAGTTTGGTAGTTTGGTAGTTTGGTAGTTTGGTAGTTTGGTAGTTTGGTAGTTTGGTAGTTTGGTAGTTTGGTAGTTTGGTAGTTTGGTAGTTTGGTAGTTTGGTAGTTTGAAGATTATAACGAAGTATTTATTATTGATAGTAATAAAAAGAGCAAAACAATAATATTGAACTACACTGTAAAGAGTGAATTTGAATATAAGTTTTTGATAGGAAAGGGATTTGCTAAACGCCAGATGGGTGGAAGCTCCCACCAGCCACATCCCGGCACACACGACGCCTGCTGCGGTTGCTTCCTTCCGGATCTGGCCGAGTTCACAAGTTAGTGTTGCGGGAGGACCAATAGGAGCCTCCATAGATTCTTTGTCTCTCTCGAGAACGGGAAGGATTATCTATTAACCTCGCCCATAATGCAAGTGGTTATCTTACCCTTTTGATTGACTGCTGATTATTCAATCAAAACAAAGCAAATAGTAACAATTTCAAACTATTATCTGTTGGCAATGCTATTCATCTTCCTCTTCAGGATCATCTAATAACGATTCACCTAATAATCCCCCGCCTAATATTAATAACCATGAAACTAAAATCGGGTTAGCAACACTAAACTGTGGCAGCACCACTAAGGTCGTAAACGCTATTGCAGGTAACACACAGGCTAAACGTGGGATCCAATCTTGATGTTTCATTTTGACAAGGCTTTGCAACGCGGCAATTAAGCCCGTAACACACAACCCAACTAATGCCGCGGCTTCCATACCACCAAGCCATAGTGGCAATACGGCTAATAATGGCCACCATGTATTACCCGCAATAGGACGCCAACAACGCGCAGAATACCAAATTACCCCAATAGCAATAATTTGGATCACCGTGGCGCTAATACTACCTTCAAGTTTACCCTCAACTTGCAATGCCATTAGCCCTACATTCATTGAGAGTACAATCGAAACCATTAATGCGCCAAGCTGCCAACAGCCTTTAGCAGATGTACAAATCATCAAGATCGGTAGCATCATAAATAAGCTAATGGATAATGCTAGAGGTTGTTCAGGTAACATCGCACCATAAGCGCCAAAGCCACAGAGTAATAGCCAACCTGCAACACCACTTTGCGGCAATAACCACAGCGCAGGAATAGCAAGCGCCAACACAGGCAGTTCTCCCGCTGTTGGACCGAGAGCACTAACACCTAACACCGTTAAAATTAAGGTAACGGTAACCAATGCAGCAGCATACAACATGGCAACACCTCCTTGCGTTATCCTGTTGTTTAAAAAATGAGAGCCGCTATTATTTACCAAGCATATTATTTAACGACTACTTATAAATATGGACGACTTTTGCAATCAAATCTATAGCCAAGTCTACCAAATTCCATTTGGGCAAGTTTCTACCTATGGCGACATTGCAAAATTTGCAGGTTATTCGGGCTATACTCGTCATGTGGGGCGCTTAATGGCAACCTTACCTGATGGCTCAAAAATACCATGGCATCGCGTGATTAATAGCCAAGGCCGTATATCATTGAAAGATGATGCATTATTAAAACAAATAGCTGCATTAAGGGCGGAAAACGTTGCCGTATCTGATACTGGGCGAATATCACTGCGTTATTATCGATGGCAAGGGCACTCATAGGCATATTGGCAGCAGCGTTAAATCAGCATACCATTCCCCTAGTTTTTATTTTTCAGGATATACCATGAGCAAACAATTAGATGAACTACTAACTCTACTGCAATTAGAGCAAATTGAACGTGAACTCTTTCGCGGTCAAAGTGAGAACTTAGGTTTGCCACAGGTATATGGTGGTCAGGTTATTGGTCAGTCTTTATCGGCATCACAGCAAACGGTAGATCCCGATCGTCATTTACACTCTTTTCATAGCTACTTTCTTTTACCTGGTAATCCTGAAAAACCGATTATCTATGATGTTGAAACGCTGCGTGATGGTAGAAGTTTTAGTACTCGCCGTGTAAAAGCAATTCAAAATGGCCGCCCTATTTTTTACTTAACCGCATCTTATCAAGCTGATGAACAAGGTTTTGAACATCAGGCGACAATGCCAAATGTGGTGGGTCCCGAAGGCTTAGCGTCTGAAAGTGACTTGGTTGAATCGGTCGCACAATATTTACCACCAAAGATTGTTGAAATGTTTGGTCACACTCGTCCCATTGAAGTTCGCCCTGTAACGGTCGTGAATCCGTTAAAACCAGCGATTGAAGAACCTAAGCAATATTTGTGGATCAAAACCAACGGTGAGATGCCAAATGAATTAAGTATTCACCAATATATGTTGGCTTACGCGTCTGATTGGGGATTTTTAACTACCTCATTGCATCCTCACGGGGTGACATTATTCAGCCCTAATATGCAAGTCGCAACTATTGACCATTCAATGTGGTTTCATCGTCCCTTTAAAGTTGATGAGTGGTTACTGTATGTGATTGAAAGCCCATCGGCTAGCGGTTCGCGCGGTATTGTTCGTGGTGAGATTTATAATCAGCAAGGGCAATTAGTGGCAACAGCTGTTCAGGAAGGACTTATTCGTCAACGCTAATTTATAACTGGCAACCTAAAAATAACCCCGAACCACTATTGCTAATGACTCGGGGTTATTTTTAGTCTATCTATACGCTTAAACAGGCAACGCTGTAGTGTATTTTAGTGGTTCCATTGCAAAAGTAGACGTTACATTAGTAAGGTCAGCAACCGAAGCGACTAACTTCTTATATAGATTATCAAAAGCTTGCATATCAGCCACTTGCACTTTCATCATATAGTCATACTCTCCCGCCATACGATAAAATTCCATCACTTCAGGATACTCAGTTACCGTCGCAACAAAGTGATTAAACCAATCTTGAGAATGGTTGCTGGTTTTAATTTGTACAAAAGCAGTAAAAGCGATGCCTAATTTTATGGGATCAAGTAATGCTACCCGTTGGCGCAAAATACCATCTTCCTCAAGACGCTTTAATCGCTTCCAACATGGGGTGGTTGTTAAATTCACAGCGTCTGCAAGTTCTGCCAGTGGCATGGTTGCATCATCTTGCAATAAACGTAATAACGTTCTATCAACACTATCTAAAACTGCCATTCATTCCACCAAATTACGATAAAAGAGTAAATACTTACTAAAAAATACCTCTTATTCAATAAAGAGGCAAAAAAAATACTCATAATACTGATCCTTACCACTGTATTTATGCAACCTCACAATAGACAGCCTGTGATTTTACACTTAAAGTGGTAACAGTTATGAATACACAACTTATACAAATAAAAATAAATTCTATATTAAAATGATAATATAGAAAATAAATTCAAAAATAATAATAAAAATAGAAAAAAATACTATTAAATTCCGGTTAAACAAAAAATAAGGCAAAGATTTTTTCAATAATATTGTTTACTATATACCCAATTGCTTCAAGGAAGTTAATTACGTAAATACTCGATGGATTCGAATTAAGCAAAGAGGTAATACAATGAATATGACTGCAAATACTGCATCAGTGCAAAATGCTTGGATCAGTCAAGCCATAAAAGCCATTGAGGCAGACTATCAACGTTCTGCAGATACGCATCTGATTAAATTAGATATTCCCAGCCTTGCAGGTATCGATCTTTATCTAAAAGATGAAAGTACGCATCCAACGGGCAGTCTTAAACATCGCTTAGCGCGTTCATTGTTCTTATATGCTTTATGTAACGGTTGGATCAACCAAGATACGACGGTGATTGAGTCATCATCAGGAAGTACTGCGGTATCAGAAGCCTACTTTGCACGTTTACTCGGATTACCCTTTATTGCCGTTGTCCCACGAAAAACAGCCTCTAAAAAAATTGAACAAATTGAGTTTTATGGGGGTAAAGCCCATTTTGTTGATTCATCAGCAGCCATTTATGATGAATCGCGCCGTTTAGCCGAAGAGTTAAAGGGTCATTATATGGATCAATTTACCTACGCTGAGCGTGCAACAGACTGGCGTGGGAATAACAAC
Source organism: Photobacterium carnosum (assembly GCF_002849605.1). Taxonomy (GTDB): domain Bacteria; phylum Pseudomonadota; class Gammaproteobacteria; order Enterobacterales; family Vibrionaceae; genus Photobacterium; species Photobacterium carnosum. The sequence continues at coordinate 424,090 of NZ_NPIB01000001.1, forward strand.
ATTGCGAACAGTATTTTTAACCAAATGGCATTTGAGCGTTTTCCCATTCCGACTTGGATTGTGATGAGCCCCGGTACGGGTGGCACATCAGCTACGATTGGTCGCTATATTCGTTATCAAATGCACCCAACTCAATTATGCGTGGTTGATCCAGAAAATTCAGTGTTCTATGACTATTTTATGCAACGAGATGCCAATATCACATTAGAAGTAGGCAGTCGAATTGAAGGTATTGGTCGACCACGGGTTGAACCAAGTTTCATTCCTAATGTTATCAGTGAAATGCGAAAAATTCCTGATGCAGCAAGTGTCGCAACTGTCCATTGGCTAGAAAAGATCATTGGGCGTAAAGCCGGTGCTTCAACAGGTACTAACCTTTATGGCGTACTGCAATTAGCGACTGAAATGAAACAGCGCGGTGAAACAGGTTCAATTGTAACCTTGTTATGTGATAGCGGTGAACGTTACTTAGAAACCTATTATAACGATGAATGGATCGCGGCTAATATTGGCGATATCAGTGCTTACCTTGCCCAATTACAACACTTACAACAAACGGGTGAATGGCTGGTATAACAGATAAAGAACAGCCCCTTGGGTTGGTTAGCCACAGCGCCAACCCCCTCTTTCTATTGACACCCTTTATTATTGTATTTTTAGGCAAATACAGATAAACCTAATTGTCCTCTGCACTTCTGGTAATTAGATTTATATGGATAACGTACCATGCTTATTTTTATGCCGCATACTTAGTGCGGCTTTTTTTATCTATGCTATTTGTGATAGCTACTTTTCTATCGTCTTCAGCTGAGTTAGCATACCCCTTCATGCTAATAACATTATTATTCGCATGTTGTTATACCGACTGTTTCTCGGTAATCACTCACAAAGGATAATTCATCATGGCAAAAGCCGTAGTTGTTTTCAGTGGCGGTCAAGATTCGACCACATGTCTCATTCAAGCATTAGCGCACTACGATGAAGTGCACTGTATTACGTTTGATTATGGTCAACGCCACAAACTAGAGGTTGAAATTGCTGAACATATTGCTAAAGATCTCGGGGTTGCCGCTCATAAAATCATGGATGTTAGCTTACTCGGTGAACTTGCAATTAGTTCATTAACTCGCGATAGCATTCCTGTCTCCCATGAATTACAAGCTAATGGTTTACCAAATTCATTTGTACCAGGGCGTAACATTTTATTTTTAACCTTAGCGGGTATTTATGCCTACCAAATTGGTGCAGAAGCCGTTATCACTGGCGTTTGTGAAACTGATTTCTCTGGCTACCCTGATTGCCGCGATGAATTTGTACGTTCGCTTAACCACTCATTAGTGTTAGGTATGGATCGTCAATTTACTATCGAAACCCCATTAATGTGGCTGAACAAAGCAGAAACATGGGCGCTTGCTGATCAATATGAAAAACTAGATTACATTCGCGAGCAAACACTAACCTGTTACAACGGTATTGTCGGTGACGGTTGTGGTGATTGCCCATCGTGTAATTTACGTCGTGCTGGTTTAGATGATTATCTGCAACATCAAGCCACTGTAATGGCGTCATTAAAACAAAAACAAGCACAGCATAAAGCGTGATTTTTTCGTTAATTTAAATAAAAACAGTATCAAAATTTCGATAAAAAAAGCCGACATCAATTATATTGATGTCGGCTTTTTATTTAATCTGTTGTTTTAGTACTGATTAATCGCGGTAAAGTGCAAAATCTGCGGCACAATCAACTAGTTGTTCACGAGTTAACATGAATACACCGTGACCACCATTAGCAAACTCTAACCACATAAATGGAATGTGCGGATATTGCTCTTCCATGTGGATCATTGAGTTACCCACTTCACAAATCAGAATACCATCATCTTTAAGGTAATCTGGTGCGTTAGCAAGAATACGACGAACCAATTTCAGGCCATCACTACCAGCAGCTAAACCAAGCTCTGGCTCATGACGGAATTCTTCCGGTAGGTTGTCCATATCTTCTTGGTCAACATACGGTGGATTAGTAACGATCAGATCGTATTTATCTTTCGGTATATCACGTAAAAGGTCAGAACGAAGCGGAATCACTTGCTGCTCAAGGCCATGATCCGTTATATTCTGCTCAGCAACAGCGAGTGCATCTGTCGAAATATCAACGATATCCACTTCTGCTTCTGGGAACATATGCGCACAAGCAATACCAATACAGCCACTGCCCGTGCACAGATCCATGATGCGAGTTGGTTCTTGTTGTAAAAATGGTTCAAAACGGTTTTCAATGAGCTCACCAATCGGTGAACGTGGCACTAATACACGTTCATCCACGAAGAACTCCATACCGCAAAAGTAGGCAACATTCGTTAAGTATGAAACGGGTGTACGATCATTGATTCGACGCATAACACGTTCAACAATACGATGACGCTCACTGCTTGTTAAACGCGAATTACGCACTTCCGGTGGAACATCCAACGGTAAGTAAACTGTCGGTAGTACCAGTTGCACGGCTTCATCCCACGCATTGTCTGTACCATGACCATAAAATAGGCCAGCAGCGTTAAAACGGCTTACCGTCCAACGTAGCATGTCCTGCAATGTGTGAAGTTCGCTGACAGCTTCGTCGACAAAAATCTTATCCAAAATAGCCTCCGATAAACGCTACAATACCACTATATAATTGTTGGAATTTCATTATGAGTAATAAAAATTCACAGCTTGAAGATGATTTTGACCTCTTCAAGGCAGAGGTAAAAGGCGTAAAAAAGTTCGTGCATGATACCATAATCACGCCACGTCGACAGAACTCAAAAGCGGATAAAGCAAAAGTGATGGGTAAAGAGACCCAAAATCATGAGTTTTATTTCTCAGATGAGTTTGAACCACACCTTAGTGATACTGGCCCAACTCAATATGCGCGTGATGGTGTGTCTAAGTATGAAGTAAAAAAACTACGTCGTGGCGTGTATGTGCCTGATATTTATCTTGATATGCATGGTATGACACAACAAGAAGCAAAACGAGAATTAGCAGCAATGATTGCAGCGTGCATCAAAGAACATGTGTCATGTGCTTGCGTTATGCACGGCATTGGTAAATATATATTGAAACAAAAAACACCAATGTGGTTAGCACAACATCCTGATGTGATGGCTTTTCACCAAGCACCATTAGAATTTGGCGGTGCGGGCGCATTGCTAATGTTAATTGATATACCGGAGCGCTAATATCTTGATTTTACCATATGCCCAACTTTGACGACTTTACCACGGTTAAATAACGTCACTTCTCCTGTCTCACAGACTTTAAGACGTTTTTTAACTGCGGTTTCAACGTAAAAATATTCACAATTATCATTCTTTGCACTATCAATTCGCGCAAAAATAACTAATGCCGTAGCACCAACTTCATTGGAATAATTGGCAAAAGTTATACTACTGCCCGTTTGTGAAATATGCATGCCTTCGGTATGCCCACCCGTCCATTTCACCATACCGTTAGCAGAAATACGAACCGGCTCACCCACACTGCATCCAGCGGTAAACAATAAACCTATCAGTGCCACAATTCCAAATTTAGCCATGATCATTTCTTGTCCATTATTTATGCGGTTGGTGCTGCCACAACAATTTATTTTGCCCTGATTGAGGATCGTAATCTACCGCTGCAATGGCTGAGGTTAGGAACATCGGCGGTTGTAAACCAGCCACCAACTCAGCGGTTAAATAGCCAACTAAAGGCAAATGTGAAATCAGCAATAACGATTGTGGCTGCTCAGTTTCAATGGTCGCTTTAATATAATCAGCAACCGTTTCAGCATCACCATAAGGGGTAATATCTTCAACACTACCCAGTTGTGTTGGTGTTGGTAAGATATCCGCCATTGCTTGCCATGTTTGTTGAGCACGTAGATAAGGGCTAACCCACACGTGATCTAACTCCCCCTTTAAATGCGAAGCTAGTAATGTTGCCATTTGCTGTGATTGCGCAATACCGCGTGCGGTTAATGGACGTTCGGCATCACTGGGTGCAAAATTTTCAGCTTCACCATGACGCATTATATAAATTTGCATAGATCTTTTATAACCTCAGTTAAACAATTGCTGTTCCGACTCTCATTTGGAGTTGGTCGATCATTATTACACGCTTTTATTATTGGCATAACTACATAGTTTCATTCTGTGGTTAAGCCTGCCATTAATCAATACTTCAATTGATTAAGTAATGACGACTTCATCAATTTATTAACAAAAATACGACGTATAATTCATCTAATCGCATCTTCAATTTGCCAGCCTTAATATTGAACGTCATACTTACGTTAATTCCCTCAAAAATAGGCTCTTCCTGTGCATACTAGTCCTAACGATTATAAGCAGTATCGCTACCTCACTTTAGCGAATGAACTTCGAGTATTACTCGTACATGATGCTGAAGCACCTCGTTCTGCTGCTGCCTTATCGGTAGAGATTGGTCATTTTGATGATCCTATGGATCGCCAAGGTATGGCACACTTCCTTGAGCATATGCTATTTCTTGGCACTGAAAAATACCCGCGTGTTGGTGAGTTCCAAACGTTTATCAACCGTAATGGCGGTAGTAATAATGCGTGGACAGGCACCGAAAATACGACCTTTTTCTTTGAAATCAGTCCCCATAATTTTGAGGAGGGACTCGATCGCTTTGGGCAATTTTTTACCGCCCCATTATTCAATGAAGATGCCGTTGATAAAGAACGACAAGCCGTTGATTCTGAATATAAACTAAAAATAAAAGACGATGTTCGTCGTTTATATCAAGTGCAAAAAGAAACCATCAATCAAGCGCATCCTTTTGCCAAGTTTTCTGTTGGCGATCTCACTACCCTTGATGATCGTAATGGTCAATCAGTACGTGATGATTTACTGGCTTTTTATCATCAACATTATTCTGCTGATGTCATGGGGCTGGTGCTACTGGGTCCACAGTCATTAGATCAACTAGAACAATATACACAAGACTTCTTTAGCAAAATCCCCAACGCTACCACTAAAAAGGTAGCAATAGACATGCCATTTATTACTGAAAATGAATGCCAGAAGTTCATTCAAATTGAACCTATAAAGGAATTGCGTAAGCTAACGTTATCGTTCGTAATGCCATCCGTTGATGCATATTATAAAATCAAACCATTATCCTATATTGCCCATTTATTAGGTAATGAAGGCTCTGGTAGTTTAATGGCGATTTTAAAACAACGGGGCTTAATCAATACTCTTACTGCGGGCGGTGGTGTCAGTGGTAATAATTTCCGCGAATTTACGATTAGTTTAAATTTAACCCCTAAAGGTCAGCAACAAACCGATGAAATCGTTCAATGTGTATTTGCCTTTATTGCGCTAATAAAACAGCAAGGGTTAAATAATTGGCGTTATCAAGAAAAGAAATCAGTATTAGAAATGGCTTTCCGCTACCAAGAAAAAAGCCGTCCTCTTGATACCGTTAGTTATTTGGTGATGAACCTTCTTCATTACAACGCTGAAGATATTATCTACGGCGACTATATGATGGAAGGCTACGATCAAGACTTACTTGAACAATTATTGGCTTACTTTACTGTCAGTAATATGCGACTAACGTTAGTCGCACAAGGTGGGTATTACGATCGTGTAGCAGCTTGGTATGACACACCCTATTCAGTGACACCATTAACACCATTACAAATTGAACGCTGGACTAATGTTAGCCTTGATGATGAATTATTATTGCCTGAAGCTAATATCTATTTGTGTGAACAATTTGAGCCATTACCGCTGGAGGCTGGATCAGAACTGCCTCCACAGTTAATTCAAGACCTGCCAGGCTTTCGATTATGGCATAAACAAGAACATGACTTCCGTGTACCAAAAGGCATTGTCTACGTTGCCATTGATAGCCCACACGCCGTCAGTTCAACGGCTAATATCGTTAAAACTCGCCTGTGTGTTGAGTTACTGTTAGAAGCGATTAATGAGTCAGCTTATCCGGCTGAAATAGCAGGAATGTCTTATAATCTTTATGCTCATCAAGGCGGCGTAACTCTACAACTTTCAGGCTTTAGTGAAAAACAACCCCAGTTGATGCAACTGATTTTAGCGCGTTTTAAAAATCGTCATTTTACCCAACAACGGTTTGATAATATCAAAGCCCAAATGTTACGTAATTGGCGTAATGTGGCTGAAGATAAACCCATTTCACAGCTATTTAATCAACTAACGGGGTTATTACAACCCAACAATCCACCGTATCCACACCTCATTAAAGCACTAGAAACCATTACTATTGATGAACTGCCGCCATTTGTTGAGGCTATGTTTGCAGAGATACACATTGATACGTTTGTCTATGGTAATTGGGTCAAAAAAGATGCGTTAGCCCTAGCTGAAACATTAAAAGATGCCTTTAGAGTAACCGATCAATTATACGGCGAGTCTCAACGCCCGTTAGTGCATTTAGAAAACAGCGGAACATTAACCTATGAGTTAGATTGTCACCATGAAGACTCTGCTATTTTAATGTATTACCAATCACGCCAAACGACACCTAAAAAAATCGCCATTTATACGCTGGCAAACCATTTAATGTCGACTACGTTTTTCCACGAATTACGGACTAAACAACAACTCGGTTATATGGTGGGTACGGGTAATTTACCGTTAAATCGCCACCCTGGATTGATCTTATATATTCAATCCCCCGTAGCGGAACCCAGTTACTTATCTGAGGCTATAGATGATTTTACCAATGCTTTTGCACTCGTATTATTAGAGCTAAATGAAGCACAATGGCAAGCCAGTAAAAAAGGACTCATTGCACAGATATCTGAACCCGATACTAACCTACGTTCACGTGCACAACGATTCTGGGTCAGTATTGGAAATAAAGATGAAGATTTTAATCAGCGTCAATTAGTGGTTGAACAACTAAAAAAACTAAGCCGTGCAGACATGATTAAATTTATTGTTGATACGGTGAAGCCTCGAACAGCTAACCGTTTAGTGATGTATTACACAGGTAAAACGCATCATGATGCCGAGCCATTAACGATCGGCAAAGCAATTGAATCAATAACGGATTTTCAGAAAAACGCATACTAAATAAAAACCCCCATTTATATTCAATAAATGGGGTTTTTATCATTATAAAGCATTAATAAAACCGCTGTTCCGCTTGCGCCATCTTGACTAAATAATCACATGGCGCAAACCGATCGCCATAAGAATCACTGTATTGCCGCATCATATCAACCACTAAATCGATACCTAAATGATCCATGTACCTAAATGGCCCACCAAGAAATGGCGGAAAACCAATACCGAAGATGGCCCCAATATCACCATCACGAGCAGATTTAATTACCCCTTCATGTAAACAGCGCGCGGCTTCATTCAACATCATTAACGTACAACGAATTGCAATATCCACTTCCGTTAATTGTTGTTGAGGCTCAACACCGAGCACGGTATAAATAGATTTATCTACTTCTTTATTGTTAGTGTTATACAAATAGAACCCTTTGCCGCTTTTACGGCCTTTTCGTCCATCTTGTTGTAACACATCAAACAGTGCAGGAGGGGCAAAACGCTCACCTAGCTCTGTGACCAAAATAGGACTGATCTTAGCGCCAATATCCACTCCAACCTCATCAAGTAATGTGATGGGTCCAACAGGAAAACCAAAATTAAGTAAGGCGGTATCTATATGCTCAATCGGCTCGCCAGCTAATAATATTTGAGCCGCTTCATTCATATATGGCGCTAAAATACGATTAACATAAAAACCTGCTTTATCGGCAACTACTATTGGCGTTTTGCCCTGTTTTTTTGCCAATGCAACCACGGTCGCAATGGTTGTTGCAGAGGTTGTTGCATGTGGAATAACTTCTACTAATGGCATTTTTTCAACTGGGCTAAAATAGTGTAAGCCAACAATGTTTTGTGGTCGCTGCGCGTTTACCGCAATTTGATGAATCGGAATCGACGAAGTGTTAGTGGCAAAAATCGTGTGCTCTGATGTATTAGCTTCGACTTCTTGAACCATCTGTTGTTTTAGGGCGATATCTTCAAACACAGCTTCGATCACCACATCAGCATGCGCCATACCACGGTAATCAGTACTACCAGTAATACGTAACATCTGCTGTTGAAGTTGTGATTTTCGAATAATATGCCGCTGACGTTGTTGATTCAAAATAGCGTAGTTATACGCAAGCGCATGTTGAATACCGTCATTAGTAATATCTTTAATTCGCACCGCATAGCCAGCTTTAATAGCAGAAACATAAGCAATACCTCCCCCCATTAAACCGCCACCAAGTACGGCAATTCGCGTAATAGGATTAGGTTTAGCATCTGCCCCTAATTCTTTTTTCATCGCTGTAGTAGCAAAGAAAATACTACGTAATGCACGTGATTCAGCAGTCATCACTAAATCACCAAATACTTTTGCTTCTTGCTCAAGCCCCGCTTCAACCCCTTTTTCTAAGCCATATTTTACAGTATCTAAAATCGCATCAATAGCAGGGTAACAACCGCGCGCCTTTTGTTGGGCTTTTTTGGCTGCTTGATCAAACACTACACTTCGACCAAATGCATTGCCTGTCATCGCCCAATCTTGAAATGAATGGGTACGGATCGGTTTAGCGGTTAAAGCCACTTGTTCCGCCGCCTGTAGTAAAATACTCTGCGGGACAACTTGATCGACTAACCCTTTTTGTAATGCTTGCTTTGCTCGTACTTGTTTACCCGTTAACATTAATTCTAAGCCATGTGCAACACCAATCAACCGTGGTAGACGTTGGGTTCCACCAGAGCCGGGTAATAAACCTAATTGCACTTCAGGTAAGCCTAAACGTGTAATATCATCATCCGTACAAATTCGACTATGACACGCCAAAGCAAGCTCTAATCCCCCGCCTAAACACGGTCCATGAATAGCCGCAACAACATGAACAGGCAAATCTTCAAGAGCAGTAAATAACTGTTGGCCTTTAATCGCTAATGCTTCGGCCTCGGCTGCCGTTTTACATTCAGCCAGCATGCGAATATCAGCACCTGCAATGAAATTATCAGATTTACCTGAATAGACCACTAATCCTTTGAGATCGGTATGGGTGCTCAATTCCATAAAAACAGCACTGACTTGATCAGCAAAAGCCGCTTGTAAAGTATTCATTTTGTCATTGGCAACATCGATTTTAAGCCAACCAATGCCATTATCACCATAAGATAAACTAAATGCAGATTGCGTCATTATTCTGCCTCCAAAATCATTGCCACCCCAAGACCACCCGCAGCACAAGCCGTATTTAATGCAAAACCACCGCCACGACGTTGTAATTCATGTAAGGTTTGAATGATCATTCTTGCGCCAGTCGCAGCAAAAGGATGACCATAAGCAATCGAACCACCGAGAACATTAAACTTGTCCATATCTATATCGCCAATAGCGTTATCTCGACCCAGTTTTTGTTGTGCAAATCGCTTAGAACCGAACATCTTTACATTAGCTAACGTTTGAGCTGCAAACGCTTCATGCATGTCAATTAGGGTTAAATCACCAAGGGTCAATCCGGCGCGTTCAAGAGCTAATGGGCTCGCATAGGCTGGCCCCATTAGCATATCTTCAGCAACATCAATCGCAGCAAAAGCATAAGAACGAATATACCCAAGTGGCGTTAGACCAAGTTCTTTTGCCCGTCCTTCGCGCATTAATAATATTGCCGCAGCACCATCCGTTAATGGGGTCGAATTAGCCGCAGTAACACTGCCATATAGACGATCAAACACAGGTGTTAACTTAGCGTATGCTGCCAATGTTGAATCTCGGCGAACATTATTGTCACGATCAATCCATTGTTGATAAGGCGCAAAAAATGCTGTCATAACTTCATTTTTGAGCAAACCATCTCGCCACGCCTGCGCAGCTAAACAGTGAGAACGGTGGGCAAAAGCATCTTGTTCTTCACGACTAATAGCATGACTTTTTGCCATTTGTTCCGCTGTTTGTCCCATGCTTAATCCGGTGGAATATTCAGCAACAGCGGGGGGAATAGGCATCAAATCTTTAACACCCAAGGTAGTGATTAATTTTAAACGTGCTGGCATTGTTTTAGCTTTACTGAGCGCTAATAATGTTGCTGCCATCTTTTTACTTACCCCAATAGGAAGCATTGAGGTTGAATCAGCGCCGCCAGCAATACCAATATCTATCGTACCTGCCATAATGCTTTCTGTAACATTAACGGCAGCCTGAAAACTGGTTGCGCAGGCACGGGTGACACTATAAGCATCAGTATGGGCACTCATTCCCGTCCCTAATACGATTTCACGCGCAATATTGGGCGCTTCTGGCATTTGAACAACCTGTCCAAATACAAGTTGTTCAATTAACTGGGGATCAAAATCAGCGGTTTGCAACATTTCGTTAATAACTAATTTGCCCAAATCAAGGGCTGATAAACGATCAAATACGGTTGATTGACGTGCGAATGGCGTTCGTAAACCGCTAACAATAGCAATACGCTCACCGTTACGTGTGGTGATATGTTGAAGACCCGTCATCGCAACTCCTTGTCACAATTATAATTAACCTACATCGTGAGGTCAGACCACATAATTGTAACCATAAAGTTATATAATTAAAAATATTTGTTTAAACTTTGCGATTAAATGACTTTAAAAGTAAAAAATACTCATGTTTAAATGGGTGAAAACATAGAAAAGATCAATACTATTTAAAAAAGGTATTGTTATGATGGAAGATCTATTTGCAAGGAATAATAATGCATATAATTAAGATAAAAAAAAACCACACCCTTAGGTATGGTTTGAATTGATGCAGAAATAAATCTACATAATAAAATAATCAATTAACATAAAGCCAATTGCAAATCAGGAAAACCCTGATAGGAGAAAGTAAAGTCAGCCTTCAAAAGGAAGTTGTCATCTTGCTCAACAGACGGTATTAACTATTATTAAGTTATTCAACTTAACCATAGCCGTACCATCAGATGACGCGACCACTATAACCTACCACTCAAAACAGAATTTGCACCAGATCAATTTTATTGCGGTTTATGCTATCTAAACTAGAAAAAACATAATACATCATCCAAAGGCTATTAGATGACATCATTAATTGATGCAATAACGCTAAACAGGCACATCAATGATAAAAAAATTTTTTAGTAACAAAAAGACTTCTACTACGGTCTGTTTAAATATGGATAAACAAAAACGTTATGAAGCCCTTGTTAGAGCTTGGCATCAAGACCTATATCGCTATGCGTATTGGCTCTGCCATGATCCCCATATTGCCGAAGACTTAGTGCAAGAAACATGTCTCCGCGCATGGAAATCATTAGATAATTTACAAGATGATAACGCAGCAAAAGCATGGTTAATCACTATTTTACGTCGTGAAAATGCACGTAGATTTGAACGAAAGCAATTTGATTTAGTCGATATTGATGATCACCATATAGCCGATACTAAAGCCAGTGTTGAAATGGATACCGAACAATATTTACTACATCGATTAATTATGAAACTAGCCCCTGAATACCGAGAACCTCTGATACTACAAGTCATGGCTGGTTTTAATGGTGATGAAATAGCCGAAATCTTAAATCTTAATCGTAATACAGTAATGACTCGGCTTTTTCGTGCTCGTAACCAATTAAAAGAACAACTTGAAAAGAAAACAACTCAACGGGGGAATCATCGTGGATGATCTAGAGTTTCGTCGCCGCCTTTTCGCGGATCCTAATGATAATGACCCGGAGCTGATTAAGACTAAAAATCAGTCTACGACTAATCGTCATTTCTCTAATGAGTTGCAACAATTAGATCTTAAATTAAAACAAACGCTTAATGTTGATATTCCAGAAAACCTTGCCGATAGAATCTTGTTTCATCAGTCGAGTCAGGCACAACCTAAAAATCACTCGCCTTATAAACGTTATTTATCTTATGGATTAGCAGCATCAGTGATGTTTATTGTAGGAGTAATGGTCGGTCAGCAAGGTTTCTATCCTCAGCAGCCACAACAGCACGTTTTTGCGCCTGCATCAATGGCAACGATTGCTTTGCAACATGTTAGTGCTGAAGCACAATTTGTTGAACATACAGATGAAGCTGTCACGTTACAGCAAGTGAATGCCAAACTTAAACCTTTTGGTACTAGTATGAACCAATTACCCGGTCATATTTATTATCTTAATTATTGTGGCTTTGATGGTAACCGTGCATTACATATGGTTGTTGGTACGGATACAGGGAAAATGACAGTATTTATAGTGCCGCAAACAAGTTCAAAAATAATAACCGGCAGAGATAAAAGCAACCAAAGCTTATTATTGCCACTGCAAGAGGCAAGCTTAATTATTGTTGGTGATAAAGGCGATAAATTGATGCCCGTTGCAGAAAAACTAAAATCTGAACTTTATTGGCAAATCTAACTTAGCCCTCCTTTCAGATAACAGCTGAAAACGCGATATTAATAATTAAGTATCAAGTTTTCACTGTTATTTGTCATACGAATAGTAGCGAAAACTGCATAAATTCCGCGTAAAATGATACCAAATAAACCCAAATGTTCGCTAGAAAGTATTTTTAACCACCTAAAGTACTGGTCAGCTTTGATCGAGTCCTCTCCCCCCCTACAATCATCGCCAATCAGTCATACATAGACTGGACTTATAAATATAAATAGATGATCAGGAATCATAAAGCATGAACAAGAAGCAGATATTCACACGCTCAGTTATTACTGTAGCCATCGCCTTAGCATCGTCACAAACGATGGCTGCGGGTTTTCAATTAAATGCCCAATCGGCAACAGGTTTAGGTCGAGCATTCTCTGGTGATGGGGTTATTGCTGATAACGCATCAACCATGGCAAAAAACGCCGCTTCAATGGCTCTTTTTGACGCACCAGCATTATCATTAGGTGTTATTGCCATTGATACTGATGTTAATGTTAAAAATACGTTATATAATAACAAACCGATTAATGACGCATCAATTGGTGGTACTAGCTATGCACCTAACATCTACTATATTCAACCAATTAACGATAAATTTTCAGTAGGTGCTTCGCTGTATTCAAATTTTGGTACTAAAACCGAATTTAAAGAAGGTTATAAAGCTGACCTTTTTGGCGGCTTAACGGACGTTAAAAGTGTTAACTTAGGTTTAAGTGCTGCTTACCGTATAAATCAACACTTTAGCGTGGGTGGTGGTTTAGACATTATTCATGGTAGCGGTAAACTACAACGAGGCCGTAATAACCCTCTTTTAGGTGGAAAAAATACGGTTGATATTGATGCAGATGGTATTGCACTAGGATATAACCTTGGTGCCATTTATGAATACAATCAGAATAATCGTTTTGGTTTATCATACCGCTATAGCCCAACAATAAAAGCCAAAGGTGATATTCACGCCCCAGGTAATTACAGTAATGAAAAATTAAAAATACCATTACCATCAATACTTGAGTTCTCTGGCTTTAATAAACTTAACGATAAATTTGCCGTTCATTACAGCATTCAGTGGATTGAATGGAGTGCATTTGATCAATTAAGCACTACGGGTGGTAACTTTACTAAAGATTACCAATGGCAAAATAGCTGGCACTACTCAGTCGGTGGTACTTATTATCTAAACAACGATTGGACATTACGTGCAGGTTACATGCACGACACCAGTGCTCAAGGTAATATTACTTCTATTTCAGTACCAGATTCAGACCGTAACTGGCTATCTGGCGGCTTTAGTTACCACTTAGATAGCAAATCAACTATCGACTTTGGTCTGACTTACCTAATTGGTAAAGATGTTGATGTTAGTGAAAGTCAATATTTAGCTCCTGGAATAAAGCCTTCAGTTAGTGCAACGACTCGTGCTAACGCATGGCTATACGGTCTTCAATACAGCCGTTCATTCTAATTTGAGCGTACAGCAATAACTGATTCTAAAAAAGAAGCCGCCATGGCTTCTTTTTTTATACGCGAAATAACATCTAATCTTTATTTTACCCATAATAACCAACCAAAAAACAAAGAATAACGGGCAATTAACTACAAATATAAACGACTGTATTAACATTGTTTTTAGTACAGGTGTACGCTCAAATATAACTTCATTATAATTATCGAATGAATACTACCCGATAAAAAACTATAAAATCAAACAACTCCAGCACAACACATTTAATGAGGCTATTTTATAAGATAGCTTTTAACGCAATTTATTGCTGCGAGTATCATTTACGTTATTATTTCCGTGAACAATAAATTTTTCTAATATGACTAAAAATAAAATCACTTTAGCCTTAGCGATTACTGCAGCTATTGGTATCAGCAATCAAGCTTCTGCTGCTGGTTTTCAATTAGCCGAATACTCTGCTACAGGTCTAGGACGCGCTTTTGCCGGTGAAGCCGCAATGGCAGATAACGCCAGTGCTCAATTCCGCAATCCAGCAATGCTAACGTATTTAAAAGGCATCCAAATTTCTACGGGTGCTATTTATGTTGATCCCAATATTGATATTTCTGGTACCCATACATTATTAGGCCCAACAGGTAGTTCTGATTTTGCTAATAATGCAATTATCCCTAATTTTTATTTTTCTCGCCCATTAACGGATAAAGCAACGATTGGTATTGCGTTTGGTACTCACTTTGGTATGCGCACCGATCTTGGTACTGATTTCAAAGCATCAATGTTTGGTAATCAAGCTGAGGTTCATACGGTTGAAATCAACCCTAACCTTGGTTACAAAATTAATGATCAGTTAAGTGTGGGTGCGGGTGTTCGTTATGTTATGGGTAAAGGTCATTTTGGCGCAGCACTGCCAACTAATGCATCATTAGGTATGATGCAACCTTTAGCTGGAAAAAAACTAAAATACATGGAAGGCGAAGATAACGCTTGGGGTTGGCAAGCAGGTACAGCATGGCAGATTAATGCTGATAACCGTATCGGTATTAGTTATCAATCAGCGGTTAAATTAAACCTTGAAGGTCATGCTTCCGGCATTGGTTTTGATGGTACAGGCAAGGGTTCATACGCAGGATCGTTACCTATAGAATTACCAGCGTCAGCTGAAATTGCAAGCTTCCATCAAATCGATGCTCAATGGGCAGTTCATGCAAGTGTTAACTGGACTGATTGGAGTACCTTTAAAAAGCTAGAAGCTAATATTCCACAACTTGGTGGCAATAAAAAAATTAAAGATGAAAATTGGAAAGATAACTACCGCTTTGCAATTGGTACCACTTACCAAGCGACCAATAAGTTAGTCCTTCGCTCTGGTGTTGCTTATGACACTTCAGCGGTTAATGAAGCAAACCGTACCCAAACAATCCCTGAAACTGACCGTACATGGTTAAGTGTTGGTGCAGGTTATGCTTGGTCAGAAAACCTAACCCTAGATGCTGGCTTTACCTACATTTTCGCTAAGAATGCAAAAATGAAAGAAACAGATAAAGGTTTAGGTAATCAACAATTCAATGGCCAAACATCCGGTCACATTTGGTTAGCGGGTGTACAAGCAAGTTACCGTTTCTAACACAATATTATTGACAGAAAACAAAAAGACCGCCGAAATGGCGGTCTTCTTTTATAGCTCTAACAAATAAAATTAATCGTTATCAATTTCATCTAAATAACTATCATCAAACGTTGCAGCTGCTGGTTGATCACTGACTTTACCATCACTCGCGGTAAAGTTCTTATATTGAATATAAGCATCACGCGTAAATAAATATGGATCAGGCGAATTATTTAACATCGATTCTTGATTAACTAAGGCTGCACGATCTTCCATACCTTCAAAGATCCACTTACCTAAACCTTCCCAGAAGTTTAATAAACTTAATGGCAGATAGAGATCATCAACTGAATCAGTAAAACCACGGAAAGTAATCGGTCCATAAACAGGTAACATTAAATAAGGACCATTACCAACACCGTAATAACCCAATGTGTCGCCAAAATCACGATCTTGAACTTTGTTAATATCCGCTGCTGATGCGATATCAATCAGACCCGCTAACCCAAAAACAGTATTAATCCAAAAGCGGTTAAAATGCGTTAGAGCGTCTTTACCATGCAATGTCAATAAGCTATTTACCATACCTGCTGGCTCATCAAGATTTGATAAAAAGTTAGTGATCCCCGTACGCGCAAATGAAGGCGTATAGTTCACATAAGCAAGAGAGACAGGGCGAGCAACATACGGATCTAAATAATTAAAGTTAAAATCCCACATTGCGCGGTTAAATCCTTCAAACGGGTCATAAACTGTATTTACTGCTGTATTATCACCATCAATATGATCAGCAACATTGGTTGATACTGTTTGCTCGGTCGCTTTATCGGGTGATTGAGCACACCCCACCATGCCGAGGCTTAATATAATTATCAATAATAACTTTTTATTCAAAACATACACCTAATAAAAAACAGGCTGAACATCAATATTCAGCCTGCTTTATTCACTTTAGCAATAAATCAATTAATTAATTAATATTGCTTATTAATGACAAACGCTGTTTCTCCACCTAAGGGAGTTTGGCTGCTTTGGCCGTACCAATCACCCTGTTTAGTCATTACGTTACCATCGCTATCCACACGTGCTTTAATAATCATCTCTGATAATGATGATAGTTGTCGTTGTGGGATCATGCTGTCTTTATCTGTTAACGTCACCGTTAATGGAAATTTAGTTGATAATGGTAATTTCACTGCAGCAATCGGCATTGGTGAACCATCAGCATCATGTACCGAGATAATAATATCTCCCTGCTTTGGCAACACAACATTTTTACCTAGCGCTATAGTAGCAGTAACTTGCTTATCTGTATCGAGATTTTGCGTTTTAGGTTGTGTTGTTGTTTCATCAATTGCCGTTGGATCGGAGACAACTGCTGAGCCATCCGCACTGTTGATACGCATTTTTGCACGTTCAATACTACGGGTTAGCATTGGCGTACGTGAATCATTAGGACCGATAAGGGTTTTCATCATCGTCCAATAATCGACCGCTTGCTGATAATTTTTCTGCTCAAAGGCATCAAAGGCTAATAACGACAATGCTTGAACGTTAGTATGATCGCTCTTGATCACCTGACGTAAAAGTTGACGAGCTAACTCACTTTGACCCGGCTTACCACTTAACATTAATGTTTGCGCATAACCTAAACGAATAGCGAGATCAACAGGATTAAGATCATAAGCACGTTTCATTGCCATTTCAGCCGTTGCACCATCGCGATTAGCAATAGCAATTCGACCTAACAGTAACCATCCCATTGGATCATCACCGTCTTTGTGCAATTTAGTCCGCAATGCCAACGTAAGATCCGACATGTCTTGATCAGACAGTGGTTCATTCGCTGCATTATCACCCATTAGACGTTGTGTTAGCTCTGGTAAGCGATTTACAGCCTGATGCCATGCCTCAACTTTAGCACTGCTACCAACTGCGCCATAAACACCGTAACAAATACCCACAATCAAAATCAAACCCGGTACAAGCATTGCTGGGCTAACATGTATTGATTGTTTCTTTTCAGTAACAGGCAAGTCATCCAGTAATGTTTGTTGTAAGTCAGACACCATATCTTGCTGACTATCGACCAAACCTTCTTGGGATTCTTCTTCAAGCTCATGAATACGATCTTTAAAGAAGGCTTTATTAAGCTCATCTCGGCTTGCCGCATCGTCATGCTCTTTACCGATATACATCGGAATTACAAAGATGGCGATCGCAATTAAAACCAAGACCGCGGTTAAAATCCAAAACAGCGTCATTTATTTACCTTTGTCTGATTATTGGTAGCTTCAGTATCTTGCTGCGCCATTTCAGCCAACAACCCCTGCAAACGTTCCGACTCAACATCATCAAGTGGCTCATCTTTGGCTAGCTCACTTTTTTTGCGTGAACGATAAACCAAGATAGTAAAACCAATCACAATAAAGCCAATGGGACCGGCCCATAAGATTATTGTTGATGCTGTCACTGCAGGATCATACGTTACGAAATTACCGTAACGAGCAATCATATAATCAATGACTTGCTGTTTGGTTTTGCCTTCTTTTAACAGCTCGTAGCTTTTCAGACGCATATCTTCTGCTAAGGTCGCATTAGAATCAGCAATGCTGTTATTTTGACATTTAGGACAACGTAAAGTCTCTGTTAACTCTTGAAACTGCTTCTCTTGTGCTGGATTTTTAAAATCATACACATCAATTGCAGCCAATGCGGGTGCAACCATCGAAAAAGTCAGTCCAAGTGCAAACATTAAAGCAAAGAAGCGTTTCATTGTGCTTTTGCCTCCGTTTGCATAGCCTTATTTTTTGCTTCCGCTTGTAATTTCTTATAAAGCGGCTCAAGAGTCTTGTTCCAGTTTTCTGGATTCACATCACCTACATGGCGGTAACGAATAATACCATTCGCATCAACCAAGAAGGTTTCAGGTGCGCCATAAACGCCAAGATCCATGCCTAACATGCCATTGCCATCAAACAAAGAGATCATGTAAGGATTACCTAACTCTTTAAGCCATCTAATCGCTTTAGGTCGCTGATCTTTGTAGTTTAAACCAATGATCTTCACCCCTTGCTTCGCCAACACGTTTAAGTATTGATGCTCAGCTTGACATGTAGGACACCACGTCGCCCATACATTTAATAGCAGCGGTTGGCCTTTAAAAATCGTTTGCTGATATTCTTTACCTGGCTCAAACAAATCTTCCAGCTTAAAGGCAGGAACAGGTTTCCCCACTAACACCGATTCAAGCTTCGTCGGATCATCACCCGCTGCATTGCGGCTTAGCTGGACCATAAACATCACAACTAACCCTAAAAACAATACTAAAGGAATAAATAATAGCTTCTTATTCATTAGTTAGCTTTGCCTCCGATTTTTTGTCATTAGCCGCAATGTTAGCAGGCTTACGGAATCGGTAACGCTTATCGCTGATTGCAAAAGCACCACCTAGCGCCATTAAGAACGCACCCATCCACATCCAATTAACAAATGGCTTGTAGTACATACGCACAGCCCATGCACCGTCATTACCTAAACGCTCACCCATAGCAACGTATAAGTCACGGGTAAAGCCGCTATCAATTGCCGCTTCTGTCATCATTGAGCCAGCAACGGTGTAATAACGTTTTTCAGCGTGTAGCGTTGTAATATCGATACCGTTACGGCTAATTTCAAAGTCAGCCACATAACCGTCATAGTTTGGACCATCTGCATCACGTAAACCGGCGAAATGGAAATCATAGCCTTTCACATTAACAGATTGACCTGGTGACATCCGTAAATCACGTTCGATACCGTAATTTGATACTAATGTCATACCGATAATAGCAACCGCTAAACCAAGATGGCCTAACATCATTGCCCAATGACTACGTCCTAGCTTACCTAATCCATCAAGGAAAGAGTGACGGTGAGTCGCACGACGGTAGATCTCAACAAGGTGGAGAACAATAATCCACACTGCCATCATCACACCGACAACCGCTAATGGTTCCACAACGCTTGCTGTTAAATAAATAACTAAGAATGAGAATGGAACGGTAAATAAACCACACCACAACATTGGTTTCGCGATTGAAGCAAAGTTATCACGCTTCCAGCGAACCAGAGGACCGATACCCATTAAGAATGAGAATGGCACCATTAACCATGTAAATAGAGTATTAAAGAACGGTTCACCAATAGAAACAGAACCTAAGCCTAATTGCTTATGAACTAACGGCAGTAACGTACCAATTAATACCACTAATAACGCAGCAACTAATAATAAGTTATTGGCTAATAAGAAATTTTCACGTGAGAACAACGCATAATTGCCACGAGAACGGATTTGACCACCACGTAAGGCGTAAAGCAGTAATGAACCGCCAATAATCACCACTAAGAAGCCAAGAATAAACATACCGCGTGAGGGATCAGATGCAAACGCGTGCACAGAAACCAATACACCAGAACGAACTAAGAACGTGCCTAATAGACTTAATGAGAAAGCAGAAATCGCCAGTAATACTGTCCACGCTTTAAATGTACCGCGTTTTTCAGTTACTGATAATGAGTGCATTAGTGCCGTACCTGCAAGCCATGGCATTAATGATGCGTTTTCGACGGGATCCCAGAACCACCAGCCGCCCCAGCCAAGTTCGTAATAAGCCCACCACGAGCCTAGTGCGATACCTAATGTCAAGAATGACCATGCAGCAATTGTCCAAGGACGCGACCAACGAGCCCAAGCCGTATCTAAACGGCCAGTCATTAGCGATGCAATAGCAAACGAGAATGCAACCGAGAAACCAACATAACCCATGTACAACATTGGTGGGTGAACAATTAAACCGGGATCTTGAAGCAATGGGTTTAAGTCACGACCTTGTACTGGGAAGTTTGGCAATGTGCGCAAAAATGGATTCGATGTTACGATGATAAACAGTAAGAAACCCACTGCCACCATACCCATAACGGAAAGTACACGCGCCACTGCATCTAGAGGCATACCACGGCTAAATCGAGCAACAGCTGCTGCCCAACCCGCTTGGATAAGTACCCATAGCATCAATGAACCTTCATGCCCGCCCCATACTGCGGTTAAACGGTAATACCATGGCAGTAAACTGGTTGAGTTACTGGCAACATACGCTACCGTAAAATCATTGCTATAGAACGACCAGCTCAAAATACCAAACGACAATGCAAGCATGCCGAATATTCCGTAGGACAGTGGTCGTGCCATACGCATCATTGCTTGGTTACCAACCGTGGCACCATACAATGGGTAAATGCTGGCCAGCACCGATAGCGCAAGTGCGGCTATAAGAGCGAATTGGCCTAATTCAGGGATCATTGATCACTTACCTTGTAGTTGTTCTTCAGTGTATTTAAGTTGTTTATGGTTTATCTTCATTGCATCTGCCACTTCAGGTGGCATATAGTTTTCATCATGCTTTGCAAGCACTTCACTTGCTTTAACTGTGGTTGGGTTAATCAATACACCCTGTGCCACAATACCTTGGCCTTCACGAAATAGATCCGGCAGAATACCATCATAAATAACGGTAACTGAAGGACCAATATCAGCGACTTTAAATGTAATGCGTAATGATTTAGGATCGCGTTTAACTGACCCTTTTACAACCATGCCGCCAATACGTAATCGCTGCCCAATTTCAGGTCTAGCACCACCATCAGACTTACCGTTAATTAATTCTGAAGGTGTATAGAATAAATTCATATTTTGGTTAAGCGCGTATAACACGAGTCCAACCGTAGCACCGAGTCCAAGCACTAACGCCAGTACAATGACTAAACGTTTTTGACGTCTTGGGGTCATAGTGTGTTCTCCAATGTTTTTGCTTCTTGAATGCGTTGTTCACGCGCCATTTTATTTTTAATTTCGCGTAACAAACGGCGTTTCGTTGTTAAGCTTGAAAATAAAACCCATAACATCGATAGAAAAGAAATAGCGTAGGCACTCCAAACGTAGCCTGCATAACCGCCCATCGCAAAAAAATCATTTATAGAATCAAAATACATAACGATCTCACTTCACCAACTTCTGCACCCAAGGGCGGTGGCTCTCACGTGATAGAATTTCATTGCGTAACCGTATCAACGTGACAGCAGCAAAGAAACAACCAAAACCAAGTAGCATCACCAACAATGGCCATAACATATCATTTGACATTGAAGGTTTGCCAAATTTAGAAATCGTTGCACCTTGATGAAGGGTATTCCACCATTCAACAGAATAGTGAATAATTGGAATGTTAATCACACCGACAATCGACAATATACCCGCCGCTTTGGCTGCTGTTTTGTGATCATCAAACGCGTTATACAATGCAATAACACCAAGATATAAAAACAATAGAATCAATTCAGACGTTAAGCGAGCATCCCAAACCCACCAAGCACCCCACATAGGTTTACCCCAAATAGCCCCTGTAATTAGAGCAATAAAGGTAAACACGGCACCAATAGGAGCCATTGCAGCGGCAGCCATATCCGACATTCGAATCTGCCACACAAGGCCAACAAAAGAAGAAATAGCCATGGTGACATAAATACTCATCGACCAAATGGCTGCGGGTACGTGAATATAAATAATCCTAAAGCTATCGCCTTGTTGATAGTCAGCAGGAACAAATAAGAGTCCCCATACCGATCCCACTAAAATAGAAATCAAAGCGATAATAGAAAACCAAGGCAACAACTTACCGCATAATCGATAGGTGTTTTCTGCTTTAGCGTAGGGATGTAGCCACTTCCACATAATGCTCTCAACTTATAATAAATAATAAATACGTCACTGAGAGCAACATTATCACTCTCGCTTTCTTCACCACCTCACACTTGAATATCGTGTAAGTGCTAAAGAAAAAATTCATTGGTTAATTAACACTGATCCTGAGTGAGGCTGCCACAGCAAATGGCGCTAAGGTCAACGACCCAGCTAACATCGCCCCCATGATGGCTAATTGACCATCATAAGCCATGCCCAAACTTGCCGCCTCAATCGCAGAGGTTGCGAATATAAGCACAGGTATATACAAAGGCAGTATGAGCAAGCTCAATAAAACGCCACCTTTTCGTAATCCAACCGTTAATGCCATTCCAATTGCGCCTAAAAAGCTCAATGTTGGCGTACCAATCAGTAACGTTAATAACACTGCGATCCAAGTATGTAAATTGAGTGACAATAAAATCGCTAATAACGGACTAATTAAAATCAACGGTAATCCGGTAAGTAACCAGTGAGCAATCATTTTACCAAAGGCCGTAACCGACAGTGGTATTGGCATTAACAGCATTTGTTCTAATGAACCATCAAGATAGTCATCTCGAAATAAACGCTCCATAGAGAGCAATGCCGCTAATAATGCTGCTACCCAAATAATACCAGGGGCAATACGGGCTAATAAATTAGGCTCAGGCCCTATGCCTAAAGGAAACAACGTGATAACAATAATAAAAAACCATAACGGATTAAAAATATCCGCTTGTCGACGATAAGCTATCAATAACTCACGACGAATAATTTGGATAAGGGTGTTAAGCATTATTATTATCCTAGCTTAATTTTTCTTAAACGATCACTGTCAACAAACATGTCTTGGTGGGTGGTTAATAATACCATTCCACCACGTTCTGCATGAGCTAAAAAAAGCGCTTCAAGCACCTTTATACCTTGCTTATCGATTGCAGTTAACGGTTCATCAAGCACCCACAATTTATGATTACTTAACCATAATCTCGCCAAAGCAACACGACGTTGTTGACCTGCGGATAACTGCCCAGCACTAATATCTTCACGCCCAGCTAAACCAACATGTGCTAAAGCTTGCCACAGAGCACCCTCACCATTTACTGCAGGTGTTCCTTTGAGATCTGAGCCTTGCTCACTCGTATGCATTGATTGAAAAAAAGCCAAGTTCTCAAAGGCCGTAAGCTCACGCTTTACGCCTGTTTGATGCCCTAAAAACAATAGTGCTTGATGATAGTCTTCACGGGCAGTCGTAATATTTTCATTACACCACTGCACTTCACCACTGTCTGAATGACCTAGGCCAGCAATAATCCTTAATAAGGTTGTTTTGCCCGCCCCATTTGGACCTTCAATTTGAACTAATTCACCACTTGAAATCGTGAAATTTAATTCATCAAATAATACGCGTTCATCACGAACACAGCTCAAATTTGCTACTGACAACATAAAATAATGTATCCTAGGTGTCACAAAATAGCCGCATAATACCACAATGGCTAACAAATTGACTAAACTGCTCTGCTTCTTAATCGTTAACTAACGTAAGTAAATGTGAAACAAATGCAAACAAAAATATCACCAAATCAATCTATATTTATAGAAAAACCATCAAAAATTGAAATGGTTAACATAGCATCTAAGACTTCACATGTAGAATTACCAACAATAATTACCAACAGCAACTCAAAACTTATATCTCAACTGCCACAATTATTATTATTTATGAATAGCTTGCAACAATTAGTTACAAATTTATTGATTCCGTTAAACTTAGGTACAGTTAAGTCAACCCATGTGGCACCACAACCACTACAACAGTTATTTAACCAATTATTACTACCCAATAATCAACCCGCATTAATCAATTGGCTACAACACAATATTGGCAATAAAACCTTAGCGACGTTATTACTGCAACTATCGCAATCGTCAAGTCCTCTAAGTCAGTGGTTAAATCAGCTTAGCCCTGAACAACAGCAAGAATTCACTGCATTATTACGCCTTGCGGGTGAACAACGAGGACCAGAAAATCAACGTTCACCAGATCATAACAATATCCATCTACAATGGGTGCAAGCCAACGGCCAAACTATTTCACTACAAGTGAACAATCACCAACCAAAGAAAACAAATACTGTTAAGAATAACAATAACAAATGGACCGTCAAATTGAGTTTACCTATTGGTACAATAGATAAGATGAATGTTATTGCTTGTTGGCATCAACAACAGTTAAGCACTCGCTTTGAATGTGCCAATCAAACGTTATTACATCATATTGAACGGGTTACACCTTATTTAATTTCACGATTACAACAATTAGGTATAAATAGCACCCCGCCACACTATAAACTGATCATTCAGCAACCACAAAATATGCCACCAGCGTTATCGGGTTTATTAATAAAAGTATAATTATTAGAAGATAAATATGACAATCAAGTCAACATCCGACCCGCAACAAGCGATTGCGTTACGCTATGATGGTAAGCAAAGCCCCTATATAGCGGCTAAAGGCTACGATCAATTAGCACAGCACATTATTGAACAAGTAAAACAACAAGGTGGGCTAATTCATCAAGATCCAGTATTAGCGCAATACCTCAATAGTTTTGATCTCAATGATCATCTTCCACAGGAGTTATATCTCATCATTGCAGAGTTAATTGCATTTTCATGGTACCTAAACGGAAAAACCCCTCCAGGATGGGAAGGGTTTGAAAATATTGATCTTACAGCATAGTGTGATGGTTAAATCTAACGAGTTAACGCCGATAATGTTGGGACATACTTTTTTGTAAGCTCAGCATTAATTCCGCTTCCGCTTTTGGCAAGTCGCATTCAGTCATTAGCTCGTTAACATCCGCCCCAAGTTCGACCATCTTGCTGGCGCGACTGTATAACCGCCCACCAGAGTCATTCATGGCAATCTCATTTTGACGTTCTTCAACCTGTTCAAGCTGCTCAATCAAATCAACTAACTTATCACTCATACCAATGCTGCCAGTACGTAATTCATTAAATTGCTTAGTTAAACTTTCATACTGTAAACGTGAATTTTTTAATACTGTTTCAATAGCTGAAAATTTTATTTCTAATGCTTTTCGGGCTCGACGCTCACGGCTAATTAATACCGTTGCAGTTATCGCAATTAACACCGAAATAGCAACAGGTAGCCATTGTTGAAGTATTATATCCATTACAAATATGCGACCTCATCCCACTCGTCTTCAGACAACAGTTTATTTAAGTCAACTAATATCAATAATTGATCGTCATGGTTACTGACACCTTGAATAAACTTGGCACTTTCTTCTGTTCCGACACAAGGGGTACTATCAATTTCAGAATTACGCAAATAAACCACTTCAGCGACACTATCAACTAAAATACCGATCACTTGCGTTTCTGCTTCAATGATGACAATACGTGTGCTATCTGAAATCTCACCATGCTGTAAACCAAAACGAGCACGAGTATCAATAACGGTAACAACATTGCCACGTAAATTAATAATACCAATCACGTAATCAGGCGCACCTGGCACCGGTGCTATCTCTGAATAGCGTAAAACTTCCCGTACCTGCATAACATTAATGCCATAGGTTTCATTTTCTAATTGAAAAGTAACCCATTGCAATACCTGATCATTAACGCCGTCTTTTTGTTTTTCCGTTATATTTACTTGGGACATACTATTTCCTTTTTGACGCCTCAACTCGCGCCACTATTAACATCTAAGCCTTTATTCAACATTTGAATTAATGCATCAACATGGATCAGAGTACACATCTTTTGTTTTACCATTCCCGCTAACCACGGCCGCTTACCGGCTTGTTCTCGCCACCGAATATCTGTTGTCATTAACGTTTGAGTACCATGTAACTTATCGCAAGCTAGGCCCCACTGACTATTCCCTAGCATTACCATATAACGATAATTATCACGATAATGGTCATTAGTTAACTTATCAGCCATTACCCAATGCGCCGTATCAACCACATCAACATTGTATTGTGGTAACGGAGCTAATCCTAAATACCATGCTGGGCGACCCACTATATGGTTCAATTCACCAAGCTGATAAATCGCACCTAACTCGGTTAATGCCACCGCAAACATCATCCCATTCACTTCAAAAAACAAAGATTGAAATGGTTGTTGTTGCCCATGATGTTGCCATGCGACAAACTCTGGTTCTGGTTCTGGTTCTGCATCAATCACAGCCACAACCAGAGGTTCAACATCAAGTTGTGGTGGTATTTGCGCTAATAATTGTTGTAATTGTTGTGACGCTGATGGCTCACAAAATACCGTCGGTTTGATCTCTGCTATCGGTTGTGGATCAGTCTCTAACAGTAAATCACCGAAATAATCATCTAATGCTTGTTCACTTGTTAACGGTTTATTATTCATTGTGCACTAATCTTGTTAAGTGATTCAGTAACGTTTTATAAGCAAAAACCCCTCGACAATTAGGAGCATACAATGAGGGCGGCATATGTTTAATACTGGCATCACGAAACTTAGTATCAATGGGAATAGCAGACATCCACACTTGATCAGAATAACGGGTTTTTAAGTCTTGTAACGTTTGCAATGATGCACGAGTACGCTTGTCATACATAGTTGGTACAATAGTGACATCAAATTCAGTCGGTTTTGAACGTTGCATAATCTGTAAAGTACGCAACATCCGTTCTAAACCTTTCATGGCTAAGAACTCTGTTTGTACCGGAATTAAAATACGATCACTGGCCGCCAATGCATTGACCATCATCACCCCAAGAATGGGCGGGCAATCAATTAATACATAGTCATAATCAATGGCGACACTGTGTAAGGCTTTCTTTAAGACTAACCCCATTCCACTACGATTACCCATCGATCGATCTAAGGTCGCCAATGACATATGGGCAGGAATAATATCAATATTGTTAAATGTGGTACTTAAGATCAATGATCTTACGCCATCTCGATTAATCTCAGGCAATTGAAACAAATCAAATAAACTGGCAGGCACATAATCAGCATCAAAATTCAAATAGGTTGTTAATGAACCATGGGGATCAGTATCAACTACCAATACCCGTTGATTTTGCTCACTTAATAATCCTGCTAATGCTATGGTAGTGGTCGTTTTCCCTACTCCACCCTTTTGGTTTGCAATACTCCAAACAACCACCGGCAACTCCTCATGACAAACCTAATTCAATTAAAATACATTCAGCAATACGGTCGAGGGGAAGATCATGACTAGAAATGCCAGCTTTAGCAACTGCTTGTGGCATACCATATACAACACAGCTCTCTTCATCTTGAGCCCAAACGGTCGAACCATTGGCTTTTAGCATGCGAGCACCTTCACGCCCATCAGCACCCATGCCCGTCAGCACTATTGATAACACCCGATCATTAAACACTTTTGCAGCTGATCCAAACGTCACATCAACACAAGGTTTATAATTCATTCGATCGCCACCATCAATAATTCGTAGTCGTGCTCCGACGTTACGTCCATCGACCATCATCTGCTGTCCGCCTTGCGCTAAATAAGCAACGCCAGCACGTAGTATATCGCCATCTTGGGCTTCTTTTACTTCTATACGGCACAAGTTATTCAATCGAGCAGCAAAAGCGGCAGTAAATGTCACGGGCATATGCTGTATTAACACAATCGGATGAGGAAAATTAGCAGGTAATTGGGTCAATATTTTTTGCAAAGCAACAGGGCCACCCGTAGAAGTACCAATGGCGAGTAGCTGATATTTTTTTCCTGATGCGCGAAAATGAAATGGCATTGATGGGGTCATTGCCGAGCCTGCCATTGCAGACCCCGTTAGCGCACGTCCAGCGGTCGAAGTAACCGTGGTGTTCGGTGTTGCCATCACTTTAGCCGTTATGGCTGGAGTATGACGAACAAAGGGCGTTGATGCAGATTTAATTGACGAAGCTAGACTGCTATTTCTACGCAAATAAAAGCGCTTACCCGCTAACTCCGCTACGCGTTTTTGTAATAAATCGACGGCATCATCACGATTACGGGCAATATCTTCAAATTTTTTCGGCAAGAAATCTAATGCGCCAGCATCCAATGCATCTAAGGTTGATTTAGCGCCAGCTTGCGTTAAAGAAGAAAACATCAAAATAGGTGTTGGGGCAATTCTCATTATTTCACGAACAGCGGTAATCCCATCCATCACCGGCATTTCAATATCCATGGTAATAACATCAGGCTGTAAATGTTTAACCATTTCACATGCTTCTTTACCGTTAGTGGCATTACCAATAACCGTTAATCGTGGATCAGCATTAATGATTTCACTAACGCGACGACGAAAAAAACTTGAATCATCAACGACTAACACCTTTATTGCCATTTTCTTTTATTCCTTTACTTACACA
This sequence comes from Photobacterium carnosum, assembly GCF_002849605.1. Classification (GTDB taxonomy): domain Bacteria; phylum Pseudomonadota; class Gammaproteobacteria; order Enterobacterales; family Vibrionaceae; genus Photobacterium; species Photobacterium carnosum. Next base: position 452,831 of record NZ_NPIB01000001.1, read on the forward strand.
ACACTGTAAACATGAACACCATGGATAACATGACCATTATTGTTAATAATTAGCGTCTTACATAATGATTTAATAGATTTGGCACATCTAAAATAAGTGCAATATGACCATCACTGGTAATCGTTGCTCCAGCCATACCCGGCGTTCCTTTTAGCAATTTATCTAATGGTTTAATCACCACTTCTTCTTGGCCAATCAAACTATCAACAACAAATCCGATCCGTTGAGGCCCCGTTTGTACAATCACTACATGACCATAACTATTATGTTGTTTATTAGTCTTTGATTTTTTTGATAACCAATCTTGTAAATAAAATAACGGTATCGCTTTTTCACGCACAATAATCGTCAATTGACCATCAACTGTGTGCGTTTTAGTTAAATCCAAATGAAAAATTTCATTCACATTTGCCAATGGTAAGGCAAAGGGTTGTTGTGCGACCCCAACCATCAATGTTGGTAAGATTGCTAATGTTAATGGTACTTTAATATCAATCCGTGTCCCTTTCCCTAAGGTAGAATCAATCACGATTGAGCCATTAAGTTGGTTAATGCTGGTTTTCACCACATCCATGCCAACACCACGTCCTGAAATATCAGAAATCTCTTTTTTAGTTGAAAATCCTGGTGCAAAAATCAGGTTATAAGCATCATTATCACTCAAACGAGAAGCCGCATCGTGATCCATCATGCCACGATCAATCGCAATCTGACGCAATTTATTAGCATCCATACCCGCACCATCATCAGCAATGGTTAAACGAATATGATCCCCTTCTTGTGACGCGGATAACAATACTTTACCAGTCGATGATTTACCTGCTTGTTCTCGTACAGCTGGCATTTCAATACCATGATCAACTGAATTTCGAACCAAGTGAACTAACGGATCAGCCAAAGCTTCGACTAAGTTTTTATCAAGATCGGTATCTTCACCCACCATCTCAAGCACAATTTCTTTATTGAGGCTACGGGCTAAATCACGTACAACACGCGGAAAACGACCAAAGACTTTCTTAATCGGCTGCATACGGGTTTTCATGACCGCCCCTTGAAGATCAGCAGTAACAACATCCAGTGTTGATACCGCTTTTGACATTTCTTCATCGGTAGTATTTAAGCCTAAACTCACAAGTCGATTGCGCACTAAGACTAACTCACCCACCATATTCATAATGATATCAAGGGTTGAGGTATCAACACGTACCGTAGTATCAGCCTGTGGCTTAGGTTTATCTTTACTAGGTGGCAATGGCGAACGATTAGCAGGCTCACTTATTACCGTTGGCGGCGTAACTAACGCCGAATTTTTAACAGCAGCTACTTCGATAACTGGCGTACTGTGTACAACTTTATCCGTAGATGTAGATGTAGATGTAGATGTAGCTGTAGATGTAGATGTAGATAGATCATGGTCAACCTGGGGTGCGCAACCAATGCCATGTAATTCATCTAATAGATTTTCAAACTCATCATCCGTCATTACATTTTCACTAACACCCATTCTATTTTCATTCGCAGTTATTGGCGTTACAGTGATCTCAGCCGACGTTGCTGTTGAAGCTATTGTTGCAGCAGTTACCACAGAATCGGCAGCGCCTGGGGCATTACCACTACCATGTAGCTCATCTAATAAACGTTCAAACTCATCATCGGTAATATCATTACTTTCAACACTTGCAACAGTATTAGCGATAACAGCAGTTGGTGATGATGATGGTGAATGACCCACACCATGTAATTCATCTAATAAGCGTTCAAATTCATCTTGGGTAATATCATCAACAGAATTAGCCGCAATCGCACTTGTCGATAAAGAAACCGCGGGGGGGTTACTGCTTACTACCGGAGTTTCAACTACAGCGTCAAGCGTCACGTCAACAGTCACTGGCGGTAAACTATAATGATGTAATTGCCCCAATAATGCGTTATCTGCTTTGATCAATGGCTGGTGTTCTTGTACTTGAGCAAACATCACATTAATACAATCTAGCGCTTCTAAAATCACATCCATTAATTCGGAGGTCACTTTACGCTTACCTGTACGTAAGAGATCAAATACATTTTCAGCGCCATGACAAGCTTCAACCAACTCCGTCAATGATAAAAAACCAGCCCCACCTTTTACGGTATGAAAACCACGAAAGATGGCGTTTAATAATTCACTATTATCAGGACTACGTTCAAGCTCAACCAATTGCTCAGACAGTAATTCAAGGATCTCTCCGGCTTCAATCAGAAAGTCTTGTAGGATATCTTCATCTAAATTAAAACTCATAAAGTTCTCTAAAATCCAAGAGTTGAAAGTAAATCATCAACATCGTCTTGTGATGAAACCGTATCTTCACGCTGCTGAGGATTTATAATAGGTCCTTCAGCTATAACGCCTAACGGTAATCGCTGTTCTGCCGTCGAAATAGAGGCTTGCTCAAGACCAAATGCTTGTAAAACATCTAGCATTCGCTCTTCAACTTCATGCACTAACGTGATCACTCGTCGAATCACCTGTCCGGTAAGATCTTGAAAATCTTGAGCCATTAAGATATCGGTTAAATGCTCACGTAACAGTGAACTATCTTGATCAACTTGGAGCAATAACGCATTAATATCATGACAAAGCTGTTTAAAATCGGTCAACGCAATTTGGCCAATCATTAATCGCTGCCATTGCGGATGAAGACTCTGCAATGTTTGTTGTAATTGTTCAGCAATAGGCAAGGTTATTTCAACCGCGTCCATAGTGCGGTTAGCAGCAGCTTCAGTTTTATCAATAACATAAGATAAACTATCTCGTGCATCTGGAATATCCGTTTCCGCTAAATCCCGCCAACGTAGATCTTGTCGAAAACTGGCTAAACAATCATGCAATTGGCGAGTCATTTTCCCCACTTCCTCATACATAGGCGCATGATGACGTTCAACTAAAGTCTGCACTAACGTGTTAGCTTGTTGTTGTTGTCTTTGCTCAAGCAACACCACTAACTGCTGTGCTTGCTCTAATGAAATCATGGTTATCTTTCCCTATGCCAAACATAATTACTGCTGTAATCGTTCAAAAATCTTCGCCAATTTTTCTTTTAATGTCACTGCATTAAAAGGCTTAACGATATAGCCATTGACGCCAGCTTGAGCGGCTTCAATAATTTGATCGCGTTTAGCTTCAGCGGTAATCATTAATACAGGCAAATGTTTCAATTGCTCATCAGCTCGGATTTGACGTAACAAATCAATACCTTGCATACCTGGCATGTTCCAATCAGTCACCACAAAATCAAAATCACCACGCTTTAGTAATGGTAATGCGGTTAAACCATCATCCGCTTCTACGGTATTATTAAACCCCAAATCCCGCAGTAAATTTTTTACAATTCGACGCATTGTTGAAAAATCATCAACAATAAGAATTTTCATATTAGTATTCAAAATCACCTCCACAGCGAAATCTGTGTTGTTCTTAGTTATAAAATAATTGTTTTGTTACTATTATCGAAATTATGCAGCCCAAACCTTTAACTTAGCCCGCAAACGTTGCATTGCTTGACTATGAATCTGACAAATACGTGATTCACTCACACCAATAACAGCACCAATTTCCTTTAAATTCATTTCTGCGTCGTAATACAGTGATAACACCAACGCTTCTCGCTCGGGTAATGTTTTAATCGCTGCCGCTAAACTGTGACGGAAACTATCATCAACAACATCTTGAAATGGCGTATTTTGATTGATGTCATCTGCATGCATCATCGTTTCTTCACCACCAGCAAGATCAGCGATCCCAACAATGCGACCACAATTAACATCATTTAATGCCTGATGATATTGCTCTAACGGCATTTCAAGAAACTGTGATATTTCAATATCTGTTGGATCTCGTCCAAGGCTGTGTTCAAGTTTTGAAATAGCATCACTAATTCGACGATTATTTTTATATACAGACCGCGGAACCCAATCGCCACGTCGAATATCGTCTAACATCGCGCCACGAATACGGATCCCAGCAAAGGTTTCAAAACTCGCACCTTTAGTCGGATCATAATTTTGGTGCGCTTCTAACAAACCGATCATGCCTGATTGAATCAAATCTTCGACCAAGACACTGGGTGGCAACCGTGCCATTAAATGATGAGCTATCCGTTTAACCAATGTCGAATAACGTTCAATAAACGCCTGTGGACTTGGTTGATAACGGCTATACGTTAACGTTTTATTCACGAATAAAAGCCTCCATGGCTCGTGGTTTATGCACTAACAATCGTTCAACAAAAAATTCCAAATGCCCACCAGGATGATGTGGTAGCGGCCATGTCATCGCTTTTGATGCGAGTGAATTTAATGCTAATGCCGCAGGGCTATGTGGAAACGCCTCAACCACGAGTTTTTGACGCTTAACCGCTTGGCGAACATTATCATCAAGTGGTATACATGCCGCGAGCTCAAGGTTGGCATCAAGAAAACGTTCGGTTACTCGGGTTAACTTAATGAATAAATCACGCCCTTCACGATAACTACGAACCATATTGGCAACAATCTTAAATCGTTGAATATCATACTCACGACTCAGAATTTTCATTAATGCATATGCATCTGTGATCGAGGTCGGTTCATCACAAACCACAATAACAACGTCTTGAGCAGCACGCGCAAAACTCAGCACCATGTCAGAAATACCGGCTGCGGTATCAACAATAAAAAAATCAAGTTCATGCTGTAAATTACTAAAAGCTCGAATCAAACCCACATGTTGAGCTGGGGTTAATTCCGCCATATTTTGCGTACCAGAAGCTGAAGGGATAATTTTTACGCCATAAGGACCTTCGATAATAATATCTTCAAGTTCACATACCCCAGCCAGTACGTGCGACAAATTTCGTCCCGCACGTAAACCAAGCATCACATCAACATTCGCCAGTCCAAGATCAGCATCAAGTACCATCACTCGCTTACCCTGACGAGCCATTGAAATAGCCATATTAAGAGTGATATTGGTTTTTCCCACGCCTCCTTTACCGCCAGTAACCGTAATGACTTTCGTCGATGTTAATTGGGTCATTCGACGCAAACCACTCGCTTGATCGTACATAATGTTCTCAGTCATAAAAATCGGCCGCATTATTATCTGGGCTATCACTAGACCAGACATGAGATTGCTGTGACAGTTCTAACTCTAACAACTCATTGGCGCGCGAAACGAGATAATTCCCGGTCGCTACTTTTAAGTCTTCAGGAACCCGTTGACCATCCGCTAAATAGGCAATGGGTAACGCATTTTGAATAGCAACCCCAATGATTTCCCCTAAGCTTAACGATTCATCAAGCTTGGTTAATACACAACCTGATAATGGAATACGGCGAAAATGCTCAAGCGTTTCTTGAAGTACTCGCCGTTGTGATGTCGCTGGCATAACTAAATAACTGCGGATCTTAGCGCCGCTATTTTGCATTAATGTATCTAATTGTTCAGATAGACGAATATCCCGTTGACCCATGCCTGCGGTATCAAGCAGCACTAATCGACGATGACGTAACTGATGAAGTATATCGGCCAGTTCCTGTGCATCTTTAGCAACTCTTACTGGACATCCCATAATTCGACCATAAGTGGCCAGTTGTTCATGGGCACCAATACGATAATTATCGGTGGTAACTAATGCAATTTGATGTGGTCCAAATTCCATAGCAGCACGTGCAGCCAGTTTTGCTATTGTGGTGGTTTTTCCCACTCCGGTCGGTCCAAGTAGCGCCACAACACCACCCACTTCTAAAATACAGTCATCAGTGGTGATCAATTGATCGGCTAATAAATCTAGCAAGGCTGGCCATGCTTCATTAATCGGTAAATCTTCAGATATATAGCACGCAAATTGATCGGCCAATTGATCAGATAAACCCATCGTCTTAAGCCGTTTAATCATCATTGCTCGCATCGGTTCTTGGCGTTCAACTTCTTGCCACATTAGTCCCGATAATTGATGCTCTAATAAACGTCGAATAGAGATAATTTCGGCACGCATACCCTCTAATTCATCGTCTTTTCTCGTCCCTTTGGCTTCATAGCGACTCGGGTCTAAACGGGGCTTACGACCAACTGACGCTTCTCGTTCATAGTGTTTTGATGATGGGCGGGTATAGTCACCAATATTGAGATCTTGAGGGTGATCATCATAACGGCGTGCAGGTTTCGACGGTGACGATAAGCTTTGACGCTCAGCGGTCAGTTGCTGACGCTGTTGGTCATGATTATCATTATGATAATCATGCTGACGCGCTTGCCCTCGATCACCATCATTCGTATGGTTAGGTTGTGATTGCTGCTGATTTTGATGCTTAGATTGGCGTTGCAACAATGCCGTTAATGAATCAACTGATGCCATCTCATCGGGTACATTTGTTGTCGCTGCATAATTTTGTAATACACTGGCAAACTGCTTCGATACTAAAGGGCTAACATTAACTTTATCATCGGCAAGTTTGCGTCGAGCTTGACCTAAACCTTGTTCTAATTCATCACGCGCTACATGGTTATTTTTAATATTTGATGGATGAGGTTCAGGATCGACCGCGGCAACAATTTCAACCCCACCAGACACTTTTTTATTTGACATAATCACCGCATCGGGGCCGAGCTCTTCTTTGACTTCGCTAAGTGCAGATCTCATATCCTTGGCAAAAAATCGTTTAATTTTCAAACTTAATTCCCTATCAGCAAGTGCTTAAATTAGTGTTCACTTTCAACATTATTAATGACCTACAGCATTAACAATTCGAATTTGCTTTTCATCGGGCACTTCTTGATAAGAAAGTACTCTCAAAGTCGGAATGGTATTTTTGACAAATTTTGCCAAGGTAGAACGTAATACACCGGAAGTTAATAACACCGCAGGTTCACCTTTTAATTCTTGTTGCTGAGTCGCTTCTGTCAGTGAATTCTGTAAACGTTCGGCTAGCCCAGGTTCAATACCTGACGACTCGCCCCCCGCAGACTGCATCGTTTGATGCAATATCTGTTCCAACTCAGGAACTAAAGTAATGACGGGTAATTCTGCTTCTATTCCATTGATTTCTTGACAAATTAAACGTTTTAATCCAATACGAGCTGCTGCGGTTAAAATGTCAGGATCTTGACTCTTGGTTGAGTACTCAGACAAAGTTTGAACAATGGTTCGAATATCTCGTAATGGAATAGCTTCGTTAAGTAAGTTCTGCATCACTTTCACCACCGCCCCAAGAGGCAATTGTTCTGGTACAAAACCATCAACCAATTTAGGGGTTGATTGACCTAGCATTTCAAGTAGATTTTGAACTTCTTCATGACCCAACAATTGTGCCGCATGATTGGTAAGTAATTGACTTAAATGGGTAGCTAGCACAGTGGCAGAATCCACCACGGTGTAACCTAAAGCTTGTGCATGTTCACGTTGTGAGACTTGAATCCATACTGCTTCCAAACCAAACGCGGGATCGAGCGTACGTTCACCATCAATATTGCCAAATACTTGACCAGGATTAATGGCTAAATCCATATTGGGGTGAATATTAGCTTCACCACAGGTGACACCCATAAGGCTGATACGGTAGCTATTAGGCGGGAGTTCTAAATTATCGCGAATATGTACCGGTGGAATGAGGAAACCAAAATCTTGAGACAGTTTTTTACGTACCCCTTTAACGCGCTCTAACAACTCACCGCCTTGGTCTTTATCAACCATCGAAATCAACCGATAACCGACTTCAAGTCCAATCGTATCGACAGGCTGAACATCATCCCATGACAACTCTTTCATCGGTTGAATCATCGCCATATCATGCATGGGTGGTTCTTTTTCAACTAACGCTGCGATCTGATCTTTTTTGTAGCGCCAATACGCCGCGCCACCAATAATAGCGGCCAAAAATAGAAACGGCACATGGGGCATGCCAGGAACAATCCCCATTACAAATAAAATAACCCCAGTAATAATCAATGCTTGAGGATTATTAAACATTTGGAAATACATCTGCTGGCCCATGTCTTCGTCAGTATTTTGACGAGTTACCAGCATTGCCGCACCAATCGACAACAATAATGATGGGATCTGTGCGACCAAGCCATCGCCAATAGTAAGCAGGCTATATATTTCTATCGCTTCCATAAAGGCTAAGCCATGCTGGCTCATACCAATGATTAATCCACCGATAATATTAATAAATAAAATCAAAATACCCGCTATTGCATCCCCTTTAACAAACTTAGATGCACCGTCCATCGAGCCATAAAAATCCGCTTCTTTTGTCACCTCAAAACGACGTGTACGTGCTTGATCTTGATCAATCAAACCTGCATTTAAATCAGCATCAATTGCCATTTGTTTACCGGGTAAAGCATCAAGAGTAAAGCGAGCACTAACTTCTGAAATACGCCCCGCACCTTTAGTAACAACCATAAAGTTAATGATCATTAGAATAAGAAATACCACCAAACCGACGGCATAATTACCACCAATCACCACCGAACCAAAAGCATCAATAACCTGTCCTGCAGCATCAGATCCTTCATGACCATGTAATAACACCACACGAGTAGAAGCTACGTTGAGAGCTAAACGTAATAAGGTTGCGATAAGTAATACGGTCGGGAAAGCGGCAAAATCGAGGGGGCGACGGGTGTAAACAGTCACTAACAACACCACTAATGACAACGCAATATTAAAGGTAAATGTCATATCCAATAATAATGGCGGCATTGGCAGAATAATCATCGCCAAGGTGGCTAACACCATCACCGGAGCGCCCATTGCAGGCATATTCTGTAAACGCGCTAACGGTAAGCGTGCAGCAAAAGGAATTGAAAGCTTCATTCTATTTTTATTACATCACGATTATTGGCATGAACGTGAAAGTTACAGATTGACGTTAATCTATAACTCATCACAAAGACATTAGCTTAAGCAATTATCATGCCGCATAATCCTGCCATTATTTTGACAGTAAATTTAGACTGTTAGTGTTCAGCTCTATTTTTATTAATGACGTAATTCTTCGGGGATATCCGTGGCAGCAGCTGACAATATTGGCTTTTGTCCTTTACCACGTCGATAGGCTTTTAATTGAAAAACGTAAGCAAGCACTTGCGCTACTGCAACAAACAACCCATCAGGCACTTGCTGATCTAATTCGGTAGTGTAATAAATCGCACGTGCTAATGGTGCAGCTGGCACAATATCAATATTGTGTTTATTGGCAATTTCACGAATTTTGAGTGCTAAATGATCACCACCTTTTGCGATCACTACTGGCGCAGCATCTGATTTAGGATCATAACGCAATGCCACTGAAAAGTGTTCAGGGTTAGTGATCACAACATCCGCCTGAGGGACATCAGCCATCATCCGTCGTTGTGCCATTTCACGCTGTAGCATTCGAATACGACCTTTTACTTCAGGTTTACCTTCTGAGTCTTTATATTCATCTTTAATTTCTTGCTTGGTCATTTTTAATTGATCACTAAAATGCCAAATTTGATAAGGTACATCAATCGCCACTACCACCAGCAACGAACAACAAATTAATAAAATAAAATTCAGCAGAATATCCAAGGCATGGAAGTAATTAGCCGGAAATATTTCTATACTGAGCTGAAAAAAATCATCTAAACTCGAATAAATTAAATAACCTGCCACACTGGCTACTAAGCCAACTTTAAGCACTGATTTAATTAATTCAACCCAACTTTGACTACCAAACATGCGTTTAAGGCCGCTCATTGGATTCATTTTTGATAATTTAGGCATCGCGGCTTCAGAAGAAAAACGTACTCCACCTAAACCAACTGCCCCGATCAAAGCGGCAGTAAATAAAAATACCAAAATAATCACTAATGGTAAAAACACCTGCCATACTGCATTAGAAATCACTGTTAACAATAAATGTACATCAAATACTTCTTCACGGCTTAGAGTAAACATTCTACTCATAACCTTGCCTAATGCCGTCCCTAAACCTTCACCGAACCACATTAAACCCACAGCACCGGAAACCAATACTGCTACGGAGGCTAATTCTCTTGAGCGCGGTACTTGACCTTTTTCTCGCGCCTGCTCACGTTTTCGCGCGGTGGCGTCTTCGGTACGTTCTTGACCGTCAGCATCCGACATGATAGTTCGTCCATGGTAAATTTCAGAAGAAATAAACAGCGAAATAAACCGCTATAAAACAGAGGATTCTCTTTAACAATCAAGCCTAACTAAACGACACACTTGATCTAATCCTGTTTGCCAGATCGCTTCATATTGCGGCACGATCCCCAGCACAATAAACCAACTTATTGCCAATCCAAGTAACAACGCAAATGAAAAACCTAACGAGAAAATATTTAACTGTGGCGCAGCACGGGTCATCACGCCAAATGAAAGGTTAACGGTCAATAATGCAATAACGCCAGCCAGTGCCATATCAACCCCAGCTTTAAATATATGTCCAAACCAACCCGCTAATTGATAATAGTCTGCTGCAACCAACATACTGTTTCCGATGGGGAAAGTAGTAAAACTCATCACCACCACATTGAGCATGGCTAAATGACCATCGGTAGCCAAAAACAATAATATTGCCAGAAACATATAAAATTGCCCCAGTACTGGCGTATTTTGACCATTAGCAGGATCGACCATAGAGGCAAAGCCTAAACTCGACTGCATACCGAGAATTTGTCCTAATAACACAAAAGTTTGTGTAATAAACTGCGTTACCAACCCCATCGCTACCCCAATCATTATTTGTTGGGTAGTAATAATAAACCCAGCCAAAGAGAACAATTCAATATCGGTCGGTACCTTAGGTAACATTGGCATTACAGTAAAAGTAATCGCTAATGCAAGGTATAGCCGAATTTTAGGTGACACAAAGCGCGCTCCAAAAAAGGTCATTGCCATCATCATTGAAGAGATACGAGTAAACGGCCAAAAATAATTGGCAATCCACTCTAATAACACGCTGGAGGTATAGTGCATAAACGGTTGTTACTCACGAAACAAACACGGTGACGTGCTGCTATCAATACAATTAGTACAATAGTTGTGGAATTTGATCGATGATACGAAAAAAATAATCCATCAACATCCGTGTCATCATATGACCAAAAAACATCAACGCTAATAACGTCACAATTAAGCGAGGTAAAAAACTCAAGGTCTGTTCGTTAATCGAGGTTGCCGCTTGGAATACTGCCACCACTAAACCGATTAATAAGCCGGGAATAACAATCACGCACACCATAATCAAGACCATGAACAATGCTTCTTGAAAAATACCGACAAAGGCTTCTGGAGTCATCTTCTGTTTATCCTTACCATTTCAGCTATCTTTATAAGACTCAAAAACTGGCCGCTAACGTAGAAAGAATCAAATTCCAGCCATCGACTAAAACAAACAACATTAACTTAAACGGTAACGATACAATCATAGGTGACAACATCATCATACCCATTGCCATTAATACCGATGCCACCACTAAATCAATAATTAAAAAGGGTAAAAACAACATAAAACCAATCTGAAATGCAGTCTTAAGTTCCGAGGTAATAAATGCTGGCACTAACACCGTAATAGGAACAGTTTGTGGATCTGTGGCGGTTGAGCCTGAAATATTGACAAACGTTTCCAGATCTTTAACCCGCGTTTGTTTTAACATAAATTGTCGCATCGGGGCTTCAGCTTTAGTTAATGCTTGCTGGGCGCTGATCTGCTCATTAATATAAGGCTGGACTGCATCAGTATTAATTTTATCGATAACCGGTGACATCACAAAGAAAGTCAAAAACATCGCGATGCCAATAATGACCTGATTTGACGGTGTTTGTTGTAATCCCATCGCTTGACGCAAAATCGACATCACCACCACAATACGAGTAAATGACGTCATTAAAATCACCACCGCAGGCAAAAACCCCAATGCAGTCATTAACGCTAATATTTGCAATGTAATTGAGTAGTCTTCACTACCATCAGGATTCATGGTGACCGATAATGCGGGAATACCACCATGGCCTGTTCCCGTAATTAAATGGGCGGTACTACTTTCCGCTGCCATTGCAGCTTGAGTAACACTTTCTGTCGCCCAAACGGGTGTTGTTATGATCCAACTGCTGGTCAACAACAGTAATAAGGCTATTTTTAAATACATTGAAGGGCTATTTTTTATCATTAGTGGTCATCAATCGGCTCAGCTGAGAAGCAAAATCCTTGGCTGGCACATCATCCATGATTAAAGGTTGTTCAAGCTTACTCAGCAACGAAATATTATGCTGCGTAATACCGACTAATAGTTGTTCATCACCCACCTGAATCAATGCAATTCGTTCCCGTTGTCCGAGAGTTAACTGCTTCACAATAGTGAGTCGATTATCATTACTATGCACACCCACTAAGCGCATTTTTTTTAGCACCCATGCCAAAAATAGTATAATGACAATGACCAATACCAGTGACGCTAAAGTAGTGGCTAAATTAAGATCGGGCGCTTGCCCTAATGCAACTGACTGATCCATTATTCACTCTTAACGTAATTTTTTAATGCGTTCGGTTTGGCTAATCACGTCGGTTAAACGAATACCAAATTTATCATTAACCACCACCACTTCACCGTGAGCAATTAAAGTACCATTAACCATCACATCCAATGACTCACCGGCAATACGATCAAGCTCTACCACTGAACCTTGATTAAGTTGTAGTAAGTTACGAATGCTAATTTGAGTACGACCCACCTCCATTGAAATAGTAACCGGAATATCCATGATGGTATCCAGTTTACGGCGTTCATCATCAGAGATAGGTGAAGTATCATCGGTTAACTCTTCCAGTGGTGCTGGTTGAACGTTATCTTGTTGCTCAGCAAGGGCGGTAGCCCAGTCATCAGCCATTTGTTGATCAGTTTGAGACATTATTATTCCTCCTAATGATTAGGTTTGTGGGTATTCTTATCGCTATTCATCTCTAATAAGGTCGCGATCTAAAAAAGCCAAGTCGGTTTTTACTATTTCTGGACGTTTCAATTTATCGGTAATTTTAAGTGCAACATTATCGCCACTACGCCCCATTTTGGCGCGATAAGTCGGTAAATCTTCAACGAAAATAGTTGCAGTTTCAGGCATGGTAATTGGAATGACATCGCCCGTTTGCAACTCCATTAAATCGCGTAGTGAGATATCAATATCTAATAATTTTGCCCGTAGATTTACTGGCACATCCATGATCTCATCACGCAAAGCATGACTCCAACGAACATCAGTATCCATCTTGTCGCTTTGCACACCCGCATCGAGTAATTCACGAATTGGCTCAACCATTGAATACGGCATCACCACATGAAAATCGCCACCGCCGCCATCGATCTCAATGTGAAATGAACTCACTACAATGACTTCTGTTGGGCTAACAATATTAGCCATGGTCGGATTAACTTCAGAATCGATATATTCAAACTCAACCGACATCACTGGCGACCATGCTTCACGGTAATCTTCAAATACCAGTTTCAACAGCATCTGGACAATACGGCGCTCAGTCGGAGTAAATTCACGGCCTTCAATTTTGGCGTGAAAACGGCCATCACCACCAAAAAAGTTCTCGACCAAAATAAACACTAATCGTGCTTCCATGGTAATCAATGCCGTCCCTTTTAGCGGCCTAAAGCGCACCATATTTAAACTTGTCGGCACATAAAGCGTGTTTTGATACTCACCAAATTTGATCATTTGCACGCCATTGATCGATACTTCAGCCGTCTTACGTAGCATATTAAATAAACTGATCCGCATATGACGGGCAAAACGTTCATTGATCAATTCAAGGGTCGGCATTCGTCCACGAACAATCCGATCTTGCGAAGAGAAATCAAAAGCCGTTATACCTGAACCTTGATCGTCATCATTCGCATCATCTTCAGGTTCATCCACACCATGTAACAATGCATCAATTTCATCTTGGGTTAATAAATCACTCACAGGGCACCTATTGCATTACAAAGCCAGTAAATAACACCCGTTCAACCACAGGCATATTCGTCATCTTATTCATTGTTGCTTGTACTGCAGTCAATGCCTGCTGACGTAACTGTTCACGTCCTTGTGGTTGGCGTAATTGCTCAACCGTAGTTGCCGCAAAAATCTGCAACAACACACTTTCAACTAATGGCACGTGTTTTTTGGCTAATGCTTCATTTTTTTCACCTCGAACCATCAGTTGTACTTTTATTTGAACCACTCGATCTCGTTCTTTACCACTAACATTAAAAATAAAAGGCTCAGATAATACGATGTAATAAGCCGACATTTTTAATGGTGTTTGGGTTGAGGAAACCTCAGCAGCTTTAACCTCTGTCGACGCTAAAGAAAAAAGCCAAATTCCACCGCCAATCGCTGCAATAACTAATAGAATCACTATGCTAATAACGATCTTTTTTCTATTTCCAACCACCATCATTTATCCTGCTCACTATTTATTACGGTTTTTATTACCACATGACATTGCTGCATGTTTTTCCTTATTGATTAAACGTGCGCTATTAATATGACCAAAAACGCTAAGCGTAATAATCAACTTGGTCTTTGTGCTTTGTTACGAGCATACTGATGGGTAAATCACCGGGATCACTCTCTGTTAGGGATGATCCATCCTCAGACATGACTCTCAAAGAAGATGACTGTCCTGAGTGTGACTGGGAATGCGTTGAATTATTACTTTGATGGCCTGATGATTGCTGACTATTGTCTTGCTGTACTGAACTTTGAGCTAATTGCAGCCCTTGCTGTTGTAGCATTTCTCTTAACCGTGGCATCGCTTGTTCAACAATGTCGCGCGTTTGATGGTTATTCACCGTAAATTGCACCGAGGCTTGATCTTGGTTAATACTCAATTTAATGTGAAGTTTGCCAAATTCAGGTGGATCTAACCGAATATCGACATATTTAAGATTCTTCGCCATCATCATATTAATTCGCTCATGAACCTCTTCGCCAGCTTGTTCACGCGTAAGGACTAAAGGTGATTGAAGAGATTGAGTAATGAGAGGCTGCTCAGGTTTCAGCATTGATGTTGTTGATGTTGGCGTTAATCCCGCCAGCTGTTGAGCCAACGAGTCACCCTGAGCATTACTATTAATACCTTGATGAGATGATCGATTGTCATCATTCAATAAAAGAGAACTATCAACCATAGATGGGTTAATTAACATCTCCGAATTGGATGTTGTCGCAGATAAAGGTCGTGCAGACGTTAATAGTGGCGAATTATTGACACTATCATTAGTAATGAGATTTACGTCACCATCTGCGTCAGATTTTTGTCCATCAGCATTATCAGTCACTTTTGTCGCCGATGACGTTAATATCGCAGTTGTTGTCGCTGATCCTGCCGTTGCAGGCATGATAAACGCAGCACTTCCATCTATAGTTTTAATTGTCGGTTGAGCTGATAACAATACATCCTCAGTCAACACAGCATCGATGGTGGGGATTGCAGAAGATGGCAAGCCATTGCCACTCGCATCATCGCTATTCGTTGCTGTTTTATATGAAGAATTAAGCTGCTGATTAGATTGCATTAGCTGCTGTAAAAACACATTACCAGCCGTAATTAACTCTACTGCATCATCAATCGCGATTACGCTGCCATCAGCACTCATCAACGATTTATCTATTGCTACATCATCTATTGTAGAATCATCTATTGTAGAATCATCAGCTAACGCTTCAGTATCTACATCAATAGTGTCAGGAACATTTGTTGCTGCAGGATTAGTTTTACTATCAATAGTCTGTAAAGTAGGTATTTCATCAATCGCTTGCTGATATTGTTCTGAAAACTCACCATTACTCAACGTTACCATTTCAGATGGTGTGCTAGAAACCGAGCCGACAGCGACGGGTTTTGCCGATGATGCAAATGACACATTAAATAGATTCATAGTAACTCTTTTAATACGTGTCGCAACAGACGACAAATAAATGAATAACTGTTTGATTAAAGCGTCAAAAAAACGTTTCATTCAAAGCTAATGTCTATCCTAATGCAAAAAACAAACCAGTTTTTTAATTCTAGCGTTGTTGACGCCGCGCAAATTGTAATGTCACAAATTCATCCATCATTTTTTGTTCTTGTTTATCCAAAAAAAGCTGTCGTTCACGCTGCTTTTTTTCCAATAACCATTCAATCCCGCGTTTTTTTTGCTGCATGGCTTGCCAGTGCTGGCGGCATTGTTCAATTTGATTAGCGAAGTAGCCACCCGCCTGTTTTTGCTTCTCTAATGTGGTATCAAGTTGGGTTAAGAATTTTTGTAAATGGCTATATTGACTCGCAGTTAACCCTTGTTGTCCACGTTCTGAAAGTTGACGACAATAATCTAATCGGTACTGTTCGATTTTGGCTAATTGCTGTAAATAATTTTGTTGTTCAAGTTGTGCTTGATTAAGCGCAAGGCTGGCTTGATGTTCTTGTTGTTGTGCTTGCTCTATTAATAATTCAAATGTTCTCAATGGCATACTATAACGACCTTGTCTTCGATTACCTTATTGTCGAATCCCGCTAACCGCTTAATGTGGATCGCAACATATTGACGCACATTTCATACGGTACGGCTTCTTTCATTTCTTGTTGTAAATAACTGTCTAACTTAGGTTTAAAGCTAAAAGCTTGATCAATGGTTGCATCAGTTCCCGGTTTATAAGCTCCAATCGCAACCAAATCTTGATTTTTACGACAAATAGATAAAATTTGACGGACGGCTTTAGACATCAGCATGTGTTCATCACTAACAATGGCAGGCATAACACGGCTAACGGAACGTTCAACATCAATCGCAGGATAATGCCCCGCATCCGCCATTTCGCGCGATAACACAATGTGACCATCAAGGATCGCACGTGAAGCATCCGCAATAGGATCTTGCAGATCATCACCTTCACTTAATACCGTGAAAAAAGCGGTGATCGAGCCTTGATTTTCATTACCATTACCCGCCCGTTCCACCAGCGCAGGTAACTTAGCAAATACCGATGGTGGATAACCTTTGGTTGCTGGTGGCTCACCGACGGATAACGCAATTTCACGTTGCGCTTGAGCAAAGCGGGTTAATGAATCCATTAGCAATAACACATCAAACCCTTGATCGCGAAAATACTCGGCAATGGTGAGTGAGGTTTGACAGCCTTTTAAGCGCATCAACGGCGAAGCATCGGCAGGAGCCGCAATCACTACTGCCCGTTCACGCCCTTCTTTACCTAAGATTTCATCAATAAATTCTTTTACTTCTCGACCACGTTCGCCAATAAGCCCCACCACCACAATTTGCGCACTGGTACCTCGAGTCATCATGCCTAACGTGACCGATTTACCCACACCAGAACCAGCAAAAAGACCAATTCGCTGCCCTTTACCTACAGTTAATAAACCATTAATGGCTTTAATACCGACATCAAGTGGTTCTTTAATAGGTTTGCGTGATAAAGGATTTATAGGTGTCGAAGTAAATGCAGCCCGCTGTTCAGTAATAATAGGTCCTAAGCCATCAAGAGGATTACCAATGCCATCAATAACACGCCCTAACAATTCAGGTCCGACGGGAATACCATTGTTATGCAAAATAGGGGTAACTTTAGCGCCCGGCATTACCCCTAATAATTGCTCACTTGGCATTAAAAAAAGCGTTTCTCCGGCAAAACCAACCACTTCAGCTTCTAACTCCCCGTTAAGGGTTTCCACTTTACACACACTACCAACGGGAGCGCGGCAGCCAATCGCTTCAAGGGTTAACCCTACAACACGATCCAAGCGTCCAGAGGCGACGGGTTTACAAGCGGTATTGGTCGTTTGATAGCGACCTAAACGTTCAGCAAGTGTCATAACGAAGGTTCTTTTAAGTTACTGTTCAACTCATTAAACATCGTGAGTGAATGTTGAATACGATCATCGATTAAATAATCAACACTAGAACTGCCGCACGCCAACTGTAAATCCCCTCGTTGTAAACTAGGCTCCGCAATCAATGACCATTTACGTTGTTGCAGATCAGCCTCATCAAAACTGGCATGAATTAACGCAACATCTTCTGGATGTAAATGCATTTTAATTTCTCGCTCAGCTATCGGTAGTGTTGCTACAACTTCGCGAACAGTATTGAGTAAGACTTGAGGATTAGTTTTAACTTCAACGCGAATCAATGCTTTGGTTAAGCCATTCACCAATAACAATAATTGTTGTTCTACTTCACTATCGACTTTGGCAATCGGATCAGTAAATTTATCCATCACCGCAACAAGTAACGCCACTTGTTGATCAATTTGTGCTTGTGCTTGTTCAAGCCCTTGCTGTAATCCTTGCGCAAGCCCTTCATCATGCCCTGCGGTAACACCTTCAGCATGACCTTGACTCAATCCCTCGCTATGCCCAGCTTGACGACCTTGTTCAACCCCTTCGTCATAAGCGGATTGCTGCATGGCTTCAAGTTCTGCAGCGGTTAATGGTGCAGGTACGGGTTCAAGCTCATGTTCTGTCTCGGGTTGTTGCTGTTCAAGATAATATTGATGATCATAATTAAGTGCATTTTCAAGCTCTCGATCACCATCTTGGCTGTAATCAGGATATGCCCAGCGTTCAAGCTCTTGCGCTTGATGTTCTGAGACTCGCATAAAACCACGACGACGTTCATTGCTCATGATAGACATTCACATCGAGTAGCGATGAAGAACATAACCACGCTATTATAAAAAGTCATCAGAGCCACCATTACCCGTTAGTACTAATTCGCCTGAATCAGATAAACGACGCGCAATAGATAAAATTTCTTTTTGTGCCGTTTCGACATCAGCCACACGAATCGGCCCCATGGTTTCTAAATCTTCTTGTAGCATTTCACCCGCACGTTTAGACATATTGCGATAGAACTTATCACGCAACATATCATCGGCCCCTTTAAGGGCTTTTTGTAATAGCTCTTGAGGGACATCTCGCAAAAGAATTTGAATACCGCGATCATCAACTTCAATTAAGTTATCAAATACAAACATGAGATCTTGAATTTGAATCGCTGTTTCTTCATCATTTTCACGAATTTGATCCATTAACAATCCTTCAACGTTATTATCGAGATAGTTCATGATTTCAGCTGCCGCTTTTAAACCACCAATTTTGGCTGCTTGTGCGCCCGCTTGACCCGCAAACTGTTTTTCCATAATGTCGTTTAATTCATGCAATGCTGCTGGCTGTACTTCTTCCAAATTAGCAATACGCATCATCAAATCTAATCGCACTCGTTCAGAAAATTGCGATAAAATTTCAGCCGATTGTTCTGGTTCTAAATAGGACAGTACAATAGTTTGAATCTGTGGGTGTTCATTAAGAATAATGTTGGCAACTTGACGTGGGTCCATCCATTTTAAAGAATCAAGTCCACGCGAACCGCTCCCCATTAGAATTTGATCAACCAAGTTATTGGCTTTATCTTCACCTAATGCTGCCACTAATGCATTACGAACAAAATCTTCACTACCCATACCAATGCTGGTGTATTTTTGAATTTCTTCCAAAAATGATCGATGAACACTAGAAACTTTATCTTGATTTAAGCTCTTCATGCTTGCCATCGATCCCCCCACTCGTTGCACTTGTTTTGGTTCAAGATGGCGAATAATACTAGCCGCATCTTGCTCATTGAGACTTAATAATAAAATCGCGGCTTTTTCCGTACCATTAAGACTTTTAATATCAAATTTATTATCCATTGTTGCTACGTCATTAGCCATCTTCATTCATCCAGCTTTTCACTACTTGTGCCGCAAGATCAGGTTCATTGGCAACCAATGCCCGCACCGCTTTAAGTAAATCTTCATCTTTATGTAAATTAGGTAAATCTAAGTTACTACTGCTTAATTCAAAACTTTCGTGAGAATCTAAATCACCACCAATTAAACTGGTGCCATCACTATGACTATTATGAGTTAAAATCGGTACTCCATTTTCATCTAACAGCGTGCCATTAGCCGTTTGATTTGGATATAACAGTTTATTCATTGCTGGACGCACCAATACCACAATCACAACGATAATAACTAACGCTGCCGCTAACCATCGAACCCAACTACTAAAATTAGGATTTTCCCAAATAGGTACATCCGTCAACAATAACTCTTCCGGCAAAGCAAATGGTACTGATAGCACTTCTAATAAATCACCACGCGCCTCTGAAAAACCAATCCCTCCCATTAATAAACGGCGGATTTTAACAATTTCAGCTTCAGATATTGGCACCCGTGTGATCTCGCCCGTTTTAGGATCAACAATCGATTTATAATCAATCGCAACCGAGACTGTTTGCCGATCAATAACACCAGTTTGAGCACGTTTATGGCTTATCGTGGTGTCTAACTCATAGTTACGGGTGGATTCACGGTGTATGCGACCATTGCCGCTGCTTGTACCAGCTTGCATGTCTTTTATATTTTCAGGAATAGCACTACTGACGGGAGGTTGGTTGCTTAATGCCCCTGGAATACCTGCCACCACTTGACCACTATTGCTATCTTCACGCGTAAACTCACTTCGAGTGGCAGCTGTTGCGGGATTATAACGTTTACGGGTTTCTTCTAGCGCAGAGAAATCCATCGCTATATCGACTTGGGATGTGTAATTACCTAAGCCTAAAACAGGCATTAAAATGGCGTCAATTTTTTCACGTAATGCTTGTTCTTGTTTATGCTCTAATTCGAATTCTTTACGTTTAGCCGTTGAGGAAGGATCTTCAGTACCAGAGCTTAATAAGCGCCCATGTTGATCAGTAACGGTGACACGGGTTGGCCGTAAACCGGGTACTGCGGTGGCTACCATATCAACAATAGAATCAACTTCTTGCTGACCAAGTGCAGCACCTGATGCTAAGGTCAGAAAAACAGTGGCGGTGGCATCTTGATTATGACGAACGAACACACTTTGTTTTGGCATCGCCAGCAGCACTTGTGCCTTGCGTACTTGACTGATTTGTTCAATTGCACGGGCTAATTGACGTTCACGACTTAATTTTAAACGCTCATTTTCGAGCCGCTGTGAAACACCAAACCCCATGTCTTTTAATAAAATATCATCGCCCTCAGCGGCACGACTATTTAGACCACTGCGGGTTAAATCTAATTTAATACTGCTATATTTATCCGCAGGAACACGAATAGTATTACCATCAAGTTGATAATTGATTTTCTTTTGATCAAAGTGATCCAAAATAGGGATCAATTCTTCAGTTTCATAGCTACCCAATGGGCGCATTTCTGGTTCTTTTATCCACACTATCATCATCACGATTAATGCAACACAAATCGCAACCGATAGCACTAAAATAACCTGCCGTAACAGATCAAGATTGCCTAAAATACTGTCAGTACGCGATGCTTTCTTTTCTGTAAGATCGGGATCCTGACCAGCATCGCGTAATATCGGCGAAGTATTACTATTTGCAATCGTAACTTGTTGATTAACAATTTGATCTGACACTTTTATTTCTCACACATATAACAAATTAGGCGCTATCACACCGACAGATAACGACGATACTTATACCGGCATATTCATTAATTCTTTGTAAGCTTGCACCATTTTATTTCGCACTTGTACAGTAGCTTCAAACGCAACACTGGATTTATTACGCGCAATCATGACATCAGATAACGACACACTACGATCACCTTGATCAAAGCGAGTGGCTAAATCACTCGATTGACCTTGAAGCGTATTCACCGACTTAATGGCATCATTTAATAAATTACCAAAATCAGCACTAACTTGTTGCCCCGTCGCAGGGCGAATACTATTTTGAGCATCTAAACGCATCGTCTGCATTTCGGCCGCTAATCCATTAACTTTCATACCAGAATCTCACTATTTTTATTGCTACTAAAAAGATATTCATTGTGTCTCACCAATCACTTTATGCTGGCAGTTCAATACCCGCATCGCGCATTTTGGCTAATTTATAACGTAGTGTTCTCGGACTAATACCCAACCTATCGGCCATGTTTTTACGGTTACCTTGGCAAGTCACTAGCGTGTCTAAAATAATGTTAAATTCTTGGCCGCGTAATTCATTACCTAAGCTATCTGTTGTACTTGATGCCACCACAGCCATCGTTGAAGTGTCGACAACCGCAGTTTTAGACGCTACAGCCATATTAGTCATCTGTAACCAATCAAGCCCTTCAATCAGAATATGTTGCTCAGTTATCATAAGGTTATCGTGAATGATTAACGCGCGTTGAATCACGTTATCAAGTTCACGCACATTTCCAGGCCATGTATATTGTAATAATTTATTGAGCGCACATTGCGCAATTACAGGGATAGCCATCCCTTGTTGACTTGCATGGCGTTGTAAAAATAACTGTGCTAATGGCACAATATCGCCTTTACGTTCGGTTAAGGCGGGCCATGTGATTGGAAAGACATTTAAGCGGTAATACAAATCTTCACGAAAAAGACCATCGGCAACATGATTTTTCAAATCACGGTTACTGGTCGCAATAATACGCACATCCAACTTAATGCTTTTACGTCCGCCTAAACGTTCAACTTCACGCTCTTGTAATACTCGCAATAATTTAGCTTGTAAGTTAACATCCATTTCACTGATTTCATCGAGTAAAATCGTACCAGCTTGGGCTTGTTCAAACTTGCCAGGACACGCTTGTACCGCGCCTGTAAATGCCCCTTTTTCATAGCCGAATAACATCGCTTCTAGCATATTTTCAGGGATCGCCGCGCAGTTAATGGCAACAAAAGGACCATTACTGCGTGAAGAGTGTTCGTGAATATAACGTGACAGCACTTCTTTACCCGACCCACTGGGGCCTAAAACCATTACGCTAGCATCTGTTTTCGCAACTTTTTCAGCCATCGCTAACAAATGCAGACTTTTAGGATCAGCAGCCACAGTATTGGTAGGGTTAGGTCTGATCGGCGCATAACGGCCCACCATATTGAGTAATACTTGTGGGGCGAACGGCTTCGCCATGTAATCAATCGCACCGTCTTTCATCGCTGCAACAGCATCTTCAATATTGGCGTAGGCGGTCATTAATAACACTGGCATTTTCGGCCACTGTAATTTAATACTGCGCAGTAAGGCTAATCCGTCCATACCCGCCATTTGCACATCCGAAATAACGATATCAACTGACTCAGATTTCAGTAGTACTAACGCGTGTTCCGCACTTTCCGCTTCGATCCATTGATAGCCAGCTAATGCTAACGTATCGACTAATGCTTCACGCAAACCTTCGTCATCCTCTACGACTAATACTCGCGTTTGACTCATGCTTTACTCTCCATAGTTAAATCGATTCATTATGCAGTTTAAGCGGATAAAACTAAGGGTAACTGCAAGGTAAAAGTTGCCCCAGATCCAAGTTGTGAACTTAATCTCAAGCTACCGTTATGGGCTGATACCACCATCTGTACAACAGCTAACCCTAATCCTGTCCCTTGTTGGCGAGTGGTATAAAAAGGCTCTAACACCTTTTGATGATCTTCTTCCGCAATCCCAGGGCCATTATCAGTCACACTCAGTAGTAACATTTGATCTTGTTGCTGACAGTACACTGCAACTCGACAACCTTTCCCTGCCATTTGAATTGCATTAGTGATCAAATTACCCACCGCGCTCGCTAACGCATTTTCATTGCCCATTAAGCGTAATGTTTCATCATCACAATCAATACTAAAATCGACATCATGGCTCAGAACTTGTGCTTCTATCATTGCTTCTAAACTGTTGAGTAAACTTTCAATCGTAAATTCACTCACCACTTTATTATCGCCACCCTTGGCAAATAACAGCATATCGTTAACTTGTTTTTCAAGATCGTACAGTCTATCCACTAGCTTAGTTTGAAAACGATGTCGAGTAGCGGAGGTTAACCCTGATGACGCTAAGTTAGCCGCATACAATAATGCACTTGCTAACGGAGTACGCACTTGATGAGCTAAAGATGCCACCATCCGCCCTAGTGATGACAACCGTTGCATTTCACTTAACCGTGATTGTAATTGCCGAGTTTCGGTTAAGTCAGTGATCACAATTAACTGTCCAGCCGCTGACGCTGAAATGGCTAATTTTACTTTACGGCCACTACGCAGGGAAACTTCATGCCCATCATCATCTTGAGGTGCAAAACTGCGTTGAATAATATCGCCCCAACGCTGCCCGATTAATGGCTCGCCAAGTAAGCGTAAGGCTTCTTGGTTAGCTTCACTAATCACGCCTTTTTCATCCAATAAAATGACGGCAACAGGCATCACTTGTAATACTTGTTGATAACGCTCAACTTGTTGGTTTAACGCCAATAATGTTATGGATGGCTCATTCATGATTAACCTACAACAGACAGCAACAACAACAAGATTTAAAGCAATTTACATGCCATTTTTAATCGTTGTTTATCATGTAGTTACAATTAGAAACAATAAAACATAGTGCCATTTTTATGACACCAGTGACATTTTTATGATTATGCGCAGTGTTTTTTATTTTTCAATGCTAATTTATTATCGTGTTAACCCATTAAATATAACTATCAACAATATTTCATCCGTACTTATATAAATATCTATGTTTAAAATGACATAAAAAAAGCCATCGTCAAATTAATGACGATGGCTTTTTTTATCAATATGGAATCTGTAAATTAACTGTCTTTTGATAACCCATATTTACGCATTTTTTCAACTAGCGTTGTACGACGCATACCTAACATATCTGCAGCACGCGCAACAACACCTGATTGCGCATCTAATGCTTGGCGGATCATTTCAACTTCCAACTCAGCCAGCATCTCTTTAAGGTTGAGCCCTTCTGGTGGTAAATCACTACCCAATACGGTGGTATCTGCATCGACAGCTGCAAACATATCAGCTAACGCTTGCTGCTCTTGTTCTTCAATTGAAACAATACTATTTTCAGGTACAAAATCAGGTAGCTGACTATGACGGTATTTCATTGGTAGATGATTAACATCCACCATTTCACCAGGATAAAGAATCGTTAACCGTTCAATTAAATTGGCTAACTCACGAATATTACCCGGCCAATCATGCAGCATTAATGAGGTAATCGCACGAGGCGTAAAGTGGATCCGTTTCGCACCTTCAGCTTCCATTCGAGTTAACAACTCTTGCAATAATAACGGAATATCTTCAATACGATCCCGTAAAGCAGGCATCTCTATTGGAAATACATTTAAGCGGTAATATAAGTCTTCACGGAATAATCTATCCGCGATCATTTTATCAAGATCTCGGTGCGTTGCCGCTACAATACGCACGTTAGCTTTAATGGTGTGATTGCCACCCACGCGCTCAAAACTACGTTCTTGCAATACACGTAATAACTTCACTTGCATCGAGATTGGCATATCACCAATCTCGTCTAAAAATAATGTACCGCCTTCTGCTAATTCAAATCGACCTTTACGGGTTGAAATAGCCCCAGTAAAAGCGCCTTTTTCATGACCAAATAATTCACTTTCAAGTAAATTAGCAGGAATAGCGCCACAGTTAACCGGCACAAACGGACCTTTGCCTCGTTCAGAATGATAATGCACATTACGCGCAACCACTTCTTTACCCGTACCCGATTCACCTAAAATCAACACACTCGCATCGCAAGCAGCCACTTGTTCAACCAAGCGACGAATATTACTAATATCTTTACTTCGCCCTACCATGCTTCTAAACAGCATGTTTTTACGACCTAACGACGGTACTTGATGGGTAAGCTTACCTAAATATTCTTGGCAATGACGAAAGGCATCAGCTAATTGATTATAATGTAACGGGAATTTAAGGTCGCCAATATAATTGGGTAATTCTACCAATAACTCATGGTGATTAGTTAATGCAACTACAGGGATCTGCGGATGCATTTTAAATTTTTCTATAATGCTATTGAGTTTTTTAGTATTGGTAATTGTTCCCAGCAGGCACACACCCCATGGCTGATCCCATAATGACATGGACAAATCTTGCGATGACAGCGCGCTATGATGCTCCCCCATAAAATTAAGAATGACACTTAAATCATGACATTGCTGTGGGTCGTCATCAATAACAAGCGTATTTACTAAACCGTCCATAGATGGATATTGCCTTTATAAGAGTACACCCTGACGGTATATTCAATGTAATGAATAGAACAACAATCAAGAAGAGAGTGGTTACATTGTAATTAATGCATATCATAAGGCAAGATTTGACATGTAAAAGCTGTGACACCAATACAAATAACAATGAAATTGATCATGTTTTATACCAATTTAAAGCTAAAAATACTAAAAAAAAGGGTTATCGATAACACTGATTATGGTTACCGACACCCAAAAACAGTTAATTTGTTTCAGTAAGATAGTGATATTCCGCTGGAATTTGATCCCAAGCTGACTTTATTTCACGTAGCATACCAATGACATCATCAATAGGCTGAGTGACATTTTCAGCATTAGCACGAGAAATTTCACTGCCCATAAAATCATAAAGCGCATCAAGATTTTTAGCGATATCGCCGCCATCTTCCATTGATAAACAATCACGCAGGCTTAATACAATATCTAACGCTTTCGTTAAACGTTCACACTTAACCGCAATATTACCTTGTTCCATTGCAGCCTTGCCCTGAATCAGGCGTTCTATCGCCCCAGCGTATAACATTTGAATGATACGGTGCGGAGAGGCGCTGGCGAGTTGTGCATTCACTGAAACTTGCTTATATGCCTGAAGAGAACCACGCATGTTGTTATCCTTTGTTTAGTTGCGAGACATTATCAATAAACATTGGGTTTAGAGGTTATTGTCCGTGTTGTTGAATATTGCTGTAGAGCGATAATGATTTTTGGCTTTTTTTCGAACGTACTAACTGCGCGCCAATACGATCTTTATGTTGTTGTAATAACGCTTTCATTGCTTGAGTACGTGCCACCACATCATCAAACACTGCCCGTGATAGATCTGCTTGTTTAAGCACAATTTCCACTTGTTGATGACGCAAGGCGACTAAGTTTTCAAGCTGCTGCGGAAAATCATCAGGGTAATCTTCTGCGAGTAATAATTGTTCGATTTGGTGCTCTAATTGGGTTAGTTGATCTAATGTCATGAGTGACTGCATTAATATCCTTAATCAAACGACATCATCAAACTCATCATACTACTGAGCTGATTGTTCATCTGACCGATGGCTTCATCCATCGCTAAAAACTGTTTATAAGTACGATCTTCATAAGCGACCATACGTTTATTAAGATCGGTCATATCATCATCTAATGATTTTTGGCGCTCTTTTAACGTGTCTTCTTTAACAGACAATGAACCATCGGTTTTATCAGTAAAACTGTCTAACAGCTTATCGGCTTTAGCCAGAAATCCGCTGTCTTCTTTGGCAAAAAACTGGCCGATAACCGCGAAATTTTCGCTGATAATGTCATCAAGTTTATCGCTGTCTTCTTCAAGCTCTAACGTGCCATCACGCTGAATCGAAATCCCAAAATCAGACATTTGATACAGCTTGCCATTAATCTCAATCGGCTCATTAAGTAAGTTACGCATTTGGGTGCTCACTGAACGCGTTAAGCTATCACCGTTCAATGCCCCGGCACGATTGGGATCATCTGGCTTCTTATCAGCATCGAAACCAGTTAACTTATCAATCGTTCCCGTCAAGCTGTTATAACTATCAACAAATGATTTTAATGAATCTTTGGTGCTTTTTTCATCACTTTCAATGGTGATTTTAACGGATTTAACATCGATATCATTGGTTCCATTAGGATCAGGAGTAACACCTGATGTGCCCGTAAGCTTTTTAAGATCTAATGTCACCCCTTCAATCACATCTTCAAAGGTATTATTACTGCTGCTAACGGTAGTGAAGTTATCGATCATGATTTGGGCATCTTGCGCTGCCTGCATCTCATCAACTTTACTGTCCACCATGCCGTCTTTATAAGCAAGTGATGCTAATTGCCCCGTCATGGCAGAGGTATCAATCTCAATGGTATTTTTCTCACCGGTTTCTTTGGTTGAAAATACTATTTTAGAGCCGCCATCGTCACCAGTATTGATTAAAGTTGCAGTAACACCGGGGTTATCATTGGCATTATTGATCGCATCTACCACTGACGATAAATCATCATTGTCTTCACCGATATTTAAGGTCATCGATTTATCACCGACCTTAATTACCATATCACCGCTACCAAGAGAGGCTTCTGGATCAGCGCTAAAGAATTCTTTACCCATTAATTTATGTGACTGTGCCATTTGCTGAATGTTAATGTTATACACCCCGCTTTTGGCTTTAGCAGTGGCTTTTATCGATAAATAATCACTGTTATCTGAAGTGGCTTTTTGACCATTAAAAGCTTCATCTTTGCCAAACTTTTCTAGCATTGATTGCATTGCGCTGACAGATGATTTGACCTGACCGTAAGCACTCAGAGAAACATTAACTTGCTTCTGCTGAGTGGTGATTCGATCCGATTTTGGTTTACGTTCAGCGGCAACTAATTGCTGTGTCATACCTGCAATATCTAGCCCAGATGCCATTCCGGCAGCACTTAACCCCATAGTTATGTCCTCTACACTGTTTTACTGATAGAGCCCAGAGCATGCTTGGCTAAATTTTTGTTTAACTCTAGCAATTCTTGTGCCGGAACTTGGCGAATCACATCACCGGTTTTATTATCAACAATGGTGGCAATCTGCTTGCCTGTTTCCTCATCTTGATGGAAACGTAAACTGCGATTACATTGTTGTAATACTTGTTCAATCTGCTTAATGCGTTCTTGCTCTGCAATAGGATCAGGCGTAAATGAATTAAGCGGATTGTCATCAAGAGGTTGATTAACATAACTAATATCATCAACATCCGTTAACGCTGTTATCAGTGGCAATGGCTTGCCGCTAGGTTGTAACTCACCATAAGTTGGATCAGATTTAAACTGATGAGCAGTATCAACCGTCGTAGAAGTGGTGCTATCTAATGGTGTTTGTAGCGCGGTATATTGTCCTGTTACAGCAGAAGTAGAAGTGATCGCCATAGCCAGTTCCTTGAGCATATTTGTTAGCGATTAAAATACAATAATGCCCTACTGATAGAATCAGCAGGGCACAACTTTAACAGCGAATTAGCCTAATAGACTAAGTGCTGCTTGTGGAATTTGTTTTGCTTGCGCAAGGATAGAAGTACCCGCTTGTTGCAGAATCTGACCTTTGGTCATGTTGATGGTTTCAGAGGCGAAATCAACATCTTTGATACGGCTGTTTGACGCATTAACGTTTTCGTTGATATTAGCCAAATTGCTCATGGTGTGGCTCATACGGTTTTGGAATGCACCGATTTCAGCACGCTTTGAATCTACTTGCTCCATTGCTGAATCAAGTACGTCAATCGCGTTTTGTGCGCCTTCTTGGGTTGATAGATCTAGGCTTGCTACAGATTCAGTGGTTACTTTAGTATCAATAGCCATTAACTTAGGTGCAGCAATACCATTGCCACCTAACGTTATATTCTTAATACCAACATCAGCCTTAACATTTGAAAAATCAATATTAAATTTAGCGGCAGCTTCAGCAACAGCGGCTTTACCATTATCAGATGCAATAGCTGCTTGTTTTACATCATCCTTAGCCAGAATATCTTTATTCTCAACAAAAGCACCACCAATCTTAACAGTACCTAAATCTGTTTTAGTAATTGTTGCACCAATATCTAGTGCTTCACCATCAGCTTTACCACTGATAACTAGTTCACCTTTTTCGTTAACTGATGCATTAACACCTTTTAATGTATCCTTGGTTCCTGCTGCATCATTTACAGTCTTAACTACTGCATTAATAGCCGTTGCTTGTTTTTCTGCTGTATCAGCTGTGGCAGTATCTATCTCTACTTTTTGACCTTCAATGTCTAAACTTACCTTTCCAGAAATACCAGAAATAGTCTGAGTTGCTTGCTTAGCATCAGCGCTAGCTACATATTTTGAGTTTTCACTCACTTTTATGTCACTTAAACCATCAATATTATTTAATTTATTTTGAAGAGCATCCGCGTCCATATTAGCTGTAACATCAATATTATGATTTTCACCATTAACATTAACTGTCATCAGGTTATTACCAGCTTGATTACCACCAGTAAATTCATTTGTTGCTGCTGCTTTAGTATCTGTTACTCCACTTGAATCACGACCAACAGCATGAGCAGATACATCCATCAAGCCAAGACTTTGCGTTTCATTTGAGTTAGCACCAATTTGGAATTTTGTCTCACCGTTTTTGTCACCAAATGAACCATCAAGTAGGTTTTGACCACCGAAACTTGTGGTATCAGCAATACGGTTCATTTCGCTTTGCAGATCGCTCATTTCTGTCTGCATTGCGTCACGGTCTTTGTCTGAATTTGAACCGTTAGCAGATTGGAGTGCCAACTCACGCATACGTTCCATGATGGTGGTTGATTCTGACATCGCACCTTCAGCAGTCTGTGCCATTGATACACCATCGTTAGCGTTACGCATAGCGACGTTTAGACCATTACTTTGATTGGTCAAACGGTTTGAAATTTGAAGACCAGCAGCATCGTCTTTCGCAGAGTTAATACGTAGACCAGATGATAGTTTTTGCATGCTGTCTGCAACACTGCTGCTTGCACTGTTAAGGTTACGCTGGGCAGTCATTGCTGTTACGTTGGTATTGATTGTAATAGCCATAAAGGTGACACTCCTTGATATGATCTTTCCCAGACGTAGTGCCGGGTTAAAAAGAGATTTAATTAACTTAGTGCTAAAGTTAACGGCACCTTTTGGCGAAGCTTTAGGATTATTTTTAGAATTTTAAATATGGGGTTAATACAGGAATCACTCCCGCGTCATTCCCCACAGTACGGTTACGAGGGAGATAAGAGATATACTGTTAGTACGTTGTAGAATTAATATTTTGAATACCTATTAAAAGGCTTCACTGGCTTCTTTAAGGCTCAAGCACGCGTGAATAGATCACGGATAGCCCTCGCCCCTAAACCTTAAATATAATTAAACAATGACAATTGCTTGGTTTGCCCAAACGCTTGCTGCGAGGCTTGCAGCGCCATCATTTGTTGATTCATATCCATGATTGCTTTGCTGTAATCGAGATCTTCTAACCCACTTTGGGCCTGCTTTAAGGTCAACTCAAAATCCAGATGCTGCTCTTGTTGGCGATCGACCTGCTGCATGATGGTACCGACTTCTGAACGCTGTTGGTTCATATGCACAAAACCACTGTCGAGATCATCAATCACTCGTTGTAAGTTTGCTTCTGCCGCAGGGGATGAGGTTGGACGCTCTGCGTTATCAATCGCACTCTGAATTGAATCAAAAATATTGATGGTTTGGGCGGGCTTTAAGCTAATATTATCGCCACTGCTGATATCACCAAATTTTAAATTAAGAGTGGCGCTATCGGCAACTGCAGGGTCTTTATAAACGATGCCTTGTTCTGAATCATAAGCTTGATTTGCAGCGACTACTTTGCCCCCAACGGTTAAATTATATTGCATCTCTTTGATTGTTGTACCATCCGCCGCTGCGACATCAACTTCATTGAAGCTCACTTCAATAGCTTTAACTGAACTAAAATCACTGGTAGTGGCAGAGAGTAAATGCAGTTTAGAACCATCGGTTAAGCCACCAGCAGTAGTGGTTTTATCACTAAATACTGGTCGAAAATCACCGTAACTATTAGGAACATCGGTAAATAATTGATCGCCGGGTAAACTGGTTTTTACGTTAACTGATTTATCTATTTGGGCATAACGCGACTGGCTATCACCGTGATAATCCATGCTGCCATCAGTGGATTCCATAAACGGCTTTGTATCAGATTGATTACCGGCAAACACATAGTTACCCGCTTCATCACGGCTATTAGCTAGTTCAAGTAAACCATCACGTAAGCTAATTAATTCATCTTTAAATGCAGTACGGTCGCTACTCGCCATTGCACCATTGATCATGCCGAGCACTTTTTGCTTAGTCGCACCAAGGTTGTCTTCAACCCCCGCAATCGCAGTTTCCATAGTTTGAAGGCGATTATTAGCTAAAGTTATCGCACCGTTATATTGATCGATTTGAGTAAGCTGTTGGCGGTAATTTTGAATCGTCACTGATGACACCGGATCATCCCCTGCGGTTTCAACCCGTTTACCACTGGATAGTTGACCATTAGTTTGATTAAGCTCGCCTTGCTTACGCATTAAGTTGGAGGTCAGATTTTGGTACTGACTGGCGGTTGAGACGCGATTGATCATAACAACTCCTCGTTATACTGCGCGCATTAAGGTATCAAAGGTTTCTTTCGCCACCGACATAATCCGTGATGACGCCATATACGATTGTTGGAACTTCATTAAATTGGCCGCTTCTTCATCAAGATTGACGCCTGATAAATTAGACACTCGCTCTGAGGCTGAATCAAAATCAAGCTGATTCACTTCACTTAATTTATCGGCATTTTTTTTAAGCATACCAACATCAGTGGCTAAGCCTTCAAATAAATCAATCACACTTGATTTACCATTGGCCATGGTTTTTTGATGCTGCACTTGCTGCATCGCTAAGAAATTGCCATTACCACCTTGAGCATTTTTAACGCCCAATTCAATTTCAAAACTATCGTTAGCTTTTGCACCAGCAGATAAGGTCATAACGGGAATTGACGAAGTAGTGCCCGTTTTAAAAGCAATGGTTGCACCTTTCTCCGCAGAGTATTGATTATCGGCTAATTCAACATTGGTGTTAGTTTTTAAATCGGTAACGGTAACTTGATCGCCAGCGGCGTTTAACTGTAGTTGATACCGACCTGCGGCATTATCAGACACAGCAGTCGCTTTGGTGATGGTTGCCGAGCCAAGATTGGATTCAGCCGCTATTGCTGTTAATTGACGGTGACCCGCCAGCCCACGTGGATCAGTTATCGCTAAACTAATATCTGCCGCACCT
This sequence comes from Photobacterium carnosum, assembly GCF_002849605.1. Lineage (GTDB taxonomy): Bacteria > Pseudomonadota > Gammaproteobacteria > Enterobacterales > Vibrionaceae > Photobacterium > Photobacterium carnosum. The sequence continues at coordinate 485,866 of NZ_NPIB01000001.1, forward strand.
CGACGCAAAGGTTGAATAATAGTGGTTTCCGTTTCACCAACCATTAACGTCGGGGGTTTATTAATGGTAATGTCTAAACCATCAACCTTCGCTTCAAATTTGCCTTTTGCATTCACTGTTAAGGCTGTTTTATTACCTTGTTGATCAATCAGCGTATGGCTGGTCGCATCACTGACTAATTGATAATCACCGATTTTAAGCTGATTAATATCATCAATTTTAACGCTAATATCACTAGCACTACCAAACGGTTTAAGCGCCCGTTGTTGCATCGCATTAGGGCTATTAATATCATTGAACAACGCTTGCCCTTGCTGACCGTTAAGATCAACACCTTGCTGTTGAAGATCATTCATTTGCGACGCAAAGCCAATCGCCATTTGTCCGAGTTTATCCAAACTTTCATCAATAACATCATCACGCACTGTCAGCATCGCGCCTAAGCTGCCACCAATGGTGTCGCTTTTTATCGGTTTACTGTTATTGCCATTGATTAACGCGATTTGTTTATTGGCAATATCAGGATCGCCATCAACGAGTTTTAACTGTGAAGCACTCACGCCAGAGACTAAGGTATCCCCGCTACCAATTATTACCGTATTGGCTAAACTGCCTTTATCTGCCAAAACTGTCACTTGAGTATATTGGGCTAATTCATTAATCAGAGTACGTTGTTGATCAAACAAATCATTATTGCCATCGCTGCTAGGTTGTTGCTGCAAACTAGTATTCACTGCGGCAAGTTCTTGCCCTAATGCATTCACCCGATCTAAAGACACACTCAATTGCTGATTAACATCAGTGCGAATATTAGTCAGGGTTTCATGAGCATTATTTAAGTTAACCGCCGCTTGATTGGCATGCTCTAACACCGTTTGACGACTACCAAGATCGCTAGGATTATCAGCCAATGAGCGCACTGAATGATAAAAATCATTCATACTGTTAACGCTATTAACGGCACTTTTAGAGGTGAAATCATCTAACATTGCTAAGTGCTGTTGTTTAACGTTAGCTTCTTCTAATTGAGTGGTGGAAAGCGTCAGTTCACGGGCAGCGAATTGGTCATAAGCACGACTAACATTATCAATATAAGCACCTGTGCCATAGTAACTATTACCGTTCCATTGCGCATCATCTGCTTTTTGTTCAACAACTTGACGACTATAACCAGGAGTATTAACGTTGGTTATATTATGACTTGCCACATCTAATTGTTTTTGAGATGTGCGTAAGCCACTCACACCAATTTGCATCAAATCTAACGCCATCGCTTGTTGCTCCCCACTAAAATTAAAACCATTATCGGCAACAATCGTGCGATAACGCTGCTGCTAACAAGCAAGATCTGAACCACTTTTAAATAAATTCCATTTATAACGTCATTGTTTAAATAAATACTATTAATTGGCATTTATTTACTTATACTTTTGCCATTGCTGCCGATATAAATAAAACACCCACAAAAACAATGACAAAAAAGCCCTATAACAAAGGATATCGTTAATGAATATTTTACTTTCTGGATTAATTGGCTACGCAATAAAAGAAATCGTGGTGCCATTAATCACTGACAGCGACGACGATAAACAAGATAAAAAACAAGTCTCTGATAAGGAAGTAGATGGGGCGTTATTTGAGAGTAATGATCTAATTAAAATGGTTTCAAATTTAATTGATATTGTAGTGTGATAACTATTACTTCTTCCTGCTTTGTTCGCCCTGCTATTGTTACACCTTTTAGGTCACAATAAACTTTGCACTTTTTTCATTACCGCTAATACTTTATTGCTGTAATTGGGATCAGTGGCATAACCTGCTTGATGAATTTCACGAATAAATTGTTGTGGTTGATGACTGTGTGTTAATGCTTTTGAATAACGAGGGTTATGTTGTAAAAAGCTCACAAAATCATCAAAACTGTGCTGATAAGAATCATAAGAACGAAATGCCGCCTGCTCTTGTACGGCAATACCATTATGAAATTCCAATGTCTTAGTGGCAACCTTTTGCCCCTGCCAACGTGGATCTGCTTTAATATTAAATAAATTATTGCTGCAACCAAGGGCATTATTAATCACCTTCTTCCCCCAGCCTGTTTCTAATGCTGCTTGCGCAATCAATAATGCGGGATCAGTACCTAATGTACGTGCCGCCTTTTGAGCGTAGGGCTTCATATAACTAACGAAATCTTCTGCAGAAGAAAAACTTGTCGGCTTTTCTGACTTAGTAGGCAAGATTTCTTCTGTAGCCTCAGGGGCTATCTTTAGTGATAACTGCGATTGAGGCAATGGTGGCAGTATTAATGATCTATCTTCCGTACGGGTTAATAGCGGTAAAGCGATCATATCGGCATTTATAGGACGAATAGAGAACGGTTGCGACTGTTGTTGTGGGTACAAATCAGTTGTTGGTTGATGCTGACTAATATCTTGCTGCTCGCCCCCTAACTGCTTAACAATCATATCTGCCAATCCGAGACTACCGGTAGTACTTAACTGAGATGACATTTGTTCATCATGCATCTGTTGATAAAATTTGCCGTTATTGCTGCTCATTAAATCAGATTCAAATGCACTGTTTGCGTCACGCATCGATTTAAATAACATCTGTGTAAAAATAGATTCAAATTGAACCGCGGCTTCACGTAAAGAGCCTTTTTTATCCTTACTAATGCCTGCCCGTAGGCGATCAAGGCTACTTAAATCATGAATAAAACCAGGCTCTATCTGTTTCATTGCCGTTCTCTTAAATATTAGATAATAATAAGCTGGCCTTCAATGGCACCGGCTTGTTTTAATGCTTGTAAAATAGCCATTAAATCTGATGGGGCCGCGCCAACCTGATTAACCGCTCTCACCAATTCATCCAATGTCACTCCGGGTTCAAATTTAAACATGCGTGCATCTGATTCATTAACGGTGATCTGAGAGTTAGGTACCACCACCGTATCGCCACCAGCAAAGGCATTGGGTTGACTCACTTGCGGATTCTCTTTAATTGATACCGTCATGCCACCATGAGTGATTGCTGCTGGGCGTAATTTGACATGTTGCCCAATAACAATTGTGCCAGTCCGTGAATTAACTATAATTTTTGCCGAACCTTCAGCGGGATCAAATTCTAAATTTTCTACCGTAGATAAGAAGGCGACTCGTTGACTGACATCACGCGGTGCACGGACACGAATTGAGGTTGCATCAACTGCAGCTGCCATTTGTGGCCCTAAAAATTGATTAATTGAATCGGACATCCGTTGCGCGGTAGTAAAATCAGACTCATATAAATTAAAGGTTAGGTAATCACCACGACCAAAAGGATTTGAGACTTCTTGCTCAACCATTGCACCATTAGTAATACGACCAACAGTAGGCGTATTGCCAACGACTTTAGAACCATCAGCCCCATCAGCACTAAAACCGCCCACGACTAAACTACCTTGTGCAATCGCATACACTTTACCGTCAAGTCCTTTTAGAAACGTTTGTAGTAATGTGCCACCACGTAAACTTTTCGCCGAACCAATGGAAGACACTGTGATATCAATGGTCTGTCCTTGCTTAGTAAACGCAGGTAAGGTGGCATTCACCGCAACTGCTGCAACATTTTTAGTCTTAGGTTTAGTTCCAACGGGTAATTGAATCCCAAAATTTTGCAGCATCGCATTAAAAGTTTGCTCAGTGAAAGGGGTGGTCTCACCTGTTCCTGGTAAACCGACCACTAAGCCATAACCGACTAATTGGTTACTTCGCACACCTGCAACCGCTGCAACATCTTTAATGCGTGCCGCCTGTGCTGTCGAGGCAAATAAAATGACAGCCAATAAACATATTGTCGAAATTTTCAAGCAACTCTCCGAGACAAATTAAAACGATAAAGCAACCAACCTTATGCAAAGGCGATATGAATAATAAGATTAAAAATTCTATTAAAAAGCGACATTAAAAAAACGGGATAACCAATTTTGCTGCTGAACATCTTGGCGATCACCAGTGCCTGAATATTGAATGCGCGCATTAGAAATACGGGTTGAAGCAATGCTGTTATCTTGATCGATATCATCAGGTCGAATATTGCCACTCACGCGAATATATTCCTCACCAGTATTAAGCAGTAGCCATTTTTCACCTCGAATCACTAAATTACCATTACTAAGCACATCAACAACTTCAACTGAAATAGAACCTTTAATACTATTACTTTGATCAGCCGATGTTGACCCTTCAAAGGTATTATTATTTGCCATTGCATAAGACAGGGTGTAATCGCTTAAAGTAACAGGCTTACCCCCTAGTTCTATCGGCTTCATGTGAAGATCGGTTTTCTTATCAAGATCTGAACTGGCATTTTTCTTAGCGGTCATTTTTTCTTCAAGTAAAATCGTCACAATATCACCGATACCTCGCGGCTTAGTATCATCATATAAATCTTGTGCTTGATCTTGATTAAATAGCGATCCTGTTGCGGTAGCATAATGCTCAGGCTTATCTTGAGGGCGAACCGGATTCCATGCAGGATCATTCATTTGCGCATCTTCACGTGAGCGTAAACGATCAATTAAACTCTTCGATTCAGTCTGCTTTCCTTCAACAGCATCAATATTAGTGGTCGCTTTTTTAATATCACTGCCCACAGCATCAGGCGTTGACATACACCCCGTTAAACTACAAACAAGCGCAACCAACAGCCAGTGACCATAATGATTTGAATGTGTTTTCACAACGATTCCCTAGCCAATAAACTTATAATTGCTGATTAACGTAACTCAACATTTGGTCAACGGTTGAAATCACTTTGGAGTTCATTTCATAGACCCGTTGCGCTTCAATCATATTCACTAACTCTTCAGTCACATTCACGTTTGACGTTTCAAGCATTGATTGACGAATAGAGCCAAAACCTTCTAAACCCGGCGTGCCTTCTTGAGGATCACCACTGGCTCCCGTTGATAAGAATAAATTCTGCCCAATAGGCTCTAAACCTGCGGGATTAATAAAATCAGTGGTGGTTAATTGACCGAGCACTTCGTTCTCTTGTTGATCACGAATACGTGCCGATACTTCACCATCAGTACCCACGGTAATACCCACCGCATTATCAGGCACTACAATTTCAGGCTGAACGGGATAACCGCTACCACTGGTAACTAAAATACCTTGATCATTAATGGTAAATTGACCATTACGGGTATAACCCATATTGCCGTCCGGCAGTAACACTTGAAAAAAACCATCGCCTTCAATCATCATATCCATGGCGTTATTGGTGGTTTGGGTATTACCTTGAGTAAACACTTTTTGGGTCGCGACTACTTTGGCGCCCGCACCAAGCATTAAGCCACTCGGTAAGGTCGTATCTTGAGTCGATTTGCCCCCAGGCTGATTAATATTTTGATAGAATAAATCTTCAAAAACCGCGCGACTCTTCTTAAAGCCGATAGTTGATGCGTTAGCTAAATTGTTAGAAATAGTTGAAATATTAGCTTGTTGGGCATCTAAACCCGTTTTACTAACCCATAATGCTGGATGCATGCTGTTCGTCCTTTAATAATTAACTGATACGCATCAGTGAAGATGAGGATTTATCCATTTCTTCGGCTGTTTTCATTAACTTCACTTGCATTTCAAAATGACGCTGTAAGTCAATCATGCTAGTCATTTCAGCTACTGCATTAACATTACTGCCTTCAAGCATACCTTTCTCTAAGCTAACGCTGGCATCCGCATCTAATGGGTCACGATTGCCAATTACTTTAAATAAACCATCGGTATCTTTAAATAAACTGCGATTATCAGGCTTTACTAATTTAATCCGATCAACCGTTACCATCGTATCTGGCGGTGCGCCCTTAGGTAATACTGAAACCGTACCATCATGACTAATTTCAATTTTATTAACAGGCAGAGGAATAAAAATAGGATTATCGTTACGCCCTAAAACAAGCTGACCATTGCTATTTTGAAGCATACCCATTTGATCAACTTTGAGATGGCCTGCACGGGTATAACCTTCTTGACCACCAACATCTTGGACAGCTAACCAACCATTGCCTTGTATCGCAACATCAAGATCGCGCCCAGTACTGATCACTGAACCTTGAGCAAAATCGTTACCTGTTCGTTCCGCCATGGTAAATACACGACTCGGCACCCCTTCACCAAACACCGGCATACTACGTGCTTGCTGTAAATCAGCACGAAAGCCTGTCGTGCTAACATTAGCAAGGTTATTGGCATGAACTCGCATACCTTGCATATCTTGTTTTGCCCCGCTCATCGCGAGAAACAGCGCCCGATCCATTTTTTTGACACTCCTCTGTGCATTAACCGATTTAAAGCAAAAATTACGCCAAGATGTAGATAAAGAATAACAACTGATGAGAAATGAGAACTGGAGAAACAAAAACGCCACCAATAGCGGTGGCGTTGTTCAACTCACAACAATAATTAACGAATCTGAAGAATGTTTTGTTGAAGTTGATTATTAACATCCAATGCGCGTGAGCTGGCTTGGAAGTTACGCTGAGCACTGATCAAATCCACCAGTTCTTGGGTCATATCAATATTTGATTGCTCTAAGGCACCACTTTTTATTGCACCAAATGAACCTTGAGATGCATCACCCCAAACCACTTCACCTGATTCTTGAGTGGCATTCCACAGCGAACCACCAAGTTGAGTTAGCCCTTGTTCATTGGCAACTCGCGCCATTGCAACACGACCCACAACCAAATCTTTACCATTTGAATAAGACGCCATAATATTGCCATCAGGATCGATATCTACTTTCGATAAATATCCTGTTGAAGCACCATCAACATCTTGAAATTTGCGTACTTCAAACGCAGAAGCATACTGGGTTGGATCTTCATAATTCATAGTGATGGCTTGAGTACCATCAGCACCACCAACATCAATAGCCGCCTCTGCAAAACTTTCCATTTGAATATTTAGAGGTGTTCCTGAAATAGCAGCTTCAGGTGGTACTGCAGGTGTTCCTTTTAGTGGTTGTCCATTAGCATCAAACTTCATCATATAACCTAGATGACCATTTGAACCTGTCACTGAATACCCCGCTGGTAATGATCCAGCTTTAGCGTCTAATGCTTTTTCTTTACCATTATTATCAGTAACAGTTTGATAAACTTCCCATGAATTGGCATTGGTAGGAGTAGGCGTAACGGCATTAGGATCGTATTTAGCCACATAATAAGTGGTCATTTTATATGGCTTACCCAATGAGTCATAAATCGTTGAGGAGGTAGAACGACTAAATGATTCTGGCTTACTAAAATCAAATGGCTGCGTTTTAGGTACGGTTTCTTTATTGGGTAGATTAAGTGACACCTTAATATTTTTAGATGCCGTTGGCTGCCCAAAAACGTCATCAATTTTCAATGACTTAGCCTCATAAGAAGCAATGGTATTTGAATCTTTGTTGACGGGATAGCCAAGTAAAAACTTTCCTTCCGCATTGACTAATTCATTTTCATTGTTTAATTGAAACGCACCATTACGGGTTAAATTACTGTTCGAGGCTTCATTCTTATTATTTGCAACCGCAAAAAAACCAGCACCAGATACCCGTAAATCTAACGGGTTATTAGTATAAATGCTTGAACCTTCATGAAACTGTTGCGCCACGGTTGAGGTTTGTACACCGCCACCCGTGGTCGTTTTAGCATTAGAGAAAATAGAATTAGAGTACACATCACCAAACTCTGCGCGTGACTCTTTAAAACCAAAGGTATTGGCGTTGGCAATATTATTACTGGTGGTATTTAAGTCCTTTTGTGCAGCACCCAAGCCACTTAATGCGATATTCATACTCATGAGTTCAATTATCCTTGTTGTGTACTAAGTGGTGCCGCTGATTGTGTACTTTTACCAATTTGTAAGACTTCAGCTAAATTGACAGGTTTCGTAACACCCGCCAGATTTAGCATCACTTTACCGTCACTATTACCCAGTAAAACACTGTTAACATTGGCATGAGTTAATACTTCAAATTGTTGACTCTCACCGCCTACATTTCCAGATACCGAGAAATTATATTTGCCTTGGGGCATCACATTACCAGCATCGTCTTTACCGTCCCATGCAAACGGGTGTTCCCCTGCGGATTTTGCGCCAAGAGTAACAGTCTTCACTAATACTCCTTGCTCATTTTCAACCCGCAGAATAGCGTTATCAACCCCTTGTTGCATGCGTACCATACCCGCCATTTCACCATCATTAGTTTTCAATGCCGACGCACTTGGAATAAGCACATCTTGCCCAACCAACGATGAAGCTTGCAGCGCTTGGTTTGATGTCATAGCACTATTGAGTGAACCGAATTGTTCATTCATTTTATTGATACCATCAACGGTAGCAAAAGATGCCATCTGGGCGATCATTTGATCATTACCTACAGGCTTAAACGGATCTTGTTGCGCTAACTGTTTAGTTAACAAAGATAAAAAATCGTTTTGTTTTAATTGATTAGTACCCGTTGTAGGTTGTTCTTTTGCAATCTTTTTATCTTGCATACCCTTTAACTGGTCAAGATAAGAAAGAGATTGCCCTGCGCCATTAATGGTTGTCATAACACAAGCTCCTTAGCTTATTTGCCCATCTGCAAGGTTTTCATCAACATTTGCTTACTTGCATCTGCCACTTGAACATTATTTTGATAAGAGCGTGATGCCGAGATCATATTGGCCATTTCTTCCATTACATTAACATTAGGTTTATAAATATAACCGGCACTGTTAGCCAATGGATGCTCAGGGTTATATTCCGCACTTAATGGCTCATTACTTTCAACAATCCCTTGCAGTTGCACTGGCACGCTAGCATCGCCTTGATAAACACTATCAAGCGCTGCCGCAAAAATAGGATAACGCGCTTTATAGGTTTCTTCTGCTGAACTACTAATACTATTAGCATTGGCTAAGTTACTAGAGGTGGTATTAAGTCGTACTGATTCTGCACTCATAGCAGAACCTGTAACATTGAATATATTAAATAAACTCATCCATTATTCCCCTTTCAATGCTTTAGTTAAATTCTTAAATTTAGACCCTAAAAAATCTAACGATGCTTGGTATTCAATACTGTTTTGCATAAACAAGTTTTGTTCTAATTGCGCATCAACGGTATTGCCATCGCCAGTATCAGGTTGAGTTGGCACTCGATAAAGTTGCTCACCACTGGCGGCAGGAGAGGCAGTAATATGCCGCCGATTGGTACGACTAAGGCCAACGTTTGCCCCTGCAGTTGCCGATTGCAGGACGCGGCTAAAGTCGATATCTTTTGCCTTAAAGCCGGGAGTATTGACGTTAGCAAGGTTGCTCGCCAACGTTTCAGCACGTGTTGCACGTACGCCAACGGTATATTGATGAATACCTAATGCTTTATCAAAAGAGATCGACATGCTTTGCCTCTGCGTGAAATTCATTGTCACTATGACAACAACAGTAAAGCAAAGACAATGCCAAGATGGGAACGAGAGAGAAAAAGGTAGGGAAAGCAGGGAAAGCAGGGAAAGCAGGGAAAGAATATAGATATTGGAACAGGGTATCAAAACTCAAAACCTCGTCCCTCTTTCCTCTCCCCTTAATTTTGTTAATGAAATTATTTTAATTTGTAAATAATACCGGGATTACAACGTACCATTTCAAACCGATCACACAGCCCCGTTAATGATTCTGAAGCGCCAAGAAATAAATAACCACCAGGATTTAAACTGGCCGCTAATTGATTTAGCACTTTTACTTTGGTTTCTGGTGAAAAGTAAATTAAAACATTGCGGCAAAATATCACATCAAATTTACCCAATAGAACGTAGCTATCTTTTAAATTTTGAGTGCGGAAATTAACCAGTTGTTTTACGCGTTGATTAACTTGCATACCGCCACTGATATGCGCTTCAAAAAACATTCTTCGACGCTCAACCGATAAGCCGCGACTTAACGCAAGATTGTCATAAACCCCGTTGCGACACATATCAAGCATCGTTTGTGAAATATCTGTCGCAGTGATCTGAATGCTAGGTAATAACCCAGGTCGTTTCAATTGCTGCTCTAAAATAGTCATCGCCATTGAATACGACTCTTGCCCTGATGAACTTGCCGCTGACCAGATCTTTAATGGTCTTCTATTAGCTGCAAGCTCAGGCAATATTTTATCAGCCAACACAGTAAACGGATAACTATCGCGAAACCATAATGTTTCATTCGTTGTCATTGCATCGATTACTGCAACTCGTAATTCACGGTTTCGGCCTTTCAAGGTGTCTTGTAATAAATCGGATAAAGAAAGTAATCCAAACCGTTTAACCAAAGGACTTAAACGGCTTCGCACTAAATATTGCTTACTGTCTCCCAAAACGATGCCACACTGTGCTTCAAGGAAATGACAAAAGTCATAATAATCTTGATAATTTACCGTTAATGTTGTCATTAATCACTCTTTCTTATTTTTGTCATGTATTGCACGTCGACTATATTTATTATTAAGAGCTAACACTAACTGCTGTCACTGTGGTCATAGCATTTTTCACTGCACGTCCTAGCTCATCAGGATTAAATTTAGGAATAAAAGCATTAGCACCCACACGTTCAACCATCGCCTGATTAAATACCCCACTCAATGAAGTATGTAAAATAACATACAGATCTTTTAACACTGGATCGTTACGAATAGCGGCAGTTAAGGTATAGCCATCCATTTCAGGCATCTCAATATCTGATATCACTAAGGCTAATTGTTGATAAATACTGCCATTTCCAGCCATCGATTGTAGTGTTCTAAGTGCTTCTTTACCGTCTTTGACACAAATACAATCACACCCTATTGATTCAATCGCACGTTGTACTTGTTTACGCGCCACCATTGAATCATCAGCAACTAATACGGTTTTTACTGTGGGTATAATCAGGCTAATTTCATCCAGTAATTCAATCGACAAACAGGTATCTACTGGAGAAATTTGATCAAGGATCTTTTCTACATCAAGAATTTCTACTAATTCATTATCAATTTCAGTGACTGCGGTGAGATAATTACTACGTCCAGCACCTTGTGGCGGTGGTAAAATAGCTTCCCAATTTATATTCACAATCCGCTCAACCGCTGAAACTAAAAAACCCTGCACCGAACGGTTAAACTCAGAAATAATAATAAAACAATTACTGATATCGTCGACCGGCCGACCGCCCGTTGCAAGACTCATATCTATCACTGAAATTGTCTGACCGCGAATATAAGCGATTCCTTTAACAAACGGATGTAAATTCGGCATCGATGTTAACTTAGGGCACTGTAAAACTTCTTTAACTTTAAAGACATTAATCCCATATCGCTGACGCCGATTAAGTCGGAAAGTAAGTAATTCTAATCGATTTTGTCCAACCAACTGTGTACGTTGATTGACGGAATCTAAAATACCTGACATGTGAAAGGGTTCCCTGCCTAAAAATATTAACAAGACCAATACAAGCAATTTTTCGAATAATTACTTATGATAAGCCGCTTAATGACCAAATGACTACCACCAACAAAGAGTATAACGCCGTGATCACTCATCGATATTTAAACTTAATTTGCATTATTATCGGCAGTTTATTGCTGAACTTTAGTATTAATGTTCATGCCACACAAATCTCACAACAAAGTATTATTCAGCAAACGGCAGCAGATCATATAAAACACTCATTCACTCCATCTGATTTTGGTAGTGTCAATATTACTGCGGCGACATTAGATTCTCGATTACGGTTTCCAACCTGCTCTAGCCCTCTCGTTGCAACCACGCCGGGTAAACAAACGTTATCAGGTAATGTTACAGTACTGGTGCGGTGTAATAGTGAAGATTGGCAACTCTATGTTCCTGTCAATGTGCAACAAACACTGCCACAAGTGATCGCCACAACACACCTAGGCCGCGGCGCTTTACTCAGTGCTGCCAATATAAAAATTGCTATGATAGAAAACCGTTTTCAACGAGGGGTTAGCTTTACTGATCCACAACAAATTATCGGCTCAAAAGTAAAGCATACCGTGAAAGCAGGTGATGTCATTCAAGCAAATGATATCTGCTTAGTGTGCCGTAATGACAGTGTGTTAATTCGAGCAAGCCAAACAGGATTAGCCATTGTAACCACAGGCAAAGCATTATCAGATGGAGCAATCGGTGATGAGATTCGAGTACAAAACAGTAAATCAAAACGGATCATTGACGGGGTAATTACCGCGGTTGGAGAAGTGTCGGTAAAATATTAATTACCTTATAAAATCGGCTTACTAAACTCAAAATAATAAGCCATAATATTTTGGTGTTAGTAAACAAAAAAAGCTAAAGTTTATAGTCTATACGTCGATAATTGACTATAACTCTATTGGCATCAACAGGTACTAAATTATGACAAACATTAATCATCTTCGAGGTGGACAACCTCTGAATACAACCCGTACGGTTAACCACACCAAAACGGCAACTACGAATACTCCACAAACAACAATCGCTGAACCACAGCATGATGCTGTATCGTTAAGCTCTCAAGGTAAAGCTGTCGGTCAAATTCATCAGCAATTAGCAGCAGAAACCAGTTTTGACTCAGCAAAAGTAGCTGAAATAAAACAAGCTATCGCAAATGGTAGCTATACTATTGATGCCGACAAACTCGCAAGTAATATGATTAAATTTGAAGATGAACTTAATGGTCTTTAATGCTGTTGTTATTAAAAGCTGATGTCATTAACAACTAATGGTTATTAAAAGACGAATGTTATTGTGCATTCACTATAAGGGTCTTGGTTATGAAATACACTATTGAGCAATTGCTTGAGCTTCAACATACAGCTTTGGTATCACTTGCTGAATTACTCAACCAAGAGAAAACAGCCATCGCTCATCGACGTGCATTAGAAATAGAACAATTTGCAAAAGAAAAACTTACACTGATCAATAGTATTCAACAACATGATTATTTGATTGCTAATCACCCGCAACGACAACAGTTGCAAGATGATGAATTACTTAGTCAACATGTTGATGCGATTCAGCAATTAGTGACATTATGTAAACAACGTAATGACATCAATGGCGAAGTATTACAACGGGCACAATTAAGTTTTCATAAACTCAATAACCTGTTCCAACAAAGCCGAGGTCGCTACCAAATGACCTATAATTGTGATGGTAAAGCACAAAATGTTCGCTCATTAGGCACCAACCTTAAAGCCTAAGGATTAGAACATTATTTGCTGATTATTGGGCACATGAAACACTTCACCATGTTGCTTCATACGCTCCATCAAACCTAAATTTAATTCCATTTCAGTTACATAGCTATCACCCACAGGATAGCTACGGATCACTTTTGCACCACGAATAATACCATCAACCGCACCATCAGTATTTTCCGGCCCTAATTGTTGATTTGATAACGATGTCGTCGCAGATATCCGTAAGCCATAAATCTGCTCTGAAAGCTCTCGATAAGCATCAAGCTTTGATGCCCGCATTGCCCGTAAACTTTTCTCTTCTTGAGTACGACCATTTTGCTCACTAATAGATGCATAACCAACCGCAAACACCCTTTCATTACTACGCGTCAAATCGGGATTAGTCGCACTATTTGACGCTGAACACCCAGATATGACAATTAATAACATCACTGCTAGCCATTTACTCATGAAGCTTATCCTTAAGGTCGTAACACGATATTATTAGTGGTTTGCTGTTGTTGTTCAGTACGTATAATAACGCCATTACGTATTTGAATCTTATTCATAAAATCTAAATCACGCCCAATACGTTCAGCAGGTAAAAAGCCTTGCGCAGTGGCAATCACAACATGTGAACGCATTCCAATAATACGCGCATTCACTAACACCCCGCCGCTTTGACGCAACATCGTCCCCGTTAATACATAATCAACAGGTTGTTGTGCTGATAATTCTTGCCAATTACGACTAATACTAAAATCACCATTCTGAGTAACTTTAATCACGCCTGTTGACTTGTAATCAACCACCGTAAACCCGCGTTGTTGCATCTGAAACATAAAATTTTCACTGACTACATTTCCTAGCCAATTAGTCACACCCATATCTTGTAGGTCAACAAACGATGTCACAGCTAACGGCGTACTAGCAGTTAAATATTGATTTGATTCAATCAGCTGATTAGTCAACCCTTCAACGAAATAATCAACCGTATGACGCGGCGTCGTTGTTAACGAGTACCCAGGTAAAGAAAATTGCTCTTTACCGTTATAAACTTGGGGTCCAACACAGGCAGTTAATAGCAGCGCACACACCACTAATATAATTTTGTTCATTTTTAGCCACTCTTACTACGGGTGATAAAAGATATATAACTCACGAATACAATTTCTTTAATGAGAAATACCAATTGGGAACACTCTTTGCATTCCGTTATGGTTATGTCTCGATTAAAGCAAAAAACATACCTAAACTGGCCTTTTATGAATAAAAAATTATTACTCTGTTTAAGCGTCTTATGCCTATTCGTTTCACACTCCATCAATGCACAGTGGGTACAAGTGACGGGTGAGGCGACTATTCTTGAAAGTAAAGCTACCGCACGAGTCAATGCCTTAGAGAATGCGGTCTTCCAAGCGATGAGATTTACTGGCGGTGAGATTGCGAGCCTACCCATGCTTAAAACTTATCTACAAGAAAATCGGCAGCAATACCGTTTTAGCGGCAATGAAATTCGGCATATTAGTGTATTAGAACAGAAAGATATTGGCGGCAAGATGTATGTCACCGCCAGAATAGATATTTACCCATCGGCAAAAAGTTGCCACAAGATACAATATAAGAAAGGGTTATTGCTGGGTAAATTTTCACTGACAGAACCGCAACAAGCAGCAATGGGCAGTATTTATCAATTAGGTAATGATTTTTCAAAGGTTTTACAAAAAAACATTCAACAACGTTCACAAAGTTTTTTAGTGACGGGGGTCACTCAAGTACCGTTTAGTGTCAATCACGCTGATGCGATGATGATGCTAGCAGAAGATAATGACGCACAATATTTGGTTAGTGGTGAGATCACCGATATATCAACAACAATTGATAATCGCCAACACATTAATCGTCAATTTGCGATTACGTTAGATATTATGGATGGAAAAACGGGAGAGATAATCTATCAAAATAGCTACCGAGATATAGGCTTATGGCCTTTTTCTCGCACGAGTTATGTAGATACTAAAACGGCACGCTTTTGGGTATCCCCCTACGGACAAAGTATTCAACGTGTCACTCAAAATATGATGTTAGATATTGAAAGTGCTCTTTCATGCCGAGCAAGTTTACCTGAAATAGTTAATATCCATCAGGGAGTTGCTCAAATCAATGTTGGCCGTGTACATGGCGTTCACAATGGCGATCAACTTAAATTATGGCATAGTGCGGGATTTATCGATCAAAAAGGTATTCCACGCAACCGCATGGTCGAAACAGCAATTACACTAACCGTTGATAGAGTCTATGAAAAATCTGCTGAGCTTAGCGTTAACCAACCACAACTGGCATCTAGCATTCAACCTGGCGATTTACTGACCAAGCAGTTGAATCAATAACACTATTTTCTTAAACTCTGATGATTTTCGCGTATACTGTGCAAATGCTCTCTTAGCTCAGATGGATAGAGCGTCCCCCTCCTAAGGGGAAGGCCGCTGGTTCGACTCCAGCAGGGAGCACCATATTAAAAAAAAGCCAACCACTAGGTTGGCTTTTTTACATTTCATACTTGCATCTCAATTTAATTAATGACACTAATAACTGTGCTTTTTATTACGATAAAATCACGTTCACTTAGGCAATTAAAAATTATCAGTTGCATCATTAAATCAATATAAAACTAATGTATTAACGTCATCTTGAAACATAACGTTACAATATTTGAACATTGTTTTTTATGCACATTTGTTTATACTGCCTAAAATTTATAAATTTCTTCTTATACATTTATTTTGGATATTTTTATGAAAATCAAATTAGCATCTTTTATTGTATCAGCAGTACTTCTTGCCCCTGCAACTGCAATGGCTAACACACCCGTTCAACTTTCTGTACCAGGCGTAAATCTACCAGCAGGTAATGTTTCTGGCGTTCGTTTAAACGTACTTTACGGACAAACAAGTCAAGTTGAAGGTGTTAACTTTTCATTGTTAGGTTTATCGTCTATTAATAACTTTACTGGTCTTAACTTTGGTTTGGCATTTGGTATTAACCACACCACATCAAGCATGACAGGTTTAGAATTTGGTTTAGCTAACTGGAACGAAGGCAATGCTACAGGTGCTGACTTTGGTTTAGTTAACTACACTGGCAACAATTTCACAGGTGCTCAATTTGGTACCTTTAACTATGCTGGTTCTCTTAATGGCCTTCAGTTCGGTTTTGTTAACGCAACAGATCACATTAATAAAGGTGTGCAGATTGGTCTAATTAACTACGATAAGTCAGGTACTTTTGTAAGTAAAAACCTGCCAATCTTCCCAATTATTAATGCGCGTTTTTAATCGTTACTAAACGCAAAAAACCTCGCCAGTTAACTGACGAGGTTTTAAATTTGGTGGAGCTAAACGGGATCGAACCGATGACCTCTTCGCTGCCAGCGAAGCGCTCTCCCAGCTGAGCTATAGCCCCAATATACGGCTTATAATATTGATGTTTTTAAACAATGTCATTATCGTAAAACAAAAAATGTGATCAGCTTTACGTTCGTTATAAAAAAACGGAAGCATCAATGACGACACCTCCGTTCTTATTAACAATAAACTAATGTTTACGCGTTAGCTTCACGAGCTGCAATATAATCTAATGCCATCTTAATACGTGTAACCACACGCTCTTTACCAATCAATTGCATTACTGCATCAACTGATGGTGATTGACCTTGACCTGTAACCGCAACGCGTAGTGGCATACCCACTTTACCCATACCTAATTCAAGCTCTTCACAAACTTGAGCAATAACAGCATGTAGGTTTTCAGTTGTCCACTCTTCTAGAGCTTCGACTTTCACAAGTGCTAATGCCAATGCATCTTTAGCGACTGGGCGTAAATGCTTCTTAGCCGCACCTGCTTCAAACTCACTAAAATCTTGGTAGAAGTAGCGTGATTGCTCAGCTAATTCGATCAGAGTATGGCAACGCTCACCCACTAGAGTGATCACTTCAGTAATTGCAGGACCATTTTCAATTGATATTTGTTTTTGATCTAAATGCCATTGTAGGTATTTAGCAACATATTCAGGTGCTGCTGTTTTAATGTAATGGTTGTTTAGCCATAACAATTTATCAGTATTGAATGCTGATGCTGACTTGCTCACTGACTCAAGCTTAAAACAATCAATCATCTCTTGTAGTGAGAAAATTTCTTGGTCACCATGAGACCAACCTAAACGTACTAGGTAGTTTAATAGAGCATGCGGTAGGAAACCGTCATCACGGTATTGCATTACACCAACAGCACCATGACGCTTAGATAGTTTAGCGCCATCATCACCAAGGATCATTGCACAGTGTGCAAACTCAGGTACTGGAGCACCAAGTGCTTTATAAATATTAATTTGACGAGGGGTATTGTTAATGTGATCTTCACCACGAACAACTTGAGTAATGCCCATATCCCAGTCATCAATAACAACACAGAAGTTATATGTTGGGCTACCGTCAGTACGACGAATGATCAGATCATCTAATTCACTGTTTGAAATTTCGATGTGGCCACGGATCTTATCCTCAAAGATCACTGTGCCTTCTTTTGGATTACGGAAACGAATACAGAATGGAGAATCTGCTGTTGCTGCCGCATTTGCTGCAATAATTTTAGGATGATTAGCATCATAACGTGGCTTAACACCATCTGCCATTTGTTGCTCACGAATCTCATCAAGCAGTTCTTTCGGGCAATAACACTTATACGCTTTATCTTCTGCTAGTAGTTGATCAACCACTTCATTGTAACGATCAAAACGCTTAGTCTGGTAATAAGGACCTTCATCCCAATTTAACTCTAACCATTCCATGCCTTCCATAATCGCATCAATCGCTTCTTGGGTTGAGCGTTCGATATCTGTGTCTTCGATACGTAATACGAATTCGCCGCCCATATGCTTAGCAAATAGCCATGAATACAATGCTGTACGCGCACCACCAACGTGCAAAAAGCCAGTTGGGCTTGGTGCAAAGCGAGTTTTAACCGTCATTGAGATTACCTTATGAATGATGGATGACACAGTAAAAGCTACTGTGCTAAATCTATTGATAGGTATTCTAGCACTGTGAGGTAAATCTACAATAATCAGGAAGACGAGAGCGTAAAATAGTCATGACGAATAAGTAATAATAAAAAATTAGAGAGTCCATTCTCTACTCTCAAATCAAAAGTCGTATGACTCTCCACCATTCTGCTCACATATAAACCAAGGGACAAAAATTGTTTCATTATTTGATAAATGGCAGTATGTCTGACCAAAGCCACCAGCACCATTAGAACCGCCTGATGCAAAAGCTCCCGAGCTAACTGTTAAAACCATCGCAGCCATAATACCAATAATATATTTTTTCATATAATCACCTTCGCTAGTTGAGTTGCCTAACTCAATTGTAGGAAGAAGATGAATAATCCTGTTCTCTTTTTTAAGATAATAAAAAAGCCCATCGAAATGGGCTTTTAAATTCATACCTAACTAATTGTTATATTAGAAAGTATAAGGAATAATAACTTGGAAACGTAAATCTGTTTCATCTGCAGAAGCTGCACCAGCAAACTCATCACGCTCTAGCATTGTTGCGTGTAGACGTAATGTAGAACCTTTAAGTGCACCATTTTGTACTGAGTAAGATACTGTACCATTAACTGCGTACTCGCTTTCGTAATCCCAGTCACCCATAGCGCCATCAGCTGCTGACTTGCTGCCAGAACCGTAACCCAAGCCTAGGTAGTAGTTCCAACCATTGCCTTGGTCATATGATAAACGGTTGTAGATAGATACTTCACCAGATTTGTTCCAATCAGATAGTGCATCCCACCATAGTGAATATGTACCATTTGTCATACCGTAGGTGTAAATCATACGAGGGTTAACATCACGATCGTTATCACTCTTCGCGTACTGAAGATCTGTCATCCATGAGAACTGACCGAACTTAGCGTTGAATGATAGACCCGTGGTGTAACCTAGACCGTCATATTGTACGTCATCATTTACACCGTAGAAATCGTATGCAAGTGACATGTTTTCATTGATATTGTACTTAGCGTAAACCTTGTAACCTGTTGTATCAGTCTTATCATGGTAACTAGTTACCTTATCTGCACCCCAATCAATACCATTTGCATATTGAATATCAGTTACTTGACCAATACCGAATTGTAGATATAACGCGTCAGTTGCATTACCCTGTAAACCTAGAGAGTGTGCAATCCCCCAAGAGGTGTCAGACCATAATGCAGGTGCATAATCATTTTTACTTAGTAACCAAGGAGCAGTGAATTGGTCAGCAATAAAGTAAGTTGCTTTAAAGTTACCAATGTTTGCATTCAGTTCAGCACCACGGTATGTACCAGGAACGAAAGACCATACGTTGCCTAAAACACCATTACCATTTGATTGAGTAAAACCAAAACGACCATCTACATTTTCGCCAGCTTTAAATTTTAATGCTGCTTTAGTGATCTTAACTTGGTTACCTTCACCAGCACCCCAGTCAAGGTTATTTGATGTAGAGATTTCATTCGCTAAATATTCACCTTTAGCATTTTGAAGGCTATCATTGTATAAATCACCAGATAAATAACCACCGATATCGGCACCTAACCAACCGTTATGGTAACCAGAAGTAAAGTCTAAAATTAGGTTATAAGCAGAGTAATTTAGACGACTCCACGTATCGCCATCTTCACCGCCAGGCTCACCAGAAGTTCGAGTACGAGAACGCGTATCAACAACAGCAACACCAGCTAATGTTGAATCATCAAGAAACTCATTAACAGCTACCACATATTCTGGACCCGCGGCACTGTCTGCTGCTGCCATAACTGGCGCAGCAGATAATGCACCGATCATTGCTGCGGTTAAAGCCGAAACTTTAAAAAACTTTGATTCCATGGAATAACTCCTAAAAGATATTAGCTGTTTACTTGCCCCTGAAAGGTTGGCCGCCGAAGGTGGCAAGTAAATCTCCTATATGTCGGTCGAATCATTTCAACCAATTCATATTATTTCTTTTTAAATTGAACTTTTAAGTAACTTCGGTACTAAGACTACTTTCGCAGCGCAAAACATCAATAAGAACTTACTTTTTAATAGTGAAAATATGATTGAGTGCAAACTTTTGGCGCTATAGTGATCAATGTCATAGGTTTTCACTTTTGTGAAAAAAATAAAAATAAATCATTATAAAACAATTAGATATAAAAAATAAAAATGATTAATGTGAGTGGTGTCATATTTTATAAATAGTACAATTAACAAAGCTATAAATAATAAACTATGGCTATTAATTGAAAACTTTTTTCATTGTGACCATTAAATAAATACTAAAAATTAAGTTTTCTCTCGATAATCAGCACACATATTGGTTAAATAGCAGCCACAAAAAAGCCCCACAAAAGTGAGGCTTCAATATTAAATGGTCGTAATTTTATGCATTAGTCATTAAATCAACCAGCTGTTGTTCATCCCAAATTTCAATATTTAACTCTTGAGCTTTAGCTAATTTAGATCCCGCCGCTTCACCAGCAACCAATAAATCAGTTTTCTTAGAAACACTACCCGTTACTTTAGCACCTAAAGCTTGTAAGGCTGCTTTAGCGTCACCACGAGTCAACTGTGATAATGAACCTGTAAGTACTACCACCTTACCCTCTAATGGCAATTCAACCCCTGCTTGAGGCTTTTCAATAGTAGGCCAATGAATACCTTGCGCTAATAACTCTTCAATCACCGTCATATTATGTGGTTCACGGAAGAAATTAAACAAATGCGCGGCAACAACGTCACCCACATCAGGGACTTTAATCAGTTGTTCTTTAGATGCCTGACTGATCGCGTCTAAAGTTTCAAAATAATTAGCGACATTGGCAGCGGTTGCTTCACCCACTTCACGAATACCTAATGAATAAATAAACCGTGCTAACGTCGTTTTTTTCGACGCTGATAACGCATCAATTAATTTTTGAGCTGATTTAGGCCCCATACGCTCAAGTACCGTTACCTCTCCAGCACTGAACTTAAACAAATCAGCTGGCGTTGAAACCATTTCACGATCAACTAATTGCTCAATGACTTTTTCACCACAACCATCAACATCTAATGCTTTACGTGAGACAAAATGTTTAAGTGCTTCTTTACGCTGTGCTTGACAGAATAAGCCACCAGAACAACGCGCAACAGCCTCTCCTTCAACACGTTCAACTTTAGACTGGCACACTGGGCATTCTGTCGGAAACACTATCGCCACGGCATCAGCAGGACGACGAGACTCAACCACGGCAGCAATTTGAGGAATAACATCACCTGCACGACGAATGATCACCGTATCACCAATCATGACGCCTAAGCGTGACACTTCATCTGCATTGTGCAACGTCGCATTACTGACGGTAACTCCGCCAACAAATACAGGTTCAAGTTTTGCTACTGGTGTTATCGCCCCTGTGCGGCCAACCTGAAATTCAACATTATTTAAAATAGTCATTTCTTCTTGGGCTGGGAACTTATAAGCAATCGCCCAACGAGGTGCACGAGCAACAAAACCCAGTTGCTGTTGCAGATCTAATTGATCAACTTTGATCACCACCCCATCAATTTCATAACCTAAAGATTGGCGTTTTTCACCAATCATTTGATGATATTCAATCACCGCCTCAATGCTATCAACACAACGAATTTCTGGGCACATTGGCAATCCCCACGCTTTTAACTGACATAAACGTTGATATTGCGTATCAGCTAACTCTCGCCCTTCTACGACACCCACCGCATAGGCATAAAAACTTAGTGGGCGGGTAGCTGTAATCTTAGGATCAAGCTGACGTAAACTACCTGCTGCCGCATTACGTGGATTAGCAAATGTTTTAAGGCCTTTTTTAAGTGCGTTAGCATTGAGTTTATCAAAGCCTTTTTTGGGCATAAATACTTCACCGCGCACTTCTAGCCGTTGCGGCCAATCATCACCCCGTAACCGCAATGGAATAGCACCAATAGTACGTACATTATGGGTAATATTTTCCCCCGTAGCACCATCACCACGCGTTGCGGCTTGAATAAGCACCCCATTCTCATACAATAAACTAACCGCTAAGCCATCTAATTTAGGCTCACAACAATAACTAATACTGCTGCTGTCACGTAATCGATCTTGAAGTCGCTTTTGAAAATCACGTAAATCATCATCATTAAACGCATTACCTAATGACAGCATCGCAATTTCATGGGTAACTTGAGTAAAACCATCAAGCGCACTACCACCAACTCGCTGGCTCGGTGAATCATTGGTTATCCACTGCGGATGCTCCGCTTCAATCGCTAATAACTGTTGCATTAAACGATCATATTCAGCATCTGGGATCTCAGGGTTATCTTCAACGTAATAACGATGACCATGATAATCGAGTTGTTGTTTTAAGCTGGCAAGTTGTTGCTGAAGGTCGGTGCTCATTTCAATTCCTACCTGAAGAAAATGTCAATTAATGACTCTAAATAACAAAACTTCAAATCATTATGGTTATGACAATAAATACAATAAAATTCAGGCCCCCGAAGGAGCCTGAATTAGCATCACTAAATAATAATCTATTTGATTAACATTGATTATATTTTACTGATTTCTCTCGATATGCTGCGATACGATTAGGCGTTATCATGACCCGATCTTTATCCATCACATCGGCATTAAGTTGATCAGCAATTTGCTGTGCCGTTTGTAACATCATATTAAAATTACTTGATGCTTTTCCATGACATGGCAGCATTAAGAAAAAGCCAATGCCTGGAGTTTCAAAATGCTGGTAATTAATTTCAGGAAATGTACCAGGATTAAGCAAATTAGTTACCGAAAAAATAATTGGCCCTGTACCTGTTAAATCAGCATGGCGGTGAAACACTGAATTTTCACCAAAAATCAAACCATTACGTTCTAAACATGCAAATAATGATGGCCCACGCAATACCTTTCCTTTACGTGCGTGCACGCAAACAGATAAGTAACTTGGTGGTAGTTGTTCAGGCTCAGGTAATACTTCTGGCTCAAGAACCACTTCAGGTTCTGGAATAATTTCAGGCTCAGGTATTACAGTGGTGATCGTCTCAGTTGTCACTGATTCAACAACAGATTGCGACTTATCATCTTCAACGACAGGCGTAAAAATAGGGGTTGGAGCAGTTATAACTTGAGCTGCAACGGTTGGTTGAGCGGCAACGGTTGGTTGAGCGGCAACGACTGGTTGAGCTGCAACGACTGGCTGAGCTGCAACGACTGGCTGAGCTGCAACGACTGGCTGAGCTGCAACGACTGGCTGAGCTGCAACGACTGGCTGGGCTGCAACGACTGGCTGAGCTGCAACGACTGGCTGAGCTGCAACGACTGGCTGAGCTGCAACACTTGGCTGAGCTGCAACACTTGGCTGAACTGCAACACTTGGCTGAACTGCAACACTTGGTTGAGCGACAACACTTGGCTGAGCTGCAGATCCAATATGCATCTGTGGTTCAATACGCTCGTGAGCTACAATTTTTGAGATGGGATTTACACTTTGAGGTACGGTTTCACCTAATAAAGGATCATGTTGAGGACGTTCACCAAAACTAAAACCAGGCTCTTTACGCTTAGCTTCTGGTTTCGTTACAGTAACATCCGCTTGATTTACTTTAGTTTCTGTCACTTCCGATGCATGACTTACTACACGGACGTCACTAACACTCTCTTGGGCAAGATCTTGACTTTCAAGATTTGCTTCATCTATTTTACTTAGTGGTTTTTCACCAAATTTAGCTGGTTTTTCTTTTCTATTTGTCCATAGACCATGAAAAAGAAGCGCTGCAATAGCTAACGCACCAACAATAATAAGAACTAGACGCAATTCCTGCATATGAATACTCTAAATTAACTCGTTATCCCTTTACGGGGTTAATAATAGAAAAAAATCTACTAGGAAACTTAGTATCTAGTTAGAATTTCTCACCGAATGACTTACTGTACCAAAATTCACTTGACAATGAGAAGATGAATATTGAGATTCCATCAAGGATAGTGTCAGCTTGCAGTTTTTTGTACAGATTTACATCATTTTTGTATTGTGACTCATCATTTTTATTTTGTTGTTAAAGTAATGACAACAATTTTGTTATTTGATTCCATCCTACCTCTACCGTTAACATTGATAAAGAAACCTAAACAAATGAGCAGTAAAACACTAAAAAATGCTTGTTCCGGAGAAAGAAATGTCACAACAGCATAATATAAGATCAACGACCAGCGGTGCTGGTTATTTTTTTCAAGGCTTAAAACTCGCCTCTCAACCAGGTACGCGACGTTTTGTTCTCATTCCTCTGCTAATCAATATTGTATTACTTGGTACAGCTTTTGCTACATTATTAAATCATTTAGGCGGATGGATTAACCATTGGTTAAGCTATTTACCTAGCTGGCTGGACTGGCTTTCTTATCTTTTATGGCCATTACTTGCTATTGCCGCCCTCGTCTCATTCTCATACTTTTTCAGTACCATCGCTAACTGGATAGCAGCGCCGTTTAACGGACTGTTAGCTGAATATCTTGAAGCAAAACTTACAGGGCAAACACCACCAGATGATAGTTTCAAAGCATTAATAAAAGATCTACCTCGAACGATGGGTCGAGAATGGACCAAACTTAAGTATTATCTACCCAAAGCCATTGGATTACTCATTTTAATGTGGGTTCCAGTTATTGGCCAAACAGTTGCACCAATATTATGGTTCTTATTCAATGCTTGGATGATGACCATTCAATATGTTGATTATCCATTTGATAACCATAAAGTGCCATTCCCTACTATGCGAGATGCACTCAAACAAAAACGAGGACAAGCATTAAGCTTTGGCGCTGTCGTGATGCTATTAACGATGGTTCCTATTATTAATTTATTTGTCATGCCGATTGCTGTATGTGGAGCAACTGCAATGTGGGTTGATCATTATCGTACCCAATTTAAACGTTACTAGTCATTATTAATATTTCAAATATAAGGTCAATAGCTTCTCGCTGTTGACCTTTTTTATCTTTTAGCGTTACCAATAAATACGATTTCAATAGCAATAAAATGCAACAAATAATAAACAACAATATAAAAATAATAGCAACTATCACATAATAACAATAAGATATAACCATTAATTACTTTGCAAATATAAAGACAGGTATATGCTTAATCTATTCAACATTAAGTCTAATTTGTCACGAAGGAATGAAGTATGAGCAAAATATACGAAGACAACTCTCTCACTATTGGTAACACTCCGCTGGTACGTCTTAATCGTGTCAGTAATGGCAAAGTGCTTGCGAAAATTGAAGCTCGTAATCCTAGTTTCAGTGTCAAATGCCGTATTGGTGCCAATATGGTGTGGGAAGCAGAAAAAAATGGTCTCTTAAAAGAAGGCATTGAACTCGTAGAGCCAACCAGCGGTAATACAGGTATCGCACTTGCTTTTGTGGCTGCTGCCCGTGGTTATAAACTTACCCTGACCATGCCAGAAAGCATGAGTATTGAACGTCGTAAATTATTAAAAGCCCTTGGTGCGAAATTGATTCTCACAGAAGCTGCCAAAGGTATGAAAGGTGCTATTGATAAAGCAGAAGAGATTGTCAATTCAGATCCAAATAAGTATTTACTATTACAACAATTTAATAACCCTGCTAACCCTGCTATTCATGAAAAAACCACCGGCCCTGAAATCTGGGATGCTACCGATGGTGAAATCGATGTTTTTGTCTCAGGTGTTGGTACTGGCGGAACACTAACCGGTGTTAGCCGTTACATAAAACAACAACAAGGCAAAGCAATTACCGTTGTTGCCGTTGAGCCCACAGAATCGCCAGTAATCACTCAAACCGTAAATGGTGAAACGATTCAACCAGGGCCACATAAAATTCAAGGTATTGGTGCAGGCTTTATTCCTGGCAACCTTGACTTAACACTTATCGATGAAATTGAGCTAGTCAGTTCAGAAGATGCTATTGAGATGGCACGTCGTTTAATGAATGAAGAAGGCATATTAGCTGGAATTTCATCCGGTGCAGCCGTTGTTGCAGCAAATAATATTGCCGCTAGACCAGAATTTTCCGATAAAAATATTGTTGTTATTTTACCCAGTTCAGGTGAACGCTACTTATCAACAGCACTTTTTGCGGGTGTCTTTACAGAAAAAGAAACCCAACAGTGATCACACTTTGTGATGTTATATAGGTATATCTACACTCAAAAAGGCCCTTTGCGGGCTTTTTTGTTGCATTTTATTCTCAGCTTTACTATAAAGCTGATGCGCTTTATTTTTAGCATCAAAATAAAAGGACAATTATTAGTCAATTTTGATTAATACCCAAAAAAAAGTTTCTCATAAAACTTTGACTTGGATTAAAGCTAAGACAGCATGTTATTAGGTAGTTTATACTACTTGAACAATATGCTGAGACTATAATCACAGCGGTTATAGTGCATAGAGCAAACTATTAATATAACAATTATATCTAAATCGGGGTGACATATGTATCAGAAGCAAGTTGAAATCACTGCACCAAACGGCCTACACACTCGTCCAGCGGCACAGTTCGTTAAAGACGCAAAATCATTTGAAGCAGACATCACAGTAACTTCAAACGGTAAAAGTGC
The DNA here is from genome assembly GCF_002849605.1 of Photobacterium carnosum. Classification (GTDB taxonomy): domain Bacteria; phylum Pseudomonadota; class Gammaproteobacteria; order Enterobacterales; family Vibrionaceae; genus Photobacterium; species Photobacterium carnosum. The sequence goes on from NZ_NPIB01000001.1 coordinate 512,769, forward strand.
AAACGCTAAGAGCTTATTTAAGCTTCAAACACTTGGCCTAGTTAAAGGTGCTGTTATTACTATCGCGGCAGAAGGAGCACAAGCTCAAGAAGCAGTAGATAAGCTAGTAACTCTTACAGAGCTACACGACGGTGCTGAAATCGCAATGTTCCGCGAGATCTAAACTAAGTTTGTATACAAACGCGTTTCCAGTTTTTAGTTAATTTAAAGGTAAGGCTATGATTTCAGGTATCCTGGCGTCTCCTGGTATTGCTTTCGGTAAAGCATTGCTATTGCAAGAAGAAGAGATTGTTTTAAACAAAACTCCTATCGCTGCAGACCAGATCGATAACGAAATTCAACGTTTCTTCGACGCTCGAAAAAAATCTTCTGAGCAACTTGAAGTTATCAAAGAAAAAGCACGTGTCACCTTTGGTGAAGAGAAAGAAGCCATCTTTGAAGGTCACATCATGTTGCTTGAAGATGAGGAGCTAGAAGAAGAAATCATAGCCCTTATTAAAGATAAGCATTCAGCTGATTATGCCATCTATTCGATCATTGAAGAACAAGCACAAACCCTTGAATCTCTTGATGATGAATACTTAAAAGAACGTGCAAGTGATATTCGTGATATCGGTAATCGTTTTGTTAAGAACGCATTAGGCATTAATGTTATCAATCTAAGTGCTATTAATGAGCAGGTAATTCTAGTCGCTAACGACTTAACACCATCAGAAACAGCACAAATTAATCTAGAGTTCGTTCTTGGCTTCATTACTAATATTGGTGGTCGTACTTCACACACCTCTATCATGGCGCGTTCACTAGAAATTCCTGCTCTTGTAGGAACAAATAATATTACATCTTTAGTTAAGAATGGCGACATGCTTGTTCTTGATGCAATCAATAACCAGATTGTTATCAACCCAACTGATGATGAACTAAACAAATTTAAAGCTATCCGTGATGCTGATAAAGCAGAGCAAGAAGAATTAGCTAAGCTAAAAGATCTTCCTGCTATTACACTTGATGGTAAGCAAGTTGAAGTATGCGGCAACATTGGTACAGTTAAAGACTGTAAAGGTGTAAGCCGTAACGGTGGTGAAGGCGTTGGTCTATACCGTACTGAATTCTTGTTTATGGACCGTGATTCTCTGCCTACAGAAGAAGAACAGTACCAAGCATACAAAGAAGTTGCAGAAGCAATGCATGGCGAGCCAGTGATTATCCGTACTATGGATATCGGTGGTGACAAAGATCTTCCTTACTTAGATCTTCCTAAAGAAATGAACCCATTCTTGGGTTGGCGTGCAATTCGTATCAGCCTAGATCGTCCTGAAATTCTTCGTGACCAATTCCGTGCTATTTTACGTGCATCCGCTCACGGTAAAGTTCGTATCATGTTCCCGATGATCATTTCGGTTGAAGAAGTACGTACGTTAAAAGCAGCAATTGAAGCGTTTAAGGTTGAATTAACAGCAGAAGGCTTGGCATTTGACGCTGACATCGAGATCGGTGTTATGGTTGAAACACCAGCAGCTGCAGCGATTGCGCACCACTTAGCGAAAGAAGTTTCTTTCTTTAGTATTGGTACCAACGATTTAACCCAGTATACTCTAGCAGTTGACCGTGGTAATGAGCTTATTTCTCATCTCTACAATCCACTATCACCTGCAGTACTTACTGTGATCAAGCAAGTTATTGATGCTTCTCACGTTGAAGGTAAGTGGACAGGTATGTGTGGTGAGCTTGCTGGCGACGAACGTGCTACCCTACTGCTATTAGGTATGGGTCTTGACGAGTTCAGCATGAGTGCTATTTCGATTCCTCGCGTTAAGAAAGTTATCCGTAATGCTAACTTTGCTGACGTTAAAGCAATGGCAGAGTATGCATTAACTCTTCCTACTGCGGCTGAGATTGAAGAACACGTAGAAAAATTCATCGCAGAAAAAACCATCTGCTAATAATATAGTAGCAGATAAAATAACAACGCTTAGGAGCAATGATATGGGCCTGTTTGACAAATTAAAAAAAATGGTTTCTGACGATAGCAGTGAAGCTAGTGTAATTGAAATTATCGCACCACTTTCTGGCGAAATCGTTAACATCGAAGATGTGCCTGATGTAGTGTTTGCTGAAAAGATTGTTGGTGATGGTATTGCTATCAAACCAACTGGCAACAAAATGGTTGCACCAGTAAACGGTACTATCGGTAAGATTTTCGAAACTAACCACGCTTTCTCTATTGAGTCTGACGATGGCATCGAGCTTTTTGTTCACTTTGGTATTGATACTGTTGAACTTAAAGGCGAAGGTTTCACTCGCATCGCTGAAGAAGGCCAAACTGTTAAAGTTGGCGACACTATCATCGAATTCGATCTTGCACTTCTAGAAGAGAAAGCTAAGTCAACATTGACTCCAGTTGTTATCTCTAACATGGACGAGATCAAAGAGCTAATCAAGCTATCTGGTGCTGTAAACGTTGGTGAAACACCAGTATTACGCATCAAGAAATAAGATAACTAATATCTTAATAAAAAACGCAGCTTTCTAGCTGCGTTTTTTTATATCTGCTATAAAGCGACATAGCCTATAACAACCCACCAGATAGCCTCTGTAACACTTTGCTTATTTCACTTGAACAATGTATCTAATAGCAGTAGTTATACTAGCCAATAGGCATATAGGCTCTATTCGTTTTATTAATTAACAGTCATAAAAAAACGCCACTAAAAAATAGTCGCGTTTCTTAAGTATAATTGTCATAAATTATCAATTAATGGCTTATGCAGTCATCACCTCAACTTGTAATTTAACATGTTCACAATTAGGTCCAGCCGATTCAAATAACATTGGCATATTTAATCCAGTCGATAATGTCTGTGCTAGGATAGTCCGCCAACCACCATCGTCTAAGCGTTCTTGTACCTGTAATGCAATACTAACACTTTCAGCTGACACATCTAACAGTTGCGCACTGCCTACCACTTCACGATACAAATGATGATTATCTTGGCTTAAACCTTCAAAAAAGATAGTTTCTTCACCAGGTAACAATGACAATGATGTATTAACTGATTGACGTAATCGACAAGCACTCTGCATTTCAAAACTAACATCTAGTAGCCAATCAGCCATTGCTAATGGACTCAATAATGTACTTAAAAACAATTGCCCTTTACCTATTGCTAATGGTTCCATTACGACTACCTCTCTACAAGCTAATGTGCAAACACATCTTTTACTCGCGAGCTTCGAACTAGATATAATCCTAGCCAAACTGTTAATAACAAGCTTAATGCACCTATCCAAGAAAATGCACCCTGACTCAATACGAGATGATATATTTGCAAAACAAAATCGATGCTGTAAGCAGCTATTAATAATTTTTTTCCATGCTGCCACAGATAATGTATAACTTTATTATTGTTATTGCGCTGACCTGATAACCACATTAATAATAGGGATGGACTTCCCAACACCATGCCTACATAAAGAGTCTCTCGCAGTGGATAAATCAACTCAAGCAATTGTCCGCCTTGCGTTCGACTCACCCCTGCCATGATAAAAATCACCAATGCTTTCGCATTAAAAATCAGCACCAGCCATAGCATTTTATTTAATTTTAACTGCCCATGATCATCGTAGGCATTGATAGGATAAAGCAAACAACTTTCCTCATACGTGTTCAACTCAATACACATCAATCTAGATAACATCAATATACGATGGCTTATTTCGACTCTAATCGATCAATGCATATTTAGTACTATTTAAGCGTTGTTTTTGTGGAATACCGCACTTTTCATTTATGCATATTGCCATGTAAGTCACGTTTTTTGATCTAAAACCAACAAGATGTGGTCATTTATTAACCAATTCATCACGTAAAAATAGACAAGTAAATTCTTTCTAATCATAAAGTTACAATATGAACATAGCATTAATACTATATTCATCTAAAACTGGAATTTTCATACAAAAAACTATAAATATATAAATTCCAACATAAATAACAACAGCCACACATACAGTAACACTGCTGCTAAAATGAAGTAATCAGATATAATCACTCTTATTTATCATTCATCAATAAGGTCACTAGTGCGTATGACGACCATAAAAAAAAATGCAACCCCTTCAGCAGAAACACAAATAGAAGCATTACGGGTTGCGAAGGCCACGCAAAAAGAAGGTCAAACTAAAGAACAAACAAAACTGATCGCACAAGGAATTCAGAAAGGTATTGAGCTATATAAGAAACAACAAAAAGCCAAAGCCAGAGAGCGTGATAAATTAAAGAAAAAAAATACCCAAACTAAAAATAATCAATCAGAAACTATCGATATTTCGCTGCCAGCCCCACAACTTATCTACAAGCAACATTGGTTACCATGGGGTATTGTTATTATCTCTTGGATTGGTTTTGGTGCTTATTTAGTGTATGGCAGCCTACTATGATGAGAAAAAATATGAAGATTATTGGCTTTATAACCGCATTAAGTGGATTAATCAGTGGCTGTGCTGATCCACAATCAACGCCATGGCAGCGTCAAATAGACACACCATGCGATAATAAATCCCATTGTGTATCCACGCTTGAACAGCGTGCAAAATTTAAGCTAGCCCCTTTTACCCTTACTGCTAAAGGTATACAAAAATGGTCCGATATTGTTGCTATTGCTCAAACATTACCAGGGGCAAAACTGATCGAGCAGGATGACCATTATTTTCATATTGAAGTTCGCAGTGCGGTGTTTGGATTTATTGACGATTTTGAAGTGAAACAACAAGCCCAGCAGCTCCAAGTAAGATCTATATCTCGCAGCGGCTATTCTGATTTTGGGGTTAACCGTAAACGAGCACAACAATTTAGAACATTATTAATCGACCAACAATTAATACACGATACATCCACCAGCAACTGATTCACTAACCACAATAAGCATAACAAAAAGCCATGGCCGCCTTAGTGTTAACTATGGCAGCCATGGCTTGACGATCAGACTGTTATGACTATTTAATCCAATTTTTTATCTTTACCTAACGACAATAGCCACACACTTACCGCAGCTACAGCCACAAAACCAGACAAAATAATCATTGGCATCGCGATATAACCCAGCGTATGCCAAATTACCGATTCTAGCGTACTCATCGTTTCTCCTTAGCTTATTGCCATCCAGCTACATCTTTCATATCGGGTAACTTATGGGCAATCCCTTTATGGCAATCAACACAGGTTTTATCACCCGATGCTAATGCGGTTGAGTGCTGTTTTGCACTACGAGGGGCTTGCTCAGAAAAATCCATATAGTTGAACTGGTGACAATTACGACATTCTTGAGAGTCATTATTTTTCATACGTTGCCATTCTCGTTCCGCAAGATGACCACGACGAGCATTGAATTTTTCAGGCGTATCAATCGTACCCATCATATGTGCAAAGATTTCTTTTGATGCCTGTACTTTACGGACAATTTTATCGGTCCAATTATGAGGTACGTGACAATCTGAACAAATAGCTCTGACACCTGAACGATTTGAAAAGTGAATTGTTTCTTGAATTTCTTTAACGATTGGCGCATGACATCCAGCGCAAAATTCTTCTGAGTTGGTTTTTTCCATCACGGTATTAAACCCGCCCCAGAATAATAACCCACCCATAAATCCCATAAAAAGCACTAATCCAACCGCAACTTTACTGGGTGTTTTTAGCCGTAACCAAAATGTTTTTAACCACTTCATAGATAAACCCTTTTACTACTCAGTCACGATTAACGTAATGCGCTTACACGTTTAAAATCATTCTCAACTAATGGCTTAGCGTCGGCTTGAGGCACATGGCACTGCAAACAAAAATAACGGCTTGGCGATACATCAGACAATACTTGACCTTGTTGTGGTGACACGTAATGGGTCACACTGATCTTAGTTGCGCCCATCTCTTTGGCATTTTTCCAACTATGACACGCAAGACATTTATTGGCGTTAAGTGACACTTCATAATGGCGAATGGTATGTGGAATTAATGGCGGTTGGTAAACATAATCACTATCAATTACCCCTTGATCTCGAGGGTAACGTTTCATCAGATCTGCTGGGCGAGTTGCTTCTATTTCAGCAAGACCACGTAATGACTCAAGCCCACCAATACCACCGGGATTGTCTAATTTAGCTGCAGCAGTAATATTCGCTGTTGTCGTGGCAGCTTCAGTTGTTGCTGCTACATTGTTATCGTCACTATGTGCAATACCGCTAAGCATCAACCCTGCAACTAATGCTGCAAAAAATAATCGTTTCATGCTGTTCTCCGTCTCTAGGCATATTCTAGTCACAGTGAACGACCACTGTCGTTCACTGAATTAATGGATTAGATCTTGGTGATCTTAATCGGACATTTTTTAAAATCTGTCTGTTTCGACAATGGATCCGTCGCATCCAAGATCAACTTATTAACTAAAATATTAGCATCGAAAAACGGTACGAAAACGAGTCCAACAGGAGGACGATTACGACCACGGGTTTCTACTCGACAACGTACTTCACCACGACGAGAAGCTAATAACACTTCATCACCACGACGAAGATTTCGTTTTTTTGCATCTTCTGGATTGATATAACACCACGCATCAGGTACGGCTTTATATAATTCAGGAACACGACGCGTCATGGTGCCTGTGTGCCAATGTTCAAGCACGCGTCCAGTGCATAGCCACATATCGTAATCTTTATCTGGCACTTCTGGTGGTGCTTCATAAGGTGCTGAGATAATGAATGCTTTACCGTCAGGTTTACCATAAAAGTCCCAACCAGATCCTTTTTTAGCATAGGGATCAGTGCCTTCTTTAAAACGCCACTGAGTCTCTTTGCCATCAACCACAGGCCAACGTAAACCACGTACTTTATGGTAAACCTCATAAGGGGCTAGATCGTGTCCATGACCACGGCCAAAACTGGCATATTCTTCAAATAAGCCTTTTTGAACGTAATAACCTTGTGCTTGTGCATCATCATTTAATGGCTGCGCTTCGGTTAATGGGTACTTATCAACGTGGCCGTTAAGGAACAAAATATCGTACATTGTTTTACCGCGGTACTGAGGCATCTTATTAAGTAATGCTTCATCCCACACTTCTTCAACTTTAAAGCGCTTAGAGAACTCCATGATCTGCCATAGATCAGATTTAGCCTCACCCGGCGCTTTAACTTGCTGATACCAAACTTGCGTACGACGTTCAGCATTACCGTAAGCACCTTCTTTTTCAACCCACATTGCAGTCGGTAGAATCAAATCAGACGCTTGAGCAGTAACCGTTGGATAAGGGTCAGAACAGACGATAAAGTTATCGGGATGACGGTAGCCTGGTAAACGTTCTTGATTAATATTTGGGCCAGCTTGCATATTGTTATTACACATTACCCAATAAGCATTTAGTTTTCCGTCATTCAGCATTCGATCTTGCTGCACGGCGTGATAACCCGGTTTTGGTGGGATCGTACCTTCTGGTAGCTTCCAAATATTTTCAGCAATAGCACGGTGCTTAGGATTAGTCACAACTAAATCAGCAGGTAAGCGGTGAGCAAATGTACCCACTTCACGGGCAGTACCACACGCAGAAGGCTGACCTGTTAATGAAAACGGACTATTACCTGGTGTTGAAATTTTACCCGTTAATAAATGCAAGTTATAAACTAAACTTTGCATCCACACACCACGGGTATGTTGGTTCATTCCCATGGTCCACAGTGACGTTACTTTAAGGTTAGGATCAGCATAGTATTTGGCTAATTCAACTAATTTTTCAGGTTCGACCCCAGACATTTGTGACGCTTTTTCAAGGGTATATTCCGCTACTGATGCTTTGTATTCCTCAAATGTCATTGGGAATAATTCGCCAGAGTTAGGGTTTGCCGCTTGCTTTTGTAATGGATTATCATCACGTAAACCGTAACCAATATCCGTTTGAGCACGCTTAAAGTGGGTATGTTTATTAACAAAATCCCAATTAACCGCATCATTTTCAATAATGTAATGCGCAATATAATTCGCGATAGCTAAATCAGTTTGCGGGTGGAAAATCATGCCGTTATCAGCTAATTCAAACGAGCGGTGCTCATAGGTCGATAACACATTCACTTTGACATGAGGATGACTCAAACGACGATCAGTCAGTCGTGTCCACAATACAGGGTGCATTTCAGCCATGTTTGAGCCCCAAAGCACAAACACATCCGCATGTTCAAAATCATCGTAACATCCCATGGGTTCATCAATACCAAAGGTACGAATAAAACCAACCACTGCTGATGCCATACAGTGACGCGCATTAGGATCAATATTGTTTGAACGGAAGCCTGCCTTCATCATTTTAGAAGCAGCATAGCCTTCCATAACAGTCCATTGACCAGAACCAAACATACCCACACCCGATGGACCTTGCTTCTTCAATGCCGCTTTCCACTTTTCAGCCATCACATCAAAGGCGTGATCCCATGACACTGGGGTAAATTCACCTTCTTTATGATACTCGCCATCTTTCATGCGTAATAATGGCGTTTGTAAACGATCTTTACCGTACATTATTTTCGATAAAAAATAGCCTTTAATACAATTGAGACCTTTGTTCACCGGTGATTGTGGATCACCTTGCGTTGCGACTACTCGTCCATTTTTAGTTCCGACTAAAACCGAACAACCCGTACCACAAAAACGACAAGGCGCTTTATCCCATTTAATTTCAGTTTCATCAGAACTCACAATTAAATTCGTCGCTGATGCTGGTAACGAAATACCCGCTACCGCAGCAGCGGATGCTGCAGCATTTGCTTTCACAAATGCTCTTCTTGTCATTTTCATAGCTTACCCTCAGCGTGTGTATCGTAATACTCAATATGGTGATAGACCAAAAAAGTGATTAACACATGGTCTAAATTATTAATTTTATCAATTGCATCCGTTACGTAGCCTTGGTTCTCAGTCTCAAGTACTACGATAATTTTACCTTCTTCACTTGTCGCAGGGATTTCTGTATTTGGTATCGCTAAAATTTGTTGGCTAATCGTTGCTAAATATTGTGGCTTAACGTGAACGATAAGGCTTGAGGTATGCACTTCATTTAATGTCATGTTTACTCTCTAATAATTTTTTAAATTTAAGGCGTTATCATTTCAATCGCAGCCACAGGACAACCATTTATACACGCACCACAGCCACTACAATTAGCCTGATTAATAACGGGCTGGGCAACTTTTGCCACTTGCAAAGAAAAGGTAATTGCTTGTGTTTCACATTGATCGCCGCAACTACGACATTCAATGTTTTTCAATGCGATACAAGATGAATTAATGGTAGCGACTTGTGTCCATGGCAGCTGGTGCTGTGGTTCAAATAAAGGTTCAGGGCATATATCTGCACATTGATAACAAAAACTGCACTCACCTTCCCCATGATGAAAATCCACCACCGGAAAGCCACCATCACCTTTTACAATCACCTTTGTTTGACAAGCATCAACACAAGCACTGCAACGCAAACAATGATCAATAAAAGTGTTTTCGTCCTTTATCCAAGGCAAACGTTGTTGTTGAGAGGGCTGCTTACGCGTCAAAAAACCTCGACGTGAACGATTAATCACTGCCAACTCCTTATGCTTACCTATTAATGACAACAAATCACTTTGTTGATAGCCATTCACTTTCTATTAATTTTCTTTTACGTTATTTTTAAATATAGTCATAACTACGAACATACCCATTAAGGGGTAATTAACCCTATTTCTTGTTCTAGATCAAAAAAACGCCACGGATAATCTCTGATTTTTTATAATTTGATCGCATAATCACTCACAACATCATAAATGACGCTCATCTCTATTTATGTATAGCGGTTAAATCTCATTTTTACTCATAACTTTTCATATATTAGGTGGTTTATCATTAATGCAGCACCAAAAAGTAAATTCTGTTACCACTACCATTGGCCGTTCGATGGTTACAATTCTATTTTTAGTTGCAACAACAACTAGCTTAGCGTTATGTATGCTAGTTTCGAGCCTTAACGATGCTGCGGCAATCAACACTGCTGGCTCATTAAGAATGCAAAGTTATCGATTAGCCTTTGATATAGAAACTCAATCTCCATTACTTAATCCTCATACTATTGAGTTTGATCAATCACTGACATCGCCAACAATGCAGGAATTACATCGTTGGTATACCCCTCAAAAAATACAACACCATTACACTGAATTACTCTTAACATGGCAGGCGGTACGTTCAGAATTAGATCAAATAGATAAAGATGGCTATTTAATTCAAGTCGCCCCTTTTGTAGAACGTATCGATCAATTTGTCTTTGAATTACAACAATCATCCGAAAACAAATTACATCTTTTAGCGCTTATTAGTGCGGTAGGTTTATTACTTATTTTGATGGTGGTGTTATTTACGATTCACTTTACACAGCGTCAAATAGTGGTACCGCTCAATCAATTAATGGCAGGATGTAAACGAATTAAACAGCACCAATTTTCATTAACCATCAATAATAATAGTAATAATGAATTAGGTATTCTTGCGCGTACATTTACTCAAATGGCAGCAGATTTAAATAAGTTTTATGCGGATTTAGAACATAGTGTTCGAGAAAAAACACACCGTTTACGTCATGCAAATGAATCACTTAAAGTATTATATAACTGCTCACAACAGCTATCAGTCAGTCGTTTAACTCACCACCATTTTCAACAAATGTTAGAAACATTAATTGCGATTGATGGCTTAACTGCAGCCAAACTAATTATTGAAGAGGCTAATGGCACCACGACTGAAATTACTGTTGGTGAGTACCAATCAACAACGTGGCATCAACAGTCATTATTAATTGATGATGAAATAATGGGACAGCTATGGTGGCAATACCAATTACCTTGTCCTGATCTGGCTTTAATAGAAAATATCGCCAATATTTTAAGTCGTGGTATTTATTACAACCGTGCACAGAAACAAACTGAACAATTATTATTAATGGAAGAACGCGCGACGATTGCTCGTGAATTACATGACTCTCTAGCACAATCATTATCATATCTAAAAATTCAATTAACATTATTGAAGCGCCAACTTGCCACCAATATTAATGATAACCAACAACAAACGGTACAAACCATTGATGAAGAGTTATCAAATGCTTATACCCAATTACGCGAATTATTAAGCACGTTTAGATTAACTATCAAAGAAGCTGATTTTAGTGAAGCTCTCAATCAATTACTCGCACCATTGCGAGAGCAAACCTCTGCGACATTTAGTATTAATAACCAGTTACCCTCAATGGCACTAATTGCACATAACCAAGTCCATCTATTACAAATTATTCGTGAAGCCGTACTCAACGCAATTAAGCATGCTGATGCCAACCAAATTCAAATTCATTGCCACCAGCAACACGGCATTATTAATGTTGAAATTACTGATGATGGGATCGGATTTGATCCTTCAAACTCAAAACTTAATCACTATGGCTTAAATATCATGCAAGAGCGTACCTCTCGCTTAAAAGGGGAATTAATCATCCATTCTCAAATCGGTGTTGGCAGTCAAGTTAAATTACAATTCGCATTATTATAGGAAAATAAATATGACACCTTGGAAAGTAATGATCGTTGATGATCATCCATTAATGCGTAGAGGTATTGGACAATTATTGAGTTTTGATGCTGAGTTTGATGTCATTAGTGAAGCCAGCAATGGTAACGAAGCAATTGCACTTGCTCATAAAATGCCAGCAGATCTAATCTTGTTAGATCTCAACATGAAAGGTATTTCAGGTTTAGATACCCTGATTACATTGCGCAATGAAGGCATAGATGCCTGTATTGTGATCCTTACCGTTTCTGATAATCATGCTGATATTAAAATGCTTCTCGACGCAGGCGCTGATGGTTATTTACTTAAAGATACCGAGCCAGATGAACTGGTCGCATTATTAAAAACGGCCTTAACTGGCACGAAAGCATACAGTAGTGCAGTCGTTGAATTTCTCAACAACACCAGTACTGAAAATACAGTATTTTCGAGCTTAACCGAGCGGGAAAATCAAATACTACAAGAAGTTGCAAAAGGTCATAGTAATAAAGTTATTGCTGACTCACTGTTTATTTCAGAAGCAACAGTCAAAGTGCACATGAAAAGCTTATTACGCAAACTGCAAGTCAAATCACGTACAGCAGCTACGGTACTTTATTTACAAACCTTAGGTTATTAAGACAATAAAAAACCGCAGTAATAAACACACTGCGGTATTTAATCATTATGATAGTTCTAGCTTACAACGCTAAAGACGTAATCAAATCCTGCTCTCGCAATTCAACCCATTGCAGGTCAAACGGTCCCCAGTCACTTAATTTATAATAACCATCATTATGACGTCGCCCATCTTGAATAAAAGTCAATTCAATACCTAGCCCAGGTAAGGCTTTTAATACATCTTGAATTGTCCGTCGGGGCCAACCTGTTTGTTCGATCAAGCGAGGAACATTAGGACGTTCCGTATGCTCAACAAGTAATGCCAAGTAAAGTCTACGAGCAAAAACTGGATTCAGTTCCATTGGGGCCTCCATAATATACTATGCCTATTATTGCCCCTTCTCGTATTAGGGTGTTGCGTTTGATCAACGAGACATTCGGTTTCATCATTATAGATACAAATAAAAGTGAACTTGATCACGTTATTATTATAATTATCGTTCGAATACGTTACCGTAAGTAACACCAAATAAAAGTACAACGGTTGCGATAAGTTAATAATCTCGCTATAAAAGACACCTTACTTACTATAAAAAAAAGCAGTCATAATATGAATACAATTGCTTACGGTATAAAAAATTGCGATACCATTAAAAAAATGAAGCAATGGTTAGCAACCGAAAATATTGCTTACCAATTTCATGATTACCGTATCGATGGTATTGATCTTGCGTTATTAGAAACCTTTGAAGCCGCCTTAGGTTGGGAAGCGATGGTCAATAAACGTGGCACGACTTTCCGCCAATTAACCGCAGAACAAAAAGCCGACTTAAACCGTGAAACAGCGTTACAATTAATGCTAGAACAACCCGCAATGATTAAGCGCCCGTTATTACAGCATAATAATAATTACTACTTAGGTTTCAAACCTGACCAATATAACGCTATTTTTCTTACTAAATAACAAGGATACAAGGATGTCAGACAGTCCCGTTATTACACTAGCAAAAGACTTAATGTCTCGCCCTTCAGTGACACCTGAAGACGCGGGTTGCCAAACTGTAATGATCAAGCGATTACAGGCGCTAGGATTTATTATTGAAACGATGGTGTTTGAAGATACTACGAATTTATGGGCTCGTCGTGGCACCCAAGCGCCGTTATTTGTGTTTGCAGGTCATACTGATGTTGTGCCATCAGGTCCAGTAAACCAATGGCATACCCACCCTTTTGAACCAACGATTATTGATGGCTATTTGCACGGACGTGGTGCTGCTGATATGAAAGGTTCACTCGCCTGTATGATCATTGCGATTGAACGTTTCATCGCAAAAAATCCAAATCATAGTGGTTCGATTGCACTGCTCATCACCTCAGATGAAGAAGGTCCATTTATAAATGGCACCACCCGTGTTATTGATACACTTGAAGCCCGTAATGAAAAAATAGACATGTGTATTGTTGGTGAGCCATCAAGTACCCATGCCGTTGGTGACATTGTTAAAAATGGTCGTCGTGGATCAATCACGGGCGATCTGATTGTTAAGGGCATTCAAGGTCATGTTGCCTACCCGCATTTAGCCAATAACCCCATCCATAAAGCATTACCCGCATTGGCTGAATTAGCCACAACCCATTGGGATAACGGTAACGACTTCTTCCCGCCAACCAGCTTTCAAATTCCTAATGTCGCAGCAGGAACTGGTGCATCAAATGTCATACCGGGTCAATTTGAGGTGCAGTTTAATTTCCGTTTCAGCACAGAATTAACCGATGTTGATATTAAACGTCGCGTCCATTCAATTCTTGACGCGCATGATCTCGACTACGATTTAAAATGGACCTTAAGCGGTCACCCATTTTTAACCGACAGTGGTACATTAGTTGATGCCGTTGTAGAGGCTATTACTGAAATTAATCATACTCCACCACAATTACTGACCACCGGTGGCACATCAGATGGGCGTTTTATCGCATGTACTGGTGCTCAAGTAGTTGAACTTGGACCAGTTAATGCAACTATTCATAAAGTGAACGAATGCGTTAAAGTCTCTGATCTTGAAAAGCTAACGACAATGTATCAGCGTATCCTAAGTAACATTTTATAATCACTGATCATCTTTCTCCATAAAAATAGCTGTTTAGCTAACATCATTGAACAGCTAATCATGCAATATTTGATAGATAATTATGCATTGTTGTGATGCGTTAATCATCGCAGCCAACCCTTATTATTGATATTCTATCTACGTAGTTTGTGGTTCACGATCAATTGCATAAATCGCGGTTGGTAAGTTGAATAAATATTATCACTAGGAGGTGAGTATGGAATGGTTTTTTAATCCTTGGGTTATCTGCGTGATTATTATTGCCGTTATTGCCAGTAATATTGCCGCATTAAAGTACACGGCTTATATGCGAGCAGGACTGAAAAAACGCCAACCGCCTCAACCACCACAAGATGATCCTCAACAATCAGAACACTCGGATAATAGTGACAATCACAACAGCAATAACGCGCAGGATAAAAATGACTGATATAAAAACATTAGACAGCCGCATTGTTTATCAAAATAAATGGATGACGGTACGAGAAGATAAAATCCAGCGTCAAAGTGGTGCCGAAGGTATTTATGGGGTGGTAGATAAGCCTGATTGTGCCGCTATTTTGGCGATTGATAACGGTCGTATTCACTTAGTTCAGCAGTTTCGTTATAGCATTCAGCAACGATGTTGGGAAATTCCACAAGGAGCGTGGGAAGCAAATCCTGATGCGGATCACCTTGATCTTGCGAAAGGAGAACTGCAAGAAGAAACAGGATTAATCGCAGATAATATGGTCTACCTAGGTAGCCAATTTATCGCTTATGGCTTTTTAAACCAAACTTGCCATATTTATTTAGCGACCCAATTACACCCAGCATCAGAGCAACATCGAGACATTGAAGAAGAAGATCTCATTAGCCAATCTTTTTCTATTACTGAATTTGAAGCCATGATCATTAACGGTGAATTAAAAGATAGCGTCACCATTGCCGCTTATGGGTTAGCCAAGCTTAAACAAGCAATTTAAACCCTTAACTCATTATTTTACACAATAAAAAAGCTGCCATTTTGTAGCAGCTTTTTTATGTTTATCATCGTCTGATATCCATAATTTTTGAGTATTATTCAACTCGCGTCTTTTATTATGGACGGCTTAGATAATCAGCAATACCAACCCATTTATAACTGGTCAGTTCTTCTAACCCCATCGGGCCGCGTGCATGCAATTTTTGCGTTGATACCGCAACTTCTGCACCTAAGCCAAATTGCGCACCATCAGTAAAACGGGTAGATGCATTAACATATACTGCTGCGGAACCTGCCGCATTAACAAATCGCTCAGCGGCTTGCAAATTATTAGTTAAAATGGCATCTGAATGACTGGCATTATGTTTACGCATATGAAAAATAGCTTCATCTACATCAGCAACCACTTTAACGCCTAAAGTATAACTTAACCATTCAGTATCAAAATCACCCGCTTCCGCTTTACGTAATAAACTTGCTTTACCTTCAAATAAATTAAATGCCGCATCATCAGCAACTAATGTTACTTGAGCTTTATTCATCCGCTCAACTAAACGTGATAAGAACGTTGCTGCAACGTGTTCATTAACCAATAATGTATCCAGTGAATTACATGCAGAAGGACGTTGTACTTTTGCATTTTCAACCACATCTAATGAACGCGACAGATCCGCACTTTCATCAACATACATGTGGCTAATACCAAAACCACCAATGATCACAGGAATAGTGCTATTTTCTTTGCACATTTTATGTAAACCAGCACCACCACGAGGAATGATCATATCAACATATTGATCAAGCTTTAGTAGCTGCGATACATATTCACGATCCGGCTGTTCGATATATTGCACAGACGCTGCGGGTAAACCGGCTTTGGCTAACGCAGATTGAATCACTTTAACTAACGCCATATTCGAATGGAAAGTCTCACGACCACCACGCAAAATACTCGCATTGCCTGTTTTAAGGCATAACGCAGCGATATCTATAGTCACATTAGGTCGTGCTTCATAAATCACACCAATAACACCTAGCGGTACTCGACGGCGGCTTAAACGCATACCATTTTCAAGTACACGGCTGTCAAGTTCAGCACCAACAGGATCATTTAAGTTGATAACATTACGAACATCATTGGCAATAGCGCGAATACGTTCATCATTAAGTAATAAACGATCGATTAACGCATCAGACATACCACTCGCAATCGCAGCATCAGTATCTTGTTTATTTGCCGCAAGAATCACTGCTTGGTTTGCTTCTAATTCATCTGCAATAATCGCCAATGCGGTATTTTTTACTGCCGTAGCTGTCGTCGCTAATTCAAACGCAGCTTGTTGCGCTGCTTGTCCCATTATTTCAAGATTCACAATAATTCCTTACTTAAATTCGAATTCACTGATTGATAAGTGCTTAATGTGAATAATCACTGCAATTAAATAACAACCATATCATCACGGTGAATGGCAGCATGGCCGTATTCATAACCTAAAACCTGATGAATGTCATGGCTATGCTTACCCGCGATTTTAACCATGTCATCACTTGAATAACGGCTAATACCCCGTGCTAGTAATACATTTTTTCTATCAAAAATTCGAACGACTTCACCACGCTCAAATGTACCTTTAACTTGGGTGATACCTTTAGCCAGTAAACTACTGCCTTTTTGCTGCACCGCGATTACAGCACCATCATCAATCACAATATCACCAGCTGGCGGTGGACCCGCAAGAATCCATTGTTTACGCCCTTCAAGAGGGGATTCTAAAGGAAGAAAACGCGTTCCCACCGCTTTACCTGCAGCAAGATCAATAATCACATCAACCCGACGTCCCGCTGCGATAATTACTTCAATACCCGCCCGACAAGCTACTTCAGCTGCTTGTAACTTGGTCGCCATACCACCAGTACCTAATCCACCAACCGTACCACCCGCTAACTTACGTAACTTATCATCAATGGTATGCACTTCATGAATTAATTCAGCATCAGGATTACTACGAGGATCAGCGGTAAATAAACCCACTTGATCAGTCATTAATAATAGTTTGTCAGCACCACCCAAAATACCTACTAATGCAGAGAGATTATCGTTATCACCCACTTTAATTTCAGTGGTTGCTACCGCATCGTTTTCGTTAACAACGGGGACAATACCATTATCTAATAGTGCCACTAACATATCGCGGGCATTTAAATAACGTTCGCGATCGTTTAAATCAGCGCGAGTTAATAACATTTGACCAATGTTAATCCCATAAATGCCAAACAAGGTTTCCCACTCTTGAATTAAGCGGCCTTGTCCAACAGCGGCAAGTAGTTGCTTACTTGCCATGGTTTTGGGGAGTTCGGGGTAACCTAAATGCTCACGACCAGCAGCAATTGCGCCAGACGTAACAATGATAATTTTATGGCCTTGACTACGTAACATTGCGCATTGGCGCACCAACTCAACCATGTGAGCACGGTCAAGTTTTAGTGTGCCACCAGTTAGCACGCTAGTACCTAGTTTGACGACAATTGTATGTGTTGCAGCACCAGCGGCAACGTCTTGTTGGTGAGCGTTAGATTTTTTTGAATCAGCCATGAGATCAAATAGATTGAAAAAATAAAAGTCCTTTGTTGTATCAATCCCTATCGAAAAGCACAAGAAAAAAACAATAACAAAACCAATATTAACGGGCTTTAGGAGGTTGTTTAAGCATAAACACACTCAATTAATAATCATTGCACCACCTAGCGACAATATTCATACTTATTTATTATCTTTTCATAACAACACCATTCAATGTCGCCAGTGGTAATAATATTTACACTTAATAGTAATCAAATTTACTTAATAGATAATTCAGTCAACGGTGTTTGAGTTAACGTTACAGTAGGCACCAACGTTAAGTCACAGCCATCAATAATAAATGGTGTTAATTTAGCGTAGAAATCGACTAACGATTTTAAGACCGCCGCTTTATGTTTAGCGGGTAATTTACCCGTTGCCCACTCACCTGAAACATTAAAGCGACCAAAATCATACTTATATTCATAACCAGTATCGGTTGCTGTCATCACTAACCACCAGCCCCAAAACTCACGCAGCTCTGGCTCTTTATCCGCATTGATACAACTGGCTAAACAATCAAAAAAGAACCGTTGTGGTTGTGATTTTTTCTCTCGAAGATAAGGACCAATTGCGGTCAATTTAGACATTAAACGTCCATGTGGTGGAAAGCTTGTTGCTATAGTCATTATATTGTCCATCCATAGTCAGTGGTATTTGATACGCAAGTAATACTTACTACCTTTCATTATCCATAACGTATTTAAAAACACGCTTAGTACAATAACAATTGACTATAGTATGGATAACATTTAACAAAATAACAAACCAAACATACCAAATTTGATAACAATATCATGACAATATAGTAGATAAAAAAACGGAACCGTATTAATACGATTCCGTTATTATTCACAATCCTATCTCGCTGCGACAGTTACTTCATTTTGTCATCAAGCCATTCAACCACTTCAGTCATCACTCGGTGATAGCCATCATAGATAGGTTTTTCTGGTAATGTCATCGCCTTACCACCATAACTTGATAATGCAATCAGTTGATTATCTATTTCAGGGCAAACAGGATCATTTTTTAAGCCAATACCTAACATTGGAATATCAACTCGACGACGACCTAAAATACCCTGATTTTTTAATGACCACGCAGGTAAATGTGATTTAATACTCGCTTCTGCTTGACCGTTTTTACCCATGCGAGATGCCAATACATCCAAATACATTCGAGGGATTTTATCTAATAACTTTGGCTGAGTAAGAAAGCTATTGATCGCACCACCAATACTGACACAGGTTTTTAAGCGTGTAGGCTCCATAAAACCAAGTCGAATCGCGGCATTGCCACCCATACGTAACCCAAGCATCGCAACATTACGATTATCGACCCATGGCACATCACGAATTTGTTGTAATAGTGCTTGGTGTAAACGGCTAGTATCTTCCGTTAAATTCCAACGATCACTGTGACCTACCGATGGCATATCAAGTGTGACCATCGCATATCCAGCAGGACCTAAATAATCGGCATATAAACGCCACAAATCACTTTGTAATGTTGCTAAACCACCACTGACAATTACCGTTGGTAAAAGCTTATCAGTGCGCGGTAAATGAATGAATGCCTCAAAGGTCTTATTTTCATATTTAACATCAATTTTACGCATATCATGTGGGCGTAATTCAATCGCTTCACGATAACTTTGATTAGCTTGTAATTCCGCTTGATCAGCCAACTGATCACCTTTTATATAAGGATATGCGGCAATACTGTAGTGAGTGCTAGCTTTAAATAATAACTCTGATGCGGCTAATTTATCGCCATTATTAACTGCCGTACGGGCTAATTGCTGATAATTTGAAGCAAGCTGTGACCATTCATAAGTCCAGTTGCCAGGGCGATAACCAATAACAGTATCTAATAAGTGATCACTTGTACGTGGTGACGTTGAGCCTGCAATCCGCGCTAAAATAGCTTCTTGTTCAATCGGATCAACACCTTGCCAAATCCATTGTGGTCGACGTAATACACGATACCATCCAAGCTGACTTTCACCATCAAGTGCATTGTTTACATCACCACGACGGACATGTGCAATTTTAACAATATTCGATGTCTCTTTACTGGTTTGACGTGGAGCAAATAGCTTCTCTGATAAATTTTGTTTTAATGGTTCCGACATGGCTTCCTCCAACGTATATATCACTTTTATTAATAGACTTAGATAATATACCTAAACCGTAGTCAATAACTAAAAACCATAAAAAAAGACGCCAACAACGTGGCGTCTTCAATAAAACTTAGTTTCCAACTGCGATTATCATTACAATACTATTGTATTAATTGATCTGCATTTAGATAAGTTAATTACTTTTTAGCAATAGGATCAACGAAAGTAACCGCCATATCCCAAGGTTGTTCAATCCATGTATCTTGCGGAATGCTAACAACAAAATCATCAACTAAATGCTGGCCTGCAGGTTTAGCACATACCGTTACAAATTTAGCACGAGGGTACATTTCACGAATCTTTTCAGCTGTACCGCCAGTATCAACAAGATCATCAACAACGATAAAACCTTCACCATCACCGTCTGCTTTCTTGATCACTTTCATATCACGTTGATGATCATGATCATAGCTTGCGATACATACCGTATCAACATGACGAAGACCTAATTCGCGCGCCAAAATAGCAGCTGGCACTAAACCGCCACGGCTAACTGCAATAATACCTGTCCACTGCTCAGCCGGTAGCAATTTTTCTGCTAACTGGCGCGTGTACATTTGCATGTTATCCCAAGTGATGACGAATTTATTACTCATAGTAAAACAACCTCTGAAACAGCGATTTAAAACCGCATAAATTTATGTAAGCATGAAAAATTTCACGCTTATAAGAAAATGATCTTCGCAAGAAACAACGCTGAAATAGCCCAAACACTGATATTAACGTCACGTCCCTTGCCACTCAATGCTTTCACGACCGCAAACGTAATGAAACCAAGACCAATACCTTCTGCAATTGAGTAGGTTAAAGGCATTAATAAACACACAACAACTACAGGAGCCGCTTCCGTTAAATCTCGCCAATCAATCGATACCAAGCCTGACATCATCAAAATAGCGACATAAAATAACGCTCCCGCCGTTGCATACGCAGGTACCATTCCAGCCAACGGTGCAAAAAATAACGCTAATAAGAATAACACGCCAACAGTAACCGCGGTTAGGCCTGTACGACCACCAACTGCGACACCCGACACACTCTCAACAAAAGATGTCGTATTTGACGTACCTAGTAATGCACCAATAGAAGTGGCTGTACTGTCAGCTAATAAAGCACGATTTAAACGCGGTAATTTACCGTCTTCACCAATCAAATTAGCTTTCGTCGCGACACCGACTAATGTCCCTGCCGTATCAAACAAATCAACAAACAAAAAAGCAAATACAATTGAAATTAAACCCACTTCCATAGCACCTGAAAAATCAAGCTGCATAAAGGTAGGAGCAATACTGGGTGGCATTGACATAATACCGTTGTAATCAACTTCACCGACAATAATACTGATTGTTGTTACAACTAAAATCGCAATTAATACTGCCGCTTTAAAACCACGTTGTACTAAAGAAATCGTTAAGAAAAAACCTAAAGCCGCCATTATTGCAGGAAAACTGGTTAAATCACCCGCGGTGACTAACGTCGCAGGACTTGCAACCACAATGCCTGATGTTTGTAGTGCAATAAACGCTAAAAACAAACCAATACCAGCAGAAATACCAATACGTAATGAATGGGGGATCGCATTAATAATCCATTCACGTACTCGCATAACACTCAGAGCAATAAAGCAGAGGCCGGATAAAAATACCGCCGCTAACGCTACTTGCCAAGTATGTCCCATACCTAATACTACGGTATAAGTAAAAAATGCATTAAGACCCATACCTGGCGCTTGTGCTACTGGATAGTTAGCATAAAAACCCATCACAAAACAACCAATCATTGCCGCTAAACAAGTTGCAACAAACACTGCACCTTGATCCATTCCTGTACTGGCTAACATAGTGGGGTTGACAAAGATAATATAAGCCATTGTCAGGAAGGTAGTTACACCTGCCATAATTTCAGTGCGTACGGTCGTTCCATGTTCAGTGAGTTTAAATAACTTTTCTAGCATGCTTCTCGGTTCCTTAGAGAGATACAATAAAGTAACAAACAACGCCAACAAATAGAAAACGATTGCGCAATCCATTTCGGAGCTGATTATAATCATGCGATCACGCAATTTCCAGATTTTATCGCCGAAAAGTGTAAAACAATAACTCACACGATAAACACTACCGAATAAATAATCATATTAAGCTTATTTATCATGATATTAACAACATAATAGGTATGGTTGATTTTTGAACATTTACTTTTTGTAAGTATTAAATACGTGTTAATAAATACCGATAACTAAAGCAAAGAAATGAAGACAATATAAAAGCAGCTAAAAAAAACGCCACTTCAAATAGAAGTGGCGGCAGAATGTTATAGATAACTGGATAGCATTATCGAGATATTCTTAATATAAGGGGACGAACAAACTTGCATTTGTCTTGTTAAAAGCAACAAAACAATAAAATCTAATTAATAACGGTAAGGCGCTGGGTAATGGAAATTACTCGTATAAATAGCGCGGTTATTCCAAAAATGTGTCATCGAAGAAAATATTTTCATTTAAATCACCTTTATCATAAGCTCACCAACGTAATAGATGGTGGGTTGCCGTTATGGCTCACTTATTCTCGGTTCCTTGGAGGCGATATCTCGGGTTCATCCTGAACGTATCGTGTTAATTATTATGCCACTAAAATGGCCTGATCAAACTATAGCCAAAATGATATAAATTTACAACGTTTTTTTTAACCAGATCACACTTTTCACCTTTAATGCTTGAGAAATGGCTTTTACTGTAAATTTATTACATTATTTTTTGATTATTTTTCAATCTATCCGCTTTACATGTTTTTAGCATATTTAATTACATACAATGCATGACCATAGTAATAGCCGCGTATGGCATTAGCAGTAACGTAATAATCGCAGAAATCAGTGCTATAAGATTTTATTATTTGCGCTATCCCCCCTAAAGACAGAATGATATGCTAAAACCAAAGCGATAAAAATATTCGTTATCTATTTGTCATTTTACGGCTAACACCCTACAAAATGACACTAGCCCAATCTCGTATATAAAAAGGAAGGCTACCGTGTCTGAAATTACTCAACTATCACCAAAAGCTGTTTGGCATTTCTTTGATCAGATTTGTTCAATCCCTCACCCTTCTAAATATGAAGAGCAACTAGCACAATACATTGTATCGTTCGCACAAGCTGAAGGGTTAGATGTTCGTCGCGATAATACAGGTAACGTTATTATTAAAAAACCAGCGACTGCTGGCATGGAAAACCGTAAAGGTGTCGTACTTCAAGCACACATTGATATGGTGCCACAAAAAAATGAAGACACCGTACATGACTTTACTCAAGATCCAATTCTGCCCTTTATTGATGGTGAATGGGTAACAGCGACAGGTACAACACTAGGTGCAGATAATGGCATGGGCATGGCAACCTGTCTTGCAATTCTAGCGGCTAAAGACATCGAACATGGTCCATTAGAAATATTATTAACCATCGATGAAGAAACTGGCATGACAGGTGCTTTTGGCTTGGAAGCTGGCTGGCTTGAAGGCGATATTCTATTGAATACTGACTCTGAGCAAGAAGGCGAAATTTACATGGGTTGCGCAGGCGGTGTTGATGTCGCGTTAACCATTGATATTCAACGTGAAGCTATTCCTGCTGAACATCAAGCAATTAAATTAGTCGTTAAAGGCTTAAAAGGTGGTCACTCTGGCTGTGATATTCACACAGGTCGAGGCAACGCTAATAAAATAATGGCGCGTTTCTTAGTCGGTCATGCTAATGAGCTTGATCTACGTATCAATAACTTCACTGGCGGTAGCCTACGAAATGCCCTACCTCGTGAAGCAACGGTAATTGCGACCTTACCAACAGCAAACATCGATAAACTTAATGCATTATTTGCAGAATACCAACAAATCGTTAGTGTTGAGTTAGGCCATGTTGAAACTGACATTACACTATTTACCGAAGTATGTGCACAGCCTAACGATGTTATGGTACTCGCTGATCAAACACGTTTAATCCATACGCTAAATGTTTGTCCTAACGGTGTTATTCGCATGAGCGATGATATTGAAGGAGTAGTAGAAACATCATTAAATATGGGTGTGATCACTACCGAAGCAAATAATGTAACGATCTTATGTCTGATCCGTTCATTGATCGACTCAGGTCGTAGCTACGTTGAAGGTATGTTGCAATCATTAGCGGCACTTACTGGCGCACAATGTGACGTATCTGGTGCATACCCTGGTTGGAAACCTGATGCTGATTCTGAAATCATGCAAGTATTCCGTGATACCTACCAACAAATGTACGGCAATAAGCCGAATATTATGGTGATCCACGCAGGTCTTGAGTGTGGTCTATTTAAAGAACCTTACCCAGAAATGGACATGTTGTCATTTGGTCCAACAATCAAATTCCCTCACTCTCCTGATGAGAAAGTGAAAATTGATACCGTACAAATGTTCTGGGATCAAATGCTAGCGATTCTAAAAAATATTCCTGTTAAAAAATAACACGAATAGCTAATTTGACAACCAGTTCAAAAACGGGCCCTGCGCCCGTTTTTTATTATTCAATATGATCATCCAGACAATCAAAAACCAAACGATAATTGTTGAGCCTTTAATCCTTGCTCTAAACCAACACTTAATCCAATTAAACGAATTTCTCGTCCTTGTTGACGAGTCAGTGCTTCTGTTAATAATGTCACAAATTGCTGTTTATCGAGTTTAGGACAACTATGCTCTACCGTTGTTTGCTGAAAATCTGCAAATTTTAGTTTTATCCCTTGTTTTGCAATATTCAGTTGTGGTCGTACTTTTCGTAACCGCTGTTCAAGCTCTACATGTAGAAGCTCAATTACCTGCCAACATTCATCAAAACTACTAATATTTTTATTAAACGTACGTTCAACTCCAACCGATTTACGCTGGCGCTCCACAATCACTTCTCGTTCATCAATACCATGAGCGCGTAACCATAATGATTGCCCAAACTTACCGAACTGTTGCAATAACTGCTGTTGAGCATAATTTTGCACGTCACGACCAACATATAACCCTTGCTGATGCAGTTTCTGAATAGTGACTTTCCCTACCCCTGGAATTTTCTCCAGTTTAAGCTCGGCGACAAAATCATCCACTTGATCAGGAGTAACGACATATTGACCATTAGGCTTATTAAGATCAGAGGCGACTTTTGCTATAAATTTAACCGGAGCAATCCCAGCAGATGCGGTTAATCGCAGTTCTTGCTCAATCGTTTGGCGAATATGTAGTGCAATCAAGGTTGCAGAACCATGAAGCATCTCGCAATCACTGACATCTAAATACGCTTCATCTAATGACAATGGCTCAATTTTATCGGTATAACGAGCAAAGATAGCCCGTATTTGTTGAGAAACCTGACGATACACTTCCATTCGCCCATGCACTAACGTTAAATGTGGACACAGTTTCATCGCTTGTGCGGTTGGCATTGCAGAATGAATACCATATTTACGCGCTAAATAATTACAAGTACTCACTACGCCACGTTGTTCAGAGCGACCACCAATAGCAATAGGAATATCACGTAAGGCAGGGTTATCGCGCATTTCAACAGCCGCATAAAAACAATCCATATCAACATGGATAATTTTACGTTGGATTGGCAATGGATTGGTCACAGTAAATACTCATCAATGAACACAGCAAATAACTGTTTTTATATACAGTTGTTATACGCTAATTTACTTAATCACTGTCAATATAGCAATGATCTATTTGGATTGAAGATAGCCACTAATGACGCGAGTTAGAGTATCTCAACTTAAATATCCATCACTTTAATCTTAGCTTAAATAACACATATAAAAAAACCTAGATATGACAAAGTCTTTGTCTAACCTAGGCTTTAACGTAAGTAATGACTTACATATTAATATTTAAATCAGTTAAATAATCTGATTTTTCTTCCATTCAGCTTGACGTTCTGCGCGGGCTTCACGCTTTTTACGCGCATCGCACGGTTCTGGGCAATCACATTCTTTCGCGATCCCAATCCCGTCTAAGCCACCACAACTGCCACTAACAGATTTACGTTGAAAAATATAGCCTACTGCCATTGCAATAATAACCAGTAGAAAAGCAGCAAATGTTACTAAATAAATTGCCATGGACGCCTCTATTATTTTTTATCTACGTATTGCTCAAAAGTCTTTGATTTGTATTCAATAAAGCCATCTTTGGTCTTTACAATCAACATGACTGGAATATTTTCTTGGTTTGCAAGCGCAATTGATTCATCCTCTCCCATTACCGAGAAGGTTGTCGCATAAGCATCAGCCGTCATGCATGATGATGCAATAACGGTTACAGACACGACATGATTATCAATCGGACGACCCGTTTTAGGGTTAATCAAGTGTGAGTAGCGTACACCATTCTCATCAAAGTAATTACGGTAATCACCTGATGTTGCAATCGCCATATTGCCCACTTGCAGAATTTCT
The DNA here is from genome assembly GCF_002849605.1 of Photobacterium carnosum. Classification (GTDB taxonomy): domain Bacteria; phylum Pseudomonadota; class Gammaproteobacteria; order Enterobacterales; family Vibrionaceae; genus Photobacterium; species Photobacterium carnosum. The sequence continues at coordinate 539,346 of NZ_NPIB01000001.1, forward strand.
TGCACTGCACGCTCATTCTCTACTGGTTTTTCAACTGCAATCCGCCATAAAACATTGGCTTGATTTTTACCTTGCAAGCGTAATTCACCACCAACATCGACCATGAAATTTTTAACGTGTAAGTCATCTTTTAGATAATCAGCAACAACGTCAACCCCATAGCCTTTCGCAATTGAAGATAAATCAACATAAAGCTTAGCTTCGTCTTTTACTAATTGATTACCCGCTAACACTTGCAGATGCTGATAACCCACTTCAGAAAGACGAGTAGTCACATCTTTATCAGTTGGAATTGATTCTGGACGCGCTTCAGGACCAAAGCTCCATAAATTAACCACAGGCCCAACAGTGACATCATAAGCACCATGACTAACGTTAGAGATACGTAATGCTTCAGTGATTACTTTTGCTGTCGCTGCTGAGACTGGAAAAGGTTTATTCGCTGGTGATTGATTAAATAGGCTTAATTCAGATTGTGGACGATAGGTCGACATTTGATCATTAACCAACTCTAAACGACGATCAATCTCTTGTTGGATCACTTTCGTTGTTGGTAAACCATCTTGATTAATTATTTTAATTGAATAATAGGTTCCCATTGTCGAGCCATTAATAGTGATTTGCTGACGCTGATCACCACAGCCGGCAAGCGCTAACAATGCTGTAACCACAACTACAGCCCGAATAAGGAACATTTTCATTCAACTACTCCAATGAAATAAAAGGTAATTTTTACTCTAGCGACCATAGTTAGTCGTCACTAACTGATAATAACCACAATAAAAATAACATTACTATTCATTAATAATGAAAAAGGCTGACCTTAATAGGCCAGCCTTTTTTCAAGGCGAAGGGCTAGTAATTAGCCACCGAAATCATCCAATAGAATGTTTTCATCTTCAACACCAAGATCTTTCAGCATGCTGATAACAGCAGCGTTCATCATTGGTGGACCACACATGTAGTACTCACAATCTTCAGGTGCTTCATGATCACGTAAGTAGTTTTCATAAAGAACGTTGTGAATAAAGCCAGTGTAGCCATCCCAGTTATCTTCAGGCTGTGGATCAGACAACGCACAATGCCATACAAAGTTAGGATTTTCAGCTGCTAATGAGTCAAAATCTTCTTCATAGAACATTTCACGCTTAGAACGTGCACCATACCAGTAAGACATCTTACGCTTAGAGTGTAGACGCTTAAGTTGATCGAAGATATGAGAACGCATTGGCGCCATACCTGCACCACCACCGATGAATACCATTTCATTTTCAGTATCTTTAGCGAAGAACTCGCCAAAAGGACCAGAAATAGTACACTTGTCACCTTCTTTAAGTGACCAGATGAATGATGACATTTGACCAGGAGCGACATTAGGATTATTTGGCGGCGGCGTAGCAATACGCACGTTTAGCAAAATAATACCAAACTCTTCTGGGTAGTTAGCCATTGAGTAAGCACGGATGATATCTTCATCAACCTTAGACTCGTAGCGGAACAAGTTAAACTTATCCCAATCGCCACGATACTCTTCTGGTACATCAAAGTCTGAGTATTGAATGTGGTGAGCAGGCGCTTCAATCTGAATGTAACCACCAGCACGGAAAGGTACTGTTTCGCCATCTGGAATTTGAAGCTTAAGCTCTTTAATGAAGGTTGCTTTGTTATCGTTAGAGATAACTGAACATTCCCACTTCTTCACACCAAAAATTTCTTCTGGAAGCACGATTTCCATGTCAGATTTAACGTTAACCTGACACGCTAGACGTTCGCCTTCACGTGCTTCACCTTTAGAAATATGATCAAGTTCTGTTGGTAGAATATCACCACCGCCAGATTTGATTTTTACACGACACTGACCACAAGAGCCACCGCCACCACATGCTGATGATACAAAAATACCGTTAGCAGAAAGTGCTGTCAGTAATTTACCGCCCGCACTTGTGGTGATCGCTTTTTCTGGATCGCCGTTTACTGAGATAGTAATGTCACCTGATGGTACTAGCTTAGATTTAGCGAATAAAATCACTAAAACTAGAGCCAGGATAATCAAGGTAAACATGCCTACGCCAAGAATAATATCCATTGACTATTCCTTCCTTATCCTGATTACAGCTGTACGCCAGAGAAAGACATAAAGCCTAACGCCATAAGACCAACAGTGATAAAAGTAATACCTAAACCACGAAGACCAGCTGGTACATCTGAGTATTTCATCTTCTCACGGATACCCGCAAGCGCAACAATTGCCAACATCCAACCAACACCAGAGCCGAAGCCATAGACAATTGATTCTGTGAAGTTGTAATCACGCTGCACCATGAAAGATACACCACCGAAGATTGCACAGTTAACTGTGATCAACGGTAAGAAAATACCTAGTGCGTTGTATAGCGGCGGGAAAAAACGGTCAAGAACCATTTCAAGGATCTGAACCAATGCCGCGATAACACCGATGAACGTAATAAAGTTCAAGAAGGTAAGGTCAACACCTGGGAAAATCGCACCATCTTTAAGTACATAGTTGTACACAAGATTGTTTAACGGTACAGATAATGTAAGTACTACGATTACCGCAACACCTAGACCAAAAGAGGTCTTAACTTTCTTTGAAACAGCTAAGAAAGTACACATACCCAAGAAGAAAGATAATGCCATGTTCTCGATAAAGATCGAGCGAACCAATAGGCTTAAATAATGTTCCATATTCCTCTTACTCCTTCGCTTCTATTTGTTCTGGACGGAAAGTACGAATAATCCAGATCATGAAACCAATTAGGAAGAACGCAGAAGGAGCCAATAGCATTAGACCGTTCGGGTGATACCAACCGCCATCAGAAGCCAGTGGCAATACCTGCATACCAAATAACTTACCAGAGCCTAAAAGCTCACGGAAGAAAGCAACAGTAATCAATACGAAACCGTAGCCTAAACCGTTACCGATACCATCAATAAATGCAGGTACTGGTGCAGATTTCATTGCATATGCTTCCGCACGACCCATTACGATACAGTTAGTAATGATCAAGCCAACGAATACAGATAGTTGCTTTGATACATCGTAAAGGTAAGCACGTAATACTTCGTCAACCACGATTACCAATGATGCAATAATCGCCATTTGCGCAATAATACGAACGCTATTTGGAATTTGATTACGAACTAATGATACAAAAAAGTTCGAAAATGCAGTTACTAATGTCACTGCAATTGTCATTACAAACGCAGTTTCCAGCTTAGTAGTTACTGCTAATGCTGAACAAACACCAAGAATTTGTAATGCAATTGGGTTATTGCTGATAAAAGGTCCAAATAGGATCTTTTTCATTTCTTTAGTATCAGCCATTATTCAGATCTCCTGCACGTAACTTAGCAAGGTAAGGACCAAAGCCCTGTGCACCGAACCAGAAATCGAAGGTATGCTGTACGCCATTACTTGTTAGCGTTGCACCAGAAAGACCATCAACACCGTGCTCGCCACCTGCAGGCGCGCCACCTTTAAGAATCTTAATTGCAGGTTTGAAGTTCATATCGTACAACTTCTTACCAACAAACTGCTCACGCCATGTTGGGTTTTCAACTTCACCACCCAATCCAGGAGTTTCCGCCTGATCGTAGTAAGTGATGCCGTCAATAGTATTACCATCAGTTGCAACAGCAACGAATGCATACATCATTGACCATAAACCGTTACCGTGAATAGGTAGGATTACTTTAGTAGTTTGATTTGCTGCATCTTTTACAAGATAAACAGTCGCTACGTTTGCACGACGAATGATCTTTGCTAAATCTTCGTTTGCTGGAAGTTTGATAGATTCTTTATCATTCTTCGCTGCGTCACGTTGATTATATTTAGCTGCATTTTCACCAGCAACTTCAGCAACATAATTACCTGTATCAATATTAACAAGCTTAGGCTCGATAAACTGGTTATATGTTTGCTGAATGTTAGTGTCTTTATTTAATAAACCTGCAACAGCAAGAATATTGCGTTGTACGTCAAGTACGGCATTTTCTTGTTGTTTCGGGCGTAGAACCACTGCTGCTGTAGATACGATGATTGAACACACAAGGCTCAATACTACAACAAAAATCAGCGTTCTTGAGAAGCTATCCTTATTACTTGCCATGACGAGCCAGTCTCCGTTTGATGTTGCCTTGAACAACTAGGTTGTCAAATAGAGGTGCAAATAGGTTAGCAAATAGAATCGCTAGCATCATGCCTTCTGGGTATGCAGGGTTAACTACACGTACCATTACAGCCATTGCACCTATCAGTGCGCCGTACCACCATTTTGCTTTATTGGTGAACGCAGCCGACACTGGATCTGTCGCCATAAACATCATACCAAACGCAAAACCACCTAGAACTAGGTGCCATTGCCAAGGCATATTAAACATTGGGTTAGTATCAGAACCAATGATGTTAAATAGCGTTGCAACAACGATCATACCGATCAATGTACCAGCGATAATACGCCATGAAGCAATGCCCATAACAACAATGAATATGCCACCAATAAGGATAGCGAGAGTTGATACTTCACCAATTGAACCTGGAAGATGACCAACGAATGCGTCCATCCAAGAGATTGATTGACCAGTAATAGTGTTAACTACGTCTGCTTGACCACCTTGAGACCACTGACTTAGCGGTGTCGCGCCAGAAAAACCATCCGCCGCATTCCATACTAGGTCGCCAGAAATCTGACCTGGGTATGCGAAGAATAGAAAAGCACGACCAGCAAGTGCTGGGTTAAGGAAGTTACGACCGGTACCACCAAAAATTTCTTTTGCGACAACGACACCAAAAGTAATACCTAAAGCGGCTTGCCAAAGTGGTAGTGTTGGCGGAACGATCAAAGCAAATAAGATCGAAGTAACAAAGAAACCTTCGTTAACTTCATGCTTACGTACCATACAGAACATTACTTCCCAGAAACCACCTACCGCAAATACAACTGCGTAGATAGGTAAGAAGTAAGTCGCACCCAGTAGCATTTTGCTACCCCAACCAGCAGTCGCTGATAGAGTACCGCCTAACATCTGGGTAAACCAGTAATGCCAGTCAGCAGCAATTACTGCTGTTAGTTTGTCTGCTGTGTATAAATGGTTAAGACCAGCAATAGCTTGATCACCCACGTTATACATACCCCAGAACATCGCAGGGAATACCGCAAACCATACCATGATCATGATACGTTTAAGGTCAATACTGTCACGAACGTGCGCAGATGAACGCGTCACTTGTCCTGGCGTATACATAAGAGTGGCAAACGCTTCATACAACGCAAACCAACGCTCATGCTTACCACCTGGTTCAAAGTGGTGCTCGATGCCTTCGAGGAAATTCTTGAAACCCATGAATTACCCTTCCTTCTCAATTTTGTCCAAACACTCACGCATCATTGGACCAAACTCATATTTACCAGGACACACGAACGTACATAGTGCTAGATCTTCTTCATCTAGTTCTAGTAGGCCCAATTGTTGTGCACTGTCAATATCACCTGCACAAATGTCGCGCAGTAATAGTGTTGGTTCAATATCAAGTGGCATTACTTTTTCGTAACTACCAATTGGCACCATGGCACGTTCACTACCGTTAGTCGTTGTTGTCATGTTGAACAACTGACCTGGGAAGAACTGGCTCATGAAAGCACGAGTAACAGAAAACTTGTTTTTACCAGGAACAATCCAGCCTAAGAATTCTTTCTCATAGCCTTCACGTAATGCAGAAACTTGTAAGTGGTAACGACCAAGGTATCCATGAACACCTTCAGCTTTAACACCATTAAGTACTGAGCCTGATAGCACACGCAGTTGACCAGGCATCATTTCTGAATCAGTTAAGTCAGAAATAGAAGCACCGATTTGCGTACGTACTAAACGTGGATTAGTAACCACAGGACCTGCAAGCGCAACTACACGACCAGTGAAAATTTCACCAGTAAGGAATAACTTACCAAACGCAATCACGTCTTGGTAATTAATGTTCCATGCAATGTTCTTAGCGTCTGCACCGAACAACATATGAATATGTGTGCCGGCTAAACCTGCTGGGTGTGGACCATTAAATACGTGCTCTTCAACATTAGCTGCAGTTGAACGAGGCAGGCTTGCACCTGATTTACACACGTAAACTTTGCCACTAGTCAAACGAGAAAGCACAGTTAAACCAGCAATGAACGCTTCACCTTGTTCATTAATGATAACTTCTGGGTTAGCCGCTAATGGATTGGTATCCATTGCAGTAACAAAAATCGCTTTCGATTCTGAACCAACAGCAGGTACTTTACTGAACGGGCGCGTACGAAGCGCTGTCCACATACCTGATTCAACTAATTGATCAACCACAACCGCACGGCTTAACTGTGCTAATTGTGTTGCTTCATACTTGTTAAACGTAATTTGCTCATCACCTTCTACATCAATAACCACTGATTGTAGAACGCGCTTAGCGCCACGGTTAACTTCTATTACCTTACCACTAGCTGGTGCAGTGAATTTAACACCCAGATTCTTTTTATCTTCAAAAAGAACCTGACCTTTTTTCACTACATCCCCTACGCGAGTATGCATTGTAGGACGCATACCAACATATTCTTCGCCAAGCAAAGCGACTTTAGAAATGGCATTACCATCGTGTATCGTCTGGGCAGGAGTCCCGGAAATTGGGATATCCAAACCCCTTTTTATTGTAATCATACGCACTTGCACTACATTAAAGGGAAAAAAGAATTTTCATATTGCGTAATTAAGATACTACGTTCCTTGGCCTGATATCGATGAACAGGCAGTGACAACAATCACTGAACGACTCCGTATCGCAACATCCAGTTAACTACTTCGCTATAAACACTGCTGCGCGAGTAATTTTTCAGCCCGCGATTCTACCATTAATTAACTCATTTTTTCTATGGCAATCCTTCTAATTACGTGTAAAAACCACATAACAAATAAGACGCAATAGGTTTGTTAACTAATAAATATGATCAACTGCACATTTACGGGATCTTTTTACATAAATATGAAATATGAAATTTGACAGTATATTTAACAATATTGCAAAAAATACCACTCGACAACACAGGATATCAACATAAATACAAACTTATCATCAAGCCTGTGATGGTCAGTACTATTTTTACTATGCAATTAACATTTTCACAACAACCATAATAAACCACAATCAACACTGTAACTTATTAAAAACGTCATAAAAATTCATTTTGTTAATGACTTTACAATACTAACATCTTTATCATTTATCTAATGTTGAACCACCATGACATTTTGGAGATACTGGCGCATTAAGTTGTTGCTGCCATTCTAATTCTGTATAAGTATGGATAGCAAGTGCATGAATATGATTTGCTAACTCATCGGCTAAACACTGATTCACCGCACGATGACGGGTAATAAGGCGTTGACCTTCAAATTGAGCACTCACTACCACTACTTTGAAATGGCTTTCTGAACCTTCAGGAACGTTGTGCATATAACTTTCATTAAGAACGTCAAGATGCACAGGTGCAAAGCTATGATTTAACTTTGCTTCGATTTGGGGCTGAATCATAATATCCTCAACTAAAAAAGCAGTTTTTCACCACTAATAATAACAATTCCTTATTATTATGGTGTTAACTTGATAGATTTCCTTTCAAGCGTTTCTCTGTTCTGCGAAAATGCTCTACTATTTCGCCAACATACTCGAAAGTTATTCTTAATGAAACCAGAGCTAACCTTGCACCAACGTACGTTAACGCTAACCCGTTTCCCTGTACGCAAAAATGAAACCCTGCAAGCATGGGATGCCGCAGATGAATACTTGATCAATCATTGTCATACAATCGATATTGATCCTCTACGGCCAATATTAATCCTCAATGATAATTTTGGTGCATTAAGTTGCTGGTTTGCAAACCAAGCACCCGTTACTACAGTGACGGATTCTTTTATCACCCAGCAAGCCATTATTAATAACTTAAATGCCAATAATTTACCGGCAGCCACTATTATTGATTGTCTCGCTGAATTACCCGAAAATCCACAACTAGTATTGATTAAGCAACCTAAAAACAATCGTCTACTTAGCTGGCAATTACAACAACTTTGTCACCTATTACCACAAGATTGTGTAGTGATTACAACAGGTAAAGCGAAAGAAATTCACTCATCAACCTTAAAATTGTTTGAGAAATATTTAGGCACGACCAAAACTTCTCTCGCGGTTAAAAAAGCACGATTGATATTCACTACCGTCAATAAATCACTAGCGATGCCAATGCCACAGCCTACGAGCTGGACAGTACCTGAGCATGATTTAACGATGACTAATTATGCCAATGTATTTTCAAGTGATAGTTTAGATATCGGTGGTCGATTTTTATTAGATTTCATTCCATCAAAACCGCAATATAAAGACATTATTGATCTTGGATGTGGTAATGGTGTGATTGGTATTAAAGCAGCACGCTTAAATCCTCATGCTAATGTGACCGGTGTAGATGAAAGCTTTATGGCCGTTGCTTCTTGCCGTGAAAATGCACAACTAAATCTTGCAAGTACAAAAAACTTCAATGTTATGGTTGCCAACTGCTTAGATGACTTTAATAATCAAAGTGCTGACCTAGTGTTATGTAACCCACCGTTCCATCAAAATAATACTATTACCGATCATATTGCTTGGCAAATGTTCTGTGATGCCCAGCGAGTATTACGTCAAAATGGTGAATTAATTATCATTGGTAATCGTCAATTGCAATATCATGAGAAATTAAACCGCATTTTTACCAAAGTTGATACTATTGGTCATAATGATAAATTTGTTGTATTACGTGCAATAAAATAAACCAATATTTATTGTCGTCTAAATTGATATTTAAACGGCAGTAATTATCTACTTTTACTGATAAGCCAAGGGAATGCTTTATGATCAAAAAATACTTTGTCCTGGTATCAACATTGGTATTAAGTGCATGCGCTGCTACACCACCAGCTCCCCTTGCATTAATGCCTACCGCTGTATTGACTTCACAACCGTGGGCACATAACAAAACACTCAATCTAACCTGCGTTGATCAAGCGCCGAATAGTTATATTGCCGTCATTGATAATGGCAGTACTGAAAATGTAGAAGTGGTCCAGCCACAACAACCACTGTCATTAACATTACGCCACGTATTAGCACAACAACTTACTGGTCAAGGCTTTAGCATTAATAACAATGCAACCTCAACCATGGCAGTTACCGTAGAAAAAGCACTAGTCACAATAAAACAGGGACTGGTGGAATATAACATGCGCAGTGAGCTACAATTGCAATTAACGGTAAATACGCCGAATGGACAGTTTATTAAACACTATTCAGGCAACTCAAGTCGTGAAGATGCACTAACTGCGTCGAATAAAGATATCGCAATAAGCATGAATAAACTCATCAATTCTGTACTCACTGAAGTCGCTAATGACAGTGAACTAAATAAATACCTTACGGAGAACATATAATGTCGCGTTTTTTATTAGCTTTATGCTTATTGGTAGCATTACCCGTTAGTGCTGCGACAAAAGTACTTGTTACAACTAACTTAGGTAACTTTACCGTTGAGTTAAATGAAGCAAAAGCACCGATTACCACTAAAAACTTTTTACGTTACGTTGATGATGGTAGTTATGTCGGTACTATCTTCCATCGTGTCATTCCTGGTTTTATGGCACAAGGTGGCGGTTTTAATCAAGCGTTAAAACAGCGTCCTAGCTACCCGCCAATCAAGAATGAAGCGGATAATGGTTTACCCAATAATATGGCAACCATTGCAATGGCTCGTACTCAAAATCCAAACTCAGCCACCCGTCAGTTTTATATCAATCTTGCAAATAATGATTTCTTAAATACCCAAGGCAACCGAACAGGCTATGCTGTATTTGGTAAGGTAATTAAAGGCTTCCCTGTTGTTGAAAAAATGGCAACGATACCGACAACATCTAACCCACAAACAGGTATGAGTGATATACCCCAGCAACCGATTATTATTGAAGCTATGAAAGTCATTAAATAATGTGATTACGTCATCTGTTATGTGCGTAATCACTCACATAACAGGTGATGTCTATGTTGACACTTGCTTATAATCATCCCGCAATCCCCGCACAAGAACGGCGTTTACAACAGTTTATTGTCGATAACGCACCCATTCTTGCATTCAATGCGATTGCCACCAGCCACGGTGATATTACTTACATTCAACTACAAAATGTATTTAACCATCAATTAGCACAATGGTGGATACTCCCTCATGATAATCCACAACCTGCCAATCAATATGAAGCCAGTTATTGGACTTTAATTCAGACATTAAATGGCATTAGTGATTACCAATTAATGGGAGACAGCTTTATCCAACACAAGGTCGTAACCCTCAGTTGTTATTTACTCAATATTGGCCCTTGCCCCCAAATCGCTACGATAAATCGCCCTTAATATTATTAATTGATATAAATAACCAATAAGACAGAATTAAACAGTAAAATATTTGTCTGAAAATCATCAAGTCAATGCGTAAAAAACTGAGAGCTGATAAGCTTTCATTTTACGATCAACATTTTAAGAATTCAGCACACTCGCGACGAGTATTGTTACCTTGATTTCCAGAGGAATATATGGATAAAGCGGCACCTCAACAAAACACTCAGGGCTGGCGCGTTTACGCTAACTCTAAGTCCTTAATCATGTTAGCACTCGGATTTTCATCAGGATTACCGATCTTATTGGTGTTTGGTACTCTGTCTTTTTGGCTCCGTGAAGCCGATGTGAGTAAAACAAGTATTGGTTTTTTTAGCTGGGTCGCTTTAGCTTACGGTTTTAAATGGGCATGGTCACCGTTAGTGGATCGTTTTCCATTACCGATATTTTCACGCTTATTTGGCCGTCGTCGCGGCTGGATGCTATTTTCACAACTTATTATTATTTTATCATTATGCGGCATGGCGTTAAGTAACCCGCAAACTGATTTATTTCAATTCGCTATTTTTGCCATCATGGTCGCTTTTGCCTCTGCCACGCAAGATATTGTTATTGATGCTTTCCGTATTGAACTTGCAACCGAGCGTATGCAAGCAGCATTATCAGCAACCTATTTAGCCGGTTATCGCTTAGCGATGATCATGGCAGGTGCTGGCACATTAGCTTTTGCGGCTTGGTTTGGTTCAGATACTGACTATGATCCTAGTGGTTGGAAAAGTGCTTACTTTATGATGGCGGCAATGATGCTCATTGGCGTTGTCACCACGTTTATTATCAAAGAACCTATCATTGATAATAGTGCCATCAATAAAATAGAAACCGACTACAAACTACAACTTATTGATAAAGGCTATAATAAACACCATGCTAATTTAAGTGCTTGGTTTTATACCGCCGTTATTATGCCATTTCGAGATTTCTTTCAGCGTTATGGTAAAAATGCCCTCTTGATATTACTTTTAATTAGTTGTTACCGCATTTCAGATATTGTCATGGGGGTGATGGCCAATGTGTTCTATGTTGATATGGGCTTTACTAAAAATGAAGTCGCTTCCGTCTCAAAAATCTTTGGGGTAGCAATGACGATTGCGGGTGCTGGACTGGGTGGTATTTTAGTCAGTAAATTTGGTACGCTTAAAATATTAGCGCTAGGTGCACTATTATCAGCGATTACTAACTTATTATTTATTGTCTTTAGCTATGTCGGTAATAACCTTGAAATGCTAACACTGGTTATTTCAGCGGATAACCTTGGTGCAGGTATTGCGACAGCAGCATTTATTACCTTTATGTCAAGTTTAACCAATGTCGCATTCTCAGCAACCCAATATGCGTTGTTTAGTTCGATAATGGTATTATTTCCTAAATTTCTTGCGGGTTTTTCTGGCATCTATATCGACCACTTTGGTTACAATGCTTTTTTCTTAACCACCGCTTTAATGGGTGTTCCGGTATTAATATTAATTCGAATCTTAGCTAATAATTCGGCGCTAAATATTGTTACCAAACCAACCGAATCATCTTAAAGATAATCATATCGCCACGGAAGTTAGCCATAACTCGCTAACTTCCATCACCGACTTGCTAAAACTCACTACTCTAATTGAGCGTCGTTAGTCTATTAAGACAATTTTAAGTTCATTCTAATCTTTCCTCAGTGGATCAATGTCACATTTTTAATTAATGTAATCGATTACATTAGATCATGATCACAAATGGTAAAGGATTGCGCAATCGTTTCATTCCCAAACGAGTAATAAAGCACTAGAATCAGCGCCAACAAACGGGGCGGCCAGAATCCACCATCTAGATCAACATGAGCGAGATAACAAGATGCGCAAATCACTAGTAGCATTAAGCGTTTTAGCAGCAACTGCATTACCTTCGTTAGCTAATGCAGCAGATTACTCTGACAACATCCACAAAAATGATTATAAGTGGATGCAATTCAACTTAATGTACGCGCTGAAAGAATTACCTCGCCCTGCAGATGCACATTCAGGTCACGATTACCTAGAAATGGAATTTGGCGGTCGTTCAGGAATTTTTGATCTTTATGGTTATGTTGATGTATTTAACCTAGCTAACTCTGATAGCAGCGATAAAGCATCAGCAGATGATAAAATGTTCATGAAATTTGCACCTCGCATTTCTCTTGACGCATTAACTGGTAAAGACCTATCTTTCGGCCCAGTAAAAGAACTTTATGTAGCAACACTATTTAACTGGGGCGGTAACAACGGCGGCGTTAATAACTACTTCGTTGGTTTAGGTTCTGATATTGAAGTGCCATGGTTAGGCAAAATGGGCTTTAACGTTTACTCATTGTATGACATGAACGTTAAAGATTGGAACGGTTACCAAGTATCAACTAACTGGTTCAAACCTGTTTACACCTTTGAAAACGGTACTTTCATTTCTTACCAAGGTTACATTGATTACCAATTTGGTATGAAGAAAGAATACACATCAGCAAGCAATGGCGGTGTAATGTACAACGGTATCGTATGGCACTCAGATCACTACGCAGTAGGTTACGGTCTAAAGGCTTACCATAATGTATACGGTATTGATGACGGTACTTTCGGTCTGAAATCATCAGGTGTTTCACAATACTTCAGCCTATCTTACAAGTTCTAAGCTGATGGTATAACACCATAAAAAAAGGCGCTGATGGCGCCTTTTTTGATCGCTGTAATTAGCCACAATGTTATCATGCAATAAATTAGGCTAATAACGGATTCGACTGTGAACATAACCCTGTTAGGCGCTGGTGCTATTGGTGCATTATGGGCGGTAAAATTAACCCAACAACAGCATACTGTACAATTGTGGACTCGACATTCTGCGACTGAAACAACACTGCATTTTAGTGAATTAACCTCACCAACCACAACCGATAGCCATCACTTCAACTGTAACGATCCTCATGCTCTCGCAGCCAGTGAACTACTTATTGTTACTGTTAAAGCATTTCAAGTTGTTACCGCACTGACGCCGCTATTGCCTTATTTGAATACTGATTGCGTGGTAATTATTATGCATAATGGCATCGGTACTCAGTCGCAGGTTCAACAATTATTGCCGCATAATCCGATTATCTATGCCACTACCTCTCAAGCAGCTTTTAAACCTACCCAGACAACGATCCAGCACACTGGCTTAGGGCAAACCTCACTGGGCGCTATCAATGACCCTGCACAATCTCTGTCCCATATCGCCACTCTGTTTGATGCTGCTTTAGCGCCTGCGCAATGGCAAGCTAATATCTATCAGCCGCTATGGCAAAAACTGGCCATCAATTGTGCCATTAACCCGCTCACCGCGCTTCATCAATGTTGTAATGGTGATTTAGCACAAGCCTGTTATCAATCACAGCTCGATGCTATTTACTTAGAAGTTGCACAAGTCATGACCGCTGAAGGTTTTACTACCACTCAACAACAGCTACGCCACCAAGTCGATAATGTTATTACCGCGACAGCTAATAATTATTCCTCCATGAACCGTGATATTTTTCATCATCGACGCACTGAAATCGATTATATTAATGGATATTTAGTTCAACAAGCCCAACGCCACAAGATTGATACACCAATAAACAATCAATTATGGCAGGCAATTAAACATATGGAGTCACTAAACCATGCCTGAATTATGTCCTCGCGTCGTCGTTTGTATTGCCCCCGGCACTGAAGAAATGGAAGCGATTAATGCTATCGCTATTTTAAAACGGGCTCAATTTGAGGTTATTGTGGCCAGTGCAGCTGAAGATGGTGCATTAATTGTTGATGGGTCACGTGGCATTAAACTAGTCGCTGATACCGCATTAATCGCCATTGCAGATGAACAATTTGATGCAGTGGTATTACCCGGAGGCGTTGCAGGAGCAGAGCATTTTCGTGATAGCCCGTTGGTGGTCGAGTTTGTTAAACAACACCATTATGATGGTAAATTGATTGCCGCTATTTGTGCCACACCTGCCATTATGTTTGCCGCTAATGACATGTTTACTAAAGCGATAATGACCTGTCATCCCGCTTTTCATGATCAAATTCCAGCGCCACAATTACGCCCTAAGCGCGTGGTGTATGATAAACATGCTCGACTACTGACGAGTCAAGGCCCGGGTACAGCACAAGAATTTGCGCTTGATATTGTTACTCAGTTAACCAATAAGGCCAGAACAGCCACGATTGCTGAATCGATGGTGGTGTGGCCAAACATGCATTACGATATTATGCCTGAGCGTTAATGTCGCACCGTCAGCATTAAAAAAAGCCCTCAATGATCAGATCATTGAGGGCTTTTTTGATGTCACAAGCGCGGTATTAGATCCGCGCACATGGCATTAATTATAGCGGACGATATACTTTTACGTTTTCGAAGCCATGCTCTTTCAAGTATAAAGCTTGTAAACGACTCATCACACCATGAGCACAGTAAAGTAAGTAAGTCTTCTCTTTGGGTAAGTCACCAAACTGAGTCGCTAACTTGTAGAATGGAATATGTTTCACTTCCACACCGTCAAGTTCTAGCGGGCTTTCATCTTCTTCATCTGGGCTACGAATATCAAGCACAATAGCATCTTCAGCGATGTGCTCGACTAATTCAATTTCAGGGACTTGTTCTTGGCTCTGTTTTTCGATTTCACGAATATCCATCACTCGTGCCTCATCTATAACGCGATCAAGAATAGTAAAATCAAACTTCTCTTCTTCAATCTCAAGCTTTGATTTTACAGCTTTAATTGTTGGACTCTTTGAAATTACACCACAGAACTCAGGCATAGTTGCCGAAAAATCTTCAGTACCAATCTGGCGTGATACATCGATAATATCTTCTTTATCCCAGTTAATTAGTGGACGAAGAATTAACGTATCAGTCACGTTATCAATCATGCGAAGGTTAGTCAGTGTTTGGCTTGAAACCTGACCTAACGCTTCACCAGTCACTAATGCTTGAATACCGAACTTCTCAGCAATACGACCCGCAGCACGCATAAACATACGCTTTAGGACTACACCCATTTGACCGTTATCGACTTTTTCTAAAATCTCGCCAACAACAGGATCAAAATCAACGGCAATAAATTTAACTTTGGCAGATGAACCGTATTTTTTCCACAAGAAGTGAGCAACTTGCTTCACACCAATCTCATGAACAGGACCACCAAGATTAAAGAAACAGTAATGCACTTTACTGCCGCGTTTAATATGAAGATAACTTGAAACACCAGAGTCAAAGCCACCAGAAATAAGGCTTAATACATCTTCTTGTGTACCAAGAGGGAAACCACCTAAACCTTTGTGGCGGAATAACACTTGGTTAAGTAAATTATTCTCAATCTCAATATTAACCGTAATATCAGGTTTTTTAAGTTTTACTTTTGCAGACTCAACCGCTTGATTAAGACCACCACCAACATAACGTTCTGCTTCAATCGAAGTAAAATCATGTTTACCTACACGTTTAGCACGCACACAGAATGTTTTACCTTCAAGACTGTCACCAACAAGTTCCAGTGTTTTCTCAAAGATATTATGAAGATCAGTAAATTCCGTCTGTTGAACTTCAAGTGAGTGGTGAATACCTGGTGTTTGCATTAGGGCTGTAAGCACCATGTCACGTTTAGTTACGTCAGGTTCGTTCACTTCTAACGAAAAACGACGGTTATAAACACTAACAGATTCAGACTGACGCTTTAAAATAATACGCAGGTTAGACTCAAGAATTTTGATAAAACGCTTACGTACTGAGTCACTTTTAACAAAAATCTCTGGATGTGGTTTAACTATAAATTTCATAACACACTTCGCTTCACTGGGTCTAAAGTACCAAACAGAATAAAGTACCAAACGGAATTAAAGGCGCAAATTATACAGCAAGGTGTCGGCCACTGAAACAAGGATATGCTAACAGCACAACTTATCTTACTCCGTCACGCAATTATTATTAGTATTTGTGCTGTGTTTACCTTAGTCGCAATCTCCCCAACCAGCAAATATACCCATAAAAATTATTAGTTACGGTTGATGGGAACTAATTTCTTTAGAGTAATATGGTTTGCCTTGCACTATTGAAATTTCAACTCGCCGATTACGACGTCTTCCCTGCGGGGTTTTATTATCGGCAATTGGAGCAGTATCAGCCATACCCACCACTCGCATTCGTTTTCGATCAAAACCTTTCACTTGTTCCATTACTTGTGCTACCGACACCGCGCGTTGGGAAGATATATCCCACTTTGAACGGTAAAGTTCAGAATCTAACACTTGATTATCTGTATGACCACTAATACGGATAATCCCTGGTACATCTTTAACTAACTCAGTGACTTGCTTAATAAGCGGTATAAATTTAGGTTGTAAAAATGCAGAGCCTTCAGGAAACGCGCCTTTTTCTTTGATACGAATCACTAATTGCTGTCCAAACGATTCAATCTCCACCGTGTTGTTAGTGATCTCTCGCGCCAATGCTTGAGTTAAAATCTGAGCAGTCAGAGCTTGTGATTTTATTTGTGCTTGTTGCTGGCTCTGTTTCTTCTGCGTAGAACTATCACGGTTACCACGATCCGATGTAGCAGCGTTTTTACGGCTACCTCCATCACGTTCCGCCAGACCGTCATGAAAATCTAATGAGCGTTTAGTGATATCAATCGTCTGTTGCATAATCACCTCAATCGGGGTCGGCTCTGGTCGTCCTGGTCGAAATTCTTGAGCAATAACACTGGTACCTTTAGGGATATCATTAACATTTAATACATTTTGAACCCCAAATGCATTTTTCATTGATCCAGCAATTTGTTGAAATTTAAGGACATCCATTTCAGAAAATGACAGTAGCAATACGAAAAAACACATCAATAGCGTAGCTAAATCAGCAAAAGTCGCCATCCATGCGGGTGCGCCTTTTTTTTGTTGTGGTGGTAAATAATCCATCATCTACCCTTATTCATCAAAATTTAAACGTCGTTTTTTCTCATGCAAATAATTTTTCAAATAACTATCTATCACGCGTGGATTTTGACCTTCTTGAATCGCTAATACACCATCAAGAATCAGTAATCGATTTAAACGCTCTTCATTTTTACGTAACATCAGTTTATCAGCGATAGGTAATGCCACCATATTTGCCAAAATAGAACCATAAAGTGTGGTTAACAATGCCACCGCCATCGCAGGCCCGATAGATTTAGGATCATCCATATTAGATAACATCGCCACCAAACCAATGAGTGTTCCTATCATTCCCATGGCAGGGGCAACATCCCCTAGCGCAGAAAAAATACTTGCGCCTTGCTCATGACGTTCATTGGTTAATGAAATATCTTTTCTTAAAATCATTCGCACCGTATCTGCATCATGGCCATCAACAAGTAAATCAATACCTTTGCGTAAAAAAAGATTTTCTACTTCCATTTCTTCAAGCGCTAAAAAACCACCTTTTCGTGCAGCATCAGCCATCGTGACAATTTGAGCGATAAGATCATCAGGTTTATCGGTTTTAAATATAAATGCCTTAGCCGCAATTTTTGTTGCTCCAAAAAACTGACTGCCATTGTATTTCATCAGCACAATAAACAAACTGCCGCCAAAAACAATCAAGACTGATGAGGTATCAGCAAACATCGCTAAATCCCCCCCCACTAACATTGCCATTACAATAAAAGCAAATGAACCAACCAAACCAATAAGTGTTGCCAAATCCACGCGGCATCTCCTTAACTGTCATTTTTAATTCTTAATTTAACGCTCTGACAGCCAATTAACATAAAACAAAAATTTATAAGGATAATGCCCACTGTTCATCAAATAACAGTGCCATATCAGCCCATAAAATAAAAGATTGCGATCATAGGATAAAACGTCAACAGCACTATCTATCGCAAGCTAACTCTTTATCGACCATAATCACGTTTCATTTAGGGTTTTATTTCTATCATTAAGTGACATTTATCGATCTCTACTATGAAAATTACTGTCTGTGGCACAGATTACTGTGACATAATTTGACCTTAGATAGTCACTACGTTATTTTTCTTGCACTTAGATAAGAGTGAAAATGATATGGCAGCAAAAAAACCAGAAAATATGGCATTCGAAGCCGCACTTGATGAGCTAGACGCCATTGTCAATGAACTAGAATCGGGTGATATCCCACTGGAAGATGCGCTGAAGAAATTTGAGCGTGGTATTTCATTGGCTCGCAATAGTCAGTTAAAGTTAACTCAAGCAGAACAGCGAGTAGAAATTTTATTACGCGCTGACGATAATGCACCATTAACAGACTTTGAGCCAAGCCATGACGAATAGCGTACCGTTATCACAGACACTTAAAACGCTGCAACAACGCAATAACCAATGCTTAATAACTTGGTTAACGAAACAACCTTTTGCAGATCAAACGCTACTAGAAGCCATGAAGCATGGTACTCTGCTTGGCGGAAAACGGGCTCGTCCTTATTTGACATACGTGACAGGCAATATGCTAGGTGTCGATTATGATGATCTCGATACCGCCGCGGCTGCCGTTGAATGTATCCATGCGTATTCATTAATTCATGATGATTTACCCGCAATGGATAACGATGCTTTACGTCGTGGTCAACCGACTTGCCATATTGCTTTTAATGAAGCGATCGCCATTTTAGCGGGTGATGCATTACAAACATTAGCCTTTGAAATTATTGCCCAAGGCCGCTTGAGTCCAGAAGGACATCAACAACGTATTGCTATGGTTAGCGAATTAGCACAAGCCTCTGGGGCGGCGGGTATGTGTCAAGGACAAGCGCTCGATTTAGAAGCAGAAGGTCAACATGTTGGGCTTGAGCAACTAGAATTAATTCATAAACACAAAACAGGTGCATTGATCCGTTGTGCGGTTCGATTAGGTGCACTCGCTGCGGGTGAAAAAGGACGAGAAATTCTGCCACAGCTCGATAAATATGCTGATGCTATCGGCCTCGCTTTTCAAGTTCAAGATGACATTTTAGATGTAATCAGCGACACTGAAACGCTAGGTAAGCCTCAAGGTTCAGATATAGAACTCGATAAAAGTACCTACCCAGCATTGCTTGGATTAGAAGGCGCACAACAAAAATCGCAACAACTTTATCAAGAAGCGCTACAAGCATTAGCAGCAATACCTTACAATACCTATCAATTGGAAGTTTTTGCCCGATATATTATCGAGCGCAACAACTAGAATCAGTAAAAGCGCCGAACTGTTATGACTTTGGATATATCAAAATACCCGCATCTCGCATTAGCTAACACGCCAGATGAATTACGATTATTGCCCGCTGAAAGTCTACCTCAAGTCTGTGATGAGTTACGTACTTATTTACTCAAGACGGTTAGCCAAACCAGCGGCCACTTTGCCTCAGGACTCGGTACAGTTGAACTGACCGTTGCGCTTCACTATGTCTATAATACCCCATTTGATCATGTGATCTGGGATGTTGGCCATCAAGCTTACCCACACAAAATTTTAACTGGCCGTCGTGACAAGATGTCAACTATTCGCCAAAAAGGTGGATTACATCCTTTTCCTTGGCGTGACGAAAGTGAATATGATGTATTGTCAGTAGGCCATTCTTCTACTTCAATTAGTGCTGGTTTAGGCATGGCGATTGCTGCAGAAAAAGAAGGTCAAGGCCGAAAAGTTGTCAGCATTATTGGCGATGGTGCTATCACTGCGGGCATGGCATTTGAAGCCATGAACCATGCTGGTGATATACACAGTGATATGCTCGTCATTCTTAATGACAATGAAATGTCAATTTCGGAAAATGTGGGAGGCTTAAGCAATCACCTCGCCCATTTATTATCAGGTAATTTTTACGCTTCCATTCGTGAAAGCGGCAAAAAAGTACTGTCTAATGCGCCACCGATTAAAGAAATCGTTAAACGCGCAGAAGAACACATTAAAGGCATGGTCGTACCTAGCACCATGTTTGAAGAACTTGGATTTAATTATATCGGCCCCATTGATGGCCATGATATTGATGAGTTAGTGAAAACGCTCAAGAATATGCGCCAGCTTAAAGGGCCGCAATTTCTGCATATCATGACTAAAAAAGGCAAAGGCTATGCACCAGCAGAAGCCGATCCGATCAATTACCATGCAGTTCCAAAATTTGATTTAAGTGAAAAGCCACTGCCTAAAGCCAAAAATACCAGCCCAACGTTTTCTAAAATATTTGGTGACTGGCTGTGTGATATGGCCGCGGTTGACGACAAACTGATGGCGATCACACCTGCCATGCGTGAAGGCTCTGGCATGGTACGCTTTTCAAAAGAATACCCAGACCAATATTTTGATGTTGCGATTGCAGAACAACACGCAGTTACACTAGCAAGTGGGATGGCAATTGGTGGTTATCATCCGATTGTAGCTATTTACTCAACCTTCTTACAACGCGGTTATGACCAATTAATTCATGATGTTGCCATTATGAATTTACCGGTAATGTTTACTATTGATCGTGCAGGTTTAGTTGGCGCAGATGGTCAAACCCATCAAGGTGCATTTGATATTAGCTTTATGCGCTGTATCCCTAACATGGTGATCATGGCGCCGAGCGATGAAAATGAATGTCGCCAAATGCTTTATACCGGCCATCAACATCAAGGACCAACAGCAGTACGTTATCCACGTGGTTGTGGCTTAGGTACGGCAGTTGAAACAACCATGACTGCGCTTGAAATGGGTAAAGGTATTATTCGACGTCAAGGTAAAAAAGTAGCCATTTTAAACTTTGGCGCCATGTTAGGTTATAGCCTAGATGCCGCTGAAAAATTAAATGCTACTGTTGCTGATATGCGGTTTGTAAAACCACTTGATGAAGCCTTAATTCTTGAATTAGCCGCTAATCATGATGTATTGGTCACTGTTGAAGAAAATGTGATTGCTGGCGGCGCAGGTAGCGGTGTCATCGAATTCTTAATGCAACAAAAATGCATTATGCCCGTACTGACTATCGGCTTACCTGATCGTTTTATCGAACAAGGTACTCAAGCTGAGTTACATCAAATGCTGGAAATAGATGGTGCAGGCATCGAAAAACAAATTCTTGCTTATATGGCTAAATAAATTGTCATTAATAGCATAGCAACCAGTACCAACAAAAAAGCCATGAAAATAATCTTTCATGGCTTTTTTATTAACTACTTTGTTCAAACTAAGACTTAAAAACCAAACCAGTAGCCAATAAACCATAATGAAATCATTGCCATAAAGCCAGCAAGAACATCATCAATCATAATTCCAAAACCACCTTCAACATGTTTATCTAGCCAACTGATCGGCCATGGTTTTAACATGTCAAAAAAGCGGAATAGAATAAAACCAGCCAATATCCATTTCCAGGATACGGTGGGTGCAACTGCCATTGTGATCCAAAAACCAACGAATTCATCCCATACAATACTGCCATGATCATGCACTTTCATGTCAGTAGAGGTGATATGACAAATACGTATTCCGATAAGAGCAGCAACCAAAACGGCGACTAAATACCAACCAAAAGGCAATTGAGCAAGAATAAGGTATAACGGAATGGCGGCTAGCGTTCCCATGGTACCAGGAATATATTTAGCTAAACCACTGCCAAATCCTGTGGCTAATAAGTGCCAAGGATTATTCATTTTTAATAAATCTTTTGGATTTGTGCTCACGTTAATACCTTACTTATTTGTGACGACAAAATGATCCCAGCCGGATAATTTCCAACTTACTGGTTTACCTAACTGTAATAACAATAAACCACGCCCTGCGATCACTTGACCAATACAACTATATTTAACATTAGTATGCGCTAAAGCCATCTTCAATGCATCTCGATTAGCTTTTGAAGCGGTAAAGCAAAGTTCATATTCTTCGCCACTGGTTAATGCTAACTGTTGCGCTTGTTGGCAATCACCATCACAAAATGCGAGCAGCTCAGCCGACAAGGGTAATTTTTCAACATCAACCTCAATCGCAACTTGAGAACGCTCACCAATATGTTTTACATCCGCAATCACGCCATCAGAGATATCCAATGCAGCAGAAGCGATACCACGTAAAGCCTCACCAACATTAACCCGAGGGTGGGCTTTAAAATGCCGTTCAACCAGTACCTTCGTTAGACGTTGATCACATTGGGACTGATTTAATATCAGTGCAAGTCCTGCGGCACTATCACCAAGGTTACCCGTAACATAAACATCATCCCCCACTTGTGCGCCACTGCGGGTTAATGCCTGACCGCGAGGCACTAATCCTTGCACAGTTAAGGTAATACTCAACGGGCCTTTAGTGGTATCACCACCAATCAATTGAATATTATATCGATTAGCAAGTTCAAAAAAACTATGGCAAAAAGGCGCTAACCACGCTTCATCAATAGTTGGCAATGTTAACGCTAATGACACCCACGCTGGGGTTGCCCCCATTGCCGCTAAATCACTTATATTAGATGCTAATGCTTTATAAGCGACAAAAGCAGGATCGGCATCGACTAAAAAATGTGTGCCCGCAACTAATGAATCAGTACTTATTGCGACATGATAATTAGCAGGTACATCAACTAAGGCGCAATCATCACCAATCGCTAAAACGACATCATCACGTTGCTGTTGTTGGTGCGCAAAATAATGATTAATGATATCAAATTCATTTTTTGCCATAATTTTCTATTCCTTAAGTAAAAAAAAAGCCAGCTAATAAGCTGACTTCTTTCATCGTACTCAACG
Source organism: Photobacterium carnosum (assembly GCF_002849605.1). GTDB lineage: Bacteria > Pseudomonadota > Gammaproteobacteria > Enterobacterales > Vibrionaceae > Photobacterium > Photobacterium carnosum. Next base: position 562,611 of record NZ_NPIB01000001.1, read on the forward strand.
TAACAAAAATTTATTTATCTTTTTTACGTAAAGTTGGTGCAGCTTTATCTAACACACCATTGACGAATTTGTGGCTATCTTCAGCACCGAAAAGTTTTGCTAATTCGATGGCTTCGTTGATCACAACTTTAAATGGTACGTCTTCACGTTTAACCATTTCGTACATTGCAAGACGAAGTAGCGCAAGTTCCATCTGGTCTAGATCCTGAAGCGGACGAGACAAGTATGGACGCATTTTGCTATCAAGTTCTTGATGGCTTAATACGACACCTGCGAATAAATCACGGAAATAAACAACATCAGTTTCTGGCGCTGTACATGCAGGCGCCTCCGCTTGATGTTCTTCTTCTTCAAACTTATCGCCTGAAAGGAAATATTGCTCAATATCAGCAACATTACCTTTAGTAAGTTGCCAAGAATAAATTGCTTGTACAGCAAATTGACGTGCATTACGACGCGCGGCTGGTTTCACAGTAACCCCCATTAGGATTCGATTTGGGACAGGACATTTACCATTTCGAGCGCGCTTAGTGCAGCCTCTGCCCCTTTATTACCAGCCTTGGTACCGGCACGCTCAATGGCTTGTTCTATAGAATCAACAGTCAAGACACCAAAAGCAACTGGAGTATTATACTCTAGTGCTACTTGTGCTAGACCTTTATTACACTCACCGGCAACATAGTCAAAATGAGGTGTTCCACCACGAATAACTGAGCCTAATGCTACGATAGCATCATAGCGATCACTCTTCGCGACTTGCTGGGCAACAAGCGGTAGTTCATAAGCACCAGGGCAACGAACAACAGTGATATTATCTTCACTAACCTGGCCTTGACGTTTCAGCGCATCTAATGCACCTGAAAGTAAACTTTCGTTAATAAAGCTATTAAAGCGAGAAATTACGATAGCAATTTTTGCGTTTGGTGCCGCAATGGCGCCTTCAATTACCTTCATGGGCCTTCCTGTGACTATGTTTTTCCAGTTTTAGAAACCGCGGGAGTCTAACACACTTTACGATATGTCTGCTATGAACAACCGTCGGTTTCAGAGGATTTGTTAATATTTATTGCTTATTCGTTGTAGAACCAACCAATAAGCAAGCATTATCAATAAAAATAATGCTCCGTTAATTTATAGTGTCCGCTAAAATTCACGACTATTCGCAAATATATTCAACCACTTCAAGGCCAAACCCTGATAGTGAATGATAACGTTGGGTGCTTGATGACAACAAACGCATTTTAGTAACACCTAAATCAGATAAAATTTGCGAACCAATACCCACTTGACGAGATGGGTTATAAGGACTCACTTTTACTTGCGGACGACCTTCATTTTCAGCTGCAATATTTTTTACTTTATTGATAATATTATTGGCTGACTCTTGTTTACTCAACACCACCAGCACGCCATTTTCAGCACTGATACGTTGCATCGCCGCAGGTAATGTCCACTGTGTGGCACCTGATTGTAAAATATCTTTAAAGGTATCTTGTAAATGCACCCGTACTAATGTGGCTGCATTTGCTTCAACGTCGCCTTTACGCAACGCATAATGAATTTGATCGTCGATTTTATCGCGATACGTGATCATATCAAACTCACCGAATTCGGTATTGAGCTTACATTCACCAACACGCTCAATCGTCGTTTCATGGAGATTACGATATTCAATAAGATCGGCAATTGTACCTAATTTTAGGTTATGTTTTTCAGCAAAAATTTCTAACTGAGGACGACGTGCCATGGTACCGTCTTCATTTAAAATTTCCACAATAACACTTGATGGTTCAAGGCCTGCAAGACGTGCAACATCACAACCAGCTTCAGTATGTCCAGCTCGTGTCAGTACACCACCTTCTTGCGCCATTAGCGGGAAGATATGACCAGGCATAACAATATTAGCCGCGGTAGCATCAGCAGCAACAGCAGCTTGTACTGTACGAGAACGATCAGCCGCTGAAATACCGGTAGTGACACCCGTTGCAGCTTCAATAGAAATAGTAAAAGGCGTCCCAAATTGTTCAGTATTATCTTGAACCATCAACGGTAAACCTAATTTCTGACAACGTGTTTTGCTTAATGTTAAGCAAATTAATCCACGGCCATTCGTCGCCATAAAGTTAATCGCTTCAGGCGTGATATGTTGTGATGCAATAATCAGATCGCCTTCATTTTCACGATCTTCATCATCCATCAGAATAACCATTTTTCCTTGGCGAATATCATCAATGATTTCTTTTGCACTACTTATCATAATACTACCCTTATTCTTATGTCGCTTTATTGAGCATAAAGCAATGCTTAACCGAGAAACCCAGTTCTCGCCAATAAATCCATCGTTACTTTAGATTTTTTCTCTGCCGCTTTATTGCCAAGCATTAAGCGTTCAAGGTAACGCGCGATAACATCAACCTCAAGGTTAATTTTTCGACCGACTTTAAAATCAGCCATGGTCGTTTCGGATGCAGTATGTGGCACAATCGTTAACTTAAACTCATCACCACGAACAGCATTCACAGTCAAGCTAATGCCATCAACAGCCACAGAACCTTTCTCTGAAATATACTTAGCAAGCTGTGGCGGTACTTTAATCCAAAATTCAATCGCACGACCAATATGCTGGCGCTCAATCACTTCAGCAACAGCATCAATATGGCCAGAAACCATATGACCGCCAAAACGTGTCGTTGCCAACATCGCTTTTTCTAAATTAACTACTTGGCCTGCTTTGTAATTTGCAAAAGCCGTACGGTGTAATGTTTCTAAAGAAAGATCCGCAACATAACCTTTACCGGTTAGTTTTACGACAGTAAGACAAACGCCATTTGTTGCAATACTATCGCCTAATTTAACATCTGCTAAATCTAACGATCCTGAATCAACAGTAACAGAAACATCCACACCTTTAGGTGTCAGGGCTGATATTTTACCGACAGCTTCTATAATTCCAGTGAACATGATAAACCCTTAATTTCACTATTTTATTTATTCTTATTTACCGTTGCCATAATACGAATATCATCACCAATCAACCCTACATCAGTGATTGTTAACAGTGGTGTTTGTGCCATTGATGTCAGCCCCGTAATATCAATTAAGCCACGACTATCACGGCCCATCAATTTAGGTGCTTGATATAAAATCAAACTATCAACCAATTGTTGTTGTAGCAATGCACCAGCCAAACCCGCCCCAGCTTCAACCCAAATATGATTAATACCGTAAGTTGCTAACCGTGACATCAACGCCACAAGATCAAGCTGGTTACTGTTAGTTTGAGTAGGAATTTTCCACTGCTGCACAGAATCAGGCCACACTTCAGTACCGAGTGTTGTTCGAGCGAGGATAGTCTTGCCCGGTAAGTTGAAGAGTTGATATTCAGGCGTCAATCGATTCTGACTATCAATAATGACCCGTATAGGTTGGCGCAACGCTGACTGAGGATATTGCTGCTGGACAGATGCATCAAGCTCACTCCAACGTACATTAAGTGATGGATTATCGGCAATCACCGTGGCACTGGTCGATAAAATAGCCCCAGCTTGCGCACGAAAATGTTGTACATCCGATCGCGCTTTAGGGCCTGTTATCCACTTGCTGAGACCATTTGCTAATGCTGTTCGACCATCTAAACTCGCAGCAAGTTTAAGCTCAACATAAGGCATTTGATGTGTCATTTGCTTAATAAAGCCAGGGTTAAGTGCTTGTGCTTCTGATGCTAATACGCCGACATCCACACGAATGCCCGCAGCTTGTAACAAAGCAATACCACGACCAGCAACGGCAGGATTTGGATCAACCATACCACACACAACCCGTGCAACTTTGGCATTAATTAATGCTTCAGCACAAGGCGGCGTTCTTCCATGATGAGAGCATGGTTCTAACGTCACATAGACGGTCGCCCCTTGAGCACGTTGTTGTGCTTGCCGCAATGCAAACACCTCGGCATGGGGTTGTCCTGCTTGATAATGATAACCTTCACCAACAATGTCACCATCATTAACAATCACGCACCCAACATTAGGATTAGGTGCAGTAGTATAACGACCGTATTGGGCAAGCGTTATCGCTCGCGACATCATCTGTTGATCTGTGTGTGTCATTATTGTTGATCTTAACAATGGTAAATCTTAACGTTCCAGCTTGGCAATTTCTTCACCAAACTCACGAATATCTTCAAAACTGCGATAAACAGAAGCAAAGCGGATATAAGCCACTTTATCTAATTCTTTTAATGCTTCCATCACTAAATTACCAATCATCTCCGAAGGAATTTCACGTTCACCTGTTGCTCGAAGACAAGATTTAATACTATTAATCGCACGTTCAATGTCATCAGTACTCACTGGGCGTTTTTCTAACGCACGTTGAATACCACCGCGTAATTTTTCTTCATTAAACGGGTCACGGTTACCATTAGTTTTAACTACGCGAGGCATCACAAGTTCTGCCGTTTCAAACGTAGTATAGCGTTCATTGCACGCTAAACATTGACGGCGTCGGCGCACTTGGTGGCCATCCGCAACCAATCGCGAATCGATTACTTTGGTGTCATTTGCACCGCAAAAAGGACAATGCATTTAGCCTCCTACATTTAATCGGTTCAGTGTAACTCATTTCATCACTTTAATGAGACTATCACCTTCTTTATTTCTAATAAATAGCCTTAAAAGTAATAATTATCATTAATAATGGCGCATTTTATGTTATTTACAAAACAAAAAAAGCTTACCGATAAATGGGTAAGCCTTATTATTAATGCGTCTCGATGCGTATAAACTACCGCATTACTATCAAATTATGCGTAAACGGGAAGACGCTTACAAATTTCAAGCACTTTGACTTTTGTTGCTTCAATAACAGCATGATCATTGATGTTATCCAGCACATCACACATCCAACCTGCAAGTTGACGCGCATCATCAGCATCAAAACCGCGACGAGTAATTGAAGGCGTACCAACACGAATACCAGACGTCACAAATGGGCTACGTGGGTCATTCGGCACACTGTTTTTATTCACGGTAATATTAGCCGCACCAAGCGCTGCATCAGCTTCTTTACCCGTGATTCCTTTATCAATCAAATCAACAAGGAACAAGTGGTTTTCAGTACTACCAGATACAATCTTGTAACCGCGCTTAATAAATTCAGCCACCATTGCTTTTGCGTTTACAACCACATTGGCTTGATAAACTTTAAACTCTGGTTCCATCGCTTCTTTAAATGCTACCGCTTTTGCTGCGATAACATGCATTAACGGACCGCCCTGACCACCAGGGAAAACAGCAGAATTAAGTTTTTTGTAAAGATCTTCGCCTTCATTTGACAGAATCAAACCACCACGAGGGCCAGCTAATGTTTTATGGGTTGTTGTGGTAACAACATGTGCATGAGGCACAGGGTTCGGGTAAACGTCAGCAGCAACTAAACCTGCTACGTGTGCCATATCAACAAACAAGTAAGCGCCAATTTTATCAGCGATTTCACGCATTCTAGCCCAATCAACCACTTGAGAATAAGCAGAGAAGCCACCAATAATCATTTTTGGTTTATGTTCTAATGCCAATGCTTCCATTTCTTGGTAGTCAATTTGACCATTTTCATCAATACCATAAGGAATGATGTTATATAACTTACCAGAGAAATTAACAGGTGAACCATGAGTTAAGTGACCACCATGTGCCAAGCTCATACCTAAAACCGTATCACCCGTATTTAATAATGCCATATAAACAGCATTATTCGCTTGAGAGCCAGAGTGCGGCTGAACGTTTGCATATTCAGCACCAAATAGCTGACACGCACGATCAATCGCAAGCTGTTCTGCTTTATCAACAAACTCACAACCGCCGTAATAACGCTTACCAGGATAACCTTCAGCATATTTATTTGTCAGCTGAGAACCTTGTGCTTCCATTACACGTGGACTAGTGTAGTTTTCAGAAGCAATCAATTCGATGTGTTCTTCCTGACGGGTAGTTTCTTCCTGAATAGCTGCAAATAGTTCTGCATCATAATCAGCAATATTCATATCACGCTTTAGCATCTGTATCTCCTGACTCAGCTAAGTTTTATACTATTTTTAGTAATAAACGAAAAATCACAAACCTAGACGCCTCGTGGACGCAAACGTTTTCGTTTTAATTTTTATCTGCTAACTATATTACATAAATTGATCTAAATCAGAAAGTCTTAAATGTGGTTTATTTGTTATAACAGTAATCTGTCACTAATATCTAATTCATTCATTACGCTCAAGTTAGTAGATATAAAAAAGGGGGTGCATATATGCACCCCCTATGACTATTTTAATCATGACTAACCATCACAAATTAAATCGCATCTTCATCTTCTTCGCCAGTACGAATACGTACTACACGATCAATATCAAACATGAAGATTTTACCATCGCCAATCTTACCTGTTTGTGCGGTTTCGACAATTGTTTCAATACATTGCTCAGCAACTTCATCAGTCACTACAATTTCAATTTTCACTTTAGGTAAAAAATCGACCATGTATTCGGCACCACGATAAAGTTCAGTATGGCCTTTTTGACGACCAAATCCTTTTACTTCTGACACGGTCATGCCAGTGATACCTACTTCCGCTAACGCTTCACGGACATCATCAAGTTTAAATGGCTTAATAATGGCTTCAATTTTTTTCATTATCATCATCCTTTGCTGAGCAGAAGATCGGCACCGTAACTACAAACACCGACTTGATTAAATTAAGGCTATTATCACAGATCCAAGGCAGTAATTTAATACCATTTAATATTCTTTAATGTAATTAGTCTCCATTCGTCGCAAAAGTAGCAACACGGAATACAGTAATACCAAGCCATTGATCACCATCATAACAATATCATGATGTTGAGTAGGGAAAATATTAGGTATGAAAGGAATTAAACTAACGTGTAGAAATAAAGTGGTAGCTGGAATATAAAAATAAAGCGGAATAAATCCCCATTTTTCTCCCAGAAAGAGTCCAACACAAGCCAGTATTCCTGAGATCAATACCACTATAGTGACACCCACGGGCACCATACTAAGTACATCAAATCTTAATGCGTTAATTATTATCTCAATATGCTGAATAAGACTAATAATAACTAATACTGCGAGTAATTTAGTTGCACCGATAAGACGGTAACTTTTGGGAAGATCCAATCCCATTATTTCATCCTTGTAACGACACAAATGCCATTTTATTTATTAGGTTAATTATCCCAATGTTCTTTCAAGGTTAACGTGATCAATATCAACTTCATATTTAATTTTATAATCCACACAGTTACGACATAAAAAAAGCTGCCAATAAATGACAGCTCCTATATGTTTAATGCCTGTAAATATTAACCAAGGTTAACCCGTGCATTACGGAACATACGCATCCATGGGCTATTTTCACTCCAGTCATCTGGATGCCAAGAGTTAGCCACAGTGCGGAATACACGCTCAGGGTGCGGCATCATAATAGTGACACGACCATCTTGGGTAGTTAACCCTGTAATTCCGTTTGGCGAGCCATTCGGGTTAACCGGATAATTTTGAGTCACATTGCCGTAGTTATCAAGGTAACGTAGCGCGATCGTACCGGATTGTTCAATCGCAGCAAGGTGATCAGCATTACGAACTTCCACGCGTCCTTCACCGTGAGAAACCGCAATTGGCATTCTCGAACCGACCATATCATTGAAGAATAACGAATCACTTTTTTGTACTTCAACTAGACTAAAGCGCGCTTCAAAACGCTCTGATTCATTGCGCACAAAACGTGGCCACAAATCAGCACCGGGGATCAACTCATGCAAGTTTGACATCATTTGACAACCATTACATACCCCTAGCGCCAAGGTATCTGGGCGATTAAAGAATGCAGCAAACTGATCACGCGCAATATTATTAAACAACACGGACTTCGCCCAGCCTTCACCAGCACCTAATACGTCACCGTAAGAGAAACCACCACATGCGACTAAACCATTAAACCCGTCTAACTGTATCTTACCGCTAAGAATATCGCTCATATGAACATCTTTAGCGTCAAAGCCAGCACGATCAAACGCCGCTGCCATTTCAACATGCGAGTTAACACCTTGCTCACGTAAAATTGCCATTTGCGGTTTCGCACCAAAATTAATCGCTGGCACAATAAAAGGCGCGGCTACATTATGGTTAATATCAAACGTTAACTTGGTATGTAAACCCGGATCTTGATTGTCTTTCTTTGCTTCAAATTCTTGCAATGCACCCGCTGGATTATCACGCATCGCTTGCATTTGATAAGTTGTTTCTGCCCAAATCGCACGTAATTCAGTGCGGTTTTGCTCAAGCACTACATCGTTACCATTCCAAATACGGACGGTATCTTCATCAATCACAGTACCAATAATATGGCTACAAGCAGCTAAACCATTCGCCGCTAATACCGCTTGTACTGCTTCAACATCGTCACTACACACTTGAATCACAGCACCGAGTTCTTCACTAAAGAGCGCGGCTAATACGTCATCACATCCATCAGTTGCGGCAGTATTAATATCAACTTCGACCCCAGTGTGACCTGCAAATGCCATTTCAGCTAAAGTGACATATAAACCACCATCACCACGGTCATGGTAAGCCAATAACTTCTCATCACGCACCAAGGTTTGCATCGCATAAAAGAAGCCTTTCAATAATTCAGGACTATCAACATCCGCCGCTTTATCACCCAGTTGTTTATAAACCTGAGCCAACGCAGTCGCACCAAGGCGGTTTTGACCACAACCAAGATCCACCAGCAATAAACTTGATTCGCCTTTATCTGTACGTAATTGTGGGGTCACTGTTTTACGAACATCTTCAACACGACCAAACGCGGTGATCACTAATGACAATGGTGATGTCACTTGTTTCTCTTCACCATCCTGTTGCCACTTGGTCTTCATCGACATGGAATCTTTACCAACAGGGATCGTTAACCCTAATGCAGGGCATAACTCTTCACCAATGGCTTTTACTGCTTCATATAAACCTGCATCTTCACCTGGGTGACCTGCTGGTGACATCCAATTAGCCGATAAATTAATCCGCTTCATATCACCAATATCCGTACCGGCAATATTAGTAATCGCTTCACCAACAGCTAAACGTGCAGAGGCTCCAAAGTTAAGTAATGCCACAGGGGTACGCTCACCCATCGACATCGCTTCACCGTGATAAGTATCATAACTTGCTGCGGTAACGGCACAGTTAGCCACGGGCACCTGCCAAGGACCAACCATCTGATCGCGTGCAACCAATCCGGTCACACTGCGATCACCGATGGTGATCAAAAAGGTTTTTTCAGCCACGGCCGGCAAACGCAAGATACGCTGAGTGGCATCTTCAACGGTTATTTCACTGCGATCAAGAGGTTCACCAATCACCGTTAATGTTGTCGCATCACGGTGCATTTTTGGTGCTTTACCCAATAGAATATCCATTGGCATATCAATGGGAGTGTTATCGAAATGGCTATCTTCAAGGCTTAAATGGCGCTCAGCGGTTGCTTCACCTACCACCGCATAAGGGGCACGTTCACGCTGACAAATCGCATCAAAGGTTGCCATATTTTCAGGGGCGATTGCGAGGACATAACGCTCTTGTGATTCATTACACCAAATCTCAAGTGGGCTCATTCCTAGTTCATCATTTGGTACGTTACGTAATTGGAACTTACCACCACGCTCACCATCATTGACTAATTCAGGTAACGCATTAGAAATACCACCTGCGCCAACATCGTGAATAAATGCAATCGGGTTGTCATCACCCATCTGCCAACAACCATCGATCACTTCCTGACAACGACGTTCCATTTCTGGGTTTTCACGCTGTACTGAAGCAAAATCTAAATCTTCTGCTGATTGACCGGATGCCATTGATGACGCCGCACCACCACCAAGACCAATATTCATTGCCGGACCGCCAAGGACAATTAACTTGGCGCCAACAGGAATCTCTTTTTTCTGCACATGATCAGCGCGAATATTACCCATGCCACCCGCTAACATGATTGGCTTATGGTAACCACGGACTTCTTCACCCGCATGAGAGGTCACTTTTTCTTCGTAAGTACGGAAATAACCCAGAAGATTAGGACGACCAAATTCGTTATTAAATGCCGCACCACCAAGAGGACCTTCGAGCATGATATCAAGTGCAGTCACGATACGATCTGGCTTACCAAAATCGGTTTCCCATGGCTGTTCAAAACCCGGCACGCGTAAGTTCGATACTGAAAATCCGACTAAGCCTGCTTTAGGTTTGCCACCAATACCGGTTGCGCCTTCATCACGAATTTCACCGCCAGAACCTGTTGCTGCGCCAGGCCATGGTGAAATTGCCGTTGGGTGGTTATGGGTTTCAACTTTCATCAAGATATGAGTATCTTCTTGATGATAGGTATATTGACGTGAGAGTGGATCAGGGAAGAAACGCCCAACATGAGAACCTTCCATAACCGCGGCATTGTCTTTATAGGCTGACAATACGTACTCGTGATTATGTTCGTAGGTGTTTTTGATCATTTTAAATAATGATTTTGGTTGATCGACACCATCAATCGTCCAATCAGCATTAAAAATCTTATGGCGGCAATGTTCTGAGTTCGCTTGAGCAAACATCATTAATTCAATGTCATTTGGATTACGCTCAAGCTTAGTGAAATTTTCAACCAAGTAATCAATTTCATCGTCTGCTAACGCTAGGCCCAAGGTGATGTTCGCTTGCTCTAATGCTTGGCGACCACCCGTTAAAATATCAACACTTTTAACCGCTGCGGGTTGTGCTTGACTAAATAACGCCGTCGCAGATTCCACATTATCTAACACCACTTCCATCATCCGATCATGAAGTAATGCTTTGAAGTCATGCAATTGTAATGTGGTTAGCGTCGATGATGATTCAACATAATATGCTGTGCCACGCTCAAGACGTTTAATGGTCGTTAAGCCACAATTACGCGCAATATCGGTCGACTTTGAAGACCAAGGAGAAATCGTGCCAGCACGAGGAGTAACAACTAGCAATAAACCTTTAGGCTCATGCTCTGCAATCGTAGGACCATATGTGAGTAGACTTGTTAGTTTAGCTTGTTCATCAGCTGTTAACGTTGCTGCCACATCAGCAAAATGCATAAACTCAGCATAAATACTGGTAATTGGCAGATTTAACTCATGACAACGCTCAAGTAACTTATTAACGCGAAACTCAGACAAAGCGGGTGAACCACGCAAAATTTCCATGTGCAAAGGTCTCTCGATTAGCAGATTAAAAAAAGTGATATTGAGGTAAGTTTCAAGTCATAGAAACTTACCTCAATAGCACTTAGAACAAGACTATTCACTGCTTAACTATCACAACGTTATTCACGAACACCTAGTATAATGGAATTTTTTTTGTGATGTAACACTTGACGCAACCGTTTGCGTCTTTTTTTTCAATCCTCATCAAAATATCAAAAAAATACCACCCGTTGTTATTTTTGGGTTACTTTTTAACCAAAAAATAGTCCAAAGTCGCTTTATTTATTCCAATATCTAAATTATGACTACCAATCAAACAGTTCAACTTTGCGCAATTAACAGGGTTTGATATAAAGAACGTTCATTATTACTATAGGTTCGCTTAGTTGATAAATATTCAGTTCTTCACTCTACTACGTCGTTTTATAAGTCTGCTGTTACTCATGATGTTGACCAATGGCTGTCAATGGCAAGAAAACACGCCCACCAGCCTTGAGAAAATTCGAGAAAGTGGTGTATTACGAGTAGGAACTTTAAATAACCAACTGTCTTATTATATTGGCGCAGAAGGTCCAACAGGGTTGGATTATGAACTAGCACAAGCCTTTGCTAAAAAACTAGATGTTAAACTTGAAATAACCTCCATGTTTACCCTCTCTGAATTATTTCCTGCATTAGAACGTGGCGATATTGATATTATTGCTGCGGGACTCACAGTGACGCCAGATCGTCTTCAAGGCTATCATCCTGCACCAGCTTATTATTACGCGAGCCAAATCCTGGTTTATAAAAAAGGCCAACGTCGACCGCGCAATCTCGCTGAATTAGCGAAAAATAATAAACACTTAGCTGTAGTAAAAGGCTCAAGTCATGAGCAAAAATTAAAGCTTATTCGTAATACCCATCCAACCTTGAAATGGCAGTCAATTCCCGAATCAGATATTAATGATCTGTTAATAAAAGTCGCAGCAGGTGAACTTGATTATACCGTTGCCGATTCTGTCGACGTGGCATTATTGCAACGCATTCATCCTGATATTGCTATCGCTATTGAACTGACGCAAGACGAGCCGGTAAGCTGGTTTGTAAAGCAAAGTAGCAACGATAGTTTGTATGCGTTAATGATTGAGTTTTTTGGTCAAATGAAACAAAACGGCACCATGACGCGACTAGAAGAGAAATATTTAGGCCATATTGATCAATTTGATTATGTCGATACTCGCGCCTTTTTACGCGCAATCAACAATACCTTGCCGCAATGGGAAGCGTTATTTAAACAATATGCTAACGGTTTTGATTGGCGTTTATTAGCCGCTCTCTCTTATCAAGAATCACATTGGGATCCACAAGCAGTATCTCCAACCGGTGTACGAGGTATGATGATGCTCACGTTACCAACAGCAGAATCAGTGGGTGTTACTAATCGTTTAGATCCAGAACAAAGTATTCGTGGAGGCAGTGAGTATCTACGGAAGATGATTGCACGTGTACCAGATAGTATTGAAGAACATGAGAAAGTCTGGTTTGCACTCGCTTCTTATAATGTCGGTTTTGGACATTTAATGGATGCACGTCGATTAACTAAAGCGCAAGGAGGCAACCCTGATACTTGGGTTGATGTGAAACAGCGCTTACCATTACTAGGACAACGTAAATATTACATTCAATCGCGCTATGGTTATGCACGTGGCAATGAAGCACTTAATTATGTAGAAGGGATCCGTCGTTATTACCAAAGCATCATTGGTTATGAAACTACCCATAGCCGTCAATTTACCAGTGATAATTTAAAAATTGTTGATGGACTACAAACTATTACCGCACCACCGATAACGCCAGCAACCGTTGTACCATTAGACGATAAACAGTAAATAATCACTACAATGTGTATCACCGTAGTGTAATAACAGTATTCAATGCTATAGGTTTAGAATAATAGGCTAATTTTTTACACAATGAGAGTTTGATCAACGTTTGACTATTATCCTATAAAGAACACTATCAAAAGATGCACCGCTATGCATAATAAATGACTTGTATTCAATAATGGTATTGTAAACGGTGATAGCGATATTTATCCGCTAGTTTATTATTTTACCGTGATCTCGATTCAATGGATGGACCCATGAAATTCACTAAATTAAAATCAAAAACGCAATATATCGCGAAACATATGACTTCCGCAGCAACACGTAGAAAACGTCTCAGTAGTAATCTGCGTAAGAAAATCCTATGGCGTCAGCGTAGCTGTATTCTAACCACAACATCGGAACATGCTTGTCCAAGAATGTAAGTAATAAGCTCGGAATAATTTATATCATCATAAATAGCAACCGAGCTGATTAGAACGGATAATTACTCAAACATCAGGTTGTTGTCTTGCGGCTATCTTGGCCGCTTTTTTCTCTGCTCGACGACGCTTAAAAAAAGCTTGTAACTGCGCTCGACATTCAGTCGCTAACACATCACCTTGAACCAATACATGATGATTAACGCCTTCATAACTAAGTAAGTTCATGGTACTACCCGCCGCGCCTGTTTTCGCATCATGTGCACCAAACACGACCTTACCTACTCGGCTATGTACCATTGCGCCTGCACACATTGGGCAAGGCTCTAAGGTGACATATAACGTCGTATCGATCAGACGGTAGTTTTTTAGCGTTTGTCCAGCTTGACGTAACGCCATCATTTCAGCATGTGCAGTCGCATCATGATGGCCAATAGAGCGATTCCAGCCTTCGCCAATAATCACCCCATCATGCACAATAACGGCCCCAACAGGCACCTCACCCTCAGCTTCTGCTTGAGCGGCTAATTCCATTGCGCGACGCATAAAAGCATCATCTGTTGCCGCTAAAAGTTCAATTTCTTGTATTTTATCTGTCATTCTTTATAGCTACTTACAAATCATAACGACTAACATGGGGTAATTGCTCTGCCAGATAATCAACCAACATTCTGACTTTAGGTGATAAATGGCGGTTATGTGGGTAAAGCGCCCAAATACCTTCATCAGGCTCTTGGTAATTCGTCAGAATCGGAACAATAGCCCCTGATTCCAAATCCTTATCTATATAATAGTCAGGTAATTGCGCTAAACCGATACCTTTAATAACCGCATCTCGTAAACCATAACCACTGTTGCAATTAAGCGTACCGCTAACACGAATACTTTTCTCTTTACCTGACTCTTGAAAACGCCAATGATCATAATTACCAATCAAGCAATTATGTTGACGTAATTCAGATAACGAATGTGGAATACCATATTTCTGTAAATATTCAGGTGAAGCACAAACATACATCGTACGACTGGTTAAGCGTTTAGCCATCATTGATGAACTGGTTAAACGCCCCAAACGGATCGCGAGATCAAAACTACCTTCCACCAAGTCAACCTGGCGGTTAGTCATATCAATCGTTACTTCTACTTCAGGGTATTGCAACATAAAGTCATTAACTAACGGCATAATGTATTTTTCACCGTAAGTCACGGGTGCAGTTAGCTTGATCAACCCTTGTGGCGTACCACGTAAGTTACTGATCGCACGCTCTGCATCTTCAAGCCCATCTAACACTTGACGACAATGTTGATAATAAACATTGCCCTCTTCAGTTAATGAAACCTTACGGGTAGTACGATAGAATAATTTAGTATTAAGTCTATTTTCTAACGCACTTACTTGACGACTCACTTGTGCGGTAGAAATACCGAGTCGCTTTGAAGCAGCAGTAAAACTTTCTGTTTCAGCTACAGCAACAAACTCTGTTACCCCTTCCCATAAAAACATTCTAAATACCTATTGATAACATGATCGAACGCCAAAATGACGATTGCACCGCTGATTATTACACATATGTAAAAGTAATTTGCACTTTTAGGTAATTATCATTATTCAAGAAACAAATACAATAACAACCATCGAAACGGGGCAATAAAATAATTATTTTCCCTTTCTCCCAATTTTCATCTACTTTTGACGAAGTAGAAATAAATAAAACTAGAGTGAAGATTATGACTGATAAATTTATCAAATCAAAAGCTGCTATCGCATGGGGTCCTAAACAACCTCTTTCTGTTGAAGAAATTGATGTAATGTTACCTCGTGCTGGTGAAGTATTAGTTCGCATCGTTGCAACTGGCGTATGTC
>NZ_NPIB01000010.1 GCF_002849605.1 Photobacterium carnosum
AATCAAACGCAGATTCTGTTTCGCTAAACCGCAAGTTCATCAGTTTGCCGGTGGCATCATCAATGAAAACCAACAAACAACATTTGTCGCTGCGGCCTTCAAACCAATCATGATGTGAACCATCTATCTGAATTAACTCACCATAACAATCGCGACGATAACGAGGTTGATAAATGCAAGGCTTACGTTTGAAATGCGGAACCCAAAGGCCATCAGCGATCATCCATTGACGTAAAGTTTCTAATCCGATCTTAATACTGTGGCGTTCAATCAGTTTTTCACGTGCCAATGTGGGTCCGAAGTCTGCGTAATATTCGTGGATGAGATTTAAAATACGCAGCCTATGATTATCATCATAACGATGATTACTTGGCACACCGCGTAGTTGTGAAAGTAATCCGCCAGCACCGAACTGAGTAAAGCGTTTTACTAATCGTGATACTTGACGACAACTCAAGTTAAGTCGACGGGCAGCTTCAACACCAGTAATTTGTTTATCACAAACATCTTGAATAACTTTGATTCGGCTTAATTCATTTTCAGTCATAGTGAGCAACATTTATTGATTCCAGTTCATAGCAAAACCTATGATCTGAATATAGTTCAACATGACATTTCTAACGGGTTCAAACCGGACATTTCTAAATGGGACCTACACCATCAGTGCGCATTATGTATATTATGTTAAATAGGATATCAAGTAACGATATCCTTGTGTGGGATCCTATAAATCGCTCTTTCCATACTCCTCTCTTAACTTTTGCGTTATCAGATTAGTTAAGAATGCCTATTTAACAGTATTCTCGATTTACCATAAAATAGGCAATTAACACTAAATTAAAATACTTCCTACACATTACACATATTCATTTTGCTTGAGACTTAAATTTATCATTAATTACTTATAGACAAAAAAATGGACAGCTTTAATGGCTATCCATTTTTATCAACCTAACGCGAATATTATAATTTATTCGTTGTTTCTTCCTTTAGGTTTTGATATTTACTTAGTATTAAATCTAGTTCTTCAGGCTGTATTGGTTTAGCTAAAAAGCCATTCATACCAACTTGATGATAAAGAAATTGATCATCAAGCATTACATTTGCTGTTAATGCCACTATTGGAGTGTTGATATTGAGCTTTCTTATCTGTTTAGTTGCTTCTAACCCATCTAAAATAGGCATTGATATGTCCATAAGCACTAAATCAAACAATTCGTGACACTGTAACAGTTTTAATATGGCTTCTTTACCATGGTTAGTTATCGTTACCTTGTGCCCACGTCGTTCTAGCATTAATTTAGCAACGAGTTGATTTGTTGGGCTATCTTCTGCGAGTAATATATTAAGATAAAAATTTGATGGTATTATTTTTTCCTTTGCTAGATTTGGTTTTTGATGAATTGCAGTAACTATTGGAAACGTTACTTTAAAACAACTACCAACATCCATCTTACTCTCGAGGCTAATATTACCATGCATTTTTTTGATCAATAATTCGCTAATAGTTAATCCTAACCCTGTGCCACCATACTTACGTGTAATGCTGCCATCAGCCTGATGGAATGGGTTGAAAAGATTATCTTGTGCATCCTTAGAAATACCAATGCCCGTATCAAAGACAGACACTTCAATATTATTATCTATTTTATTCGCGACGATTTTAACTGAACCAATATCTGTAAACTTAATCGCATTACCAATAAGGTTAAACATGATTTGAACAATTCGATTTTTATCAGAAAAAATATATTCTGGAATTGAATTATCCATATAACACTCTAATAGTATGCTTTTTTTATCAGCTTCTGGTTGAAGCTGATTTTTTACTAGTGTAATGCTCTCTAAAAGGCTTATGTTACTATTAAATAATTCGAAACTACCTGATTCAATACGAGATAAATCAAGGATGTCATTAATGATGGTCAAGAGTAAATGTGCTGATTGCTCCATTTGTCCCAACCATTGTTGTTGCTCATTCTCTAGGCCTGAAGAAGACAACATATCCATAAAACCTAGTACGGCATTTAGTGGTGTGCGAATTTCATGGCTCATCATTGCGATAAATTGAGACTTTGCTTTGTTAGCTGCTTCGGCTTGTTGACGAGCTTGCTGTAAATCAAATAATCGTTTTTTTCTTACGCTTATATTTTTTACAGTACCGCGATAACCAAGCAATAAGCCATGTTTATTATAATAAGGTGTACCACTAAAACTGAGCCATTGTTCTTTTTTATCAATAACTAGATGCCACTCTAAATCTTCAAATGATTCGTTTTTTTGTAATTGTGAACAGAATTTTTGTTTAAAATCCTCATGACCATCAAAAAAATCTAAAATATTATTCTTATCTATTAAATGGTTAGCGATTTGAGATGCTGAAATATAACTAAACTTATAATCGGTATCAATTTCCCAGAACCAGTCACCCACAGTACGAGCAAAGTCTTTAAACCGTTGTTGGCTATATGTTAATTCCTGAGTACGTACAGTAACTAATGATTGTAATCGTTCTCGGTAGTCAATATCAATGATTGCACGTTCAAGTAATGGTCTGAATCTATTAAGAACACGACGGCAACTGGTTGTGAAATGTCCTTTTTCACAGCTCATTAAAATAATCATCGCATCGCCAGAACTGATTTTTACACCCGTAATTAAACTCGAATGACAAATATTTAACAAATCAGGACTTTTATTTTTAAATTCTTCAATATCTTTAGGTGAATATAAAGCGATACATTCACCATTTATACAGCGATTAAACGTACTACTGACTTGCCAATGATTAAAATCAAATGTAGAAACAGTACTCATTAATACTTGTAAATCAGATGCTTCATCATCCCGAGTTAAAACGATTGCGTTATCAAAGGCAATGAATTTTCTTAATACTTCTAATAAGCTATTAAAAACTTGACGCTTATTATTCGCGCCAGCCATTGCTGAAACACCTTCAAGGATCGCTGCATTTTCTATACGTAACTGACTTTCTCTTTCTTGTGTTCGCTGAAGATCTAACAATGTTTCTTGCAGTTTCTCTGCGTCAAAACCAATCATTCAATTAGTCCCTATGAAAAACAACAGCAGAAATCATCAAATTTCCATGAGCATTTTCACCCGTAATAAATTGCCCTTGTTCACCAAAAGTGAAGGGACAAACAAAGGGTTTATTATGCATTGCTATATTTACAAATGATGCGACTTCTTTCATTCGCTTTTGAACTTTAAGCATACAGCCCGCGCAATAGATTGTTATCCCTCCAATTGGATTTAATTTAGTTCCATTTGTTGCAGTAATAACACGTCCAGCCCTGGTTATTAAACGCTCATCGGTGCCCGACATAAAATATAAACGCTCCCCTTCAATAATTGAGGCAAACATTTTTAATCCATTAGTTTGAGTGACCATTAAAGGATGCGCTAATTTAAAATATGGTAAATCATGAATAGTCCCAACCAAACGGCCTAGAGGATTTAAGCTACTTTCATTAATAATACTGCTATTTGTTTCAAACTTTTGTTTTATCCATTTTTGATAGACATCAGCTGCAGGTTCATGATCTAGTTCAATAAGTTCACGACCACGGACTTTTGTCGCAATAGCTGAATGTGCCGTTGCTGCATAACCAGAATGGAAGGAAAAACTCACCTCACAGTTTGGATAAAAAACAGCAATACCTATACCCTTTTGTGTTTGTTGTTCTTGGTTAAATATTTGCCATTTACCCTGAACATTATCATCAGCAGCACTACCACCAATGATTGCAATATTTTTCCCAACAACATCTTCTATACCTCGAATGACTTCTTCTTCATTACCAGGTGTTGCATGAAGTAATATTAATGTTGGTGATTCACCAAGGCGTCCACTATTATTAATTGCTTTTAGAATAGCTTGTCGGGCAATATTAAAAATAGATCCATTAGAAGAAACAATAGATGTTCCATAAGCGCCAGATATATCATTGATAGCCCAAAGAGCAATTCCTTGTCCATTAATATACCCATCTTCTGTCATGAATCCCTGACAAGATGAACATGCAAGAAATCGTGTATCTGGATAGCGTTTGGTTAATACTGATTGTAAAATATCGTAATTATAATCTTCCGAAAAATACAACAATAATAATGAAGGCGGTGCTATCTTTTCATCCAATATATTGATTGCGTCAACTATTGCATCATAAGAATCATCTAATACTGAAAAGCTTGTTGCAATATCCATAGCCATATCTTTTTATATTTTTCCTTATCATAATCATTTTTCCGAATACAATCAGTAGGCAAATCATTTTTATTTGTTATTTTTCCCCTTATCATTAATAATTAACCTGTTATCTCCTATCATAGTACAGTTAATAGACTCATCGAGTGTTATTTTACATTCAATTGTTCAAAATGTTATCTTGATTACAACTAACACTAGCAGTATTGAAAATATTTACACTTGAAAATATTAAGTAATCGCCATTGATATTAATGCAATACATCAACTTATTGCTGACAAGTCTAAAGTACATTTTTGACCAGTAGATATTGCTAATAAAAATAACAATCATGTTTATTATAAATGATGTTATTGCACTCAAGTAGAATTTATTACAGGATGGATTTTAGGGATTGATGGCAGAGTGCCAAGAAAAATAAAATAACATCGTTTATTTTATTTAGTAACGGTAAATTCAGATGAATAGATATTCTGGTTAATTTTAATATCAATGTTCCATGTCATCTTATTATGAGTAGATTGAGGAACGGTAAACTTCCCAACCCAACCATCTTTTTGTTGCGTAAATATAATAGGCAAGATACCCATATTCATAGTGACACCACTAACGCTTGCACTTGGATTAATATCAACTGGGTTAATATATAATTCTACTAATGTATTTGCTTGTGGTTTTGTTTGAGATAAACTTACTATTATCTTCTTATTATTAATATTAAAGAAACAATTACCTGTATTTAAATTACAGACACTTCTTTGTACTGTAGTCTTTGACTTATATGTCACTGTTCTCCAAACAAAAGCACTAATCAAAATAATCATTAAAATAATAATTTGAATTAATCGTCCTCGAGTTAATTTTTGTGCTGCCATTTTGTATTTATTCCTTTTTATTCTTTTGGAGAAATGCTTGAACTAAAAATATGCCACATCTGATATTAACAACTAATCTTATAAGACGCTGATATTTTTCTTATTTAATTACATAGGTATAATAATAAATGATATTAACTAGTATAACATTACCAATGATTAAAGGTTATTATCATTGTAGTGAACCCATACCTATAAACCTCACTTTATCATAAAGACTCAAGGTGAAATATTAAAGCTTTAACAATAGATATGGATATTCCTGCTTCTATTGTTTTGTTGTTTATTTATAGTACAAGCATATATGCTACGTTTACTAAACAAGCCGAAGTATATTTGGAATCAATCTTTGAGTTTACAATCCCTCATCATTGGTCGATTTTTAGAAATGGATACTCATCGACATGTAGTAGTTATGAGCGCTAATTTATTAAAACTTGTCCCAACAATGCCACTCTTACGTTTGATAAACAGATTATAACTAGATCATCAAAAAGTGACATTGTCACTGTTTTACAAAAAAATATCTACCGGCTGATGGGCGTTCTTATTAAAGGATTAACCACTATAGACGAATCAATGTTAACCGGTGAATTCTAAATGTTAGGATATTATCATGTGTTAGAAATAATGCACAAAGTGAATTATGTCATTGTTGTTCCCTATATTATAGTTATAGGAGTGCCAGCAAAATCAATTATTTTGTATCAAATTATTTAAGATTATTTAAATAAATGGCAAATATTTACATGTTAATGCCTCTTTAACTCTTATTTTTATCTTACTATTACTGTTTTTTATGGGCTGTACTGAGTAATAAATTTAAGAATTTAGATTATCAAGGTCACAATATTTTGCTTGATGATGGTAGAAGAAAGCCTCAAAACCCACCTCAAAACACGATAAAAGATAAGGTTATATTGCTAACATCTGCTCATAATCGAACTGATTTTTTTAACAACATTGCTTAACCAGTGCTGGTTATTGTATTAGTCTACACAGTAGCATTGCTGCAGTTGTTACAATAGGAATGCTAAATAAGCGGTAATATTATTAGGTGTATTTATTATCTTACAACATAAGTAGAATAATTTTTCACATGATGGCATGCTTATTATAAGTCCCATTTTTTAAGTTACCACATTAAGCTAGTCAAATAATTCATTGATTTTAATGCAAATTTTTACTTATCTGATGACAATTATCTTAGGGTTATACATTGAAAAATGGTGGGTATGCCTTACTTAGATTGAACGTATTGGACATCTATTATGGTATTTTATTTTTTATAACCAAATATTCCTTACCCTTATCCTACCCGTTTAAAACAATCCCTTGGGGGTGATTAGGTCTATTTTATTTTCATATGGGTTGCCATTTATAGAGATGCTATAGATGAAGTGATAATCATGTTTGCTCTTTGTCGAGGAATATTACCCATTAAGTTAGCAATTAGATCTATAGTCGATAAACTAAAATTTTCATTAAATATACTGATATCAAGCGAATAAATGGATTTTTTATCATCATTTATAGAGCCCATACTGGTTATATTGCAATCAATCAAATATGGTAAGGTTTTTAATACTCGTAATATTGCTTCATAATATGTTAAAATATTGACCTACATCAAATTGGTTAGACAGGCATATGATCTCAGACAAATTTACTACAAAACGTATTCAATCAGGTGGATGTGCTATTCACTGTCAAGATTGCAGTATTAGCCAGCTATGTATTCCATTCACTTTGAATGAATCTGAGTTAGATCAACTGGATCAAATCATCGAACGTAAAAAGCCAATCCAGAAAGGTCAAGAATTATTCAAAGCAGGAGATGAACTGAAATCATTGTATGCTATTCGTTCAGGTACAATTAAAAGTTATACCATTACAGAGCAAGGTGATGAGCAGATCACTGCATTTCATTTAGCTGGTGATTTGGTTGGATTTGATGCTATTAATGAAATGCAACACCCTAGTTTTGCACAATCACTAGAAACATCAATGGTATGTGAAATACCTTTTGAAATTCTTGATGATTTAGCAGGTAAAATGCCGAAGCTTCGCCAACAAATCATGCGACTAATGAGCAGTGAAATTAAAGGCGATCAAGAAATGATTTTATTGTTGTCTAAGAAAAATGCTGAAGAACGTTTAGCTGCTTTTCTTTACAACTTATCATTACGTTTTTCTCAACGTGGCTTTTCACCTCGCGAATTTCGCTTAACAATGACACGTGGTGATATTGGTAACTACTTAGGCTTAACTGTCGAAACAATCAGTCGTTTATTAGGTCGTTTCCAAAAGTCTGAAATGTTAAGTGTTAAAGGTAAATATATTACAATATTAGATCATGATGAATTAGCAAAGCTTGCTGGTGTAAGTAAGAATAATAATTTATAAGTCTATAATATCCTACCTAACCTCTTTATAAGCAGGTACTTTTTAGTACCTGTTTTTGTATCTACATATAATATAGATAACCGTTTATTATCCCATTTTTACATTTTATTTCTCAAACTACTCCCCATCTTGATTACTTTAGAGTACAGTAAATAATATGTTATTTTTTTAATCACTTGATTTAAAAGTGTATCTGATAAATACAACGGTAAATGTGTTTTTTTGTTCTTATTCATTAAGAAAAGAGATTATGCCGTAGGGAGACATTATTATGCAAAAATATAAAAACATACTTGTTGTCGCAGATCCTGAACGAGAACAACAACCTGCAATATCTCGTGCTATTCATTTAGCAAAAGCTTGTAATGATGTAAAGATTATTGTTTTCCTCGCCATTTATGATTTTTCTTATGAAATGACATCAATGCTTTCTTCTGATGAACGTGACGCAATGCGTCGTGGTGTCGTTATGCAACGAGAAGAATGGCTAAAAGAAATCATACAACCACACATAGACCAAGGCATTAATATCGAAATTAAAGTCGTATGGCACAACCGTCCTTACGAGTCCATTATTGCCGATGTTTTCAGTCAAGAGATTGATCTACTAATTAAAGCAACACATGAACATCCAAAATTGGGATCTGTTATCTTTACACCAACAGATTGGCATTTATTACGAAAATGTCCAATTCCTGTATTATTGGTAAAAGGCGAAAACTGGCCAACCAATGGTAATGTTATCGCTTGTGTGAATTTATCAGCAGAAGATGAAACACATGAAGATCTTAATGACAAGATAGTAAAAGAAGCGATTGCCTTCTCATCGATTACTCATGCTAATGTTAATTTAGTTAATGCTTATCCTGCTACCCCTGTTAACATTACCATTGAATTACCAGAGTTTGATCCTGCTTCATATACAGATGCTGTTCGTGGTCATCATCTAATGACAATGAAAGCTTTACGCCAAAAGTATGCTATTGACGAAGAACAAACCTATGTTATAGAAGGTTTGGCTGAAGATGTAATTCCACAAGTTGCAGATAAAATCAATGCAGAGCTTGTGATCCTTGGTACGACAGGACGTACGGGATTATCAGCTGTATTTATTGGTAACACTGCAGAAAATACAATCGATAGTCTAAATTGTGATTTACTGGCTTTAAAACCTGATGGTTATATTAGTCCATTAGCGCCAACGTCTATTGATGAGTAAAGGCGACTATCAATAACAAAACGGCACCGACTCAATGAAGAGTAAGGTGCCATTTTTACTGACTTTTTTTGCCACTAACGGTAATTAAATGTTAGTAACATCAATGAACATACTTTCATCAATATTTGTTGATGATACTGTTGCTTCAGTGAAAGCATACTCCGCTCTCTCACCTTCACGATCCAATGGCAGATTAACAAAATCAAACAAGTTTTTATCTGCTAATTGGCTTGGGCTGATATTCTGAGTTGATTTAAAAATCGCATCAACACGACCAGGTGTCTTTTCATCCCAATCCATCAACATTGCTTTAATGCTTTGACGTTGTAGATTTTCTTGTGAGCCACAAAGGTTACAAGGAATGATCGGGAACTGCTTATATTCAGCGTATTTGATTAGATCTTTTTCACGACAGTATGTCAATGGACGGATAACAACGTTACGACCATCATCAGAGCGTAATTTAGGTGGCATTGCTTTTAAGCGTGACCCGTGGAACATATTTAAGAATAATGTCTCAACGATATCATCTAAATGGTGCCCTAATGCAATTTTAGTTGCACCAATTGTTTCAGCAAAAGAATACAGCGTACCACGGCGTAAACGAGAACATAAGCCACACGTTGTTTTGCCTTCTTCTACTTTTGCCTTAACCACTGAATAAGTATCTTTATCGACAATGTAGTAAGGAATATTTAAGCTTTGAAAATACTCAGGCAAAATATGCTCAGGAAAGCCGGGTTGCTTTTGATCAAGGTTAACCGCGACAACGTCAAAATTAATTGGCGCTGCTTTCTTTAAATTAAGCAGAATATCCAGCATCGCAAATGAATCTTTGCCACCACTAATGCAGGCCATAACAACATCACCTTCTTCGATCATGTTGTAATCAATGATGGCGTTACCCATATTGCGGCGAAGACGTTTTTGCAGTTTGTTATATTCAAGTGTTTCTTTATGGTTATCTGTCTGATTCATTACTACTTCTCGAACTACCGACGACATCGATAGTAGAATTGCGGGATAAGAATTTATAGGGCATGAATTATACGTATTTTATTGTTGACTGGAAATAGCTATCCACAATAAAAAAGCCCAGCACACAATGGCTGGACTTTTTTACGATAAATAAATCAGTAGTTACTTAAAAAAACTCATTACAAATTTCTTAACTTGATCAATCAAACGACTAAAGAAGCTGCCTTGTTCAACTGGTTCTAATGCAACAAGTGGTTGTTTACCTACTTGTTTATCATCAACTGAATAAATGATTTCACCAACTTGTTGGCCTTTCGTTATTGGCGCTTCAAGTTCACTGTTTAATTCAACGCTAGCTGTTAGTTTTTTAGTATCATTGCGTGACAGCGTCACATAACTTGTTTTATCTACACCTAATTTAATTTGGTCTTTATCACCAAACCATACTTGCTCAGTAATGATCTCATCACCCGCTTTATGAGGCGTTACTGTTTCAAAAAAACGGAAACCGTAATTTAATAATTGCTTACTTTCAATTTCACGTGTTTTGGTACTTTTTGTTCCCATAACTACGGCAATTAAACGCATGTCACCTTCAGTGCCTGAACTGGTTAAGCTATAACCGGCCCCACTGGTGTAACCGGTCTTCATGCCATCAACATTCATGCTTGGATCGTAAAGCAAGCCATTACGGTTACGTTGCGTAATATTGTTATAGGTGAATGATTTTTCACTATACAGTGGGTAAATGCTTGGTAAATCACGAATTAGCGCCTGACCCAATAAAGCAATATCATAAGGCGTGGTATATAAATCATCATTATCTAAGCCATGTGGGTTGGCAAAATTAGAATTGTTCATCCCTAATTTTTTCGCCCATGAATTCATTAAACTTACAAATGATTGTTCAGAACCTGCCACGTGTTCTGCAATAGCTACACTGGCATCGTTACCTGACTGAATAATCAAGCCTCGAAACAAATCCATTAGAGGAACTTCACTACCTACTTCAATAAACATTTTTGATGAATCAGGGAAGTTTTTTGCCCAAGCATTACGGCTAATAACAACAAGATCTTTCGCATTAATATTGCCTTGTTTCATTTCTTGGCCCGCAACATAACTTGTCATGAGTTTCGTTAAACTTGCAGGATTTAATTTTTCGTTTGCATCCTTCTCTACTAAGATTTTACCTGTATTGTAATCCATCAATACATAGCCTTTTGCACTTAATGTTGGTGCATCAGGTACAACGGTTGGCATTGCAGCAAACGCTGAAGATGATAAAGAGTAAAGCGCTGTAGCACCGACAAGCGACAAAAACCGAGTAGTCTTTTCCATGAGAGGCAAAATTCCTTTAAAAAACGATAAAATCAATCTACATAGCTATTAAGGACTTGCAGAAACCTAATAGGTATTGAGATTGGCAGCCAGTATATCGAAAAAATATAATAAAACAGGTCTTAGTAACATTGTCTTACCAATTCCTATCACTGATTACATTTATCACGTTAATTACTTTAAATATAAATCATTACGAGTAATTAACTACTTCTTATTTGATTTTTAATTAATAAATACTGCAGTGTTCGCATTTTTATTACTGAAGTAACAGAGTATCTCTATTAAATAGTTAAAGGTTGAGTTAAATTTATTGTATTGCTGTTTATCAATTAGGAACAAGTATGAATAATTACAATAAATTAGAACGTCATGCTAAGAAACTATCTCGCCTTGGCCATCTTAATGCTATTTGTGGTTGGGATCAGGCTGCAATGATGCCTAATGGTGGAGCACAAGCACGTTCAGAAGCGATGGCTGAGCTTGCTGTTATTTCACATGAATTAGCCACTGCTCCTTACTTAGATAATTGGTTTGCAGACGCAGAAAAAGAACATCTTACCGCAGAACAACGCGTCAGCCTTGCAGCCCTTAAACGTCATTGGATGATGCGGAATATTTTACCTGCCGATCTCGTTGAACAACAATCACTTACAGGTTCTCAATGTGAACATGCTTGGCGCTCACAACGTAAAGAAAACGATTGGGAAGGCTTTAAAGCCAACTTAAAGCCTGTGGTTGAGTTAGCTCGCCAAGAAGCTGCTATTCGCTCACAAGCCACAGGTTTAAGCCGTTATGATGCCCTACTGGACATTTATGAGCCAGGAATGACATCGGCGGTACTCGACGGTATTTTTGCTGACGTAAAATCATGGTTACCTCAACTCATTCAACAAGTCGAAGCTAAACAAGCGACAGAAGAAATATTACCATTATCGACTCCATTTGCTATCGATAAACAACAAGCACTAAGCCTTGATGCAATGACATTATTGGGATTTAATTTTGACCATGGACGACTAGATATTAGTACTCACCCATTTTGTGGTGGCGTACCAACAGATGTTCGTATTACGACTCGCTATGATGAAAATGATTTCACTTCTGCATTGATGGGCGTCATTCATGAAACAGGCCATGCACGTTATGAACAAGGCTTACCACAACAATGGCGTGATCTTCCTGTTGGTGAAGCTCGTTCAATGGGCATTCATGAATCACAAAGCTTATTTTGTGAAATGCAGTTAGCGCGTAGTCCTGCATTTAGCGGTTTATTAGCCCCAATGGTACAAAAATCGTTTAATTCCACAGAAGCGTCATTATCAACAGAAAACCTTCGACTCATTAATACGCGTGTAAAACCGGGCTTTATTCGTGTGGATGCAGACGAAGTCACCTACCCTGCACATGTTATTTTACGTTATGAAATTGAACGTGACTTAATTGAAGGTAAGATTGATGTTGATGATATTCCAACGATTTGGGACCAAAAAATGACCCAATATCTTGGTGTTTCAACACAAGGAAACTTCACTGATGGCTGTATGCAAGATATTCACTGGACTGACGGTAGTTTTGGCTATTTCCCAAGTTATACCCTTGGTGCAATGTATGCTGCGCAATTTATGGCAACCATCAATAAAGAAATGAATGTTGAACAGCTTGTCGCTCAACGTAACCTAACGCCAATCTTTGAATGGTTACATGATAATATTTGGAGCAAAGGCTCAACGTTATCAACCGATGAACTAGTAGAAAAAGCAACTGGGGAAACATTAAATCCAGATCACTTTAAAAAGCACTTAATGGAACGTTATTTAAGTAAGTAACCATTATATTTTTCGAACCACACACAAAAATACATTATTTATTTTACTTAATTGTAATCTTTAGCAAAATAATATCGGTTAGATCACGGTTTCATCATCATTGTTTTTTATACTCTTTATCAACAAAGAGAAAGATAACCATTAAAGGATTTAAGAATGACGTATAAAGCAGCGGATCTAAATTACCATGGCGAAAATTGTGGTGTACATAACTGGATCACAGATGGCGGCCAATCATTCTATTGGCATCCGGATTGGCTACATATTGCTGAAGATGAAACCGGTCTTTATAGTAAGCATGAGATCGAAGTTGAGAAAGGCGGAGAAATCACTAAAGGTCACGCTGTTCATGCTATTTTAAAGCGTTTAAATGAAATGCTTAGTAACGATCACGACTAAATAATCAATCTGAAATAATAAACATTGCATTCTATTAGAGAAGCCACTATTAACGAGAAATAGATCGTTGATAGTGGCTTTTATTTTAATGGTTAGCGAGAAAAATTAGGCGTATCGATTTGCTGTGTTTTCTGCAACTTTTACAATCACTTTGACTGCAAGTTCCATTCCTTCAACAGTAATAAACTCATGAATACCATGGAAGTTATAACCACCAGTAAAGATGTTAGGGCAAGGTAAGCCCATAAATGATAGTCGAGCACCATCTGTACCGCCACGAATTGGCTTTATTTCAGGCTGAACATCACAATCAATCATCGCTTGCTGAGCAATCTCAATAATGTGAGAGAATGGTTCAACCATTTCACGCATATTATAATAAGAATCCGTTAGAATAAGCTCTACTCTACCTTGTGTCAGCTTGTTGTTCAGCTCGTCCACTTTTTGTTGCATGAATGCTTTACGCTTCTCTTGACCATCACGATCAAAATCACGAATGATGTAGCCCAATTCAGTGCGAGCAACCGATGGTTCCATTGATTTAAGGTGATAAAAACCTTGGTAGCCATCAGTGCATTCTGGTGTTTCATCTGCAGGCATCATTAATTGAAATTGTGCAGCAATATTCATGGAATTAACCATTTTGTTTTTTGCCGTACCTGGATGAACGTTGACACCATGACAAATAACATCAGCAGAGGTTGCATTGAAATTTTCATATTCCAACTCACCAATCGGACCACCATCAATTGTATAAGCCCACTGCGCGCCAAACTTTTCAACATCGAATAAGTTTGCGCCACGACCAATTTCTTCATCTGGTGTAAAACCAATACAAATATTGCCATGTTTGATTTCAGGGTTAGCAATAAGATAAGCGATAGCCGTCATGATTTCAGCAACCCCCGCTTTATTATCAGCACCAAGCAGTGTAGTACCATCTGTCGTGATAATATTGTGACCGTGTAACTTATTAAGGTCTGGATACTGGAATGGAGACAAGATTTCATCACCTATTCCTAATGCGATATCACCACCACGATAGCTTTCAACAAGTTGTGGTCGAACATTTTTTCCTGATGCGTCAGGTGCTGTATCCATATGAGCGATAAAGCCAATTGTAGGAATATCACCATCTACGTTTGCTGGTAGTCGCGCTGTAAGGTAACCGTTACTATCGAGAGTAACGTTACTTAGTCCAAGAGCAAGCATCTCTGATTGAAGAACTTCCGCAAATACACGCTGCCCTACAGTACTAGGGCAAGAAGAAACTGCACCGTTAGATTGAGTGTCAAAACTTACATATTGTAAAAAACGTTCTATTAACTTATCCATAAAGTTACCTTTCTTGCTTGAGCTGACAGTTTATACCATCACTATTTATTATTAATCATATTATGATCCTATCGTAACAAAATGAAATTGAGATACATCATCATTAATGTTCATTTTTATTAGAGATATCCCTATTTTCGAATATATACAGGAGGTTTTTATTTAGAAAGCGATTGAATGGGAATGTTAAAGATATTGATCTTATGATTTTAGATGTAATATATAAAGTTATAGTGCATTAGAAGTGATACTTAAAAAAAGCTCCTTATCTAAAGGAGCTTTTCTCATATTTTGATATGAAATTACGCATTAAACGTATCATTATCAATCGGCTCACTGACATTAGCATCAGCTTTTGATTCGGGTTTATTATCATCCGCATTAGGTACCGATGTAACCTGCAATGTAATGCCAAACATATTCCGATAAATAATTGCTTTCACATTAAAGAAAAAAGGTAATGTCCAAAGTAATCCAATTCCAGCCGTTATAATCGATATAAAAAAGAAAATCATTATGACTAAATAAATAGCGGTCATTGGCATCACTTTACGAATAGTTGCCATGAATGAATATTGAATTGCTCTAATTGGAGTTACTCGCTTCTCACACACAAGTAGAATAGCCATACTTAAAGCCATTGTTAAAAATAACCCCACTAGAGGAAAAATACTACTACCAATCCCCTGAATTGAAGAAATTAATAACATTGTAATGATAGAGACTAATGTGAATGAAAAACCTTTAATAATTTGACTTGGTTTAGTTGGTAGCCCGACAGAGTGATTAAGCGCCATTAAACTTACACCAACATACAAAGGCGCAATTAGTACATCAGACCAAAAGTTAGCCATAAAGCCAGCTTTTAAAATCTCAGCGGTAAACCCCTTCCCTGTAATAAAAGCATCAAAAAATACACTCGGATTTCCTAATTGTACTTTTAGGCTTAATAGCAACAATGCGATTTGTGCAATAAATAAACAAATAACAGCAGGTAAAAATTTAGTAAAATTCTTTGCTGTTATCTTAAACGCTTCTTGAAGAACAGCTATTGGTTGTAGATCAACATCGCCAACCATTGCTTTTTCAATTGAACCGCCAACGTGAAAACTTTTTTTAGTTGTCTCTTTCATACTCATATCATCATTATTCGGGTATATGTATTGTACGTTACTCATCATTGTACAAAAACACTATTCACGTAAAAATTTATTTCAATACCTCATTGCTGTATGAAAAACAAACAATAAATAACAAGTAAGGCGATATGTACTGCTTTCCCCTGTTTTATTATAAATAGTCATCCACGATTATTGAACGTAAGTAATAATTTTTTGAGCTTAAACATAAAACATTCTTATTATTACTTTAATCGTAATTTATTTTTTCAATATTATTTGTAATAGCGGCCATATTGCTATGAATCAACGTGCTATCATTAAAGAAAGTAGCTGTTAATCTGTAAATTTAGTAAGAAAATGCTTTAAATTGAAAGACTACAGGTCTATTATGCGCCCCTAATTTTAGCCAAAATATTGGGGCATAACCAATCAGTCCCAAGGTGGAGATAACGTAGAATTGAACGTTGTAAAAACATCTAAGAAACCTGTAATTCAGCTGAAGGGTCTTTGTAAAAGCTTTGACGGTAAGCAAATCATTACAGGTTTGGATCTAGACGTAAACGATGGTGAATTTTTAACCATTTTAGGTCCATCAGGCTGTGGTAAAACCACAGTGCTTCGTCTTATTGCTGGCTTTGAAACTGCCGATGACGGTCAGATCACCATTGCCAATAAAGATGTTACTGACATTCCAGCTGAACAACGTCTCGTTAATACGGTGTTTCAGAGTTATGCACTGTTCCCACATATGACAGTGTTTGAGAACGTCGCGTTTGGTTTACGCATGCAAAAAGTGCCATCGAGTGATATTGAACCTCGAGTTATGGAAGCATTGCGTATGGTGCAACTTGATAAGTTTGCCCCTCGTAAACCTCATCAATTGTCTGGTGGCCAGCAACAACGCGTTGCTATTGCCCGTGCAGTTGTTAATAAACCAAAAGTTCTTTTGCTTGATGAATCACTTTCTGCGCTTGATTACAAATTACGTAAACAAATGCAGCTTGAACTGAAACAACTTCAGCGAAAACTTGGTATTACTTTTATTTTCGTAACTCACGATCAAGAAGAAGCACTATCTATGTCCGATCGTATTATCGTTATGCGCGATGGTTATATTGAACAGGATGGCAGCCCTCGTGAAATTTATGAAGAACCGACCAACCTCTTTGTCGCTCACTTTATCGGCGAAATCAACGTGTTTGATGCTATCGTTAAAGAACGCTTAGATAGTAAGCGTATTATGGCTGATGTAGAAGGTCGTCACTCTTTAATCCACTGTGATCTTGATGTTGGCATTGGCGACAAAGTGAAAGTGCTATTACGCCCAGAAGATATTCGTATTGAAGAAATTTATAACGGTGATCAGACAACGGGTATTTTAGGCAAAGTTAAAGAGCGTACTTATAAAGGTATGACACTTGATTCTGTGGTACAGCTAGATTCTGGGAAATCGGTAATGGTTAGTGAATTCTTCAACGAAGATGATCCTGACGTAGACCACTCTCTTGATCAAAAAGTTGCCATTACTTGGGTTGAAAGTTGGGAAGTGGTGCTAGCAGATGAGCAAGAAGTTTAATCTCCAAAACATCATCATAACGATTGTTGTAAGTTGGTTACTACTGTTTGTATTTGTACCCAACCTTATGATTATCGGCACGAGTTTTTTAACCCGTGATGATGCAAATCTAATCAAGATGGTGTTCACATTAGACAACTATGAACGCCTTTTTGATCCAATGTATGCAAGAGTACTATTGCATTCATTCAATATGGCAATTACAGCAACTATTTTCTGTTTGTTGATTGGCTACCCTTTTGCGTATGCCATTGCTAAGATGCCAGAAAAATGGCGTCCATTTATGCTATTTATGGTCATTGTACCCTTTTGGACTAACTCGTTAATCCGTACATATGGCTTAAAGCTGATGCTCGGTACACGGGGAATTCTAAATAATGCGTTGATGTATTTCGATATTATTGAAAAGCCTATTCGTATTATGTACACCGAGTATGCCGTAATGATCGGTTTGGTTTATATACTATTGCCGTTTATGGTGCTGCCTTTGTACTCCGCGATTGAAAAGCTTGATAATAACTATATTGAAGCAGCGCGCGATTTAGGGGCAAATAAGCTTCAAACATTTATTAAAGTTATTTTCCCATTAACAATGCCAGGTATTATTGCTGGTTGTTTATTGGTATTACTACCCGCTCTCGGTATGTTCTATGTATCTGATTTGCTTGGTGGTGCGAAAAACTTATTGATTGGTAACGTGATTAAGAGTCAAGTACTCAACGCTCGTGACTGGCCATTTGGCTCTGCAACCAGTATTGCACTGACGTTAGCAATGGCAATTATGTTGTATGCCTACTATCGAGCAGGAAAATTACTGAATAAAAAAGTGGAGCTTGAATAATGGGTCGTTTCTTTAAATTCAGCTTTATGTCAGTGGTATATACTTTTTTGTATGCCCCTATTGTTATTCTGATTATTAACTCATTTAATTCCAGTAAGTTCGGTATGAAATGGGGCGGATTTACGACCAAATGGTATGAAGATCTGTTTAATAATGATAGTTTGATGCAAGCTGCTGGCCACTCAATTACGATTGCTGTTATTTCAGCAACAGCTGCGTCATTGATTGGTAGTTTAACGGCTGTTGCCCTATTTCGTTATAACTTCAAGGGCAAGAAGTTTGTATCTGGCATGCTATTTTTAGTCATGATGTCACCTGATATTGTAATGGCAATTTCATTATTGGCGTTGTTCTTATTAATTGGTGCTAATCTCGGATTCTTAACGTTATTACTATCACATATTACTTTCTGTCTGCCGTTTGTTGTCGTCACTGTATACAGTCGCTTAAAAGGCTTTGATGTAAAAATGCTTGAAGCAGCTCGTGACTTAGGTGCAAGTGAGTGGGTAATTTTAAAACAAATTATTCTACCACTGGCTAAACCTGCGGTTGCTGCAGGTTGGTTATTAAGCTTTACATTATCACTTGATGACGTAATTGTAAGTTCGTTTGTTACAGGACCTAGCTATGAAATTTTACCTTTGAAAATTTACTCGATGGTTAAAGTCGGTATTTCACCAGAGGTAAATGCATTAGCAACTATCATGCTGATCATTTCATTGTTCCTTGTGATTTGTTCGCAATTACTTGCAAGAGAAAAAAAGTAACATAAACAGTTTTAACGAACATTAAATGGCTAACTTACATAAAGTTAGCCATTTTTTTACCTGCGGTTTTATCACACTATTTTCAGTTTTAATTAATCGTGATATTAATTTGTATAACAATATCATTTAAACGTTAACTACTTGTTATTAATCAATGTTCTATAAATAAATATTTTATCTATGTGTTCATATTTGTGATAGCAGTATGATTTTATCTGCTATAATAATCACGTTTACCAATTCATATTTGTTTAAAAGCACATTTTTAAAAGCGCTTTATAAACAACATAAAATTAGGAGAGGCGGTTCAAATCCGCTAGAGAACACTCTCGATATCCTGTTTAGTTAGGAGCTAACAATAATGAAAAAATGGTCTTTAATGATGGCCGGTACAGTTTGTGCAATGTCAATGTATTCAAATATTGCTACTGCTGCAGATTCAGATAGTAATGAATTATACTTTTACAACTGGTCTGAATATATTCCAAATGATGTATTAGAACAGTTCACAAAAGAAACCGGTATTAAAGTGATTTATTCGACTTACGAGTCGAATGAGACCATGTACGCTAAATTAAAAACTTATGATAAAGGCTATGATTTAATTGTTCCTTCAACTTACTACGTTTCTAAAATGAGTAAGGAAGGCATGCTTAAAAAAATCGACAAATCAAAAATTCCTAATTTTGCGGGTATCGATAAAAACTATTTAGATAAGCCTTTTGATCCTAACAATGACTATTCTGTTCCTTACATTTGGGGTGCAACAGGTATCGGCGTTAACACTGATGTAATCGATAAATCAAAAATCACAAGCTGGGCTGATTTATGGGATCCTAAGTGGCAGGGTCAGTTAATGATGATGGATGATGCACGTGAAGTGTTCCACATTGCATTACGTAAGCTAGGCTACTCTGCTAACACACAAGATCCAAAGCAAATTAAAGCAGCTTACGAAGAGCTTAAAAAACTAATGCCTAATGTCTTAGTCTTTAACTCTGACTTCCCTGCTAACCCTTACATGGCTGGTGAAACATCACTAGGTATGTTGTGGAATGGTTCTGCTTACATGGCACGTAAAGAAGGTGCTCCAATTGATATCGTATGGCCAAAAGAAGGTGCTATCTTCTGGATGGACAGTCTAGCGATTCCAATTAATGCGAAGCACGTTGATAATGCATACAAAATGATCAACTTCTTACTTCGTCCTGATATTGCAGCAAAAATTGCATTGCAAATTGGTTACCCAACACCCGTAGCCGCAGCGAAGAAATTACTACCTGCTGATTTCGTTAACGATCCAAGCATCTACCCACCACAATCAGTAATGGATGCGGGTGAATGGCAGAACAGCGTTGGCGCAGCAAGTGAACTATACGAGCAATATTACCAAAAGCTAAAAGCTGGCGAGTAATAGTTGTCATTAAACAAATAAAAAACCGAGCTAAAAAGCTCGGTTTTTTTATAACTCATATATAAAGTACTACTCTATTGTTGTGCTTTTAGTAATTCATCAACATACGCAGGTACAAGCACTGATGCTTTACCATAACGTTTTTCTTCAAACTCATTTCCAACATTACTTGGTTCTAAATTAAGCTCTATCGTATGTGCGCCTTGCAATGATGCTTCATGCACAAAACCCGCAGCAGGATACACATTGCCTGATGTACCAATCGCAATGAACAAATCAGCCTTCACAATCGCGTCATGGATTTTATCCATACCAATTGGCATTTCCCCAAACCATACAATATTAGGGCGTAATGGTGCTGGTATTTGGCAGCAATGGCAACGATCACTAGTATGTAAATCCCCTTTCCATTCGACCGTTTGACCTGATTCACAACAACGCGCTTTTAATAACTCACCATGCATGTGAATTACATTGTGGCTACCAGCTCGTTCATGAAGATTATCGATATTTTGAGTCACAATCGTTACTGTGCCATCTAATTCAGCTTCTAGCTTTGCTAATGCATAATGAGCAGCGTTAGGGGCAACAGATCCATTTTCTATTTGTGCTCGACGTGCATTATAAAACGCTTGTACTAATTCAGGATCACGCTGATAGCCTTCAGGCGTAGCGACATCCTCAACTCGATGTTCTTCCCACAACCCGTCTGCCGCACGAAAAGTACGTATCCCTGATTCAGCAGAAATACCCGCTCCAGTTAGTACGACAATATTTTTGTAAGGAAATAACATAACAATATCCCTATGGTGATAATAATGGTTAATCTTTATATTCTATTTATACCACTGATTTTATATGGTTTAACGGTGTTTTTTATTAGACGTTAGTCTGAGAGTTTGTGTATTGCCATTAATCATAAATTATGCCCATAAAAAAAGCCGATACACTTTCAATAA
Organism: Photobacterium carnosum; assembly: GCF_002849605.1. Classification (GTDB taxonomy): domain Bacteria; phylum Pseudomonadota; class Gammaproteobacteria; order Enterobacterales; family Vibrionaceae; genus Photobacterium; species Photobacterium carnosum. The sequence continues at coordinate 21,290 of NZ_NPIB01000010.1, forward strand.
CAAAGTGTATCGGCCTTTATTTAATGTTTAATCGTTAACGATCCAGAGATGATGTCGGTTTTTCCACATTCTGCTTGTCAGGCTCATAACCCGGTTGATTTTCAGGTAAATCTTTTACCTCATCAAACCATAAGTTATGGTGTTCACGGGCCCATGTTTCATCAACTTCGCCAGTTACCATGCCATCAAGACCCGCTTCCATGCCAAATAAACCAATATATATATGGAATATAAAGCCACAGATTAAAATCAATGCCGATAACATATGGAGTAAGTTTGATAGCTCCATATCACGACGGGTTTGATCGAAAATTGGGAAATCTAACACAAAGCCACTGGCTGCAATCGAGAAACCAAACACGATCAATAGCCAAAAGATAACTTTCTCACCACCATTAGAGAAACCTGCTGATGGATGTGATCCTTTATGTTTACCCACCATGCCGCCCATCTTTTTAAACCACTCAAGATCGACTTTATTAAAGGTACTTTTACGCCACCACTTGATCAATACAGCAAGTAATAGAATCGCAAAAATAGGTCCCATATAGTTATGGTATTGCTTGGCAGCAAGAATGATCCATCCCCAAATCTCACTAGGGATAATGGGCTTAATAAAATGTTTACCATAAACTAACGTTAAGCCACTGAATCCTAATGTAAGGAAAGTGAATGCCATGCTCCAGTGCAATGCACGATCAATACGGCTCCAACGTTTGATTTTACGACCCGTTTTAGGCTTACTTAACTTTAGCGGCCCAATGACCACATAAGCCAACGTTACCATTACTAGGCTACCAAAAATCGCTAAAGCACCTAATGGTGACATCCACTTTTCTTTAAGGATATACCACGTTTGTCCTGGCACACTGATTAAAACATCATGCTCAGGCCAACCAGATGTGGTGTAACCTTTCTCACCATCTTTTACCATACGCCAGTAATCAGCCCCAGCAAAACCGATCACTTCTTTTTTAACTACGGCTTCACCAGCGGTCGTTGTATCACTACCACTCGCCATTGTGGATACTGAAAACACCATCATTAAAGCGGTAACTATGATAGTTAACCAGCGTTGAATTCGCTTAGTCATTAAAGCTCCTATCCACTTTAAAAAGCAGATTAATTGGCACACCTATTACAACGGTGTGCCTAACTATTACACGAGTCGATAAATGGACTTAACATTCCTCGTTAAATCCATTTAAAGATGATTAAGCTTTACGTACTTTACTTGCGTCGTAAGCTAGATCATCAGTACTTGCCCAGCCCGCATCTTTAGCACCACGGGCCACAACACGCTTACTGAAAATTTCAGAGATTTTTTCAGCATCACCCGCAAGTAATGATTTAGTCGAACACATTGAAGCACACATTGGTAACTTACCTTCTGCGATACGGTTTGCACCATAAAGCAGGCGTTCTTTTTCAGAACCAGGCTCTGTATTTGGGCCGCCAGAACAATAAGTGCACTTATCCATTTTGCCACGTTCAGCAAAAGCATCTTGCTTAGGAAATTGTGGTGCACCAAATGGACAAGCAAATAAGCAATAACCACAGCCGATACATAAATCTTTATCGTGCTGCACTATGCCATCTTCTGTTTGGCTAAAACAATCAGCAGGACATACCGCCATACAAGGCGCATCACTACAGTGCATACAAGCCACTGAGATTGATGTCTCCCCTGGAAGACCATCGTTTAAGGTCACAACGCGACGACGTTGAATGCCCCAACCAACCGCTTCTGAATTGGCGTTTTTACAAGCTGTTACACAACCATTGCACTCAATACAACGCTTAGAGTCACAAAGAAATTTCATACGTGCCATCAGGTGACTCCTTACGCTTTAGTGATTTTACACAAAGTAACTTTGGTTTCTTGCATTTGGGTAACAGGATCATAGCCATACGTTGTTGCCGTATTGGCCGCTTCACCTGAAACATAAGGCGCACAACCTTCAGGGTAATGCTCACGTAGACTCACACCCTCAAATTCACCACCAAAGTGGAACGGTAAGAAAGCCAATCCTTCACGAACACGTGGGGTTACCATCGCCTTCACTTTAATTCGGCCTTTTTCTGCACCTTCAACCCACACCATCTCACCATCTTTAATGCCAATATCGTTGGCATCTTTGAGGTTGATTTCAACAAACATTTCTTTTTGAAGTTCAGCTAGCCATGGGTTTGAACGTGTTTCTTCACCACCACCTTCATATTCAACAAGACGACCAGACGTTAGAATAATTGGGTATTCTTTTGATACGTCTTTCTCTTGAATTGATTTGAAAAGTGTTGGCAAACGGAACATCGCTTTGCTGTCGTCCCATGTTTGGTACTCAGGCAATAAGTCACGACGCGGTGTGTACAACGGCTCACGGTGAATAGGCACGGCATCAGGGAATGTCCATACAACAGTACGGGCTTTCGCGTTACCAAATGGAATACAACCATGTTTAATCGCAACACGTTGAATACCACCAGACAAGTCTGTCTTCCAGTTTTTACCTTCAGCTGCCACTTTTTCAGTTGCAGTTAGGTCATCCCACCATCCAAGTTGCTTTAGCATCTTCGCGGTAAATTCTGGGTAACCATCTTCAAGTTCACAGCCTAATGAATAACTATCATCAGCCAGCATACTGACACCATTACGCTCAACACCAAAACGGGCACGGAAATTACCGCCACCTTCTGCGACTGTTTTTGACGTATCGTAAAGAATATGTGTACCTGGGTGCTTCATTTCTGGCGTACCCCAACATGGCCATGGTAGACCATAGGTTTCACCGTTCACCGGTCCGCCAATAGCTTCAAGGGTAGTGAAATCAAACGTACCCCAGTTTTTCTGATGCTCTTTCAAACGCTCAGGGCTTTGACCTGTATAACCAATTGTCCACATACCCTTGTTGTATTCACGAGTAATGTCTTCAATGTTTGGTTTATTATTCTCCACTTTGATGTGTTTAAATAATTGATCAGAGAAACCCAAACGCTTAGTCAATAAGTACATGATTTCATGATCGGGTTTAGCATCAAACAACGGTTCAATTACCTGATCACGCCACTGAATCGAACGGTTAGTTGCAGTTACTGAACCATACGTTTCAAACTGTGTGGTTGCAGGGAAAAGATAGACGTTATCAGTACGACCATTCATCACCGCAGCAACGCCTGGGTATGGGTCGACAATCACCATCATATCCAGTTTACCCATCGCGGTTTTCATTTCAGGCCCACGCGTCTGTGAGTTAACGGCATGACCCCAATAGAACATCGCACGAATGTTATCGCGTTGTTCGATATTATCTTTATTTTCTAAAACACCATCAATCCAACGAGAAACAGGAATACCTGCGCTGTTCATTGGCTTTTTACCGTTATAGGTATTTTGATCAAAACGGCCTTGTAGCCATGAGTAATCAATATCCCATACTTCAGCCCAGTGCTTCCAAGCACCTTCTGATAAACCGTAATAGCCCGGTAAGTTATCAGATAACACGCCAAAGTCAGTTGCACCCTGAACGTTATCATGACCACGGAAAATGTTTGCACCGCCACCTGATTTACCCATGTTGCCAAGGGCTAATTCAAGAATACAGTATGCACGGGTGTTGTTATTACCCGTAGTATGTTGCGTACCACCCATACACCAAACAACACAACCCGGGCGGTTTTCAGACAGCATTTTTGCCGTTTGATAAACTTGATCTTCAGGTACACCCGTTACGCGTTCAACTTCTTTCGGGTTCCACTTCGCCACTTGTTCACGCACTTCTTCCATGCCATAAACACGTTGACGAATAAATTCTTTGTCTTCCCAGCCATTATTGAAGATGTGATATAGCACACCCCAAACAAAGGCAACATCCGTACCCGGACGTAAAGAAACAAAGTGATCAGCTTTTGCCGCCGTACGTGTACGACGAGGATCAACTACTACAATCTTACAACCGTTGGTTTCTTTAGCGATCAGAATATGCTGCATTGCTACTGGGTGAGCTTCTGCGGGGTTAGAACCAATAAACAGAATCGACTTACAATTATGCATGTCGTTCAGTGAGTTGGTCATTGCACCATAACCCCACGTATTGGCTACACCTGCAACTGTGGTTGAGTGACAAATACGCGCTTGGTGATCGACGTTATTTGAACCCCATAGCGACACCATTTTACGGAACAAATACGCTTGTTCGTTGTTGTGCTTTGCTGAACCTAAAAAGTAAACAGAATCTGGGCCTGATTCTTGACGAATTTTAAGTACCTGCTGGCTAACTTCGTCTAATGCTTGTTCCCAACTTAATTTTTTCCACTTACCGTTGACCAACTTCATTGGGTATTTTACGCGCTTAGCACCATGGCCATGCTCACGTAATGCCGCCCCTTTTGCACAATGTCCACCAGCGTTAAAAGGATGATCGAAAGCGGGTTCCTGATGGGTCCATACACCATCTTGCGTTTCAGCATAAATGCCGCAACCAACAGAACAATGAGAACAAATGGTACGTTTAACCACTTTAGGTGCGTTGTAATCAGCTTCAGGGTGCGCATAAAACCAGGTGCAAAAAGGCTTGCACCTGCAACACCACCAGCGGCAGCAAGAGAAGAATTACGAATAAAAGAACGACGAGAAATACCTAGTTGGTTTTCATCTTTGCTCACTTTATCGGAACGTTTAGTCAGTTTCATTTCAGGCTCCGCTTATAGGGTATTGTAGTAATCACGAATATGTTGGGTTTCGTGATACCCTTTTTTTATTTTAGGATCTTTCTTTTCGGTGTCTGTTGTTGAAGCTTGAACGGCAGTTGTCGTTCCCGCTACTACAGCACCAGCCGCTACCGTTAAACCAATGTTTTTTAACAATTGGCGACGGCTATCATTTGTTTTTTGCTCACTCATTGCGTTTGCTCCTCTATCAACATTCTCATGAACAGATGTCGATTTTTTATTATCGCGAGTATCTTTTTACTGGGACTCTAAAAAACGGGTCTTTTCTATTGTCAAAAATTGCCAAGCTAATTCACCAACAGCGGTATAAAACACAGCACTTTTAGCCGCTTTTAAATCGGTACAAAATTTTTCACACCATTGGGAAAGATGACGATTAAAAAATGTCTGTTGAAGGTGTTCATCACCACCTTCCACCAGCATAGCCATAACCTCTAACAATGCGGATATATGATCTTCAGGTTCAATAACAGATTGAGCACGTTCAAAACCCATTTGTTTTAAGTCTTGACGTAAATAAGCCAGAGGCATTTCCATTAAAGACCCGGTTAAATACCATGATCCAAATGGAATAACTTCCCCACGACCAATACCAATAAATACATCTTGATATTCTTCTTCAACACTCAATAATGTCGTTTTCTGAGCCGCTAATTTTAATAAAGGCCAAGCTGAAGCCATGGTTTTACGTTGAAATGTTTGCGCCGTATCAACATCTAGATCAGCAAGAAATTCAAGCGCAGATTGTTCAGGGGCTTGACGACATAAATGTGCCAACATGTTATAAATTTCAATACGTAGCAAATCATCTTGATCAGCAGGATTAGTGTGAGCATTCATAGCTGCGTTTTCCATATAATGACCTTATACCCTTGTCTGACTTTGTGGATCTTGTTCCATCTTTTCGAAAATATCGCGAACACGACAATCTTCACACATAGATAAACGACGAATAGCTTCTCCTTGAAAATGTGAATGACTTTGAAGTTTTTCTGTCAACATTTTCACCATAGATGCTGGGGCAAAAGGTTTTCCACAACTAATACAACATGCAGCAGGTTCTTCATGAACAAGTTTATCGGCTTTACGTGTTTCCCAATCCCAATTAAAACCGGCTTCTAGGGTAATCACTTTCTCAGGACATGCGGTTTCACACATACCACATTGAATACAATCTTGTTCTACAAATAGTAAGCCTGGGCGATCACCAATGGCATGTAAGGCACGGGTTGGACAAACCGCTACACAACTCATACATAACGTACAATCATCGGTCTTACATGTTACAGAACCATAAGGGGCATTAGCCGCTACAGCTGAATGGGTTGGTTGAGCTGGACTTGTCTGATTAAGCGCTTCTAAAACAGTAAATAGTTTTTCACGCTTAGTGCCTGTTAGTGCCGTTTCAATCGGATCAACAAGGGCTGCTTCATAACATTTAAAATTCGCACTATCAGCAAAATCAAATAAACAAATACGATCAGCGTCATAACCCAATTCAGTTAAAAAGTTTTGAGCAATCGTTAGTTCATTAGTTAATACAGCATCAATCGTTGCAGGAATGTATGTAGTATTGGTTGCTAATAGAACTTGATGCGCACCATAAGCTAAGGCACTAAACCAAGTATCAATCCCTACAGTTGCCAATTCTTCTAATGCAATCGTAATAACAGACGTTGGAAGTACAGCAAGAGCCTTTTTAACCGCAGCAGTATCACGATCACCATAAAGTAACAGTGTCGGAGATTGACCACCTTCTTGCTTATAACGCGCTAAAACACTATGAACAAAATTTTGCGTAATTTGAGGATCAGGTAAGGCATAACTGATCGCTTCCGTTGGACATGCCGTCGCACATGTTCCTACTCCCTGACAAAGGTAAGGATCAATTGCAATTGCAATACCGTCTGAACTTAATGCTCCCGCAGGACACGCATCAATACAACGATCACAACCTTTTACACTTCGTGATGAATGCGCACATAAATCAGGATTTAGACGAAAGTATTTAGGCTTATCAAATGTCCCTATCATAGAAGGGAGATCTTCCACCAGCGTCGCTAGTTTTTCAGCAACACGTTTTTTTGATGCTTGAGATGCAGAACCTTGACCAACGGCATAATAACCCGCTGCTGGAATTTCAACATTCATAACCCCAGTTGCTGTCATATCAAGCACAATATCAAAGCATTGACGTCCAATAGCTATTTTCGCTAAGTTCGTTTCAAGTGCATTAATATCAAGGGCTGTCGCGTCATGCCCTATATGGCAATGAACATCAAATGCACCCAGATATCCTTTTACGGTAATTGATTGACTGTAATACAAGGTATGCGCTGTTTTGGTTTCACATGTTTTTGAATCTGTCGCCAGTAACGTCACACTGTTTAGTGCTTCAAATTGATCGGCAACGTGAAGTAGTTGTTCAGCATCACCAATGATCAACAAATTACCACGACTTTCATACGTCACTGTTGGCGGAATAAGATTGGCAAGTTCTACTGTTCCTGTAATGGCAGCAGCTCGTGCGACACCATTAATATCAGTAAATGCATTTAATGTACTTTTTAACATTGTTATTCCTGTTTGCTCACTACCGCTAATCAGTGTCGTTAGAAAATAATGACTTTTCTTCTACTCTATATAGAGCAATAACCGATCCAACTTTTCACGGAATAAAATGACCTAAAAGGAACTAAAATCATAACAAGGATATTGCGTTATAAACAAATGAGACATTTTGTCTTACCTGTAGCGAACTAACGCGCCAAATTGTCTCTCTTTACGATTTTATTGATCTTCCCTTTTTGTCCCAGTCTGTTTTTATGATTAGTATTAATAATTCTCAAACGCTTTTATTTTTTCGCGTTAGGATTTCTGTTCATCACTTTTAATATCACGATCAATAATAGGCGTTAACGATAAATCAGCCGTAGGGATAACCTCTTCATCGGTATGTGTTGTATCTACATGATTAACGAGCCCATCATTCGCTGTATCCTCACTGGCTATCGCTATATGGTTAGCTGGCAAATCAACGGTTGTAGAATCAATAATAGAATCAGCCGTATTAATCTCAGCCGTTGATGTTAATGCTGTTATTCCATCATCTTTGAGTGCTTCAGTTGCTGTCTCCGTGACGGTATTAATCCAACCCCGCATTTGTGATGCAATTTCTGGTGCTAAACCTTGCATATTACTGAAGTCTTCAGTGCTATCATCCATGTCACTGATATAATTAAACTCTTCAGAATGAAACAATTTACGTAATGCCGCCTTTTTCACGGACTTAGTCACTTGTTGTTGCATAAATGACGCAACTCCCGAGTCATAAGTCACGTTATCAGCATCATTAATCGTCAATTCAATAACAGACTCTTCTGCTATAGCATCTAGTGATGTTGCTGGGGAAACTGATGTCGCAGAAGAAACAATTGATGTTTGTTCACTATCACGGGTATTAGTGACGTCCTCTACAGCGGTATCTAAAACATTAAGAGTCAGTGGATCATCAACTGCTTCAGTCTCAGTCATCGTTTCTGTATTAGTGCTTTCTGTATTATCAACAGGGGTTAACTTACGGCTTGACCAACGTTGAAAGAAATTAGTTGCCACTTGAACGTCCTTTTTTCTTATCGCCGCCACGTTTACGTTTAAATTCAAACAATTCACCATGCCGACCTAAGAATGCTTCCATCCATGCTTGAATCGCTAATGGAATATCTATATGTAGAACCACATAATCACCATCCATATAACGTGCCGCGACACCTTGCGCAGCAGTGACTAAAACAGGTTTTAATTGCTCGTCCTCTTCAGCACAAATAAAGAATAAATGTGGGCTTTGCGAATTTAAGTTAAACCGATATTCCATCCGTTCATCACGAAAAAGTTCTAGAGGCATCATGTAGTTACCAGCCCCTATATCAGCAATTGTCATATCAACAGCAAGATCTTCTTCATACAAACAAATATCTTCAATTGTCCATGCATGAGTTGTCCAACGACCTACTTGGCGTTCTTCAGCTTGCAAGCGAAAATTAATTGGCCAAACATGTTCATTTTTCTTTAATTCAAGTTCTGCTTGTTTTGGCACATTCACTCCTACTAGCGGGTTCTATTCCGCCTTTATCTTGTTATTGAAAACTGTTGATGTGAAACGGCATTTCACTTATTAAGATTTCACGTATTAAGGAGCTATAAGCAAATATTAGACCAATAAAAAGAAACCACATTAAAAGTGCGCATTTTTATCAATATCTACTGATTAATAATGAAGGCGTTAATTTACGTAATATTGGAACAATCTTTGCTTAACTTATGGTTTCAACATCCATAATTAAACACACCACACTTATTACGCAGGGATCTCAAATGGCGACATTGCCTAAAATCATAAAAACCAAAGCGACAGTGCAGCAAACGATGTCAGTAGACATTATTGATGAGTATGGAGATCGACACACAAAAGAGATTGCCTGTGAGCATCCGTTAACGGTGTACCTTAATTGGGTTGAAGTAGTAACCCTTATGACCTTAGGTGAACGTCCATCGGCATTAGTATTAGGCTATTTAAAAAACCAAGGCTTTATTAATGATCTTAGCGCGATCGAATCTGTAATGATCGATTGGGAAACCAATGCCGCGGTTGTTATAACTCATGAAAATACTGAAAACTTAGCGCAACAATTAGAAAAGAAAACCGTTACCTCTGGCTGTGGTCAAGGCACCATGTATGGCAATGTCATGAAAAAGCTTGAAGGTATAACCCTGCCGCAGCCACAAATTAAACAATCGATGTTATATGGTTTACTAGAAGCATTGACCCATCATAATGAAACCTATAAAGCCGCCGGCGCTGTTCATGGTTGTGCCGTGTGTAAAGGCACAGAGATTTTATCGTTTGTGGAAGATGTAGGTCGTCATAACGCAGTAGATACCCTTGCCGGTGAAATGTGGCTACAACAACAAACGGGTGAAGATAAGGTTTTCTACACCACGGGGCGCTTAACCTCTGAAATGGTCATTAAAGTCGCGCAAATGGGTATTCCTGTATTGTTGTCTCGATCGGGTGCAACTCAAATGGGCTACGATCTTGCTAAGAAACTCGGTATTACCATGATTGCTCGCGCTAAAGGACTGCGTTTTCAAATCTATAATGGTAGCGACAACATCGAACTGGATGTTAAAGGTCACGAAAGTAAAGGTAATCAAGACTAATGGCTGATTTCCCTGAATTTATGAATGCCAAATTGGTAGCTGAATATCTCGACCTTAATGAAAAGAAAGTGTATGCCTTAGCTAATGATGGGCTACTGCCTGCAACGAAAGTAACAGGTAAATGGCTATTTCCTAAAGCCATGCTTGATAAGTGGCTGTTAGAATCTTGCCATAATGGCGTTTTAAACGATCGGTTACTGATTGCAGGCTCTGATGATCCATTACTACAATGCATTGTCGGTAAAATGGCAAATCAACTCGGTAGTACTGCCCTTGTTGGTTATACCTCAACAGGAACACGTCAAGGACTGGCGATGTTAAGCAAAGGTCATGTTGATATCTGTGCTATCCATTGGGGAAATGTAGAAGAAGCCAGTTTGCGACATCCGGCCTTATTGCAACAATATCCTGGGCATAAAAACTGGGTCTTAGTCCATGCCTTTGAGCGAAAACAAGGCTTAGTCGTAAGTCCTACATTGGCAGATGCCGTTAATAGCCGCTCTATTCAATTGCATGAATTACTGTCACCACGTTGGCGTTGGGCATTACGTCAACAAGGCGCAGGAAGTATGCGAGCATTAGAAGAATGGATCCATGGTCATGGCTATAATATGGCGATGCTTAATCAAGTTGATTATTGTAACAGTGAACGTGAATTAGCTTCTGCGATTGCCAGAGAACAAGCAGATATTGGTTGCGCGAGTCAAAGTACCGCAGGAGAATTTGGATTAGGTTTTATACCGCTATGTACAGAAGCATTTGAACTGGTTATCCCTAAAAATATTTACTTCCGTACCTTACAACAACAGCTATTACAATCATTAACCAATAGTGAAATTCAAGCACATGGTGACCAATTAGGCGGCTATAATTTTATCCGTACAGGCCAACAAGTATGGAGTGCTAATTAATTTACAAGTGAAAATCAAAGGTCATAGCACTATGACCTTAATGATTGCATTCCAAGTGAAATGGTTAGATCTCCCGTCCACAAAAAGAAATCAAATAATCAGCACAACAATAAATAACCTAACAAATGCCCCCATATTAACCATTTTCATTCATCATGCTTGTCTTTAAAATAACGCCCCTCATTTCACGTCATCACTAGAGGTAATTAAATGCGTTAGAATTGATTTTATCGTGAATATATTAAACAATTATTTTATTGAATCGTGTTTCATTAGCAACTTCGGTTTAACTGCTGGTTTTATGTCCTATTATAAATAGGATTTACACAAACATGACTTGCTTATACACAATCGAAAAGATGACAATATCAGGATAATTATTCCCCTCTTAAATGGGATCCAAGGAGCCATTGTGCGCAACGCTTTAATTTTATTTTTTACACTTGCAAGTGTCAGCTTTTCTTCTTTCGCAAGTATCAACACCAGCAAACTCAAACCAAGTAATCTTCAGACTGCTTCTGTGAGTAGTTATGTTATTGATCTAAGCTCAGGGAAAACGCTTTATCATAAAAATTCCAATGTCGTGATGCCAATTGCGTCACTAACAAAACTAATGACCGCGATGGTAACATTAGACGCTAAGTTACCGCTGAACCAAAAAATCACGTTCACTAAAACGGATAAAGAGCATATGTACAATACATATTCTCGTGTTCGTATTGGTTCACAATTAAGCCGTGGCGAGACAATGCACATTGCATTAATGTCATCTGAAAACTTAGCGGCTGCTGCCCTTGCTGCTAACTACCCAGGTGGTTACAACGCGTTTATTCGCGCAATGAATGCTAAAGCTAAAGCACTCGGTATGACCCACACTCACTTTGTTGATAGTTCAGGTCTTAACCCTAAAAACCGCTCAACAGCATCAGACGTTGCTAAGATGGTACGCGCTGCTTACAAGTATTCTGCCATTCGTAACTACAGCACTAATGGTGCAGTTCACACCGCTTACTTTACTAACCCTCGTTATAAATTAGGTTACACCAATACCAATGCGCTAGTACGTGGTAAAAAGTGGACAGTTAATCTAAGCAAAACAGGCTATCTTGATGAAGCGGGTCGTTGTTTAGCGATGGTAACAACGATTGATGGTAAGAAGATCCTAATGGTGATGCTTGATTCACAAGGCAAAATGACACCAATTGGTGATGCTGGCCGTATTAAGCAATGGCTACAAACAGGTAAGAGCACATCAATTACTGCTGATGCTAAATACTACCAACATAAAAAACTGAAAGAATTAACCAAATAATTAATTATTGTTGTTAGTTCATATCGTAAAAAGCCAGCATTCGTGATGCTGGCTTTTTTAACCTTATGACTATTCTATCTTTTTTAACTTATTTATATTATTACTATCCAATTTTATTTCCCACTCTCCATGCTTTGCTGAGTTGTAGCGCTCAAAGCCACATTAAAAACAACAAAGATTCAATAAGTTAATTTATGCTCAAGGTTTCACAAAAAAATCAAAAAATCAGCTATGCTTTAAATTGTCTTAAAACAAAAGGATCATGTATGCCGCATACCGAAATGATTATCCCTTCCTCACTAGGGCTTATTAGCCGAATATCTCTTACCGCATCACTGTTTCTTATCCTTGGTTTATCCATTATGTAACGCGACAAAAAAGCCCCTTGGTAACTGCTTGTTCATTGCAGTTACCAAGGGGCTTTTTGTTATTCATTAACCTTCTTCTTTGTTACGCTGTCACATGAAGATCCAGCTCACTCGGCGATTCTTTCTTATGTTTAAGATACACAGTAAATATTGAACCCTGACCTTCAACAGATTCAACCGTTATTTCTCCACCGACATTAGCCACAATACTCTGACTGACCGATAAACCTAATCCCGTTCCTGAACGACGGGTCGTGAAGAAAGGATCAAAAATACGTTTCATATTTTGTGCTGAAATACCGCAGCCATGATCGGTAATAACAACCATCGCCCCTAATACCTCACCTTGTTCATCAATCCAATCATCGGTAGCTATCTTCAATAATCCTTTATCATCCATCGCATGGATACCGTTCATCTGTAAATTAACTAACACTTGCAAGAGTTGATGACGATTCGCTTCAACACTGCATTTAGCTTTAAGGTTAACCTCAAATTGAACATCCATCTTTTTAGTACCAGAGCGCACAAGTGTTAAGCTTTCTTCTACAATCAAGTTTAAGTGATGCCATGTCACTTCATCTTGCACACCACCTTGCCGGCTATACTGCAATAAACTACGAGTAATATTACGAATACGATCAATTTGAAGATGAATGGCGGCCAGCTCTTCTTGAACATCTGCCGTGCTATCACCAAGCTCTAGCTGAATTAATTCAATGTTTCCTAAAATAACAGCAACCGGATTATTAATTTCATGCGCAATACCCGCAGTTAACTCACCCAGTGCGGCTAGTTTTTCTGTGGCCACCAGCTTAGAACGTGCTTGATGTAATAATTGAATATGACGTTCTAGTTCTTCTGTTTTTTGATGCAGACTCTGGGTGCGCTGTTCAACTTTGTCTTCCAACTCTTTCGCGGTCAATTTAATAAGTCCGTTACGTTGCTCTAGTTGATCCAACATAGAATCAAATTGCGCGCCTAATATTTGTAATTCATGCCCTTCGCACAAATCTAATTTACCAACACGTCGCTTTAACCCCATTTGTACCGCTTTTGCAACTTGGTAAATTTTCTCTATTGGTAAAAATAAATCACGCGAACCTCTATAAACAATAATGCTGGTAAATAACAATACCAACATAATGCTAATCCCCATTTCAATAATGTTGGTTAGATGCCGATAAATTAATGGCCATTGCAAATAGCCCGTATAAAGCATTCCGACCACGTTACCGTTATTCGCATGTAACGGCTCATAAGCAGAAACATACCAACTATCATACACAAAGGCGCGATCAACAAACGTTTTCCCTTGTTGCAAGACATGTTGTTTAACCTCTTTCGAGACACGGGTTCCTACCGCTCGACCAATAAGATTAGCACTGTCTAATGGCACATTAGTACTAATGCGTACATCACCCATAAACAAAGTGACAGTACCAAGACTTCCCTTTGGTAACGTACCATCGGCGTAAACTAAATTACGAATACGATCCACCAGCGAAGTACTATTGTTTAATAAAATACCGCCGTCTAAAATCCATTTAAGAGAACCTTGCTGATTAAAAATAGGGACTAAACTACGACTAACCAGTCCTTTTTGTTCAATCGTGCCTTCTTTAAGTAACGGTAATTGCGCTTTTGCAGGTAAATTGGGATTTAAATCATAAAGCGCTGTACTGTTTAGTACTTGAAAAAAAGTCTGCTCTTTTCCTGCACGTAATAGCTGTTGCTCTTGTGCTGAAAACATTCCAATATCATTTACTGAATGTAATACCACAAAATCTAATTGATGATTTTTATCTTGCTGACGTACCCACTCATCTAATGCCGTTTCATTAAAACGTAACCGTCGCTGAAAACCGTAAGAATTAGCCAATGCTTGTAACTCCATCCGCTGTTCTTTTTTTAAAAGCACCATACTGTGATGAGCCACCGCTAAATCAGCTCTTACATTCATTAATGCATTTTGCCAAGTGTAGGTTATCGTCCAATAAAAGGTAATTGCAATTAGCGCTAATAATGTAAGAAATATAGGCACAGATGTAAGCACTAAAAGTCGATAGCGCACCATGGTTTTAAAGCGCCAGAGCCACATTAAGATAAATGTTTTTACTTTCATAAGATTATTTTTATCATAATTCATCAGTCCATTCTTTGTATTTACGCTCTAATGTTTTCCTTGCCACACCGAGCTGACGAGCTGCTGCTGATTTATTACCATCGCTAGCATCAACAACTTGCATAATATGTGCTTTTTCAACTTCTTTTAATGTCCACGTAACAGGATAACAATACTGATCTTCACCGTCTTCATGGCATTGACATGGTCGTTGCGGATGTGTGGCATTTATATCTAATTCTTCGCCTGTCACTCCCTGCGTATTGGTTACAGAAACAGGTAATGCATCACCTTGTAATTCACGCCAATAATCTGCTGGTGGCTTACCCAGCAAAATACAGCGTTCCATCATGTTACGTAATTCACGAATATTACCGGGCCATGAATAGGCTTGCATTGCCAAAATATCTTCATGGGTCCAATTAACCGTTTTCATACCTAAATCTTTTGAGAGTTGCTGTGTAAAATGATGGGTTAATGACGGAATATCTTCTACACGTTCACGTAATGATGGCAAATCAATGGTTAATACATTAAGTCGATAATACAAATCTCGACGAAAACGCCCTTCTTCAACTTCAAGTTTTAAGTTACGGTTAGTCGCCGCAACAATACGAACATCAATTTGAATTTCTCGCTCAGAGCCCACAGGACGAATCGCTTTTTGTTCTAGGGCGCGTAACAATGATGACTGCATAGCTAATGGCATTTCACCAATTTCATCGAGAAACAACGTGCCATTATTGGCAACCCGAAACAGACCTTCACGGCTTTTCTTCGCGCCAGTAAATGCACCAGAGACATGTCCAAACAATTCACTTTCTAAAAGTTCAGGGGCAATGGCGGCACAGTTAATAGGAACAAAAGGCCCAGTACGCTTACTTAATTGATGTAAAGCGCGTGCAACCAATTCTTTTCCTGTACCCGATTCACCTTCCACTAATACCGCAGCAATAGACGGTGCAACTTGAGCGATCAGCTTTTTCATCTTTTGTGTCGCTGGCGCATCACCAATGATATTCACGGGGTAACTACGCTCAACATCACGTTGCAATGCGAAATTTTGACGTTCCACTAACCGACGTTCAATACAGCGATTCACTGATTGCATCATCTGATCAAGATTAAACGGTTTTAGAATAAAGTCAGACGCACCAGCACGTAAGGCTTGGATTGCCATTTCTAAATCCGCATAACCGGTCATAAAAATCACATCACTACGACGTGTTGTCGGATCAAACGCTTCATGCCATTCAATACCAGAACGACCGGGCAAGTTAATATCAACAATTAATAAATCGAAATGGCAACGTTTACGAATCTCTTCAGCTTCTTCAATACTTCCTGCGGTATCAACTTGAGCAAATTTTTTACTTAACGCTTTCTTTAAAATCGTGCGCATTCCTGGCTCATCATCAACCACTAATACAGAAACCGCAGTCCAAGATGAAGACAAACTAAAATCAGACATAGATACCGAGACATTTTAACCAAACTAAAATTTGCGACATTTTGTCTCACTATGAATCATTAAGTCAAAATTGTTTTATCATTAAGTACAACTTCGGTTATCTTTAACCTATTTTACGTAATATTTGATACCGAAATCACATAATAAGTCCTTTTTATCAACATTTAAAAGGTGGCACTTTATTTGCTTATAGCTGGGCAGTGCTCTTTATTGCGGGAGGATGGGTCATTTTGCCGCATATATTCAGCGCCAAAGACTTGTGACTTATCATCTCAGCATTTTTTAATGCAAACCAATCGATCAGGAACGTTGATGAACTTATTAAAAACAACTTTAGTTATTCTTGGCTGCGCATCGGCAACGATGGCTTATGCGACCACAGAAACGGCAATGAATAAGACAGTACGTCTAGCGACGACCACCAGCACCTATCATTCAGGATTACTGGATTACTTATTGCCTGTATTTACTAAAGACACCGGTTATACCGTCGAAGTGTTAGCCGCAGGGACAGGTAAAGCATTACGCATGGGTGAACACGGTGATGTTGATCTCGTTATGACGCATGCTCCACAATCAGAAGCAGAGTTTGTTGAAAAAGGCTTTGGCGTATTACCACGTAAATTAATGTACAACGATTTCGTTTTAGTTGGCCCGAAAAATGATCCTGCGAAAATAAAAGGGGATAAAAATGTCGCACATGCATTAAAAGAAATAGCGACAGATAATGCGGTGTTTATTTCTCGCGGTGATGATTCAGGTACGAATAAAAAAGAACTTAATATCTGGGCTCAAACAAAAATGGAGCCTAACTTCGGTGGCTACAAAGCGGTTGGTCAAGGTATGGGTCCAACACTTAACATGGCGTCAGAATTACAAGCTTATACATTAACAGATCGCGGTACATGGTTAGCCTATGAAACCAAGCTTGATCTTGAAATCATGGTTGAGGGTGATAAGCGTTTATTTAACCCCTACCAAGTTATTTTGATTAACCCAAGCCGCTACCCTGATCTTAACTACCAAGGCGCTAAAACATTCAGTGATTGGTTAGTTAACCCTAAAGCACAGAAACTGATTAATAACTACCAACGTCACGGTAAGCAATTATTCGTTGCTGATGCACAAACGCAATAAAAATAACATCTTAATTTAATGTAACACTTCGCCGATAAATGCTTATTTACTCATTAACTATAATGTGAATGATGGTATTCATCGGCGTATTTTTTAGGTTAGAACATACACCATAATGAATATTTGGCAGACAACGCAACAAGCGACTCAACTTCTCTTTAGCGGCGATGGCTCACTCTGGGGCATTGTTGGCGTATCATTTTCCGTGTCTATTTTAGCCATTGCATTAGTTATGATCCCCTCATTATTGATCGCTTTTGCTTTAGCTTACGGTAAATTTCCTGGGCGTTGGCTAACATTGTCGTTAATTAATACCTTACAATCAGTGCCTACCGTCGTCATTGGTTTACTGCTTTATATGTTGCTCTCACGTGCAGGCCCCCTCGGCGATTGGCAAATGTTGTTTACTCAAAAAGCAATGATATTAGGCCAAGTGCTGATTTGTTTTCCGTTACTAATATCAATGATGCATGCCGCATTTCAAAACAGTGATCGTCGTGCATGGGAAACCGCATTAACATTAGGTTCTAGCTATCCACGAGCTTTACTCAGTTTAATGTGGGAGAGCCGATTTCCATTACTTGCCGCTGTTGTGGCGTCTTTTAGTCGCGTGATCACTGAGGTTGGTTGTTCAATGATGGTGGGTGGCAATATTTTAAATTCAACGCGAAATATTCCAACAGCTATTGCACTTGAAAGCTCAAAAGGTGCATTTGCTCAAGGGGTCGCATTAGGAATGGTGTTACTTATTTTAGCTTTAGGTCTAAACTTTATTTTATCTATCGCGCGTGGCAAAGCCCATTTGCGAACTAACTAAGCGAGGCCTCTTATGACTCCAGCTTCTATTCAGGCACTCGACCTCTCTGTTCGTTTTAAAAGCCGATTGCTGTTTCACATTCCTCAATTGAATTTAGCCCCTCGAGATGCCATTTATTTAACGGGTGATAACGGCGTAGGTAAAACGACCTTATTAAAAGTCTTAGCCGGATTACAAAAGCCGACCACTGGCAGTGTTAATATTCACCAACATACTTTTTTTAAACGCCTCTTTAGTGGATGCTATGAAGGGAGTATCATCTACCTCCATCAAACACCGTACATGTTTGATGCAACAGTATTTAATAATGTATGCTATGGATTAAGATTTGCGATAAAAGATCGCCAAAAACGTCGAAACGAAGCGATTAATGCGCTGCGCATGGTCGGCCTTGAAACATTAGCAAATGAACATGTCTCGGTTTTATCTGGTGGTGAACGTCAACGCGTCGCCATGGCACGTGCATGGGTACTTAAACCTAGCGTATTATTAATGGATGAATCCAGTGCCAGCATGGATCAAGAATCCATCAATCGCCAAGTCATTTTAGCGGAAGATTTATTGTCACGTGGCACCAGTTTAGTGATCACCAGCCACCAGCAAAATGCACTCACTGCACTTTGTCGCCGTCAATGGACAATCAATGACACCCAATTAATTGAACGAGCCGATCTTCAACTCGTTACAGATATCAAAAACAATAAGGATAATTATGCCTACGCCTGAACAAACCCATTGGATCATTTTAGCGGGTGGCCAAGCCAGCCGTATGGGAGGCAACGATAAAGGCCTGATAGAACTTGCAGGTCAACCCTTTATTCAACATGTTATTGATACACTGACACCCCAAACATCTCATATCAGCATTAATGCTAACCGTAATCAGAATATCTACAGCCAATATGGTGATGTGTTTGGTGATAGCATTGAAAACTATCCCGGCCCGCTCGGTGGCATGCATGCAGCTCTGCACCACATTAATAACGATTGGATTGGATTTGTACCTTGTGATTGCCCGCAACTCCCCCATGATTTAGTTTCTCGAATGACAGCGGCATGTCAACCTGACACTGATATAGCGGTTGCTCATAATGGTGATTACATTCAACCTGTTGTAACACTACTTCATCGCCGTATCTTACCTAAGTTAGAAGCTTTCTTAGCTAATGGTGATCGTAAAATCATTTTACTTTATCGCCAATGCAATATGATCACTGTGGATTTTAGTGACCAAACTGATGCTTTTATTAACCTTAATACCCCTGATGAATTATCACAATTTGGAGCACGCCATGACTCAAATTAACGCATCAGTACCATTATTAGGCTTTGCTGCATTCAGTGGCACCGGAAAAACCACCCTACTTGAAGCCATGTTACCTAAATTGGTCAAGCGTGGGTTACGCGTTGCCGTTATTAAACACGCACACCATAATTTTGATCTTGATGAACCAGGCAAAGATAGCTACCGATTACGCAAAGCAGGTGCAAGCCAAATGCTTATCTCCTCGCGTTATCGCCGAGCACTAATCAGTGAAACACCAACAACTGAAGCAACTTTGCCCTATCTAATTAACCAATTAGATCAAACTCAGCTTGATCTGATTTTAGTAGAAGGTTTTAAATCACTCGATTTCCCTAAAATTGAATTACACCGTCAAGTGATTAATAAACCGTGGTTATTTCAAGATGATAACAATATTATTGCAATTGCGAGTGACATTAAAGCCGACACGACCTTACCGCAAATAAGCATTGATGATCTCGAACAATTAACCGATTTCGTGGTGCAATACAGTTCTCAGTCACAACATCAGCCAATAAAAACAGCAAGTTGTGATGATGTTCAGCCACAAGGTCTGTTATCGGTTGAGCAAGGTCGCCAGCGTATTCTTACGCAAATAAAGACCATTGATAACCCACTGACCGTTGAGCTTAAACACGCACTGGGTCATATTGTACATACTGATATTCTCTCACCCGTAAATGTGCCACAACATACTAATTCAGCAATGGATGGTTACGCTATTCGTGGCGCAGATATTGATCTCAGTAGCTATACCGTTGTCGGTCAAGTGCTTGCTGGGCATCATTATCCACACCCATTACAAGCAGGTGAAGCGGTTCGCATCATGACAGGCGCACCCGTTCCTCAAGCTGCTGATACCGTGATTATGCGTGAACAAGCACATCAAGATGGTGACACTGTCACGTTCAATCTTGCTATGGGTGCGATTAAAGCAGGTCAAAATGTCCGTTTAGCGGGTGAAGATCTTGCAATTGATCAAGTTGCGGTCGCAAAAGGACAAACCATCACAGCACCAGAGCTTGGCATGGTCGCATCACTTGGGCTCAATGAAATAACCATCAATACTCCTCTTCGAGTGGCTATTTTCTCAACTGGTGATGAAGTACAAGCTCCCGGTGAAGCACAACGACAAAATTGTATTTATGATTCTAACCGCTATAGCTTATTTGCTTTACTGACTCATCTAGGTTGTGAAGTCGTTGATTTAGGTATTATTGAAGACAGTGAAACCGCGCTTGAAGCGACATTGAACCAAGCTAGCCAACAAGCTGACATGATTCTATCTTCAGGGGGGGTATCTGTTGGTGATGCTGACTACATTAAAACTATTCTTGATAAGCTAGGAGAAATTAATTTCTGGCGAATCAATATGCGCCCAGGTCGTCCACTCGCCTTTGGTCATATTAATGATATTCCGTTCTTTGGTTTACCGGGAAATCCTGTCGCGGTTATGGTGACATTTTTACAATTTGTAGAGCCCGCGATTCGTAAACAACAAGGTTATCAAGATTGGCAACCACAAACATATACTGCCATTGCAGCAGAACCTCTGCGTTCTCGTCTTGGACGCACTGAATATTTACGTGGTTATTTTAAGTGGGATGCTAACGGTCGTCTTACCGTAAAAACAATTGGTTCACAAGGTTCAGGTATTTTACGTTCAATGAGTGAAGCTAATTGCCTAATTGAAATTCCTCCACAGCAAGAATATGCACAAATCGGTGATAATGTTAGCGTGATTCCACTTGAAGTACGCTTATAACCAATAATGCATTCATTTATATGACTAAGCCCAACAATATTCGCTGGGCTTTTTTATGCCAACTATTATTAGTATGAATTTTATCAATATATATATTTACATTAATATCATCTGGCTAGACCATTAAAGTGATGTTTATGTTGTAGAATAGCGGCAGTCTTATTTTTAGGTATTATAAGTAAACATGTTTTTAGATTCATATTATTCAGATAACAGCGGTGAATTATCTTTTACTCGTGCACAAGCAAGTCATTTTGCAAAACGCGTAGCCGGTGACTTTAACCCTATTCACGATGAAGATAACAAGCGTTTTTGTGTACCTGGCGATCTGCTATTTTCGGTTCTTTTAGCGAATGTTGGCCTTAGCCAAAAAATGCGCTTCGAATTTGCAGGCATGATCAATGAATCAAGCTGCCTACTTATAGATATTAAATCCCCTACAGAGCTAGCAGTGATCGACTGTAAGGGTAAAGTTTACATGGATGTTAAACGTAGTGGCGAAACAACAAAAGATGAAGTGCTAATTTCACAAGTCACTAAAAACTATGTGCACTTTTCGGGAATGAACTTTCCTCACATCATGGTTCCATTGATGAAATCTAAAGACATCATGATCAACCCAACACGCCCATTGGTGATCTATGAATGCATGGAACTTGATTTCACTCGTTTAGACCTTACTGCGCCCACTGTTGAGCTAACCGATTCTATTATTGAAGTAGAAGGAAAGCGCGGGAATGTAACCCTTCATTTCTGTTTTAAAGAAAATGGGGAAATTGTAGGTACAGGCAGTAAGCGCATGGTAATGAGTGGCTTAAAGCCTTATTGCCAAGATAGTATTGATGACTTAGTGTCACGTTTTAATGAGCGCAAAGACAAATTTAACGCCATTAACAATTAATAGTTAATTAAGTCATCGTTAATCAGTCTCATTCATTATTACTCAAGAATGTATTACTAAGAAAAAGCCCAACCGACTATCGATTGGGCTTTTTTGATGGTAATGATATTTAGTGATGTTTTATTGATCTTTACTGCTAACTTCAGACGCGAGAGGTAAATACAATCGTGATCGTAATCCTGGATGATTATCACTGAAAACTAACTCACCATTATGGCGAATAACCACCGCTTCAACTAGCGATAATCCTAATCCAAAACCTTGATGGGTACGGCTACGATCAGCGCGAAACATAGGTTCACGAATACGTTTTTTATCTTCATTTGATACCCCCATGCCATTATCAATCACAACCACACCAAAATGATCAACAATAACATCAATAACACCCATCTCAGGCGTGTACTTAATTGAATTTTCAACCAAATTATAGACAGCCCTAAATAATAAACTAGGCTCACCTTGTAATCGGTATGGTTGATCTTCTCTAAAGCTCAGTTGCTGCTGTTTCTCATCTGAAATAGGTAATAAGAACTCAACCACATCACGACATACTTGAGACAAATCGACCCATTCTTTGTCAATATGCTGCTTGCCACTGTTTAAATTAGCAATTTCCAACATACCGTTAAACATACTAAGCAATACTTCTAAGTCATCATGGCATGCTTCTAATTCTGTTGTATATGGGGCTGTATTTTGGGTTAATAACCGTTCTAAGCGTAGTTTCATGCGGGCAATAGGCGTACGTAAATCATGAGCCATACCAACCGACAATGCCTTTAACGACGTCTCTTTTTTCTCTACCTGTTCTATCATGAAATTAAGATGCATGGCTAACACATCAAATTCATCATCATTGGTACTAACGGGTAACTTAACCCCTTTTTCACCTAATATAACCCGATTCATTCCCTGATTAACCCGCGCTAATTTTTTCAATATTACAACGGCAAATAATGAAGCTCCTGCCAGCATGATAATAACGGGGATAGCAATTCCAGAAAGTAACATTGGAATAACCGTCTCTCGGTACGATTGCATAAATTGGGGATTAATCTTTATGACTAACTCCATTCCTAAAGGCAATGTTACCACCTGAGATAATTGGGCAGTTTTACTTGGACCAAACATCAATGACGCCGTTGGATAAAGTAACAGTTCCTTATTAATGCGTTTTTCCGGCTGTACAATATAACTAAATGTCGTATTACTTTGCTTGCGTTGCGCTATCGTTCGGTATAATTCAGCGCTATCACCTTTGTTAACTATCATCGAAAACAAATTAGCTTCATTAACCAAATCACGTTTTAATTGCTGGTGGTAAAACGTTTCAGAACTAACCACTACCTGATTGATAAATAAAATAAAAATAAAAGCGACACAGGTAATAAAATACATCAACACTTTAAAAATAGTTGATCGCGACAGGTTTTCAGACCCGGCGTAAGACATAACCAGCCCCTCGAACGGTATGAATTAAACTTGGCTCACCATCTGATTCCAATTTCTTACGTAAATTAGCGATATGAACATCAATCACATTGGTTTTAGGATCAAAATGGTAGCTCCATACCGATTCAAACAGGCTCATGCGGGAGACAACACTTTCAACATGTTCCATTAAGTATTGCAGTAACAAAAACTCTTTTTGCTGTAAATTAATCAGTCGAGAACCTCGCCAGACTCGGTGTGATTTAATATCTAATCGTAAATCATCATAGCTATATTCAGACGAAACCGTTGCGACTAATTGATTACGTTTAACAAGAATATTGGCGCGAGCAACAAGCTCAGCTAACGCAAAAGGCTTCGTCAGATAATCATCGCTTCCCGACGTTAAGCCAACAACACGATCTTCAACGCTATCCATTGCACTTAATATCAGCACTGGCGTGTGGTTTTCCGCTGCCCTTAATGCTCCTAGCACTTTCAAACCATCTAATTGCGGTAACATGCGATCTAAGATAATAAGTTGATATTCATAACGGGTTGCCATCATTAAACCTTGCTGACCATCTTCCGCTTCATCGACTACAAAACCCTGCTCTTGTAATCCCCTCGCAATAAATTCGCGGGTTGTGAGGTCATCTTCAATTACTAATATTCTCATTTCATGCCTAAACCTAGATCTAATCACTCATTAATGCTTTACCCGTAACTCTTTAATATTATACACCGTACACATTTATTCTTAGGTATAAAAAAACGGCCTACCAGAAGGTAGACCGTTTAACGCGACCATAGGGGGAAGTTATGAAATCACGAATACTTTCTCTTACTTAACGAATGAAGACTTAAAGTGCTTTCATTTGGTTAGCAATAATCTCAGCTTGTGGACCAATAATAACTTGAAGGTTATTTGAGCCTACGTTTACAACACCCTTCGCACCTAACTGTTTTAGTTTAGCGTCATTGATGATTGTACGGTCAACAATACCTAGGCGAAGACGAGTAATACAAGCAGAGATATCAGTTAAGTTATCTTTGCCACCTAGTGCTGCTAGGTATTGTACTGCTAAATCAGCTTTGCTGTCTGTATCAGGGTTTGAATCTTCTTCAGGTGCATCTTCACGACCCGGTGTTTTAAGATTGAACATCTTAATCGCACCAACAAAGATCACGAAGTAAATAGCGCCAACCACGAAACCCATTGGAATGATTTCCCATGAATTATGCGCTGCTGGAGCATTATAGTTCAGGATGTAATCAATTAAGCCAGATGAGAAGCTAAATGCCATGTGAATATTAAGCATTGATGCAACAACAATACTTACACCCATCAAAATAGCGTGTACTAAGTACAAACCAGGTGCTAGGAACATGAACATAAATTCAATTGGTTCTGTAATACCGGTTAAGAATGCAGTTAATGCAACACTTAACAACATACCACCAATTACTTTCTTATTCTCTTTCTTAGCTGTTACATAGAAAGCCAATGCTGCACTTGGAAGACCAAACATTACAACAGGGAAGAAACCACTTAAAATACGTCCTGCAGATGGGTCACCCGCAAAGAAACGTGAGATTTCACCTGTAACAATTTGACCTGTAGCTGGATCGGTATAGTTACCAAACACAAACCAAACCATACTATTAAGAATGTGGTGTAGACCAAGTGGAATCAATAGACGGTTAGCAATACCGTATACAAATTCGCCAGGCATACCACTAGTAAGAATCCACTTACCTAAATGGTTGATCCCATCTTGCACTGGAGGCCAAACAAGGCTAAAGGCAAAAGCAAGAATCAATGCAACTAAACCTGTGATGATAGGTACAAAACGTTTACCACCAAAGAAGCCTAGGAATTCTGGCAATTTAATTGCATGGAAACGGTTATACAATAGACCGGCACATACACCAATAATAATACCACCAGCAACACCTGGGTCGACATCAGCATTTAGCGTTTTCATTGCAGCCATCATGATGAAATAACCAACCGCTGCCGCAATTGCTGCTGCTGCTGAGTTATCTTTTGAGAAGCCACCAGCAACACCCATAGCAAATAAAAGCGCTAAGTTTGTGAAAACCGCCTGACCACCTGCTGCAATAAAAGGTATGTTTAATAGATCGGGTTGTCCAATACGTAATAAAATACCAGCAATAGGTAATACTGCGATTGGAAACATTATCGCGTTTCCTAACTTTTGGAAATGTCCAAGAATACTCATTCCCTTCTCCATATCATCACATTAAAATTAATAAACAACATATGTCGTTTAAGCATGTGCTAACCATACAGTAGTTCGCAAAACTTAGTTCAAGATAAACATTAAGTTTTCTTAATGTTTGCGTTATTTCACGTGACAACCTTCACAATTTAAGAAATATCATGAAAATTAATTATAATAAATTACAAATTTAACATCTAAATAACCACCAAATTTGTAAACTTTATGAGTATAAATTATTATCTTATTGTTTAAGAAATAAAAAACATAAACATTACCTGACAAATAAGCATAGAAGTTGTTATCCAACGATTTTATTAATGACATTTGATACAATTTATGCGAAAAGAAACAGCCGATATTAAACCATGAAAAATATCACGTTATAACAGTCTTATTTTTTATGGCTTACTTAATTATTACATAATGACAAGATTGAACTCTCTCGATGATGACTTTTATATCTAAAAAATTACCTAATTTTATTGCATTAGGCTTATTTGCAATATTGCTATTTATTGCAATTCATATCTTCCCAGTGCCTGTGTTAACTACGCCAGTAAGTAGCGCGGCGGGTATTACATTTGCTTTATTAACCGATAGTGCTGGCAGTCCGTTTTTCCTTATCACCTCCGCATTATTGTGTCTTACCCCTGTTTTTATGCGGTTACCAAAGAAAACCATCACTAAAGTATGGATTCAATTTGGTATCTTATTAGTGTTAAGTTTTGTCACTAAAACAGTATTAAAACATGAAACAGCCATTCCTCGCCCTTATACCTATGAGTTACAACACTTACATTTAGTCGATTCACCTACTGCTTTCTATGCATTAGATTCAGCAGCTAAAGATAATATCGTAAAAGAAGCTTCTGCCTATGTCAGCCCTTGGCGTTTACGCAGCTGGGAAGGTGAAACAAACTACTCATTCCCTTCTGGTCACACTATTTTTGCAGCTATCTGTGTTTTATTTTGGGGTGGTTTTTTTATTCGCCAAGGTAAATATCTTATCGCAGGTGGCTTAATCATTTGGGCAACAGGTGTCGGTATTAGCCGCTTATGGCTAGGTATGCACTTCCCTTCTGATGTCATGGGGTCAATACTCTCAGCGGCAGTGCTTTATTTCTTTGTCCCTGAATGGGATGAAAATACTAAGAAAAACAGAAAATAACATATAATCACTAATAAAAAAAAGGCTCATCGAATAATACGATGAGCCTTTTTTATAAAATAAATAATCTTATGACAAACCTAACTAACACTCGGAATATGTTCGTACTCAACAATAAGTTGATTACCAACGTATGTTACTTTCTTAATTTCGCCATCAAAGATAAACGTATTCTTAACAATAGAGTTTACTAGCGATCCTTTTTGTACAGCTTCACGCAACGAAGGAAGTATTAAAACTGGATCAATATTTAAAATGCCACAAAAATCATTAACAAACTGATGTCGAATAACAGAATCCCCTCGCAGAATGTCTGAAAATTCAAGTTGCGTTAACTCTAGCTTTTTAGCCATCTCTATTTGAGTTATACGCATTTTTGCTTTGTAGCTCATCCATGTATCGTGCAAAACTCGACGATCTTTTTCAGTATATTGCATTTCTTTTCCTAAAGGCGCTTTCAATACATTAAATAAACCCAACGTTATTCATCACAGTGCGCAAGGGTAAATTTAAACGAATTGATTTTTTTATCCATAAATTAGCTGTAAGAATATGTGTCAGTCATTCATACGAGCAATATAATATAGGTATATTTCATACTTTATTACAAGTTATTCATTGTTGAATTGCAGATTAAACCTATAATGCACAAAAATCATAAAGGCTAAGTTAATCATCAAAATGATACGTCATTGGTTCTATTTTATTGTGCATAGCGTGCTAATCCTCACTGTATTAACCAATACAGCGTATGCACACACCACAAAAATAATGCCAATGCCATATTGTAGCTGCATGGAAAAGAGTCCCTGTTGCAAGAATAACGCTAGCGTTGAACAATATATAGCAACATCTGCTAACAATTCAATTTGTAGCGATGATTGTAATAGCGATGATTGCTCGTCACAGTCTCAACACCAACCAGCACTATTAACTAGCTTTAGTTTTCAATCTATCCATAGTACCGAAATACTCATAAGTGTATTGTGCCACTCCCCTCATTATTATCATGAACCATTACTAAAACCGCCTATAGCGTAAGTGTTTTCTCCACCAGCACCACCATACTTACACATTTATTTGCAGCCATATCGTCGTGGTATGCATCACGTTATTTAGGAATATGATTATGATCATCAAACGTACTTTATTAGCTTGTGCTCTTTTCGTTTCAGCAACAGCATCGGCCACAACAGCACCTATTATCAAAGGCACGAATTACTTATCACCGTATTGTGGCTGCTGTAAAGAATGGGTCGCACATATGAAAGATAATGGCTTTGAGTTAGAAAACGTTTACCAAGAAAATCTCACACCCACAAAAATCAAACTAGGCGTATTACCTGAGTATGCATCTTGTCATACCGCTCAAATTGAAGGTTATACTTTTGAAGGTCATGTTCCTGCGACTGATATCAAACGATTTTTAGCGAGCAAGCCAACAAGAATGAAAGGCTTGGCTGTTGGAGGAATGCCAATGGGATCACCTGGTATGGAATATGGTGATAAGAAAGACAGCTATAACGTGGTCGCTTTTGATGACAAAGGTCGCACGATGGTGTGGGCAAGTCATAACTAATCACTAAATAAAGCAAAGGTTGGCCTAAATATTTAGATCCAACCTTATTATCATTAAACTCTTCTACACTTAAATGAGAATAACACTCAACTACGAGGTTATCTCATGAATAAATTACTCAATAATGAAAAACATGAATTGATAGATTTATTAGATCAAGCACAATATACAGGACTGATCACTTATAAACACATCGATTCATTAACCACTGAATCCAGTTACTTTACAATAAATAAAGGTAACTACTTTGTTAAAATTCGCTTATCCGATCATGGCGAACACCATTCTCACCCACGAATTAATATTTACATTTTTGAAGATCAAGATTCCGTGAATAAATACTTAAATTTTTTCACGGAAAATGACGATGTCGATAGCTTTAATTCAGCAATTAAGCGTATCCATCGTTATATCTATGGTACGTAATTTTTTTAAAATATAAAAAGTTATAGTGCGCTATCTAAACACGTGACTCTGTAAATAGATCTCGATTAGGATCAGATTTCTCAGCCCACTCGGGATCTAATTCGCGCTTTTCGAAATAAATTTGCAAGCCATTAAAATAAGTAAATGCCGTTAACTCTGAATCTTTACCGAAATATTCAAAAAATACGTCTTCGTGATCAGCTAACTCGACTAGCGTTTGAATACCGCGTTCTAATGCCCATTGAATCGCAGGCGGTGCAATAATGGTACGGTACAGCATCAATTGTTTAATATCAGCCAACGCGACTTTACGTAGTTCTTTCGTCGAACGATGTGATACTTGTGCATTAGCCTGCTCTTCTGCCAATAACGCCCGTAAACTACCAATACTTGACTCACGCTCTGCTGGTGAATAACCATAAGTCGTTTTACAAAAGCGTAAGGCATAAGTCATTTTTTCACGCCCGACCAGCTCTATCACTTGTTCTAAATAAGGCTGAGGAATAGCATACAACGCAGCCAACTGAGTCACTGCGTGATTTAAACTCGTATAAATGATGCCATCATATTCAAATTGAAATGTCGTCGTCACATCATAGCAAGGCAAGCCATCAATATTGATTGGCCATCCCGCGTAATTGACTCGATCTTTAGCGATTTCAAACATCTTCCAACCACTAAAACGAAAACCTTCAAGAGCTTTACCCTCCATTTCAGACGATTCAAGTTCTTCTTTGGTCCAGTTAACCCCAATTTGTAGATGTTTATGGTATTTCTTATGCAGTTGCTGTTTCACTTTATCGCGCAGTACATCTAAGCTACTGACCTTTACCGCATTAGCAAAAGTAAAACACTCTTGGCAACACGGCAGCATAATCGGTAAGGTTTGATTATCATAATTTGGGACAGCCATAAAAGCATGGCTATCAAAATACGGCTCACCGCAAAACCAGCAGGTATGGCGGTAATTAAAAGGCACATCAATATTATGGTATGAAGAAATCATTTATCTGCTATTTATAAGTTAAAGTACGTTGAGTATTATGCAAAGACTGCCACCGAACAACAAGGTTATTTGTAACGAAGGTTATCCGTCATTTTATCGGCTAACTGTTGAAACAACGCTATCTCATCTAGACTAATGTTTTTTGTTATTTTTTCCTGCATCGTATTATCAATAACCACCAGTTTTGCGACAATCTCTATGCCACGATCAGTAACACATAAATACGAACTTCGCTTGTCTGTTGGATGGGCTACCTTAGTAATAAATTCTTTATCTATTAAGGTGTTAACTAACCGTGTAATTTGTGCCTTATCTCGTTCTAACACTGTTGCTATATCAATAGCGGTACACGGTGTCATTTTATTAATGATCTTAATTACTCGAACATGCATCGGTGTAACATCCAGATTAAGTTGTTCAATCTGCTCATGTAATTGACGTTTTAACGCATGTACCAATTGAAATAAATTATCTAGCGTTTTGTTATTAACCATTATATTTCCGCTATGTCCAAGGATTATATAGTTGACAATATCAATCAAATCTAAGTATAGTTGACATTATCAACTATACTCATATTTATTTCAAATAAGAGTACAATTATGTCTAATAAAAAAACCTATCGTATTACCATTGAAGAAGTAGAGTCTCCGTCATCTACCGCCCAAACCATGCAATTTGAATTTCAAGATAGAGAAGATCTGTTTAAGATAGTTAAAAACTTGAAGAAAGGCTGTGAGTTAGATGCAACGCAAGCAACAAGAGTCGGTGTTGCTCTGCGATTATTAGGCCCGGTTATGATGATAAACCGCAAACATCCACTTTTTGCTGACTTTATGCCCCACTTTAAAACATTTATGCAGTCACTTAAAAATACTGTTAAACAATCATTAATCGATAAGTGATTTCATCAGCTTAAATATCTTTCTTGGGGAGATACAAATATCAATACCGAGACTACATTGCGCATAATATTAAACGACTCATTAATTAATGTTGCAGCAGTCTGAATATTGATTTTATTCTCTTGCTAATGATCTTTTTTTAAATACACTCATGCGATATTTATTTTATCCGTGATCTTTACATGAAAAAACTAATGGTTAGCTCAATGTTAGCCTCAACACTGTTATTAAGTGGCTGTGTTACTTTCCCCACTACAGAATCAGCCAACGTCGATGTTATTTGGGATGATGTGAAAGCTGTTGAAAATTGTCAACGCCTAGGGATTGTATATGGTTCAGAAGGTCATTTTTATGACTATTGGTTCCATGCGGATAAAGACATGCTCTGGGGAACAATAAACCAAATGCGTATTAAAGCCGCGGCATTAGGTGCAAATACCGTGTATCTCTATCAACCACTTGGTTTTTCTACTTCAGTAACCATGTTTGCTAATGCTTATTTATGTCAGCAACCAGCCGTTACTTCAATCGTTAAACCTGAAACAATACCAGCTGTTAAATAACAACATAACAGACATTGGTTTTGCATTCTTGTGCCAAATTCTGAATTTATGACCGCTTAATTTAGGACAGCCATTGTTTGTAATGACTGCCCTAACATTAACTAAGGTTTCTGTAATAACACTGTTGTAATGTCTTGAGCATCATGACGCTCAGGCAATTGTTCCCATACTTCGCCCCAAGTACGATTAACAATGCGTCCTCTTTGTACCGCAGGACGATTAAGTATCATTGTTGCCCAGCGTTGAACATGAGTATAACTTGCTACATCAAGGAACTCGCTCGCACTATAAAGATGGCCTAATACTAAATTGCCATACCACGGCCACATTGCGATATCCGCAATACTGTATTCATCACCTGCAATATATTGATGAGACGCAAGCTGTTTATCTAACACATCTAATTGGCGTTTTACTTCCATCGTAAAACGATTAATTGGGTATTCTAGTTTTTCATCTGCATAAGCATAAAAATGACCAAAACCACCACCAAGATAAGGTGCTGAACCTTGTAACCAAAATAACCAGTTCATTACTTGTGTACGATCGTTAATTGACTGAGGTAAGAACAGGTCAAATTTTTCAGCTAAATAAAATAAGATTGAACCAGACTCAAAAATATTAACCGCTTGACCTTGTGAATGATCCACTAATGCTGGAATTTTTGAGTTAGGATTAATATCAACAAAGCCAGAAGAGAATTGATCACCTTCAGAAATATTAATCAAATGCGCGTCATAATCAGCGTCAGATTTACCCGCTGCTAACAACTCTTCAAGCATGATCGTTATTTTTTGTCCGTTGGGTGTCCCCATAGAATAAAGCTGCAATGGATGCTTACCTATCGGTAGTGCCTTATCATGTGTCGCACCTGACACAGGACGATTGATCTGTGCCCATTGACCACCATTGTTATTATCAAATTGCCATTGTTTAGGTGGAATGTATTGATTTGTCATGTTAACTCCTAACAATTGTTATTTGTTTACTAATAGTCGAGTTGATCGCATTATTGTTTATCTGCAATGATCATATCAATAAGATCCATCATTGAATTTGAATACATTTTTGGTTTTAAATACAACGGATTATACGGCAAACCTGTTCTATCAATATAAGCGGCATTCAAGCCTGCCGATAAAGCGCCATGTGTATCCCAGTCATGAGTTGCGACTAAACATAATTGGTCTATCGGTTGTTGTAATTTTTGAGCCGCAAATTTATAAACGGTAGGATCAGGTTTGAAACTTCCTGTCTCTTCTACAGAAATAATGTCATCGAAATAGTCAGTTAATTGTGCATATTCCATTTGTGTTGCAATGAGGGTTAATGATGAATTAGATAAAGCGACAACTTTAAACCCGTGTTGGCGCAACTTACTAAGTGCTGGCTTTATATCAGAATAAGGCGATAAATTTGAAAAAGCGCCAAGTAACTCAGTTCGCTGACCTTCTGTTAATTGAATCTTATAATTAGCGGCAACCGTATCAAGAGTAATACGGGCTAGCTCTGCAAAATTGCTTTTAACTGTTGTCGTAATACAGACCGTAGAAAGATGCAGTAACTTTGAAAACCAGAGAGACAGCGCATCTTCGCTACCAAAAGCTGACTTAAATATTGGCTTTAGAGCCCCTAAATTTAAAACCGTTTCATTTATATCAAAAAGTATCACTTTCTTGTTCATATAATTACTCTTTACAATAAGTTAAAACGCATAAACGATATCCTTATCGTAGAGTAACTATACTTAACATTGATAATTCAACTTGTCCAATATTCTATATACCGATTAATTAGATGATATATTCTATTTATAATAGATCACCGTATTGACGCGTTAGATACCAGCCTTATATTTTTTAACTGCTCGAAACTTAGAAAATGACATTTCTAACATATTCACAATCAATCCCTATTAAATACATAGCTATAACTACACCAATATCCTTAAATATCAGGTTATAAACCAAAAAACACTCGACATAATAATGCCGAGTGTCATAACTAATATCAATATGATTTACCCCTTGGGTGGATATGGATCATTTCCGTGACTATCTTTTTCTGCAATTTTGCCGTCTTTATTATGAATCACTAATTCTGATTCTTGATTCAAACTAATCGTTCTTGCACGATCGACAGCTTCTTGCTTCGTCTCAAAATGACCTGAAGATCTTTGTCCTCCACTTTGTTTAATATCCCAACCACCGTCAGAGTTTGAAACCACATGGGTACTTTTTGTCATCATCACCCCTTTTTGTATTTGGTATGAGCACATTTAGGGCAAGGTGGGAGTGTGTCAGTATGATCATCTAAATCAACTCGTTGACCACATTTTTCACAATAATAAGCACCTTTACCCGGTTTTTCTCCCGTTGTTGCCATTATATCTTCTCCATATTGAATCAAGAATATACCCATCAAAACCACTGGATATAATGTCATTATGCTCTTAAAAATAACGGCGTTTTGAGAAGTCACTCCAAATTATCTTCATAAGAGCACTCTGGACAGCCACATCTTTTACTATTGAATAGTGCCCCTAAAAAAATAAACCATTTCACCAACGACTGTGCTTTAGCTATTAAAATGACCGCTTAATATCTTATATTCTCCACTAAACCTGTCTTATTTCCATATTTCAAGATCGACAACGTCTACAATCCTGACGGTTATTGCAGTATTTTCATCTGATTATAAGAAGCTATCTCTAATTAGGGTGTAGCTGGTGACTCGCTGATTTTCCTTTGCACCAATGCCCACCAATACGTTGTTTGAAGGCGCACATTCGGGACCATCTACCACTTACATTGGCGTAATGTTCCATAAATTGTTCACTGTGCTCAAGCCAAGCATCCGGTGTTATTCCCATTTTCTGTAAAATCTTGGGCTGATTAGGTGCAATAAAACCTTTTTTATCATTTCGAATACACCGACCAGTCCAGTCAATCAGTTCAAGATAATCGACAAAAGCAAAGTTTATTCCTGCTGTTTTAGCTTGATGTTCTGCGCCAACAAAGGGTAGTAATTGGAAGTGACTTTTATTTGATGAGGATGGTTTAGAGGGGGTTTTCGTTTGGTGATGTTCACGAATACGTTGCTGAATAGAGGTAAAATCAGACTGTTCGAGTGACGGTGTAACACCCGCCCTTATCGGGTTTAAATCAACATACATCATGCACGATAATAATGCTTGTTCATCCAGTAGTGCTTGAGACTTAAACCGCCCTTCCCAAAACGCCCCTTTGCATTGATCTTCTTTATTCGATTTTCGCGCTATTTCTTCATTAAGGCAGCGCATGAACCAGCTAATACTGCCTAATCGTTGCTGCCATTCAGCCACTAAATTTGATAATGCTTGTTGTTTATCTGCGGCTATTTGACCCTCGTTTAAAAAATTGACAGCGATAGGATGACCACTAAATAACTGCAACCAACGTGATATCACATCTTCAGGGATTAGCTTTTGTTGTTGTTCCGTATCTATTTTTAACACTAAATGATAATGATTACTCATCACGGCATAAGCGCACACATCAATACAAAACACAGCGGCTAATTGTTTGATTTTATTTACTATCCAACCACGACGATGTTGATAGTTTTTACCGTTATACGGATCATCGCCACACAAATAGGCACGACGTACACAACGATTAATTACATGATAAAAAGGCGTAATTTGGGGCTCTATCAATTTCCGTCTTGAGATTGTCATTGGCTTCACCATAAGCAACTTGAAACTTAAGTGTAGTTACTTATGATTGATGTGCAATGTTATGGCTGTCCATTGTTTTATTCACCCACTATCACCAATAAAGTGCACAAACTAAGGTGCATCTCTTTCTCATTACTGCTCTTACTCATAACCGCTGTATCATCTACCAACTAACCAGGTTTAAGATAACCGCTTTGTCGTAATAACTACCTCTAAAGTCATTTACTTTTACACTTTAGGCGGGATATTTCTGACTAAATATCAATCTCCTATCGCAATTAACTGCAATTCACACCATTATCACAATTACAGGCTTGTAGTCTTAGGGCATAAAGCGGTAAAATATGTGCCCTATTTTAGTCATGAGAATGTTTAATGTCAGAACAGAAGCGAAAGGCCCTCAAGAAAATTGCAAAATGTCTTGAGTTGGGTAATTCAGCAAATGTGAACGAAGCAGCCCAAGCCATTCGTATGGCTCACCGCCTCATGCTCAAATATGGTCTAGAAAAAGATGATATTGAATTCATTAAGATGGGAAAAACCAAGTCAAAAACATTATTACCAACGGATATTAGCTCTCAAATTCTAAAAATCATTCGTGGTATTAATCGTCGTTTTGGGGTTGAGTGTGTTCTTACTAATTACAAGGGCTTAAAACAAGCTGAGTTTATTGGTGCTGCTGAACGGGCAATTTTTGCGGCCTTTGCCTTTGATATTGTTTACCGTGAAATGAACCAGCAAACAGGTCAATTCCGTAATAGCTTTGCAGGTACAGGCACGAGCACACCAGAAGTGACTCGTCGAGTATCATCATTTCTCGCAGGCTGGCTTGAAGGCGCATTAGAAAAACTACCCGTATTGAATACTGATGATGACCATGACCAGCGCATGGCAAACTACATTGATAAGCAGTTTGAAAATTTAGATCGTGAAACCTTTAAAAAACAACTTCAAGAAGCAATGAAATCACTCACTGATGATTATGAAAAAGGCATGAAAAAAGGCCGTTCTATCTCAGTAAATCGTCCTGTTGGTGGTACAAGTGCTCAACAAGAACTCAAACGCTTAAACTAGATTTATCGTTTCTAAACAAAAAAGTCGCTTTTGCGGCTTTTTTTATAATTATCTCTTTCCGTAACCAGTAATAGCAATAAAGACCGTGTTATTTATTTATAGTTAAACATGCCAATTGAACAATAAAAGCACCATCAAACTTACTTTATTAGCATCTAACCGTAGCTTTTTGAACAAGTCGTTTAAAAAATCGGCAAAATAATCAATTTCAATGTAAGAACATCAAAGAATTGGGATTTATCTCTCATTTTTATGATAGAATGAATCAAAATCCCTTATTTCTATAGCCTTTAGACATGAAATTTCCTGGTCAACGTAAGTCAAAGCATTACTTCCCTGTCAATGCTCGCGATCCATTGGTTGTTCAAATTCAACAAGAAAACCCATTAGCTAAATCACATCTTGTTGGCGTAGGTCAAACGATTGTTGATATTGAAGCCCGTGTCGATGATGACTTCTTAGCCAGA
This sequence comes from Photobacterium carnosum, assembly GCF_002849605.1. Lineage (GTDB taxonomy): Bacteria > Pseudomonadota > Gammaproteobacteria > Enterobacterales > Vibrionaceae > Photobacterium > Photobacterium carnosum. Next base: position 57,940 of record NZ_NPIB01000010.1, read on the forward strand.
CATGCTCTAAGTAAAGGCCACTCTTTAGTTCTTGATGAAGATAAAGCAGAATTGTTATACCAAGAACTAAAAGAACGTAAACTAATCAGCCATGAATACCCTGGCGATACCATTGGTAATACGTTACATAACTACTCTGTTCTTGCTGATGATAAATCAATCTTATTGGGTGTGATGAGTAAAGATCTTAAAATTGGATCTTACGCTTACCGCTACCTTTGCAATACTTCTAGCCGTATTGATCTTGATTACCTTCAACCTGTCTGTGGCCCTATTGGTCGTTGCTACACATTGATTACCAAAGATGGTGAACGTACGTTTGCTATCAATGAAGGTCAAATGAACCAACTCAGCCCTGATAGCATTCCTGAATGTGCATTTAAGCAAGCTTCTGCATTAGTTCTTTCTTCTTATTTGGTTCGCGGTAAACCAACCGACCCAATGAAAGACGCAGCACTTAAAGCGATTGAGTTTGCGAAAAAGAATGATGTGCCAGTGGTACTGACGCTTGGTACTAAATACGTGATTGAAGATAAACGTGAATGGTGGATTGAATTCATTAAAGAACACGTTACTTGTATCGCAATGAACGAAGAAGAAGCAGAAGCGCTTACAGGCGAAAAAGACCCATTAATGGCTGCTGATAAAGCACTAGAATGGGTTGATATGGTATTGTGTACCGCAGGACCTGTTGGTCTTTACATGGCAGGTTACACTGATGACGAACTAAAACGTGAATCGACATTGCCATTATTACCAGGCCGTATTCCTGAATTTAATAAATATGAATTCAGTCGTCCGATGGCAAAAGCTGATTGTATTAATCCAGTTCGTGTTTACTCTCACATCTCACCTTACCTTGGTGGTCCGATGGAGATAAAAAATACTAATGGCGCGGGTGATGCAGCACTATCTGCCCTGCTACATGATATGTCAGCTAACCGTTTTCATAAAATTAATGTACCCAACTCAGCTAAACATACTGCCAATTTTTTATCGTATTCTTCGTTCTCACAAATTTGCCAATATTCAAACCGTGTAAGTTATGAAGTACTTACTCAGCATGCTCCTCGCCTTTCTCATGGTTTACCCGAACATGAAGATTGCCTTGAAGAAGCATACTGGGAACGTTAATCACGACTAGATTACTATTTTTCAAAAAAGAGCGATTTATCGCTCTTTTTTATTATCTTCATTTTACCTCGCATAATGCCTCGCCAATTATTCATCGCCACCATTCTAATAACTTGAAATAAAACAATAAATATAAAAAACACACCTAATAATAGTCATTTTAGTGGGTTTTCTTGCCTGATTTATAATCCAATAACAACTATTAACTAAGATCACATTGTCGACACCCAATGGACAACAAACTGTGACCAAGTTAAAGGAAAACGTTTTCATTACTATATTTTAGTAAAAGTTTTACTAAAATCCATCCCCATGTTAACTGACTCAATAGCTTTAGTACTTTGAGTTGGTCATTTATTTCTCACATCTTTTGATAACACGTTTATTTCTAGTTTACGTTATCATCGATCTGATTCATGGAGGATATTATGTCTGAATCTATGCGCGGTACGATTGGAAAGTTTGCTCTATTGTCGATGACATTTGCAGCAGTCTTCAATGTCCGTAATATCGTTAACAACAACATTGAATTAGGGTTAAGCTCAGCACCTATTTTTCTTTTTGCTACATTGGTTTATTTCATTCCTTTTGTTTTCATTATTGCTGAATTTGTCTCTGCGAATAAGAACTCTGAATCAGGTATGTATGATTGGATCAAAAAACCGCTGGGTACAAAAGCCGCTTATATGGGCTCGTTCTTATACTGGTTTGTGAATCTATTCTGGTTTATCTCATTATTACCCAACGTTATTGCTTATGCTTCGTATGCGATGCTCGGTTATGAATATGCGTTCTCGCCAATGGTAACGTCAATGATTTCAATTGTATTATTTGCCGCAGCGACGCATATCTCAACCAAGGGTGCATCGTGGCTAGGTAAAATTTCAGAAATCGTTGCTTATGGTGTTTTCGCCCTCTTTGCTGTTTATGTTATTGGTGCCTTAATGGCATTAAATGGTGACACGCCACCAGCAGAGCCGATCACATTAGAAGCAATGACGCCAACCATTAACTGGGCAACTTTAGGTATTATGTGTTGGATTTTCCAAGCTGCTGGTGGCGCAGAAACAGCCGCCGCTTATTTGAACGATGTTAAAGGTGGCCAAAAATCGTTTATTAAAGTAATCATTACCGCAGGTGTGATCATTGGTAGCATGTATGCGATTGGCTCGTTATTGGTCAACGTATTTGTTGCACGTGGTGATCTCTCTTACTCTGGTGGCATGGTTGAGATCTTTACGGGAATGGCTCACTATTTTAACCTTTCAGCACCGTTAGTCGGACGTTTTGTTGGCGTAATACTGTTTATTGCAATGTTTGGTGCAATGATGATGTGGACAGCGGCACCAGTTAAAATTCACTTCTCTGAAATTCCTAAAGGTGTTTACGGTGAGAAAACAACGCAATTAAATAAATACGGTGTACCTGTACGCGCAGCATGGTGGCAGTTTGGATTTGTATTAATCATGCTGATTGCTAACGGTTTTGGCTCTGAATCTGTACAAGAAATGATGAGTACCGCAATCAACTTAACTGCGGGTACGGCAATGTTACCGCCAATCTTTATCATGGTGGCTTACTTTGTATTCCGTCTTAAGCATGATGATACCCCGCGTGATTTCCGCATGGGCTCTCGACTGTTTGGTATGGGCATGGTGTCAGTATTAATTGTTATCTTTATGGTCAGCATGACAGCATCTGCTTTCCCTCCCGGTGTTGATCTTGTTAAGGCATTCTTTATCAATGTATTTATGACCGCCGTATTTGCAGGATTAGCTTACTTGTGGATCTCTCGCTTTGAGAAAAAAACGGCTAAAACATCAACATCAACATCAACATCAACATCAACAAAGAATAAAACAGCCATTCAAACTCACTAATGAGTAATATTCATCTAAACAAAAGGCCGATGCGGTTATCGCATCGGCCTTTTTATTTATACGTTTTGTATTACAACTTACTTAAGTGATTAACACTCATTAATTGCATTACGAACCCGCTTATCAGAAATCGGATAAGGCGTACCTAACTGTTGAGCAAAGAAACTCACACGCAGTTCTTCAAGCATCCAACGTATCTCTTTGACTTTATCAGGTACGGGTTGCCCTTTCGGGATCTTATTCAATAACTCTTTATAATTATTAGTTACTGACTCAACTTTTAGAATATGAACCCGATCTTTATTAGGATCAATCGGCAGTTTTTCCATACGACGTTCAATGGCACGCATATAACGTAAAATATCAGGTAAACGCTTCCAACCACATTCAGTTGCAAAACCTTTAAATATTAAACTTTCAATTTGTACTTTAATATCCGACATAGCAAACGCCATACGTAAATCAATACGGCCTTTTAAACGCTTAGAAATATTAAATGCCGTTGTTAGAATTTCTTCTACCTGCTTAGCAATCTCAACCACCGTATCGCCAAGTTCTGCACGAACATATTCTTTTAATGCTTCAAAAGATTCAGGCTGCCAAGCTAAACCGCCCTTTTGTTCGATTAGCTTATCAATACCACACGCAATGCAATCATCAATTAAATCAAGCACACGACCGTACGGATTAAAGTACAAACCTAACTTCGATTTATTTGGTAGATTTGAATGCAAGTATTTAATCGGTGACGGTACGTTTAATAAAATCAAACGACGTTGACCCGCTTGCATAGCATTATGTTGTTCTTCTTCAGTTTCAAACAGTTTGATACCAACAGAATCTTTGTTATCGGTTAATGCAGGGAATGCTTTAACTTCAAACCCACCACGCTTTTGTTGATAACGTTCAGGCAACGCACCAAAGGTCCATGATTTCAAACCTTCTTGCTCAATATCATCATCAGCCACTTGCGATAAGGTTTCTTGTACCTTTTCTTTCAAGTTTTCTTTTAAGCCATAGATATCTTTACTTTCACGTAACTTACGGTTGTGATGATCAACTGCACGATAGGTAATCTTAAGGTGATCAGTGATCTGCTCTAATTTCCAATCTTCACGAATTAAGGTCACACCTGTCATTCGTTTCAACTCTTTTTCGAGCGCATCAAGTAACGGCATTTCTAACGGTGTCACGCGCGCAAGGAAAGCATCCGCATAATTGGGAGCTGGCACAAAGTTACGGCGTAACGGTTTTGGTAACGATTTAATTAACGCAACCACTAACTCATGACGTAAACCTGGAATTTGCCAATCAAAACCATCAGGCTTCACTTGATTTAAAATCGCTAGTGGTACATGCACTGTCACACCATCGTTATCTTCACCCGGCTCGAACTGATAGCTTAATTTAAGCTTCAAGTTTCCTTGGTGCCAGAAGTTAGGATAATCAAGATCAGTAACATGGCTTGCATCACCACGGAACAACATTTCACGTTCAAAGTTAAGCAGCTCTGGATTTTCTTTTGATGCTATCTTCCACCAGCCATCAAAATGACGACCTGACGTTACACTTAAATCAATGCGTTGATCGTAGAAGTTAAACAACTCATCATCATCAATCAAAATATCACGACGACGTGATTTATGCTCAAGCTCTTCAACTTCACGCAATAACTTACGGTTTTGCTGATAGAACTTATGCTTAGTATCCCAATCACCGTCAACTAATGCTGAACGAATGAATATTTCACGAGATAACGCAGGATCAATATTACCGTAGTTAACTTTGCGTTGACTAACCACTGGAATACCATACAAGGTGATTTTTTCAAACGCATGAACAGCCGCTGATTTTTTCTCCCAGTGAGGTTCACTGTAACTACGCTTAATTAAATGCTCAGCTAAAGGTTCAACCCATTCAGGCTCAATCTTTGCCGCAACGCGTCCCCATAAGCGTGAGGTTTCAACCAGTTCAGCAACCATCACCCATTTAGGCTGTTTCTTGAAAATGCCTGATCCTGGGAAGATATTAAAGCGAGCATTACGCGCACCTTGATATTCGTTCTTCTCTTGATCTTTCATACCGATATGCGATAGCAAACCACTTAACAGTGCGATATGAATACCGTCATAACTGGCTTCATTACCATTGATCTTTAAATCAAGCTCTTTAACAACTTGATTAACTTGGTAATAAATATCTTGCCACTCACGAATACGTAAGTAGTTTAAGTATTCTTTCTTACACAAACGGCGGAAATGGTTATTGGATAATTCTTTCTGTTGTTCTTGAATGTAATCCCATAGGTTTACAAACGTGACAAAATCAGAGTCTTTATCGTAAAAACGACGGTGTTTTTCATCTGATTGTTGCTTTTTATCTGATGGACGTTCGCGCGGATCTTGAATGGATAGCGCACAAGCAATGATCATCACTTCACGTAATGATCCTGTTTTAGGTGCTTCTAATACCATTCGCGCTAAACGAGGATCAATCGGCAAACGTGCTAACTGACGTCCAAGATTTGATAAACGTTTACGAGGATCGGTTGCCTTAGGATTAATAGCGCCTAATTCTTCCAGCAAACGAATACCATCTTGAATATTACGGTTATCAGGTGCTTCTAAAAATGGGAAGGCTTGAATATCACCTAAACCAATCGCCGTCATTTGCAAAATAACTGACGCTAAGTTAGTACGTAGAATTTCTGGATCAGTAAATTCTGGGCGTGATAAGAAATCATCCTCAGAATATAAACGAATACAGATACCTTCTTGTACACGACCACAACGACCCATCCGCTGATTTGCACTGGCTTGTGAAATTGCTTCAATAGGCAGACGTTGTACTTTAGTACGGTAACTATAACGACTAATACGTGCAGTACCGGGGTCAATAACATATTTGATCCCAGGAACAGTTAACGAGGTTTCAGCAACGTTGGTTGATAAAACAATTCGACGACCAGCATGTGACTGGAACACTCGATTTTGTTCGTTAGCAGATAAACGCGCGTACAGCGGTAATACTTCGGTATGACGTATATTACGTTTTTCTAATGCATCTGCGGTATCACGAATTTCACGCTCACCGTTCATGAAGATCAGAATATCGCCCATGCCTTCATCGCACAGTTCATCAACCGCGTCAAAAATCGCATCAAGTTGGTCACGATCAGTGTCATCGCCATCTTCAATAACAGGACGGTAACGCACTTCTACTGGGAAGGTACGACCTGAAACTTCAATGATCGGAGCATTATTAAAGTGCTTTGAAAAACGCTCAGGATCGATAGTTGCCGATGTAATAATAACTTTTAAATCTGGGCGCTTAGGCAATAATTCGCGTAAGTAACCCATGATAAAGTCAATATTAAGACTACGTTCGTGCGCTTCATCGATAATGATGGTGTCGTATTGACTTAAAAAACGATCATGCTGAATTTCAGCCAGCAAGATACCATCAGTCATTAACTTAACGTGGCTACGATCAGAAACCTGATCATTAAATCGGACTTTATAGCCGACATGCGAACCTAGCTCACACTCCATTTCCTCGGCAATACGTGTTGCAACAGTACGAGCAGCAAGACGACGAGGCTGAGTATGACCAATCATACCGTGTGTACCACGGCCCAGTTCTAAACAGATTTTCGGTAACTGAGTCGTTTTACCCGAGCCTGTTTCACCGGCAACAATAACCACTTGATTATGTTTAATGGCTTCTGCAATGTCGTCTTTCTTCTGACTAACAGGTAACTGAGCAGGATAAATGATTTTAGGACGATGATTACGGCGTAATTCCACCATTTGCATCGATTTAGCAATATCTAACGCAATTTCATCAAATACCGCGTGCTTGGCTTTTTCATTTTTAATTCGTGCCGCACCTTGCACACGTTTGTGCAATCGAAAACGATCGCGCATCATGCAATCTTTAATCGCGGCTTTTAACGTTTTTTCATTATTCAAAACGTCTGGTTGAGTTTGGTTAGACTGACTCAATGTTATTCCTGACTTTTCAATGACTAAGTAAAACCCAACCTGCAAGCTTAAGCATGTGTTGAGTATAGAAATACTACAAAATTTTTGTTAATTCTATCACAAAATCAGGCCATTGCAGCGCGCTAAAAAGACAATTACCAACAACGTCCTAATCTGCCATAAAAAAAGCCCATTTATGAGTACACACAAATGGGCTATATCTTGCTTATAAACAGCAATAACAACTAGGCCGATATTAATACTGGGTCGGTATCATTAATCAAATTAGCTAACCACTTCCGTCCGCGAATACGATAAGCCGTTAAACCCACCTTAACCACTTCTTCAGCCAAAATAGCTATTAACACCCAATGCAAAGGCCAATCAAGAAATATCCCAGTGAAGATAGCCAATGGAATTCCTATGCCCCATTGTCCAAACAAATCAATGAAAATACTGAATTTAATATCACCACCACTGCGTAATACACCGCCAATACCCACCATGTTAAACACTTTCAAAAATAGCCCAAGAGCAAGCACCATGGTTACATTTAACGACATGGCTAAGTTTGGTGTATCTGCCCGTTGTAGCCATAGACTTACCGTGTCACTTGCTAGCCAAATCGTAATACCCAACACAAAGGCCATCGACACACTTAGCCCAATAAAGAGCCATGATTGATGCCAAGCTCGTTGGTAATTTTCAGCGCCTAATTCATGCCCTAAAATAGTTGAAGCGGCCACAGAAAAACCAATAAAGGCGGAAATAAGTACCCCTTCAATCGGTGATAACAAACTAATGATTGCAAGCTCTGTCACACCTAACTGGGCAAAAATAAAACTGTAAACTAAAACCCCCATAGCCCAACCTGCATCATGAATGATCATCGGTAATGCGATGGTTAAATAACGTTTACGTGCTTGTGGTGTTTTAGCTGTATCAATATCAATCGCTAGAGGTAAGATTTCACGATGACGATAATACGTTGCTACCAAAAGAATCACCGTTTGAATACCACGAGAGATTGTTGTTCCCAATGCTGCGCCAGCAACGCCCATTTCAGGAAAGCCATATAAGCCAAAAATCAATAATGCATTTAAAGTCGCATTTAATAATACCGCCACCAAACCAACATAGGTGGGCATTTTTGCTTCACCAACAGCACGCAAAGCCGCCTCTAATGGCACAACAATCGCAGTAAAAATTATGCTCCAACCACAAACGTACAAATAGTCTTTGGCATGCATAACAAAATCAGCCTGATCGCTAATAACACTTACAATTTGTTGTGGAAATAAACGATAGATAATCGCAAAAGGTAACGTAAAAACAATCGCACACACCCAAGATTGCAATAAGGTGCGACGCACACCGTCCATTCTGCCAGCACCAAAATATTGAGCGGCTAATACTCCAACCGCACCACTGACACCGACCACCAGCAATAAGTTAAAGAAGAAAATACGGTTACCAATACCCACAGCCGCGACTGGTGATTCACCCAGTTTTGACACCATTAGCACATCAACTAAACCCAGTAATGCAAATAGCATTGACTGCATAGAAACAGGTAATGCTAACCGCCATGTTTTTTGCCAAAAATTTCTATCTGCTGATGTGCGCCATGTTGTCATAATTAAATACTCAATTAACGGTTACCTTGTGACAATGATCATACCTAAAATTGTTAATTTACGGTTATTCTAAGCCATCAAAAACGTTTGCCAAACTATCAACTTTAATGAAATAAGGACTTTTAATGGCATGGTTTGAACATTTAAATATTTCACCACAATGCCAATCAATCATTATTGACCAAGTGCAATCATTAGCCCTCGAACAAAAACACATCATTCAATGCGGCATTAATTATGGCAAAGAAGCGTTTACTCTTTACCGCCGTAATCCTGATATGCACATGTTGCTATTTACCCTCAAAGGCCGCGGTATACTTAGCACTCCAGCCAAAAAATGGGATTTACAACCTGACTATGTGATTTATGTACCACCTGGGTATGAGAACGGGTTTGATATCAACCCAACCGAGAATACTGATCTTATTTGGGATATGGCGTGGGTAATGCTTGAACAACAAAGTTATTGGGATCAACGTTTACCTCATGAGATAACTTATTATCCAACCCAATCAGGCCCATTATTATTTCAAACTATCGGTTGTCTTCACCAAGCACTGTGTTTGAGCTATCCCCTTGCGGATCAACTATCCAGTAATATCACTGAACAACTGTGCTTATTGGTTACTCATCGCACTTCGCCTCATTCACCATTAGCATTACAACGTTTAGAACGTGTATTTCAACACGCAAAACAACAATTACATCATCCATGGAAAGTAAAGGATCTCGCGGCTTTATATCCATGCTCTGAGCCACATTTACACCGGTTATGTCAGCAATATTATAGTCAAGCACCCATGGCGCGTTTAACACATTTACGTATGGAACATGCCGCAGGTTTATTAACTACCACGTCATGGCCAATTCAACATATCAGTGATTTTTGTGGTTATCCAAACCCAACCAATTTTAGTACCCGTTTTAAACGCTGGAGTTCTTTTAGCCCGCGTCAGTTCAGATCACGGTTTCAGAGTGAATCTTAAGCGTCAACTGCTCAATCAATAACCATCAAATATTTTATTTTCTATCGGTGGCTTATATCGGTTAAGCTTATAGGTATAAAATAAATAAGACTTAAGTACTTAGCGCTATTAAAGGGATCCACCATGCCAAATTGTTTTGCTTACTGTTATCGACTTAATGGCGATCATTCCAAACCCGCATTGACCCTTGATAAAATTAATAACTGGCAATCCACGGATGGTCTCCTTTGGTTACATCTCAACTATACCCAGCCACAAGCACAGCAATGGATCCAGCAAAGCCAGCTGCCTGACATCGAAAAAGATTCCCTGACCAATGATCGAGAACGACCACGATTAAATCAAACCAAAGATGGCTTTTTCTTGGCATTACGCGGCATTGATATTGATAAAAACACCCAAAATAAGCCGTCAGATAGCATGGTTTCTATTCGTGGTTATTTTACTAAAAACCTAATTGTTACCACCTCTAATCAACCAGTTGTCGCTATCTCGCGTATCGCAGATCATATTAACGGGGGGTTTGGACCCACAACTATTGGTAACTTTATTTTAAGCTTATGTGATCATTTGGTAAGTCATAAAATGACGGTGATTGATACTCTTGATGAGCAATTAACAGAGCTTGAAGAGCAAGTGATGACCGATAGCGATATGAAATTACGCAATAATATCGCTGTATTACGTCGTGAAACGGTAAAGTTACGCCATTCAATGACACCTCAACGCGATGCATTAGCCAAATTAATTACTATCGACACCCCACTACTATCTTTAGCTGAACGTCAAAAAATCCATGAAGTTGATGAAAAAATCAGTCATGCGCTTGATGATCTTAATGCTATTCGCGAACGCGCTAATGTGACCCAAGAAGAGTTAATGAGCCTACAATCAGAAACTTTAAATCAGCGGCTCTATTTTCTTTCTTTGATCACAACAATTTTCTTACCACTTGGCTTTCTTACTGGTTTATTTGGCGTCAATCTTGATGGTATTCCTGGAGCCGAGGATCATTTGTCATTTTCAATCTTCTGTGGATTATTAGCCGGAGTGTTGATACTACAACTGGCACTATTTTATCGTCGCAAGTGGATATAACAGATAAAACTGCAAACGTATTTTTAGTGACTTTTATTTATATCGTATATCGATATAAACTTAGACATTAGTTATACGTAATTATCATCAAAATAAGGGCCACAATGTTTTCAACATTACGAACTTTGTTTAGACAAGTTATGAATGAAAGTGCAAGTGCGGGCGCAGTAGATACGCCAGCACTTAACTTAGCGATGGCTTCATTATTATGTGAAGTGGCGAATGCCGACCATGATCGTGATCCACGAGAAGAACAAGCTAAAGTGCAACTGTTAATTAAACTGCTTGATACCACAGAAGAACAGGCAACAATCTTACTTAGCCAAGCACAAGAGCAAAGCCAGAATTCAGTGTCTTTATATGAGTTCACCAATAAGTTACGTGAGTTATCACAACCACAACGTTATCAATTAATTGAAGCAATGTGGCAAGTAGCCTATGCCGATGGTGTAATTGATCCTCAAGAGGAAGCAGTGATCAGACAAGTGTCTGACTTGATCTATTTAGATCACTCTGAATATATTCGCGCTAAACTCAATGCAGGTAAACTAACGTCATAATCCAATCAATGATTAGCATGAATTACTCTCTAATCTGATCATTAATAAAACAAGACCACGGTAGATATTCGCTATCGTGGTCTTGTTGTTTAAACAGATAAATTAAATAACCATTAATGAATATCGATTGTTCGACTGGCTTTTTTGTATTTAATTCGCCACCCTTGCCAACGCGGTAACTCCCACCGCTTAGGATCTTGTTTACGATTACCTTGAAGATAATGCGCAATCACCGTTTTACGGCTGATCTGATATTCAATTCGCATCTCAAAATCATTTAAATTCACACTGTGTGGATATTGATTATCAAATTCTTCCCGTTCCCATTCAGGAATGCCATCAAACACAAAATCATCAGCACTGAACAAAGCAATATCATCAATCGTTTCAATCCCAAGATCTTCAATTTGTTGTAATAGCCACATTGCCGCATCAACAATTTCAGGCTTTCGCTGACAAATATCCGCTTGATAACGTCCTAATCCAAGGTACAAATTCCATTGTTGAATATCGGTGACAATTCGAGTTGCCAACCCCGTTAATACTTCATTCGCTAAAATCAAATCAACAATCGCAGTACCTGCCGCACCACCGCTAACATCTTGCCATTGTGTATCGATTACTCGCCCTGCATATACTCGTTTAATCGCGGTTTGAAAATGACCCTTACTGGTTTCAACGGTTTGCCCTTGCTGGTTTTCACCAAGATCAAGCGCAACCATTTGTGACAGCGTCACAGGTGCAATACACGTTGCTAACACGAGGTTTTGCTTAATGCCCTTACCGGGTAATGCAAACTGATCAAACACGATCGCAGCTTCTGTTGCTTGATCATGTTCAATACCAAATAAAGTATCACGGCTTAAGGTCACTTCATTAAAACCATTACCCAAAGCTTGTCGTCGCCGCTCTCGACGCACATAAACAAGTTCAGGCACAGCGGTAATAACAGCATCTATCCACGGTTGACGACGAAAAGCACTAGCAGCCTCAAGTTGAGGTAATTGCAGCACCTCTCGCATTTTTGCTGCCAATAGTCGTGCTTCTGCGCGCATATTGTCATCAACGGTTAGCCATTCGGGGACAACATCTGCCCTTACAATTTTAATTAACGCTGTCGCATCGCAATATTGTTGCCCTAACCATAAAAATAACGCCTGTTGATCTTGTTCTGATTTAGGAGGCTGCCACAGTTTTTGCGGAATCGATAATGCAGCAGCTAAGTCAACCATTGCTTCTTGATGACGGCGCTCAGGCATTGCAGTAATCAAATGGGCAAATAAACTGTCAATCGGTAGTTGATATAAACGTCGACCATAATCGGTCACCACTTCATCATCCGTTACCGCTTTCATCGTTTGTAATGTTTGAAACGCACTCGCTAACGTTTTTTCTGGCAAAGGATCAATAAATGCTAATTGTGAAAATTTAGCTTCGCAGCACAACGCAGCTAAATAGGGTTCAACTAACTCTTCACGTTGTAATTCTGCGGGCGTTAATCGCTCAAGTGGTGCCGCTTTACCGTATAAACGTAAACAAACACCGTCTTTCACACGACCCGCACGGCCTTTACGTTGCTCAGCACTGGCTTTTGAAATTGCATGTAGTGATAACACCGTACGACCATTACGCTGGTGGGTACGACGCTCTAACCCTGAATCAACAATGAGCGTAACACCTGGAATTGTCAGTGATGTTTCAGCAACATTGGTCGCTAAAATAATACGTTGCTTATTGCTTGCAGTTAATGCCCGTTGACGTTCATCATCGGTAACAGAAGCATGTAGCGGGATCACATCCATTTCATCGGCGGCAATGGCAGCAGCAAAATAACGACTCAATGCTTGCGTAGCCGCCGTTATTTCTTTTCTACCGGGTAAAAATACTAAGATATCTTGATGATCGGCATAATGCTGACTGATCAATTTAACAATCCGTTGATCTAAATGATCATCACTGGGCATGGTTTGGGTATCATTCGCTTGATGATAAACATCTACCTTAAAATTACGCCCAGTAGCATACAAATGCGTCGCCGCTAAATATTCCACTAACCGTTCGCTATCCATAGTGGCAGATGTTGCCACCAAACGATGACTTTGCCGCTGCTTTAATAATGCTAACAGTAAATCAGTATCCCAACGCCGTTCATGAAATTCATCAATGATCACAGTATCAAATAAGGCTAACTGATCATCACTTAACCAGCGTAATGCAACCCCTGGTGTCGCAAAAACGACTTGTGTATCAGCATTAAAATGTTGTTCAAAACGAATCGCATAACCCACTGAAATTTGCTGTGGATTCGCGGTTTTTGTGGTGAGATAGTCAGCTAATGAAGTACAAGCAACTCGTCGCGGTTCCACGACTAAGACTCGACCTAACTCAGCAGCCCACAACGGTAAACGGGTTGACTTTCCTGAGCCAGTCTCAGCCTCTACCACAATGTGTTGCTGAGATAATGCGGCTAAAAAATCGGATTTAAGGTTATCGATAGGCAATGAAGCGTACATAATTCAATCTATTACTGATTCTGACGTTGTCATTGTGACAATATTCAACGATGTTGTCATTGGCTAGCCGTCATAGTTGTTGATTCCATAAACAATCAACACTAAATTTCAGTAAATATGTCAGTTTACCGCTACAATAATTGACTTTTTGCTGTAACTCCCTAGCCTTACAGCATCAACTTATGGAGGCTGTGCCGTATGACTAGCAAAACCATTTTTAACCCTGAATTATGGGAAACCGTTCCAGGCTTTAACTTTGAAGATATCACTTACCATCGTGCTAAAGCGCATGGAACAGTACGTATTGCCATTGATCGTCCTGATTGCTTAAATGCCTTTCGCCCTAAAACTGTCGATGAACTTTACACTGCGCTTGATCACGCTCGTCAATGGTCAGATGTAGGCTGTGTATTAATTACAGGTAACGGTCCATCTCATAAAGGACAGTGGTCTTTCTCATCAGGTGGCGATCAACGTGTCCGTGGTAAAGATGGCTATAAATACGAAGGCGCTGATGCTGGTACGGCTGATGTTGCGCGTATGGGTCGATTGCATATCCTTGAAGTACAACGCCTTATTCGTTTTATGCCAAAAGTCGTGATTGCGGTTGTTCCTGGTTGGGCTGTTGGCGGCGGTCATAGCTTACACGTTGTTTGTGACTTAACCCTTGCTTCTAAAGAGCATGCGGTATTTAAACAAACAGACCCTGATGTAGCATCATTTGACTCAGGTTATGGCTCTGCATACCTTGCAAAAATGATCGGTCAAAAACGTGCACGTGAAATATTCTTCTGTGGCTTTAACTACAGCGCTCAAGAAGCCTATGACATGGGTATGGTTAACAAAGCAGTTGATCACTTTGAGCTTGAAGAAGAAGCACTATGTTGGGCGAAAGAAATTAACAGTAAATCGCCAACTGCAATGCGTATGCTTAAATACGGCTTTAACCTGCCAGACGATGGTCTTGTCGGTCAGCAATTATTTGCCGGTGAAGCAACCCGCTTAGCTTACGCGTCGGAAGAAGCGCAAGAAGGTCGTGATGCCTTCCTTGAAAAACGCGATAAAGATTTCAGTAAGTTCCCTTGGCATTATTGATACGTGTAGCAAAAAATAGTCACAAGATGAGCCTGCTGTGTTAGCAATAATGACACTTATCTCATCTTGAAAATAAAAGCTCTTATTCAAGGGCTTTTATTTTAAAAACGATTGGTTATCATAAAACACCGTCATATTTTTACTTATTAACAAAATAAACATCAGAAACATGATCCCTTTCTCGAAATAAATCACTCTACCCTTTGAATTCTTAGCGATGAAGTTCTAGCATTAACAGCAGAGTAATTCTTAGTCCATTTTCTGGCTTAATCGCAACAGAGTTTATCGTATGAATAACAATAAAAGACCTCTATATATTCCTTATGCTGGCCCAATACTTCTTGAAACGCCACTATTAAACAAAGGTAGCGCATTCTCTATTGAAGAGCGTATGTTCTTCAACTTAGAAGGTCTTCTTCCTGAAGCTATTGAATCAATCGAAGAACAAACAGAACGTGCTTATAAGCAATATCAGAAATTTGATAATGATATGGATAAGCACATTTACTTACGTAATATCCAAGACACTAATGAAACACTTTTCCATCGCCTTGTAGAAAATCACATCACAGAAATGATGCCGATCATTTATACACCGACGGTTGGTTCTGCCTGTGAAGATTTTTCAAATATCTATCGTCGCGGTCGTGGATTATTCATTTCATACCCAAACCGTGATCGTATTGAAGACATGCTTAACAATGCCTCACGCCAAAATGTAAAAGTCATTGTGGTTACCGATGGTGAACGTATTCTAGGCCTAGGCGATCAAGGTATCGGCGGCATGGGTATTCCTATTGGTAAACTATCGCTTTACACCGCTTGTGGTGGTATTAGCCCGGCTTACACCTTACCGGTTGTACTTGATGTAGGTACTAATAACCCACAACGACTGTCTGATCCAATGTACATGGGTTGGCGTCATACTCGAATTACGGGCGCTGAATATGACAACTTTGTTGATGATTTCATTCAAGCCGTTAAACATCGTTGGCCTGAAGCATTAATTCAATTTGAAGATTTTGCTCAAAAAAATGCGATGCCATTACTTGAGCGTTATAAAGATAAAGTATGTTGTTTTAATGATGATATTCAAGGCACTGCGGCGGTCACTGTTGGTTCATTATTAGCAGCATGTAAAGCCGCTGGCACTAAGTTCTCTGATCAACGTATTGCTTTCTTAGGTGCAGGTTCTGCTGGCTGTGGTATTGCAGAAGCTATTATCGCGCAAATGACAGCTGATGGTATTACAGATGCTCAAGCACGTAGCCAAGTCTATATGGTGGATCGTTGGGGTTTGTTAGTTGAAAACATGCCAAACCTACTTAACTTCCAGCAAGCACTGATCCAAAAGAACACCAATATTAAAGATTGGGAACTATCGGATAACAACATTTCATTATTAGATGTTATGCGAAATGCAAAACCAACCGTACTGATTGGTGTTTCTGGTGTACCAGGACTATTCAGTGAAGAAGTGATCCGTGAAATGTATGCTCACTGCCCACGTCCTATTATCTTCCCGCTATCAAACCCAACCAGTCGAGTTGAAGCAACACCATTTGACTTAATTCATTGGACAGAAGGTAACGCATTAGTCGCAACAGGTTCACCCTTTGCTCCTGTTGTTTATGAAGGTAAAACCTACCCAATTGTTCAATGTAATAATATTTACATTTTCCCTGGTATTGGTTTAGGCGTGCTAGCCGTTAATGCTCGTCGAGTTACTAATGAAATGTTAATGGAAAGTAGCCGTGCTTTAGCTGAGTACTCACCATTAGCGATTCACGGTGAAGGCCCACTACTTCCCGGACTTGAAGATATTCAAAAAGTATCACGTAAAATTGCTTTTGCTGTGGCTAAAAAAGCCGTCGAGCAGCATAATGCGCCTAAACATTCAGATGAACGTATTCGTGAGAAAATTGACGCTAATTTCTGGAAATCAGGATACCGTCGTTATAAACGTACTTCATTTTAATTAAGTATTCATTCATTTCTAAAATCCGAAGTGTGATATAACACTTCGGATTTTCATTTAAAGCACTTTAATGCATGAAATTGCGCACAAAACCCACAAACTCGCTCTATTCGCTCTTCTGTTTTCGCTTTTTTAAACAAAAACATCATTTATTAAGGTAAGATATTAATAAAGCATTATATTTTTAGTTTGGATAATTATGAAACTGCTCAACATTATTCGCATTACTGCAGTTCTCTTTATCATCTTTATTGCAACGTTATTATTACTTGATCGTTGGGTTTCAGCACAAACTGAAAGTCAAATTTATCATGACCCAGCAAAACTACCCGCGTATAAAGTGGGATTAGTTTTAGGCACCAGTAAGTACATCGCTAAAACCCTCAACCCTTATTACACCTATCGCATGTCTGCTGCGGTCGATCTCTATAACAAGCATAAAGTTGATGTCTTTTTAGTCAGTGGTGATAACGCACATCGCTCATATAATGAACCACGCACAATGAAACGTGATTTATTAAAGGCTGGCGTTGCTAAAAATGAGATTGTATTAGACTATGCTGGCTTTCGTACGCTTGATTCTGTCGTTCGAGCCAAAGAAGTGTTTGATACTAACCGTTTTGTTATTATTACCCAGCAATTTCATTGTGAACGAGCGCTATTTATTGCTGATCACTATAATATAAACGCCACCTGTTTAGCGGTTAAAGAACCTCAACGTGGTATGGCTAGTTTTAAAATTCGAGTACGTGAAGTTTTTGCTCGTGTCAAAGCAATGATTGATCTCTTTATTTTACACGAACAACCTAAATTTTTAGGTCCGAAAGAACCGATTATTGATCCATTATTAAAACCTGAGACTGAACACTCTATTCAATCTACAATTAAAGATGTTTCAGTAACTAAAGAAGATCTAGCACCTAAAAATTCTAAGATAATCACACCATCTTCAGCTGTTAATACAATTTCCATGCCATAATCATGCTGCACTAAAAAAGCCAGCCACATTATAATGCGTCTGGCTTTTAATTGGCTTTATTAAAAATATTAATTAACCCGTTGTTTATTCTTCATTTTATCAAGTACTCGTTTTCGAACACATCGTATATGTTCTTGAGCCTCTTTATGAATTTTTTTAGTTAAGCAGATCTTTTTTTCTTTCATTGTTTATTAGCCACCACAATAAGCACTCCGTTGCATTTGAGATGTTAACATAAACTAAAATATACAGCACTGTTTATCTTTTCACAAAATTATATAATGATAAAAATCGATATTGCCGCAATAAATATTCTCCAAAAAATATTACCCAGAGAAACATAAAATCACAACGCTAATAAATAACAAACAATCATACCGCATTAACATACTTCTATCACATTAATACTACCACTACACAACGTATTATCATTTCCGCTTATTAAAGCTAACTATAAAAATAATCTAGCCTCAATATATGGAAGATTCACCTATGACAACCCTCAAACTCACGCTCAAACATTGGTTATTCAATAGAAATAGCTTAATCCTACTTGGCAATAGTTTACTGATGATCATTCTTCTCAATACATTACCTTTTGAACGTAATGTTGTGATTGGCTTAAGCATCTTATTTTTCATTGCTATAATGTGGTTAACAGAAGCCATTCACGTCAGTATTACTGCTCTACTCGTCCCACTTTTAGCCGTGGGATTTGGTGTTTTTGATACTTCAAAAGCCTTAAGCAGTTTTTCTAATCCAATAATATTCTTATTCTTAGGAGGATTTGCACTTGCTGCAGCACTACATAAACAACAACTCGATCAAGTCATAGCCGATAAAGTACTCATTGCAGCCAAAGGCCGTATGTCTGTTGCTGTATTTATGTTATTTGGTGTAACTGCAGGATTATCGATGTGGATCAGTAATACCGCTACCACAGCAATGATGTTGCCACTTGTGCTTGGTGTTTTAAGTAAAGTGAATACTAAAAGCGGCCATAAAACCTATGTTTTTGTATTATTAGGTACGGCTTATTGTGCCAGTATTGGTGGTATCGCAACCATTGTTGGTAGTCCACCCAATGCGATTGCAGCGGCTGAAGTGGGTTTAAGTTTTACTGAATGGATGGCCTTTGGCGTACCCGTTACCATTATTCTATTACCGGTTACCGTTGCCCTATTGTATGTAATATTAAAACCAGATCTAAACCACCAATTTGAACTTAATCACAATCCAATTCAATGGAGTAACGGTAAATTAATTACTATGCTTATTTTTATAGTAACCGTGGCCTTATGGATTTTCAGTAAGCCTGTGAATGCTTTTTTAGGCGGATATGCTAAATTTGATACATTAGTCGCGTTAAGCGCCATTATCATGCTTGCAGTATCACGAGTTGTTGAATGGAAAGATATTAAAAATTCAACTGATTGGGGCGTGCTATTATTATTTGGTGGCGGTATTTGCTTAAGTAATATTCTTAAAGCAACAGGAACAAGTGTATTCCTTGCAACCGCGCTAAGTGATATGTTGCACCAAGCAGGGCTCTTACTTACTATTCTTGCTGTGGCTATTTTTGTGGTTTTTCTTACGGAGTTTGCAAGTAATACTGCGAGTGCTGCTTTATTAGTTCCTGTTTTTGCAACGGTTGCAGAAGCATTAGGAGTCTCACCTGTTGTATTAGCGGCATTAATTGCTATTAGTGCATCTTGTGCATTTATGTTACCCGTGGCTACACCACCCAATGCGATTGTATTTAGTACTGGTTATATAAAACAAAGTGAAATGATGCGAGTCGGATTTTATTTAAATATTGTTTGTATTATATTCTTAACTATATTCACATGGTTATTCTGGTAAATAAACACACTATCACATAAGAAAAATAATGCACAAAAAGGTGACGATAATCGTCACCTTTTTTAATAAATCACTTTAATTTAAAATAAACAATAAATGTTCACTATTACCTTTGATAAACTCAATAGTACCTTCTATTCTATTATTCAATTCAGTTAATTGCTGTTCATCAAGAGAATATGGCATATAAACAATAAGCTGTGTAATGCCTTCTTGTTTTGCCAAATATAATAATAAAATTAAGTTATTAGTATCACTAGCATGACTTGATAACACTTTTAATGCTTTAGCTTCTAATTGCTCAGCACAAGATAAATGATTATTCTCTGTTGTGTTTATTATCACTTCAAATGATGGGATTAAATATTTTATGGCATCCATAAATGACAAACGTTGCTGGCATGATTTAGATAGAAATTCTGTGTAATCAAAAATCACATCCTTTTCTATAACCTTCTCAACTACTGTTTCCATAGCTATCCTTAGTCAGAAACATCGTATGTGCTCAATACAATTGATACACCGCTAGATAACCTAACGCGAGTAATTACTATACGTCTATACTAATTTTAGTTGTATATATCACAATTAAAATATGTGACAAATATCACGCGCCACCTACAAATTCACACATAAAAAATACCATAAAAACAATTATTTAACATATAAGAAGCAACCAATACCCTCTAAAAAATACATAATCTATAAAATCAATTTAAATTTGTAAAAAATAGCTAATAGTCATAATTTACATCGTGCCTCTATACGACGACAACTCAACCCAATACACCATCTACCGAATACTTTTTTTAGTTTCCTTTCAATACACTATCTATAAGTGCGATAAAACAAAACAATTAAACGACATTTTATTCATCTACTTTACATCTTATTGCGCTAAATTAGGACAATTTAAGATATTGACCCAAATTAACTATAAAAACGACTGGTAACTTACCGTCTACAAGTCTAAAATTGCCTCGTTTGGGGAGTAGTCACAATTGTTCGCCTGTCGTCATCTCGAAGCCATACGCTTCCGGCAGCCGTAAGTGGATTTGCTCGCAGTAACTTTTGTCTACCATAGACACTACTGCTAGCACCATTTTGACGAGACCAATGCCATTATCGTTTACATAAAAATGTAATCGAACCTATGCAACATAATTGCATGGGTTTTTTTAATGTGCGGAAGGTTTTGTTTAGGCTCGCCTATGGGATACCTTTCGTATTTTATTTTGTGCAATAATACATTGTTATGAGTACTGTTTTATTTGACTCGATTTTCATAAATATCGTTAAATAAACAACAAGACTAATAGTAATAAATTAATGCACTCGATATTTATATAAAAGAGAGAACTCTATGAGTATTTTTAGTTATGAAGGGTTTGCTGTATTAACAGTATTAATGTTTGCATTGGATTTGTACCAAACACGTGGCGGTAAAATATCAATTAAAACAGCGGCACTTTGGAGTGTTTTTTGGGTATGTTTGGCTTTTATTTTTATGGGCTTTATTTATCTATATTGGCCACAAATGGCACCAGAAAGCACATATACAAATAAACAAGCAGCAACATCGTTTATTACTGGTTACTTATTAGAAAAATCTCTAAGTGTTGATAACTTATTTGTCTTTGCCTTAATCTTTAGTCAATTTACGGTGCCAGAACGTTTACGTCCTCGTATCCTAATGTTGGGTATTGTTGGTGCTCTTTTCTTACGAGCAGGTTTGATTGGCGTTGGTGCAAAACTATTAGCTGACTATCACTGGATCCTATATATTTTCGCTGTTTTCTTACTTTACACAGGCTTTAAGCTTTGGCGTGAAGGTGAAGAAGAACAAGAAGATTTCTCAAATTCAGCGCCTGTACGTATTGTAAAACGCTTCTTTAGAGTCGCAGATGATTATCATGATCATAAAATGTTTGTTAAAGATGATAAAGGCTGGTTAGCAACACCATTGTTAGTTGTAGTCGCAGTTATTTCACTAACAGATGTAATGTTTGCACTGGATTCAATTCCTGCAATTTTTGCTGTTACCCAAGAAGCATTCTTAGTCTTTACTGCTAACGTGTTTGCCCTACTAGGTTTACGTTCACTGTATTTTGTATTAGAAGGCATGTTAACCCGCTTCTGTTATTTACGTGTTGCGTTGGCATTTATATTAAGCTTCATTGGTATCAAAATGTTACTTGTTGGTTCACCGTATGCGATTCCAACTTTGATTTCACTTTGCGTAATCATTCTTTCCATTACAATTGCTATCAGTGCGTCATTATGGAAAACACGTAATATTGAAACAATTGAACAATAATTACTGCTAATTACTGATTAAATAAAAAATGCCACTGTTAACTAAAATAGATAACCAGTGGCATTTTTATTGTTTACTTTATAATCGTTAACTATTTACTAAGCAAAATGTTGCGTTACCACATTCAAGAGCTGTTGTGGTTGCGTCACAATATATGATGGTGTGATTTGCGAAAGCTTGTCATGATCGCTCTCCTTGCCAGTATCAATCCACACACTAGCAATACCCGCCCCGTTTGCACCAGCAATATCAGCTGCTAATGAGTCTCCCATATGTAGAACTTCACTTGGCTCACAGCCCACTAAATCTAATGCTTTTTTAAAAATACTGAATGCAGGTTTCTCTTCCGCTTCTTCCCCACCAATAATAATATGATCTACATGTTGATCCATTGCTGTGGCGGCAAGTTTAGGATATTGAGAAAAAACAGGACCGTTAGTGATCACCACCAGCTTATACTGCTGACGTAGCGTTGCGAGCATCGCTTTAACTTCAGGAAAGAAATCAAATCCAGCCATACGACCATTATCAAATGCTGCTTGAATAGCGACAGCTTGCTCAAAAGAAAGGGTTATCTGTTGCTGAGTAAATAATGTTTGTACTAATGTTTGACGAAACAGTAATTCATTATCTAATAGCACCACTAATTGCGGAAATTCACTATTTAGCTGTTTATAAATTCCAGCGATATAACGTTGGCAAAAAACATCTGCATTCAATGTCGGAAACTGTGATTGAACATAATGTTTTAACGTCGCCAATGCTTGTTTATCTGCAACTGATGTCGCACATAAGGTTTCATCCATATCTAAAAAAATAGCTTTTAACATTACGTTCCCATTGTGCCGCAGATCACGACACCCTAACTATGTTGTTTTAAAATAATAACTAAATTCTACCTTGAGTAAGCAACTTTCGCACATAAAAAAGCCAGCATCTAAGTGCTGGCTTTTACATATTACGCAATCAATACTACTTTAGTGTTTAATAAAATCTTTCATCGTAATGAATTTAGCTTTAATTGGCTTAGCTTGTGGTGAGTCATAGCCATAAATATCATTACGCATTTGTAGGTGACCATCTTGATCAACCCATGCTGTTAAGTATACAAAATCAACATCAATACGCTTAGATAAGCTCACTACTTTATGTTGCTTGGTATCTAGCATTGTTTTAAAGGGTGCAATATTACTGCGATTTTGATAATTAATAACATAATTTGCTAAATCATCAGCACGCTCAACACGAACACAACCAGAACTTAAGTCTCGCTTATTACGGCTAAATAGACCATGAGCAGGCGTATCATGTAAGAAAATAGCATAATCATTTGGCATTAAGAATTTCACATTACCCAATGAGTTATGAGGACCAGGACCTTGCTGGAATTCATGAGGGAATGTTTTTGGGTTTACTGTCGCCCAATCAATACTACTTGGTGAAATAACAGTACGATCACGCCAGCTATTTAGAATCTGCATATTATGCGCTTTCAAGTAATTACGAGAAATTTTCACTTTCGGAATTACATCATGCTGTTTAATTGTAATTGGCACGTTCCAATATGGATTAACGACCATGGTTGTGATCGCAGATGAGAATAAGTTTGTTGGACGCGTATCACGACCGACAATAACTTTAGACTCAAAGACTTTTTTACCGTTATCAAATACTTCCAATTTATAGTTTGGAATATTTACCCAGATATGAGCACGCGTATCGTTATGACGATTTAAAGCAGATAAACGTAAGGTATTCAATGCAAGAACACGCGCAATATCGCTATAAGGCATAACTAACTGTTTAACTGTACCAGGTCCAACAATACCATCAACACTTAAACCATGGCGTTTTTGGAACGTCTTAATGCTATTAAACATTACACCTGTATTAGTAATTGTTGGCTGGGCTAGCAAATTATCACGATCTGCCTTTGACATATCACCTAAATGATATAAAACTTGGGCAATTTCATGACCATTTGGTAATACAGCACCTTGGCGATATACACTTTTAAAACTTGCTGTTGTTAAAAGATGCGGTGCTAAATTTTCAAATTTTTGAATGACTTTTATGGTCGGTTCAAAATCAACATATGTAGGACGGTACATTGTTAATTTAGCCATCGTCATTGGATATGCATCATCACCTTTCGCATATTCCAACATGCTATGGGTCATATTGACAGGCTCAGACAAGAATAAAACACTACGATGTTGAGCAATATAATTCTGGAAGGCACGATAAACATAGTAAGTATCTGTCGCTAATAAATCATAGCCACGTAGATTACCGTCTTGTTCAAGTTGCTTCATTTCAGCTAAACGCTGTGCAATACCTGGTAGCATCTTGCTGTCAGCAAGCACTTGTAGTTGTAATGCTAGTTCATTACGTAATGCTACCGTATTCCAAAGAGGATAAAACTTATTTTGTGCATAAGCTTGTTCTATTTGCGATGCGAAACAAACGTTACTTGTCGTATCACCACATAACATCTTTGTGCTTTGTAAATGCTGATTATTCAATGAAGACCAATCAACACTGCCCGTTGTTAACGGTGCTTTTCGCTCATCAACAGCGACTTTAGGCAATATAGTACTAGCGCCTACAATTGGCACATTATTTTGTGCAACAGCAGCGACATTATGTGGCACAGCAGGACTAACCTCAGCCGCAAAAACACTGCCGGGTACCATCAGCGATAACATTAAGAGTTTACTTACACGTTTAGCAACAACACGTTGAGGATTAAACATCGTCAAAGCGATCCTTACCTATAAAATAGAACGAAAAACACCATACCTAGCATTACAGCTTATCTTATTGATATGCAATGACGGCAATCCATAGTTCATAAAAAACTAACTGGGTATATTTAGACAAATTTTGACAAATGATACAATTCAAAAAATGAAAATTTAAAAATTAATTATGCCATATCATGATTTTTTATCTTAAGAACTACCAGAAAAATAAAATAATCCCTTGATTTAACTGAAATAAAACAAAAATATTTCACTTCACAGCTAAAAAAACATTCTTTTATTAAAAACAAATATCAATGTGAAAAAAATAAAAATCTCATTTTTCAGTAGATTATCAGCTCAATAATTAAGCTTTCGAACCTGCCTTACATAATATGTTACTAGCAATTTTTAATTATCCCTTTTTTCTTATTCAAAGAATCACATTTCATGGATTTCCATTTAAGAAAAGCAATATTCTTTCTTTTTCACTTCTGGAAACAATAGGTATACGTTAAATTAGCCACATAAAACCTATGGAGATAAGAAGAACATAACAATGACATCACAAACTAAAATTAAAAATATCATTACTGATGCAACGTTAAGTACAAAACAAAAAACATTATTTCTGTCATTAGAGGCCGAAGCACTCGTAGATTATATACCAATATCTACCAATGTTGCAGCGGCAAAAAATGCTGGGATTATTTGTGACATGTTTGAAGGTAATGCTCCTTTCAAGCCTCGATATGTTCTTCCAGATTATGCTAAATTTTTACAGCAAGGTTCAGAATATCTAGAACTGGCACCTGCGACAAATTTAGATGAAGCCATCAACTTACTGACTATTATTTATCATCATGTACCGTCAGTCACTAATATACCCGTTTACCTTGGTCAACTCGATCAAATCTTACTGCCTTTTGTTAGCGACATTAGCGAAGAGGCTCTTTACCGTAAGCTAAAAAACTTCTGGATCATGCTAGATCGCACCCTCCCTGATGCCTTTATGCACGTCAACATTGGCCCAACAGACAACATTGTTTGCCGTCTGATTTTAACTATTGATGCCGAACTTAAACAAGTCACACCTAATTTAACCTTTATGTATGACCCAACAATCACGCCAGAGAGCCTGCTACAACAAGCCTGTAATAATATCTGTGAGTGCAGTAAGCCACATATCGCTAACTATCCAATGTTCTCAGATGCTTTTGGCAAACAAGGATTCGGTATTGTAAGTTGCTATAACTCACTTCCGCTTGCGGGTGGTGCAAACACATTAGTACGTATGAGTTTAAAAGAAGTCGCGCTACGTAGTAATAGCATTGACGACTTTCTAACAGCAACCCTGCCATATTACAGTGCATTGATGTTTGAACTTATTGATGCACGCTCAACTTTCTTACATCAAGAATCAAACTTCTTTGGCGGTTTTTTAACCACCGAAGGTTTAATTTATGAAGATCGATTTGCGCCAATGTTTGGTATTTTCAGTATGGCTGAGGCCGTTAATATACTGATGGAGAAATCAGGTTCAACGGCAAAATATGGCCATAATGAAGATGCGAATGCCATCGGATTAAAAATCAGTGAAACATTAAGTGACATTGTAACAACAACCCCAGTGAAATACGGTTTCAATGGTCGAGCATTATTACACTCGCAAGGGGGTATTAGTTGCGATCACGACGTTACACCAGGCATTCGTATTCCTTACGGCACCGAACCGGATCCAGTGGTTCATATTAAGGCGCTAGCAGCACACCATAAATACTATACATCGGGTATCAGTGAAATTTTAACGATTGAAGAAACTATCAAGAACAATCCACTCGCATTAGTGCAATTATGTAAAGGTGCATTAGCGTTAGGTTTCCGTGAATTTACGGCTAACGTTGCCAGCAATGATCTTGTGCGAGTGACTGGTTACATGGTTAAGTTATCTGATATTGCGAAATTCAAACAACAAGGTTCACGAACAAATACAACCTGGTTAGGAACTGAAGCATCAGAAAACACACATATTCTAGAGCGCCAACCACGTGTTGTTAGCCGTGAAATGTCACCTGTTTACCCATCAAAATAAATGAAGAATACCTACTATGATTTCTGCTACCGTCAGCAAAATATTGAACTACTCATGTGTTGATGGGCCAGGTAATCGTATGGTGCTGTTTTTGCAGGGGTGTAACTACCGCTGCAAAAACTGCCATAATCCACAAACAATTGATATGTGTAATCAATGTGGTGATTGTGTACCAAGCTGCCCAACGCAATCATTGCAACTTATCACACAAAACAATAAACCGTTTGTAGTATGGAATATGACGACCTGTACTGAGTGTGATGCATGCTTAACCACGTGTAATAAACAATCAACACCAAAAACACACCCGTTAACAGTCACTGATACCTTGGAATTGATCAGAGATAACATATTCTTTATTAATGGCATTACAGTAACAGGGGGTGAAGCAACATTACAGTTACCGTATATAATTGCCCTTTTTAAGGCGATTAAATCCGATCCCAGCTTGCAACATCTTAGTTGCATGATCGACAGTAACGGTAGTTTAAGCATTACAGGATGGCAATCAGTCTCCCCTTATCTTGATGGGGCGATGATTGATTTAAAAGCATGGAACAATACCACTCATCGGTGGCTAACCGGCCGTGATAATGACCGAGTATTGGCGAGTATTTCTTGGTTAAGTCAACACCAAAAATTATACGAAGTACGGTTATTGCAAATCCCTGGGATCACCGATTATGAACAATATATCGATGACGTTGCAGCTTACTTAACAACCTTAGGTGATGATATCCGTATAAAACTTAATGCGTTTCAACATCATGGTGTAACAGGTGAATCATTAAACTGGGTAACCTGTAACAAATCCGATATTGAAACATTAGCAATGCAGCTAACCGAACGTAATATCACTAATCTAATTCTGCCAATGGTTTATGTATAACGACCGATTTTATGTCCAACCGTTGTAATTTGCTGATACAGCCACCGCAGCGCAGGATCATTCATGCTTGGTTGATACCACACTAAACTGTACCCTACTTGACCATAATTAAACGGTAGTTCTTTCATGATCAATGATTGTGCTTGCGCTGCCACTTCTGCCCATTTTTTTGAACAAGTAAACAATAACTCAGTTGTTTTACACAGTGTCGCCGCAGCACCAAAATCAGCCACATTCACCATGACTTTCCGCTTACGATGTTGCTGAATAAGCTGTATTTCAAAAAATGGCACACTAAGATCATTATCAACAATACCAATATGATCATACTGTAAATAATCATCAATCGTCAGTGATTGTGTCACTAACGGGTGTTCAGGTGACATTAAACACACCATTTCATCCGTAAATAAGGTTTCCCAAACTAAGTTGTTATCGATATTCGGTGGCTGGCTAAGATCATGAGGCAAAATAATAAAATCCAACACCCCTTTTGCTAAACCACTGACACCAATATTATCTTTAGACCAAATATCTAACCGAATATTCGGTGCAAGTTTTAATATATGTTCACACAAAGGTGCGGCAATTAATTCAAAGGTGCTTTCTCGCATCGACAATGAAAAGCTGCCGGCATAATTAGCAACATCAAACTCTTCCTGAGTCATGATCTGATTCATATCACTGATCATCTGATGCACCATTGGCCCTAAACGACGAGCTAATGGTGTTGAAACTAATCGATTACCATTGCGATAAAATAATTCATCATTCAACGTATCACGCAATTGACTCAATGTTTTACTGACTGACGATGGGCTGACACAAAGTCGTTGTGCGCACGCAGTCACACTGAGAGTATCTAGCATTACATGTAGAGTAATAAGATGCTTCATGCTAATGCGGGATAGCTTAATTAAGTCCATTTATTATCTCTAGGATAAAAATAAAAAATGCCGATCAATAAACTATCGATAGGCATTTATATAACAATCATTTATAGCGGTAAATAATGCTTAACGAATGCCACTTAGAAACTCAGCACGCGTGGCTGGATTTCGTTTGAAAATCCCACCTAAAGCGGTTGTTGTTGTTACGCTAGTTGCATCCATTACACCACGTGATTTAACACAATAGTGGGTAGCATCAATAGTAACCGCAACATCTTCACTTTCAAGTAGTGTTTGTAATGCGACTAGAATTTGTTGCGTTAGACGCTCTTGCACTTGTGGACGCTGAGAAAAGAAGCGCACAATACGATTAATTTTAGATAAACCAATGATCTTACTACGAGGAATATAAGCCACCGTCGCTTTACCATCAATGGTGATTAAATGATGTTCACAGGTACTGGTTAATGTAATGTCTTTTACACGCACCATTTCATCACAGTGCATTTTATTTTCAATCACTGTAATTTTAGGGAAATTGGTGTAGTCCAAACCTGAAAAAATCTCATCAACATACATTTTCGCAATGCGATGTGGTGTTTCCACCAGGCTGTCATCCGTCAGATCTAACGCTAATAACGATAAGATCTCACGCATATGGTATTCAATTTTTTCTTTCTTTTCTTCTCGACTTACAACATCAGCCGTCATCGGGGTTTCTAGATCACGGGCGGCTAAGGCGTCACGTACTTGTATTGCAGATACACTTAATGCTGTCATTCTTTTCCTCCAGCTGACCTAGGTAGAATAAAAAAGACATACCCTTCTGACCTTGCCAGCGCTAAAATCCTTAGCAGAATACCTCCAAATGAGAATAATTTCACCACCAAATTTCTTATGGTCATGCACTTCAAGTGTATTTTAGTATATTCAATCCCTTACAGCGGTACTCAATAAAGGGTAAACTACACATTAATTAGCAATCTGAACAATACTTAGTAAAAAACTCAGTAAAACAGACATTCTCAAACTGAGAATTTTTCAGACCTGCTCACTTTCATTATCATTAATAAATAAAATGGACACGATTATGGGATGCTGCGACGTACCGGGTTTAATGACTGTTGAAACTGCGTTAGATAATATTATGACTCAAGTTTCACCACTAACGACAATCACCACGGTAGCATTAACTGATGCTATGGGTATGGTGCTTGCTGAAGATATTCTTTCCCCTATTAATGTACCGCCTTTTGCTAACTCAGCAATGGATGGCTATGCTCTTCGCGCTGCTGATCTTGAGCATACCGATACTTTAACCATGATTGGTAAGTCATTTGCAGGCATTCCTTTTACTGGCACTTGTGAAGCAGGTCAATGTGTTCGTATTATGACTGGCGCTGAAATTCCTGTTGGTACTGATGTTGTTATCATGCAAGAAGAAACACATGTTGATGGCAATAGCATTCAGTTTACGATCAAGCCAAAAGCAAACGACAACATTCGTCCAGTTGGTGATGATGTCCATTACGGTGAAACAGTTTTAGTAAAAGGTACACGTCTAACTGCACGTGAAATGCCATTACTCGCATCATTAGGCATTGCTTCTTTCGCGGTATATCGTCGTCCTAAAGTGGCTTTTTTCTCAACCGGTGATGAATTACGCCCTGTAGGTGAAACACTTGCAGCGGGTCAAATTTACGATAGCAACCGTTATGGTATGAAAGCGTTATTAGAGAAATTCGGTTGTGATGTGTTGGATCTTGGTATTATTCCTGATTGCCCAGAGAAACTACGCCAAGCCTTTATAACTGCATCAACAGACGCTGATGTTGTGGTTACATCGGGTGGTGTTAGTGTTGGCGAAGCAGATTACACCAAAGATATTTTAGACCAAGAAGGCAAAATTGGTTTCTGGAAGATTGCCATGAAACCGGGCAAGCCATTTGCGTTTGGTACGATTAACAATGCATGGTTCTGTGGTCTTCCTGGTAATCCGGTATCTGCAATGCTGACCCTCTATCAATTAGTGCAGCCTATGCTGGCAAAACTAGCGGGTCATAGCCAATATCAACCCCCTGTTCGTTTACAAGCCAAAGCAACCTCAATGTTTAAAAAACGCCCAGGACGTACTGACTTCCAACGTGGTATTTATAACATTAATAACGATGGTCAATTTGAAGTAACAACAACTGGCAATCAAGGTTCTGGTGCATTTAGTTCAATGCACCATGCCAACTGTTTCGTCGTGCTAGAGCTAGATCGTGGTCGTGTTGAAGCAGGTGAATTAGTAACCATTGAAATGTTTAACCACACCATGTACTAATTAATGATTAATGTCTTAGCTGCTCAGTAATATATAAATAAAGGGCTAATATATTAACCGCTGAGTGTGATCTTAAATAACGTGTGCTCGAATAAATAGCTAATAACGGTAATTTCACTTATGACAACACAACAACACGCCAACGCTGAATTATCAGATCAAGAAATGCTGCGTTATAACCGTCAGATTATTCTGCGCCAATTTGATTTTGAAGGCCAAGAAGCATTAAAAGCATCATCGATGTTAATTTTGGGTGCGGGTGGTTTAGGCTGTGCATCTTCGCAATACCTAGCAGCTGCAGGTGTAGGGAAAATCACCCTGATTGATGATGATAAAGTTGAAATTTCTAATTTACAGCGCCAAGTTTTGCATACTGATGCGACTGTCGGCATGCTCAAAGTTGAATCGGCCAAACAAGCATTAACAGCAATAAACCCTTATTTAACCGTTGAGACTATCGCTAAACGATTAACCGATGAAGAGTTACTACCACTTATTAAACAGCACAACTTAGTGTTGGATTGCTGTGATAACGTTGATACCCGTAACCAGCTAAATCGCTTATGCTTTGAGACTAAAACACCATTAGTTTCTGGTGCGGCTATTCGAATGGAAGGCCAAATAAGTGTTTATAGTTATCGTGATGGAGAGCCTTGCTACCAATGTCTGAGTGCCCTTTTTGGTCAGCAAACATTAACTTGTGTTGAGGCTGGCATTATGTCACCTGTTGTCGGTATTGTTGGCGCAGTACAAGCCATGGAAGCAATAAAAGTGGCCACCAATGTTGGCACGCCATTAACGGGTAAAATCTTGATGCTCGATGCTATGAGCATGAGTTGGCGCGAGATGAAACTAATGCAACAGCCAAGCTGTCCTGTATGTGGCTAATAGAGTAATGAATTAATTATTATGAAACGTATTACCCTATTTACTCAAAAAAATTGCGCGCATTGTAAAGATGCTCAGCAGTATATGAAAACAAAAAGTTATCCATTTCGTTTAGTCGATGTGGCAAGCCCACAAGGTAGAAAAGAATTAAGTCGAACCGGCGCTCGCTCGGTCCCTGTTATAAAAATTGGGGATAGTGTGCTTATGGGCTGGAATATGACCAAATTCGAAAAACTATTGCACGACAACGATTAATATAACCATAATAAAAATGCATAAAAAAACCGACATTCTTAACTATTTCTAGTTAAATGTCGGTTTTTTTTATTTTCACTAATTGTGATATTAGTAGTGATTAATCGTTGTCGTTAAGACGAATACCGTCTTTTTCAATCACAATTAAACCTTTCTTATACAGGCCACCAATCGTCTTTTTAAACGTTGCTTTACTGGTACGGAATACACGGAAAATATCTTCAGGGCTAGATTTATCACTAACAGGAATAAAGCCACCTTTGATTTCTAACGAGGTTAGAATTTTATCCGCTAAATCGTCAACTTTACCTAGACCTACTTTTTGTAGTGATAGGTTAATTTTACCATCTGGACGAATTTCTTGAATATACGCTTTTAGTTGCTTACCAATAAACAGTTTACCGAACGCTTCTGTTTTAAAGAATAAACCCCAATGCTCACCATCAATAACAGCTTTGTAACCAAGTTCTGTTGTTTCAGCGATAAGGACTTGTACTTCTTGACCTACTTTATAATTAGCAGGCGTAAGATCAAGGAAGCGGTTAAACTTAGTTGAGCCAACGATACGGCCAGATGCGCGATCCGTGTAAACACGCACCATCACTTCTTCACCTTCTTCTAAGCGACGACGTTGTTCACTAAATGGAATAAGTAGGTCTTTACGTAAACCCCAATCTGCAAATGCACCAATAGGGGTTGCACCAACAATACGTAATTTAGCAAAACCACCCACTTCAACTAATGGTTCGTCAGTGGTTGCAATCACTTCATCTTCAGAGTCAAAGTAAATGAAAACTTTAAGCTTGTCACCGAGCTTAGTACCTGCTGGCATAGTGTTTTTTGGTAACAAAATATTACCGAAATCATCACCACCATTAAGGAACACACCAAAATCTACTAATTTGATAACTTCTAATGTGTTGTATTGTCCAATTTTAATCATGTATCAGGTACTCTCTCTATAGGCAACAACACGCTTATAGCGCAGTTGGTTCAATATCTCTATCAATCAATTTTTTAGCCGCAATAATTAATTCACTATCACTGACTAGGCAATACGTTATAATGAACGGGTTGCGCTTATGATGTTGGTATTATACGTGATGTTGATATCCTTCGCTCAACCTATCTGCAATTATTTGATGTTTTTTCATCCTATTAGTCTCAATAATTGTGATTTATAAATAATGGACAAAAAAATATTCTCATATAATCTCAATGAAAACTCATTTATGCCATTTAGCATTCGCCTGGGAGGGCTAACTAAAAGTGATTACTGTCGATAAAAAAGATGGGCATAAACTCAAAATATCTCATGTGATTCAAGAAACAACTAATCGACAGCTTGATATGTACATATTTATCCCAGGGGAGCTTGGGTTAAATGCCAATATCATCTCTGAAGAAGAGTTTTATCATAATGCCATTCATGGCAAGCGTACTTATTTCAGTGATATAAACCATTTGCCTTTAGTGCATAGTCGCCTTGCTAGTCGAGGTAAGCTATCTATCGAGCAATATCGTTTAAGTTTGAGTCTCTATGCCTATCAATATGCGTTAGCCTTGGAAAAAACAACGCAGCAATTATTAGGTGATAGCAATGAATCTAAACAAGAAGAGATTGAAGAAGCAGCACAGTTAGCCGTTCGTATTCTAAAACGATTGCGTCGTAACATACCTACAGATAAAAAATTACTTAAATATTATGAGAATATTGATAACTATTTATCCTGGTTTACAGAGCAACGACTGCTACAACTCATCGCCCATTTACCACGAGGTGCTGAATACAATGAAATTAAACCGCAATTATTAGAAATATGTCAAAAAGAAGCCCAGCACCGTACCGATAACAACTATAACTCCGTCAAAGCAATGCAAGACCCAACACGCATGTCGAATAAAATGCGATTATTGCGTCGATTAATTGAATACCCTGTCACCATGAGTGAAAAGACAATCGAGTTAGGTAAAAATACCCGTAAAATTGTCACGGGTGCAGCGGCCGGCATTGTAATGATTTTCGTGACCTTAATACTGATAAAAGCCCGCGGTATGTTGGGTGATATTACCGCCTCATTCATTGTTGTACTTTCTTTTATTTATGCGGCACGTGAAGTCTTTAAAGATGACTTAAAAACCATGCTCTGGCGGTGGATGAGAAAAGGCAAAGCACGTTGGCGAAAGCAATTTTTTGATGCCAATACGGGTAATGTTATTGGACAACAGCTTGAATGGTTAGAATTTATTAGTTATGACAGTTTACCCGAAGTTATTCGTAAAACACGTAAACATAATGTTTCTCACCGTGAAGAAACTATTTTGCATTATAAAAGCACCACCAGAATGTCACCCACTAAATTTTTAAGTGGTTATGAACAAACTCGAGAGTCAATTATTCTTGACCTACGTGCAATTGCGACATTAATGGAAAAAGGTTCACAACGACTCTATCAACTCAAAGATGGTCAAGTAACCAAAGAGTCCGTAGAAAAAAGACACTTAATTAACTTGATCACCAAAGAAACAGATGAAGATAAAACCGTACGAATTCAACGGTGGAAAATTATTATGAGTCGTTCAAAAATTGTCGATATCGAAGTAATTATTACCCCAGAACCTAAAAAATCAAAACCTAAACAACCCATCGATATCACTAACGCGTAATCTACAGCAATGCCCTCATCACGAGGGCATTTTCATTAATCACTCTTTCTAGTTATAACCTTAGTTAGAGCGCACGCACAACGGTAATTCAGCGCCTTTTTTCGTTAATCCAAATTGCCACACATTGAGATCACGACAACGAAATGCGCCCGCACATGACAGTAAATAATAACGCCACATACGATAGAATTTTTCACCATAACGTTCTGAAATTTCTGGCCAATTTTTCTCAAACTTATCGTTCCAGGCGACTAATGTTTTATCATAATCAGGACCGATATTTTGAACATCTTCAATATTAAAGTAATCTTCTGCTGCAGAACCAATTTGAGTCATTGAAGGAACAACGCCATTAGGGAATATATATTTATTTATCCATGCGTCTGTTTCTGTTTTTGAATCTGGACTACCAATAGTATGCAGTAAAAATATACCGTCCTCAGCAAGATAACGGTAAGCAGCTTGAAAGTAATCAGGATAATTATCAGGGCCTACATGCTCCATCATACCGATAGATACTACGCGATCATAAGGCTGTTCTGGTTTATGTAAACGATAATCTTGTACAATAAATCTAACGGGAAGGTTTAAATCATCGGTACGTTGTTGACCCAGTGCGGCTTGTTCTTTTGACAGCGTTAAACCATCGCAAATAACCCCATAATGTTCTGCGGCATAATTCATAAAACTGCCCCAACCACAACCAATATCCAGTAAGCGCATGCCTGATTTAAGCCCCATTTTACGGCACACTAAATCAAGTTTAGCCTCTTGAGCACTATCAAGATCGATTGCATCTTTCCAATACCCACAGGTATATGTCATTCGCTTATCAAGCATTGACTCAAATAAGTCATTACCTAAATCATAATGGAAAGGTACATCCTTAGTAACTCGATCAATACTTTGATGATTAAAAAGGTGTTTTACTTTTGATGCGCCAATTTTTAAACCAACAGCCAATTTAGTTGATAAATCTAGTTTTTCATCAATACGCGCATGTAAAATACGGTTAATCATTTCATCAATTGCGTCACAACTCCACCAGCCATCCATATAACTTTCACCAAAGCCTAATGACCCATCAGTTAATACTCGATCATATAACCGTTCATCATGAACGTGAAGATCCCACGGGCGAGACCCATTAATAATGACATCAGCATGGGATAATAGATTTTCGAAAAACTTTTCATTTGTCATCGCGAATATTCCTTACATAACCATTTGTATGACAAATTGCCTTTAAATAAGGTTAGCGACAAGTTTAATTGTTGAAAAATAAGATTTAATAAATTATTACATACATTATTTAAATATAAATCACTGGAAATATCAACGCAGAAACCCTATAAAATAGTTTCCTATATATAGAACAGCCTTATTTATAATATATTATCAATGAATATCGCATGAATAATAAATATATTTATACCTATTTATTATTTTATTAAATCAGCGGTTAATTTTATAAAAAAGAAAACTTTTATACAATTTAACTAATACCCCTACTTTTCATCTCTTGTTTATTTATCATAACTCGATAAGCTTAAATAACGCTCTTCTTTAGCTATAGGTCTGCCCATGAAAACATTATCAACACTGACATTTGCTAATAGCTATTGTGATCTTCCTGACACTCTTGGGACACGGATTACACCACAGCCTTTAGATAATCCTTTTCTGGTGCATTTTAATCCACTTGTAGCAGAAAAAATTGAGCTTACTTCCATTACCGCACTTGACCCAAGCTTTGTTGATGTCTTTAGCGGTAACGCAACATTGGTAGGATTATCACCTTTAGCAATGAAATATTGTGGACATCAATTTGGTCAATATAATCCCGATCTTGGTGATGGTCGTGGGCTACTGCTTGGTGAAGTTATTACCAGTAACAGCATAAAATGGGATTTACATTTAAAAGGTTCGGGCAAAACACCTTATTCTAGAACGGGTGATGGGCGCGCGGTTTTACGATCATCAATTCGTGAATACCTTGCCAGTGTGGCGATGGAAGGCCTTGGCATTGCAACAACACATGCATTAGCGATTATAGGTAGTGAAACACCTGTTGCACGAGAGAAAATAGAAACAGCCGCCACACTTATTCGCGTTACTGAAAGTCATCTCCGTTTTGGGCATTTTGAATACCTGTTTTATAGTGGCCAACATGCAGAACTGCAACAATTAGCCGATTATGTGATTGAACACCATTTTGCTGAGTTAGCCACAACAGACTCCCCTTACGCTGAGATGTTTAAACAGATCTGTCATCGCACCGCAATAATGATCGCAGCTTGGCAAGCGGTGGGATTTGCACATGGCGTTATGAACACTGACAATATGTCGATACTCGGACTAACATTTGATTATGGTCCATTTGGTTTTCTTGACGATTATGACCCTCATTATATTTGTAATCATTCAGATTATTCTGGCCGTTATGCTTTTGATCAACAACCCTCAATCGCCTTATGGAACTTATCCGCTTTAGGTTACGCTCTTACACCATTGTTAGATAAAACTGAGATAGATCATGGTTTAGAGCATTACCAACACCAGCTACAACAACAATATAGCCATAACATGCGTCAAAAATTAGGATTAACACTAACGAACGATGTCGATAGCGTCTTATTTTCAGATCTGTTTCAATTGTTACAGCAACATCATGTTGACTACAGTTTATTCTTTCGAACATTGTCATATATTACGATGACAGACTTACCTCACAGCTGTTCTTTATTCAGTGAATTATTCCCATGCACTTCAGATCTTAAAAAATGGTTAGATCGTTATCAGCAACGATTATTACTTGAACCTAACGATAACCAACGTTTAGCCGTGATGCAGCAACATAACCCTAAATATATTCTACGTAATTACCTTGCTCAACAAGCCATTGAAAAAGCACAACAAGGTGACTATAAACTCATAGATCAATTAATGACGGTATTAGCCCGCCCCTTTGATGAGCATAAACACGCAGAGGTATTCGCTCAACTACCGCCACATTGGGGTAAGCATCTTGAGATAAGTTGTTCATCATAAAAGACCAACATTGATCATTTAAGATAATAAATATTTAAAATCAATTGATTAAACGCCTTAATATATTGATGCTAAGGCGCTTAATTTATAAAACTTACGCTATACGCATTAACCCTTGCGCAAGATCATCAAGCAGATCATCACAATCTTCTAATCCAATATGAACCCGTATCAATGTACCCTCAAAATCAACCTTACCCGCAGGACGAATACGATTAAGCTCTTCCGGCTGATTAGCTAAAATAAGAGACTCATAGCCGCCCCATGAATATGCCATACTGAAGTGTTTAAAATTATCCAGAAAATCCGCAATCTGCTGACTATCAAGACGTTTTTTTAATACAAAAGAGAATAAACCACAGCTACCATTGAAATCACGTAGGAAAAATTCGTGACCTTTACAACTGGGTAATGCTGGATGATTAACCCGCTCAACTTGAGGATGTTGCGCTAACCATTCTGCAATTTTAATACTGCTCTCATGATGTTGCTTTAAACGCACTCCCATTGTGCGTAAACCGCGAGCCGCAACATAAGCAGTATCAGCATCCACCATTTGACCCATTAAATATGAACGTTCTTGCAATTGATTCCAACAACGGCTATTTGCAACCGCAGTACCTAACATTGCATCAGAATGACCCACTATATATTTGGTGCCAGCTTGAACAGAAATATCCACATCATGATCGAGTGCTTTAAATAACACCCCAGCAGCCCATGTATTATCAACAATGATCACCGCTTCAGGATTAATAGCCCTAACCGCTTTAACAATAGCGGGAATATCTTGCACTTCCATGGTGATTGAACTTGGTGATTCTAAAAACACCACTTTAGTATTAGTCTGCACTTTTTCCGCAATATTAGCGCCAATGAGAGGATCATAATAAGTCGTGTCAACATTAAGTCCTTTTAATACAACATTGCAGAAATCTTGAGTCGGTTCATAAGCCGCGCCGGTCATTAACAGGTGATCACCTGCTTTCACAAACGCTAAAATTGAATTTGCTACCGCTGCCGCACCACAAGGATAAAGATAACATCCAGCACCACCTTCAATTTCAACCATCGCTTGTTGTAATGAGAAATGAGTTAATGTGCCACGACGACCATAAAACAATTCACCATTAGCACGATTGATCGTGGCTTGTTGTTTATCTGCGACAGAATCAAACACTAATGAAGATGCTCGTTGAATAACACTATTTACAGCCCCCAAACCAAATTTCTTTGATCGCCCAGCTGTAATTAATTGAGTATTTATTTTATGACTAGACATGTTACTCCCTCAATGTGTCGTCAGTATGTTATTGAATATTCATTGTATAACATGAATAACCGCATCAAACTAGAAACTAAAAGTTATTAGTTACTACTATTCGTCCATCACAAGCTCACGCTAATAATGTATATTATTTACATTCTAGATTTAGGTAACAGACCAATGAAAAAAATATATCTCGCAATACTGGCCATCGCACTATTTTCTAGTCATGCTTTTGCTGACAGTAATATCTGGTTAAATAGCAACAATAAAAGTATTACGCCAAACACAATAATAAAAAACAATCAAATTTGGTTACCTACCAATCAAACTCAAACACCTAATTTCATTATTTTTCATCAAATGGATCAGAATAAGATCACTCAAGCATTAACGAATAATCAAGGTGTTGTAATCGTTAAAAACAATCAACTATGGATTAATGAAATTAGCACTCAACCCCCATTTGCAATCTTACGCAGTGGTAATCAAATTTGGCTACAAGATAATCATGGCACCGTTGCCAATGCCATCATTAAACAAGATGGTACTTTATGGTTATCCACCAATCACAGTACAATTGCAAATGCCTATATTGAAGGCAATAATCAACGTCAAGATGGTTTTATTATTGCAGCACTACTGTTATCTCAGCAATTACGATGATGTGAGCTAACTAAATAATCGATCATCAACGTGGTTTCTAATAAACATCATCACAATTAGGCTAGTGTAATTGGTCGTTTTTCCTTAAAATACGTTATCGCAACATGTCATCACGTAAAGAGTATAGATATGATTAATAATGAACTAAGTGTTATCGATAACCTTGAAGAACTAGAAGCCTTTTTACTTTCAGTTGAAAACGGTGGCCTTGGCTTACAAAGTGTCGAAGGTATCGGTATGGCAACTAACAACACAGATGGTCGTCACTTTGTTGCTGTTTTTAATAACCAACAACAGCTTATTTACGGACGCTGGGTGAGCGATGCTGTATTTGAAAACGGCAAAGAATTAGTCAGCAAAGGTCCTCGCCGTACACATTAATGAATATGATCATCTCTCACTGATATACAAAAAACGCTTGGTCAATAATGACAGGCGTTTTTTCATACAAATTTTCTACTTATACCAAAAAATCGATAATATCTGATCTGCAATAAATAACAGAAAACATAATAACCTTAATATCATTTAATATAGCGCTTTCATATACTGATAGATAACGATCATTCTTATTATAATATATTAAGAACACATAACTAAAACAGATGGGAAACATACATAAATATTTATTAAAAATGACAATTAATTCAAATAATCATTAAATTATGCAATCTAATACCGCTCCAACATATACTAATAAGGAATTTAAAA
This sequence comes from Photobacterium carnosum, assembly GCF_002849605.1. GTDB lineage: Bacteria > Pseudomonadota > Gammaproteobacteria > Enterobacterales > Vibrionaceae > Photobacterium > Photobacterium carnosum. Next base: position 98,409 of record NZ_NPIB01000010.1, read on the forward strand.
TCGCTTGAGCTATTATCTTTCCCATGTACTACTTTTAATACAAAAACAAAAAATATCTATTATTTTATTAAAAAAAACATAACCATATTGTAGAATACAAGAATAGTCTTCTAACCAATAATCTTAAAATGAATATAATCATACTAAGGCTTAGATATTCATTAAAACTATCACAAAATGATATGGCTTTGATTTTAGGAATTTCAAGAAGTACTTTAATTAGAATTGAACGCGGAGATATATCGCCTAAAGCAGATATCATTACAAAACTATCTATTTTATCAGGGGAAAAAATTAGTTATTTTTATTATTCTGAAGATAAACATATAAAAAAGATACAAAATATCATTGCTAAAAATAACATCAACGATGACACTTTATCGTTATTAATCAATCAAATAGAAAAAAATATTAGTGATACTTTATGATAGAAAAACATTATGAAAAAAATTTAATTGCTGTAAAAATAATGAGGCATTTTATACAACAAAAAATATTAAATGGTGACTTATCAGATGTAGAACACTTTATAGAGTTATACCATTTAAAAATTAAAGAATTATCAATGCTTATTACCTTAAAAAACGGAAGTGACTTTTAATTTTCATGCATCATAAAATAAAGATAGCCAGAATAGAATCAAAGATATCACAAATAGAAATGTCTGATTTATTAAACATATCAAGACAATCTTATATTGATATTGAAAATGGATCTCGAACACCTCGTTCTGATTTATTATTTAATATCTCATTGATAACTAACAAAAATATTACTTTTTTCTATAATGAATCCCACTCAATAATATTAGACAGATTTATTTTATTATTTCAAGGAAAAACAGAAAAAGAAAAGGATCAATACATTACATTATTAGAATCACTCATAGAAAAAAACAAACATAATCATTTATCTTAATGGTCAAATATGAACAGCATTGTAATTAAAAAAACACAAATAGCCAATGCGATTTCAATGGATGAGATCCAACCTTTTATACAACCAATAGTTAATAGAAACAAAAACTTAATTGGATTTGAGGTTCTTGCTCGATGGATTGTATCTGAATATGAAACCCGATTACCATTACAATTTATACCAATAATAAAAGATGACAAACAGCTATCTGAAAGTTTAACTATTAGCTTATTGCAACAATTAATTACACATTTCTCATCACATAAAAACAACAATATATTTATATCTATAAATATATATAGTCATAGTTTAACGACTTTGGTTATTAATTTGTTAATTAAACTAAATAAGTACATAAATGTTGTTATTGAAATATTGGAAGATGACGATATAAATAACCGTAATGAATTTAAAATAATATTACATTATCTAAAAAGTAAAGGTATAAAAATAGCTCTCGATGATTTTGGTTGTGGTAACAATATCAATGACCGATTATTTGATTATCCTTTTGATTACGTTAAAATTGATAAATTATTTATTAGTGATATTGACATACATAGTGACAAACTGAAATCACTAAAAGCAATGATGAAAATAATACATTATTTTAACTTACCCATTATTGCTGAAGGTGTAGAGAATGAGCACGTTTTTAATGTCTTAACAATGTTAAACATCGAAATGTATCAGGGATATCTATTTTCTAAACCTATACCTCTAAGTGATCAACAATACCAATCAATTTCACTAATAAAGGACAACAAGGCATCACAAATCTTAAAAAGAATAATTTAAAATAAAATATACCTTTATAGTAATTTTAATCCTTTTGAGTACAACTCGTTAAAGCAGCTCACTATCATTACATAATATTAATAATGCATAATGTATAAATAAAACTTTTACCTATGATAATAAAAAATGAGAAGTGATGTTAATGGCATATATCTAGATAACAATACAATAACTACTATTTTATGCTACCAATAGAGATTCTTAAGTAAGTCTTAAGTTACGTGTAGATAATAGTGATATTCGTTAGTAGTTAAAGAGTAAACAATGCGTAAGATTTTCCACTTAAAGATGACCAGCTTCATTGTATGGCTATCTCTTTATTTTTCCCTTTGCTTTAATTTCCCAACATTAGCGAAAATATTTTCGCTTAGTCATGACGTCTCTAATCCAATTTTTCCCTATACTGCCCCCATTGTTTTAATCGCTGCTTTTATTATTATTTTTAGCTGTTTATGCTGGCCTTATATCTTCAAAACCATCATGATTTTCTTAACGATAACATCATCAATGGCTTTGTTTGCTGAAGTGAATTACCACACTTTATTTGATAATGCCATTATTGAAAGTATCTTCCAAACACGCTCAGATGAAGCATGGTCGTATGTTAATTTACACTCTATAACCTATATCATCGTATTTGGTTTACTACCCAGTATTTGGATCGCTTGTGTAAAAATAACCAAGCGTAAAACCTTTTTAAAAGAAATCATTGCTCGAATTATTCTTATTGGCATAGCAATGACAGTATTACTTATTATCGCACTCACTAACTATAAAAGTTATGCCGCAGTAGGTCGTAATAACCATTATTTAAATAGAATGATCATTCCAGGCCATGTTTACGCTGGTGGAAAATACTTATACAAAGAGTTTATTTACAAGCCTCTACCCTACAAAAAGCAAGGCTTAGATGCAAAACTACTGCCAACTAAAAATCATAAACCAACGTTATTTGTTATGGTGTTAGGTGAAACTGCTCGTACTTATGACTACGCTTACAACGGCTATAAACGAGAGACTAACCCTTACACTAAAAACGAAGGTATTATTTCATTTAAAAATGTTGAATCTTGCGGTACTTATACAGCACTATCTGTTCCTTGCATGTTCTCTAATTTGACACGCGCTCACTACAATCAAGATCGCGCTTACAGTCAAGATAATGCCGTTGATATTATCCATCGCGCTGGCGCTGAAGTATTATGGATTGATAATGATGGTGGTTCAAAAGGCGTTGCCGCTAGAGTACCGTATGTAACGACTGACACGTCACAACACAATCAATACTGTGATGGAACAAGTTGTTACGATGGCGTAATGCTAAAGAAAGCTGCTGATTTTATTAATAAAGATGATAAGAACAAATTATTAGTCTTACACTTAATTGGTAGCCATGGTCCAACGTATTTCCAACGTTATCCAAAACAGTTTGATCGATTTAAACCGTCTTGTAACCGTAGTGATATTGAAAACTGTACTGACCAAGAAATTAAAAACGTTTATGACAACACGATTCTCTATACCGACTATGTCGATGAACAAGTTATTAAGCTCTTGAAGAAAAATGAAGGGAAATACAATGTAGCAATGCTATATATGTCAGACCATGGTGAATCTCTTGGTGAAAATGGTTTTTATCTACATGGTGCACCTTACCCAATCGCACCGAAAGAACAAAAACATGTACCATGGTTACTGTGGATCCCAACCCAATATGCTCAACAAAAAGGCATTAACCTTAGTTGCCTAAGAAGCAAAGAAGACATTGGCCACTTATCACACGATAATTTGTTCCATAGTTTATTAGGGCTTTATGGCGTTCAGTCTAAGGTGATCAATCCTACACTTGATATTAGCGCAAGCTGTCGAGTTCCATCTTAAACGACTAAGATAACAGTATAATTTAATGTATACTTATACATCTCGTATAGGTATACATTTTAAATTTGAGTATATAATGAAGCTCTTGATCATCGAAGATTCATCCGCATTACGTCGTAGTTTAGTTGTAGGATTCAATAACTTAGGTATAACAACGGATGAAGCAAGTAATGGTACTGATGGGCTCAGCTTAGCACTCAATAATCCCTACGATATTATTATTCTAGATCTCATGCTGCCAGGTATTGACGGGATGGATATCCTAAAACAACTCAGAAAATCAGCAATACAAACGCGGATAATTATTCTTTCCGCTAAGAACCAACGCCAAGATCGCATTGATGGTCTAATCCAAGGTGCTGATGATTATCTTACCAAACCCTTTTCTTTTGATGAGTTACACGCCAGAATCCTTGCTATCTCCCGCCGTGGTTTAATTAATAACTTCACAAACACCATTACTATTAATGGTTTTATATTAGATTCAAATAAAATGACACTGCGTTATGAAACAACCGATATCGAATTAACACCAAATGAATTTAAAATAGTTGAATATATTTTCAATCATAAAGATCAAATTATGAGCACATCAATGATCAGCGATAATATTGCTAATAATTTTGATTATATATCTAAAAATACTATTGAAGCGCATATATCTACAATACGAAAAAAAATAAAATTGAAAATGATCACTGCAACCTTTCCAATTAAAAATAAACGTGGTTTTGGCTATTATAGTGAAGGGTAAATAATAATAATGAAAACGCGCTCAATAAAAAGAAACCTCATTAATTCTATTTCAGCTATTTTTGGCTTATTTATTATCATTGTGTTTACCTTTGTTGATGTCAGTGTTGATGATTGGGCTCAGCAACAGTTCAAATTTGAACTACAAGAAAAAACGAATCAAATTAAAACATCAACTCATGAGAATACGGCATCGACCAGTGATAACTCAAATAACCATTATGTTTATCAAATATGGAAAAATAATCAAACAATTAAACGTTCAGCATCTCTTCACCCCTATCCTGAACTAGATTTACTGCATACTAAAATCCCCATTAATTCTTATAAACTCGTTAATGTAACAATGCCGAATAATGAGCCTGGACAAGCGCTGCTATCTTCATATATTCATAGAAATAAAGATGGATCAAGTGACTATATGTATATTACGGTCTCAACATCAACCAAAAGTCTTGATCGTATGACAGGACTATTAGATATATTACTTATCGGCAGTTTTTTATTCTCAATGATCATCATGCGTATTGTAGCTAAAAAAATTGTTCAGAAAGGTTTATATCCTTTAGAATCCTTAAATAGACAAATTAAAAAATTCAACAACAATAACACTTATTCAAATAACGATTTTGCATTTTATGAACATAAATCTTATTCAGAAATAGATTTAATCATCAAAGAATTAAATAACTTTCTTACGAACAACAGAAATAATATTGAAAATGAAAAGCGGATCACATCTGATATTGCACATGAAATAAAAACCCCGATTGCAGAGCTGATTACGTTAACTGAAGTCCACCAGCGCTTTCCTAATGATGCCAGATTAGCAGAAACATTTACTGATGATATTTTACAGATATCCAATAGAATGCGAGTTATTGTTGAAAATTTATTATTACTTCAGCGAACATCATCAACGATTGAACTCTACAAAGAACCGATTGATATCACCTTATTACTAAATAGCATTCAGCATGAACTTACGTTTAAATATCAAGATATTGTAAATAGAATACAGCTTAAAGCACACTTAGATACAGTGATTATTGCCGATAACTTTAGCCTAAAAACAATCTTAACTAACCTTATTGATAATGCTTTATTTTACAGCCCACCCGCCTCTACCATTCAAATAAATGTGCTTAATAATACGCACAATATCATTATCGAAGTGATAAATATTGCGACGATCAACTACTCAGAAACTGAAATTAAAAAGTTAATTCAACCTTTATATCAATATGATAGTTCAAGATCAGATGATAACCACTACGGTTTAGGACTATCGATTATTAATAATATTTGTAAGATTAATCAATACCCATTGTCGATCACACAAACAATAACGGGTGATTTTACGGTTACAGTATCTATTGCTCAATAAAGAGAATAAAACCACACCTTATCAATTAAAAATAAGATGTGGTTTTCTCTATTTAGATCGTCGACAATTCGATATTAGTCGCTTTATATATACGACAAGGCAAGCCATTAATATAAAAACTACCTATATCTGAATGAGTACCGGTATCTGTACTCGTTAATACATTATAATTTGATATAAAAGCACCTGATAATTGCTTACTTTTCATTTCAGGAAACCACCAACTCAAATCCGCAATAATGGTATCAATATTTAAATTATCATCAAATTTAACTCGTTGATAAATAATCTTGTCTGGCGCAGTTTCTATTGCCGCAATATCACCCTCTTTTAAGTGCTCCTTTTCCCCTAACGATGAATGAATTTTCACAATAGGCAAAGGATGCCTCGCTCTTAATGATGATATTTGACGTCCATGAGAAAACATATAATGTCGAGATTTAGCCGTAGTGACTCTTAATGGATAGCGATCTGTTACGGATAAATTAGGTCTATATACGGGAATAGGATCCAAGGTTAATTCATGCAATTTTTGGCTATATAATTCAACTTTCCCTGAGGGCGTATCAAAACCTACCGATAAATAAGATAATATCTGTTGGTTCTCAACAGCTGCAAGAATGCTTGTTTGTGCTTTTAATTGCATTAAATCAATATTAACGGGTGATAACGCTGATTTCCAAAAATCATTGTCATTATAAACAGGCATGATCCCCATTGCGTGACCAATTTCGGCAATAATTTGATGATCAGGCTTTGCATCACCAATCTGCTGTAATGACGCCTGATAATGAATCGATCCATCTTGTCCTTGAGTCACACCGGCATACTCAAAAAAACTGGCAGCGGGCAATACGATATCCGCCATCATGGCTGTTGGCGTCATAAATAATTCAGATACCACTAAAAAATCAAGTTGCTCAAAAGCGTGTTTAACTTTATTGCTATCAGGCCAACTGGTCATTGGATTAGTACCAACAATCAACCCTGCTTTTATCGAATAAGGCTGACCTGTTAACATCGCATCCATTAAGCCCTGACTGGTGGCTCTGAAATACTCAGGGATCGGTGGCGATCCAACACTGTGCTGTCTGATCGTTAGCGATAATTGATCAACATCTTGTGGATCATAAGGCCACCTGCCATTAACTAATGATTTGCCTTGGGGTTTTGATTGTCCGCCTTGAATTTCAATATTACCGGATAACGCCATTAATATTGCAATAGCCCGATTAACTTGAAAACTATCCGGATTATGGTCAAGCGCATTACCTGTTATTATTACCGCAGATTTAGCGTTGATGTATTGCTGTGTAATATCAGTGATCATCTCAATGGATAATTGACACTCATTAGCAAGATACGATAAATCTAATTGATCAATATGGCTTTGTAATGCTGAAAATCCATAACAAAAATCAGCAACAAATGCGGTGTCATACCACGCTTTATCGATAATAATTTTAATCATTGTCATCGCTAACGCAAGATCAGATCCTGGCACCAGTGGTAACCAATAATTTGCATTTTTAGCATGATGCGTTTGTTGAGGATCAACACAAATCGTTGTAGCGCCATGCTCTATTGCATGGTTAATAGCCCGCATTTCAGTAAAACGGGTATTATGCTTATTAACACCCCAAAATATAATACAATCAGTATGTTGATTAATATCAGCACCCGGATTATAGCCTAGCGTATATTCTTTACCGTATTTTGATGGTGCCCAACAGACTGTTTCAGGACCATGAATATTAGCGCTATTAGCAGCATTGGCTAATTTCAATAACTGAGTATTAATAAAATCTTTTGAGTAGCCGTAACTAAAAAATAAGCTATTGTCACCAAACGTATTTTGAGTGTGATTAAACTTTAAAGCAATTTCATCAAGCGCTTGCTGCCAACTGATCGTTATCCATTGATCTTCACCACGCTTACCTGTGCGCTTTAATGGTTGAGTTAAGCGTTCAGGATGAAGCATAATATCAATAGCATGAAGCCCTTTTTTACATAATGCGCCATGCGTAACGGGATCGCGTTTATCGCCTTTTATTGAGTATTGATTATGCTCATTATAATGAACATTAATACGGCAACCAGTACTGCATAATCCACATGTTATAGTTATAACATTGTTCATTATACATTCTCTGATAAGGTTGGAATTAATACTGTTTTACCAATAGCAACAGACATCAAAGTAATTAAAGGAACAAGCCACACATATACCGCATAAGGCGCATATACAAAGGGACTAACACCTAATGTTGCCGTCATAAATGCCCCTGCCGTTGTCCATGGAATCAACATACCAGAGGTCATTGCGCCTTCATTAAGTAATCGGCTTAACATATGTGGGGATAAACCGCGTTCAGCATACACTTCTTTATAAAGTGAACCATTTAAAATCATTGAGATATAAACTTCACTGGTTGCCATATTACCAAGTACACAGGTAAAAAGCGTGGTTGCAACCAAACTAAAAGTAGAACGAATATGCGGTAAAATACGTTTTAATAATACGCGAAGAAAACCAATATGCTGTAATAACCCACCCATACCTAATGCAATAAAAGCTAAAGAGAAAGTCCACATCATACTTTGGATCCCACCACGAATAAGTAATTTATCGAGAAGAGGATCGCCAGATGGAATTTGATACCCCATATTTAAGGATGAGAATATTTGATTTAATGGTTGGCTCTGAATAATTACCGCAATGATCGCACCACAAAAAATACCACAAAATAAGGCTATCTGTGAGGGTACTTTAAATAAAGTCATTCCCAATGTGATTATTATTGGTAATAAAACAATGGGAGTAATCTGAAAAATATGGCTAATTGTATTTTGTAATTCGACAATATGATTTACGCTCGTTGTCCCCATTCCAATATAGTAATTACCCATAAAGTAATAGATAACTGTCGCGATAATCACTGTCGGTAAGCCAACAATAGAAAGTGATTTAAGATGGTCTTGTACTTGGCTACCAACAGTGGCTGATGCCAGTATAGTGACGTCTGAAACAGGTGATAAATTCACCCCGAAAACCCCACCAGAAATGATCATACCGGCGATAACAGGCAAAGGAAATCCTAAGCTTAACCCCATACCAATTAACGCAACGCCAATCGTAGAGGCTGCGCCCCAATTCGTGCCTGTCGCATAAGTGATTGCACAACAAACTAAAAATCCTGCGGGTAAGAAATACGCAGCGGAAACAAAATTAAGACCATAATAAATTAAGGCAGGAATAGTGCCGGATAAAATCCAAACACCAATGATCATACCAATAAGAATAAAAGCAAACATTGCGCCTGTTGCTTCTTTTAAACTATCACCAATAAGATCTATTTGTTTAGTGAGACCATAACCACAACGATAACTAAATAGCATCGTAAGAACAACGGTACAAATTAATAAGATATGCACATCAAGGCGTGCATATAATATTCCAGCCATTAATATAAGAGTAATCATACTTAATAAAAAAGATGATTCTGTGACAGTTGGTAATCGGGGTGTATCTGACAGCATGGTTTAATTCCCATGGTACATGAAAGTGAGCGAATAATTATACAGATTAAATGTACTCTGTATTGGAATATAACATTCATAAACATGCAATATATTTAGATAATCAATCATTTATAACATCAGAACTACTGTCGATTACATTTAGTGCATTTTCATCTTACTTGGCGACTTAACACAAATTGTTCTATGAGCAATGTAAACATCATTATCATTGCTCATTAATGTTAGGATCTTATAAATAATCTACATTTTTATATGATCATCATTTTGATCTATTCCGATCATTTGTTGGATCCCTTTCGTCATTATTTCCATAAATAACCGCAATCTTTTAGAATAATAATTTGAATATGGATAAACAAAATAAACAGGTAATGGATCTGCTTGCCAATTTTCTGCAATATGGACTAGTTGGCTAGTCAATAAATAAGGTTTAACTAACCATGACGATATTGCACCGATACCAAGTCCACCTTTAATGCATTCCAATGCTGAATAAAGATTATCGGTTGATAGAATCGGATCAAGCCCTAATACCGATAACTCATTTGATAGCGTATTTTTTAGTGCTAACTCATGATTATAAAATGTACTAACCGCGATCCAAGGCCATTGTTGTAACTCAGAAATATTCTTAATATCACCGTGTTTTTTTATGACTTCCGGTGCTGCGACAATAATACGTGGCACATAGCCAATCAGTTTCGCCACAACATTTGGATTTGTAATCGCCCCGACATGAATAGCACAATCAATATTATCGGCAAGAAAATCAGGTGAAGTATCATTCAAAAGCCAATCAATACGCATTTCAGGATAAATTGTTAAATATTCCATTAACGGTTTGATTAATTGTTGCTGTCCAAAAGCATGTGGGGCTCTTACTCTTAATCGGCCTTTAATTATCGCAGTATCACTTCCTACCGTATCTTCTAATATCGACCACTGCTCTAACAATTGCTTGGCATATTGATAGCAGGTATCCCCTTCATCAGTTAATTTTAATTGATGCGTAGTACGTAACATTAACTTGCATTTAAATATTTGTTCTAACGATTGTAAACGTCGACTAACCGTAGGCTGAGTCGTCTTTAGCTGTTTTGCCGCAGCACTTAAACTGCCAGCTTCAACTATTCTCACCCACGTTGTTAGTAACAAAATTCGATCAAGATTTTTAGGATTATGTATATTCATACGTTGAGTGTATAACAATTTTACGATGGTGCCCTCTATAAAAGAGATATCGCTTCTGTCATATTCCTATTAGACATTTTTTGCACACGGATACAACAATGACACTTAAGGCTAATACGCTGAAAAATAATGAAACATTACCACTTAAACAATTATTTGGTTTATCCGTTGGTGCCGGATTTAGTGTTGCTTCAATTTATTATAGCCAACCTATTATCAGTTTATTATCACATGCCTTTCATTTAAAAATCAGTGAAGTCGGACTCGTACCCACGCTAACGCAAATAGGCTATGCATTGGGCATTTTATTTCTTGTCCCTTTAGGTGATATGGTAAATCGTAAAAAATTGATCATCTCTAAATTAATATTCCTTTGTGCTGCATTGTGGTTATGTAGCCTTACATCTACCTTTCCAAATTTATTAATAATGAGCTTATTAATTGGTATTTTAGCCACCTCAGCACAAGATATCGTTCTCGCGAGTACGGCAATCACACCACCAAGTCAACGAGGGAAATCAGTCGGCATTGTAATGACCGGATTGTTATCAGGCATACTCTTATCGCGCGTATTTAGCGGTATTATTGGTCAATTTTTGGGATGGGCCGTTATATTCCAACTTGCAGCAGCATCGATTATGGTCTTGATTATCTATTTTTATTTTTCATTACCAACAATGCCCGCTCAAAACACATTAACGTATAAACAAATAATGGGATCCTTAAAACCACTATGGCATCAATATCCGCAATTAAGACAATCAGTCATCGCTCAAGGATTACTATCAGTTGCATTTAGTGCATTTTGGACAACACTAGCGGTATTTCTTTCTCATCATTATGGGTTAGGCAGCGCAACGGCAGGGGCTTTTGGATTAGCTGGGGCAGCAGGCGCTATCGCAGCACCTCTAGCTGGCGGATTATCTGATCGCTTAGGCGCAAATAAAATACTATTAGTCAGTATAAGCGTCGTTATATTCTCATTTATCGCGATGTTATTTATTCCACTATTGACCATACATATCCAAATAGCGTTTTTAGTTATCTGTGTCATCTTGTTTGATTTTGGTATTAACTCATCATTAGTATCACATCAAACGATTGTTTACAGCCTAAAACCTGAAGCTAGAGGACGCCTTAATTCGATCTTATTTACATTTGTATTTATTGGAATGGCAATAGGATCAGCTGTCGGCGGCTATCTTTACCAGCATGTAGGATGGAATGGCGTTTTAGTACTTGCTATCGTAACGCCATTAATCGCATTAATCATCAGAATGAAACCCATCGCACACACACAATTAGCTTAATTTTTCTATATGGATAAGGTGGTTAAATAAAACTAATCACTTTATTCATAACACATTGTATATTTTAAATCTTTGCCACAAATAAACATACTCATGATGTTTTTTTATCATACATACGCCTTAACTATCTGAAATATAAAATAAGAACACCGACAACATAAGATAACTATTCTTTTCTTTATCTACAGCTATCCTATATTTATATTCACTTATTCAAAGTGTTATAACGATATCTTCTGCATTATCTGTTTTGATATTCTAAAAAATAATGAGATTATGCACGTTGATTATATATTGTCATATGAAAGCGAACTATCAATGCAGAACAAAGTACATAATATAATGGCATGGCGTCAGGATCTTTTCGCAGGATTATCCGTCGCAGCTATTGCATTACCAGCCCAAATGGCAACAGCACATTTAGCTGGTTTCCCAGTTATTTATGGTTTATATGTTTTTGTTGTATCCAGTCTTGGCTTTTTCCTTTTTGGCTGCAATCGTTATTTATCTTGTGGTGCTGATTCAACCATCGCACCTATTTTTGCCGTGAGTCTTGCAAGTTACGCAACATTATTCAGCGTACAATACATGGCATTGGCTTCGTTATTAGCATTACTTGTCGGAGGAATTTTACTGTGTGTCTATGCCTTTAAATTAGGCTGGGTTGCCAATTTACTGTCTTACCCAGTAACGTTGGGCTTTTTAGCGGGAGTCTCAATACATATCATTGTTAGCCAACTACCCTCAATTTTAGGCTTACCACATAATTCATCATCACCCTTTCAAGCGCTTTATCATTTAGCATTACACATAGAGCAGCTAAATATCATTACAACCTTTATTGGCGGTGGCGTATTTGCTTTTATTTTTTGGTTTAGTCGCCAATATAAACGCTTTCCTGCCGCACTGATTGCTTTGGCGATCAGTATTACAATTGAAATGGCTTTAAATGCACACAGCATTAATATTCCAACATTATCAAATCCAGCAGGATTTGAACTTCATTGGGCTTTTATTGGCCTACCTTGGCATCAAGCATTAACAATTTTTCCGTTAGCATTATTGATCGCCATGATTTGTATTGTCCAAACATCAGCGGTGTCTAGCACCATTAAAGATCGCAACACTACGCCCAATTTTAACCGCGACTTTGCAGGTATTGGCTTAGGTTCGGTTTTATCAGGTTTAATCGGAGGCTTCCCTGGTAATGCTAGCCCACCACGTAGCATGTTAATTCAACAAGGTGGCGCGCACTCAAAATGGGCAGCATTATTTTCAGCTGCCGTTATTTGCCTTGTGTTGCTCTATGCTCAGAACATTTTCCATTTAATTCCCAAAGCAACCTTAGCTGGAATTTTAATGTATGTGGGTTTGAGTATTTTCAAATGGAATGAAATTAAGCGGATTTACCATCAAAATCGTCAAGAATTCTATTTATGTTTAGCAACCATGTTAATGATCGTTACTTTCAGAATTGATATTGGGGTAATGTTTGGCGTTTTATTATCATTACTACACAGTGTATTTATTATCACTCGACCAAATTGTGAAGAGTTATTTCGAGAGCCTGACTGCGATCATTGGGGTCACCGTTCACGTTTAAATCCAGAACAGAATTTATCAGCCGAAGAAGATATTGCCGTACTTCATTTTTCAGCACCATTATATTTTACAACCTTCTCATATTTTGAAGAACGTATTTTAAATTTAGCCAATACTCGCACTTTACTGCGTTTAGTGATTATTGATGCAAGCAGTATTAGTGATATGGATTTAACCGCAGTTGATAAAATTGAAGTATTAAATCAAAAACTAACCCACCGAAACGTTACATTACTGTTTGTTAATATTGAGCATCCTAGGTTTAGACGCTTAGTTGAAACAACCCATTTATTAAAAATATTAGATCAAAAAACAGAATATACGAGCATTAAAGAAGCAATTATGGCTTATCGTTAAGCAAAAAAAAACAAAAAAAGATGGGACAGCCATACATTACGCTTTATAAAAGTGTAATCGATTTGAATAAATAACAATGAGTTATCACAAAATAGCGATCTTATGGGTGTCCTGTCTTTTCTTTTTATCAATAATTGCAGCTTGAACTAAGTGCCTACTTTTCAGCACACACCTAGCCTTTGGAATTAATATTAACTATTTGCTTGTTGTTGCAATACTTTCTCAGCTTTCACTAACTCAGCATAAGTCCAACCAGCAGCTTCTGTTTTAGTCATTAATTCACAGATATCAGAGATTTGAAATACATCTTCTGAATTATCAGTATAAGTCACCACTAATTGTTGATCTTTCATATCCCAAGCTTCAGGATCTTTTTCACCAATAAGCCCGTCTAAATAATCACCTAGGCAACAATGCACCACAAAAAAGTGCTGCATTTGTACTTCTGAAACACCCAGAATGATAGCGGCTTCAACATAGTCATACATATATGTTGCTGATTCAGTATCTACAAAAAACTTAGAACCTTCAGCATCCCAATACTCAAAGTCTGTAATTTTAGAAGCGACGTAAGACTCAATTGCGTTTACAACAACACAATAATCACCGACCATTGACTCATATTTGTTAGACATAACTACCTCTTAAATGATGCTTACACATGTAAATACCTTAATGATTAAGTAATTATACCCAATACCGAGTCTGATGAAAGCAGGCAACAACAACTTTAACTATAAGAAAATCCTAACCTTATCAGCATTAACTATTTTAATTCTCAATTTTCAAACAAAAAATAGCATCAAAAAACACAAATGACGAGATTTATAAATATATAAATCAATTAAATAAATATAGATATACGCTCAATCATTCCCCTCTTGATATTTGTCATACAATACTATTGGTACTTCATTTATATTACTTGAGATTTATATCATTACATAAAGAACAATCATTATGACAAATAATAAGCTTGGCCTACTTTACAGTAGTATTACACTTTTATTCTGGGGGATATTGCCTATTGCACTAAAACTTTCTGAAAAATTTATTGATGCAACATCATTGAGTTGGTTCCGTTTCTTTATTGCTTTTATTATCCTTTTTATTCTTCAATTAACCTCTAATAATTTGCAGCAATTTCGAAAAATAACCATAAAGGAAATCATTAAACTTTTATTTGCAGGTATTTTTTTAACACTTAACTATGTTACTTTTGTATTAGCCTTAAAATATTTATCGCCAGGAGAAGCACAGCTCAATTTTCAAGTTGCTCCTTTTTTTCTTGCCTTTGGCAGTCTATTGTTTTTTAAAGAACGCTTAACGGCGATTCAACTATCTTGTTTATTTACACTCGCTGTTGGTATCATTCTTTTCTTCCATCCCCATATTAGCGGACATATAAATACAGATAGTAAAGTATTAATTGGTGTAGGTATTATTGAGTTTTCAGCATTATCTTGGGCGTGTTATACCCTTTTACAAAAATCACTAATGGCTAAAATATCAACCTCTAATGTTTTACTGTGTGTTTTTGGTATAGGTATGGTCCTATTAACACCATTAACGGATTTTACTCAATTTACCGTACTAACAACGTTTGATTGGAGTATTGCTTTATTTTGTGCATTCAATACGTTAATTGCTTATAGTGCATTAGCTAAAGCGTTAGTTTTCTGGCCGGCAGCTCAAGTCAGTGCTGTTGTTGCTGTTGCCCCAGTGATCAGTTTTATATCAACAGCATTTGTTGTCACAATGGGATGGTGGCCAAATATTATAAAAGCGGCTCATCTCACTTCATTATCAATAATAGGTATTATCGTCATTGTTGGCTCTGTCGCAACCATGCAATTATTACCGCATTTATTGAAAAAAAAGAAGCCGATTGAACAGCTTAATTAATTGTTCGTCATCTTATAATTAACAACAAAAAGGGTGGCTCATTAGGCCACCCATCAAACATGCCATTAAAAAGTGTGAAAACGACTACATCGCTCTTTCTACATTAGATACATAATCTGGCAAATTTGTTACATAAGGCGCAAACCATGCCCCTTTAATACCATGTGATTCACAGTCTACAATACAAATATCATCATTCTGGCTTTCGACAACACCGAGAATAAGACCATCGGCTTCACCCGTAATATTGATAGATACATCAAACCAGTATGTAGAACTTTCTTTATTACAATCTTTACCAGAAAAAACAGCCTTCATTTGTCTCTCCAAATCATAAATTCATTAACATTACTATCAAGATGGAAAATAAGAACAACCTAATATAACACTATGAATACAATAACAATTGTTGCCTATTCTCTTGAACTGATATTATGTTATACCCCAAAAGAATTCACTACTTAGTCATAGATCACATAACCGAATGTTAAAATCCCAAATACAATCACAATCTCTATTATTAGGTATTTATTATTTCTAGTAGTATTCTTAAAAAGAATCCACAACACCTTTACGAGTGAAAAATGAATAAAGGATTTACACTAATAGAACTAGTTATTGTTATTGTTATTCTCGGTATTTTAGCTGTCACAGCAGCCCCAAAATTTATGGGGATCAGCTCTGACGCCCGTAAAGCAAACCTAGATCAACTAGCATCCACACTTCAAACTTCGGCAAAATTAGCTCATACAAAAGCTATTCTTGCAGGCAAAGATAATACTTCAGCCATAATTAAAATTGCAGGTAGTAATATAAGAATGGCTCAAGGCTATCCTACTGCAACAAAAGATGGCATTGTTCAAGTAATAACAGATGCTAATCAATGGCATCCGATGGTTCCATCAGTAAATATTTTGGCTAACTTCCATAAATCTGTCGCTGGTTTAATGATGTTCTCTCAATACCCTATTAATAAAATGTCAGCTACTGAAGCTTTTAACACCCAATGCTTTGTTCTATACACTGATTTAAGTACAGCAGCAAAATCTCAAACAGGCTCATCATCAAGCCATAATAGTAATAAACATGAGTTAGGATTAATCAAAAAGACGATATGTTATTTACTCTCATGGGTAGGTGCAGATCAGTATGTCGGCTTTTGTCGAAAACCTAACGATAACAATGACAAAAAATCAGGAATACAAATTAATAAGAATTTTGGTACAGACGGACCTGAAATTTCCATAGTTTCAAAAGGGTGCTAATTTTATTACTGTTACGTACGATAAGCTAAATTATGATAGTAATAATTAGTTATTACTTTTTTAGCAAAGACATATTCTATTTTTATCAGTGGTCAATTCGACCATTGATATGATAATAATAAAGATTATCTATAGTAAAAATCACTAAGGGCATCGTATGTACATTGCAATGAACCGTTTCAAAATTCGTTTAGGTTCTGAACAAGAATTTATCGATATCTGGAAAAATCGTGAAACTTATCTCGATACTGTCCCTGGTTTTCAGTCATTTAATTTACTGCAAGGAGCATCTAATGATGACTATACCTTGTTTGCTTCTCATTCAGTATGGGACTCTCGCCAAGCATTTGAAGAGTGGACACAATCAGAACCATTCCGAAAAGCCCATGCTAACGCGCGTGGCAACAAAGATATTTATTTAGGCGCACCTAACTTTGAAGGTTTTGAAAGCTGCCTTTAAGCTATTGATCAATAAATATCGCCACTAACATAAAGCCCTTAATACATAAACGGATAGTTAGTTTATTCATTAAGGGCCTTTTATTTACGCAATAACGCTGACAGTCAAGCCCCATCAAGTTCAGCAACCCATTGCCCTCTCGTTGTGCTAACTGCCGCGCCAATTGCTGTACACCTTGAATATCTTTTCGTGGAGATTATATTTATAGATTTACCAGTAAAATTAGGTTATTGCTCATTTTTTATTATTTTTAAAATAACACTAACATTTTGTTCATTAGTATTTGGTAAGGCAATATCATCTATCTTTGTCGTCGTTTGAGATCGGTATAATCGCGCGTATTCATTTAATGCCAATATCAACTTACTATTTACACTAATACTTCTATTTTGTTTTATTGTATTTAAAGAATATGTAATTAATACTTCATCATTTTTGATTGGTATAACCATGATTGAACTAGTACATAACTGAACATCACCACAAGTCATAAAACTTTCTTCAATTTCTGATTTCACAAAAACATTAAAGTTATGATTAATTATATTATTCTTATCTTCATAACTAATATTAAACATCGCTATATAATCAGATCCTTTAGAATGTCCACTATCAATTATAGATTCTTTAAATTCTTTCGAAAAAGAAAGAGACGCAAATAAGAATAAAAACACATAAAATATATTTTTAAACCATATTAATACATTAATCATAAATACATTCCCTATTATAGTTATGCTTATTCACTACATATAATAACAATTAGTGTTATTTATTTTTAGTACAACTTTCCGAATACATTTGTCGGTAAGAACGATGTTCTAGATCTATCGCACTCAAACCAAACTTATTGGCTAATATAATCAATTCAGACCGATAACCATCAAGTAAGCTTTCATTATCAGTCATAATGGCAAATTCAGCGAAGTCACCTACCCCATCAAGATGATCGACAGTAATATGAAACTTACCCACAAAATAGATACTGCGGGTTTTCTTCATCGCCAATACAATTTGATAACCCATCGTTGTCAGCATACTTTTCGCTTTATTCACATCAGTAATATTTACGGCTTCACAGCGGTCAGTTTCTGGTCCTTTTACGATCCAAAGCTTAATACCTGACGGTGCCATTTCACGAATACAGAGACTTTTATTTTCAGCCAAAAGCTGTTGTTTTGGAGTGTCAAAGTAACAATCAGATTCTATATTATCTTGAAGCATAATTTCATACGTCATTGATTTTAATATCGCTAAAAACTGAGATGTAGACTTCAATCGATATTTAAGCTCTACTTCAAATTTACCATTAAAATGCTCTGAGACCATAATCACGACTTACTGAATTATAAAGAGCGCAGACTAACACACCAATCCAGAGGTTTATGTTAACTATGTATGATTACTATTGATAACAAAAAACAGTAGCTTTACAAAACATAGGACAGCCATATCTGTAGTTGTTAAGGCTCCCTACTATTTTATGGAGACTTACTGTAGAAAATGAAGTGATAGGCATTAATTTTATAGCGAATGATAACGGTGATAAAACCTCATTCACGAGTTGATCTAAATAAACCTGCTTTAGCTATCTTAACGACTCGCAATACGTGATTGATATCGTGTGCCGCATCAGTAACCATTTATGTCTCAAACCACTAACTATTTATGGGTGTCCAAAACGATACTGGACACCCACATCTTATATTATTTAAAGTCTCAACGCGCTAACAATAGATTTCCTATCCCCCTCTCGAATATTTACAGTCGGGAGTGACGATAGGCAGCTTTAATATTACAACAAATAATAACGTTGATTATTTCTACTTTCTTGCATAAAGAGTTATGGGTGTCCTATGTTTCAATTAACTACTTTGACCATTCAATGCCAATTTAATACGTTGATGCGTACGATAGTTTGGAATCGAAATAAATTGATTCTGAATCGGTTTAGATCGAGGGTTATCATAACCATAAATATCATGACGCATCTCTAACTGACCTGTTGGTGTTACCCAAGCCGTTAAGTAAGCTACATCAAGTTTTACATGCGTATCCAAGCCAATCTCACGGTGCTTATTGGTATTAATCATATCGTCAACAGACGGTAATGTCGGCATATTTTGATAAGACAAAATCATCGTAGCCATCTGACGTGGTTTTTGAACACGCATACAACCAGAACTGAAATCGCGGTGATGGCGTTTAAACAATGGATACTCTGATTGTGATTCATCATGCATATACACAGCAAACGAATCAGGCATCAGGAATGCCACTCGACCTAAAGCGTTTTCAGGGCCGGTATCTTGACGGAATTGATGTGTAAATGTCTTTGGGTTCACTGTTGCCCAGTCTATTGAAAGTGGTGGCACGACAGAGCGATTACTCCAACTTTCAATAACATCAATACGGTTATTTTTTAGAAAATTAGGATTCGCTTTAGCCGCTGGAATAATATTCTTAACTTTAATTGTTTCAGGTACATACCAGTAAGGGTTAATCACAACCGTATTAATGTATGACTGAAACAAATTGGTTGGGCGTTTTGGCATACCATCGATAATATTCGATTCAAACACAGGCTTGTTATTATCGTATAGCGTCATTTTGAAATCAGGAATATTGACAATAATTTGTGGACCATTCCCTTCCAATTGCGCAAAACGTTCACGTTGTAAGTTCAATGCCGTAATACGCGCCAAGCCAGAATAAGGGCGTGTTAATTGGCTCACAACATCAGGACCCATAATACCATCCATCTTCAAACCATAATTCCCTTCAAAGGTTTTAATCGCTTGATTCATCATTCCGATATTTTTAATCGTCGTTTGGGCAATAATCTGTTGATACTGAGGCTGAGTTAAATACCTCAAATTCCAAAGCACTGTTGCTACTTTAGGACCATAAGGGATGGAATCACCGAGGTAAACAACCTTATCAAAATGAACATTACTCGAATCAAGTGGATTAGCTGGCAAGCTTAATAGGTGGTTAATCACCCCCATTGTTGGAACAAATTGCGAAGAAGGAATAAGAGAATTGATTTTTTGAGCCGTTAATGGGAAATAATTCTGCGCCATTTTTAATGTCAAAGGCATCAATTTAACTTGATGTGAATTGTATAATGGTCGAGGATCTTGCAGTAATTGATGCACATAATCCACGTAAACCAAATACGTATCGGTTAGTAACAGATCAAATCCACGCTGATCCGTCAATGCCTTTAACCTCTTTAACTCTTTTAGACGCTGCTTCATACCTGGTAGCGTATTGGAATCCGCAAGCGCTTGTAATTGCGGCATGATTGCATTGACAAGCACTGGGTTTAACCAGTACGGCATGAAGTTATTTTTGGCATACAGCGCATTCAAAATACTACCGTTACACACTTTTACCGTTGAGTTCGAACACAAAGACGTTGTGCTATTAACCGTAACGCCATCTAAGACATGCCAATCTAGCGCATTACTCGTCACATTATCGGCAGCCAAAGCTGATCCACAGGTTAATAATGCTGAAACGGTCATTACCGAACGAATCAATGTCGTTATTTTTTTTCGATTAAATTTCATTCAACGGTCCTTTACTAAAAAAGTAAGAATATGCTTTTTTAGCATTAAAAGCATTCACCATTAAAAGTGACAAAGATTTCAAGAATGATGAGTTGGCATAATTTATATTAAAAAGAGATAGATGAAGAATATTACGAGAAAAAGGTTATGGCGCTGGTTAGGAAGTAAGACACAAACTATCAGTGATCTATTTAGCGCGTATTTGAGCCTGAAAGACGCAATGAAATAGTCATTCTGACACGCTGATGGTAGATGCCCTATCACCCTCACGAATATTTATTGTGGGGAATGACGGGCAACAGATGAGACTGGTTATTATCCGTCATCTCGGAAGTAAGGAACGAACTATCCGTGATCTACTCACCACGTGATCGAGCTTAAAAGATATCAATGAAATATTCATTTTATTATACGTTAATAGTGATCCCCTCTCGCCCTCGCGGGATTCATTGTAGGGAGTAACTGAATTTAATAGATATTTTGAAGAAAAGTTATAGGGGTTTAATGTTTTCTTCCAGGTCGTTTTTGGACAGAAACCTTGTTAAACAGCCCGTTCTATTCAGGTTTGTAAGTATTAGAAAAAGTATAGATAACTCCTCCATGAAGCACCTTTTAGGATATAAAAACCGCCTCGATGGGCGGTCATTTAACAGTAAATCTATTTATGCGAAATTGTTACGTGTCTATCCTCAACTGGCGGGCGCTGGGCGTAGTGGGCAACTTTTAGTCCTACTTTTAGAAGCCAGATTCTTCTAATATGTAATCAATACCTTTATTAATACATATTAAATTGTTACAGCGTATTAGCCAACGTAGGCAACATGTTTTATAAGGAGTATGATTCTGCGCAATAGCTAAATTACTTATATTAAAAAAGGGTAATATTTATGCCAGTTGGCTCAAAATGGTTTCGATTTGACTTTCATAATCACACAACGGCTTCTAATGATTATAAGGAACTAGAACTTACACATCGACAATGGTTATTGTCTTATATGTCTAAGGATATTGATGCCGTTGTTATATCCGATCATAATTCGGGTTCTAATATTGATGTATTAAAGTCTGAACTTGAACTCATGAAACAAGAGGCATCGACTGTTGGCTTAGAAGGGTATCGCCCACTCACGATTTTCCCTGGTGTTGAATTAACCGCGACTGGAAATGTACATATTCTTGCCATATTCGATGAGAATAGTAGTGGGAGTGATATTGAAAGACTGATTGGTGTATGTAATTCTGGAGCTGCAACTGATCGTACAAAAGGCAATCATGAGTTGGTTCTGCAGTGTAGTGCCGCACAAATAGTGAAATTTATACAAAGCTCAAATGCGATTAGTATACTTGCTCATATAGATGCTACAAAAGGCGCATTAAGTATAACTAACGAAGGGGAACTGAATGCACTCTTTAACTCGAACCCCAATGCGATTGAGATTAGATATGATCTAGCAGGCATTACAAATGGCACTCATCGTAAATTGATAGAACATCTGCCTAAAGTTAGAGGATCGGATGCACATCATCCGGATCATAGTGGTCAACGCTCTTGCTGGTTGAAGATGTCTATGCTTAATTTTGATGGTTTGAAAACAGCTATTTTAGATCATGATAATTGTGTTCTACTTGACGATATACCGCCTATCGAACCGAATTTGCAACTTACAAAACTCATATTGAATACAAAGCATTGCCATACTATAGATGGACAAGCTGTCGAGATTGAATTTAATCCATTTTATAATGCAGTTATTGGATCTCGTGGTAGTGGTAAATCTACATTAGTCGAAAGTATTCGATTAGGAATGCGAAAATATACAAAATTGGCACATGCTCAAAAGGTTACATTTGATAAGTTTAAGTCCATTGGCAAAGGCATGGAAGCGAATTCTGAAATAATTTGTTTTTATAAAAAGGATGGTCATCATTATAAATTATGTTGGCGTCCTGAAAATATAACAGCACTTTATCTACAAACTGGTGACGGCGAATGGATTGAGGATAAAAATTGGTCTGATGATCGATTTAATTTGCAGATATTTAGTCAAAAAATGCTATTTGAATTAGCATCTAATCCGCGTGCTTTTTTGGATATCTGTGATGAAAGCCCAATAGTAAATAAGCGGCAGTGGACAGAAAAAAGTGAGCAGCTTGTCCGTGATTTTAAAGCCGCGAGAATAAACCTTAGAACATATAAAGCAAAGGAAAAAATACTATCAGTATTACAAGGAGAATTAACTGATCATGAAAGAGCTATATCAGGTTTAAATAACAGTAAGTACTATACTGAAAAAACAAAGATTACAGCTTTAGAAGAAGAAAAGAGAAAAATTGAAACTCTTTTTTCAACTGAATTATCCATATTTGATATTATTTCAGAGCTCGTAAAAAGTGATCCTGTAGATGTAGATGATCGCAAATCTAATTCTCAAGAATGCCAACACTTGAAATCTCAGGCTATTGATATAAAGAAAGAATTCAAACTAAAAGTCAATAGTGCGTTAGCTGAAGCAAGAGAGCAATTCGCAAAGCTTCAAGGCGGTTGTTTGATGACTAATATGGCTGCAAATATCAAGATAGCTTCAGAGAATGCAGAAAAATCAGCAGCTCTATTAAAAGAGCAAGGTTTAAATCCTGATGGTTTAGATCAGTTATTGCTGGAGCGTACAGATATACAGCATCGTATAGAATCTTTCCGTGAGCTAACCACTTTAATAGCAGAAACTAAAGAAAATATTAAGTGTATTTATTTAGAAATGATAAATCACAGAAAGTTATTATCAGCTAGTAGAAAAGCGTTTATAGATACGTTAAAACTTAATGGATTAACGATTAAAATTCTGCCTCTTAGTTCGCTAGAAACTAAAATAGTTGATAGTTATCAACTCGCTACGGGCATATCGACATTTAAAGACAAAATATATGATCAAGAAAATAGAACAGGTATTCTTTCAGAATTTATTTTATTAAATACTATAGCTCCTCACAGTAAAGTGATAGATAAAAAATATGAGTTACTTAATAACGCAAAAATTGTACACGAAAAAATAGTAAAAGGCATAAGTATTGATCAAGTAATACATGGTTCATATAAACGCCGTATTAGTGAGTTAACTGTCGATGATTTTGATAACTTACTATGTTGGTTTCCTGAGGACGGCATTGATATACGTTATAAAGCATTATCTGGCCGTATGGAAGATATTGAATCAGCATCACCAGGGCAAAAAGCAGCTAGCATGCTTCAGTTTTTATTATCGTATGGCACCGATCCATTGCTTATTGATCAGCCTGAGGACGATTTAGATTGCTTAATGCTAAGTGATAGTGTTATCCCAGCTATTACCTTAAATAAAAAGAGACGACAACTTATTATTGTTTCTCATTCAGCGCCGATTGTTGTTAATGGTGATGCAGAGTATGTAATCAGTATGATCCATGATAAAGATGGACTACGTCCTCATATCTGCGGAGCGCTTCAAGAACAGCAAGTTAAAAGTCATATTTGTAATCAAATGGAAGGCGGCGAAAGGGCGTTCCGTTCGAGATTTAGCCGTATATTGAATTAGTTATAAACACGCGCTACAAGCAGGTTTAGAAATTGCTTGTAGCGTATTATATTGAAATATTGATGGATAGATAGTGGATAGGCTTTGTCATCTAATTTACATTATCAAATGAATGAGTATTTGTCCTAACTCGTTCAGGGGCAGATTTGAGTCAGCTAAAGTGGCGAACTCAATGTGATCACCAAGCGATTCTGTCGTACCTTAACTACCAAGCCGATCAACCTGCAACACATTCACATTTCTAAAAACTATAATGCTTCATATTCGCACTATTTAAGATTTCGACACGTGGTAAATAGATTCCCTATCGCCCTCGCGGGCATTCACTGTAGGGAATGACGGGGTTGGATGGATAGTTTCATGATAGCTCTTGCAGGAAATTCAATATTTGAAATAACAAAACGGAATAGAATTATAGGACTAAGTAGATTTAGCAGAAAAATAAGAAGAAATATGAATACAACTGAAGGGATAAAAGGAGGTAAAACAGCATTCACCTCCATAGTTATAACTTATTGTATCTTATGGTTTTTAGATAAGAAAGCATCAAGCTTATTAGCAAAATTTTGGCGGTCAGCTTGTGTTAATACAGACGGTCCACCAGTCTGAATTCCACTACTGCGCATGGTTTCCATAAAATCACGCATTTGTAGGCGTTGCTTGATGGTGTCTTTAGTGTAAAGCTCACCGCGTGGATTTAATGCGTGTGCGCCTTTGGTGATCAGTTCATCAGCTAAAGGAATATCAGCGGTGATCACCAAGTCCCCTACTTCGCATTCCTGAACAATATAGTTATCAGCCACATCAAAGCCTTGCTCTACTTGAATCGAGCGTAAAAATGGTGATGGTGGTGTGCGGATATATTGATTCGCCACTAGCGTTACACTTATTTTAACGCGATCTGCTGCGCGAAAAAGAATCTCTTTCACTACGTTTGGACATGCATCTGCATCAACCCAAATTTTCATAGATTTCCCTTAAATATTGAGATTACGTGAATGAACACATTAAATTTATCTATAAAAAAACCGCCCTTAATAAAGGCGGCTTTTATTTAATTCTTTGGCTTAGGCCGCTTCATTAATAATGAAACTTAACCAATTAATGCTTTCTTAGCAATGTACTCATCGTAAGTGCCGTGGAAGTCTTCTACGCCATCTTTCGTGATTTCAATGATACGTGTTGCAACAGACGTTACAAACTGACGGTCGTGTGATACGAACATCAATGTACCTTTGAAGTGCTCAAGTGCAAGGTTCAAGGCTTCGATAGATTCCATATCCATGTGGTTGGTTGGTTCATCCATCAATAGAATGTTTGGACGTTGCATAATTAGCTTACCAAACAACATACGACCTTGCTCACCACCAGAAATCACTTTAACTGATTTCTTGATATCGTTTTGTGAGAACAGCATACGACCAAGGATACCACGAACAACTTGCTCGTCGTCGCCTTCTTTCTTCCACTGACCCATCCACTCTAGTAGTGTAATGTCTTCAGCGAAATCTGAGCTGTGATCCTGAGCGTAGAAGCCGATATTGTTATTTTCAGACCACTTAACCATACCTGCCATTGGGTCCATTTTACCCGCTAGCGTATTAAGGAAGGTTGATTTACCAATACCGTTTTCACCGATGATAGCAATGCGCTCGCCCACTTCTACCAATAGATTTACACCATTGATAAGAATGTTATCGCCGTAACCTTGCTTTAGGTTCTCAACTTCAAGTGCGTTACGGAACAGTTCTTTTTCCTGATCGAAACGAATGAATGGAGATTGACGGCTAGACGCTTTAACAGCTGTGATTTGAATCTTGTCTAGTTGCTTTTGACGAGATGTTGCTTGTTTTGCTTTTGATGCATTTGCAGAGAAGCGGCTTACGAACGTTTGTAGTTCAGCAATTTGTGCTTTCTTCTTTGCATTGTCGGCTTGTAACTGACCACGTGATTGCTCTGCTGCAATCATATATTCGTCGTAGTTACCAGGGAACATACGCATCTCACCGTAATCTAAGTCAGCCATGTGTGTACATATGCTGTTTAGGAAGTGACGGTCGTGCGAAATGATGATCATTGTGCAGTTACGCGCAAGAAGAAGTTGTTCAAGCCATGCAATAGTATGGATGTCCAAGTTGTTCGTTGGTTCGTCAAGAAGCATGATGTCTGGGTTAGCAAACAATACTTGAGCCAATAACACACGAACTTTAAGACCTGGAGCAACAGCACTCATAAGACCAAAGTGTTGATCTTCTGAAATACCAAGACCAAGAAGAAGTTCACCTGCACGCGCATCTGATGAGTAGCCGTCCATTTCTGCGAATTCAACTTCAAGATCAGCAACACGCATGCCGTCGTCTTCTGTCATATCAGGCAGTGAGTAAATACGGTCACGCTCTTCTTTCACAGTCCATAGTTCTTTATGGCCCATGATTACAGTATCAATAACGCTGTAGTTTTCAAATGCAAATTGATCCTGACCTAACTTAGCCATGCGCTCGTTAGGATCAAGAGAAACAGTGCCACCAGATTGCTCTAGTTCGCCACCCAAGATTTTCATGAATGTCGATTTACCACAACCATTTGCGCCGATCAGGCCGTAACGGTTGCCACCACCAAATTTAACTGAGATGTTTTCAAATAATGGCTTATCGCCAAATTGCATTGTGATATTAGCTGTTGAAATCAATGTACTGTTTCCAAAATTTGTGAATATATCAAGCATTAAAAAAGCCGCTCAAGATAGGCGACTTTTTCTCTAAATTGTTGTCTAGTATAGCAGCTTTCGTGATATACATCACCCTAAATTAGTACTGCTATTTAGTAACCAATGATTAACGGCGAGAACGACCACCGTTACTACGGCCACCACCATTACGACCACTGTTTGATCGTTCTTTATGCGCTGATGCTGCTTTTGCTTGTGATAGCAAAATAGACTCAACCGTTAATTCCATTGGTGTTTTGGGACTAATACCATGAGCAAACGTACGCATGCGTGGTGGAAGTTCAAATTCAGCTTCAGATGCGCGTGGCATACGTTTAAAACGAGACAAATAAAATGCCTCTACTTTTTCACGTGCCCACTCTGTTTTTTTCAAATATTTAACACTACTTGCAATCGAAGGCTTCGTATTAAAGCAATTCATACGCATTGCAGTATCAAGAATTTCCCAGCCATAATGATCAACTAACTCTGTTAGCATTTTCTCTAAGCTAAGACCATGTAATGGGTTATTTTGTAATAATTGCTGCTCTAGCGTCATTTCTTTTGGCGCTTTTGGTTGTTCTAGCTGTTGTTCTAACTCTGACATCATTATTCCTAGCAGATATTGGCTGAGTGCTGGGTTATTATACTGGTAATAGTAGGCTACGTATCAACAAAAAATAGAAGTTTTATCTCTTCATCGTTTAATTGTAATCCATATTGATGGTTTTATTTACTTACGATCCTTGTAAGTCATCATTAATGCAAATACGTTTTTATATCGCAATAAAAAAAGATCGCTTTCTAATCATAAGAATAATACTTATTCCCAATCGAGAATAACTTTACCTGACATGCCTTAACCCATAACGTCAAAGCCCTGCTGGAAATCATCAATCTTATAATGGTGAGTAATGATCGGCGTTAGATCTAGGCCACAAACTATCATCGTAATTAACGTTCTTTTAAATAACTAACGTACTCGATCAAACAACTTCCTACACTTATTGATTAAGTTTTGCAGAAATAGCGAAACTAAATTAAAAACAGCTAATACATCATTAGATGTCATACCACTTCCTTCAATTTTATCCATTAATCATGATGTTAATGATACACAGCTCTGACATTTGTAATCATACTATAGACTACTGAACAGGTTGTGTAGTAGCATCATTTTGCTTTGCTTTACTTTGATTTACTTATTTTAATTGAGAGAAAAATAATGCTTAAGAAAACCGGAATTTCTATACTATCTGCTGTTATTTTATTTACACAGGTAGGCTGTGCACAAAATGGAAGTTCTAATCCTTTTAGTAACGATTCAACAAATTTAGTCATTCAGTCTGCAACTGAAGAGCAGATTATGAAAGAAGCCACTGTTGCTGGTACTGTCGGTGGTGTTGCTGTATCAGCACTACTTATTAGTACAATTGGTAAGAATTGGCCCGCCCCTGTACAGCTAGCGGTTAGCATTGGTGGCACAATTGCTATTGCCAAAATTGCTCAGTTTGTCGCAATGGAACAAATTGGAATGCTCAGTGATGTAACATTAGAAAATGATCAAAATGAAGCATTACTAACAGAAGCTAGAAAAGTAAATGCTAATGCTGCGAAATTCAACGCAGATTTAAAAGCAAGCGTTAACAAATATAAAAAGAATCAAGAGGGCCTTCCTGATGAGTTAACTAAAGCTAAAGATAACCAAAAACAAGCAAAACTAGCTCTAGAAAATAGAAAACATTTATTAAATATGCTTGTTAAAGATTCTGCTCAACATAAAGAGTTTGCAAAAGAAGTTAAAATTCTTGAAAAAGAAAATATAAAGTTAGCTTCTGCAATTAAACAACTTAACGATATTGAAGTAGGTGCTGTTTAAGTTAAAAATATAGATAGTTTCGATTTTCATCATTAAAGATAATACTTATAATTTTGTAAATGAAACCTCTTTTATCGGCTGATGGCACTCTTATAGTTTCCAAAAAACAAGAGAGCTATCAGCTACTATATAACCTATATTGCTATATTGCTATATTGCTATATTGCTATATTGCTATATTGCTATATTGCTATATTGCTATATTTTTTTATAAAAACACGATAGGAATAGCCGTTACATTTATGCTGCCTTCACAGACTTTTCATTATGAGCATCTTCAACTACTTTCCATCATAATTAAAATTACTTATATAAATAGACATCTCAATTAAACAACATTCCGCACTTATATTTACACAGCCTCTACTGAATTATCTTATAAACAAATAAAAACTTGAAAATATCCATCTCTAATCAATACTTAAATAGCCTTTATTTATTTTCGATAAAAAGGAAATGATGGTCAAAAAAATTAGAGTTTCAATACTCTCTATTATATTTTTATTAGCTCAGATAGACTGTACTACCACAAACTTGATAAATTCAAAAAAGTCCGCTATTCAATCTGAAAAGCAAATTATAAAAGACACAATTCTTGTTAGTGTTATTGGTGGCGCAGCGGTATTAATAGCACTTAATTAGAGATTAGATGGAAATTTGACATATCTAGATCAATCAGCAATTACTGTAGGCATTATATTAACAATTAAATTTGCAGCGGAGAAACAAATTTCAGCGCTTAACGATAGAACATCAAAAAACACAAAAAAATCAACAAGGTCTCTTCACTGAATTAACCAAAGCTAAAAATAACCAAGGACAAGCAATACTAGCTTTAGAAAACAGAAAGTACCCGTTTGGATACGCTAGTAAAAAACTCGGTTCAATATAGTAAACTGACAAAAGAAGTTAAGATTCTTGAAAAAGAAAATATAATTTGTAAATCCATAATAAAATAACTTAAAGATCTTAAAGTAGGAAGCATTTAAATTATAATTTTGTTGCATAGGAAATATTGGTGTGTAGTGGTCAAGTAAAACTGTACACTTTTATAGGTGTTTAAATTAAGCGGCGGCTTCCATCATCACTGGTGATAAATAGTTGTTATAACTATGGCCCCGTTTGGTATTGTAATGCTGCAATATATATTTGAGTGTATCTCGTTCTGCTTCGGC
>NZ_NPIB01000011.1 GCF_002849605.1 Photobacterium carnosum
AATTATATGGTGGTGGGAGGAAGATTCGCACCTTTACCATTCAACTGTTGCCAAATTTCAGACGTAAAAAAGCCCGCAATTGCTTGCAGGCTTCTCTATTTGGCTCCCTCTACTGGACTTGAACCAGTGACATACGGATTAACAGTCCGCCGTTCTACCAACTGAACTAAGAAGGAATTATATGGTGGTGGGAGAAGGATTCGAACCTTCGAAGGCGATGCCGGCAGATTTACAATCTGCTCCCTTTGGCCACTCGGGAATCCCACCGAAATTTAATGGTGCCGACTACCGGAGTCGAACTGGTGACCTACTGATTACAAGTCAGTTGCTCTACCTACTGAGCTAAGTCGGCACACTAATTTCTGTTTTATTGCCAAGTCGAAACTCAGCAATTAAATTTGGCGGAGAGATAGGGATTTGAACCCTAGATACGCTATAAACGTATGCTGGTTTTCAAGACCAGTGCTTTCAACCGCTCAGCCATCTCTCCAATGCAGCGAATAATATAGTTGACTAAGCTCACTGTAAAGTGAAAATAGTAAAAAAAATATCGACTGCATTTTTATCCATCAATCATTACTAAAAACAATCAAAATAAGACCAATAAGCCATCAATGCT
Organism: Photobacterium carnosum; assembly: GCF_002849605.1. Classification (GTDB taxonomy): domain Bacteria; phylum Pseudomonadota; class Gammaproteobacteria; order Enterobacterales; family Vibrionaceae; genus Photobacterium; species Photobacterium carnosum. Next base: position 620 of record NZ_NPIB01000011.1, read on the forward strand.
AGAACGTCATCTATCTATACATTGATACTAGTCTGGACTTTATAACATAGTAGTTAATTTTTACATCCTTGTTACCAATGAATAGTACAGGTAGACTTTGTTATATCATTACTCACATTGGATTTATGAATGATTACTGTAAAAAACATCTTTATCTTGTTTTTATTCTCTATCTCGATAAATGGTTGTAGCTTATCTCAAGGTACTATTATTCAAGCCCATGGCAATATTGAGGCGACACACAGTATTAAACACTAATCAAATAAAGACTTAATTGTTAACGTATCATATGCCTAAAAGTAAATATCCCCGATAAGATGAACAATCGCCATCACCAATACAGTTAATTCTTTAACCTCCCGCCATTTGAAACATTGATCTTGCTCCAAATTTCACCCCAAATGCAATCGTTTGCTTTGCCGAACATCACACTTCAATCAGAAATATGAATTTATAGCCATTAATTGCTACACCAAAGTTATTCCATAGAGGTATTTTACTCAAAGCATTTAATCTGTGAGTAAATAAAATGAAAAAGAAAATATTAGTAATTGCTATTTCATCACTTTTTATGAGTAGCTTCGCACAATCAGCCACTATTTATAAAAAAGCTAATGGCGATAGATTAGATATTTATGGTGGTGCTGAAATTGGTGGAACCATTGTTACGAAAAGAGACAAATCCCCTTTTGGCGATAAATCTAAATCTTATGTTGATGACTCTTTTGGAACTATTGGTATTAAAGGACAAACTAATAAATTTTATGCCAAATTAGAAATTGATGCCGAACGCACAGATTGGACTTATGAAAACAACTTTAGATTAGTTATTGATAAAGCTTATGTCGGTTATTTTTTAACTGATAAACAAACAGTAGAATTTGGTCGAACAGATACCGCTTATGATCACTATGACGCTTTTGGTGATTTCTCAAATCAACTTGCCGATGAAGTATCAGAAGCTGGCGATCAAGATAACACTATTAAATACCGTGGCGAATTTGGAGATTTAAAAGTCGGTATCTCATATTCAGCCAAAGGTTGGGATTTCGAACAAGATGCTCAATCCATCTATGATGAAAATGGCGTATTCCTCAAGAAAAGAGGATCATATATTACTGACTCCCGTGAAGGAGAAGTTATTAATGGCTATGCCGGCTACTTTACTAACAACCTAACCGTCATTGCTGCAGCTGAAACAGTACATAATCGTGGCGAGTTATATTCATTACACGGTAAATATAAAATTAATAAATTTGCTATTGGTGGATTCACTTCTTATTCAGACCGTGATGGTGTAAACAAAAATAGCATGACATATGTATTATCGGGTTCTTACGACATTACGAGCCAATTAACAGGTTATGTTGTGGGTAATGTTTACGATGATGATAATAATGATAAAGACGACCAACATGTAGTTATCGGTACACAATATATGTATGCCAAAAATGTAAAACTCGTTGCAGAAGCTGCCATGGGTGGAAATACAGGTACATTAGGTTATCTAAAAGCATACTATTGGTTTTAAGCCTTAAAAAAATTGAATAATAAAATATCTTGTTATACACATGGAACGTAATTCATGAAAAAAAATATTTTAGCGATAATTATTGGCGCCACTATTTCATCATTTAGTTTTCAACTATATGCCGCTGATGATCAAGACAAAAATGAAATAGAAACATTAACCATTCAAGGTATTCAAGGAGAAGGCGAATACACTCCTATTGCCCTAGATAAACATATATCGACTCAACAATATCAAGTAAACGGTATTATTACAGCTATTCAGCAACATAATTTAGGTAAAGATCTAAAACAAGGCTTTTTCATGCAAGCCGCAACAGATAATAACCCTAAGACATCTGATGGTATTTTTGTTCAAACAAGCAAAATAACAGGCTTGAAAACAGGACAAGAAGTTAATGTCATTGCAAATATTAGCGAAGATTTTAAGTGGACTAAATTAATTAATGTCGAAAGTATTAAAATATTAACTAATGATAACCCATTACCGCCGATTACTGTTTTAACCTTTGATAATGCCAATAAATTTGATTTAGAACGTTACGAAGGAATGCTCGTACGTATTAATGAGAATTCAGATCTAAACGTCACAAAAAATTATGGTTTTGATTTTAATTCGTACCGTAGCAATATGTTACTTTCATATGGAACTGTCAACGTACACCCTAATCAAACCCATGCGCCAACAACCTCTCATGCAAAACAACCCAATGATTTATTAGTTATTGAATCTTTTACCAAAGCACCCAACGGTGATATTCCTTGGTATCCAACCTTTGGTGCAGATAACGGCACCGGAACAACTGATAATTATATTCGTATTGGTGATGTTGTTGATGGCTTAGAAGGTGTAATAGGTTATTCGTATGGCGATTATCGTTTCTATGTCACCAATGAGGCCGATACAAAGACATTTATTCATACAAACGATAGAACTGACGCGCCAGTATTAAAACAAGGCGGAGATTTACGAATCGCTAGTTTTAATGTTCTTAATTACTTCAATTCCCCATTTACGCATGAGACTCAAAATCCATTAAAACAAAACCGTGGCGCAATGACACAAGAGGAATTTGACCTACAAAGCACTAAAATTGCTAAAGCCATTGTGCGAATGCAGGCTGATATTGTCGGTCTAATGGAAATTGAAAATAATGGTTTTAAATCAGATTCAGCCGTTAACGATCTAGTTACTAAGATTAATGATCGAATAAAAGATCCAGCAGAACATTACGCTTATGTAAAACCCAATAATGGTGAAAAATTTGTTGGTGGTGATGCGATTTCAAGCCAAGTGATTTACAAACCAAATAAAGTCACATTAGAGCAGTATCGTATAATAAAAATGCCAGAGCAACATGCACCTGCCGTTAAGTATACCGATGAAAAAAATAAGAAAAGAAACGAAAATGGTATTAATCATCAACGAGATACCATTGCTCCAACCTTTAAAATCAATGGCACAGATAAAACCTTAACCATCTCTGTTAACCATTTTAAATCAAAAGGCTCTACTTGCTGGGAAGATGTAAATACAAGTGAACAGCTTGATGCAGATAAACAAGGCTCATGTGAGAATTTACGGGTTGCTGCTGCTGAACATTTAGGTGAAGCATTAGCTAAAATTTCCGGTTCAAAAATTATTATAGGCGATTTAAATTCATACGCAAATGAAGATCCCGTCATCGTATTAACTAATCGAGATAATGTACCTAAAGATCATATTATTAAAGCCGCAGCATATACTTATATTGGTGGAGATAAAAAGACAGGTACACCATTATATGGACCAGAAGGTAAAGTCATCAATAAAAATTATGGCTATACCAATATCATCCGTCAATTACATCCAGATTCATACAGCTTTTCATATCAAAATAATATTGGTACGTTAGATTATATTCTATTATCACCAGATCTAAAAAGTAAGGTTGTCGATGCTACAGATTGGAATATTAATGCTGGCGAAACTACGTTATTAGAATATGCAGATAAAAACAATTGTAATAAAAATACATGTTCTCCTCGTTATAAGGATATCTACCGCGCATCGGATCACGATCCTGCAGTCATAGATTTAAAAATTAAAGAACAGGTCAAAGATACGGAAAAAGATAAACATTCCGGTGGTTCAACAGGTGTAATGGGATTAATTTCCTTGTTTGGAATACTTTTATTAAGAAAAAAGAATAATAAATAACCAATATAAGAAAGAGGCTTAACAAGCCTCTTTACTTTGGAAAGTAACATTATTGATAATTCTAATAATTTACAGTTTATTCATGTTTGCAATGTGATGATTATCATAAAATCGAATCTCATATAGTGATGTAATCATACCTCATCTATTTTAGGATACTGATTACATGCTTAGTTCTGCAAAATCACTTTCAATATCATTAAATAAAGCATGGATAAAACCGTTTCTTTATCAATCTGATGTTGAAAAAAGAATTCGATCTTGGTTTCACAAATATAATACAGCTTGTATTCTTGATATTGTTCTAAAGGAAAAATCAGTTTCCAGCCCAAAAGTTAGAGTTACCGTTGAATATAATAAAATATTAAAGAATAGTCATATTGATACTGAAAAATTAGCCAGCGTTATTGAAGATCAATTATTTGATTTTTTTGAATATAGAAATGTAATATCTATTGATGAAATAATAAAAAAAATATCAATTGAAGATTCACCTCAAGATTATTGTCATTCATTAATAATGAAATCATTAAAAAAAGAAATAATTATTGATGACCAATTTAATTTATTAGATCTTAATCATCAATATCCATCAGAATATGATTTACATCGATTAACTGATTTAAAAGTTGAACGGTTATTATTTATATCACATATTATAAAATACAATATCAATGTGCATAATGCGTTAGCTCTTTAATACACTCAACCACCATCAAAAACAAACTAGCCTTCAACATTTTCTCATCTCGATGGTAGATATAATAAAAGCCTCGTTATCATCAACGAGGTTATTCTACAACATACTGATAATCGCTCCCCTATCTCGCTGGTATGACGAAAAAATACGATTTAGGTAGTAGAGGATTTGAACCTGTTTTATTGTACCAATTAAATATATTGCTACTTTTACTTAGACGAAAAAACGCTAAATTCTTAACGGCTTTCTTAAATTTGGCGGAGCTGATTTAGGCATTAGAGGATTTGAACCCGTTTTTATTGCACCAATTAAATATATTACTACTTTTACTTAGACGAAAAAAAGCCAACATCTAAATGCTGGCTTTTTAAAAATTTGGCGGAGAGATAGGGATTTGAACCCTAGATACGCTATAAACGTATGCTGGTTTTCAAGACCAGTGCTTTCAACCGCTCAGCCATCTCTCCATGCGGCGTATATTATAGCGATCAGAGTTTTCTGTAAAGCGTTTATTCCAAAAAGGAATTTAAGTGGGTAATTATTATCCTGATAATTAAATATTGACTATTTAATCACATAATTAATGTTATGAACGGCTCGCTATAATTCAATTTAGCAGCCATTGTTACAGTATTGACGAATAATAACGTTACTATTTCAAGGAAGATTTCATGAACATATTAATTATTGGAGGAACTGGAGGCATTGGATTAGCGATTATCCAACAGTTATTAATCATTAAACCCCATGCAAACATCCATGCGACATTTTTTCGCCACCAGCCTCAATATCAACATTCGCAGCTACATTGGCATCATCTTGATATTAGCCTTGAAAACCAGATAGCAGCACTGGCAAAACAACTACCTCAACTTGATGTTGTGATCAATGCTGTCGGTATGCTTCACACTGCGAAACATCAGCCTGAAAAGTCTATTCAACAATTTGATGTTGCTTTTTTCCAAACTAACATTCAAATTAATACCCTGCCAAGCTTATTAATTGCTAAACATTTTATGACTCCACTAAAAACATCACCACGCAGTTATTTTATAACTATTTCAGCGAAGGTCGGCAGCATTGAAGATAATAAATTAGGCGGCTGGATCAGTTATCGTAGCTCAAAAGCGGCACTTAATATGGCGATTAAAACTATTAGTATTGAATGGCAAACCAAACTCCCCCACTGTTGTGTGATTGCTTTTCATCCCGGTACAACCGCAAGCGCACTATCGGAACCCTTTCAACGTAATGTTGCGCCACATAAATTATTTACACCCACTTATACTGCGCAATGCTTATTACATTTATTGGCTATACTTACACCACAAGAAACGGGGCAATTTTTAAGTTATAACGGTAACATTCTTCCTTGGTGATATCTTTTAAGCATAAACAATACTAATAGAACACATGTTATATTATTATACATAATGTGAAATTCATCATAATATACAGGCTTCTTAATGTTGTTGTTTGCGTTTCTTAACTTCAATCAGCACCACCATTCACCTTGTTTCTCTCGGTAGGTACAATGAAAAAACGTTCTGTTGGCTTTGCTATGACCATTTTAATTATTGGTAATTTGGTTGCTGTATTTTCTGATGCACTAATAAAAACCATGGGTAAAGATGCCGCAGTATTCCAATTTGTATTTTTCCGTCAATTATCAGCAGTCATCATCTTGCTCCCTTTTTGCTTACGTGCGACCAAACAGAGCTTTTTAGTTGGCTTAAAATGGCATTGTGTACGCGCTCATGTGTGGTTATTAGGCGCTGTGTTTATGGTGATTTCATTGAGCAGCTTACCCTTAGCAACTGCTAATGCTATTTTCTATGCAGCACCCTTGATCATGCTTCCGTTAGCAATGCTTGTTTACGGCGAAAAACTCAGTCGCTATTCTATTGCTGCCGGTATTATTGGCTTTGCTGGTGTGTTAGTCATTGTGCGTCCGACAGACATTAGCTGGGCGGCATTTGGAGCATTAGTCGTCGCATTCACTATTGCAGTAAACAACCTTTTTATTCGTAAACTACCCACCCAACAGAGCGTTGCCCAAACATTATTACTCACAAACTTAATCGGTATGCCTGCATCACTCGCATTAGCATTGTGGGAAAATAAACCATGGGATTGGTCACCACTGATTACCGCTTCAGGCTCTAGTGCATTAATTTTGGTGTATGCCGCAACATGCGTGGTAGCCTATCGAGCAGCGGAAAGTAATAAAATCGCCAGTGCTGAATACAGTGGTTTAATTGGCGCAGTAATAGTAGGTTATTTATTGTTTAACGAAGTGCCAGATATAACAACTTTAGTGGGCACGATAATGATCATTGCACCATTATTATGGCTAGCCAAAGTCGAAAGAAAGCGGCATAAAAAAGATTCTATTCAAGCAATTGCTGTTAACGAATAATAAAATATTTCATGGCCTAACCGTCCTACATACAAAGATTAAGACCCTGAATATACTATTTTTAGCCACAGCTTATAGGTGGCTTTAACGTTACTTGCGTAGGATATCTGTAATAAAAAAGCGATAACCATTAGGCTATCGCTTTTTCATACCGCATGATTTTCTTATTACAACAATCTTAAACCAGTGCTTTATTAAATCCATCAAGGACGGCGACGGTGTTATGACCTAAATCATCTACCGCATAACCACCTTCAAAAACAAATAGTGTTGGAATATTTAATAAGCCAATCATCCAGCCAATATTTTGATAATCGTTACGCATCAATTTAAAGTAACTGATAGGATCATCGGCAAAGGTGTCCATGCCTAATGAAATCACTAATGCTTCAGGCTTATATTCTGCAATACGAGCCAATGCTTGCGCCAATACTGGCTCATACACTGACCAATCAGTCGTGTGCAGTGGTAATGGTAAGTTAAGATTAAAGCCTAATCCTTCACCTTCACCGTCTTCATCAGCAAAGCCTAAATAATGCGGATAATCATAATCAGGATCACCATGAATAGACGTAAACAATACGTCACTACGATTATAGAAAATACTTTGCGTACCATTACCGTGATGGTAATCAATATCTAATACAGCAACTCGCTTAGCACCTTGACGAACAAAGCTTTCAGCTGCAATCGCCGCATTATTAGCATAACAATAACCGCCCATTAAATCAGGGGCAGCATGGTGACCCGGTGGGCGACATAATGCAAACGCGGCATGCTCGCCTTGTTTAATTAAATCAACCCCTGTTAAAGCACATTCTGTCGCCGCAACAATCGCTTTCCAAGAACCAGCAGTAATAGCCGCAGTCATATCAAAGCTGTAATACCCTAAGCGGCCTTCAATATCTTTAGGAATACGGTTACGCAAATGACGTGCTGGCGCAAAACAATATGGCGAGGCATCATGCACATCACCAAAGGTTTCTACCCACTGATCCCAGCAACTTGCAAGAAAATCAACATAATCATCGGTATGAACCCAACGCATCGGTGCATCACCATAGCTATTAGGCTCTACAATCGTAAAACCACCATGGTTATTTAACGCATTCAGCACCATATCTGCACGTTCTGGTTTTTCAAAACATGGGGTTGCTTCACCATTTAAAAATTCAAAACGAACATGGTGTAAACGTTGTTTTTCAGTATAGATAACTTTCATTATTTCTTTAACTCCATCCAGTAACGCTGGTAGAGTGCCGTTGCGTCACCAACATCCGCTAAAAATTGACCTTTTTGCTTAATCGCTTTCGGTGGGAAGATAATCTCACTCTGACGAATATTGTCAGGAAGATTATTTAATGCTTCTAAATTAGGCGCAGCATAGCCAATTTCTGTGATAATTTTAGCTTGGTTCTCAGGCTTTAATAAGAAATTAATGAATTGGTAAGCGGCATCTTTATGCTCACTCGCATCAGGGATCACCATGTTATCCATCCAGAAAATAGTACCTTCTTGAGGATAAGCAAATTTAAGTGCTGGATTTTCATTTTCAGCACGTACCGCAGTACCGTTCCATTGCATTCCTACTGATACTTCACCAGCAATATAAGGAATGTGTGGCGCATCTGAATTAAACACTGCGACATTTGGAATTAAGGTTTTCAACGTTTCGTAAGCTTGTTTAATTTCAGCTTCATCACGGCTATTAACACTATGGCCGTTCATAATCAGTGCCATGCCAAACACATCGCGTGGATCGTCAGTTAATAACACATTACCTTTAAATTCAGGTTTCCACAGATCTTTCCAGTGAGTGATTTGTTTACTATCAATATGATCACTGTCATAACCTAAAGCGGTACTGCCCCAAAGATAAGGAATAGAATACTGATTATTAGGATCAAATGGTTGATTTAAAATCGTGCTGTCTAGTTTAGAAAATGCGGTGATCTTACTATGGTCAAGTTTCGCTAATAAGCCTTCATCGGCCATTTTAGACACATAATAAGTAGATGGAAAAACCAAATCATACCCTTTACCATTGATCATTTTGATCTTGGTATACATCGTTTCATTACTTTCAAACGTTGAATAGTTAACCTTAATATCGGTTTCTTTCGTAAATTGCGTCAATAGTTCTGTTGGTAAATATTCAGACCAATTGTAAATATTCAATGTTGTATCAGCGAGAGCAGGTTGAGCGACGAAAGAGCTAAGTAGAAGCGATGCAAGTAGATTCTTTTTAAACATTTCACCTATTACCAATATGCAAATAAAGCTCGATATAAGCTTTTACAATTGACAATAACATAAATATATTTAAGCCGTTATTTAGAAATTGTATGCAAATGCTACACAGATATAATTTCAATAATATAAAAAAAAGACGCTACTGATTAAACAGTTAGCGTCTTATTAACTCAATTGCAGTTACTCTTTTAAATCAAGAATAACTCACTCAACGGTTAGTTATTCTTATCTGCCTGCATTTGTTCTGCTTCTTCGATAAAGTTTTTCGGTGGCGGCGTCCAACCACGTTCCGATTTAGTGTGTTTATCGGTACGCTCTTGTTTCATGGCCTCACCTAATGTTTGTTCTAACTGCATAAACAATTCAACATAAGACGCATTAAAATGATCTTCTTCGGTGCTATCACTCCATGTTTGATACAACAATTCTTTACTCTTCGCTTCCGTTTCAACAAACATTTCTTTTTGCTGTTCGGCTCTAAATGGATGTACGCCTAGTTCTTTCAAAGCTTGTGCACCCATCGCTAACGCTGAACGGTAGGTTTCACTGATCACATAATCAGCACCTGCGCAGCGTAATGAATAATGATGTCCCCTATCATAAGCGCGCGCTAACACACGAACATGCGGATAAGTTTGTTTAATATAATGCACTAACTCGGTAGCACGTTCTTGATCGTCAATCGCCACTACAAACACTTTGGCATCTTCAATACCTGCGGTATGCAACAAATCATGACGGGTAGCATCACCAAAGAAGCTTTTTATATCAATTTGACGCATATTATCAATTTGAGTCACAGAGTGATCGAGTACCACAGTTTGCATGCCATTTGAGGTTAATAAGCGATTCACAATCTGACCAAAACGACCGATACCAGCAATGATCACTTTACCTTGTTCATCTATTTCATCTGCTTCACGTTCATTTTTTGACGCACTAAATCGAGGTAAAATCACTTTATCAAATAATATAAATAACCCTGGGGTTAAGAACATCGACAATGCCACAACCAATGATAACGTTTGACCTAATTCAGCAGGCAATACATTGTTTTGAACGGTGTAGTTCAATAATACAAACCCAAATTCACCCGCTTGTGCCAAGCTAAGCGCAAATAACCATCGGTCACTACCTTTAATTTTAAAAATAAAGGATAAAATCAATAATACCAATGCCTTAATTAGCATCACACCAAGAGTTAATCCAATAATGGTGCCAAACTGATCAAACAAAATACCAAAGTTAATGCCAGCACCAACAGTAATAAAGAACAGCCCTAACAATAAACCTTTAAACGGTTCAATATTTGATTCTAACTCGTGGCGGAATTCACTGTTTGCCAATACCACACCCGCAAGGAACGTTCCCAACGCTGGCGATAAACCAATTAAACTCATTAACGCGGCAATACCAATCACCAACATTAATGCGGTGGCAGTGAAAATTTCACGTAAACCTGATGCCGCCACAAAACGGAATAATGGTCGGCTAAGATAATGTCCACCCACCACAACACCTGCAATAGCAAGGATCACTACAATTGCGTAACCCCAACCAGGCAAACCTGCCACTAAACTAAGATCTTCATGATGTTCAGCCGCAGCCGTTACAGTTGATTGCGCTTTTTCCACCAATTCAGGTAAGGCAAGTAACGGAATCAATGCCAGCATTGGAATAACGGCAATATCTTGAAACAGTAATACTGAAAATGCACTTTTTCCGCCTTCAGTTTTACTTAACCCTTTTTCATTAAAGGTTTGCAGCACAATCGCGGTTGATGACAATGAAAAGATCAAACCAATTGCTAAAGCATAAGTCCAACTGATACCTAACGCACTGGCAATCCCCATTACCACCGCTGCAGTCACCACAACTTGTAAGCCACCTAACCCTAATAAACGATGGCGCATGCCCCACAACATTTTTGGTTCAAGTTCTAAGCCAACAATAAATAACATCATTACCACTCCGAACTCAGCAAAATGCTGAATCGTAGTGGTTTCGCTGCCAACTAGACCAATAACAGGACCAATAACAACACCAGCAATTAAATAGCCCAATACAGAGCCGAGCCCAAAGCGTTTAGCAATCGGCACCGCAATCACCGCAGCAACTAAATAAATAAATGCCTGTAAAAATATTCCGGTCATGGCTACTCCGCGATCACAAGATCAATACTATGATTTAATTTTGATAATTTACTCGCGACATCATAATCGAGTTTATCTTCTTTAATAGCCATTAACACTCGACGCCAATTAGTTAAGTGTTTGGAAATGCGTTGTTCTTCCGTGGCAGTGCCAGCACCAAATAAAGCAAACGGCGCTAAAAACTCCATTCCCGTTAATTCTGCCATTTGCTCTAACGGCTGTAATAACTGGCGAATCGTAAAGTGGTTAAAACCTTCTTTACGATAACTTGATTCAGAGCCACCTGCGGTAAGCGCACAGAGGAATTTTTTTCCGACTAACGCCTTACCTTCGCTACCATAAGCAAAGCCATATTCCAGTACTAAATCTTGCCATTCTTTTAATAACGACGGGGTGGAATACCAATATAATGGGAACATAAATACAATCACATCATGATCGCGTAACCGTTGCTGTTCTTTGTCGATATCAATACGAAAATTGGGGTACTCAGCATATAAATCCACGGTGGTAACGTGATCAAAACCTTTAGATGCATTAAATAACGGTACATTGATTTCAGAACGGTTTTGCGACGGATGAGCAAATAAAATCAACACTTTTTTTTGAAAAGCAGACATTGTTTTCCTTATTATTGTTGTCTTGTCTTTGATAGATACTACGCTAATAAAACAATATATTATAAATAATTATTATGATTGCATATCAACAATGCTATTTAGGTATATTACCGAATAAATCCTGCATTTTCATGAATTTTACTTGGCGGCAAACCAAAATAACGCTTAAATTCACGGCTAAACTGCGCGGGACTCTCATACCCCACCAGCCCTGCTGCAATATTAGCAGCCATACCTTGTTGTAAGATTAACGTCTTGGCATTATTTAATCGTATTTTCTTAATATATTGCAGCGGTGGATCAGTCACGACTTGTTTAAACACTTTATGAAAAACAGACACACTCATACCCGCCATTGCCGCTAACTCATGCACTTGTAATTTAGTATCATAATGCAATTGTACATAATCAATTACCGATGAAATTTTGGCTAACGCACTGTCTTGTTCACAATATTGCGCTAATAAATACCCTTGATCGCCTTGCAGTAAATAATAAAACAACTGCCTAATCAGTAATGGTCCCACAACCATCGCATCAAGAGGATCGTGCAACACTTCAAATAATTGCTCGACACTGCGATACATGCGTTCTGTCATCTTTGCCGTCGCCACACCACAACTGCCCTCATAATTAAATTGATGTTGTTGGTCAGATTCAATCATGGTGACTAACTGGCGAATAACGGTTAAATCAAAATCAATATTAATTCCAATCAATGGCTGTTGTTGTGAGGCAAAGGTTTCACAAACAATAGGATAAGGTGTGGTAACTAATAAACATCGCTGTGGATCGTAATTAAATTGATGCTGATTTAAATGACCTGTTTTGTGGCCTTGAATAATAATAACAATACCTTGCTCATACATTTGCGGACTATGCTTATGATAACTATCAATCCTAAATAACCGTACCCCAGCAAGATTAGTATCCACACGAGCAGATTGGTGCGCTAACCCATAATACTCACATAACGAATAGGCTAAGGTTATTATAGATGAGGGTATAGCGGCGGGTTGAGGTTCAGCTATCTTTGTAATACTTTCACTTTTCATGACTATCTACTCACGAATTTATTTTCATCACCTTAGCAGAGATTCACTATTAATAGCAGCAACAAAAGAGGAATAGGCAAGCATTAAAGAGAATTATGTATTAAGTAAAACCGCATTATCCCCTAGACTGGAGACATCTAAGGTACTCAGTATCTGATAACTAAAATCATTATAATAATCAGCTCAGTTTGCTGTTCTAAGGAAAATAAAATGGACAAATTTACGTATCAAAGCCCTACAAAAATTCATTTTGGTGAAGGTCAAATTGCTGAAATTGCCAATGATATTCCGAAAGATAAAAAGATCTTAGTCATCTACGGTGGCGGCTCAATTAAAAGTAACGGTGTTTATGAGCAAGTTTCTGCAGCACTAACTGGTTTTAATTGGAGCGAGTTTTCAGGCATCGAGCCAAACCCACAATATGGCACTCTAATGCAAGCTGTTGCTAAAGTGAAAGCAGAAGGCTATGACTTCCTATTAGCAGTCGGTGGTGGTTCAGTGGTTGATGGCACCAAATTCATTGCCGCAGCTGCATGCTATGAAGGCGCTGATCCATGGGAAATTTTGCATGACCAAGCACCAGTAACAGCCGCGCTACCTATCGGTTGTGTATTAACACTACCAGCAACAGGCTCTGAAACTAACGGTGGTGCCGTGGTTTCTCGTGGTAACGATAAGCTATTCTTTGGCTCTGCATTAGTGAAGCCTACGTTTGCTATCTTAGATCCACAAACCACATTAAGCCTATCTCCTCGTCAAGTGTCTAACGGTGTTGTGGATGCTTTTGTTCACACCATGGAGCAATACTTAACTTTCCCTGTGAATGCTAAAGTTCAAGATCGTTTTGCTGAAGGCCTATTGTTAACGCTTATCGAAGAAGGTCCAAAAGCACTAGCAACTCCAGATGATATCGCGGTTCGTGCCAATATCATGTGGTCTGCAACTCAAGCATTGAATGGCTTAATTGGTATGGGTGTTCCACAAGATTGGGCTACACATATGATTGGCCATGAACTTACTGGTAACTACAGTATCGATCATGCGCGTACATTAAGTATCGTGCTACCTGCGGTAATGCAAGTTTGTCGTAAAGAGAAACAAGCAAAATTAGTTCAATATGCAGAGCGCATATTTGGTATTACTACCGGCACAACTGACGAGCGTATTGATGCTGCAATCGCACGCACTATTGCTTTCTTTAAAGAAATGGACGTTCCAACTTCACTGACTGATGTTGAACTAGGCACTGCTGATATTGATGTATTAGTTGCTAGCCTTGAGAAACACGGGAGAACAGCACTCGGTGAACACGGCAAACTGACTATTGCAGACAGCCGCAAAATTTTAGAGACTGCGTTATAATCATCACTGAATGATATAACCATAAATTTAAAGGCTAGGTATTTTATATCTAGCCTTTTTTGTGCGTGGTTTTCAGAGTTTATAATAAACATCTTAGACCATCTTGGACAGCCACAAGAAAGAGAGCATTTTGGACAGCCAAATGTTTTAACACTTAAATAGAGTCCTCAAAAAGTAAACCATTCCACCAGCAATAATCTCTCAAATCTAAAATTTACAGCTCATTATTTATAATTCATCACTAAACCTGTTCTATTACCATATTTCAGGATCGACAAAACCCACAATCCTGACGGTTATTGCAGTATTTTCTTTCGATTATAAAAAATATTTAACTAGGATGTAACTGATGACTCGCTGATTTCCCTTTGCACCAATGCCCACCTACATGTTGTTTAAATGCACACATTCGGGACCATTTACCGCTTACATTGGCGTAATGTTCCATAAATTGTTCACTGTGCTCAAGCCAAGCATCCGGTGTTATTCCCATTTTCTGTAAAATCTTTGGCTGATTAGGTGCAATAAAACCTTTTTTATCATTTCGAATACACCGACCAGTCCAGTCAATCAGTTCAAGATAATCGACAAAAGCAAAGTTTATCCCTGCTGTTTTAGCTTGATGTTCTGCGCCAACAAAGGATAGTAATTGGAAGTGACTTTTATTTGATGAAGATGGTTTAGTGGATGTTTTCTTCTGATGGTATTCACGAATACGTTGCTGAATAGAGGTAAAATCTGATTGCTCTAGTGAAGGTGTAATGCCAGCCCTAATAGGATTTAAATCAACGTACATCATGCATGATAATAACGCCTGTTCATCCAGTAGTGCCTGAGACTTAAAACGCCCTTCCCAAAACGCGCCTTTACATTGATCTTCTTTATTGGCTTTTCGTGCGATTTCTTCATTAAGACAGCGCATAAACCAGCTAATACTGCCTAATCGTTGCTGCCATTCAGCCACTAAGTCTGATAATGCTTGTTGTTTATCAGAGCCGATTTGCCCCTCTTTTAAAAAATCGATTGCAATAGGATGACCATTAAATAACTGTAACCAGCGTGATATTACCGCTTCTGGGGTTAGCTTTTGTTGCTGTTCAGTGTCTATTTTTAGCACTAAATGATAATGGTTACTCATCACTGCATAAGCGCAAACATCAATACAAAATACAGCTGCTAATTGTTTGATTTTATTTACTATCCAACCTCTACGATGGTGATAGCTTTTACCGTTATACGGATCATCACCACATAAGTACGCACGACGTACACAGCGATTAATTACATGATAAAAAGGCGTTATTTGAGGCTCGATCAATTTCCGTCTTGAGATTGTCATTCGATTCACCATAAGCAACTTGAAACTTAAGTGTAGTTACTCATAGTTGATGTGCAAAGTTATGGCTGTCCTTTGCTCCCATGGATAGGTGTCGACTACGCGACACATATCCTTATCTGTTAGTTGTTTTATTGCATACGATCTAGAATATAGTCTTGAAGAGCTAAGCCTTTTAATTTTTGTTTACACCCATTAACACGAACCCAAGTGTCTCCGGAAGAATTAAAAAACAAACCAATGGTATTGGATTTAGGAACATTCACCTCTAAAACGTATCCTTTCTCAGCATTTATTACAGAGTGAAATTTAACATTAATCTTAGTTGGATCTATTGCTGGCTCAATCGTACCGATTTTAGCATTAACAACTTTATTTATTTCGTCCTTTTGCGCTATAGATAGCGGTAAACTCTTTACTCTACCATCGTCGCAGATACCCCAAAAAATGCTGCCTCCAGAACCGTTAAGAAATGCAACCACATATTCATCAACTAAGTTCTGGATAGACTTTGCAGGGTTATTTCCTTTAACTTCCTTGAATTCATGGGTCAAATCCTCTTCCAGAGAACAAACCTCGCCCTCAATGAATCTGTGCTGGACACTATCTTCAACCATTTCCAACTCATCAGGAAGAGATTCAAAAAACGCTCTAAGTTTTTTTATGCTCCCTGAGTTCATACGGATAGACTGAGACATTTTATTTATAGAGCCACAGCTCTCAATCAACAAATCTAGTTGCTCAAGTGCTTTAGTTTTACCAACTAATTGCCCCCAAGTTTCAATTTGTCGATTTCGTTGAGGACCACTTTGCAAACCGCCGGGATAATATCTATCATTGATGACTTCAAACGCAACGTCTAGATCCCAGTTCTTATTAATGATCAAAATTACTTCCTATTATTCCGAAGTTTGGTAAAACCACTTACCCGTATTTATCTTTTCATAATATAAAAAACAATATAAATCAGCTACATTTTCACTTTTAAATCCCGATAGTAATCACAAAATCGACACTTACCGTTTAGTTTCTAGTTTTTCTACTATTTAAAATCACAACGCGCAGTAAATATATTCCCTATCACCCTCAAGGAATTCACGATAGAAAATAACAATCGTCGATTTAAATACTACAGCTAAAATAAAACCCCTATCATTTAATAAACAATAGGGGTTTTATTTATGAAGTTATTTACAACTACGGCAAATTAAGCCGTGGTTTTAAAACATTGGCGGGTAACATCGCCCCAGTATTCATCATGGTAAATATCTTCAACAAATACTTCATTGGTGTAACTGCCAATCGCACGTCGCCAAAATGTAATCGCGTGATCAGCGCCCTCAATCTGCTTGCTTTGCCATAGACCCGGCATCATATCAAATAGCGTATGGGCAAAACGTTGACCAGCTTTGTTCTTACGAAATACGGGTACAACATAGAAATCACACACTTCGTAATGATCAACACTCTCGTTAGCAATGGCAGCTAATCCTGCCGGTTTACCTTCGATATACAATAAATACCCTGTGACATTGCCCTCAATCGGAGTATCTAACGCAAACTTACCCTCATCATCAGGCATTTTTTTTGTTAATGGTGAAAATTCAGCTTCATAGGCTTGAGTTAAATTTAAATAGATCGCTAGATTGCTCGCATTAACTTTTACTAATTCCACGAAAATTCCTTTTACTTCGTTTCTGGTAATAATTTGGTTTTAACTTGCTGAGACTTAGTGCCTGTCGCCTTCATAAACTGCGCTTTAAGGTTATAACTGATGGTATTGGCGCGAATAATATTACCATCTTGGGTTATTTTAGCGTTTGTCTTTAATACCATCATGCTATCAGAAGGGGTATAGATGCCGTAACTCGACTCACCATTAATGACTTTGCCGTCTTTCATTACACGTTTGAAGTGAGCAGGCTTGCCATACACTTCAATCGTTTTTAATTCTTTAGTTTTACTATTTAATTTAATCACCGCTTTATCTGCTTTAATGGTGATACCACCTTGAACAATATCCACTTTACCAATTAACGTCGTTGTATTATTTACAACATCTACATCTTGGGTAACGGATGATAATTGAATTGGCAGTGCTGTTTCTGCCGTTGCAGCAAAGACAGATGTACTCAAAAGTAAGAGTAACGTCGCAGTAAATAGCTTTGTTTTCATTATTTATTATTCTCATCATGTGATGCTAATTTTCCGCGATAATACCAAGAAAAGTAAGACGCTATTGCCCCTCTCCTTTACACAGTTAAAATATATCGCTCTCTTTATATTCTAACTGATTTTTACAGTTTTATCTTAAAGCTATTTTTTTGTTTCATTTCATACCTTATCACCAATCAGATATTCCATATAATCAATACCTTATAAAAACATATCAATTTATTGTTGCATGTACAACAAATTGGCGTTAGATTACCACCTTTATTGTTGTATAGGTAACAAAAATGAAAGAAAAAATGTATCAATATATTATTTATAGCGTACTCACTATCGTCGCTTGTTTTTCCCTCTTTTTATTGATCAGTGATAACGTGGCCCCCTTTACAACCCAATCAACCTTGTACCGAGCGGTTGCTAATATCTCACCACAAGTTTCAGGTGTGATCACCAATGTGGCAGTTGAGAATGGTCAAAATATCAATAAAGGTGAGCTACTGTTTACCATTGATCCTGCTCCCTATGCGCTTAAAGTACGTCAAGCACAGGCAAATTTAGCCCAAGCGGATCAAAATTATTCAGCGCAAACTCAACAGTTAGTTACAGCTAATCAATTATTAAAACAACGCCAATTACAATCACATAATGCGGCTATTTCATTAGCTAGATTTGAACGATTAATTAATAAAGGCTTAGTGACTCGCCAACAATTTGATGATGCACAAACACAAGCAGCAGTCGCAAAAAGTGCTTATCAAGGAGCTAAAGCGGAAGTATTACGTATAAAAGCGTTGTTAAATGGAAAATCTAACAATGCCGCTGTTGAATTGGCCCAAGCTAAACTTGCTCAAGCACAATTAGATTTAACACATACCCGTGTGATTGCCCAAACGACAGGTACGATCACTAACCTACAACTACAAGTGGGGAGTTATATTAATCAAGCTACCCCCGCTCTGTTTATCGTTAATGAAAACAATGTCTGGTTAAGTGCCGATTTTAATGAAAAAGGGATGACTCAGTTACAACCTCAACATTTAGTCTACATTGCGTTTGATGCGATTCCTGGCAAAGTATTTACGGGTGAAATAAGCAGTCAAGATCGGGCTGAATTTGATGCTGAAAATCCTAATAACCAACTTTCAAGCGTGACTAACGATAAGCATTGGATCCGTGAACTACAGAAAATTCGCACTCGTATTTCGGTTCATAATCTTAATCCTGCTTTGATTTCAGGTGCTCGTGCCAGTGTTATGGTGCAAAGCAATAATCCAATTATCAATACAGTAGCGCAAGTGTGGATCAAGTTAGTCGCTATTTTTCACTATATTTACTAGCGAGCAAGGCGTTATGACGTTTAATAAAAATGACACGAATAGCGCACTACGGATCGCGCTAACCATCACCTTTTGTATGTTAATTGGTAAGTTGGCTAATTTTAATTCACCGGTTTATTTTGCACTTTATCCAACACTATTAATGACCAAAGGACGTCAATTTTCATGGTCTGGTATTGCCGCCATGTTTTTACCCACATTTATAGCGGCAAGTGCAGCATTAATAGTCAATAATCTTTTTTATAATCACCCCTTTATTATTTGGAGTATCAGCTTATTTTTCTTTGATTTTATGCGGCGTCGAGCCAATACGCCGGCGAAATTAAATCAACTATTAATGCCAACGTTTAATTGGATTTTAATCATTATTTTTGCTCAACATACTGATATGAATATGCCCATGAGGATCCATGAAATATTACTGGCGATGATTATTACTGCGGTAGTTGCCAAAACAATGATATGGCTATTTCCGGTTACTCAAAAACAGCCACCCTTTACCCCGATGCCAACATTTAATATCAGTTATCAACATCGTTTTATTACTCTAAGTTTGCTCGGTATTAGTGTCGCATTTCTTATGGTTGTTAATTTAATTTCAGCTGTCTTCTGTCTGGTACCTGTTATTGCCGCAGCAACACAAATAAGTCGAGCTAATTATATAAAAACCGTGAAGTTACGATTCATCACGCAGATTGGGGGTTGTATGATTGCCCTGATTTTTTCAGTTATCATAATGGGACATCAAACCATTATTCCTTATTATGCATTTATTCTTGGGGGGCTGATCTTTACTTTAGCGATGATGATGAGTACCAGTAACGGTCCAGAACGAGATATTCATGCTGATACTATTTTAGCGACAGTCTTACCGATTCAGCTCTATTTAGGAAATAATACTCTTAATTTAAACAGTACCTTTCTACGCAGCTGGGAACTGGCGGTGACTTTAGGTATATTGTTTTTGATCCATTTTTTATGTTCAACAAAGAGAACCTAATGCATTCTGTTATTACTAATATACCCGAATTGGATAGTAGCCTAAGCTTTACCATTGGGATTACTTACAAACAATTTAGAACCCTTGCGAACCAATCACTCAGTTCTAAATTTGATATTACTCTTGAAATGTTAGGCGCATTACGGGTATTAGATCATTTAGGTGAAATTCCTCAGCAAACCGTTGCCGAAGCATTACAACGAGAGCGTTCAGTAACAAAACGTTTAATCGACAATTGTATTAAACGTGAATTAGTTGAAGCAAAGAAAAGTGCTGACAATAAAAAAGCCCGTTATTTAACGCTTACGCCGAAAGGGATAACGGTCAAGCAACAAGCAGATATCATCATTAAAGCGCTTACAGTTGATTTTTATGCTCCCCTTAACGCACAAGAGTGTGAACAATTATTGTCCCTTTGCCGTCGGCTAGTAAAAACCGATTTCATTTTAAGCAATGACAATTAATCCCTTTAATAATGCAATGAGCTGTTAGTACTCTATAGTTAACAGCTCAATATTCTTCAAATAATGCCCATATCTTCATCTAGATTCATTAATAGCTCTATGTTATAACATAACAAGAATATTGCTATTTACCCTGAATCATTATCACTCATCAATGATGAATATGGAGTCTACTTAGATGCGTTTGAATGCCCTTCCCTGTTTTATATTATCCATTGCAGCGTTATTACCGATAACCAGTCAAGCACACCCCCATTCTTGGATAAGTATGAAAACCTACATTGAGGGAAATAGCACTCAAATTACAGGGTTTAAAATGGTATGGACATTTGATGCCATGACCACCGCCTATATGCTTGATGGTGAGAATATGTCGGCAGCACACAAAGAACAAACATTAAAAGACACCGCGCAATCTGTGATGGAAAACATGAAAAACGCGCACTATTTTACCTATTTTTATGATAATGAAACCCCAATTAAATACCATATTCCTGCCGGTGGTGAATTGGTTAAACCTCGCGCCAAAGCCACACTGATTTTTGAATTACCACTAGCAAAACCTAAAACTATCACTAAAGATTCGTTAAAATTATTGATCTTTGAACCAAGCTATTATGTTGATATGTCATGGGATAATAAAAGTGACATTATCTTGTCACCCGAATTAGCAAAAACATGTCGTTTTACATTAGTTGAGCCAAATCCAACACCAAAACAAGTTACTTTTGCGATGTCGATTCCAGCAGATGCCGATCCTGATAATCAATTAGGGCAAGTGTTTACACAATCAGTAAAACTACACTGCGATGTCGACACCACGACGCCTTCCACTAAATAGTTTTAATTTAGGATCTACCCCATGAAATCCGGCAATCATTTACCTTTAGAGGCTGATAATCCCCCGTCAATATCATCTTGCTCTCATCACCAACATGCCCATGAACAAACAGAGACGCGCGCTACACCGATCTCATGGGTAATACGAATGAGTGTTCTAGTGTTATTTATAGCGAGTGGCTATGTTTTATGGCAACAATGGCCAACAATGCTAATGGAAAGTATTAAATGGCAACGCGATATTAATGGTCAATTAAGTGATTTACTTTACGACGCGCAACAAAATATCACCGCCGCTTATTCATTGGCGGGCTTGAGTTTTCTGTACGGTATTTTTCATTCGCTAGGCCCAGGTCATGGCAAGATGATTGTCACCACTTATCTCGCTACGAACCCTGCAAAAATAAAAGCCAGTTTGATCATGACCGTGGTTTCGGCTTTTTTACAAGCCGTTGTTGCTATTACACTCGTTAGCATTCTGTTGGTGTTTTTCAAATCATCAATGCGACAAGTAAACGATGCGGCTGATCAATTTATTAGCTACAGTTTTATGGCAATGTTGTTACTTGGGGTGATTGTTATTTACCGTAGCTTAAAGCAAGCATGGCAACTTAAAACGGCACAGCTGCACCACCATGATCATGGCGATAATTGTGGTTGTGGTCATAAACATTTCGCGAATGCTGATGAAATCAATCAGGCTACCAGTTTACGAGAATATATCGTCATCATATTCAGTATTGGTATCCGTCCCTGCACTGGCGCTATTTTAGTATTGTTATTTGCCAATATGGTTGGACTGTATTGGCTAGGTGTTATAAGCGCAATACTAATGGCTGTAGGGACAGCGCTGACTACATCAGCCATCGCATTACTGACCTTATCTGGTAAAAAAATCGTGAGTCGCTATTTAGCTACAAATGATCGTCAACGGACAATGACCAGTATTATTCTAAAATTATTCGGTGGCGTACTGTTGGTGTTGTTAGGCTTACTACTGCTTAACGGTCACAGCTATGGTATGTCGCCCGTCTTATAATCAAAAGATAACCAACAAGAACGACTAGCTTGATCTAGAAAATAAAAAGGTTGAATGGTGATCACTTTCAAATAAGAAAGAAATAACGACACACTCAACCTTTTTTATTGACTCACATTCGGTTGATTTAATCACTCAATATCAATCAACACTAACACCTTGGCGTCGATATTCACGTAGAATTTGCTGCTCTGCGATGGTCGATAGAATAAACATCATCACATAACCGAAGCCTAGCGCAACGATAATCGCCACCACATTAGCAGTAAATAATGCTAAAAAATAATAGCTGATAACTAAGGTTACAATGCCACTTAATCGAATCATTAAACTCAGTGTAAATTTACCGTGGGCTTTAATATATGCTAACTGATAAGCATTGAGCATCATAAAAATAAAGAAAATAGAGAAATGAAATAATACAATCTCTGCGCCTTTATATTGTGCAGGGAAAATAAACCCAATAATATCTTTGCCCCCAATAAGCATAACCAAGAAAAAACTCACACTCACAATGACAGCTAATCGATATATCCAACGGCGGATAGCACGTATTTGAGCGTGTTCACCTTTACGTACACTTTGCGATAACTCTGGCAATACAAACCGATAAATAGGAAATACAAATAGCATTGTCATATAGGTAAAAATCGGCCGAACGACCACTTGGAAATCACCTAATTCATCTAAACTAAAATGGGTAATCGTTAGCAGAACCGCCGCGTAAATCATTAAAATACTGGCTCCAGCTTCTAAAGATGCAGTAAAACTTTTACGAACATAATTACGCATATTCGGATCAAGCTGCACCGTGGTTAGCGGTTTGGTCGCTATTTGTTTTCTGCGCTTCCAATACATAAAATGCGCCACAATCAATGAGGACGCCATAACGCTATAAAAAAGAGAAGCTAATGCGGTAAAATGAAACACGTAATAACAGCAGACAAAGGTGATAACATTTGATGTCGGTTCAATCCATGTCACTTTATTTGAGACGTCATATAAACGGTACATGGCGATTAAATTGGTAAAGTATATTTTTAACCCCATACCAAAAATAACACCGACCATTTCAAAATAGCCGACATTGATATGCAATTCATGTTTTATATAGGGTAAAACTAATCCCCATGTAATAAGTACAACGATAATTAAACTAAAGCGGAATATATTTATAATGTCATGATCATTATGCGTCTGGCTGTAGGTAACAACCATTGATGATCGAAAGCCTGTCATTAAAATCAATGATAACGATACAATATCAATAACACTATTAAATAGCGCTAAATCATCTTTTGCTACCCATTGTGCCAGCCAAACTTTAAACAAAAAGCCAATCGAAATACTGGCTAATGTTGCCCAAATACCCGCAACAAATGCTTTTTTTAATCGTGTTAATGTATCAACATCGTCAACTAAAGGAATGGCTTGCGATTCTTTCATGCGTAATAACTATAAATAAACATATAGATATGATACTGGATTTTCTGTATGAGATCTCAAACGAATAGCAGATTTAATCATTTACAACTAAAAATCAGTATTATCATTTATTTGATAATGCTTTTTTTCGTAAATTAAAGCATAAATCACTTCAAATTCAGCACAGTAACGATCTAAATGATGTAACAAATATTGAAGATTAGTATTTAATCCATGGTTAATACAATAACGTATTGTTTTCTCTGTACTTTTTATTTTAAATCGAGCGATAACTAGCCGACACTTTAATTGCTGTTGTGGTAATAATAAACAACCAATTAATGACGCCATTTTAAATCCAAAAATAATATAATTAAAATATCATTCCATATTCTAACAATTTTCATAGGATGGTTAATAATTTAAAATGAAATCAAATTTTTTAGAAATCTCTACGTAAAACAACAAATGTATCAAAACGAAGACCGTTAACACGCCGCTTATAGTGCTAATTTCCCAGAAAAAACTGTGGTCTTAAAAAGTAAAGTCACGGTATCACCACAAACTTGTTTTGTTTGTCTTAATGAGCAACAGCAAGTTATCGGTTATCTTATTAGTCATCCTTATCACAAAGGTTCGAACCTAAATCACACCCAATACCCCCCTGTAACTAAGAGTATTCACCTGCATTTACATGATTTAACCCTTGATCCAACGGCACAAGAGAAAGGGCTACTAAGATTATTATCTCAACCATTTATTTACTGTTCTTACGACGACGACTTATCAATCGATCTCATTAATTTCAGTACAAAACTCTGCTTATATAACGGTAATGCGATTACGACCATTCTTTTTTGAATGATAAACTGCGTCATCAATATTTTTAAATACTGCATCAATTTTATCATTTTTTGGTGAAAATGACGTTAAGCCAATGGATACTGTAATATGAATAACCTGACTGTTATATAAAAAAGAATGTTGATTAACGGCCCTTAGAATTCGATAACATACATCCTCCGCATGAATTCGACTCGTTTTATCCATAAATAAAATAAACTCTTCACCTCCCCAACGAGCGAATATATCACTAGTGCGAATATTATTTGAACAAATCTCAGCAAAAACTCTTAATATTTCATCACCAGCATCATGTCCATAGGTATCATTAACTATTTTAAAATGATCAATATCTAAAAAAGCAATACTATGAATAGAGGTAACATTAGAAAAAAATACCTTTTTCATTATATTATTCATATATCTACGGTTATAAATACTTGTTAATTCATCCGTAATAGCCTCGTGCTTCAATATATAATTAGTATCATTAATATAAATATTAGTTAACAAAAGGTAACGTTCACGCTTATATATATATAAGAAAAAAGCAATCACTATTAAATATAATAACACATGAATCACAAAATAATTTTCAGGGTCATATTTTTTATTTTGTATAGAAAACAACCATTTACCATTAGGTACAGGAACCGTAAAAACGTTTATCGTTCCCGCTGTTTTATCAATGATGTTATCAAATATGGTTGATATCTTACCATCGGGATTAAACCCTTGTATTTTATACGCTAATTTTTTCAATGGTAGCTTATTACTGATATTTTCAAAATCACTAATAGCAATAACAAAACCGATAAATTCTGATTGTTTATTAAAAAGAGGCAACCTTAAAATAAAAGATAAATGATCATTTTGAATGAGTTTAACTGGGCCTATCAAGGTAAGTAATTGATTATCAATAGACAACAATACACCTTTATGCCTGCCTTTTAATCGATTTAAATCGTGCCCGATCGCGGAATTTTCCTTTGAATAAGGATATGTAAATTGAATGACGCCTTGTGGTGCAAACTGTAATTCAGAGACACTATTATTTGTTGCCATAACTTCTTTTGCTAATTTATCAAAATCTTTAGCACTAGCATTATAATCATTTGATTTCAATAACAAATTAAACGTTTTCAAACTAATTATCATATTATTAATTTCATTATTGATAATTTTTGATACGCCTTGTTCTAAAACTAAATCATTTTTCTTATTCAGTAATTCAAATTGTTTTTTTTCATTTAAAAAAAACATTTCCAGTGCTATTAGAGTCAATAATAAGGATACAATTATTGCTAAACTTGATGGTGTGATTTTTAACTTCATTATCAATACTTCAGGGTGCATTAAAAAGTAGAATGGCGCTATCCATATAGCTACTCATTGTATGTTTAATAGTCACATTCATATGCTCGTATCCGATATACTAAATCATATACAAAACAATGAATATAAAATATAGTTAAAAATACACATTTTGTCACAATTTAAGCATATTATTGTAGTATCTTAGCCAAAAAATCCATTTAGAACATAAAATATGGTAAAAAATATAAAAAAACAGGTAAATTTTGATATTGATTTTGCGAGTATTTTAAACATTGACTATCGAATATAGTACATTTTATTCATGTTTTTATACTAATTCAGCTATTTTCCATAATTTTTATTGACCCCATAACAACAAATGTTTATTGTCTACTCGTAAAGCGGATATCGTATAATGGTATTACCTTAGCTTCCCAAGCTAATGACACGGGTTCGATTCCCGTTATCCGCTCCAATACATTTCTTAATGTAAATATCATATTGTTACTAAAATTAAGTATTCCAACCTTAGGATCGCTTTCTGGTATTTTAGCAAAAAAAAACGATATCAAACTATTGATATCGCTTCTACAATTACAACAATAATTAATGTATGCTCAAACCACTCTTATGATTTATTCCACGATTGAACAAACCCTTCGGCAGAAATCTTAAAGTGTAAATCTGATTTTTGATTATAGATATTGATGAAAATTTTATGAATATTAACAGTTTCGGTATATTTAAATTGTGTAATGAGAAAAGCTAGACCTTTATTGGTTGTTGGCGTATATACCCAATAATTTTTACTGTCTTCCGTCCTACGACAAATCTTATCCATCTCTATTTTTTGACCATTAATCGTCATTAACACCGTCTTATCAAATCCATTTTTATTGCATTGACTTAAAAATCGCTCAAAACCATTATTGTTATACTTTGCCTTATAAAGCGAAAAAAATACTTTTTGTTGCCCCTGCTGTTCATCAATCAATGACGATAAAACATAGTGTCCATCGATTCCTGAAGAATTCCATTCTGATGCATTCACATGAACAGGTAACATTGTGGCACAAGCCCAAGCAAGCCAAAAAAATTTACTCATATTATTCCTTTAACATCAATAAAATAAACAATCCCTGCACGGTATTGTTTTATCCAAACTTAAATTTTATGGCATCACTATCTAGAAAACATATCAATATAATAACGACAAATTTAATAATGAAAATTTTTAATAAAAACGAATAAAGGCTGATCACAAATAAAATTTCAATCTACTTTTACAGTGCATTTTTTTGCGATTGATATCATAAATAGCACTAAAATTAATCTATAAAAATGATTTTTTAATACCATAAGATAATCACGAAAATGATTGGTTCTAAAATGGCTTGTTACTACACATGTCTACATCGTAATCTGTATATATAAAAATGCTCGTACTGTATCAGTACGAGCATTCATAATAATCACTTATAAACCAGTCCACATCGCAGCGCCAGCAGCCCAAACTTCAACATAGGCAGCATTACATCGAAATTTTAAGTAACCCCGATTATTATCTTTTTGATAATTAACATAGACCCAACCACGATTATCTTTAGATTTATTATCTAAACTATTATCTGACATCGCTGTAACTTTATAATTAGTTTTAACCACAATCCGTTGTTGACACATTTCAATATCTTGAACAGTGGGAGGCTGAAGGGTTTCAGTAGTAATATCACAGCCAGCTAATAATAATAATGCTGTAACAAAAGTGTATTTTTTCATTGGCTACTTACGTTGTTTATCATCAAGATTGTCGCTAATGAGAGACTGAACGCAAGTACGCGTTTAAGCCCTGTTAGCTTGTTTGCGCGGGATTCTATAGATAAATCAAAAAAATGATAGTACTAATTTATTTATTTAAACAAATTTTTGAACACTATCACTAATTAATATTAAATATTGACCACACATAAAAATAGTAAAAATGCTGTATCTATATAAATAATATTTACAGCATTTTAATAACAAATAAAATACGCTAATTAATTACAATTGTTGTCGATTTTCATTTAACCAGTTAAACCATGCATCCATCCCTTCACCGGTTTTTGCCGACAGCTTAATAACTTGAATGGTGGGATTTACTTTACGTGCATTCGCAATACAATCTTCTATATTGACATCAACATAAGGCAATAGATCAATTTTATTAATGATCATTAAATCTGCTGCGGCAAACATATTGGGATATTTAAGCGGTTTATCCTCGCCTTCTGTTACTGATAAAATAGCAACTTTAGCGGCTTCACCTAAATCAAAACTTGCAGGACAAACTAAATTACCCACATTTTCAATAAACAAAAACCCTGGCTCATTAATCGCTAGCTGATGGTAAGCATCATGGATCATCTGCGCATCAAGATGACAACCTTTGCCTGTATTAACTTGAATCGCAGGCACAGTTGTCGCACGAATACGATCAGCATCATTACTGGTTTGTTGATCACCTTCGATCACAGCACAAGCACACTGATCTTTTAATGTCATTAAGGTTTCAGTTAACAACGTTGTTTTACCAGAACCGGGGCTTGAGACTAAATTAAGCACTAATTGACGGTTTTCAATAAAATGTTCACGATTATGTACGGCCAGTTGATTATTATTACCTAAAATATCCATTTCTAATGTTAATAATTGTCGCTGTGATACACCTGCAACATGCACTTCTGCTTCACCTTTACCATAATGCAAGTCACCCGTTTCTAGACGCTCGGGTTGATGCTGTTCATGCTGGTGATTATCTGCATGATGATGGCTGTGATCATGTGAATGTGGTACGTGCTCATAATCATGTCCATCGGTTGCTTGCTCGGGCATAGTTCCCGCAGGCAAAGTGTAATGAACATGATGATGAACATCACCTTGATGGTGATAATGGTGATGGATCACAATCGATTGTGGCATATCTATAGCTGAATGATCATTGTGCTGATGTGGATGTTCATGTTTATCTTCGTGAGAATGGTGTTCGTGAGAGTGGCCTTCAATTTGACTATCGCCACAACCGCATACATTGCACATATTATTCAACCTCGATATTTTTAATCATTAATTCTTCTCCAGTTTCAACTTTAAGCTGATAACCGTGACAACGTGGGCAACTCACACCACGCTCAGGAATTTCTACATGTTGCAAACAATCTAAACACCACACTCGGGCTGCAATCGATTCAATATTCAATTTAGCATCTTCAGCAATGGTGCCACGGCTAGCAAATTCGAACCCCGTAGCTAATGCCTGAGGTTCGATACACGACAAAGTGCCAATGGATAATGTCACACTTATGACACGTTTAAATCCCTGCTTTCTAGCTTGTTCAACTACGGTATCAACTGTATTTATACTCAGTGATAATTCATGCATGGTTACAATTCCTGTAATTCGATGGCTGCATCTCTATGATGATGAAGTGCATACCACAATTGCCCAGCAGCTATTGAAGCATCATTTGAAGGCAATTTTTCACCACAATATAGCGGTTGGGATTGACCAGAAAATTGCTGGTAAATATGATCGACTAACACGCGATTTTGAAACACGCCGCCACCTAATACAACAGCATGATGGGGATGTTGTTTCGCAATAGTGACAATCATTTCAGCTATTGCCATAAATACACTACGCGCCAAGCTGTTGATCCATGTTTGACGTTGATCATGACTTATTCCATGAATAAGCGGCAATACAGACGCAAGCAAAGGCTGCCAATCAATAATGCCATCAGCCGTGAGCTGAAATGATAAAGGAATATGATCAATATCTTGTGTAGCAGCTTGTTCTAACAGCAACCCACATTGACCTTCATAATTAACCTTATCCACCAGCCCTAATAAACAAGCCCAAGCATCAATAAATCGTCCCATTGACGAGGTATAAGGTGAACGGCTGCCGCTTTGCCATAATTGATACAAGTTACTAAAATGCGTCTCACTCCATGTTGAAAAAGCACCTAATTGCATCGCTTTAATATCATCAAGTTCATAGCACTCCAGTAACATCGCCAATAATAATCGTGCAGGCTCTTTTATTGCTTGCTCTCCACCAATAAGACGGAAACAGCGTAAATGACCAATGCGTTGATAAGTCTGACATGATGCTAATAGCACCTCACCACCCCATACCGAATTATCATCCCCCCAACCTGTACCATCAAAGGTAAAACCAATCACAGGCTTAGTGAGATTATGTTCAGCCATTACTGCTAAAATATGCGCATGATGATGTTGTACTTGAAGTAAATTTAATGACGTTTGAGACGCTGAAATCAATTGTTTAGCATAAGCCGTTGAATAGTAACTAGGGTGCTTATCACACACAAGTTGTGGTGCTGTAACTTGATATAACCCTTGAAGATCAACAATAGTTTGTTGATAACGCTGCTCTGTATCAAGGTTATTAAGATCACCAATATAAGGCGACAATACCCATTGTTGAGGTAGAGCTAAAGCGATCGTGGATTTTTGTTGCGCACCTAATGCTAACGTTATTGTCTCAGATTTTTTACCAAATTGACTATAAGGTGCATAGCCTCGAGCCATACGTAACGTTCGAATTTTACCACCCGCATAATGAACCACACTGTCATCACAGGCATGAACAATTGGACGATTATGATCAAGTACACTATCGATCACACCTAAAAATTGCTGCTCAACTTGCTTAATATCCGTTGCAATGGGCATACCTGACACATTAGCACTAGTCATGACTAACACCGCGGTGGCATTAATGTCAGCCAATGCGGTAAACAATAAATAATGCAAGGGTGTATAAGGCAACATAACCCCTAAATAAGGCACATTTGGGGCAACATTCGTAGCAATATTTACAGCGTTAATATCATTTAAAGATATTGATTGAGATTTATGCATTAATACGATTGGACGAGCTTGAGAATCCAATGCTTGCCACTCAATAGGATCACCTATAACCCATTGTTGTGCAGTCTTAATATCAGCGACCATCACAGCCAATGGCTTTTGCTGACGATGTTTAATGTGACGTAATTTTGCAACAGCTTGAGTATTAGAGCCATCACAAACAAGATGAAATCCACCTAACCCTTTAATCGCAACTACAGCACCAGCTTGGAGACGTTTTGCTAATTGATTAATAGCGGCTTGTTGTGTTAATTCAATATCTGATGTTGCGTTGTCTTTATAATCAATAAATCGTGTCCACGGCCCACAAACAGCACAACTTATTGGCTGAGCATGATAACGACGATCAAGCGGATTCACATACGCTTGCTGACAATCACTACATAATACAAAACCTTGCATACTAG
Organism: Photobacterium carnosum; assembly: GCF_002849605.1. Taxonomy (GTDB): domain Bacteria; phylum Pseudomonadota; class Gammaproteobacteria; order Enterobacterales; family Vibrionaceae; genus Photobacterium; species Photobacterium carnosum. Next base: position 32,030 of record NZ_NPIB01000011.1, read on the forward strand.
TGGTTGCTCTGTCGTAGGGCAAAGCACGAGTAATGCTATAACGAGGACCACAGTGAGTACAGTTGGTAAAAGGATAGTGATAGTAACGCGAGGCAGGGTTAGCAATGTCTTGTTTACAAGCATTACAAAGCCCTTGATCGGGAGAAACACAGACCGTGGTGCTATCACAGTGCTGACTTTTCTCGATACTGAATAGTGCGGGTTTTTCAGCGGCTAACCACAACGGTAATAGTGTTACCGTCATTTGATCAATACGACTTAAAGGCGGTGCTTGTTGTTGAAGATTAATAATAAATTGCTTAAGGTTTTCAGTCTCACCTTGAGCCTCTATTTTAACCCCTTCCGAATCATTAATTACCCACCCAACCAACGCATATTGCAGCGCTAATTGGTAAACAAAGGGGCGGAAACCGACCCCTTGTACAATGCCGGTAATATGAATATATTGTCGTGCAAAGTTGTCTTTCACTACGATTTTCCAGCTAAATTACGACAGCATTAAAATGCCACCAAAGGCTGCCATAACAACACCAACTACACGCATTACACGTTGGTTTACAGCAGAATTCATAACTAATTTACCTAATGCAATACCTGACACATGTAAGATTGCAGTTGCGACAACAAAACCACTAAAATATTCTAGCGCTTGTGCGTCAAGTGGCATTTCCATACCGTGAGCCATGCCATGAAATAGTGCAAATGCCATGACTAAGCCCGTTGCCACTTTCTCTGACATACGACCACCAGCCAATAACATCGCGCCCATACCAAGCACTGATAAAGCAATACCCATTTCAACACCAGGCAATACCATACCAGCAACACCTAATGCACCACCAACAACCATAATCCCAATGAATGCCATTGGTAAACGAGATACAGCTTTACCACCAATCAACGCAGCTAATAAGCCAACACCAATCATTACAGATAAGTGATCAAGACCTGTAAATGGGTGTACAAAACCCGTCATAAAGCCAGTGGCTGAATGAGGACCAATGTGACCAGGATGCGCTAAAGCGAGTGGTGAAAAAAGAGTAAGCGCACCAGTAATAACATGTTTAAATTTCATTTATTTTTGTCCTTAGTGTAATAGAATGAAAACCCGACGTTGCGGGAGATTTATTATAAACAAGCACGACTATTTCGTACTTATTTATTTTAAATAATTAATTGTTATTAAATCATCCCTATAATACGTTCAGGGTGAGTATATGCATCTGCGCGACCATTACGACAATGGCCTAATAACGTTAGGTTAAGTTTTTCAGCCAGATCAACCGCCATTTTAGTTGCAGATGAAATGGCTAACAACACTTCAACCCCTGCTGCTGCCGCTTTTTGAACCATCTCAAAACTAGCACGACTCGTGACTAATACTGCGCCACCTGTTAACTGTCGTTGATGAATACACCCTACCAATTTATCAAGCGCAATGTGACGACCTACATCTTCAAAAATTGCAGCCACTTGACCTTGTTGGTCGATATATACCGCCGCATGTGCTGATCCAGTTAATTGGTTCAGTTGTTGTTTCCGTAATAATTGTTGTAATACGGGATCAAGGTAACTTAAATCAAACTGCACCGATGATGGTACAGGGTCTAATGCTCGACACACGGTTTCTAGTTTTTCTTCACCGCAAATACCACACCCAGTTAGCCCAGCTAATGAACGACGTTTTTGCTGCAAACGCACAATACAACGATTAGCAACCGTGAGATTAATATTAATGCCATCACAGGTTGGTGTCATTTCAATATCATGAATATCACGATGATGATCAATGATCCCTTCTGATAACGAAAAACCAATCGCAAATTGTTCTAAATCATTTGGCGTACACATCATTACGGTGTAAGCAACACCATTAAAAGCAATGGCAACCGGCGTTTCTTCAATGATGAAATCAAGTTCACAGCAATCATTTTTGCCTTTACGGTAACGTACAATAGAACGTTCGCTTGCATTACAAAACATCGATTCCGGTAACGCTTCAAAGGTGTTCAATATCTTTATCCTTTACTTATCGATTACGATATTTATTGTTTTATTTATAGTATTTAGCTAATCAAACGATAATCTTGACTATTCAAACCCATTTTTTTCATACGTGATAATAATGTGGTTCGCTTTAATCCCAGTTGATTTGCGACACCATTAAGCCCAGCGATAACACCGTGGCAGTTTATCAATGCATCGATAATCATTTGTTTATCAATTATCACTGTTGTCGGCTTTACATTGATTGATGGCATAACCTCTATCGCAGTACTATCAATTGCAGTATTGGTTAACATTACAGGTAAAGAAATTAATTCTTGGGTGGGTACATTTAGTACATGACCACGGGTTAAAATCACCGAACGTTCAATGATATTCCGTAATTCACGCACATTACCTGGCCACGAGAATTGCTGCATGATAGCCATATCTTCCACCGCAATCGACGTAATAGTTTTCCCCATTTTTTTTGCTAATTCACGAGTAAAATGTTTTACCAATAATGGAATATCTTCAGCCCGTTCACGTAACGGTGGTATTTCAATTGGAAAAACATTTAGACGATAATACAAATCATTTCTAAATCGTTTCTGTTGCACCATTTGTAATAAATTAACATTCGTCGCCACAATAATACGTACATCAATACTAATGAGCTGATTCTTACCTACGCGTTCAATTTCATTTTCTTGTAAAACACGCAATAATTTAGGCTGTAGCTCCAATGGCATATCACCTATTTCATCAAGAAATAGCGTACCTTTATCTGCTTGTTCAAACCGACCTACCCGTTGTGTTATGGCACCAGTGAATGCGCCACGCTCATGACCGAACAATTCACTTTCAAACAAGCCACTTGGAATAGCGGCGCAGTTCATCTTGACCATATTCGTTTTACTGCGATGACTCATTTTATGAATCGCGCGAGCAATTAATTCCTTACCCGTACCTGATTCACCTAAAATCAATACCGTACTATCATAACTGGCTACTAATGCAACTTGCTCCAAGACCTTATTCATCACTTCACTTTGACTAATAATGTCATCAAAAATGGCAGGTTCATCATAACAATCTTCAACACTGATAAATTTAGTCAGCGTTCGATGAGGCGTCGTAGATTGATGTACTTTAATACTGTGTATCGCCAATGCAACTCGTGCTGATATTTGTTTAAATAATTCAATCTCACTGGATTGAAATTGTGTTTCTATTGTTCTGACATAACAAATATAACCCGTCGTTATACCCCGAAATATCATTGGGATTATAGACGCACTTTTCGCCTGCGATGAAAAATAAGGACTATTCTCATTATTACTTATTTTATAAATATCCGCGGAAGTCAAAATAGCCACTTGATTATTTTCAACTACATTTCTAATCATACTATCATCAGTGAAGAAATGGCATTGATAGTCCATTTCCCCATCAACATCACTACCCGAATATTGATTATAGTGCCCATCTTGAGACTGTATAATCGATAGTTCATTCATTCCAAATCGTTGATATAAAAAACGTAATAACGAACTAATCAGCTCTTGTTTTGAACTCTGATTAATAACGGCATTAGTCACATCAACTATAAACTGAAAATCCTGATGTTCATGACTTAATTGTTGTGTCAACGATGAAGCAACTTGATGCCCAAGCATATGTTCGATCATTGCAGCAATCATATTATTGAACAACTTAAATTGTTTTTCTACATCATCATGATTAGGTAAACGAAGATTAATATATTCAATCACACCTAATTGTTGATTTGCTATTAGTAGCGGTATTTTACAATAAGTTTGAATATTAGTGTATGCAGGATGAAGAGATAATTGAGGGAAAGTACGATAAAATTCTTCGCCATTAATATAATGACTGTATTCATGTGATACGACATGATGGAAATTTAAAATATCTCCTGAATAATCATGATGTTGAAATTCCTTATCTGCATTTTGATAATATAGAATTGATTGTGCATTTATATCATCTTTTAGAATAATATTAACACGATCAGCATCGATAAATAATAATTTTTCATTATTTAGAAAATTTATAACACCTGATATATCATTTATCGTCAATAATGCCTTAGAAAAGATCATTAAATCACTTTCAAAATTTCCCATGCTAATATTAACTCTTACTGATAATATGGCTCGAATAGCGAATAAGAATCCAAGCATTTGTTATACAATTCTCAATCATTTTAATAACCAAGTATTGATCCATATCAATCAATAATTATTAACAATAGTATCTTTAAAATAAAACTGGTAATAATGCAACATTTTGAACTGATAAATAAATTAAAATACTTATTTTATCAAATAAAAAAATAAGGCTCAAAAATAAAAATAATCAATCTTTTATCTTGGAAACCTTATTTTCATTTATGATGTTATATATTGTATATAAAACGCAACAGGTTTTATTTAAACAATATATTTACGCATTTTTAACATGGTTTTTTAAGCGTGCTTTCAAATTACTGTACTCAGTTTGTACATAATTTTCAGCCCACGGTTGATCATCAATATTTTCTACTTTAACAGCACAATATTTAAATTCAGGCGTACCTGAAATAGGATCAACATGTTCAATGGTTAATTCATTACATGCACCAATCCACCATTGGTATGTCATGTATACAACACCTTTGTTCACACGCTCATTGTAGTTAGCACGAGAGATAACTTTACCACGGCGAGAAGAAACCCAAACTAATTGTTGATCATCGATCCCCAATGCTTTGGCATCATCTGGATGCATTTGCACATAACCAGGTTCATCCGCCAATGTTTGTAATGCAGAACAGTTACCTGTCATTGAACGACAAGAGTAGTGACCTACTTCACGCACAGTTGACAATACTAACGGATAATCAGCATCAGGTTGTTCTAGCGGTGGACGCCAATCAGAACCAATAAAGATCCCTTTACCTGAAGGTGTTGTAAACTTATTACCTTCAAATAAGTATGAGGTTCCTGGATGATCTTCTGTTGGACAAGGCCATTGCACAGATTTCAGATCAGCCATTTTCTCATACGTTACGCCAGCATAATCAGGGCATAATGCACGTAATTCATTCCAGATTTCTTCGGTATTGTTATACGACATAGGGTAACCCATGTACGTTGCTAACAAACTAAAGATTTCCCAGTCTGGCTTCACATTACCCGTAGGGATCACGGCTTTATAAAAGCGTTGGAAACCACGGTCAGCACTGCTGTAAACACCTTCATGTTCGCCCCAACTTGTAGCTGGGAAAATAACATCAGCGAATTCAGCGGTTTGAGTCATGAAGATATCTTGTACGATAACAAGATCCATCTTACGCATAGTATCGCGCATTACGGATAAATCAGCTTCAGTTTGTGCTGGATCTTCACCAAAGATATAGAAAGCTTTACAAACACCTTCGTTTACCTTGTGACCTAATTCAGTTAAGCGGTAACCCGGCTTACCTGAAAGCTCAACACCCCATGCTTTTTCAAATTTTTCACGGTTTGCATCAATATTTACATCTTGATAGCCAGGGAATTGGTGCGGCAACATACCCATATCACAGGTACCTTGAACGTTGTTTTGACCACGAACCGGACCACAACCCACACCAGGACGACCAAAGTTACCCGTTAGCAATGCAAGACCTGCTAAACCACGAACAACATCAACCGCTTGACCATACTGAGTAACACCCATACCCCATAGAATCATCGCTTCAGGTGCCGCAGCATAAGTACGCGCAGCAAGGCGAATATCGGCAGCTTTAAGACCTGTTACTTCTTCTACTGTTTCGGGTGTGTAACGTGACGCAATTTCACGGAACTCAGCAAAACCTTCAGTATTATTTTCAACGAAAGATTTATCGTATAAGTTTTCTTCAATAATCACATTCGCTAACGCATTAACGAGTGCCATGTTTGAACCGTTCTTCAACGCTAACCACTGATCAGCAACACGCGCAGATTCGATCTTACGTGGGTCACATACAATAATTTTAGCGCCATTTGCACGGGCTTTAAGAATATGTCTTGCTACAACTGGATGAGAATCAGCCGCGTTGTAACCGAAAATGAGTAAGCATTTAGTAAGTTGAATTTCGGGAATAGCGTTACTCATTGCGCCATTACCTACTGTTGTCTCCAGACCGGAGACTGATGGTGCGTGTCACACCCTAGCACAGTGGTCAACATTGTTGGTTCCGATCACCGCCCTTGCGAGTTTTTGCATCACATAGTTGGCTTCGTTACCCGGACCACGGGCTGAACCTGTTGTCATTATCGCATCTGGACCATACTGCTTTTTAATTGCCATTAGCTTATCGCCGGCAAATTGAATAGCTTCGTCCCAAGACACGGCTTCTAATGCTGATTCACGTGTACGGCGAATCATTGGTTGCTTCAAGCGAGGCGTTAATAAGTTGGTATCGTTGAGGAAATCCCAACCATAGTAGCCTTTCAAACAAAGTTGGCCTTCATTGGTACGACCCATTGCTGGTTCTGCTGCCACGACTTTGTTATTTTCGACAACCAACTTTAGTTTGCACCCAGTACCGCAGTAGGGACAAACAACAATTGATTTTTTCATTCTAACCTTTTGGCTATAATTGTTATTAATATGTATTTTAAACTGAAAGTTTATAACACTAACGAATAATCGCTACAGCGGCATTAAGCGCAGCTGCTTCACGTTTTTGTTTGCTTGTTTCAATCAACGTTTCAGCTTCAATAATCTGAATAGCATTAGTAGGACAAACTTCTACACATGCAGGACCCGCTTCACGATGAGAACACAAGTCACATTTTAATGCTTGAGACTTAGGCACCATACGCTTAAATAGCGATGCACCTTTTGATTCTTCAACCATCTTAGTCACGACATTCATTGCACCGTAAGGGCAAGCAATGACACAGGTCTTACACCCGATACAGCGAGACTGAATTACTTTTACATAACCATCTTCTAAAACGATGGCGTTATTAGGGCAAACCTGCGCACAAGGTGCATCATCACATTGACGGCACATTACGAGGGTTGTCACATGCACATTTTTTACCAACGTTAACCGTGGTGAAAAATCTGCTGGAGCAATCCCTGTTAGTTTGCCATCAGCTTGGTGAGAAACAACACAAGCAATTTCACAGGTTCGACACCCAATACACAGATTTGGATCTGCAAAAACAAACCGGTTCATGGTCTATACCTTGTTAATGTCGATACATCACAGCATAGCGTTACGCTGTAATGCTTTATAAGCATTTATTGTACCAATAAATATCTATCATCATAATTTTTTTTAACTAAATGAAATATAATCAAAAAAAAAGAAAGTGCGAGCACTGTCACGCTTTCTTTTTTTAGAATGTCGATAATCAGTTTCTACGAGTCAATTACATCGACAGTTTTCGTCAATAATATCGACACATCATCGACACTTATGATGGTTAGAACTTAACAATGTTCAAAGCCACCAGAGCCTTGCCATTCAGGTAGCCGCTGATAAATAGTGGCAACCGCTGCTTGCACCATCTCAGTTAATGGAAATGAAAACGCCACAATCGCGGGCTGGATACCCACAAAAACGACCTCAGGCACAAAGGTTTTTAAATCATCAATTAAGAAATTGAGCGGTAAGCTATGGGTCGAAACCACATACATATCGACAATAGTTTCTGGATCAATAATTCTAATTTCACCCGCTTGTTCACCAATATCTGCCGCATCCACGACAATCACTCGTTGTGGCTGTGCTTTACGAATAAGATGTAAACAATCTTCTGGCATCGAGCCGCCTTCCAGCACACTCCAACCTGATATCGGATTATCTTTGATCATCTTCGCTAATAATGGCCCTGCACCATCGTCACCCATCATGCTATTACCCACGGTAAGCACAATATTACTAACCGATAGATCAACATCATCATTAGAAACACTTTCACCCATCATAGTTGACAAATTCACTTCCTGAAGCATATCTTCACCTCATGTAGTATATTTTCATCATGTAACATGGTTAGCGTATTCCTCTAATCATCATATACATTGTCGGTTCGCGGTGAATATCCCCAAGCGCAGTAATAAAATCACGGGTTAACTGCTGTGAACGGGCATTCTGAGTTGAACTATCAATGCGATCAAAAGCCAGCGCCAGCATATTAAGGTGTTCAGGATAAATCGTAATTTCACCAAACACAAAATAGCCTTTCATTTTATTGAACGCTTCGCCATCTTGTGGCAAGCCACTGATCCAGTTTAGGTATTCATCACCTTCACACTCAATTACAGCTTTTAAGCAATCGACCACGCCTAAATGGTGACCAATTGCCAAGCTGTAGTACATGATCTGTTTAGCTTCTTCAGGCACATCATAGCTTTCATCAACAAACTTACGTCCTAATGTATAAAAGTAGACGTGGCCTTGAAAATGGCGAGATTGTGTTAACTCCGCTAAAACATCACTCATTGGTGACAACCTCCACATGATGTCTGACCTTGCTGCGCACTTGAACTCGCATCAGAACCTGTTAATGCTGCCATGGTTTTTGACAGTAAAATATTCACAATTTCTGTTAATCGCGGATCATTTTTGGTCGCAAGATACGCACTGATTTTTTGATCAACATCATCAGCGCTACAGGTTGCTAAGACATCCATCACATCATCAGCAATACGTTGTCCATGCAAATAACCTGCAAGCACGCGCGCTTGACGTTCAATCATCACTTTAATATCCAATGGAATCTCAGTGTGTTTTAAACTCGCTTTTTGTACTTCAGGTTGGTGTACTTTAGCTTTTAATTTTTGATCAAGTAGCCCTAATGCAACCGCAAAACCATAAATAGTCGCTGCTGGTGTTGGCGGACAACCCGGAATGTAAACATCAACGGGAACAATTTTATCAGTACCGCCCCACACACAATAAAGATCGTGGAAAATACCACCATCACAACCACATGCACCATATGAAATTACAATTTTGGGATCCGGCGCAGCTTCATAAGCACGTAATGCGGGTGCTCGCATAGCGCGTGTTACTGCACCTGTAAACAAAAGAATATCAGCATGACGAGGTGAAGCAACAATTTTAATACCAAAACGTTCAGTATCAAAAATTGGTGTTGTTGCTGCAAAAATTTCAATTTCACAGGCGTTACAACCACCACAGTCAACACGATAAACGTAAGCTGAACGACGAATTTCTTTGATCAACGCATCTTTAAGCTTTTGGCTATTAGGTGGAAGCGCGACAGGTACAGTTTGAGTATGAGCTGTACCAACTAGCTGTTTAATACCTTTCACTTTTGCTCCTCAAGGTAACGTAGATGACTAACATTTTCGCTATCTAACATATTGTTGCTACGGCGACATTCAGGACACGTTTCAATTTGCTTACGGCGTTCTATAAGTTGCTCACCCGTTACACCGCTGTGCGCTAAGGTATCCATGACATATTCAAGTAACTTACGTGCCACAAATGGACGATCACATTGGCGACAGTTCGCTAAAGTAAACACCGCTTCATCATAAAGATCCGCTTTATTAGTAACCGCCAGCTCAAAATTTTGAGTCAATTTAATTGCTTTTGTTGGGCAGACTTCTTCACAACGACCACAATAAATACAACGAGCAGTAGACAATTCCCAGCGACGTGTTCCCGCTTTAGTATCTGTTTCCATGATCAAAGCATTGGCAGGACAAGCACGCGTACAAGCACCACACGATAAACACTGATCAGCGTCTAACTCTGGCTTACCACGAAAATCCTCACTCACTTCCATCGGAGCAAAAGGATATTTAGTGGTAACGGAACCTGTTTTAATTACTGTTTTTAATAACTTAAACACATGACCTCCTAAAGCTTGAATGGCGAGTTCTTGCGGTCAATGCTGTATTGCTCAATCGCTTTATAAGGAACGGTTTTACTGCGTTTTTTCTTAGTATCAACAATCGTTACACGGTCAGTACATGAGTAACATGGATCTAAACTACCAATGATTAACGGCGCATCAGCAACAGTATTACCACGTAACATATAACGCAATGTTGGCCAGTTTGCATACGTTGCTGCACGACAACGCCAGCGGAATAACTTCTGGTTATCGCCTGTCATGCTCCAGTGAACGTTTTCACCACGTGGTGCTTCAGTAAAGCCAAGTGCAAATTTATTAGGTTTGTAATCAAAACCTTCCGTTAAAATCGCACCCGGTGGTAGGTGATCAAGACCGTATTCAATCACATTTAATGATTCAAATACTTCGCGTACACGTACCATAACGCGTGAGAAAACATCACCATTTTCCATCACTTGAATATCAATCGGTACGCTACCGTATGACTCTAATGATTGACCATGCACAATACGTACATCGCGGTTAAAACCACTCGCACGAATCAATGGACCTACAGGGCTAAAATCACGGGCGACTTGCTTGGTTAGAATACCTACACCTTCAGTGCGGCTTCCAATATTAGGCGTTGAAAGTAAAACATCCACCAGCTCAGAGAACTTCTGACGGACTTCTTTTACCATCGCAATACCTTGTACGCGCTGCTGTTTTAGAAAATCACGACGTACACCACCAATCAAGTTCATGCCATATGTTTTACGCGCACCCGTTAGTAACTCGGCCAATTCCATGGTCTTTTCACGCACACGGAAAAATTGCATAAAGCCAGAGTCAAAACCAACAAAGTGGCTTGATAGGCCAATGTTTAACAAGTGACTATGTAGACGTTCAACTTCAAGTAATACCGTACGGATCATCTTGGCGCGGAATGGCACATCAACCGATAATGCGTTTTCAATGGTATTGCTGTAACCCACACTGTGAGTAAAACCACAGATACCACATACACGGTCAGTTAGCTGTGCCACTTCATGATAACCCATGCGTGTTTCAGCTAATTTTTCCATACCTCGGTGAACATAGAACATACGGTAATCCGCATCAACAATGTCTTCACCATCAACGAACAAACGGAAGTGACCCGGTTCATCTGAAGTAATATGTAACGGACCCACAGGCACGATACGGTTGCTGTCATTACCAAGTTGATTATCAAACTGGTACGTTTCAGTTTCTGTTGTTGGTTGTGGACGCTGACGGTAATCCATCGCATCTTTACGTAATGGGTGGAGGTTTTCAGGCCAATCATCTGGCAGTATTAAACGACGCTCATCGGGTAAACCTACTGGACGTAAACCGTACATATCACGGATTTCACGTTCGCCCCATACCGCAGCAGGAATAGTTGGAGTAATAGAAATAAACTCTTGGCTATTAGCATCAACTAAGACTTTTACGGTTACCCAGCTTTTTACTTCACCTTCCATTGAAAGCGCATGATAAACCGCAAAGTGACCATTAAGGCTACGTTCATCATTACCAAAAGTAACCGTTAACCAGCCGCCTTGATCGTAATAAAGCCATTTCATCACCTCAACCAACGAGGTCATTTTAACGGTAATAGTGACTTGATTTTCTGTCTGCCACTCTTCATCAATAATCGCGGATGGAAAGAAATGATTCACACCATCGACATAATTTTTACCAATACGACCCGCTTGTGGCTGCGAGTGAAATTGTTGAGATGTATTGTTTGTCATATCTATTACTTACCAACCAAAAATTAAAAATATTAGTGCCAATACAGCCACCAAAAAAGCAGGGAAAATCGTGCGATGGATCTGAGTGAAACGTACACGCGCCATGGTGTTTTCAACTAAACCTGCAATCAAGAACACTACAAACAATTTAATTAGCAAAATGATGGAAGCTGAAAATAAGCCGCCAAAACTCAAGCTACTTGCTTTACCCCAAGGAATGAAAATCGCAAGGAATAACTGTGCAACAACAAGCTGTTTTAAACCTAAACCCAGTTTTACCATCGCCAATGCAGAACCTGAATATTCTGTCACTGGACCTTCTTGAAGCTCTTGTTCTGCTTCTGCACCATCAAACGGCACTTTGCCCATTTCGATAAACAATGCAAAGGCACACACAAGACCCGCAAGAACAACGGTTAATGGATGCTGCCAATGGTTATTCGCTAGTGCGTGACTGATATAACCTAAGTCAGTCGTACCGACACTTAACGCAACCACCACAATCGCAAGAATTAGAATTGGTTCAACTAAGATACCCAGCGTTAGTTCTCGACTACTACCAATACCTGCAAACATGCTGTTTGAGTCAATACCTGATAATGCGAAAAAGAAACGAAAAATCGCTAACAAGTAAATATCGGTAATAATGTCGCCCGAAATTGGAAACGGTGACACTTGAGTAACGGTAGGTAATGCCATACCAATTAATAGCATTGTCACAACAAGTACCCATGGCATTATCCAAAAAATAAAACCAGAGTTTGCAGGCGCTACCGATTGACGACGTAATAATTTGGCAATATCACGGTAATCTTGTAATACACCAGGCCCTTGACGAGAATGAATTTTAGCGCGAATAACGCGAGAAAACCCCGTTGCCAGTGGCGCTAACATCAGCATTAAAATGGCTTGGACAATCGCTAAAACAATCCAACCCGCTGTTGGCATTTCAAGTGGGGACATTAGAGACTAACTCCTGAAATGAGAGGAACGAACAACACTACAACCACCACGGCAATAATGCAGAATCGACACACTTTACGACTATCCAGCGTTGGATTTTCACCACCTTCACTTAAATAAGGCAATACAAAACGCTCAGTCAATGATGCTTGGCGGTTGTTATAAATAAAACCAAACATATTACGCATCGGACGAGTAATACTTGCAGCAGAAACCGTCATACGTTGTTCGTATTGGTAACCACAAGCCCAAGGATCACCTTGATGACGACGCGGAAGACGACGTTGACGAAAAGCGTAAAGTAATGCAGCAGGTACTAACGTTAATAGTGCCAGTGCAATGGCGATTACAGGTGTTGAAAGGATCGCTTGATCAGCAACCGCAGGGTAAACCGTTAAACCATGAGCAACCGTTAACGGTGCCATATTTAACATTGAAGACGCAATTGATGAGAAGTAAGGTGCAATCCATGGCGCACACACACCTAGCACAATACATAATATTGCCAGTGATGTTGTTGCGGTGATCATTGCAGGACCCACTTCACGGGTATTAGCAGCGCGTTCTGTTTTAGGTGCGCCAGTAAAACAAATACCGTATACCTTCACAAAACACATACATGCTAATGCACCGGTAAAGGCGAGCATTACCATACCAAATGGACCAAAGACTAAGTTTGCAACCGTACCGACTTTACCCAGGCTAAATAACGATTGGTAAATAAACCATTCTGAGACAAAACCATTTAATGGTGGCAATGCACAAATTGCTAACGTACCAATCAAAAATGCTGCGGCTGTTTTAGGCATTGTTTTCGCCAAACCGCCCATGTCATCCATGTCTTTGGTATGCATACGGAACACCATTGAACCAGAGCCTAAACATAACAGGCCTTTGAACACCGCGTGGTTTAGTAAGTGATATAAACCACCTAACAAACCAAGCAATGCCAATACTGGATGATGCGAAGCAATACCAATCATGCTTACACCTACACCGATTAAAATGATGCCGATGTTTTCAATAGTGTGATATGCCAATAATCGTTTGATATCATGTTCTGCTAGTGCGTACATTACGCCAAGCACAGAAGACACTGCACCGAAAATTAGCACTAAGAAGCCCCACCATAATTGGGTTGCGCCAAGAAATAAAATCGCAAACTTCAAAATACCGTAGATGCCGATCTTAACCATTACACAAGAAATTAAGGTTGAACAATATGACGGTGCAATGGGATAAGCTTTAGGTAACCAGCCATGTAAGCCAATACCTGCTGCTTTAATACCAAAACCAACCAATGCTAATAAGAACACTAATGATGCCATTGCCCCAGTAACAGGGTTATGCATGATAGCGCTAAATTGATAGTTATTAGCATGAGAGGCAACAATCATAAATGCCACTACAACTAAAAAGCTAGCGGCATGATCTGCAATAAAATATTGCAAACCCGCTTTTTTACTTTTCGCACTACCATCACTAGTAACAATTAACCAAGAAGCCAGTGAAATGATCTCCATAAAGACAATAAAGATCATTACATTGGCTGACACCACAATGGCTGTCATCGCTGCAGCAAAAATATTGAACAGGATATTAACCTTCCAACCGCCTTTGCCATAGTACTCTTCAAGGTAGTTAATTGAATAAACAGACGCTGCCATGGTGACCACAGATATAACCACCACCATCAGTGCTGATAGCATATCCATACTAAACCAATGACTCATTGCGGCAGTCGCATCCGCAGTATCGTAACCACTTACTATGGTGCTAACACCCGCAATGATGCCAAACAAGCCACCAAACGCACTGATCACACCCGCAAGGCGTAAACTTTCTTGCTCATGTTTACGCCCTTGATACGATAAAATCGCAGCCACGGCATAACTGATTAAAGCAAAACAAACTAAAACTAATGGACTCATCGTGTTACTGCTCCACCTTTGGCTGACGCTGAACTATCTGCCGCACATTCACGTTTAATATCACGTGCTTTAGCAATATTAACCTCATCGATTAACACAATTGCTTGAGTTGGACATACTTCAGCACAAGCGGGTCCTTGTTCACGGAAACCACACAAATCACATTTAACAGCAATGCTTTTTACTCCCGGTTCCCAAGCAAGAATATCTTGACCAAATGTGCTTGGAATCGAAGTTGAAGGGTTACTTGAACGAATAGTTGAAGGGATATAAGTATCGTAACTATTTGCCATTGCAATAGGTCGGCTACCATCAAAAGCGATTGCACCAAAAGGACAAGCAACAGCGCATAAAGTACAACCTACGCATAATGTTTCGTTAAGCATGACGCGATCTTGTTGCTTGGTGATCGCTTGTACTGGACATACAGTGGCACAAGGTGCATCTTCACAATGACGACACATCACAGGCGCGGTGGCATTATCTAATTTAACCACGGTTAGGCGGGGATGGCTTTGCAGTCCTTGTTGTTTATGTACTGTCGAACATGCTGCCATGCAGGTGCCGCAACCAATACACTTCTCAGGATCTGCAATTACAAAGCTTTTCATTGTCTACCTAGTCAATCGCAAAAAAACCTATTAAAGCAAGAAATGTGCCATACAAGCATATTAAATATAATATGATTTATATCAAAAACTTAAAAAAACATAATAGTAAAAAAATACTTTCCGAGATGACAATATATTGATTGTGGTGCCGTCGGCGATAGCTTCGACACGGGCACGTCGACATACTTCGACAGTCAAGTGTCGAACCATCATCTTGAAGAGCGATGTTTATATTAGAAAAAGTGCCATACAAAAAAGCCCTCTACCTATATTTCACATAAGTAAAGGGCCGTTATTACTACTCTAAATAGGATGCTGCATGGTGTTAACAACGTTGCTTATTCGCCTACATCTACCGTTATCGGTTAATCCCATGCTTTTAAAATAATGCGTTCATCATCATCACGTTTAACCCAACCATCTTTTTCCATGCGGTTCGCTAGCGGAATAGAATATTTACGACTGAGATCGGTACGATCTTTAATATCAGTCATGGTAATACGATCATGGGGTTGATGATCTGCAATCACTGCTTTCACAAGATCTAAATACACCCCCATATCAAAATAGATATTCTCATCAAGAGCGGTAATGTATTTTTGATGACTTAATTGGCGTAACCACTTTTTACCACCTACAATTTTGACTTTATTTAGCTCAAGCCCTGCTTTGCCAAACTGACGAATTTGATACAATATATCAAGCGCATCTTGAGGTAGATCATCTTCATTATCACCTTGCCCAACACACCATTTACCATAACTTAAATGCACTTTCTGTTGCTGTTTTAAACGCTGCATGATCAGTTCAATTACAGCATCATTGATCCGTAATCGACTACATAATTCAGCTGATGCCATAGAAATACCAGCACCTAATAATGTTTCAAGCTGTTGCGATATATCTGCTATCCATTGGTTATCAAAACAAAATGGTGCAATGAATGTTTGTTGTTCCGTTGGTTTAAAATCAGCCTCATAACATTCAAAATAACCTTGTAGCACTAATAACATCTGTCTTTGCGATTCAGGCTGTAAGTGTTGTGGTAAATTATTGAGTACATCGTATAAGCGGCGTTTTTGATAGCCAAAAATATAATCACTCCACACCACTTCTGCACCATGTTGTAAACCACTGCCGCCTTTTTGGATCATCGCCAATCGTTGTCCAAATAATAATGGCATTGGCTTTTCAAATACTAATCGTGCAAGCTCAGTGTTGGGAATGTAGCTCAAACGCGCCGTGCCATGCCACGTTCCCATCGCCACTTCGACTTGGCGTTGTTTTTTAACTTTTAACTTAACTGCGGTTTTCGTTAATCGCACAATACATTGATCACGCAAAGTAATCTGTTGATTAACACCTGTGATAAAATGACCTCTACCAATATCTTTACGACCTACACCTTTAACATTCACCGCGACACGGCATGTTGCAGATACCGTAGTTAATTGCTGATGATAAGCTTGAATAGATCGTACTGTCCCGACAAGGTTTGATGGATGACAACGTACTTTATCGCCAATCGCTAATTGCCCTTGTGCAAGTGTGCCCGTTAGCACCGTACCAATTCCGTTAACAACAAACACCCGATCAATATACATAAGAGGATCAGTCGCGGGCTCAACCACGGTATTATCATCGCTGTTTACTGGAGCAATGATTTTATGGCGCGCAATATTAACTTGTACGGTATCAATTAAAAGCTGACGTAATGCTTCAATGTTATCTTTTTTCAATGCAGATACAGTCACGATTTCAGGTAACAACCCGCTACGTTCCATAACCTGTTCTAACACTTGATCTTCTATTTCAGCTAGTTGATCAGCATTGACTTTATCGCGTTTATTAATACAAACAACGATATCTTCAATTCCCATCGCATGCGCAACATCAAGGTGTGACGTGGTCATGGGCATCCAACCTTCATCGGCCGCCACCACTAATAACAACACATTTAAATGCCACACACCTGCGACCATATTACGCAAATAACGTTCATGCCCCGGCACATCAACCACGCCAATAGTATTGCCATTATCATCTTGAAAATGGGCAAAACCTAAATCTTGAGTCATACCTAATTGCTGCTCATGAGGACGCGCGGTGAGCATACCCGTTAACGCTTCAATTAATGCAGTTTTACCATGGTCAACATGTCCAGCAAGGCCAACCACTGCTTGATATTGTGTGGGTATTGCCGCCATTATTTAGCCTCACCATGGGTATAAGATTGAATATAATCGTCAAGTTGGGCAATAAAGACAGTATGATCGCTATCTAATAAGGTCGCGACATTTAATAGCAACTGATTACTATTAACATAACCAATAATGGGGGTTGGCAAATCACGTAGCGCATCTAAATGTGCTTGTGCTTTACCCGGCAAGGTCAGTTTTAGACCATAACAAGGATAGGTTTCACTAGGGATCGCGCCACCACCCACTTGCATTACAAGGGGCACTGCTTGAGCATAAGACTTCCAGCGCTGAGACCACTGTTGCGCTAGCGATTGACTAACCTTGGCGCGATCTAATGCCTGTTGCGCGACACCAAAACCAGCAGGATCTCGATTTAGTTTCTGAATTAATAATTGCTCAAGCATTGATAAAACAATTCTCCCCGGACGGAAAGTTCGCATCATCGGGTTTTTGGCTAATTGTTGGCACAATTTTGAACACCCAGCAATAATACCCGCTTGCGGTCCACCAATGATTTTATCACCCGAAAAACACACTAAATCAACACCCATTTGTAAATAGCGCGGTAATGACACTTCACTTTGAGCGTATTGTTCAGACGATAAACCAGAGCCTTGATCGATCACCAATGAAACATGTTCAGGTAAACGTTCAGCTACATCCTGAATATCAGGTGATTCAGTGAACCCCTGCATAGAAAAATTAGACTGATGCACCATTAAGACCATCGCAGTATTTTCAGTGATCGCATTAATATAGTCATCACTGGTGGTGATATTGGTTGTTCCCACTTCAACAAGTTTGCACCCAGAAAGGGCTAAAATATCAGGAATTCGAAAACCACCACCAATTTGTACTTGCTCACCGCGAGACACAATAACTTCTTTACCCGCCGCTAACGCATGTAACACTAAATACACTGACGCTGCATTATTGTTCACGACCACACAATCTTCAGCGCCAATCCAGCTCTGAATCAAGGTCGGTAATAAACCATTACGATCACCGCGTTTGCCATCACTTAATTTTAATTCAAGGTTGTTATAGCCAACGTTAACGGCTTTAACACTGTCCCAAATTTGCTCATCAATGGGTGAACGACCAAGATTAGTGTGTACAGCAATACCCGTTGCATTGATTACTCGTTGTTGGCGACGACGATATAACTGACGACAACTATCAAGCACTAATGCCATGATATCGAGATCATTAACACCTTGGGTTTTAAAATCCGGATGCTGACGAATCGACGCAAAAAGTTGACGCAGTGTATTTGTCACAACAGGTCGACTTAATAAGCGCACATAATCGGCTAAATCTGAATGTTGAAGGAGTTGTTCAATTTGAGGTAAACGATAATTAACGGTTGAAGCGAGTGATGAAGAAGGTAATGCTGGCGATGTTATTGTCGTCACGGTAAGTTCCTTGGCTGAATTGCAGACAACAGCACTCATACCCTAACCTTAAACAGGAAAAGTAATGAGTGACAGAGGAACCATTTAAACGCGCGAAAAATGGCGGAAGAGGCAGGAATTGAACCTACCAAAGCTTATACAGCTCACATCGGTTTTGAAGACCGAGAAGGCCACCAGACCTCATCTCATTCCGAGATTCTTGTGCATCATAATGTAACTATCATCGTCGTTATTTGATTTACATCAATTTGTAGTACAAATACCGATATACCAATAAGGAATTTACCACGATGTGTATTATTTCATCATACAAAAGTTAAATTTCGTTATTATTAGCGTAAAAAAGCCCTACATTACTGTAAGGCTCAAACAATAAAATACATTGATAATAATAGCGTTATCTTACAACACCATTATCTTGCATATTTCCAATTAAAATATGTGTCAATTCAGCAATAATCTCATTCATATTATTAGGATCAATCGACTCTGATGATGTTGACCAAATTGGTTTATGACTTTGAGTATCAAATAATGTAAATTCAACATTAACAAACTCGTACGATACGGTATAGCTATCATCATAAATATAGCTATAAGAACTATTATAGTAATTATGAAAAGACATACTGCCGCCATAACCATAGCTATTATTATTACCTGGATAACGAATGTTTTTATCTTCGATATTAACTAACTTAGCAACAAATACTGTTTGGGTACTATTTTTCTTAATATAACTCGATAAATCTGCTTTTGATGGTAATTTATCTGGATATATTTGAGAGCTTGAAATTGCATTAACCCCCTTCTTTTGTAATTCTTTTACCATATCATCTTCAAATATTCGTCTAACTCGTAAGTTATCTGACATTGCAACAACTAATGAGCTTGTAATCGGAAAATTTGAATATGTTCTATCAACCCAAGATGATGTTAAATTGCTAGAAGCACACGATGTTAACAACATTGTTAATATAAAAATAAATATTGCACGCATAATACATCCCTTTAAGTTATGTTCTAAAATTAACAATAGTACAGGGATAGGAGAAAGCAATAATGAAAAAAATGATCGTATCAACTTTAATAATACTTTGTGGATGTGCGACAGAAAATAATGAATCGAATCGATTAAATGAGCCTGAATTAAATAAACTGACATCTATTTCAAAAAATAAAGCACTACAAACACTCTCACCATTATCTCAATCAATATTAAATATTGAAAATGCAGAAACATCTAACCAAGAAAAGAATAATGAAATAAAAAAAATAGAATTCATGGCTGAAGATGACCCTGATGCCATGATTTATTTAGCCGCCTTATATGAAGAAGGAGAACTCGTCACAAAATCAGAAACTAAAGCGCGTTCACTCTATAAGAAAGCTGCAAATAAAGATCATCTTCTTGCTCGTTATTACTACGCTTTAATGCTTATTGATGGAAGAGGTGGCAATACTAACTATACAGAAGCCGAGTCACACTTACTCATTAATGTTAAGAATCAGCACGATCCATCATCTTACTCATTAGGCTATTTATATTTTATACAAGAAAAATATCAGAATGTGATTAATACTTTAAGTAAAAATGATAATACCAATAATGAATATTCAAATTATTTATTGGCTATTTCATATCTAGAATTAAACAAAAACACCCCACAAGCTATTCGTTTATTACAACAATCAGCTCAAAAAAATCATCCGTATTCTCATCTCGTTTTAGGTGATATCTATCGTCGAGGACTCTATGATATCGAAGTTGATAAAGAAAAAAGCTTTAAACATCTCAACATTGCAGCTAAAGACAATAATCCAAAAGCTTTATTTGATTTAGCAACATTGAGTATGGAAAATTTAGAATTAATTGAAAATGATCTGAACATTGCGATTAGCCAATTAAAATCAGCTGATAAAAATGGATATCCAGCCGCAAGTTTTGAATTGGCAAAATTATACGATAAAGGTAGCCTTATTGAGCAAGATTTTAATAAAGCTATTTATTGGTATAAACGTTCAGCCTCACAAGGGAATAATAGAGCAATGTATAATTTAGCCAGTATTTACATTAATGGAGATGGCGTCGATGTTTCTATCGAGAAAGCTGAATACTGGTTAATAAAATCAGCAAAGAATGGTAACAATCGAGCTAAAGAACTTCTTAAAGAAAATAAATGATTTCTTTAAATTATTTACAATTAAAAAGCCCAATAATATATATTGGGCTTTTTCTTATTCATAAAAAAAACTTGCTTGATATAACATCAAGCAAGCATTGCCGCTACAAGTAAACGATAACTAGTTATCAATACGAATACCGAAAATCAATTCCTCTGATTCACCAGGTGCGACACTTCCAATCGTTCCTATAATTGCCCCTGTAGAACCATTAGTAATCGTATTTATTGTCCCTTCAGATATGTTGGGTAACGTTCCTATAACATTAAATGTTGTATAGGCAGGTGTGGCATCAGTTAAGGTCACATTACGAGCTTCTTCAATTGCAATATTTTCTGTTGTTAATCGATACATAATGCACTGTCCAGGTGCTATAGCGAAGTTTGTAGTAACATAAACATTAGTATCTGATAGCCCATCACAATTTAAATCAGGTGTCTGTTCTTTAGTTACCTTCATATTCGTATTAGCAACGGTTGTTGTATCAATCACTTGTAATGTTCCACAGCTAACAATAGTTTCAACGGTTGTAATGTTATCCGTTCCCTGTGGGGTATTCGCTGGTACAAGAACCTTTATAAATAAAACTTTCTGCGCACCACCAGCAAGAGAAGCCACTGACGTTATCGCATTATCAGCCCCTGTCAGTACATTATCATTATCAGTATCTTCATAAATAACAGTAGAAAAACCAGCATTTGAATTAGCAACAGTAAGCACTATATTTAAGAACTCATCATTACTGAGATTATTTAATATATGTTTATAAACAATGCTCCCTCCTGCAAAAGTCACCCCATTTGAATTAGGAGGACCAAAGGCGAGACATTGATTACTATTATCAACCATAACCGCATCATGTTTAATATCTTCTGCGTTTGTCGTTGGAGAAAACACTTTAAAATAAATATCTTGAGTGGCAGATTCTGCATCTACGGGAACCGTTACATCCGCATAAACAACGACCGCATTATCAGGACCTAATACTGGAATATTGGTAATGACTTCATTCTCAGCATTTTTAAACACGACAGTCCAATCAGCAGGCATGGTATTGACCGCAAAATTTGAGCCACTGTATTGCAACTCATAGCTTTCAGCTGCGCCTGACTTATTAGTGACATATAACGTAAACCGAGTTGTTGCACCAGGTTGTGCGGTATTAGTTGTCACTGCCGCCGCTTCAGGACCCGCACCATAACCACAATCATCTTCAACAGCATCACAGTTATCTTCAACGGTTAACCCTGTTTCTGCTCTCAGATTATTAGTTAAATCAACCGTACTCGCGACGATTTCACCCAACCGATCAATAACAGTATTTGTTTTTGAGGTATCGTTTGACGATCTTGCACGTTTAACCGTTTGGTATGGACCACCAATGGCAGAAGCAGGAAGTGTTGCAATCAGTATAACTTTATATCCACACACACCATTACTATCAGTCACTAAATATGATGGGCATGTTTCGCCAACAGCAGGAATAATACCCGTATCAGGATTACTGTCATTATCCGTATCAATTAATGGGGTTACACCATCACTTTTATACAAGAAAAAACTGGTGCCACTCGGAAATGTTGACGATTCAATCGTAATATTAAAAATATCTTCGTCATTACCCGTATTCCAAATATAATTGGTAAAACTGACTCGCGCACCTTGCGAAGCGGATGCTATCTCAACAATCTCATTATTTGTGTCATCAAGTGCATCACAATTATTATCAGTACCAACGTCACAACCACCATTGTTAGCAATAACCGCATAATTAGACGTAATTAAAAATGGTACTCTATTAGTGTTTGTTGAAACTAACTCACCAGTATCAACGGTACCGTTATTATCTTCATCAAAACCATAAATACCTTGGTTATACAATGTTGTTGCAGAAAGGCCTGAATCTATATTCACTTCAAATGTTATCGTTGCAGATTCGTCAGCCGCTAAACCATCCATAACAAACTGAATTTCATCATTATTGGGACAAGAAGCATTAGGTGCAATACAGGTTGTAAAGGCTAAATCTTGATCACCTGAAGTTTCATTCCCTCCAATAGTTGTACCTGAAGCCGTTATTATTGTACCCGATAAGCTCCAAGATACTGCACCATTAAATCGCATACCTTCAGGTAGAACATCATTTAAAATAACACCGTTAGTTTGTAATGGATCCATATCGGTGAGACCCACATTGGCATACGTAAATGTTACTGTATGCGGCCCACTTGGTGATGCACCGATATTGGCACTTAATGCTTTTGATATTTCAACAATCGGTAAATTCGTTGCGGTTACAGTATCAGTATTTGTCTGTATTCCCACACTGCCATTTGCAACAGAAGTACCATTAACAGCAACCGCTTGGCTGGTTGCAGTCACCATTAGCGCATCCGATACATTAATTGTCGCAGCAGCATCAATATCCGCCACAATAACAAATTCAAAACTTTCACCTGGCGCTAATGGACCTATCACTGATCCTGAAGAAATTGGTGATGAGCCAGCATCAGCAACACCATCATTATTTTCATCTGGATAAATAGTTGCAGCACTAATAACAGAGGCAGGTAAAACAACATCAAGAGCGAAAGAGTCTGTACTATTACCCGTATTAGTAAGTACATGATTGAACGTCACTGTTCGACCAGGGGCACCTAACTTAGATTGATCGTTAATTAAAGTAAGTGCCGCTACTGGCTGAACAAGGGTCTCTACTAAATTAGATGTTGTGCTACGTAAAATATTGGCACTATCCCGATACGTTGCACCCGCTTGATTTTTAATCACTGTACCAGATTCAGTTAAAGCCATGACAGCAAAGCTGGTACTAGCAATAACGGTTATACCTATTTTGACGATTCCCTTGAAGACATTCATATGACGCTCCCCCTTCCCTATTGTGCACTAGAATGACTAGCCACTGAATTGTATTGCATGCTAACCGGATTAAAATCTGCACCTAAAAGAATAAGTTGTGTACGGCGATTTACTCGGTTGTCTGTTTTGTTATTGGATATAATAAAAGGTTCTCTCGATCCAGTACCTAACGTTACTATTCGATGAGAAGATATCCCTTGCTGTTGTAAATAATTAGCAACAACAACCGCTCTTGCTTTCGCTAATTGATCGTTATAATCCGCTTTTCCTGAATAATCAGCAGAGCCGATTACAGCAATATTTAATGTAGGATTCGCTTTCAATAATTGTGCCGCTTGATCGAGTTCTTGCTGTTGCTCTTTACCTAATAATTTATTATCAAAATCAAAATTGACAACCGCTGGCCAATAATGGCCTCCAACAACTGTTGTCGTCTGTCCACAAGCAAGATCACCATAGTCAGCATAAATAGCTTGATTAGAAACACAGCCTGAAATACCGATACTTAAAAGAACTAAAGAAGTTGTTAATAATTTCATGATTACATTCCTCGCCACTATTCACTTAACCAACCAAACAAGTCTTCATCAAGCTTAAACATCATTTCAAAATAAAAGCCTTGTAAGTTATATCCTTGCGGATCAAGGTCATCATCGTCAAAACCAATTACGTTATAACCAATACCTGCACGTAGATTTTTCATAACAAGATAGTTCAAACCGACACCAAATGAATAACGACGACTATCAAACCAATCAGTACCTAACATTCCGCCGTGTACATCAACATCCCAACGTCGATTAATATAATAAATAGCACGACCATCAATAATGGTTGCTACTGAATCATAGTCTTGTTCATATTCAGTAAAATCTTCCCACTTCAAGCCAACGCGTCCAGATATTGTCCAATCTGGCGATAATTGGTAATTCTGATGGGTTGAGAAAATATGTGCGGTACGGGTACTATCATTACGCTCAGTTTTCCACTCATAAGCACCTAACATATGGTAACGATTGCTTAATCTCGGGCGATAAGCAAAACCTAAACTGAAATGATTACTCCATGTATTTTGCGCATTTTCTTTATCAATATAACGATATTCTTCACGTACAAGCCCACTCCAATCCTGACTCAAACGTGTTACCCAAGCGCCCAATACTCCATAATAATCTTCAGATTCACCATGGCGGTACTCTATGCGACCTGTGGTTTTATAATTTGGATTACGTATATCAGCTAAACCTAGAGATACTGCAACACCTGACGTCCCTTCACCTTCAATGACTTCAACATATTCAATTGCAGGATCAACACTGATACCCGGTATTACTTCAAAGCGACCACGATAACCATTTGCTAATTCAAGACTACGACCATCAGATGCACCTCTTTGTCTAAACTCATTAAAGGTACTGCCACCATGAAGCCAATCAACATCGATACCAGCTGTAAATAGACTTGTTGAACCACTGCCTAAATTACTAATACCACTAAGAGAATCAATATACTCATACTGAGTATAGATACTGGCTTGCTTATGTACTTTCCAATCAGCTTTTACGTTAAAACGACGCTTACTATCATGACCAAAACTCTGTTCATATTCAGTATCTAACCGACCAGGACGCCCCCATAAACTAAATGTGCGGCCAAGGCCAACTATCGCTGTGGTATATTCCTCAGAATCGGTTTCCGTTTCATTTTTTATATAACGAGAACCTAAGCGGGTTGTCCACTGAGATCCTAAGATCTTAGTATCTACCGTTGCACCAATGGTCTGTTGTTTTTCGGTATGTACAAGGGATTCAGAATGGCTAGCTTCAATGTTTAAATTCATTAATCCTGTCAATTTCTGACGATGACGAAGACGAAGCTCTTGACGTGCAGGGGTTACACCGCCAGTTGTATTAGTAAATCCTTCTTCAGCATAAACATATTCAAGTTCAGTGGCTGCTTGGGCATTCCAATCACGATTAATTCGAAGTTTATAAGCCATACCATCTTTAATTTTATTACTTGTGTCTGTTGCTGTTGTTAACGTATCAGCACTTTCATTTCCTTTATGGGACATCGTCGCAACAGAAGCGGTTACTTGCGTTTTACTATCAAAATCATAATTAACCCAAAGACTACCGATATCATAACCTTCAACATCATTATCGTTATATTCATAGCTAATACCGGAAATCAAATAAGGGGTAAATAAATAAGAAAGCCTTGCCCCTGCTACTGTATAAGCATCACCATCACCATCAACATCATAAGCAACTCTTACTTTAATAGGATTAAGATCAGCGTCATAAGTTGGAATAACACGATTGAAACGCATATCACCCGTAAAATAATCAATCGTATAATCAATATAACGCGCTAATGGTTGCTGACTTAATACCAAGCCTGCATTATCTCTATCATAAGTAACTAACGTTACCGTATCTGAATGACGAACAATACGGGTATCTCCGATGCTATAAAACATCGCAGTACCATTACCATTAAACTCAACAACTTTATGTAAATCTTCTGGACGAGCACCATATAATTGGCCGGTTAATTTGCCATCGTTATACATGCTATTAAAGCCATTAAGAATCTGGCTCGTACGACCAATATCAGACTCGTCAGTTCCATCGGCAGTACTATAATCACCCCACATTGCAAAATGACGTTCTTTCTCAAGCTTCACATAAAGCTTACTGGTACTACGGGCATCATAGCCTTTTATACTCGCATCACCTGGGATTGGGTAATAACTATCAGGTGATATTTCGCGATAAAATTCTTCATCAGACTTATCACTGTCATAACTTAAGGTTAAATGCATACCACCTTTAATATTACCTTTAATAAAGGCAGCGGCTCTTTCATCATAGCTATAACTTTTATTTTCATAACCATCTAATTGAGCCGGTGGTTGCTCTCCACTAAAGCGGCCATAGCGTCCGGTATAATTTAAAATACCGGAGACGAATAATGGACGTTTAGCAGCAATTTGATAAAGCTTTATTTTGTCAGAGAAATCTTCGACTGAGGCTTGAATATTAACTTGCCCCGTATTTTCAGTACTACGTAAATAAACAGTTTTTTCACCATTAATAACACGAACCTGATGACCTGTTTCATTCTCTTGAATATCAGGATCTAACCAAGTATCACCTTGATCTGTATTTAGCGTTACAAAATAAGTACCTCGCGCCAAATTATTATTTTCATCATACAGTTTAATAATAACTGGAATAACAGAACGCCCACCATCGGCACGTAATACGTCACCATCAGCAACAACACTAATACGTTTTGCAGACTTAGGATGAGAGAACGTTTTGCCTAAAACTAGACGTTCATTACCAAATGGATCAATCGTTTTAATTTCAACAACATTGTCACCATCTTCTAAAGGCACACCATACCAACCAACAATCTGAGCATTTTCACGCTTATTGATAATACGTTCGCCTAACTGATCAATACTGATCACCTGACCATTAACATACAATGTTGGTTCTACGTCACCTCTAATTACAACAATAAAACGTCCGTCATAGCTATAATCATTAGTTGGCCAATACCATGCACCAGATTCAGCTTCTGCACGGGTAATGTTTTTAGCTTCACTTTCAGGCAGTGGAATAACATCTTGCAGAATATTATCAATTCTAAACTTGGCTTCTTTAGGAATATTATTATATGCAGTTGGCACTATTTCAGTTTTGATTTTATAAAGCGATAAAGCAGTCCTTAACTCTTTAAGCTTGTCTTGTGAATCACTAAAACCAAAACGAATTGAGGATAAATTATCAGTTCCAGGATAAATATAAGCCTCATCTTGTACTGATTTTGGATATAACTTGATCATACTCGTAAGATCTTCGGTGCTACCTTTACGTGACGCTAACGCATAACCTTTAAAAACGGTCAAAGAAGAAATAGATCCAGATGCTGTCATTTTAGAAGAATTATCCGACCTTGTTGAAGGACCACTAATAACACCAGACTGCAATTCTTCCGATTTTAATGCTTTGGGTTTGGCATCATATTGCAACCCTTTGAAATTTTCTGCTGTTTTAAAGAGCCAATCACCATTAATATTAGTATTTCTCTCTTTTAATTCTTGATAAACAGCGTCTTGATTTTCTGTCGGACATGGCGCGACAAAGTCTGCCCGATGCATTTCACCGCGTCTCATATCAACAAATCGAGAATCACCTTTTCCTGCATTACGCGTATCTATCGATTCTAATTCAATCCCTAAAGGCAGTGTTTGTTTGTCAACCTTCATAACATGATTACCAGGCTTAACACCAAACATTGAATATTGACCATTTTCATCAGTGATAACATAATCACCTGTTTCTAAATATATTTTAACGCCACCAATTGGCCACATTTGATTTTTCATAATGTCGTTGCATTGTGCATCAACAAAAACCTTACCAAAAATAATTCCGCGGTCTGACATCACGCCCGTTTGAGTAACTTTAACTTGATATTTATCGACATTAGACGTTATACGAGACTCATTATTGCCACCAAAGGTTGCTGCATTGACATAAACAGAATTAATCCCATCAGAATCCACTGCTCCTGCCGTTAATTGAAGAACATAGGTTAATTGATAAGTTCCATTTTCTGGCGGTTGCGTACTTCCATTTAATGTTCCGATATCAAAACGATGAGTATAAGTATCAATACGTACTGGATCTTTATATGGCTGATCATTTAATCGAGTACTGCCTTCCATATATTTAAAACCATATGGCATTGAGTCATAAACTTGCGCATTAAATAATTGACTGTTCGGTAAATTATTTTTAATGGTTACTGAATATTTAACGAAGCTACCAATTTCTGCGTTATCTTTATCTGCATCTTTTTGAATGGTTAATCTACGATCTAGACTTTTAGGATCTAGCGGTATATCAAACGTATCAACCCGATCTCTCACCGTAATAGGGAATAAGCCTGAATTTTCAATGCCTTGATTACCATATGGTCCATATGACATTGGGGTAACGTTATAAATATTAAAATTATCTAATGTGGTATAAACTGATGGCCATACATGTGTTTGTGGTGGCTCAACCGAAATATAATATTGATTTCCATCAATTGGGGCTAATTTAGGAAATAACACCCGACCATCAACATCTGATATCACTTCAGCAACAGGGACTAAGCCATCAACATTTGGTACTCGTACTTTTGCCGTTGGTGCTATATTATTTTTCGTTTGATAAAATTTTACGATCGCATTCTGTACGCCATTGAAGTTTGTTGCATCAAAAACAACAAATTGAGGACTAATATAAGCTAAATCAGTCAGGATTATCTTATTACCATTTTGAGGGTCAAATACCTCAATCACCAATTCATCATTAGGATTTGATTGAATTTCACAATTATCCGCAGTTGAACCATTAAGACCAAAACCTTTGAAATTAATAGTCTTATCAATATTAGATAATAATGCAGAGCGGTTGATTTCACCAGTACGCCATGGAATTGAAATATCGTCTAAGCAGTGGTTACCACCTGGACGGATGTAATTATCCTTTGGTGATACTGCATGCACAGGAATAACACTTCTAAAAATACCCGTATTAGGTCCTGTTTCTGCAAAAATCCAATTAAAGTAATCACCCTGGGTAGAACGCAACGTTACAGGATAATTAGACGATGCTGGACCAATAATATCAATGGTTGATGCATGTTCATTTCCTTGAGGAAGGATAATTTGAGCATGAACACCATCAAATTTGAGATCAAATCCAGTTGAACTTGAGTGATAATAAAAATTTGTGGGGATAAAATGTTCATCATTACTATATAAAATTGTAAATTGACTATTTGGATCTAATACCGAATTATCGAGAAGTTCAAAATCAATTAAATTATCTTCTTCTTTACCAACTAAGGTATTACATATTTTACTACTTTTTGAAATGTTCTTATCTAATGCTGATAAATTAACTTCTGCTTTACTAAATATTTTAAATGGAACAGTTCCTCGCACATCATTAACTTGTGCATAATAAGAGAAATGTCCAGACGTATTCGGTTTCATATAATCAGGTTTAACGAGAAACCCTATTTTTTCCACATTACCTAAACCATCCCAAGAGCTATATTCATACCAATCTAAATTATGGTCATCTTGCTCGAAAACAAAATTATTATTAATACCAACTAATACCACACCACCATCAAAATTATTTTCAGGAGAGACGAGTGTTATTGGTGAAAAATCTTTCGATGGCTGACCATTAATAACTTTATCTTGTAAAAGAGAGATATTAGCAGGCAGCTTCACTGATATTAATACACCAGTATGGCTAACTTGAACTTGTGAACCCGTTGTTTTAGATTGAATAAAAATATTATAGGGTTGTGCTGCTGATTCTGGTTTTGTACGACCAATACTTGTGTAATTTACTCTAAAATCAATTTCAGATAATGAAGTAATCTGTTGTTGACAAAGCGGGGAATTTTCAATGGTTAAATTAACGAGAGGTCCATTAATCACAATAAGTTTAGTGGTACTTATTTTTACAACTGAAGGTTCACTTACAGAGGTAACAACCGTATCAAGCTCATAAAAATCATTGTTTTTATCTATGGTTGGAAGTTCAACAATATAAACAATATTAATAGATTCACCAGGTCTTAGTTGACCACTAATATATTCATCATCACTATTTTTATTAAGCTCTGGCTCACCGGGATCATGAATACCATTACCATTAGTATCAAAATATATTTTTATATTGTCTGCACTCGGTGATGTAAGATCTCCATTATCATCAGTTAGATTATTAACATTAATAATATAGCTATCTTTAATATTACCAGTATTAGTTACTGTATGAGGAATACTAACAATAGAACCAGGTGAAACATTTTTTTCTGTCTTATTATCTCCCGATGTATCAGGCGATAATGAAACATCATATACTTTTTCAACTTTAATATGGGATATATTCGAAAGCACTCGAATATTCTCACCCGTCGTTGAGTCAAAATAAGTCATGATGGCCTGATTCATTATTTTTGTACCAGCATTAGTTAACCCAAAAACTGTTGAACTCACACTTAATAATATAAAAACAATGAGGTACTTCATTTTAGTTATTACATCTAAGAGGGCCATAAGCATTCTCCAAAGGCTAATAATTCAAAGATATGGATATAGGCTTATTGAACTTACTTGGTTTAATTAATTTCAAATATATATTTAAAATAAGCTCAATAAGCCCCCCTACGAGGTAGGGAGGGCTAGGTTATATTTACTTTTAATCAATTTTTACTACAAAGTGACCAACAGCTTTGTCACCAGGAACAAGTGTTCCTACAGTAAAGGTAACTGTGTTACCACTTACCACACCAGTAACATCAGTACCTGTAGTACTACTTGGATTACATAAAGGGCCTAAATCATCAGATGCTAAAGGATATGTGGTCGCAGCTTGTGCAACTACAGTACCTGAATCTGTTGTATTACGACAACTTACCAAGCTACCACCCGCATGAAATTGAGAGTACTCAGTTAATTGGTCAGTAATAACCGTATTTAGCGCATCAGATGTACCTTCATTGACGGCAATCAGTTTCCAAACAACACATTCTTCAGGCTTAACCTTTGTTGTTTGTTGCTTCAAGAACGTCTTATCTGTATCAGCAACACCAGTACAACCAGTATCTAAATCAGCATACTTATAAAGACGAACCTGACCTTTAACAACTTCTGAATTATCTTGACCTTGAGCAGTCACTGTTGGATCTGTTGTTGATACAGCAGTAATTGTTGTTAGGTTATTAGTACCAGATGTTGCATCTGTTGGTGCAAATACAGTGACTTCCATTGGAATGGTTTCACCAGGTTCTAACGTTAGTGTTGGAACTGTATCTGAGCCATCGGTTGCATCACACGTAACTTCTACATTTACAGTAGAACCATCCGCTTGCTGCACAATAATTGGCGTCGTTACAGGGGTATCACATAAGTTACCTACTTCAGTATCAGGCGTACCATTACCATCGGTATCAACCGTAATTGTATTATTAAATCCAGTCATATTATTGCCTGAACTTAAATCAACGGTTTCAGTTGTATTACCATTATTACCTAAAGTATGGTCATAAGTAACACTACCACCTGGTTCGATTTGGTTGCTTAATGACGCAGGCGTAATATCAATACTTGCATCAGTTGCGACATCAAATGCTTCAACCTTACGGTTATCCGCGCCAGATGCCGTTGATTTAGCAACAAGTGAGATAATGTAATCCTTGTCATTATCACTATTAGTATCAATGGCTGCTGTTTGATCACTATCAGCTAGAGCTTGAGTGGGATCTGATGGAATAGTAATTTCAGCGTTAACCCACAATACCGCACCGGCAGGAATAGTTGGTGTCGATGTAATAACATTACCCGTTGCGGCAATATCTACGACGCCATCAGCATCAATATCAATACCATTATGCTTGAATACAACACTCCAACCAGTTGGTAATGCGGTTTCCCAACTTGTACCGTTATAACTACCTTCAGCACTTAATAGGAATGAATCTGAACTACCACCTTCATTCGCAATATAAATAGGCGCTACAACTGTTGAACCTAATGGTTGATCATTAAATACAGTTGCCACATCCGCACTGGTAAGGACACCACCAGCAAGAAGCACTGGATCGACATCGACTGTAGGGTCAATAGTCGTAATTGGCGTATTTGCAATATCAACGGTAGGCGCAGTAATAGCGACTAAACGCTCTTTTTTACTGCTTATTTGGGTTGCATCATTGTAAGATGTTGCGGTTGTTGTTGCTTCAAATGGTGTTGGCGAATTAGCAGCATCTGATGGTAGTTTGGCAACAACACGGAACAATGTCTCATTACAATTGACAGTAATACCATCAATAGTTACAGCGGCATCGATACATGTTGAAGGATCAACAGGACCACTATCTGGCGTCACATTACCATTAGTATCAACTAGTTGCGCTGTGCCATCAGTATTCCAATATTCAAACGTAGTTCCTGCTGGGAAGCTAATATTTACCGTTGAAAGATCAAAACTATCGGTTGTATTACCGTTATTAATGATCTTGTTATAGAAGAACACTTCACTACCAGCAGCAGCAGAATCTACTTCCTGAATACTATTCTCAGAACCATCAGCATCACCACCACCTGATGTTCCAGTTTCAGTACCAGTATCAATGATAACTACACCGGAGGTAGTCGTCGTGGTTGTTGTGGTCGGATTTGATGGATCAGGACCCGCAGTTGTAGGATCTGGATCATTACACTCGCCAGGGCCATCAAAGAGTCCATCCCCATTAAGATCTGAACATGAATAAGCAACATTACCAATGTCAGTATCACCCATCGTTGTTTCAGGAGAATACGCTACATAAAAAGTCATTGAAATGGTTGTATTAGAAGCTAATTGACTATCTATAGCATATACACCAGGTACTGCGGTATCCGTTGTATTACCGTTACTGTTAAGATCTAAGCCGCCATCAATTCCACTTTCTGCAATATCCACATTGGTATCTTGGTCTAAATCAACACCATGTGTAGATTCATCAACTAAATTAGCAGCAAAATCAATAGGCGTATCACCATTAACCGTTAACAAACCGCTACTTGATGCATCATACAATCCACCAGTACTACTCGCGACATATACCGTTCCTTCCGGAATACCATCAAAAATAGTCACATCTTTAGCGTCTGTATTACCGGTATTTGAAACAGTTACTGTATAACGAATTAAACTCAACTCTCGATCTGTACCACCATCACCATCTAAATCAATACCTAAAGCGGCTTCCGTACCAACATTCTCTAAATGAGTGGCTGATTTAGTGATATTAACAACAGCGTCATTAGTAACCGTAATTAATGATGCATTAGTATCAGGTAAGACATCATTGTTATCACCAATATCAGTGACAGAACCATCAACAGGAGATGGTGTACCATCATGTGCTTCTGCTTCTAATGTCACACCTAATGTATCACCAGGAACAGCCGTTGTAGGCACTGCTGCTGCAAGCATTAAGTTCATTTGCTCACCAGCATTTAAGGTAACGGTATCACCAGAAGTAAACTCAGTTTCCCCCGCATCTGGCTGACCATTGTTATTTGCATCATTGAAGAGCTTCAATGTTGTCGCATCAATCGTATCTGTTCCTCGCGTATCAGTTCCAGGAAGATTCTGCGCAAATGTCAATGTATAAGTATCTGCACCATTACCTGTATTGGTTAATACATGAGGTAAATATACCGTTTGACCTGGAGAGCCAGTAGTATTGAGATCCTGCTCAATCGTTGCACTATAAATCTGAGCTACAGTTACAACCGCTTCATTAGATGTTGCGGTATAACTATTTCCTGACTCATCTTCATAGGTTACTGTTGCTAAGTTTTTAATATCAGTTCCGGCGGCAGTAGCTGCAAGGGCTTGGCTAGATAGTAAACCTGCACCTACCGTTATGAGCCCCGCCGCAACCCATACACTGATAGGTTTTAAATGCGTATTCATAAAGTGGTTACCTTTTAAGGTCATTAATTTAATTACGATGTGTATAAATACCCTTGCAAAATCGCAGGGCGGTACATTTACTTAACGTTTATTTAACTTCGATGCGATAAGCAAAAACTTGTTTTTCCTTAGCATTAATAGCTGTTAATGGTATCCAGCGAACGGCGGTATATTTTTCAGGTGGAATAATAACTTCAACTTTTTTTCCATCCTTCATTATTTCGCGCTTCACTGGCTCTTTTTCAAATGTTTTTCCTCCATCAATACTAACTAAAAAATTCGATTTAATTTTTGTGCTACTTGTATTAGCAATATAAAAAGTATTCTCAGGAATAGGTCCTGTGATAATTAAGCCATTCAAAGGCTTTTCACTATTATTTGTGTAGGTTAACTTATATTCAATTTTATCTTTAGGTACGGCATTTTCTGCTTTTACTAATTTTTCCTCTCCTTTCTTATTTACTTCAACTATATATGCATCCATTTTACTTACTAGTAAGTTGTCATCTTCCGCATAAACAGAAAAAGACATCATCAAACAGCCAATCACTATCAATAATAAATTTTTCATATTACACCTCATCCTTTATGATCCGTGAAATATAACTAATGCGATAAGCATGCCAATAATAAAAACTTTTACACCATTAAAAAACAATGAGTTAATTACATGTGTTTATTTAAAAAGCAAAATGGATAATTAATTGTAATTTTGCGAATCATTATTTAAATGCGAAATTAAACCTAAAAACCTAATGTTATAGCCATAGAATCATGGGATGACATTTTTAAAATAGCCAATATGCTATAACGTGTATTACACAAATTAGAAATTATAAGAAATTAATTTAAAAATATTCGACAACAATTATTTACGTAAAAATAATTATTACACATTAATTTATTGGATAACTTGATTGATTTATTCTTAATTAAAGAACAACTGTTTTATAATTAATATATATTACATTTATCAATATAAAGAATAACCATATCGATATTCTATCGTATAGTTATTTCTTGAAATATTAGTCAATGACGATACTATTTTATTTTCACTAAATAAATAGCTGTTCCTTGATCGCCTGAAGCTAAAGAACCTATCATATTCCAGCGTATCTCCCCCTCATAACCTACAATATTTGATCCATTAGTAGTAACAGGCATACAAGTGAGAGACGTTGGCACGCTACCCGACGTACAATCTATAGCTTGAGATAATCCAGTATAACTAGGGGTACTATCAAAAATACTGACTTCAGTTAAATCACCATTCCCTACGTTAGTAAAGGTAATAACATATTCTAGTATATCGCCAGGACGACCATTATTACTGACTCCAACTGCCGTTCCCTGAGTAATATTACGTACCGTTTTTTCAAGCTTTAATTCTCCCGCACCACGGAACGTTGCTCTAACAGTATCTTTATCAAGAACTTGACGCGTAATACCATGTCCTGTGCCTGCACTATCACTAAAGATCATATCTGCAGCTATATCGTAATGATATTGGGCATTAAGTGGTGCATCTGCTGGCACAAACACTTTACTGAGTAGACATACCGCGCTATTACTATTAACCGCAACTGGATTGACTATTTGAGCATCTGCACCATCAACTTCGCCATTGCAGTTATTATCTATATAAAGAACGGTATTCCAACCGGTATTCGCTGGAGACACTTCTGAATTTATAATAGAGAAGTTCACACTTCCTGCCGTTGCAGCCGTAAACTTATGTGGGAATAACACCGCCTTTCCAGGTTCAACTTCACTAAAATTATCGGGTTCCATTCTTGATTCACGTACCTTACCGAAATCAAGGCCACTAATATCGTCTCCCGCATTTGCATTAACAGCCATCTGACTATCAATAACGCTGGTGCTGGTCACTTGTGGGATCACAGTGACATTCGCTTCACTGATATCGATCCAATCCGCTTGTTTAATCACATCAAGTAATAAATTTTTACCTGAAAAATCAACGCCAAGAATAAATTTATAACTACCATCACCTGACGTCATGTCCGTTGCTATCACATCACCCGTCGTCACTCCAGTAACGCCAGCATCATTAAAGGTTACGGTAACAGTAAAGTTGCCTAAGCCAACTTCAGTGCCGTCTTGAATACCATCATGCGCCGCCGTTGCGCCACCGACACCATTATCTTCAAACACCACGCCACTTAAAACAATACGATTGAGCAATTCAAATAAATGATCTTCGACTTCACCATCAACGGCTGCACCATCAAACGTATTACAACTGTTAGCGGCTGAACATAAACGCACCCGCATCACAGTATTACCATTAAACCCTTCGGCGCTGGCGGCATCTAACGTTATCGCAATATTATTATTCCCTGCCGTGACCGCCTGATCGTTGATCAATAATTCATTGCTATCGGAAAAATCACCGTCATTATTTATATCAACCCAAATACTTACAAAACCATTACCAACGACTTGAATCGGTAACGTGGTGCTGGTTTCTACAATGATTTGAGCAGGTATCACTAAATCTTCATCATTCTGGCCATGGATATCATCACCTGTTGCATCAGTGCTCACCCATTGTATAAATTCAGGATCCCAACGAGAACCAAGCGCTAAATCTGCCACGCCATCTAATGCCGCATCTAAATACGCATGGCTGGCTTGGCCATATGTTGCTGCAGCATCACCATAATCGATCGAATCATAACAACCCGCACCATCATTACCTTGTAAACTACTTTCATTAGAAGCCGTTACATATTCCACTTCTGCAGTAATGGCATTAATACGATAGACAACCGCTTGTTCATTTAAATTAACCGTGCCATCTTGATTTGTATCATGATTACCACCATTCGTCAGAGCATAAAGGCTAATCGCGTCATCGATCACTAATGCCCCTGCCTGTAATTTACTATTGGTATCTAACGTTGGCTCAGCACCAAAATAAGTCAGAGCTTGAGCCGTAACAGCACCTGTTGACACATTAACGCTGTAAAGCATGTCGCCATTTAAATCAACTAAATAACCCAACCCAGATTGGCTACTAATGGCTAAATCAGCCCCAACATCTATTGAACCACCACCATAAGAGCCTCCCATGGTAGCAATATCTAAAGGAACAGTAGTAAAGGTCTGTGTATTGAGATCAATTTTAACTAATGAATCCCATGACGTTCGCCATACAATTAAATAATTACCATCGGCTGTAACATCACCCGCAGTTGGCGCACTCAACACCGTCGAGGTCGAACTGTAGCCGCTATGACGCAGTGAATCCCCTTTGGCAAAATCAAAACTTTCACCATCTTGTAAACGACGAATAGTGGTTGCTGATTCAGCTCGAATTTCACCTAAATCAATAAAGCTAGTGCCTGTTTTATCGGTCACAAACAAATGATGAATACGATCAGCTTGTGACATGTCGGTGAAAGAACCGTAAATCAAACCATGAATACGATTAAAACCAATTGCATTAATATTATTAATATTGATTTGATTCGTTATTATTATTGGATTAACAATATTATTAAAAGTAATAGGCTCAGCAGTAACATCGAGTGAATTATAACTATAATCTGTCGCGGCTATCGGTAAACGCGTTTGCACAATGAGATCACACTGGTTATTGCTGATTAAATCAGAAATTAAAACTCGATAGTCTTCGACTTCACCGTCATTCGCGAGTCCAATAGGACTATCACAACTGACATCACTGCATAAACGTACCCGCAAATAGCTGTAACCAACAATGGCATTTGAGGGAATCGGCACACTGTAATTATTATTTCCTATCACAGCACTGACATCGGCAATGATTTGTTCACCACTATCATCCCAATCACCATCAAGATTAAAATCTAACCATGCATATAATCGTTGTCCTGAACTAATACGAGCTGCATCTTCAGCAACATTAATCGCAATATCAAAATTCGCCCCTTTGGTTGCGGCAAGAAGCACACTAACGCCATCTTCATCATCAAAATTATCGTTATCATCAGCGATTGCACCAATATTCTGAAGATCGCCAATATCAGCATCCCACAAAGTACCCATTCGCAAATCAATAAAACCGTTATTATCACTATCTGCTTGAACATGGGCAGCACCGTCATTTTCATAGGTTGTAGTGTAATTATTAGTCCCCGTTCCAATACTCGTATCTGGAGCATCACCTAAATCACTACCTAGAACATTTGGAGCCTTAGTAAAACACCCTTTTTGAAGGTTATACCCTGCCCCAGTGCTTCCAGTAAAACCAAAGCGCACCATATTATTACCCAGATCATTACGAATATCTCGCGTAAACTGGCCCACCATGACGCCATCAACATAATAGGTAAATTGATTAATGGTTGGATCCCATTCAAACTGCGCTATATGATAACGACCATCTTCTAATTCCCCACCAGAAACAGACGTGGCAGGAATAAGGGTATTAGCAGCATCTGGGGTATACACATCTCCATTAAGATAAACGGCGGTATGATCAATATATTGCCCGCCAACAGCATCATCTGTCGCCCCAATAAAGGTGTTATCAAAGGTATCAAATTCAAATACCACCGATGGCGAAACAGGTGTAGCTCCAAAAATATCACCAACACCTAATCCACCACCAAAAGCACCAAAGGCATTCAGATCTCGCGCATCAGCAGATAATACAAACGTCATACCATCAGCACCACTTTCAATCCCTGTTGGACAGCCGGTATTACAGGTTCTATCACCCAAATAAACTGCAAGTTCAGCATACATGGGTTGGTTTAAATCAATATACTCATAGCTCCACAAATACCCTTTTTGGTTAGTAGCATTAGGCGTCACAACATATTCACCATTTGCGGCTAAATAAGCATCGCCACCTTCAAAAACAACGGGCGCCTCACAAATATTGGGTTGCACAAAGATAGAAATAATGGGTGTTACACTATTAGTGTCATCTTCGCCATTACCAAAACCGTTATTTGGCGTCGAATCAATATCATTAATACTCGTCGTAATGATCTCAGCATTAATACTAGGTGCAGTTAATACCTGAGGCGCTAAACGGATCACCGCATAATCATTAAATCCTAACCCAATCGCACCAAGATCTAATTCTCCCGTTAATGGATCATACGTCGTGATTTCTGTAACACCATCACCTGCATATGCCTTAACAAAGCTGTATCCTGCAGGAATAGGCAGCGTTACTTTAGTATTTAAGGCTATGGTTGATCCCATATTTTCAATATTTACCACGACATTAAATGGGATCCCAAGCGTGACATTCACACTAGGATCCATCGCTAACGTTAACGCTAAATCACCCTGAGGTTTTAATAAAATAACATGATCTTCAACCTCACCATCGCCACTACCGCCTGTTGGACTATCACAGGTTTCAGTACTAGAACAGATGCGTAGACGAACAAAGCTATCCATAAATTGCATATCCGCCGGCACATTAAAATCTAATTGTTCATTACCAGAAACAGTGATATTAGCAGTTTGTCTTTCATCTGCATCAAAAGTACCGCTAGCATCAAAATCAATCCAACCATATAAGTTATCGTTACCTGAAGTAACAACGGGTACAATTAAAGACAATATATCGCCACTAACAAGAATATTATTTATCGCAGGTTGGATAAATCCATCCTCATCATCCGGTATTAATCCATTACTATCATCACCATCAGCGGTAACTGTAGGCTGGCCATCATTTTCATTATCCGGATTATTTACCCCTAAATAAGGCGTTGAAGCTTCGGTCATATGACGTGGACCGCTATCAACTAATTCTGTCGCATAACCATTAACGGTTGGTGCATCAGCCCAATCTAACGGTACTGGTGCATAACGACAACGGGCACCATCATTACCTGCCGCAGAAACATTTGTTTGAGAAAAAAGTGTGGCCGTATAACTGCCCGCGGCTTTTGAACCATCCAATACATCAATACGATAAATACGTCCTGGCGATGGGTTTTCTGATATATACATATAGCCTTGATTATCAAAATACATCGCACCATATGGTCCATTAGCGATTCCAGGTAATACTCCTAATGACGTTCTTGTGCCTGTTGTTGGATTAAATCGATATAGTGTTCGTGAATTATTACTCGGCACAGAATAAATAAAGCCATCAATCGGGTTAAACGCAATATCAGCATAATTTAAACTTGTCGTCGGTAAGGTTCCAATTTGAGTTAAATAGGTTTCACTGTTTGGATTGGTATCAAATAAATAGAAATCTCCATCCTTATGTGCATATAAAATACCGTTATCATCTATATCACCATT
Organism: Photobacterium carnosum; assembly: GCF_002849605.1. Taxonomy (GTDB): domain Bacteria; phylum Pseudomonadota; class Gammaproteobacteria; order Enterobacterales; family Vibrionaceae; genus Photobacterium; species Photobacterium carnosum. Next base: position 72,688 of record NZ_NPIB01000011.1, read on the forward strand.
ATTAGCGCCACTTGGCATGGTTGAATTAGATATGGGTAATGAATAAGAATTATAAGCACTGTCAAATAAATTAAGTGTGTTTGTTGCCTGTATTCCAGCCAATGTATTTGTCACCATAGAATACCCAACACCAGAACCAGCCGTTACGGGTGACGTCAGTGAATTAACCGATCCTGTCGCTAAATTAATGGCATTTAAAACAGTTGAGCCAGAACCATTAGATTGGGTTAAATATGCCGGAGTAGAACACACCTCAAAAGAACTTACAGCAAAATCAGCAAAATTAACGTCAGTTACAATACCAGCACTCACTGTCACAATATTAGCACTACTCGATTGAAAGGTAGCAGCATCCCCGATAGTACCGCCACCATAACTACCCGTATTGATGTCTAATATAGGCGCTGTTGGCGGACAAGTTGGAGAAGTGGTATTCATTTCATTAATAGCTTCATAGACTTTATAAGTGCCCGTAGTTCCCACCGTCAGGGCATATGCTCCCGTTGTTACATCTGTTGTCGTTGCATAACATAAACCAGTCGAAGTGTTATAAGCAACGATAGGGATTCCAATACCTAACCCAGTTTCGGTTCCATCTTTAATACCATTCGTGGCAGTACCACCACCATTCCCATCATCATTAAATACAAAGCCTGAGATTTGTTGTGCTTGAGCCATCGAGATGTTGAACAACAACCCACCACAAAAGCAAAAAAGCATTAATACTCTACGGATAATTTTCATCGTTTCCATAACTCAACCAACGTAGTTAATCAGGGAACGAAAAAGGATGCAAAAATCACGCCTGTTATTTAAGCACGTTTATTGATGGGTATTAATGAGTAACGGAAGGTCTAAAAAAAGCAGAGTATCAATTAAAGAAACATCATGAAAAATAGAAAAAATATGCATTTTTAAAAATAAAAAATTATCAATTATTTAGAATAATAAACAATGACACTATCCTATGAAATAATGTCATTGTTTAATTACATATTTAATTTGCACGTATTTCTCGCAAATAGCGATAAATAGTATGAATGGAAATATCCAACCCTTTTGCTGCTATTTGAGCACTGTCTTTGAGATCAAAAATACCAAGGTCATGTAATCGCGTTACAATTTCTCGACTTTTCTTTGAGGGAGGGATCGAACTATCACTCATTACCTGCTCACGAACATTTTCAATCGAGCTATGCATCATTTCATCACTATTACGCGCAAACGTTTCCGCAGTAACACCATGATCACAATAAGTACCAATTGTTGGCATTAAACTATGGATCATAGATTGAAATGGGGCGTCTAAATTAAAATTAACACAGAGTAAACCTATCGCTTGCTGCTGCTTATTACGGATCACTGTTGTTAATGAACGTAACATTTTACCGTCAGGTGCTTTGGTAATATAAGCATCAGAAACATCTTTGCCTTCATTTAACTTTACTAATGCAATATTGGTAATTGGCGCACCGACTTCACGTCCCGTAATATGTCCATTGGCAATTTTCATAATTGACGGATGGCGAGAATCTAAACAATGCAATAAGACTTCAGTATGCTCACCCCACATTGCAGCGATACCATCAACAATATTTTCCATCGCGTGAAGAATATCATAATCACTTTCTGTCAATTCATGCATTTTCTCTACCTTTTTTAAGCATCAAACTACTTACTAAGCAGTTTTATCATATTATCAATAATGACAGTATCTGTATTTTCCATTAACAATATTAATATTTCATCAAAATACGCAATAATGATATCAGTATTATTAGTAATAATACTTTAATTATCCATTAGAATTAGCATTGTAATGACTCAAATAAAAAAATCCCGACCAAGGCCGGGATTATTTATTTAATTATGGAGGAACGTTACATTTTCAGTAAACATTCAACTCATTAACTAAATCAGATAAAACGAATTTTAACCGCTTTAAGTTTAGTGCTTGAATCATCTAACATAAATTCAACCATACTACCAGATGATGGCTGTGAGCGACTGCATACTTGAGATGCATCAAAACGAATATCGCCACCAAGATCGCTAGTAATTAAACCAATTTTATCAACTGGGTTGAAGCTACGAATAATACCTGTTTGTGAAGTCATAGTTTATATTTCCTTTATGCCCAAATATTACTTTTTTTATCAGCATATATATTTGAGGCTATCAATTTGAGTTTAAATAGTTTTATACCAAAGCGTTAATTAGCCTTGATATAGAGCTTTACTCATTGACCTACTACTTCTTAACTATAAGATCACCCTTCTTATAGCTTGGCACTGCTACAACGTTTGCAACATAAACGGATAACAATGATTAGAAATGACATTGTGGTTTTATTTAAAACACATTAGGTCTGAGTAACAGACGAATCGAACATTAACGCCTATTTTTGATGCTGTAAATATTTTTTTAAATAAATTTGATAATAAATTGTGGATAACCACTGACAAAATCGATAACTACATGTTTATAAAGATAAAAAATAACATCAAGAAAACACACTCAACGGTTAAAAAATAAGCTAAATAACCAATAAAGCAGACTATAATTACATTACAGTTTTATTTCGTTAGTAATAATAAAATTGTCTTTATTTGTCGAACAATAAATAGTCTGCATTTTTGCAAGGAATAATTACGATATAAAATGACTAGGTTTCTGATATCAGCACATGTAAAGTATACCTATATATACGATAGTTATAAGGAACCTCAATGAAAGGTATTCTATCAATACAGTCACATGTTGTTTATGGTCATGCTGGTAACAGTTCTGCAGTATTCCCTCTTCAACGTATGGGATTTGAAGTTTGGCCATTACATACCGTACAGTTTTCTAACCATACTCAATACAAACAAGGTTGGACAGGAACAGCATTTCCAGCAACCGATTTAATTGACCTTGTCAAAGGCATCAACAACATTGATCAGCTTAAAAACTGTGAAGCAGTCCTTACCGGATACCAAGGTAGTGCTGATCAATGTTTAGCTATTATTGAGACCGTTAAAACAGTTAAACAGCAAAATCCTAATGCTATCTATATCTGTGATCCTGTTATGGGCGATCCTGAAAAAGGATGTATCGTCGCTGATGGCATATCTGAACACCTTATTAATGATGTAATGCCACTGGCTGATGTAATTGTTCCTAACCAATTTGAGCTTAGTCAGTTTGTTGGTATGACAATCAATACATTAGACGATGCCGTTAAAGCTTGTCAGCACGCGCTAACTCTTGGCCCTAAAATGGTATTAGTAAAACATCTTCATAGCTTATCAATAGACAAGTTTTCAATGATGTTGGCAACAAAAGACGGCTGCTATTTAGCACAACGTCCACATCTAGCATTTGATAACCAGCCAGTAGGCGTTGGTGATCTTATTTCAGCATTATTTACTGGTGGTTTATTAAAAGGCTGGTCAGCAGAACAAGCTTTTGAACATGCTCATAATGCTTGTTATGCGGTATTAAAAGAAACCCATCGCCGTGGCGAATGGGAACTACAAACAATCGCAGCCCAAGATGAACTTGTCGCGCCAACTGAAATTTTTCCAATTACAGAAATCAAATAAAACGGCTCTCCAATCCAACAAACAAACAAACAAACAAAAGCAGCCTAACGCTGCTTTTTTGTTTTCTACTCTACTCATTTTCTCAAAATAAAAAATTACAACACATTACCATAAGCATCAAATGAACGACGTTTTACAAGTGTCAGTGTCGTCGCAACAGAAAGCACACCTGAAACAAATATAGCCACCATGATCACTAACTGGTATTTAACGGCGACCAGTGGCATTGCTCCGCCTAAAATTTGTCCCGTCATCATACCTGGTAGGCTCACAATACCTAACGTTGCCATTGAAGCTAATTGTGGCGCTAATGCGGCTTTAAAAGCCGTACGAATAAAAGGCTGAGCAGGATTAGGTGATCCCATCGTTAAATAATATTGATATTCTTGATGATTCTCTTTCAGTAAACTTCCCCAACGAGACAATGCCAACACATTCGCAGTTAAGCTATTACCTAATAACATCCCAGCTATCGGGATCATATATTGTGCTTGCCACCAGGGTGAAACTTGAATAACACCCGCTAAAACCGCAGGTAATGCCACCGATAATGCGATAACTTGCCCACAAATAACCGCTGGTATCACTCGAAATAGATTAACATCAGAACGTTTACAAATGGTGTAACTGGCAAAAAGAGCCATAACGGTTAACCAGACAAGGTTTAAACCGAAACTCTGCCAACCAAATAATGTATGTAAATAAATACCAACCACGGATAACTGCAATGTCATCCGTAATACAGACATAATCAGTGTACGGCTCAATCCTAACTGCCAACGCTGAAATAGTATTAATGGGATCAGTAATAACAAGTAAAAACCTGCCATGGCTGACCAGCGTAAATCGATAGCATGGCTAATGGTTGCTGTCATTGGTCTATTCCTGATGCTATATCCATGTTGTAAACCTGATCGGCTGTCGCAAGCCATATCGGATCATGAGAAACTGAAATACAGATAACATTCAATGTCTTTATTAATAAAATAATTTTATTTCTCGCCACAGGATCTAATGCTGACGTAGGTTCATCCATTAACCACACTGGACGTTGCATCAAGACTGCACGCGCAATGGCTAATCGTTGCTTTTCACCGCCAGATAATAATGCCACTTCTTTATCAAGTGCCACTATCAATCCAGCGTCAGCTAATGCTTGTTGGCAATATTCTTCAGTAGGTTTTATATGAGAAGATAACATTGCTTTAAGATGCCACGGCAATAACAATACCTCTAATACGGTATCCGCTCCCATCACGGCTTGTTGTGGCAAATAGCATATTTGTTGGCGCCAAAATGACAATGACTCAGTATCAATCAGCTGTTGCTGATAATTAAAATACCCATTTTGTGGCGCTTTAAGACCAGCAATAACTTGCAATAAACTACTTTTCCCACAGCCAGAGGCACCAGACAACGCTAAATGTTGCCCAGACAATAAATCAACCGTTAATGGATCTAATTGACCATTTTCAAAACCTGATCGTAATTGAAAAAAACGTAAAGCATCACAAGATATAGTAGTAGACAATGAGGATGGATTTATCATAACAATTAACACTAATAACGATCGAAGGTAATAATTGTATAAAAAACACAAAATTACTCAAATGGTTTAATTTAATAATCGCTATGAATCAGATCGATACAAGATAGTATTAATAATATTGATGGGACAATTACATTCAACAGGTAAAATATAAATAAAAAAATACCGACATAATGTCGGTATTTAAAAAACATTTAACGCGAGTGCGAATTAAGCAGCTTCAACGTTTGCAGCTTGAGGACCTTTCTGGCCTTGTTCTACGTCAAAAGAAACCTTCTGACCTTCAGCTAAAGTTTTGAAACCTTCGCCAGTGATAGCACGGAAGTGAACAAATACGTCAGCGCCGCCATTGTCTTGAGTGATAAAACCGAAACCTTTCTCTTCATTAAACCACTTAACGATACCAGTTGATTTAGACATGACTGTCTCCAAATTTTAATTAAATAATTCGCAAATTGCGTAATGTAGCCAGAAAAAGAATTATTTATGTTATAGCTTATGCATGGAAAGCTTCATGACACGGGTAAAGCGTTACAAAGAAAGTTTTCTAAAACATAACGTTACATATAAATAGGTCTGAATTACAGGCCGAGTTCTATACTAATGAAATTAATTTGATTGTATAGTGTTTTTTTTAATTTTTAACGTTCTATAAACAAAAATATATTTATCATTACTCGCTCAAGATGTTAGATATTAAAAACAGTCTTACCGCTCACATAAAAATAAAGTAATTTATTGAAATACATTACTTTTATTTTAATAAAGCAAACTACACAGCCAAAATCACACCAATAAATAAATATGAATAGATTTTCATTAACTACTATTCAATCTAAAAAATAATCGTAAAAAAGGGCAACGTATTCAGATACGTTACCCATTATCTATTCTTAACTAAATGTTATTATTTTATTATTCGATCTAATGTCACTACTGAATATGGCAGTGGTACTAATTGATGACGAGTTTGTGAAATATAGTCAATAAAGGCTTGTGCGTCAGTATCACAATCAGTGTTTACTGCTTTACAATTAGGGGCTTTACCTTGATAAATAACTTGATATTTATCACCCTGTTTTTCGATATTTTTAACTTTGTAACCTACTAATTTCCCATTCACATCAATAAGATCAATACGAGTAGAATGTTTATTTTGAGCGGTAAATATCGGAGTCCAACCATCATTACCCGTAGCGTTATAATTATTAATCACAACATTATAGGTTTTATTGTTTTGTAATGGTGTCCATATTGGGTGTTTTTCAGTGCCCGTCATCACATCAATACTGGTTAAATGACCCGCTTTATGTGCTTTAGTTTCATCAAAAGTGTAACGAATATGGCCGCCGTATGGGTATTTACCCGCATGTGCGCCTTCAGGTAACGTTGCCGTGATCGTATCTTGCAATAATTGCTTAACCGTTGAACCTTTTAATGACAACACTGATAAATAATTAGAAAACGGTAGCATTTCTAAACGAACATTACCTTCACGGTATTCGCCTTCATTAATATTAGTACGAATACCGCCCGCACCAATTAATGCAAAATCAACTTTTTTACCTGTTACTTTTTGAACTTGAGGTAAATTAGCCCAATAATACTGACTTTCTGCAATTAATGGCGCAACAGCTGAACCATGCTTATCCGCTGCACCACTGTCTCCAGGGCGACGCTCATGCTTAATTTCAATCGGTACTTGAGCAATGATGTTGCCATAGGCTTTTTCTACAGCAGGTTTGTATTTAGTGTCGATTTCATGACGAAGTTGGCTATCTTCATTAATAATAACAATGTTCTTTTGCTTAGCAATAAACTGCTCTACTTGTGTCGTTTGTGCAGCGGTAAACTTATCTTGTGGTTTACGATCAGATTTATGATAAAACACATCGTTACTTAGTAGCGTATTATGCCCAGCGCAGTTGGTTACTTCACCTTGGCTGTTAAAGCTAACATTTACCTTACCGATAGCTTCTGCATATTTTCCAGCTTGCACAATACAGGTTGACGCTTTGCCATTTGGATTTTTCACCATTTGTGCATAAGGACCAAAATTACTCCAACCGATATTAGTGAAATCACCTAATAATGTATGTGAGTGACCACCAACAATCAAATCAATACCGTTCACTTTTCCGGCCAAAGCAATATCAGTTGCATTACCAATATGAGTTAATGCAATAACATCATTAACCCCTTTTGATTTAAGAAAATCAACGGTTGATTGTGCTGTTTTTACTTCATTAAGGAATTTTACATCCCCCGTATGAGGGGCAATATTAGGCATATTTTGTAAAGATAAACCAAACACAGCAACTAAATTTTTATGCTTTGGTAAGTTATTAATATCTTTTACAACGGTCTTATGATCACCATCAAAGGCAAAAATTTGATAAGGTAAAATGTTTGTCTGCCCATTGAAATTAGTGTCATGGCTAACATCAACATTTGTTGCAATAATAGGGAAATCTAAACTACTCACAAAACGATTTAATTTTTGATTATTAAGATCAAATTCGTGATTACCTAATGCCATGCCATCTAACCCCATTTGGTCAAGAAGATCAGCATTCATCGCACCTTGGTTTATTTTAAAATAAGCACTGCCTTGGAAAGCATCACCCGCATCTAAAAATAACAAACTCTGGTCATTCTTTTGTGCTTGCGCTTTATATTGTTTAACCATTGCTTGCAAGCGAGGATAACCACCAAATTCGTTAAAAACTTCAACACCATTAGCCGAAAAACTAGATTTCACCGGATCAAAATGTGAATGGGTGTCATTAATATGAGCAACGGTCAGCGTGAAAGGTTGATGTTGAATTGCAGGTGTTGTAACACATCCAGAAAGAGCTAAAGTAATAGATAGTGCGATAAGTGGCTTACTAAACATACGAAATCCTTATTCTATTGTAATCGTTTGCGTCGCAGCATACCTCACATTAAATTCCTTTTCAGCATTATGCGTCAAAATAATATTCTCTAAATTTGAATTTTTATTTTGACCAATATAAAACGGCTTCTTAACTAAGAAACCGTTTCTATAGCAAATTTATTGCAACAATTTACCGTTATACTCACCGGTTAGCATTTTGAGATAAGCCGTGATTTCATCAAGGCTTAACTTTACACCGACTTGGTACAGTCCCATATCATTCATCGCTTGCTCTAATATTTTTGCACTCTCATCATGCAAATAATATCAATGCTCTTTTTTCAAGATAAAGACTTACTTTGTTATTTTAAGATCTGTTTTAGGGATACAACAACACGCTAATATTTTACCTTGCTGCCTTTCTTGCGGTAATAATGCAGGGACATCAGGCTGTTCAACCTGCCCCAAGGTTAAGGTCACTTTACACGCGCCACAAAAACCAGCACGACAACTATAATTAAGTTCAACACCCGCGGCCTCTGCTTGTTCTAATAACGTTTGCTGATTATTACCCTTAAAAATATGACCATCAATATTAAGCTTTACAGCTTGTTTTGGTGTTGATGACCCACCTAAAGGACCAAAGGCTTCTTGATGATAACGTGCAGGAGATACGCCCATTTTCAATAATAATTTTTTAGCCGTATCCATAAAGGCATTAGGACCACACACAAACACTTGGCGTTGATCTAAATTGCTGATCATTGCTAGATGGCTCAGGCTTAGTCGCCCTGACTCACCTTGCCAATCGCGTTTAGGCTGACTAAGTACTATTCGTAAATCAAGTGAGGGATGCATCTTTTCAAGTTGATGTAATTCTTGTAACGAAGGAATATCAGCTTCGGTACTGCATTGATGATAAAACACAACATCACGAATATTATCGTGATCGGATAAATATCGCAGCATAGATAACATCGGCGTAATACCACTTCCCGCAGACAATAATAATAACTTATCAGTATGGCGTCCTAAGTGAAAATCTCCACCCGGTTTATCAGCAGCAAGTACATCGCCAACGTGAAAGTTCTGATGTAACCAATTAGAAATTCGTCCATCATTAATCCGTTTTACTGAAATAGCATAACGCCCAGGGCGAGACGGACTGGAAGATAAAGTATAACGCCGAGCAATAAACTCACCATTAATCTCAAGTTGTAACGGCAAATGCTGCCCTGGCAAATAAGTCGGCAACGGTGATTGTTGATGAGACTCTAACCAAAACGTTGTAAAGTCAGACGCGATATCCTCACGCTCAACACAGGTAAGCAATAACTTAGTTTCAGCATTATCCGCATAGATTTCTTTCGTTTTAGTTTCTAATACCTCAACCACATCTCCCGCACGAATAGTACCTTCATTTAAAGCCACTAAATTTTGTCCAAAAAAGACATCCCCTGTCGCATTAGCACGAAACGTTGCCATAGTTTTTAAGGGTTCTTTTAGCGCATTAAACTCGCCAGTCAAAGGATCTATGGTTGTAAGAATACACCGCGCACAGGGTTTAACTGCTTCAAATTCAACCTCACCAATACGGATCCGTTTCCATCCATCTTCAGCAAAAGCGTCAGTATTAGACACCACTAGATTAGTTCTAAATTGCGCCATAGTATGTTGCTCACTACTACGTTCGTTTAACGTAGCAAGTGATGCCTCACTGATGATCAATAACGGATAACCATCAGCAAAACTAACATTATGACCAATTTTAGGACGCACTCGATTTGATTGCTGACCACAAAAAAGTAACTGGGCCGAATGACCAATAATATCGCTAAACCATTGATTCGCGATCACCGTTGTTGTGTAAGCACTAAAATTATCATTCCACACAGTCGCTGGCACATCAACCATTGCAAAATCAGCATACTGTAAAACTAAATCTGTTTTATTTGGGTATTGCAGCACTAATCCGGTCATCGTTAGTGTTGCAGTGATTTTTACCATTTGTGGATATTTTCGAGCCGTAATCATCACACCTTTATCACTCGCCACCATAAAACGACGATCAAAGGCTAACCCCTGCTTTTCAACCCAAGCTTGAGATTGCGTTAATGCTGCTATCGATTTTACTGGATAAACCTGTATTTGTGATAACGTCGGTACGAGTAATGATGAGCTCATTAAAATCTCCATATATAAAAACAATATTAATAAAACCTAATGTGATTATTTAATATTCACAGCCAAATAAACACCCTTTATCATTATTAATGGATAGTTATTTTTCGGTATAATAGTAAATTATTACGCATAAATATTTATGGCTTATGCTAAATTTATAAAAATTTTCCCTAATTCATGCTCACAGTATAATAATTTGGAGATACCATGCCTATCCTACGTTCTTTTTGGCGATATATTGTTCATTATTTTCCTAATGTAGGATTACGTCATCTACATACCACACTTGCTGGATTAATTATCCTTCAAATATTAAACAGTAACTTAGTACATATGACGCATGCTGGTGCCGTAGAAGCAGGCATGTCTAATACTATTTTCTTGTGGTTGCATATTATTCTAGGTTCATTAACGATTATTGCTACCATTGGTATGATTATTTTCATGCTCACCAAACAATCATTTAGACAATTTTTCCCTTACCTTTTTGGTGATAATGCTGTTTTAAAAGATGATATCAAGCAGATAATGAAAGGAAAGTTACCTGAACCTCGAGAAAAAGGCTTAGGTAATATTATTCAAGGCTTAGGTATTGGTGCATTAATCTTAATTGAAACAGCAGCATTAGTTTGGTTAGTTTTATGGCTAAGCCACTCCCCTTATGCCAATGATGTACGTGAAATTCATAAATCATTAACAGGGCTAATTGAAGCGTATTTAATTGGTCATGGTGGTATGGCTTTACTGCATTTCTTTGTGGAACGTAAACGCTTTAATTAATACTTCATTACAATCAGTTTATAAGCAAAGAACCTCTGTTTTATATACTTTCAACGAGAAAGAATATTTACACCTAGGATCTTTGCTTATCTCATCTTATAAAATGATATGGGGGATAAAACGCGATGAATCCTTAGTAATTAACGTATTATCTTCACGGATAGAAAGACCCGCCGCTTTATCTCCAATCACCCAACTGCCAATAACGGTATAATCATTACCAAACTTAGGCAAAGGATGAAACGCCTGATAAATATACCCTTCTTCACCATAGAAACCATCAGACTCAGCAATCACTTTGCCCTCTTTTTCTATTTTAACGTTGGCACCTTCGCGTGAAAAAATAGGCTTTTTAACAATACCTTGTTTATCATCGAGCAAGTGCTTTTTATCTGCAAAATAGGCAGGCAATAAATTAGGATGGTGAGGATATTTCTCCCACAATAATGGCAAAATAGCTTTATTTGAGATAATTGCCTTCCACGGTGGTTCTAAATATAAGGTGCCATTATCTAAATATTTTGAGAAATCCTCTCGAAACAGCATTTCATACGGATACAGTTTAAAAAGCCATCGAATCACATGATCATTTAAATCCGTAAAATTCCCATCACTATCAACGCCAATATCTTCAATATAAATAATTTTAGGTGTTAATCCTGCAACACGCGCACAATCCGCAAAATAGGTTACGGTACCATAATCTTCTTCACCGCCCTCAAGACCGCAGGCAAAATACAATACTTTTGTTTTCGATGTTTCCGCTAACGTCGCTAATCGTTCAATAAACTGTTCTTGAAATGAATTAAATTGGTCGGCTCCACGTGATATTTGACCTAACTTTACATTGTCTTCTAACCAAATCCATTGCCAGAAACCACATTCATACGCTGATGTTGGTGTGTCAAAATTAGCTTCAAGCAATTTAGCGGGATTTTTGCCGTCATAGCTAAAATCAAACCGTCCATAAAGCGAGGGTTCTTTGTTATGCCAACTCTTCCGTACAAGATCCCAACTTGCCTGAGGTATCGCAAATTTTTCCATTAGCGCATCACTGTTTACAACATCATTCACAACAGCAAGGCACATTTGGTTAAGTTCTTCGGTTGGCTCTTCGAGATCACGTTCAATTTGCTTTAAAGAAAATTGATAGTAATACCGTTCAGTCCAATATTCTTCTCCATCAAAGGTGTGAAATCGAAAGCCAAATTCATTGGCTATCATTCGCCAATCTGAACGCTCTTTTATTGGAATTCGTAACATGCTCTATTTATACCTATTAAAGCCTAAAAATTAACCACCCCAGCCACTACTACGACTGCCACCCCAACTTGATCTTGCACTCGCTTTAGATCCAAAACCACCGCGTGAAATTGTACGACTAACCGCTGGTTTTTCGTTTCTATATTGATTGTTATAACGCTGAGATGTCGATTCTTTATAGCGGTTATTTTGATTACGATCCCACTGATCCATGCCAGAGGTTCGTCGTGATGATGGATAATAAATAGGTTGAGATGAATAATGACGGCCGTTGTCCATCATTCGTCCGACAATAAAACCAGCAAGGGCTGGAACCCAGTAACTGGTATTGTTACTAGCTTGTATTTGGCGACAATTATCCGTACCAGAAGACTGACAATCACTTTTTGAATCAAACTTTGGCGCAGCATCTACCGCTTGTTGATAAGCGGTTGCACACATTTCCACTTGTTTGGGATTAGAACTGTCAGCATTAATACAATCTTGTAGGGAATCATATTGGGTTTGCGCTAATGTATCGTTATCATTACACCCTGTTAACACGATAGTTGCCCCTAAAGCGACTAACGTGATCGGAGCCCAATTGTGATACTGATTCGATTTACGCATCTGATTACGATGAATATGACTACTACGTTTCATAATATAATCCTCAAAGTCATTAATACGTCATACACGCCGCATTTAACAAACCAACCGCAATCGCAATTGACGCTAAAATAACACCAGCAGACACTTCATCTCGTTCAATGCGCTCGCTAATTTTAGGCAGGAAAATAATACGAATAATCAAATACGCAATCACTTGTGCTACCAGTGCCACGACGCCCCAAACGGCAAAATCTAACACACTTTGACTGTTCGATATTGCAGACCCAACGGCAAGGGCATAACCGATAAACGAACCACCCATACCAATCGCGGCAGCTACATTACCACTTTTAATCAATTCCCATTCTTTATAGGGTGTCACTAATGGGAAAATAAAACGAAAAGCGATCAAGAAAATTAAAGAAATCCCAAAATATAACCCAAAATCACCAAGGGTTGATAAACTTACCATTAAATCCGACATCTACTGTTCCCTGTATTTTTAATTAACTTTAAAATCATTCGGTTGTAGCTCAAATGAGGTACTCAACACCAAGCAATGCTCAGCACGATTATTAACTATCTGTTCTTCTGCAGACACAATCAACATTTCACATAAATCAGCGTTTACGTCACGACTATATAGCATGACAAATTGATCGGTGCGGCTATGCTCTGTTTCAGATGTCCATGTTGTTTCTGTCATCGCAACAGGTAATTCGTTTTCCCACAATTTAGTAAAATTAACACCATCAAGATCCCAATGTGATTTTACCACGCCCGTCGCGAGCCATTCATTCCATCGAGTATCGGTGTCAATCGGCGTTGTTGAATAATAATACGACAGCATGCACTGCTGTACATCTGCATCAGAATCACCATCCATTAAAACCTGCACCATCGCGTCATCATCAGTATAGTAACGAATCAATCGCGTTGAGTTATCTAACTGCACCACACCCACAGCCTGAATTAATTGCGTTGTTGCGGCACCAGAAATGGTTAAATCAGGCTCAATGATTTTCATTTTTAGTGCATCTAATTCGATAACACCACCGAGTCTCAACCCAAGTACTTCTGGAATTAAAGACTTTTTCTCTACTGGTTTTTTCTTAAAAAAGTCGAACATATTAAACACCAAAAAATACCTTTTACCATAAGATAAAAGGCATAAAAAAAGACAGATAAGAAATGATGTTATTTACCCAAAATACGAGCAAGCTCATCTTCTGCTGATGACGCTGATTTTGAAATACCCGCTTCAGCTAACTTCTTATCTAATGACGACGATGAAGACTCAGACTCTAACTCTTCTGCCGCTTCAAACTTAGCAGAGGCTTCTGCTTGACGCGCTTTGATGCGATCGAGGGAATCTAACGCAGTACTCATTTTACTGTTACTGCCTGCATTAGCTGCTGCCACAGAGCTTTGTGCTTTAATGACACTCTCTTGTGCCGCAACAACATCAACTTGCTGTTCAATTTGACGTAAACGTTCTTTTGCCTGAGCAATTTTAGTTTTCATCGTTGTTTCAGATTTCAAAAATCCATCACAATAAGCTTGCTCAGTAGATTGCTCGCTGCGTAATTCCGCAACCTTTTGTGCACATTCAAGCGCCAACGCTTGCTGACCTTTTTCCATTGCGGTACGTGCGTGTTTTTCATATTCAGTAATGCTGGCATCAAAGCTATTTACTTTTTGCTGTGAAAGCTTACGTTTTGCAATAATTGAAACCAACGCTTCGTCTGATTTACGCAATTCGATCTTACTTTGACGTAGTTCTTCATTCAAAATCGTAATAGCATTCGCATCAGCAACCGATTCTGCCGCGTTATTCACTGAACCACGCACTAAATTAAACAATTTTTTAAATACACTCATCGATTATGCCTCGATTAATAATGGTTGGTACATATCAAGAAAGCCTTCAACATTCACAAATAATGTTGCCACTTCAATAACAATGCTCTCTTGCTTAGATTGGCTACTCAAGCTACCAAATGCGATATAGTAATCGTCCCCATCAACCGTATTAATTGAAATATTGGTCAATGGAAACATCTCATGAGTGCGTAAAATCGTATCATTAAGCTTGGCGACATCAGTAACCATCGTCATTGGAAATAAAGGCGCTTCCACTAAGATTTGCTCGCCTGCAACCGCCAAATAAGCCGCGACACCATCTTGATTACGAATAATAATCGTCTGATCCGTTTGCTCGATTTGCCACTGATCATTTTCACTTAAAATTTTAACTAATTGATCAACAGTCCACATATTCGTTTTTCCTTTGAGTTAATAATCAAAATATATTGATACATCATCATAAAATGGTATCAGAAAGCAAATAATTCAAGTGTTAGTATTTAATCAATTGGCATAATATTTAACAAGATGAAAAGTAATCGATTTTTTATTACTATTAATTCTCGTATAACACATGCTTTTTCTTACCATACTCTTCATCTCAAAAAAGTTAAAAGGGTAAATTTATTGACGATAGAAAATAGGTATTTTTAACGGTATAACCATACCTATATTTAAAGAAAATTTTATACTTGAAAGAATGAACGTATTTGATGGTTAGCAATGAGAATATAAATAGAGAACAAGCAGGTTATATAGCGGTTTGGTGGTGTATTATTTATTGTTAAAAAACGAATACCGCCCATTTAAAATGAACGGTATTCGACTATTTTATTTAAGGCTTACTTGGCTTTTATTGCCCAACCACAGGGTTGAGGATATACCCGTCTAATTATTTTCTTATTCTGCTTTTTAAGCACAATATGACAAGTTTCGATAATTAAACCAAAGGCCATCGCAAAATACACATATCCTTTGTTCAAGTGAATAGCAAAACCTTCTGCCATTAACATACCGCCCAACATCACTAAGAACAGTAGTGCTAACGTTTTTAATCCAGGATAACGCATCACATAATCGTTAATTTTCTCAGCACACAGCACCATAATAACTGCTGACGCTAAAATAGCCGCAACCATCAGTGGAACTTCGCTGGTTAAACCCACCGCAGTGATCACAGAGTCCATTGAGAAGACCGCATCAACGGCGACAATCTGCAATAACACTAATGCAATACCAGCTCTTACTGTACTTGCTTGTTGCTGATGGGTGTGACTAAAGCACATCCACAATTCTTTTAAGCTTTTCGCTAATAAGAATGCACCACCACCAATCATGATTAAATCACGCCCAGAAAAATCATAACTCAACACATTCACTAATGGTTGTGTTAATGACATTACCCAGCTAATAGAAAACACTAATCCGATGCGGGCAACAACAGCCAACGCAATACCTAGATTACGCGCCATTTTACGCTGATGTAGTGGGAGACGTTCACAAAGTACAGAGATGAATACGATATTGTCGACGCCTAATACCACTTCAAGTGCAAATAGGGTCGCAAAGATCATTAACGCTTCAGGCTGAAGAAATAACTCTAGCATTGAACAAACTCCATAGAAAAGGAGTTAGGAATTAAAGAACAACTCGAGGGGTCGTCCATATGTGTTTTGATACCTCAATAAAGAATGAAGCTGTATTTGAGCAGTAAATACGGAAAATGAACACACATCAAATGTAACTAAATGTAATGGATTTATTGGTTCTAGCTAAAATAATACCTCTATCTATTCAACATGTTGGGTCGGTGTGACGAGATATTATTTAGAAAAAACTTATGGGTGTCCTATCTTTTTTCTCTTTTTCATTAACCAATTTTGAGACGTAAGGCACGTTTCTTAATTTGTTTTGCCACGGTAACCCATAACCTACCAATAAATCATCATTTTCCATTTCATACGCAAAATATTGAGGCACAGCAATATCAACTCGACTTGGCTTAACAAACAATGTCGCGATAGATAATGAATTAACGTGGTAATTATCTGAAATCTGCTGTAAACAATATACCATCGGGAACCACACTAATAATGACCGCATCTTGAAAACGTTCATTCAGCTTTTTAGCAAAAAATACTTACACCCTCTTTGATTTGCTGCTGGCTTAAAACTAATTCACCAATATAATTATTTTTCATCAAACATCCTTAATTTTTATTAACTGAGTGACACCATTTTTATTTGTTATAGCGTTCTAATCGCCATTGGATGATCGGCACTTAATTCCAATAAGTCCCAAAGATTACCGTATAGATCTTCGAAAACGGCTACTATCCCATAATCTTGAACTTGTGGTTCACGAACAAATTTAATGCCGTCAGAAACCATACGATTATAGTCTCGCCAAAAATCATCCGTACTTAAAAATAAGAAGACTCGCCCACCAGATTGATTACCAATAAAATTATCTTGCTCTGGTTTTGATGCACGTGCCAACAATAACGTCATTCCCTTTGAACCAGGAGGCGAAATAACCACCCACCGTTTATCTTGCTCAGCTTGACAAGTATCTTCAACCAATTCAAACTTCAACTTATTCACATAGAAATCAATGGCTTCATCATAATCTTTCACAACTAAAGCAACATGGATGATTGACTGTTTCATTAATATTATCCTGTTATTTTCTTACATCTAAATGCTAACAATATTATACGAAATATTGCATCTTCTTTCTTGTTACTAAAAATAAAATCATCCCCCCCATTAAACCAGATAATGATCCAATAAGCCCAAGACCAATATACAAATTTATTAAAACACCAAATATAACAACAATATAAAACCCATATATCGCTAGCTTTTTCCACATCCATATATTAATAGCTAAAAATACATTAAATAAGCATACAGATCCTAGTAGATAAGCTAATTCTAACGATATCTTTGGAAATGCCGTTATAATCATGTCTGGATTTACAAAATAAACAAATACAGACAAAGCATTTGCGATTACCATTAAAACCAAGAATGCTGTTAACCAAAAGCCACGCTTTCTTTCTTCAATCACTGCTACCATTGAATTATCTCCCTCATATTTTATTAAACTCATAATAGTTTATTATATTAATAACTTATCCATATTTGATCTTTGAACTCAGCCCGTATTTTCCTCGAAATAATACAAAAAGATTATAAATCTGATACATTTTTACTTATAGAATCCGATAATAATCACAAAATGGGGATTGGTTATTATTCGTCATCTCGGAAGCGAAGCATGAGCTATCCGTGATCTATTCATCACGTGATCGAGCTTAAAAGACATCAATGAAATAGTAATTCTACAACACGCTGATGATAGATTCCCTATCGCCCTAGCGGACATTCATTGTAAGGAATGACGGATATTTTTCGCCCCAGATAAAAGCGTAAAATAATAAGGATAATGGCATTAACACGTAATAATTAAAGAGGCTCTAATTATAAATCAATAACGTAAATTGATTGGTTCACGCCAAGGATAACGCTCGACTTCTTTTCAGTATTACCCTTGATGATATTCGCGATAATTACTTCTAAAGCGGGTCGGACTTGTTCAATACCTGAATAGTGTCAGCGGCGTGACACATATCCTTTATCTATTAACTGCGCTTCAAATTAATAATGATAGCGACAGGAGATTACTGTCAAATGTACATCATTAACTACGTACACTAATCGGTTGGTGTCATCAATTCTACGTGACGAAAAACCTGCCAAATTTTCTTTCAATGGTTCAGGCTTACCAATACCGTCGAAGGGAGAACGCTTCGCATCAGTAATTAATCTATTGATGCGTTTCAGCGTTTTATTATCCTGACCTTGCCAATACAAGTAATCATTCCAAGCATCGTCAGTCCAAGCTAACATTCGACTCATTCAAGTAAACCTCTTTCCGTTACTTGACCGGCATTGTATTGAGCAATTGATTTGTTTAGATGAGCGGCATTAGCTGGAGAACGAGATAAATATATCGTTTCCATTAGGCTATTATAATAATCCATAGACATTACAACGGCATCTTCAGAATCTCGACGAGTAATAACTGTGCAGTCAGCATCATTAACTACGCCATCAAGAACTGATTTAAGACCATTTCGAGCTTCAGTAAAAGAAACTATACGCATAATTACCTCTTTGTTGAGTTGTACTTAATATTGAACAAGTCTAACTCACTAAAACTGAAATGTACAATATATTGCACAGGTAACAAAGAGGCGGTTAGCGCCGCATTAAAGTGGAATCGGCACTTATCTATACTTTAAGCGAAGCGAAAACGGTAAGCGTTACAAATCACTCTTAAATGCTTTATTTAACGAAACCGCCTGATGCGTTAACTACTGATGATCACAGCGATACTTTGCTCAATTGATTAAAATCCATTCATGGAGCACCGTCAGAATTGATCGTAATAAATTGCAAAAAATTATGGGTGTCCTATGTTTTTTTAGAATATAACGACTGTCATAAACGGTGCAAAACACATGGCTATACTTGAGCGAAGCGAAAATACCGTGTGTTTGGAGTCCGATTTGATGGCTTTGTTAGTTTTTTGATGCGTAAAACTGTTGCAGTTCCCCGCATTTGGTACATAGAAGCGTTAAAGAGTTTTTGTCCGTTTTAATTATGATATCTACTGAACCACAAATTACACAACTAGTGTCTTTGCTGCTTTCTTTTGTTGATTTAGAACTATCAAACATCTTATATAACTCATTATTCCAAAGAACTTCTGGAGACTTATAGAATGCAATATCATCACCACCACCGATGACAAAATCAAATAACACAATGTTTAACTGAGACCGTTCATTACTATAAGTACGATTATACTTATAAACGTCCCACCCTTCATTGCTAGCTCTTGTCGCCAAATATAAGATCTTGCTTGGGATCGTATTTACCGCATGTTTGCGACTCTCCGCTTTACCCTTTGCATAAAATAAGTGAGCATTTTCTGTTGCTTTCTTTATGAAATAGTATATTTCTGATACAGAAAAATCATTAAGGATTTCTTTTATAACTTCGTTTGTTTTCTTTGGAGCCTCAGGTAATTGAAGTTGTTCTAGGCAAACATCTAAATATGTTACAACTTCTTCTTCAGCGAGCCTAAATACTAGCTCCTTGAGGTCCTCTTCCCACTCAATCTGTATACCATCGCGTAACTCAACATAAACTAACTTGAATAATTCTCCGAGGCTTAACCTATTAGAACCATCTAGTGAAACATTAACAACCCAAAGTACATCTCGATAATAGAATGATTTAAAGTCGTCTGAGGAATCAAATGCCGAAAAAGGAGAACTTGGATCCACAGCAATCGCACCATCGCGGTGTAACTTTAAAATAATTTCATTGTCGAAATCAGATGTGGGAGATAAATCCACGGCACTGCCAGAATTATTCAACGACTTAATATGATTAAGATCTGACTCTGATTGCATTAAAAACAGGGATAACAAATAGCACTTATGACTAAACGATAGCTTTAAATAACTAAGCATAGCCTTTTTATCAAGGTTATACTCTTGAGAAATTTTCTCAAGATCTGCGGCTAGTTTTGCTCTAACGGCTTCAGCTCTTTTCTCAGAACACGGTAAGCAATTACACTCAAGTGGTCTGTTGTAATGATAACCTTCCTTATGGTTGCACTCTATACAAAAGTATTCCATAGAGTATGAGCTGCCCGACTTGCTTTTTCGTTTATAAAATAAAGGCAAAGCACAATATGCACATTCAAGTGATTCATGTATAACAGGTGGAAATAACGACACTAATTTATTAGGATGAGCATCTATCCCATATTCTTCCATGAGCTCTTGGTTTTTCTCACCCGAAATGTACCTTTCGTATAGCTCTTCAAGTTCCTCTAAAGTTAAGTGCTTAACTTCTTCAGCCAATTTGATTTTCATGAGATAGCACCATCAACCATTGATATAATTGGGGATTTTAAATTTTTCACGTTCACAGAGCTCGTAAAAAAACTAACAACTTATTATATTAACAGCTTGCCCAAATTTGTTCTTTGAACATACGCCCGAATTTATCTTTTCATAATATAAAAAACATTATAAATCAGATACATTTTCACTTATAAATCTCGATAATCATCACAAAGTCGGGCACTTACCATTTAGTTTATGGTTTTTCTACTAATCGTCATTGCGGTACAAAAGATCTGCATCAAGAGCAATATAGAACTTCGATATCGATGAAAGAGTAATTCTACAACGCGCTGATAGTAGATTCCCTATCGCCCTCGCGGGCATTCACTGTAGGGAATGACGATGGATGGTTCGCATTTATTGTTGGCAAGGATGTCGGGGGGAAGTTTGGTCGTCACAGTATAAAATAGCTGGGATATTTATATTTACTGTGCTACTGAGCATTAAAAACGTCAGCGAAAATAGTAATTCTACAACGCGCTAATAGTAGATTCCCTATCGTCCTCGCGGGCATTCACTGTAGGGAATGACGGTGGATGGTTCGCATTCACTGTAAGCAAAAAATATCGGGGGAAGTTTGGTCGTCATAGTAGAAAAATGACGGGATAATTGGGCAATGACCAAATAACGCCCATAAAAAAGAGGCGCTGATAATCAGCGCCTCTTATTAAATATTATCGAGTAGTGATACTACCGAGTTGTAACCTTATTTTTTAAGGTCAAAACGGTCAGCGTTCATTACTTTAACCCATGCATTGATAAAGTCATTAGTGAACTTCTCTTCTGCATCAGCACAAGCATATACTTCAGCGATTGCACGTAGTTGAGAGTTAGAACCAAATACTAAGTCAACACGTGTTGCCATCCACTTCTGATTGCCAGTCTTACGATCAGTACCTGCGAAGATATCTTGGTCAACAGAAGTTGGTTTCCATACTGTTGCCATATCAAGTAAGTTTACAAAGAAATCATTGGTTAATGTTTCTTTACGCTCGGTGAATACACCAAACTCACTGTGCTCATAGTTAGTATCAAGAACACGCATACCACCAATTAACACTGTCATTTCAGGCGCTGTTAGCGTTAGTAACTGTGCGCGGTCAAGAAGCAATTCTTCCATTGCAACTGTGTATTTTGCTTTTTCAAAGTTACGGAAGCCATCAGCGATAGGCTCAAGAACAGAGAAAGAATTTACATCAGTTTGTGCTTGTGTTGCATCAGCACGACCAGCAGCAAACGGTACAGATACATCACGGCCCGCTTTTTTAGCTGCCATTTCAATACCAACACCACCAGCAAGAACAATTAAGTCTGCAATAGACACTTCTTTTGCGAAGTTTGCTTTAATGCTTTCAAGTACGGTTAATACTTTATCTAGTTGAGCTGGCTCATTAGCTGCCCAATCTTTTTGAGGTGCTAAACGAACACGGGCACCATTAGCACCGCCACGCATATCAGAACCACGGAATGTTGATGCTGATGCCCATGCTGTTGATACAAGCTCACGAACTGATAAGCCAGAATCTGCGATTGCTACTTTTAAAGCTGCAATATCAGCATCGTTAACAACATCATATTCAACAGCAGGGATCAGATCTTGCCAGATGAATTCTTGTGTTGGAATTTCAGAACCCAAGTAACGAGCACGAGGTCCCATGTCACGGTGAGTCAGTTTGAACCAAGCGCGAGCAAATACTGCTGCAAATTCTTCTGGGTTCTCATAGAAACGACGTGAGATTTCAGCATAAGCAGGATCAACAAGTAATGAGATATCTGTTGTTAGCATTGTGCCTTGGTGCATTCCTTCACCAAATGCATCTGGGTATTCATCACGGCCGTCTTTAGCGATCCATTGGTGTGCGCCAGCTGGGCTCTTCTCTAGTTTCCACTCATGGCTAAATAAGCTGTGGAAGAAACCATTGCTCCATTGTGTTGGAGTTGTAGTCCAAGTTACTTCTAAGCCACTTGAAATAGTATCGGCAGCGTTACCACAACCATAGCTTGATGCCCAACCTAAACCTTGTTCGTCAATAGCAGCCGCTTCTGGTTCAGCACCAACTTGAGCCGCATCACCAGCACCGTGAGTCTTACCAAATGTATGACCACCTGCGATTAACGCTACAGTTTCTTCATCATCCATTGCCATACGAGCAAATGTTTGACGAATATCATCAGCGGCAAGTAGTGGATCAGGGTTACCGTCTGGACCTTCTGGGTTTACGTAAATTAGACCCATTTGAACAGCGGCTAATGGATTTTCTAGATCACGTACTGCGTCATCTTTCTCATAACGAGTATCATCAGCTAGCCATGTTTTTTCTTTACCCCAATAAACGTCTAACTCAGGTTCCCAGATATCAACACGACCACCAGCGAAACCGATAGTTTCAAAGCCCATTGATTCAAGAGCAACGTTACCAGTCAGGATAATTAAGTCAGCCCAAGAGATTTTATTGCCGTATTTTTGTTTGATAGGCCAAACTAAACGACGTGCTTTATCAAGGTTAACGTTATCAGGCCAGCTGTTTAGAGGCGCAAAACGTTGGTTACCAGTACTTGCACCGCCACGACCATCAGAAGTACGGTAAGTACCTGCACTGTGCCAAGCCATACGAACAAAGAAAGGACCATAATGACCAAAGTCAGCAGGCCACCAATCTTGTGAATCAGTCATTAGATCACGAAGATCTTGTTTAACTGCTTCTAGGTTTAATGTTTTAAATGCTGCTGCATAATCGAAATCTTCACCCATTGGGTTTGATTTAACATTATGTTGGTGAAGTAAACCTAATTTTAGTTGGTTTGGCCACCACTCGCTAGGAGAAGTACCATTACCTGGGTTAATTGATGGATTAACCGTTTGAGTCTGATTGAATGGACATTTTGACATTATTATTATCCTAATTGTTCGTATGATTATTGATAATCATTAAATATCATATTGTGTATAAACATAACCTAATCAAAAAACATAGTAACGTTATTTTTGTGGGTAAATTTAAAATCTAATAAATTAATTTTATCCACTGATATTGGCGGCTCGTTTATTCGTTGAAGCTAATTTACAACACTAAAAGAAAGAAAGACAATATTAGTTTTCTATCAATTCAATAGGTAATAGTTATCAAAAAACAATACTGAATAGTTTCCGAACTTTTATCGTCACCATAAAAAATTAGCCACCAACAAATAAATAGCTTAGGTAAACTAACTTCTTATAATTAATGGTGTTTTCTCATCTCATACCACAAAACGCTATTGATTTTTTAGAGGAAGATCTATTATTTATAAAAATTAAGGATAATAATGAAAAAGACTTGGCTCACAATTACTGCTTGTTTATTAACGGTGGCATGTTCATCAACGCCCACACCTGATTGTATTTATAATTGTGCGCCATCAATTAATATTGGCAATAATAATACCAATAGTAATAATAATTTCGGCGCACTAACCGAACCCCAACGCCAAGCATTACTTAAATATCTTGAGAGCCAAGTTAAACAACAATGGGGCGACGATAATTATTTACAGGCAGGTAAACATCGTTATGTGAAATACTTTGCTGGTTATCGTACTCGTGCGCATATTGATTTTGATAATGGTAAAATTTATGTCTCAACCATTGCTAACAATGCAACACGACACACTCTCAAACAAGCCATTGAAGAAACATTATTAATGCCAGCGGATCCATCACAAGTGGATCTTTTTAGTGATAAATCCATTCCTCTTAATGGTAAACCTTTTTTATTAGGCCAAGTAAAAGATCATCAAAACCAAGATATTCAATGGCCATGGCGTGCAGGTCAATATGCTGACTATTTAATAGCGAACAAATTGAAAACCCAAAAACTCCAACGCGGTACGGCATACTATGTTGAAATTGATATGGTAGAAGATCACCTTGAGCAGCGAGAATATCAATACGCCGATCTTATTCGTCAAGCGGCTAAACGCTACGATATTGATGAAAATTTAATTTACGCGATAGTTAAAACGGAAAGTAGCTTTAATCCTTATGCCGTCAGCCATGCAGGTGCTTATGGCTTAATGCAGGTTATTCCTAAAACAGCGGGTGCGGATGTATTTAATTTGGTTAAAAATAAACCCGGTATTCCAACCAAAGAATATTTATTTAATCCTGCCAATAATATTGATACTGGCACTGCTTATTTTTATATTTTGAAAAATCGTTACTTAAAAGAAGTTCAACACCCTACAACAAAACATTACACCATGATTTCAGCTTATAACGGTGGTACTGGCGGCGTTCTGGCAACCTTTGATGTTGATAGAAAACAAGCGATGAAGGATCTTAACAACTTACAACCCAATCAAGCGTATTGGGCATTAACGAACAAACATCCTAAAGCTGAAGCGCGACGTTATTTAGAGAAAGTACTCAATTTTCAAAAAGAATTTGAAGCAATGTAATTAAATATCAATATGATTTTTTAAGTTAAACACACACAATAATAATGTGTGTGTTTAACTTATCGGTATTACATTATGACTTAGCTACGTTCAGCTATTGCAGGTCGAATATAACCTTTGTTTTGCTGTAAAAGTGCCTTCGCAGTATCACTATCAACACCCGTTAAAATCATCACAATCGCCGTTTTGCAGTGACTATCACACGCATCTAAAGCCACTACTGCTTGTTCACGTTCACAGTCAGTGGCTTGCATCACAATTTGTTTTTGACGTTCAACTAATTTGGCATTGGTTGCTTCTACATCTACCATCAGATTGCCATAAATTTTACCAATGCGAATCATTGCCCCTGTCGTTAGCATATTAAGCACTAACTTTTGCGCTGTGCCCGCTTTCATACGAGAAGACCCCGTGACAACTTCCGCCCCGACAACAGGCGTGATCACAATATCAGCAGCGGCAGTCATAGGGCTTTGAGGATTACAACTCACACAAGCAACAATTGCATTCATTGAACGCGCATAAGCCATCGCGCCTAATACATAAGGAGTACGTCCACTTGCGGCAATACCGACCAGAACATCACGCGCTGAAAAATGGATCGCTTTTAAATCATCAGCACCCATTTCAGCATTATCTTCTGCGTTTTCAACTGCTTTTAAAATGGCTTTATGTCCACCCGCAATTAATCCCACCACTTGCTCAGGCGCGCTACCATACGTTGGTGGACACTCACTTGCATCAAGAACACCTAAACGACCAGACGTACCGGCTCCGACATAAATTAACCGTCCACCAAGTGAAAAAGCAGTGGCTATCGCATCGACCGCTTGAGCAATAGCAGGTAATGTTTGTTCAACAGCCAACGCTACTTTTTTATCTTCATTATTGATCACTTTTAGCATCTCTAATGTCGATAACGTATCTATGGCTTCGCTAGCACTATTTCGGCTTTCAGTAACTAATTTTGTTAAATCAATCTGCATGGTAACGCTCTAAAATCAATAACATTAGTGATAGCATAACGTATTCATGTTGCTATTAAATAATAATTAAATCTATTCACAATTAAGAGCACGACATATTTTCATTAAAAACGCACAAATTATGCACGTCTAACAATAAAAATATCAAAAGAGAATGGAACCACCGACATTGCAAAATGTCACACTGTATAATAAGCAGCATAACTAATGTTTCAGCGATAACTATAAAAAAGTAGAATTTCATTTTTACGAATAATCACAGCTGAATTTATCTTTCATGACTACAGATAGAAACTGAATAAGTAATGACTCAAGATAGCCCCCAAATGACACCAAATATCCACAAAAAAAAGACGCTAAAAAAAGTGGTATTATGGACAGTAATCGCACTATTGACACCAATTGTCACAATCTCTGGCATATTGGCTTATGGTGTTAAACTTGATCTCAGTTCACATCGCACCGAAATTAATCAATGGTTAACTAAAACCCTTGATCGTAAAACAGATATAAAAGGCAACATGGCAGTCACCCTGTCATTTAGCCCTGAAATAGAATTAAGTGATGTTACTATCGCTAATCTAAAATCAATACCATGGCAGCCAATGTTAAAATCTGGCTACATTGCCGCCAAGATTTCTGTATTACCGTTATTACAACATACGCTGAAGATTGACTATCTTAGCCTTAACGATATCTCATTAAACTTACTACGAGATCAACAAGGTAAGGAAAATTGGGTATTCAATCAACTATCAACATCATCAAAACCCGCTGCAACCACAACATCTTCAGCATTTAAATTAGTGTTAAGTAATAATATTAACGCTAATAAAATTCGAGTGAATTATGAAGATCAAACCAAAGGTGCCTATTACAGCGGCTACCTTGATCACTTAGCTCTAACAAAACCTGATAAATGGTTATTAGTGGCTAAAGGTAACGCTATGGGCAGTGAATATAATCTTTCATTGACGGGCGATTTACAAAAACTGATTAATAATCAACATGGCCAATTATTTGCAAAAGGTAACTTTGCGGGTGCCGAATTAGATGTTGATGCTAACATTACACCGTTTAGTAGCAGTGATAACTCTACGGCTAATATCAGTTTACATTGGAACAATACCAATCAAATTGCCAACCTGTTAGATCTTGATTTACAGCATGTTGCACCACTCTCACTGACAACAGAGCTCACCGCATCAAATAAAGGTTTTGCATTTAATGATATTCAAGTGCGTAGCCCTATTACCTCAGCTAATGGTCATATTAATGTTCGTTTTGCCCAGAATGCTCAACAGTTAAATATTATTGACGGCAAGTTAGATATTCCCGTTATTGATCTGCGTCCGTGGTTACAACCGCAACCACGAATGAGGCGCACGACAATGTATGTCGCCACACCGCCACAATCTCCACTACAAAAAGCATTGAATCAATGGTTAGTAAAAACCCGCACTCACTTTGGCTTAACCATTGGTACCATTAAAGGCTTAGGTACGCCCGTGAATTCGATTTCACTTAAGATTGAGGGTAAAAACGGTAAATTATCAGCACCAATGGCCGCCAATATTGCTAATGTTCCATTCACGGGTAATGCTCGTATTAATGCAACACAATCAACATCAAAAGTTGACGTTACCTTAGGGGCAAAAGATTCATCATTAGGTGAAATGGCTGGCTGGATTTCAGGTATACCTAATGCTACGGGTCATCTTAAAAGTGCTCAACTACAGCTAACAACAAAAGGCACCAAATTACAGCAATGGTTAGATAATAGTCAGCTTGGACTTACTATTAATCATGCTAATGTCAATTGGGGCGCTAAAGCTTCATTTGCAATAGATACCGCTACACTGCATTCAGGAATGGAACAACCGTTCAGCTCAAATGTTAGCGGTAAGATCATGAATATCCCGGTTAAGATTGCAGCCAAAGCAGGCACATTAGCTGATATTATTAATCATCGTGATTGGACACCATCACTGCACTTTTCCAGCCCAGTTTTAGATGTAAAGGCACAAGGAAAGTTAGTTAATACTCACTGGCAACAAGGTAGTTGGTTTGATGTTAGTGTTCACAGTAATGATGCTGGAAAGCTGAGTCCATGGCTTGGTACTCGTGCTGCAATACACGGTAAAATTAATTTCAAAGGAAAACTCACCAATAACGGAGAATGGCTTGATCTTAATATTCCTGATGTCACGCTACTGAACAGTCAGGGGAAAGTAGATTTACAATGGCGAACACTGCACGATCAGCCATTTTTAAAATTAAATAGCCAATTCAATACCCTTGATTTTACTCAATTAAGCCAATTTATTAATAAAACCCGCTTACCTAAAGTAGAACAAACTGTACCGACCCAAGGCGTTAACCTTGATGTGCCTATTCTAAGCAATAAAATTGTCATTGCTGATGCCGATGTCAATTTACATGTTAATAAGATGCTATGGGCACAACAGCAAGTTGATGATATGGCATTTAAGGGCCAAATTCAGGATGGTAAACTCAGTACATCACCGTTTAGTGCGACTTATGCGGGCAGCGTTTATCGTGGCGATATCGCGTTTGATATTAATAATCAAACCATTAATTCACAATTACACTTAGCGGTAAATAAACCTGACATTGGTCGTATTTTACATCAATTTAATATCATTAATCATTTCGATATGAGCTTAGACAGTGCCAAACTAGCGGTATCGTTATCAGGAAAAACACTATTAGAATTAATGGAACAAGCAAAAATTGATGCTCAGCTTAATGGCGGTCAATTAAAACTTGCTGATAATTACACAGGTAAAGCCTTTAATATTACTCTAAATCAAGGGCATTTCATTACCGGCCCCAATACTGCAACCCACCTCACCCTTGATGGACGAGCGGCAAATAAACCCGTTGCCATTAACCTTGATTCAGTCTCATTACAACAGGCAAATGATGGTCGTAAATCGATTCCAGTCAAACTGAAAGCGAGTGTCGGTGACATCAAATTTAATGCTCAATCACACGTTGTGTTACCGATTGACCCTAAAAAATTGAATATCACTTTTGAAGCCAGTACACCAAACTTAAACCATTTTGATAACTTTACAGGGATCAAGTTACCGCCTTATGGTCCAGTTAACGTTGCAGCATCATTATCAATGGACAATATTGGCTATCATCTACGTGACATGCTCATCAAGGTTGGTAGCAGTACGCTTAAAGGCTATGGTGACTTTTTACCGCCGATTAAAGGTGATGGTCGCAATCGCCCTAACGTAAAACTGGTCTTAAATGCTCCTTTTATTCAGATCAACGACTTTAAGCTGAAAAATTGGCAAGCATGGTTACCCGCAAACCAAAAGTCGCATAAGGTTATTGTCTCCAAAAATCAGCCAGTGAACGTTATCAGTCCGCAAGGATTAAATTTATTCAATGCTAATTTTAAACTTAACGTCGGTAATGTCCGTTCAGGCAAAGATTGGCTAGGCGCAGGTAAATTAGATTGGACGTTACATAATGGTTTATTAACGCTAAAACCTTTACATGTTCAATTACCCGGTGGTGATATTAATATCAACGGCTCGGTTGCCGCTAAAGGGGATAAATTCGCCATTAAACTGAATGGGTTGGTAAAGAATTTTGACTACGGTATTATCGCTCGTCGTATCGACCCTAAAACGGATATGCATGGCAAAATCAGTGCCAAATTCGATCTTAATAGTCTTGCGAATACACCAGAAAGCTTAATGAATAATGCCAATGGCTTTATTGGGTTTGCAGCCTGGCCTAAAGCTTACCAAGCTAACGTAATTGATCTATGGGCAGTAAGTTTAGCCGATGCGGTATTACCGACATTTACCACCAAAGATAACTCGGTACTCAACTGTGTTGCTGGCGGATTTAATGTTCATAATGGCAATATAAAACAACGTGATTTATTACTCGATACCTCACGTATTCAGGTGCATGGCGCATTTGATGCCAGTTATAAGAAACGTGACTTTAACTTGTATCTATCGCCACGATCTAAAAGAGCACAAATATTTAGCCTACAAACGCCCGTTGAAGTTCACGGTACTTTTGAGAAATTTAATCTTGAAATACCATTATCTGCCATTTTTGCAACATCAGTGCGGTTTACGACAAGCCCAATAATAGCACCACTCCAATGGTTATTTGAGAAACCAATCGCGGCCAATGGTAGCGCGGAATGTCAACGAATTTGGCAAGCACAATAAATTGTTAGCCTAAAAAAATGCTCAATACTTAACATTAAAAGATGGACTTATAATCCATCTTTTTTTTATTTTGTTGTTTTAAAATAAAGAACCTGTGTACTGACTATGATGTAATAAAGACATCAACTTCATCTGTCATAGAATAATCATCTTCTACGAGGTTATTATGAATTCAAAACTCGATAATGTACTGCTCAATATAGCCCTAAATCTCAGTGCTAACCTCGCTAGTGATCAGCATTATCAGCATCTTATTGATGGTATCGATCAAGTTTTTCCTTGTGATGCAAGTGCCTTATTTATATTGGATAAAGAAGGTCTATTAACACCGGTTGCGGTTAAAGGTCTATCTCCTGCCGTATTAGGTCGACG
This sequence comes from Photobacterium carnosum, assembly GCF_002849605.1. Classification (GTDB taxonomy): domain Bacteria; phylum Pseudomonadota; class Gammaproteobacteria; order Enterobacterales; family Vibrionaceae; genus Photobacterium; species Photobacterium carnosum. The sequence continues at coordinate 103,403 of NZ_NPIB01000011.1, forward strand.
TTTTTATCCTCAAGCTCACCCACGCTTAGAAGCCATAATGGCAAGTAAACAACCAGTCCGTTTTGATGCCGATAGCCCTTTGCCCGATCCCTTTGATGGAATTTTACTTAACGAGCAACAAACCATTGATATTCATGATTGCTTAGGCTGTAGCCTCTATGTAGAAGGACAATTAGTTGGCGTACTTACGTTAGATTCGTTAACTGTTGGCGCATTTGATGAAATTGAAACTGTTGCCATTGAAACATTTGCCGCTTTAGCCGCAGCAACGTTACGCAATATTGCCCAATTTAATGCACTTAAAGATCAAAATAAAAAACAAAAATCACTAACAGATACGTTGATCCAACAAGCGCGCTCACAACAAGGGGAAATGGTGGGAATAAGTGCCGTCATGCAACGGTTACGGACCAATATTGCCACTGTTGCAAAATCAGACTATGCGGTACTGATCAGTGGTGAAACAGGCACAGGCAAAGAGCTGGTCGCTCACGAGATCCATGCCCAATCAACACGTGCAGATACGCCAATGATTTATATTAACTGTGCCGCTCTACCGGAAGGATTAGCGGAAAGTGAGTTATTTGGTCATGTAAAAGGGGCATTTACAGGTGCGAATAGTCATCGAGCAGGTAAATTTGAATTAGCTGACGGCGGGACCTTATTTTTAGATGAAATTGGCGAGTTACCTTTAATATTACAAGCGAAATTATTACGGGTGATCCAACAAGGTGAACTTCAACGTGTCGGCAGTGATCAACATTTACATGTCAATGTTCGTATTATCGCAGCAACAAATCGTCAATTAGAAACCGAAGTCGAACTCGGTCATTTTCGTGCAGATTTGTACCATCGCTTAAATGTATTCCCTATTTTTGTGCCATCACTGCGTGAACGTCATGATGATATTCCCGTTCTTGCTGGATACTTACTTGAAAAAGTGCGTCACCAATTTAATATTCCTAATCTTCACCTTCACCCTAAAGTATTAAATATGCTTGAGGCGAAACCGTGGCCAGGCAATATTCGTGAATTAGAACACACACTTACACGAGCTGCATTACGAGCAATACAAGACGAACAGAATACGATCACCAGTCAATATTTTGATCTTGCGCCCACAGGCGATGTCAAAAACACATCGTCATTTTTCCCCGAACAATCACAACCGATGCGTCAATTGGTTGAACACTACCAAAAGCAGCTAATTGAGCACACGCTTGAAAAAACACATAAAAATTGGGCGAAATCAGCTGATTTTTTACAAATGGATCGAGGAAATCTTTACCGTATGGGAAAAAAGCTGGGGATCAAATAAGACTACCATAAAAACAGTGATGTCATATATACAACACTGATGATGTCTTTATAACATCATTAGTGTATAAGATAATAAATAAACACATTAAAAACAACAACATAAAAACTGGCACAGTTAATGCTAAGTAGCCGTTAGATCATATTTATAATTAGATAATCAAACGCTGGAGCTTTTTCATGTTTTGTATTCAATGTGAACAGACAATAGAAACACCCATTAAAAAAGGCTGTTCTTACGCCGCAGGTATGTGCGGTAAAACTGCTGAAATTTCAGATCTACAAGATGTGTTAGTTTATACCTTACAAGGGGTATCATACTGGGCAGATCTTGCACAAAAGTTTGATATTGTTGATGACGAAATTAACCATTGGGCACCACGTGCATTCTTCTCAACGCTAACCAATGTTAACTTTGATCGCGATCGCATTCTAGCGCTAACCAATCTTGCTGCAAGTTATAAAGCACGCTTAACACAAGCCGTCACAGCAGCAATGACTCTAGCACAACAGCCATTACCGACCCTACCCGCTGTGGCTGAATTTGAATTACCCGATAATATTGATGCTATCTTAGCGTTAGCACCACAAGTAGCGGTTAACCGCGGTTATGAAACCATCAATGAAGATGTCATTGGTTTACGCTTATTGTGCCTATATGGTCTAAAAGGCGCGGCGGCTTACATGGAGCATGCGCGTGTATTAGAGCAAACAGACAATGCTATTTACGCACAATACCATCACATCATGGGCTGGTTAGGCACAGATCCTACTGATCTAAATGCATTACTTGAGTGTTCAATGGAAATTGGTCTAATGAACTACAAAGTAATGGAGATGCTTGATTTAGGCGAAACCAATACTTTTGGTCACCCAGTACCAAGCCAAGTTAACGTTAAGCCAATTCAAGGTAAATGTATTTTAGTTTCAGGTCATGACTTGCACGATCTTGAAAAGATCCTGCAACAAACTGAAGGTAAAAATATTAACGTTTACACCAATGGTGAAATGTTACCTGCTCACAGCTACCCTGAACTGAAGAAATACCCTCACTTAGTGGGTAACTACGGTAGTGCTTGGCAGAACCAACAGATTGAATTTGCCAATTTCCCTGGCGCAATCGTAATGACATCAAACTGCCTAATTAACCCTAATGTAGGTCAATATGCAGATCGTATCTTTACACGTAGCATCGTGGCATGGCCTGGTGTGGCGCATATTGACGGTGATGATTTTACTCAAGTTATTGATTGTGCATTAGCATTAGACGGCTTTAAGCACACTGAAATCGAACATATGATCACTATCGGTTTTGGTCGCAATGCACTAATGGCAGCAGCGCCTGCTGTTATTGATCAAGTGAAACAAGGCAATATCAGTCACTTCTTCCTTGTTGGTGGTTGTGACGGTGAGAAAGCAGAACGCAGTTACTTCACTGATTTTGCTGCACAAGTTCCTCAAGATTCCGTTATCTTAACGTTAGCTTGTGGTAAATATCGCTTTAATAAAAATAACTTTGGCGACATTAATGGTATTCCTCGTTTACTCGATGTGGGCCAATGTAATGATGCTTATTCAGCAATTCAATTGGCACTCGCATTAGCGAAAGAGTTTGATTGTGGTATTAACGAATTACCGCTGACTCTAGTGTTATCTTGGTTTGAGCAAAAAGCGATTGTGATCCTACTGACCTTATTTGCATTAGGTGTTAAAGGTATTTATACCGGTCCAACAGCACCTGCATTTTTAACCGATAACTTATTGGCTATTATTGCTGAAAAATTCGACATGCGTTCGATCTCAACCCCTGAGGCAGATCTTAAAACTATCTTAGGCGCGTAATCTTACACGTATAGTATTGACGTATAACATTATTGCCCCTGTTGTTTATATAAATAAGAGGGGCTTTATTTATTCATTCATTTCGATTTTTATAGGCATGATAATGTTAGAGAAATGGCAAAATCACCAACCAGAAACATTTGTTTGTATCAATAAGTGGCAACAAACACCAGATACTGTAACCATCGAATTACAGCCACAGGTTGGTGCCGAATCCATTGATTTCAAACCGGGACAATTTGTAAGTCTAGGCATTCGTATTGATGGAGAATTACTTTTTCGTGCCTATTCCATCAGCTCAATACCGCAACAATCGACCTTACAGCTCACCATTAAACGAGTGGATGGCGGCAGAGTTTCAACTTACCTTGTAAACACATTAACCATTGGTGATAACGTACAATTATTACAGCCAGCCGGGGAATTTAACTGTATTGATCACCCGCCTGAAAACCAACGTGTCTTATTGATCAGTGCTGGATGTGGCATTACACCAGTCTATTCAATGGCTAAATATTGGCTTGAGCATAATGCGAATATTGATATTTGCTTTATTCATGTCGCAAAAAGCCCGTCACAGACACTCTTTTTTGAACAGCTTAATCAATTAGATCGTGATAATAGTAACTTTAATTTACAGCTATTATTAAAAGATAAAGCGAATACAGAATTCCACCAAGGACGTTTAAATCAACAGTGGCTTGAGCAATTAACACCCAATCTACATCAACGAACTGTCTATTTATGTGGCCCTGAAGGGTTTATGGAAGATGTGAGTCAATATTTACAGCAACTTGATTTTAATATGTCGCAATTTTTTCAAGAAAGCTTTACACCAACAATAACCCAGTCAATAGCAGATAAAGTCAGTACAACACTGACGCTGAATGTTCCAGCTTTTAATCAAACATTAACGGTTAATCATGGGGATAATTTGGCAACAACACTTGAAAATGCTAGCTTGCCGATTCTCGTTGCTTGTCGTAGTGGTGTTTGTGGTTCATGTCGCTGTAAAGTCACACCTAATAGTGTTAACTCAACCAGTGCTATGACTCTTACAACTGAGGATATTGAACAAGGTTATGTCCTTGCCTGCTCATCAACGATCATTGACAATACTGAAGTAAGCTTTTAATAAAACGTGTTCAATAGTAAATAAAACCCGCATCTAAACATTCTATTTATTAACCAATCTAGCCGTTAATAATGATAGAACATAAATGCAGGTTTTTTATCATCTCTAATATAATATTATTAGATTTCTTTCATCGCTGAGACTACAGACGGATCATTAATTAAATTAAATAATAAGCTCTTAGCGGCGGTTCTCTGTGCATCAGACAACACTTTTTTAGGGTTTTCTCGTGATTGAATCAGAATATTCGTGATAAATTTACTGTTTGTACCCGACAATTCATAAACAAACCGAAGTGTATCTAGTAATTCATTCTGCGGTAAGCTGTACACTGCCATTTCACAACTAAGACCATCCATCGCAAGAAAATTATTCACGACCGCTTTACGTTCAGCCTTAAATATTTCTTTTGCTTTAAAAGCATCTATTAGCGCCTGCACTCTTTCTGCGATAGCAATAGGTACTTCCATTGTTTTAGTTTCGTGAGTCATTATTGCTTCCCCTGTTCTCGTTCATTTCTAGTATCAATATACTATTTGTATACCCCATAAGCACGAACGATTATAAATACTCTAAGTAATAGTGTCATATTTAAGCATCGTTCTAAATAAAAAACAAAAATCACTCAATAAATCAAAAAGATATTCATTATTTTCAATTTAAACAGAAAATTTTTTCAAAAAAACACAAAAATAAGTGTACATCAGCAGCACACCTGCTATTATCCGTCTCGCTCTGTTGTTTAAGAGTTATTAAATGCAACACCAAGTAACAGTTAAACTAAAGATTACAGTGACGTTTTCGTTTTGTATCTGTGTTTCCCTTGTATTGGCAGTATCATTAATAATTTAACCACGTAGCACATCGCATTTTAGCGGTTAATTAATCTCAACTAATAAGGGACATCACATGTCTAATCAAACAACTGGTCTAGTAAAATGGTTTAACGAAGAGAAAGGTTTTGGTTTCATTACTCAAGACAACGGCGGCGCTGACGTATTCGTTCACTTCCGTGCTATCGCTTCTGAAGGTTTCAAAACTCTTGCTGAAGGCCAAAAAGTGTCTTTTGAAGTAGAGCAAGGCCAAAAAGGTCTTCAAGCTGCAAACGTTGTAGCTCTATAATTTATCTTTATTGATAAATGAAAAAAATGCTGGCTAAGGCCGGCATTTTTTATATCTGTAATTTAGAGAAAATAAAAGTAAAAAAAAAGCCAACTACTTACTAGTCGGCTTAGAAATACATTATCTACAGAGCATCACGCTCATCTTCATCTGTCACATCAATCACTACCGACGTAGTGCATTCAGTTTACTCTGCACTAAACCAAATACCGTATTTGATGGATAGAAACCTTGCTCCGCTTCCACACCTACAGCATTACCCGTAAATATTTCAATCGCTTGTGAAACGTGGCTTATTGCCCAAATGGTAAACTCGCCTTTTTCAACCGCTTCGACAATATCTTTACGTAACATTAAATTATGCACATTAGATTCAGGAATAATCACCCCTTGTCCTGCTGTTCTCCCCTTGATGCCACACACATCAAAGAAACCTTCAATTTTCTGATTCACACCACCAATCGGCTGTGCTTCACCAAATTGATTCATTGAACCAGTGATCGCAATATCTTGCCGTAATGGTAATCCTGAAAAAGCAGAGACAATCGCACACACTTCCGCCATTGAGGCACTATCACCATCGACGCCACCATAGGATTGCTCAAAGGTTAAATGAGTCGTTAACGGGATCTTAGCGGTTTTACCAAACACTGATGCTAAATACGCCGATAGAATCATTACCCCTTTTGAGTGGATATTACCGCCTAATTCAGCACTCCGCTCAATATCAAACACTTCACCATTACCATAAGCGGTTGTCGCAGTAATACGGCTCGGTGCGCCAAACTGATAGTCAGACGTTGCAATCACCGATAATGCATTCACTTGCCCAACAGCATGCGAATGAACATCTAACAATGTCGTTCCTGTTACAAAGCTTTGCATCACATGATCTTTTAAACGACTGACCCGCAATTCTTGATTGAGCATCGCCTGTTCAACATGACTACAGCGAATCATAGTGGCATTCGATGCACGTGCAACATAGTTAGTTTCACGCAATAAATTCGCAATATCCGCAGAGTGGAGTGATAGCTTATTTTGGTCATCTGCTTGGCGCGAACTGTATTCAATAATGCGTGCAATAGCTTTACGATCACAATGAAGCATGTCGTTATCATGCACAATACTGGCAATGAAACGGGCATATTGCTCTTCTGAGGTATCATTTCGTGGCATATCATCTTCAAAGTCAGCGGTAACTCGGAATAATTCTTTAAACTCCGGATCATAGTGCTGCAATAACTGATAAGTCTGATAATCACCAAATAAAATAATTTTTACATTCAGCGGAATCGCTTCTGGTTCTAATGAAATGGTTCCAGACAGCGTGACTTCTCGCTCAAGTGAGCTTAAATTCAGCTTCTGCGCACGTAAAGCACGTTTAAGTCCATCCCATACATACGGACGCTCTAGCACTTTTACTGCATCCATCATCAATACGCCACCATTGGCACGATGAATGCTACCAGCACGAATTAAAGAAAAGTCAGTAAACACGGTTCCTTTATAAGTCGCATTTTCAACATAACCAAAAATGGAATGATAACTCGGGCTCTCTTCAACTTCGACAGGAAATTTACGGGTATCAGATTGATGTACCAAGACATTAACTTGATAACGACGCGGCATTTTTTTATCTAACGAAGCATAAGCCAATGCGACTTGTTCTTCATTTTCTTCTAAGAAAACATCAATATTATCTAAGATATCCGCATACATATCAGCCAAATATGCTTTTACATCAGCAATTTTTTTATATTTAAGTTGGAGTTCTTTAATACAATGACCCACAACTTCTTTGGCTATATTTTCATCAAGCTTTTGCTGCTTATCTGAATATTGTTCTTCCCATTCAGTCAGTTTTCGCACGATACCACGTAGCTCAACTTCCAGCGCAGTAATGGTATTCTCAAAGACCTGTTGATCATCAGCTGACAATGCAGCGAAACTGTCCTCACTGTGTGGCTCTTTACCATTCATGGCAACTAACTGATAATCACCTTGGGTTGTGATTGATACACTAATACCACGCTCTTCAGCGCTTTTTGTGAGCGACTTTAAGGTCGATTCTTGTTTCGTTGTTAATTCTGATTTTAATTTTTCTGCACGTGAATAATAAAGTTCATTATCAAATGCTAATGGAAACGCTTTTACTAATCGCTTCATTAGATTTTCAATGTCTTTTTTAAAGCTACACCCTTCCCCAGCGGGTAGTTTTAATACTTTCGGGCAGCGTGTATCATCAAAATTAGACACATAGCACCAATCATACAATGTATGACTATTACCGTTGGGTTCATGACGATTTAAATAACGCATCACCATGGTCCGTTTACCTAAGCCATTACGTCCAATGGCATAAATATTATAGCCTTTTTCTTTTATCGACATCGCAAACTCAACCGCATGTTGAGCCCGTTCTTGTCCTACTATTTCATCTAATGGTGTAAGGTGTTTAGTTGACTTACACGCATCACTCAATCCATTTAAGGCTGCAATATGATACAGCTTGTCACTGGTTAGAGGCGCTAAAGGCATAATCGATCCCTCTCATTTATGACACTTACTGTTAAGTTTACGCACAAATAACGAACGATTAAGTGATAGAAGGTAGATTTAGTGCCAAGGCTCTCACTATTAACGCTTTTTTGATGAAATTTTAACCATAAAAAAAGCCCAACCTGATATTTTTATAACAACAAATATCATATTGAGCTTATTTTTCATCGCCTTATTAATTAATAAGCGAAGTGTTTACTGTTAATCTAACGTTACCATCGCACCTTTACCAACACCTTCGTAAGCGAATACATCCAGACGCTCAGTGGCTGCTAATTGTGGTTTTATTTGCTCGGCAATATAGCTCGCCAATAATTCAACCGTGGTGTCCGTTGCTAAAATTTCAGTCGCCGATTTAGCAATCGCTAATTCAAATTCCCCTTGCGGTGCGGTATAACGAAAACCGTAATGGGTTTCGTCATTAATATTAGCCGCTGCTGAACTTAAATTTAACTCACTAACACTAATAACATCTTCTTGTGAGCCTAAATAAATATCATGCCAGCGTTGTGCCCATTGCTGCTCTAAATCAGCATTGCGTTGACCATTAACCACTAACTCTACTGGTGAACGGTGGCCGTGAGCAATACGTTGACAGTTACCATCATGTTTTTTCAAACCGTGGCTGTAATGGTAAAACGCACCGTCTATCTTTTCATGGCGTAAGGTAATTTCTAACCCTTGTACATTACTGGGTAAATGCCCCAACAACAGTTGTTGTACATATTGAGTCACACTCTCAACAGTGATCGCATCAGTATCAATAAAGCAAAAAGCTTGCTCAGGGCTGTGCAGATGAATCGCATGCTCATTACTGATTAAATCAACTGTCATATAATCAGTTTTAGTTATTGTCGTATGAATAGCAGTAGATGTTGCAGGGATCAGTAATCGATGATCAACATATTGATCAACGAGTTGTTTAATTTGTTTTTTTACGCGGCTGAAATCAAGCACCATGCTCATTTCATTCAACTCACCCGACATCACCACATCAAGAATCCAACTCTCACCCACCATTCCCCGTTGCGGGCACAAGTAAGATGCGTCAATTACAGTGAGGTCTCTAACGAATAGCTTCAAGGTGAAGTCCTTTATTGATAATGGTTGTCGTTTACTAGGGAAATGCATTATACGCGGCTAAACTGATGAGTAAACCTTCAGTTTTCTTGCCGTTTAAGAAAATGATGTAGTGCGGCTATCACTCCAATAAATTATTGCAATCGCCACACTAATACATAATTGAAAGATAACCTTAGAAGCGGTAATTCACTGAGGCATACCCTGTTGATACACTTTTTATTTGTGAAGCAACTTTATTCGATGACCATGGCTTAATATCTTCACCTTGTGTCGCTGTATGGCGCAGACCCATTTCAGCAGAAATATGATCTGAAATACGCCAAGCAACACCAAGTTGAATACCCAGTACTTGTCCTGATTGGCTATGTGAACCATAACCCTGACCTTTAATATCAGCAGTCATATAGCCTAAGTGTGCGCCAATAAAGGGATTAATTGTTTTATCTGCACGGAAAATATAATCTGCATTTAATAGATGTAACGTCACATCAGTTTCAATCGCTTTGACACCATCAAAATCAGATTGAGTACTCATTTTTTGCCAGCTGTAATAAATACGGCCAGATCCACCAGCAGTATAAAATCCCAGATCTGCACCAACAAAACCCGCAACATCGGGTGATGAAAACTGATTGATCAGTGTTGTGTTATTACCATTAACAGTGCCCGCAGTCATACTAATATCACTGCTTCCCCCCGTTAAACCAACAAAATAATGAGTGCTATCATCAAATTTAACTAACGGTGTCGCTGTATTATTATCACTAACAGGTTGTAATACAAAAGGTTCCGCAGCTTGCGCTGTGGTTGATAATAATAGCGAAGTGAACGCACTAATTATAAGTGTTTTCTTGATCATGGCTTAACCTTGTCCTCTTATTGTTATAGTCGTGGCATTATATCAATGATATTTAATATAAATTTCATTTTTTATAATACCTGAATAATTGACCAATCCCGAGTAATAACATCACAACTTACAACCACAAACACTCTGCATTTACATTGCTAATATTAAGCGTCGCTTTATAACAAGAAGATCACTCAATGGTCTTCTTGTTTTTTTATCTCGATTCTGATTCATTGGTTAATATTCGTTTCATACCGTAATAAATAGCAATCGTTGGCAATAATAAAATAATAACCGCTATTCCATAACTGATGCCAGCAGGCACACCCGCTCCCCACGCTAATGTAAATGCTATTCCACCGATAACATCCTTTATTGCATTAATAAATGAGTATTGACTAATAAGTAACGGTAGCCATGGTAAAATCAAGATGCCAACTCCGATACTCACTATTTGTATTTTAATACTTCGTTTTAACATATAAACCCCGTATTTGAACGCTGTTTTATTGTTGGTTAAAATACGCCATTAAGCAAACAAATTCTTCGTTACATTAAAATACGGAAACAATTAACTTAATAACGGCTTTATTATTACAATTTGGTAAAAGTCATTTAAGTATTCGCCCGATTATCATTTCTTCAATATTGATTATAATTTGTGCCACATAACAGCAATACCTTTGCTGTTATCAACCCCCATTTTCCTGTGTATTCCTAACTACTCAACCGCAAATAATTTCCTATTGGAGGGCACAATGAATCAACAACGCGCAGAGAACCTCTATTACTACCTTAGAGAGCAAAACACATCACAAAAAGAAATGAATGTGGTAATCAAACAACTTATCGATAGTTATAATATTAATTTATACCCACTCGATCGTCGTTACCGCGCACGTATCGGTTATTCCCCTAACCGCTATGACATTAATAGTTATGGTACTGCGGGATCACGAACAATGAATCAAACCCGTGGCATACAAAAAACACATTAATTAACAATAAATACGTAATAAAAAACCCTAATACTTCATCACAGCTATTAGGGTTATGGCTTAAAAAGTCAGTTTTATGCTACATCAACCTTTAAGGCGATCAACAATCAGCGGTACTAACGACGTATAAGCATACCAAGCGACCGCAACAATGATCACTGTCCACACAATGCGAGATACCCATTGAGTTCGTTGCATATGGCGTGACGGATCTGGCTCTCCACAATGAGGACAAAAATGAGCACGACGAGACACCGTACCATCACAAGCAGGGCAATCTGTTAAACGTTTAGAACGTGGCTTTGTCATAGTTTCAGTCACTACCCTATCATTAACAATATCAGAACGAGATGCTGGTTGACTAAAATCAGGGGTATTCGCCGGCGGCGCATTATGCCCAGAACGTTTTTCCGCATGTAATGAGAACGACATTTCAGGTTTATCATTATCGTTATCAAGAGCAGAAAATTCAGTTGTTTTCACGATTTCTCACCATTTGATTAATTTTCGCACATATAATACGCAATATTAAAATAATAATCTTCATTTAAGCCTTCAGTAATAATACATTAATACTAGACTATTAGAATGTAGTAACGGCACATCATGAGCAAAGGATAGCCATTATGTTAAAAGTATTGATCACTTTATTTGCGATAATCGGCCTCGTTATTCCAACAGTAGTAACCGCAAAAAACATCGAAATCACTCAACCATGGTCAAAAGCAGTGCCACCAACCTCAAATGTCGCGGCGGCCTTTTTGTCCATTATCAATCATGGCAATATTGACGATACCCTTATTGCGGTACATTCGCCTATTGCACAAGTAGCTGAATTACATACTTTAAATAATAACAATGGACTAATGCAAATGCGGCAGGTAAAAGCGATTAATATTACCGCTAACCAGCAACAACAATTAGCCCCTGGTGGATTCCATGTGATGTTAGTTAATCTCACTGAAGTACCAACGCTTAATTCCCATTTTCCGCTAACATTAACCTTTAAACATGCTGGTGACATAACCGTAAGTGTTGCAGTTAAACCCGCGACATACACAAGTAATGGTCACAATGAACAGCAGAATGTTCTTCATCATTAACGGGCATCAATATTTATATTCATAACAGCGTACATCATTCTCTATGCACTGTTATTTAACTTATTACGGCTATTTAGCCTATTAATAGTGCGTATTAATTAACACCCATTAAGGTTTTATATTTCATAATAGCTTGCTGACAAAAATCACGCTCATCATCATCTTCAATATTATTAGTTAACATCGCAAAAGCCTCATAACCTACTTTGCTGTTTTTCACTTTCCAAACGGTATAAGAAGCTTGCTTATCTAATTCGATACGCATTCTTTCAGTATCTGATAACTGGGTTAAATTATACATATTATTCTCAAACTGCCTTTTTTGTTAATTCTACCCAAGATCATGATCAACAAGAACCTCTTTCAGCATTGATTATTTAATTGACCTTTTTCGTACTAAAAATGCCATCTATTAGCAGATTTTTCATGCAATCCATTACATTTTCAGGTTTGGTAACTTTTTAATGGCCGAAATAAAAAACACACCCATAAAAATAAATTGATTATTTATCATAAAGTTAAGCATTGATATAATTCAAAATAACTTAATTCCGCATTTAATCGCCCATAAAAAAGAAAACGATACCCTTCACGTTTTCAACAGATTTGGTAATCAATATCGAAAATCTAACAAAATAGCCTTATTTTTGTGATCTAGATCTCAAGATTTGAATATTTTATTCCATAAACTACTAACATAAATTGAAGCACAACCTTTGCTTCTGAATAACTCATAAACCTAGGAGCTCTTCATGGCTACTCCACATATCAATGCTGAAGTTGGCGATTTTGCAGAAACAATTTTAATGCCGGGTGATCCACTTCGTGCACAGTTTATTGCAGATACTTACCTAGAAAATGTAAAACGTGTATGTGATGTTCGCGGCATGTACGGTTTCACTGGTACTTACAAGGGTAAACCTGTATCAGTAATGGGTCATGGCATGGGTATTCCATCATGCTCAATTTACGTTCACGAACTAATCAAAGATTTCGGTGTTAAAAACATCATTCGTATTGGTAGCTGTGGCGCAGTTCATGATGACGTTAAGTTAATGGACGTTATTATTGCAATGGGTGCTTCAACTGACTCTAAAGTTAACCGCATCCGTTTTGCTGACCACGATTTCGCTGCTATTGCTGACTACCACTTATTGGAAACAGCAGTAAACCAAGCGCGTGCACAAAATGTTGCCGTTCGTGTCGGTAATGTATTCTCTGCTGATTTATTCTACAGCCCAGAAGTTGGTTTGTTCGATAAAATGGAAAAACTAGGTATCCTAGGTGTAGACATGGAAGCGGCTGGCATCTACGGTGTTGCGGCAGAACTTGGTGCTAAAGCACTGACAATTCTTACTGTTTCTGATCACATTAAACGTGGTGAGAAATTAAGTGCAGAAGCACGTCAACATTCATTCAACGAAATGATGAACGTAGCGCTAGAAACTGCAATCAATCTATAGTCTCTTTCGACAGTAATATACCGTCGGTAATAATGAGCCTATAACGAACAGACTATAGAAAGTGAATAATGTGCCTTTTGGGTACATTGTTCACTTTTTTTATGCCTGCGAGTATTTACAGTAATCAACAGCATGATAACTGTTAAGAATATCTCTATATCATTATTTCACTTAGGTATAATCACGCTTTCTTAAACTGCAATTAGGCAATGCTCTATGACTTCATCTTCATTACCCACAACTCTAGATCAATTGCCGCCAGCTTGTGATGATATTCAGTTCAATTATTGTAAAACAGTTGCTTGTGCTAATTTTAGCCGTACCGAACCACAGTTATACGTACTACAAAATAGTAATTTACAACGTCCCGTTCTTATTTGTCGTGAATGTGGTGCGTTTCCGCCAGTACTCAGTAATCATGATGTTGTTGCAGAAAAACAGCGCTTAAAACTAGAACAATATAGTGGTTTAGCGGCCTGTTCAAATAATGACTGCCCGCATAATGGATTACCCGTTCTCACTTACCGTCAGTATTATCATGCTTTTGGTTTCAGCGGCGAACGTCAACGGTATCGTTGCAAGGCCTGTCATCATACTTTTGTTGATCCGTGGTCGAGCAGTAATAATAAACACCAATTACAACAAAAATTATTAGCGTATTTATTTACAGGTTATACGGTAAGAGAAATTTGCCGACGCCTAACAATGAACCCTAAAACTTTTTATGATCAACTGAACAAGATTGCTGCACGTTGTCGCCGCCAACTAACGATTTTTGATGCCCGTTTAAGTAAACAATCACTAGCACGTCAACTGGCAACCGACCTTACACCATTGCAGCCACAGAGTAATAATGGCGTATTATGGATAGCAACTGCCGAGGTCAATTCAGGTTATGTGATGAGCCAGCACGTCAATTATCAAACGCAACCTGTAACCACATCAGTCACTCATCACGACGCATATCAACTTGGCACCCGTTTTATCACGCCTCATAACAATCAGACATCAAACTACACTCCGATATTATCGCAAGGGTTACTCGCCCATATTGATACCACTTATCGACAAATTTTAGCCCGTAAAAATATGGAAAATCCGCTTAGCGGTAACGTTACGATTAATTATCCAACCAAAGGGTGTCTTATTCGGCCTCAATACACGGTATATAGCCATTTTCTATATTTACGTGAATTGCTCAATCCAAACATTCCTACTTTAACGGTGTTTATGCCCCAAGAAACCTTATTACGTTCTGCTTGTTTATCTGTTTTTATTGATCGTATTAATAACCATACTATTGACCCACTTTATGTGGTTGAAGATCAGCAATGGCAACACGGACAACACGCTGAAAAAATTGATATCGTATTAATGGGATGGTGGCGAGATCGGTGGGCATTTAGTCGCAATAACAGCGGCAGTAAAGGTATCTGTCATCTTGGTGGCAATAAAAAAGATCAACAGCATTGGTTAACGATTGCCAGCCATCGTGCAGCAACAACTTATCAACAGCGTTTTTATGATCAGTTTAACCATATGGTTAATGAGCCGCGTCGTAAACTGCGCCCTGCTAGCTTATTACCATTATTGGATATTTATCGTGCTTGGCATAACCTTTGCCATCAAAATAAAGCCGGAATAACCCCCGCGCAGACGCTGGGCTTAATGTCCTCACCGATGACGCTAGAACAGTTATTGCAATAACGAATTTCATTGATAAAAAAACCGCTACAGCAAGCGGTTTTCATTAATTTATTTATAAACTAGACAATAATCTATAAGTCTTTTTTGCATATCTTGCTTATCACTAAGCAATAGCATTGCATACACAATACAATTAACGTCATCGTAACGATAAATGATTTTAAGCCCGTCAGACTTGAATACGCGATATTCGACGACCCCAAAAAATTCTCTTATATCCTGACATATTGGATACATCATAGGATTATCAAGTACACTTGATTCAAACTTATGAATCAGCTTTTCAATGCGTTCAATAACCTTCTTTTCGTCATTCCACTGTGAAAAGTAGTCAACAAGATCAAACGTTGTGTTTTCAAATGTATCTAAAGAAATAATCTTTTTTGTTTTCATAAAACACTCAGTTATTTTTTACGGGCTGCTAACCTTTCCTTTAGTGATTCCATTGACGAAATACGACCTTGTTTGATATCAGATTCAGCAAAGCTGATCATTTTCATCATCGCTATCGCTTGCTCACGGCGTTCGTGTTCTTCATAAGAAGTCACAACGTAAGCAGGTTTGCCATTTTGTGTGATCGTAAGTGGCTCACTAAGAGGAAGATCAGCGGCATTCTTTTTTAAAAAACTTACAGTCTCAATCATTAATATTTACCTTTGCTATCATCTTAATTTCACACCCTTGATCACTCAAATTTCGCAGAGTAATCACACCTTAAAAAATTATCGGCAACTCTAACAGCCACTCGATATAGCTATTATAGCTCACCCATTTATAATGAGTCTATATTTAGCCCAAATAAAGACCACCACTAAAGTTAAGCCTATCGAAAACCATTTCTTGAGTAAATTTTCATTATTTAGTCTCACAAATCTAATCTGCGATAACAACCATATAGAGTCATATAATGACCTTCCGTATTCAGAAAGTATAAATATAAAAGATTTATCTAGCGGTCATGGTGAAGTTCGTGATAGTGCAGGACGTAAGAGATTAACAGCATCAACACAAATTCGTATTGATGCTGATTTAGCTAAGTCGTTTAAAACGTTTTCTGATTTTTATCGTTGTCAATCTGATATTAATAAAACCGACTTACTTTTTAGACTAAGCAATTTTTGTAGCGAACTAAATACTATAGACCAACAGCAAGCATAACTTATAATACTCACACTCACTATCTGGAATAATAATAATGATACGCACAAAACAACTAGAACAATTTAAGCTATTACTCGCTGATAAACGATCAGAAGAAGCTATTACTTTTGTAATGCAGTTTAATAATCGTGATCTAACAGCTCTTAGCTCCCAAGAAGCAATTGAACAGAGTAATATTGATATTGCTTTAAAACTACTTAGCTCAATTCCTTATGGTGATGATTTATCTGGTATATATAACAAAATGTATGTTACGACGAAAGACTATGAAAAAGCATTCAGTTATGGGTTTAAATATCTAGATTTTCATGATAAAAAAATTATTGCTAGTGAACTTTTAACTGAATATCGCCCAATTAACAAAAAGGGTAAAAAAATAATTTCATATTCATTATTTGGGAATAATCCAAAATATATCGAAACTGCAATTCTGAATTTGATTCAAAATAAGATCGTTCTACCTGATTGGAAATCAAGATTTTATATTTCAACCGATGTTCCATGCGATTTTATAGCCAGAGCTAAAGCGTTGGGTTCGGAAATTTTAGTGGTCAACGACCCCGATTTTACGTTAAATGGTACATTTTGGCGTTTCTTTGTTGCTGATGATCCTACAGTTCAACATTATATTGTTCGTGATGCTGATAGCATCATTTCACAAGAAGAGGCCAGTTTAGTTAATGAGTGGGTAGCAAGCGGTAAGCCATTTCATATAATTCGTGACTTTCCTACACATATGGGGCTGATTATGGGGGGTATGTGGGGGGGGATTAGCGGCTACTTACCCAACGTACAAAATCTTGCATATAAATACATTAATCATATTAAACTTCAAGACCGTAATCGATATGATGATCAATCATTCTTAGCAAAAGAGTTATGGAAATATATTCGTAATTTTCATTGTTCGCATGATAAAGCTTTTGGTTTTCTTTCTGATAAAAATATGACATTAACTAAGCGAACATTTGATGATAAGCAGCATATAGGCATGTGTTCCGCTGTAAATAAAATATCGTTCGGAATTAATAGTATTAATAGTATTACTTTTAATAATAATGGATCATTTGATTTTTATATTTTAAATGGTATTAATATTGTTTCTCATTATGTTTTAACATTAGAAAGTGGAACTTTAACAATTATATTACCAAATGAATATATTGAGAAATTACAAAGTGGCTTATATCAAACTAATAATAACTATCGAGAGAAATATAATGTTTCATTAAGTATTACGTATATTATTCTAGATTAAAACAGGTATTCACAAATCGTGCATAGGCATTAGTTAATCTAATGCCTTTTTGTTATGTAGCTTCTTTTTATGAAATCATTCTAAAAACGACTGTATTTAACAGTATGCATCTATCACGTACTTCGCGTGTAGCCCCCAAGGTAAAGTGTCTCTTTTCTGCAAAGCTAAAATGTCCTGTTTTTCTATAGTGATCAGTATCTGCTGATCAATTTGAGTTAAACAAAATATGTTGGTTACCATGAATGACAAAGAGATATTTCGCTTAGGTACAATTCGTGATGTTTGTGAAAAACGAATCAAACGTAAAGATGCTGCACAGCTTCTTAATGTCAGCGTTCGTCAGGTTCAACGATTAATAACACGCTATCGAGATCTCGGTGCTGTTAGTTTGGTTCATCAACGTCGCGGACAATCACCAGGCAATAAAATTAAGACTGATATACGACATCAATGTTTAAATCTCATCCACGAATATTACTCAGACTTCGGACCCACGTTAGCGCGTGAAAAACTGATTGAACGCCACGGCCTTAAAATTGGGTTAGAAACCTTACGTCAATGGATGATCGCTGATGGCCTTTGGGTTCCACATTTCAAACGTAAGCCTTGCGTCTATCAACCTCGTTATCGGCGCGATTGTTATGGCGAGTTAATTCAAATAGATGGTTCACATCATGATTGGTTTGAAGGTCGCAGTGACAAATGTTGTTTGTTGGTTTTCATTGATGATGCCACCGGCAAACTGATGAACTTGCGGTTTAGCGAAACAGAATCTGCGTTTGATTACATGGTCACAACGCGTGAATATGTTGAGCAACATGGCAAGCCCACTGCTTTTTACAGCGATCGACATGCGGTGTTTCATGTCAATAAACGGGATGCAAAAACAAACCGCATCACTCAGTTTGGTCGTGTATTGCATGACTTAAACATTGAATTGATTTGCGCAAATAGCTCTCAAGCCAAAGGCCGTGTTGAACGTGCCAACAAAACATTACAAGATCGCTTAGTCAAAGAAATGCGATTGCAACACATTGATAATATTGAACAAGCTAATGTATGGCTCCCCGACTTTATTGCTGATTTTAACCACCGTTTTGCTAAAGCTGCTCAATATCCTAAAGACATGCATCGACCATTACGAGAATCGGCAGATGAATTACATGATATTTTTGCATGGCAAGAGCCAAGAAAAGTATCAAAGTCACTGACATTTCAATACGACAAAGTTATCTATTTAATTGATCCAACCGAAGAAAATCAACGGCTTGTGCATCAAGTCGTTAAGGTTCTTGATCGCCCAGATGGCACCATCGCGATCCAATATGGTCACCGGAAATTGGGTTTTAAAGTATTTGATAAACTCGAAGACGTTGACCAAGGTCAGATAGTTGAGAACAAACGTTTGGGTGCAGTATTAAAATTTACTCAGGCAAAACAACAACAATATGACCAACAACAAAAGCGTAGTCGCAGTAAGAGCGCCCCTAAACGTACTGCCCAACAACGGGCAATCCGTCAACTTGAAGAAATAAATCCAGTGTTAGTTCACCCAGAACAATTTAGACCGAGCACCAGAAAAAAGCCCTGACATCCCTACTCTATAACCCATTTTTACTACAATGAACTACCTTAAAAGGAGACATTTTAAACGGGGAATAATGAGGACATTTTAAACTGGGAAAGACATCGCGATCAGCGTTCGTGATAATTCCCCTTTAAACAACTCATTTTATCTAAGAAAGTCACCTTAAATAAGCCTCAATATGACGTTGTTATTTTGTTAATGCTGTTACCCGATCCTAAATTCTCACTTTGGGTGCTTTTCGCAAGCTAATCACAAAAAAACAGAGTTACTCATTAGTTTATAAATTTGGTAGTCATTACAGATGTTATGTTAATGGATGGGGAAGTTCGTCGATATGGAATGATATTGGTGAAGTTGGTTGTGACAGAATCGCTTAGTGATCACAACGAGTTAGATAAAGAGCCAACTCGTTATTGAACAAAAACTGCTTAGATTATTTGCTCTGTTTAATGGGAAAGATATTAGAAAAAGTATGGATAGCACCTACATAACACATTGACTACTAAACAATTATACTTAAAATTGACGCGTTAAAATGAGAAACGTCCGACAACCTGAGATGCCGAGTGTAGTAAATTGTATTGATGCATTTGTTACGTATCATTAAATGACTTAGTTAAATTCTCGAACGCTTTCAAACTCAAAATTAATCTTTGAAGCTTGGAAAAGAGAACATAAAATAATATCTGCAGACTCAAGGTCAAATAAAGCTATATTATGGCCTCCGCCTAGAGAACTTCTATAAGCTATACCGTCATACCCTTTTGATTTAATAAATTCTGATATTATTTGTGTTGGGGCATAATCTGATTTCAAATCAGACGTTTTAGTTGGTTTAGAAAACGCGTTATCAATATAAAACCAAACAGATTTTATAATTTCTTCTTCTGATGGTTCAGAGAAATAATAAGAATGATTATGAATACTCTCTTCACTCTCCGTTGCAAAAAGTATAATTCGTAAATCCCTAGTTAATTTAAACGTCCCTACTGACATTACAGAACCAAGCCATGGTCTTATCTCTGACATAGCAGTTTCTTTGTCCGTTGCTACATACAAACACGGGATACCTTTTGAATTAGCTCTACCTTCAGATGCACTATTTTCTAATGGTTTCATTCGCTTAAATGAATAAGGACACTCAAAATCATCAACATGAATTTTCTCTCCAGTATCTGGATCTTCTTGATAATATGGACGAAGGTTATGTCCATTTTGTGCTCTCATCACAAACGAACCTTTTTTCAAAGTTTGAGTTCGTCCCTCACAAGTATCTATGATTGAATTCAAAAAATCCTTAGATTCATCATCTAAGATATAACGTAGCTTAGTATGAACGGAATGGCTGAATTCCCAATAGCTATTCCAAGATTTAAAACTCAAGATTTATCCCTTCTATAAAATTGACACATACGTCTGCAATAAGGTGTGCTCAACTAAACCACAACTATACCAAAACTGCCCAGTGTAACGTAGTATCACCTTGATCGCTTTAGTTTAAGTTATCGATATATAATCACTTAATGACTTAATAGTCATTTCACCGTCATGCCAACCGCTCTCTTTTGCAATGCCTGTAATATCAACAAAATCCTTAGCATTATCAGTACAAATAGTTCCAAAAATGTTTCTGGCTATCGAATATATAATATGGGCCATATGACGTTTTTTTATACCACTTGACCTTAGATCTTTAGACTCAATATGCTTCGACATTCTTATTGTTGCCGCATACCACTCATTATGAGAAGGGTTAACTACATATAGCCCATTTTTTAACTTTCCAAACCTACATGCCATTTCAAAACTGGAGCAATCATGTCGATCAGCAGCAGAAATTGTTTTTCCAAATTCAATTTCAGAGTCACTACTTTTATGTCTGTAGAGCTGAAACTCATATAACGCAGGAGTTGGTACTACAACTTTGTATAGTTGCGTCAATTTGTTTAAATTATTTTTCCAATCACTAGACTTTGCGATATTTATAATTGCATTAATATCCAGCACAACAATATCTTCAACAGATCTATTTTTACTCACAACAACTCCTAAAAACAACAGTATATTAATAAGCATTCTTACTTTACATAGAAGTACCTGATTACCACCGAGACTCAGCCAGAGTTAATAATTTCTCTGGCATCGGTGGTGATTTTGCACCACATTTAATCAGCGTATTGAATATATCTTCAACTCGAAACCGATAATTAAATCTAAAACAGA
>NZ_NPIB01000012.1 GCF_002849605.1 Photobacterium carnosum
GACATACGCCAGTTGCAACGATGCGAACTAATACTTCACCAGCACGAGGTAACATTACATCAATTTCTTCAACAGAAAGAGGTTGTTTAGGACCCCATGCGATAGCAGCTTTTGATTTGATAAATTTGTCAGTCATCGTTCACTCTCTTAAAATATAAGTGACCCATGTTTAAACATGGTGTTCGTTGTTAATTATAGTCACAGGTTTAATATCATCATTGTGACTTGATGCCGCTATTATATTTGTTTCTTAAAAATTGATAATCCCTTAAATTGTAAAATCATTATTACTGAAGGGTAACAATAAGTCTATCTTCTCATGGTAAATAGGATATTACTCATGTTTGTTCTTATTTTAGGCGATACTACCTATTGATGTGAATATCTAGCTATTATTAATTGTAAATACTTTTAAATGAGGGCATAGATTGTCTAGGATTAGTCTTTTAACTATGACCGTTATTTTTACCATTTGAGATGAAATTTAGATAAAAAAAAAGCAATATCAAAAGATATTGCTTTTTAAAGAATAAAATAATTCAGCTATTTATTATGCTTATTTTTGGCTTTGAGCATAAACGTGTGCTGCAATTGCATCCATTAGTGCTGGAGATAGGCAATCGTATGTATTAAGACCTAGTTCGTTAAGACGTGCACGGATAGCCGTCATGTCTTTAGGATCTGTACCTGTTTCAATGATAGATGAAACAAATGCAGCAAACTCAGGTGCAGACCAACCTTTGTCAGTTGATAGTTCTGTATGAACAAAATCTAAACCGAAGAATGGGTGATTAGCATTCTCGATACGACCGTACATGTGAACGCCACATTCTTTACAAGCATGACGTTGAATTGCTGCAGACTCATCGATAATAACAAGCTTTTCTGCGTTAGCAATTACTTCAACGTTGTCACGAGAGATAACAGCGATTTGTGAAAATACTGCGCCTTCAGGTTTCCAGCACTTAGAACAACCACAAGCATGGTTATGTGCAGTTTGACCAGATAGTTTCACACGAACTGTATTTGATTCACAGTTACAGTTTAATACGCCACCTTGGAAGTTTTCTTTAGTTGCAGTAAAACCGTTATCAATTGCAGGGTGTAGAGATATAGACATAATGTTTCTCTTATTGGATTGTTATTAGATGATTTATTTTTTAGGTTTATTATAATTAATTATAAAGACCATTTTTAAATATTATATTTATTTGTATAAGCACAATTAAAAATTAATTAAAATAATAATTAACAAATAGATATTGGGTTGATGTAGTACATTCTATGCTTAATTTTATTTTCCACAATAACGAATACTGTAATTGATTATTACCAAATAGGAACAATCGAAAATAAAGGTAGACAGCCCTAGTAAGGCACAACTTAAAAGGGCGTTCTTATGAAAATAAATTAGCGGTGATTTTATTTATTTTTACTAATGTGGGTTGAAATAGCATCCATTAAGTCGGGTGATAAGCAATCATAAGTTTCTAAACCTAATGATTCAAAACGCTCACGAATTGCTGGCATTGATTTAGGATCAGTACCTGTTTCAATAATTGATGAAACAAATGCGGCAAACGTAGGCGCAGACCAGCCTTGCTCGCTTGATAGTTCAGTGTGAACGAAGTCTAAGCCGTAAAATGGGTGGTTTGTGTCTTCAATACGGCCATACATATGAACGCCACAATCTTTACAAGCATGACGTTGAATGGTTGCTGTTTTATCAACGATGATTAATTTTTTAGCATTGGCGATTACTTCAACATTATTTTTTGGAATAACGGCGACTTGTGAAAATAATGCGCCTTTAGGTTTCCAGCATTTAGAACAGCCACAAGCGTGGTTATGAGCAGTTTGACCATTTAACTTAACGGTAACTTTATTTCTTCGGCATTGACAGCTAATTAAACCACTTTTAAATGTATTTTTAGTTGGTTTAATTCCACCATCTATTGCTGGATGCAATTTAATAAAAGATGTCGTTGAACCTTCGGTATTATTACCGAATAACTTAGCAAAGAATTTTTTCATTATATTAATCTTAATCTGTATAGTAGGATAAAGTATTAAATATTTTATGATAAAAAGAATATTAACGATAAAATATTAGGTATTAGGTATTAGGTATTAGGTATTAGGTATTAGGTATTAGGTATTAGGTATTAGGTATTAGGTATTAGGTATTAGGTATTAGGTATTAGGTATTATATTCGGCTAATAATGATTAGCCGAATATTTATTATGTTTGTTACATGCCGTTAGGTTGGAATAAAGCTTTTAAGCGTTTAGTAATAATTAAACGTGATACAGTAAACATACCTTCAACGGTACGTTGGTGAAGGCGGAAAATTGTATCGTAAAGACGACGAATTAACCGTCCTTTAAAGACTAATTTATTTGCCATCTTTGAATGAGGTGCAAATGAACCAACAGCAAAGTGGTGACCAACAGCGACAACCATACCACCGTCTTTAAATTCAAAATCAGTTAGTTCTTTACCGCGTAATAAATCGGTCAAGCTTTTAGTTAAATGCACTGCAGCGCGGTTAGCAGCTTGTGCTTTTGGCGGTACAAAGCTACCGTCAGCCTGTGGAATTGATGCACAATCACCTAAAGAGAAAATGCTGTTATCAACAGTTGTTGTTAAGTTTGCATTAACAAGGATTTGGTTCATACGGTTATATTCTAGACCACCGATGCCATTTAACCAGTCAGGTGCTTTTACGCCAGCAGCCCAGAACTGAATATCTGCTTCTAATGGTTGATTATCCGCGGTTACCATACCGTGATCTGATACTTCGCTGATGCGGGTATTAAGCAATACATTAATATTGGTACGTTTTAGTTCTTTTAATACTTTTTCTGACATTTTTAGTGGGCTATTTGGTAGCACACGATCAGCAGCTTCAATTAAGTTAATTGTTAGTTTAGCTGCATTGTAACGTTGTAGCTTGTGGCTTACACGAGCAAGCTCTGCTGCAAGTTCAACACCTGTTGCACCTGCACCTACAATATTTACAGTGCGATCACTACCTTCACGTAGTAATTGACTGATTTTATTCCATGCATGACGAGCTTGGCTTGCTGAATCAAGGAAAATACAGTTATCACGTGCACCTGTCGTATTAAAATCATTACTTACAGCGCCGACAGCAACAACAAGGTAATCATATTTAACCATCGCTTCTGTGCCATCATTACGGCGAACAGCGAGCATTTTATTTTCACGGTTAATATCAGTCATTGCTGCTTGATAATGTTGGTAACCGTTAATTGCACCATGAGTGAAATAGCAAACAGAATCTAACTCACGGTCAAAAGTACCCGCAGCAATTTCATGCAGACGTGGTTTCCAATAGTGATCAGTTTCTGGTTCAACCAGAATAATTTCATGTTTTTTACGATTAGCTTTAGCTAACAATGTAGATAGTTCTATACCGGCAGCACCGCCACCTACAATAACGATTCGTGACATAACGAATACCTCAAAAAGTGAACCCTAGACATCATTCTCAGGGGATGGTCTTTCCATCATTAAAGCTATGAGCTGATCCGTTGCTACAAAATGATTTTTTATTAGCCCTAATACGTAGGGCCGCTACCTGATATCTTATATGTAATGAATTTCTTTGATATAAGACAATTAAATCAGTCAAAATTCAAGTTCTGTGAACTAAACAAGGGTATTTTTTTTAAAATATCTTAGTTGAGCCAGGAGTGACTATTATATTGCTAACTCATTTAATGACAATAGAGTAAAAAACAAATAACTTTTACTCTGTAGTAATAATCAGGAACGAAAATATACTTTAAAAAATAATGATGGCAATAAATTGTTAGTAAAATGACAGTATTCAGGTCTATAGATAATCTGCATAACTATACATTTATAAACAGAAAAAAGGATAAAGAGAGTAAGTGTGACAAATGGCAGTGTTCTTATAGAGTAAGAATTAAAGCGCTATTAAAGATAGAGGGGATAGCATGAGTAGAGGCGCTCATGCTAAATAATGATTATTTAAAATGATTCAATATTAGTAAATTGTCCTTGAAGCCAATGAATAGCAGGACTTAATTGGGAACCAATAGGATAAATAAGAGATGCTGACCATACATTACTAGTGATTTTACTGAATGAAAGGTTAAGTTTTTGTACTAATTCATTCTTAAGATCATGTTGTAATACGAAATCAGGTAAACAACAGATACCAATATCTTCACGGCATAATGATAAAATAGTATGGATATCTTCAACATGCCATAATTGTAATGCGGCTTTTGCTTCTTCAAAAGGTAGAGAATCTAAAGAGGCTGGAATTAATAGACGTTGTTGACAGAAATCTTGGTAGCTTAATGTTGTTGCGCCATCATTAAATTTATCAAGGTAAGATTGCGTCGCAACCCAACTGACATTGATATTGAATGCTTGGGTATATTCTAGATTCATCTTATTTTCATGATCAAAAATACCCAGTGCGATATCAAGGTTTTTAGCTTTTATCTCTTCAGCTAAGCGTTTACTATTTTGTTGCATAATAAATAATTCAATATTAGGCAAATCAGAGGATAGTTTTTTTATTATTGATAGTATTTTATCATTACAAACCAGTGGATCTATCCCCACTTTTATTTTTACATCATTCATATGGTAAATAGATAATGATCGCTCAAGAAATGTTTGATATTGCGCCATCATTATTTTTGCATTTTTTAGTACATGTTCCCCTTTTTCTGTAAGGCGAGGGCATTTACTTGAACGGTCAAATACTTGAAACCCTAAATCGAGTTCAAAATTTTGAATAGTGAGGCTAACTGCAGCTTGAGTTTTATTTAGCTGTCGTGCAGCAGCACTAAACGAACCATATTCGGCAGCAGCAATAAATGAGGTAAGAGTTTCAATCTTTATATTCATTTTTTAACGATTCATCTTATTTTATTATTATGGATATAATCATATCTTATCAAACTGTATAAGAATGATAGTAATATAGCTGCTCTAATATAACTAAATCATATATATAATAGCAACTATTAGTGATTTTATAATAACATTTAATGCCAATTTGTAACTAAATAGTTATTGATTATGTCTTGACGCGATAATTAACATAAATATTAATTAAAATGGAAGACATATTTAGTGAGATGTCTCCCATTAATTAGCCGATAAATTTAGTAATAAAACCACTAATATTAGATAGGCTAGCTAAGCTCATGATAATTACAATAGTAATGCCAATAGCGGTCAGATAAAGAGGGTGTTTATAATCACCAACAATATTGGGTTTTCGTGTAGCAGCAAGCATTGTCGCGAGCACTATTGGTAGAATAATACTGTTGACTAGACCTGCTAGCATCAGTAATAGAATCGGCATGTTCATTAATACTGTGCCTAAGGTCGTGAAGATTATAAATCCAACACACCATGCTTTTTCATTACGAGCAACAATAGGGAAAAGGGTTTTTATGAGAGATATAGCCATGTAGGAATTACCAACTACCGAAGTAATTGAAGCAACAAATAAGACTAAGCCAAAAATAAAGTAACCAATATCACCTGCGCCGTGGCGAAATGCGTCTGCTGCTGGGTTTGATTTATCTAATGTTACTCCAGTTGTGATAACACCTAATATCGCACAAAATAATAAAATTCGAATAATGACCGCAATTGATATTCCGGCCCATGCCGTTTTGATGACATTGTGTGTATTTTCAATGCCCGTTAATTTCACATCAATTAAACGTTGTGCGCCAGTATAATAGCCACCAACAGCACCACCGACGATAGTTAAGGTTGGTAATAAAAGGTTAGAAAAATCAGAAGGGGCAATCGCAGCCATTACGGTAGGTGCTAATGGCGGTAAATTGGTAAGGGCAACATAGGCGATTAATACGATCATTAATAACCCGAGATAACGTGCCATTTGATCCATACGCTTTGATGCATTATGAACAACAAAAAGTAGACTACCAATAACACCTGTAAAAATCGCGCCCCAGGTGGTATCTAGTCCGGCTAGGACATTCATACCAAGGGCTGAGCCACTAACATTACCAAAGTTGAAAGCAACAGCGCCAAGCGCTAATAGAATACCAATGAAATATCCCATGCCTGGTGCCACTTTATTAGCAATATCTTGAATACGTAAGCCTGAAACACCAACGATGCGCCATAAGTTCATTACAATACCAAACGTAATAAACATGGAAGCAAAAACAGGGAAAGCCATATCAATGTTATAAATATTGGTAAATACGGCAGTTTGCGTTAAAAAACCAGGACCGACAGATGTTGTGGCCATTAAAAAAGCAACACTTAAAATAGCTTTGTTTTGCCAGTTGTTGTTACGCGGGGAGGTGTTGGTGGTTAATGTGTTAGTTTGCATAATCAATCCCAAAATTAATGTCTCTCATATTTATAAAAATAGAAAGACAACTGATGGGGATCAGCTGCATTGTGATGACGTTTTTTTTGCTAAAAAGTAATGCAATGTAATCGATTGCTTTAGCTGGCGCAGATAATAGAGATAGTCTTGGTTATTGTCAATAATGTTTTTTAAATAGTAAAAAAAACCCCATTATTATAAATAACAGGGCTTGAAACAACACGTCTTAGCGATTATTTTTCGGTAGTATGGATAGCCGCTTTAAGATCGTCAGGATTTAAATCAGCACGATCAAATTCTTGAGATGCAGGCATGCGTAAATGGAAATCTTTAAATATTTCAACTTCAGTAGTGCCTTCTGTCAAAATAAAGTCACTGACATGACCACCTTGAGTACGATCATCACTAATGAAATGGAAATGGAAGCCAGGAACATTAATACCGATC
The DNA here is from genome assembly GCF_002849605.1 of Photobacterium carnosum. Classification (GTDB taxonomy): domain Bacteria; phylum Pseudomonadota; class Gammaproteobacteria; order Enterobacterales; family Vibrionaceae; genus Photobacterium; species Photobacterium carnosum. The sequence goes on from NZ_NPIB01000012.1 coordinate 6,837, forward strand.
ATGTATTCAGGGATCTTAAAGCCAATCATTATGCCTGAGACATGGGTCATTTCTGCAATAGGTTGATGTTTTACGACTTCTACCATTGGCGGATAAGGGCGATGTTGTGCTGGAACGGTACGTGTTTTAACGTATGAAAATTTACCCGTTAAACGAATAGCATTAATTGCATTGTTAGCAACAAAATCTTTTTCTAAACACGCTTCAAACTCAGCTTTTGTTAGTTCAATAAGGCTTACTTTTTCCGTAGGTTCAAAATTAACCACAGAAGCAAAGGGAGTGGTAATATCATGACTAACTAAATGTACTTCACCAGTACTGGTTAGTTGATAGACTTCATCACCTAAAACGATCATTTCACCATCAAGGTCATTAAAGGTACCAATACCAAAGTTGCCGTGATCAAGTAGTTGACCAATTGTAAAATCACCTTGGTATAAACCTGCAATTAAGGCACTCATCATTGAAGTTTGGTAAAACGTTTTGTTGTTATGTTGCTGACTCATGATGTTTTCCTATTAATCTTGTTGGCAAGGGTGAAGTTGATCAAGTAGACGGCTGTTATCGCGGTAGTCAATATTAACGTTAACTAATACAGGACCGCTTAATGCCATTGCTTTACGTAATACTGGTTCAATATCATCAGCAGTATTAATGGCTAAACCATACGCACCAAAGCTTTCGGCATACTTAACAATATCTGGGCCCATAAAGCTCACTGCACTTTCACGACCATATTTTTTAAGCTGCTGAATTTTTACCATGTCATAGCTGTGATCTGTCCAAACAAAGTGAACAATATTACATTTATGACGAACAGCGGTTGCTAATTCCATAGATGAGAATAAGAAACCACCATCACCAGACATTGAAATAACTTTTTCATTAGGTGTCAGTAGTGATGCTGCGATAGCCCAAGGTAAAGCAACGCCCAATGTTTGTTGGCCATTACTAAACAGTAATCGACGAGGCTCGAAACTATGGAAATAACGTGCCATCCAAATGTAGATAGAGCCTACATCGCAACATACAGTCGTATCATCACTCACAAATCGACGTAGATCATGCACAAAACGCAATGGATGAACACCCATTGACGATGTTTTGTTTACACCCATGCGCATAATTTGTTGTAAGTCTTGACGTAAATCCTGAAATTTTTGATTATTTTCAAGAGATTCACGTTGATCTAATTCAGCGGCAATAGAAGCAACTGAAACGGCCACATCACCGACTACTTCTGAAATAGGATTATAGCTAGCTTCTAAATCAGCTTGTTGGTAACCCACATGGATAATGGGTGTTTTACCGTCTTTATTCCATAAGATTGGATCGTATTCAATTGGGCTATAACCAATAGTAATAATTAAATCAGAATTGTTTAATGCAATATCACCCGGTTGGTTTTTAAATAAACCCACACGACCAAGGAAACAATCATATAAATTATGAGAAATGACACCAGCAGCTGCAAAGGTGTTAACCACAGCAATTTTAGTCTGCTCAAGTAATTGACGAATGGCACCAGCAACAAATGGCTGGCTCGCATCCATACCTAATAATAATACTGGGTTTTTAGCCGCGTTGATAAGATCGGCTGCCTGACGGATAGCTTGTGGGTGCGCACCACCAAATAAAATTGGCTTCGGTTGTTGTACTGGAATAAAAGGAATTTGGTTAGTTAGTACATCTTGAGGAAGGCTAACAAAACTTGCCCCTTGAGTCGGTTGTTCTGCAATACGAAAAGCTTTATGAACCACGTCAGGTAAAGAAGCACTGTCCATTACTTCAGCGGAAAACTTAGTAATTGGATTAAATAGAGAACGTGTATCCATTGATTGGTGCGTATTATGGGAATACATCGAAAGTGGAACCGCACCAGCAAGGGCAACAACAGGATCACCTTCACTATTTGCAGTAGCAACACCAGTAACTAGGTTTGATGCACCAGGACCTGAAGTGGCAAGACAAACACCAGCTTTACCTGTTAAACGACCCGTCGCTGCGGCCATGAAAGCGGCATTTTGTTCATGATGACAAATAATGATTTCAGGGCCGTCATCACAGATAGCATCAAACACGGAATCGATTTTAGCACCAGGAATACCAAAAATATGCGGAACATCGTGTGCTTTTAGGGTTGCAACGACAAGCTCTGCACCTGAGATGATTTTATTTGACATATAAGCCTCATTGTTATGATTATTTATCGGCTCAGGACATGTTTTCGCTAAATCGAATTTTATGTAATGAGTAATACAAAATTTAAATTATTTATCATACAAATTAAAGAGGCTAAAACTGGAAGTTAATATTACTTAATTAATTAATTGCAGTGGAATTGATTGTATATAGAAGGATGAGCAGAAGTAATAATGGCTGAAGATATTGATTCTTATGTGATAAAAAACCACAGGATTCATTTAAGAATCCTGTGGTTAATTGATGCTGCTATAGCATGATGTTAGCAATTAATGCAGATAAAATACTAACTAACGTTGAACCATAAAGTAAACGTAAGCCAAATCGAGCAACCATATTACCTTTTTCTTCGTTTACACCTTTAACCGCACCAGCAATAATGCCGATAGAGCTGAAGTTTGCGAATGAAACAAGGAAGATAGAAACGGTACCGACAGTATGTGCTGATAAACTACCGACTTGTTTTTGAAGGTCCATCATTGCGACAAATTCATTAGTAACAAGTTTCGTTGCCATGATACTGCCAGCTTGTAATGCCTCGTGAGCAGGAATACCCATCAGCCATGCAACAGGGTAGAACAAGTAACCAATTAGGTTTTGGAAGCTGATACCAAAAGCGGCACTAAAGCCAGCGTTGATCATTGAAATTAGAGCAATAAAACCAATAAGCATTGCAGCAACAATCACTGCAACTTTAAAGCCCATTAAAATGTATTCGCCAAGCATTTCAAAGAAAGTTAATTTTGCGCCACTTTCTGCTGCCATCATTTCATCGATATCCATTTCTGCTTCATGGTCATAAGGATTAATAATGGAAAGGATGATAAAAGTACTGAACATGTTTAAAAACAATGCTGCAACAACATACTTAGGGTCGACAAGCTTCATGTATGAGCCAACGATAGACATGGAAACTGTTGACATTGCCGTCGCTGCAAGGGTGTACATACGACGCTCAGACATTCCGCCTAGAATGTTTTTATAAGTGATAAAGTTTTCTGACTGGCCAACCATTAATGCACTGATCGCATTGAATGATTCTAGTTTACCCATACCATTTATTTTAGATAACAAGAAACCTAATCCTTTAATGATATAAGGTAATACTTTGATATGTTGCAATATACCAATTAATGCGGAGATAAAAACAATTGGCATTAATACATTAAGGAAGAAGTTAAAATCATTGTTATTCGATAAGTTACCGAACACAAAATTAGTACCATCACTTGCAAATGAGAGTAAACCATTAAATGCGTCTGCAAACTCTTTTACAATACCTGTACCAGCAGATGAATTGAGAAGGAAGTAAGCAAGCGCCAGCTCTATTATAAGTAACTGAATAATATAGCGATATTTGATGTTCTTTCGGTTATTACTAGCAAGTAAAGCTAATACTGCAATAACAACTAACCCGAGTATAAAGTGTAAATAGACCATATTGGATTGTGCTCAGTGTGATTATTATCTGTTTATGTGTGTATGCTGAATGATTTCATACCATGATAAAGTGATGTATATCGCATTTTTAATCCAGTAGTTTTTTTTGCAATTGACAAAAACTAATTTTCCACGTTTGCGCAATCGCTTGCTATTTGTTTGAATATGGTGATAAAAATAATGATGACGATGAAGGGGCGTGATACGATTTATTATATTTTGTGATTTCACTCAAGTTTTTTGATTGAAATGTTTATATTTATTTAAATAACATGGTTTATTATGAGTATAATTGTTTAAATTAAGTGTTGGCTGTTTTGTTGGATATATAGAATTGTTAATCTAGCGTATTAATTCAATATATTAATATTAAAATGTAATATTGGAAATATGAGCAATGATTGTTACTGGCATTAATTTACATTATCAATAGATAATAGAACGATCTCTACTCTATTAATCTTATTACAGGTGTTGTAATGAAAAAATTATCCAAAAACCGTAAATTATGGTATTTCCATAAGCATGACCGTCGAACTAAGCATTTATCACTGCCTAATTTAAAATCATAAATCATCATTATGTATATAAACCATGATGATTATTGATGGCTTATGATAGTTAATGTGTTATTTAAACAACACCGGAGCATCAAATTTATACGGTGGAATAAAAGGGCGAATACCTGAATCACGGAAACGTTGAAGTTTCATTATTTGCTTATAAACAATGAAGTAACGATTAATGTTATTCACATAGACAATCGGTTGTAATCCAATGTGTTTACGGGTAATGAGTTCAACATTATTAAACCAAATATTAGGATTATAACCTTGTTCTTTTGCATAACGGCGCATTTTATTGATATTACCAGGTCCAGCATTATAAGCGGCTAAGGACAGATAAATCTTATTATCGTAATCTATTTTATCGCTACTAAAGTATTGATTTTGTAGATAACGCATATATTTCACACCCGCGTGAATATTATTTTTTGAGGTATATATATTAGGAATATCCACACTAGGATCACGCGCAGTACTAGGCAATACCTGCATAATACCAACGGCACCTTTGTTTGATACTTTATGTTGATTAAGCCCTGATTCTTGAAAACCTTGTGCCATTAACATTAAATAGTCAAAGTCATATTGTTTTGAATAGCGAAAGAATATAGGTGATAGACTTGCTATTTTATCAATATTATTAGGATCAAGTAGCGTATGAAGCCAACGATGATTTTTAATGTATTTACTGTAAATAATATTACCGATTAATGTCCCTTCTTTCACTGTATCAATATAATGATTAACCAGCGCCATCAGTTTGGGGCTGTTTTTACGCATAGCCCAAGCGATTTGACCATCATTACGTAATACAAAATTATCATTAACTCGAATATTTTTTAATATGGGTTGCCAGATTTTTATTTTATGGTTATCAATGACGGTTGCATTGAGAAGGTCTAAATTAATAAGTTCCAGTAATTCATAGTCTTGTAGCGTTTCATCTATGAATAATATTGATGCTATGGGTAAATTTTGCATCCGTAATTTATTATTAATTTTGAGTAAACTTTGATGATAACTTGAACTTTTTCTGACCCAGATTGTTTGACCACTTAAATCGGTGACTTTATTAAAGGGCGGTTGTTTATTATTGTTAATGAGTACTTCTGAAATATTCGTAAGTACAGGTTCACTAAAAGCGACCCGTTTTTTACGTTCAGTCGTCACGGTAATATTAGCAATGGCGATATCACCTAGGCCATTGATGACATAAGGCAGCAGTTTATCTCGGTGTACAGGAATAATTTGTAGATGTAATGCTGGGTGTTTTTTACGAATATCTTGCTCAAAATGTTGCAATAAGTCTGCAATAATACCTTTAGTAATACCATCTTCTATATAGTAAAAACCCAGATCTGCTGCAACCAATACCCGTAATACCCGTTTTTTTTCTAGTTCTGCTAGATCACCGACATACTTAGAACCGCCGAGAGGGGCGAGTTGAACGGCATTAATTTGAAAACTCATTAATAGTAGGCATAAAGAAATTAGCTGATATTTATATTTAATGAAATTAGAAATAGTCATAATTATTTATCTGCCATTCCGTAATAATCGTAAATTGATACGTTTTGGCTTTAATTATGGCTGTAAATAGTGAAAATTTCTTATTTATCTCGATAATTTGTATGACTTATACTGATGATGTTTTATATGCTAAAGAAAATATCGATAAGTATTAATCAATAGTTGAGTATTTATTTTCAATGGTAAGTTATTCATTGGTATGGTGTTAGGAAAGTTATCAATTACAGCTAAGAGTAAATTAATTGGCATTGTTGATATATAAAAGCTGCTAGATACGGGTGAATAGCGATGAGTTATCTGTTATTCTGCGCTGATAATTTCGCTGTGATTATTACAACCACAGCATACTAAATTGGATAAATTGTGACTAATAACGATGTTTTGCGCCGTATTCGCTATACTTTTGAATTAACTGATAGTGAGATGATCGCTATTTTCGCTGCTGCTGACTGTGAAGTAACACGTGAGCAAGTATGTAGCTGGTTAAAAGGCGATGAAGCGGAAGGTTATAAAAGTTGTTCTGATGAGCAAGTAGCTACTTTCTTAAATGGCTTTATTAATCAAAAGCGTGGCAAAAAAGAAGGCGTTCAGCCTGCGCCAGAGCAGAAAATCACAAATAATATTATTTTCAAAAAATTACAAATTGCACTAAATCTAAAAGCAGAAGAAGTGCTTGATTTATTGAAGTTAGTTGATTTCCGTTTAAGCAAGCATGAATTAAGTGCTTTTTTCCGTAAAGTAGATCATAAACACTACCGTGAGTGTAAAGATCAAGTGCTGCGTAACTTTTTACAAGCACTACAAATCAATCTTCATGGTGTTGAATCACTAGAAGAAACGACTGACGAGAAGTAATTGTCTTCGTTGTAAATAAATATTAAAAGCAGCTTCTATTGAAGCTGCTTTTTTATTGGCTGGGATTATTTTCTTCGTTATAACGGACTTTGTTACAACGTAATTGCTTTCATCATTCCAGCTTCTGCATGACCAGGCATATTGCAAGAAAGTTCAACATTTTTATCGCCGTGGAAATGCCATAGAATATGTTTTGCTTTGCCTGGTGCAACGGTGATACTGCTGCCATTATCATGATTATGTTCATGATTACGATGATCCATTTCAACCATCATTTCTCGATGTTTTACTTGTTCTTTTGCTGAGCCGATAGTGAAATTATGATCCATTTTCCCTGTGTTCATTACCACAAATTGCACCACGTCGTTAGGCTTGATATCAACTGGTTTTTTAAAGGTGATTTTCATGTCATCAGAAAGAATAACGTATAACACTTTATCTGGTTTTGACCCCATTGCGGGCATTCCCACATCAGACATATTTTTCATGTCCATCATCTGATGATCCATTTTATTGGTGTCCATTTGTGAATGATCCATACCACTATGATCCATTGTTGCGTGATCCATGGTTGAGTGGTCCATTCCAGCCATCGCTGTTGTGGTTGTTAAGGCTAGTATTAAAGTAAACAGTATTTTTTTCATGACTCATTCCTTTGTAATTGATGATGAATTTAATGATGCTGCTGTATTGGTCTTAAGCTCGCGATTTTTCCAAAGCTTGAAGGTGGCTGGTAATACTAATAACGTCAGTAACAGTGCAGATGCCATTCCACCAATCATTGGTGCGGCAATGCGTTGCATGACTTCAGAGCCCGTACCTGAGCCATACATTATCGGAATCAAACCAATGATAACGGTTAAGACAGTCATCATTACTGGGCGTACACGTAATCCAGCACCTTCACTGATGGCTTGTTGTAAATCATCTGCTGTTAATGAACGTTGTTGCTCTTGAGCATCTTGTTTTTTAAAGGCCCATGATTGATTGAGGTACACCAACATAATCACGCCAATTTCAACGGCGACACCAGAGAGCGCGATAAAGCCAACACCAACGGCAATTGAGAAATTAAATCCAAGTATGAACATCAGCCATAAACCACCAACCATGGCTAATGGTAGGGTAGCCATAATAATGATTACTTCTTGTACGCGGCGGAAACTGAAATAAAGCAGTAGCATAATAATGGCGAGAGTAATTGGAGTAACAATACTCAAACGGGCTTTTGCGCGTTCCATATATTCATACTGACCAGACCACGTTAATGAATAACCTGCGGGCAGTTTTAATTGTTTCGCTACCACTTGCTGTGCTTCTTCAACGTAAGAACCTAAATCTCGTTGATCAATATCGACAAAAACCCATCCATTTGGACGTGCATTTTCAGTTTTGATCATTGGTGGTCCATCTTCGTAACGAATATCCGCAACATCAGCTAGTGCGATTCGTGCACCATTGGGGGTAATTAATGGCAGATCTTTTAATTTCGCGGCTGAATCACGGTAGGATTGCGGATAACGAACATTAATCGGATAACGTTCTAAGCCTTCAATGGTTTCACCTACGTTCATTCCACCAACCGCGGTAGAGACTATTTGTTGAATATCTTTAATGGCTAATCCATAACGCGCAGCTTGGCGGCGATTAATATCAACCGTGATATAACGTCCACCGGCAACACGTTCGGCATAAACTGAGGTTGTTCCCTTAATGTTTTTTAGAATAGGTTCAAGTTCTGCACCGATCTTTTCGATAACCTTTAGATCTGGGCCTGCGATTTTGATCCCAATGGGTGTTTTGATGCCTGTCGCTAACATATCAATACGGGTTTTGATCGGCATCACCCATGCGTTAGTTAATCCTGGAAATTGGATCAATTTATCTAATTGTTTGCGTAAAGACTCAGTGGTAACACCTTTTCGCCATTGATCTCGTGGCTTGAATTGGATCACTGTTTCAATCATGGTTAATGGTGCAGGATCGGTTGCTGTATCTGCTCGACCAACCTTGCCCCAAACCGTAGCGACCTCTGGTACTGTTTTAATCAGTTTATTGGTTTGTTGTAATAACTGACGAGCCTTACCGATAGAGATCCCCGGATAGGTAGTTGGCATATACATTAAATCACCTTCGTCTAACGGTGGAATAAATTCACTGCCAAGTTTTGTTAATGGGTAGTATGAAGAAGCCATTAAACACACCGCAATAACGATGATTGTTTTTGGAAACTTAAGACTTATATTCAATAATGGTCGATAAAGTGCAATCACAGCACGGTTCACGGGGTTTTTATGTTCAGGTAAAATTTTACCGCGAATAAAATAGCCCATTAATACGGGGACTAAAGTAATCGCTAAGCCTGCCGCTGCTGCCATCGCGTAGGTTTTAGTTGATGCTAATGGCGAGAACATCTTGCCTTCTTGTCCTTGGAGCGCGAACACGGGAACAAAACTTAAGGTAATGATCAGCAATGAGAAGAATAAGGGTGTACCAACTTCTTCTGCCGCTTTACCTATTACTTGCCAACGGTTTTCATCGGTAAGTGGGGTACGTTCAATGTGTTTATGCACGTTTTCTATCATCACAATCGCACCGTCAACCATTGCGCCGATTGCAATAGCGATACCGCCTAGTGACATGATATTGGCATTAATACCTTGCCAATGCATGATGATAAAAGCAGATAAAATACCAATCGGTAAGCTAATCGCTATTACTAATGAAGAACGAATGTGGAATAGAAATAGTGCACAGACGATAGCAACCACAAGGAATTCTTCTGCGAGTTTTTGCCACAGATTCTTCACCGCATGGTTAATTAATGTTGAGCGATCATAAGTGGCTACAATCTCAACACCTGCTGGTAAGCCTTGTTGTAACTGTGCCAGTTTAGTCTTGACGTTGGCGATGACTTGACTGGCATTTTCGCCAAAGCGCATCACAATAATGCCACCGACAGCTTCACCTTCACCATTAAACTCAGAAATACCCCGGCGCATTTGCGGACCAATGTTAATATCTGCAATATCCCCGAGTAACAGTGGCGTACCATTTTTGGTTACTTTTAATGGCAGTGATTTTATGTCCTCGATATTGGTTAAATAACCTGTAGTACGCACCATATGCTCAGCTTCAGCCATTTCAATAACGGAGGCACCGGTTTCTTGGTTGCCGTTTTGAATCGCCATATTCACTTGCTGTAACGTGAGGTTATAGGCCCGTAGTTTGGAAGGATCGATTTGAACTTGGTATTGTTTGACCATGCCACCAACGGTTGCAACTTCAGAAACACCTGCAACAGTTTGAAGTTCATACTTTAGAAACCAATCTTGTAAACTACGTAATTCGGCTAAATCATGCTTACCTGTTTTATCTTGTAATACATAACTATAAATCCAGCCAACCCCAGTCGCATCTGGGCCTAAGGTTGGTTTTGCATTGGCGGGTAACTTAGGTGCAACTTGGCTTAAATATTCAAGTACACGAGAGCGGGCCCAATACATGTCAGTCTTATCATTAAAGATAATATAGACATAGGAATCGCCAAAGAAAGAATAGCCACGAACCGTTTCAGCGCCAGGTACGGCTAACATGGCTGTTGTTAATGGGTAAGTGACTTGATCTTCGACCACTTGTGGTGCTTGACCTGGGTAACTGGTCTTAATGATGACTTGAACATCAGACAGATCCGGCAGGGCATCGACGGGGGTATTTTTAACGCTGTATAAGCCAGCAACGGTTAAAAATAAGGCCGCAATTAATACCAATAAACGGTTATTGATTGACCAACGAATAATAGCAGGGATCATTATTTATTCTCCATTGGTTTAATATCTTGCAGAGTGTAATCACTGCCATTCTTAATCAGCTTAAACCGAATCGATTGCCCCTGTTTAAGATCGGTTAATGCAATACTATCGTCGACGGTAAAATTCATTTCACCCGCAGGCCATTTCCATTCAGGTACTGCTTGGTGGTTAACCGTGATCATATTAAATGCGGGCATTAACATTGAGATATCACCATTTACCCACACTTCATTAGCGATATTGTGCTTCTGTTTTTTATAATCAATGATGCTATATTGATTATCTGCTGTTTTTTGTAGCTCAAATTTAATCTGTTGACCTACTACTAAGTCTTTAATTTTTATATTTTTATCAATATTAAAATCCATCGTCATCGCAGGCCAATTCCAAGCACTGACTGGCTGGTGGTTGATGGTTAATATTGTTTGATCAGCATTGATCGCAGTGATCTCTCCTTGAGCCCAAGTGACGGCGGTTGCTTTATCGACACTGTCGACACCATTAATACGTGAGAGATCAGCCGTTTTATTTGATTCTGAATCAAGCATAAATTGTGCTGACGTGACAATACGATCTGCGGTCGTTAATCCTGCGATAACTTCCACGAGATTATCGGCTTCACGACCAATACGGATCTTTACTGATCGGTATTTTCCATTACCTTCAGCGAGTACAACGCGGGTCATATTGCCTGATCGAATCACGGCTTGAGTCGGGATAGTGAGAACGGCTTTTTCGGTTATCGGGGTTAGGGTGATGTTGGCGAACATATTGGGTTTTAATTGCTCATTATGGTTAGCAAACTTTAACCGCATCCGTAATGTACGTGTTTTGGGATCTAGAATAGGGTAAACATAATCAACTTTGCCTTGCCATTGTTGGCCGGGGATCGCATCTAATGTCATGGTGGCTTTACTGTCAGCGGTTATCCAATGTGCTTGGCGTTCAAATATTTCAGCATTAACCCAGACTTCATTTAAAGGTCCCGCACTAATAGCGGCTTGTGCGGGTGATAAATACCCACCTTCACGAATATTTAAACTCGCAATAATACCATCAGCGATAGCTTTGACTTCGATGGTCTTTGTTGCTTTCCCCGTTTTGATAATGTGTTTAATTTGTTGTTTGTCGACCCCAAGTGCGGCTAAACGATCTCGGGCACCTTGCATTAAACCACTACGACCAGTGCGATAAGCATTAAGTAATTCTTGCTGAGATTTAACTAATTCAGGCGAATAAAGGGTAAATAATACATCGCCTTTATGTACCTGTTCACCGACAGCATTGACGTATAATTTTTGAACCCAACCACTGACACGAATATTAGTTTGCCAAAGATGACTTTCATCAAAAGCAACATAACCGATGGTATTTATTTTGGGTTCAAGTTTTTGCTTAATAACTGCTGCTGTTTTTACACCTAAGTTATTTTCAACCGCAGCATCAATAATTACCGTACCTGCAACATTTTCTTTTGCTGTGGTTTTTTCCGCATAAACAGGAATGAGATCCATGCCCATTGGTGATTTACCCGGTTTATCACGTTGGTAATTAGGATCCATTGGGGCTACCCAATATAACGGATCATTATTGGTCGTTGTTGTTTCAGCTGTGGTCATTGATGCTGAATGACGCGATAGATAATGTGTAATAGTTACACCAATCGCAGCACCAATAAGTAAGGCAACTGTCGCAATTTTGAGCGTATTTTTTGACGTCATGGTATTACCTACTTATTGATTATTATTATTGATGGTTGTTGAATGCTGAAGCTGCAACGATTGTGGTTGAACATCAAAACCATTGACTAATGAGGCTAAATTGCTGTTAGTAATGTTTAAGTCGGTAATAATCCGAGCTTGTTCAATGACTAAGGCAAGCTCATCAGTGGCTGCGGTGATCACATTATTAAACTGCGCGGTATTATTTTGATAACCCCGTTCTACAGCTTGTGTACGTGCTTTAGCTTGAGTCAGAAGGGTGGCTGTATAACGCGATAAGCGCTGGCTTAAATTATCACGTTCAACCAATAAGGCATTTACCTTGGCGTTCATTTGATTGAGCAATAGATCACGTTGTGATTTTGCCGCTCCCACTTGATATTGCGCAGCCGCATAATGGTGATCTTGACGGTTATCTGTAAACAGCGGCAGATCCATGGTGAGATAGGCACTCACCAGATCAGAGGCTGGTTTGCCAGACATACCATTGGCTTGGCGAGAGGCATACATAACTTCAATGCCAAATTGAGGTTTATAGGCTTGTTGGCTAATGGCGACTTGGGTTTCATTTGCAGAAATAGCACTATTGGCAATAAGTACCAGTGGGTGTTGTTTCAGTAATGAATAATGTTGGGTAGTGGCGGTTAAACGCGGCATTAATTGGTTAAGATGTTGCCAAGATAACTGGTTTGATGCTTTGATTATTGTTTGCGTTGTGAGCCAATCAGCGCCCAGCCATTCAGACAGTTGTGCCATGATACGATGTTGTGTTTGTCGGTTTGTTTGTAATTTGTCTTCTATTTTGACGACTTGCAGTTGAACTTGGAGTAAATCTTGTGCCTCACCGCTACCGATAGCGTAGTTAGTCTTGGTGAAATTGGCTAATTCCGTTATAAGGCGGTGGTTACGTTGTAAGGTACGATAAACTGATTGTTGATAGCCTAATTCTAACCATAATTGGGTCATTTTATTGGTAATATCAAGTTCACGAACCGCATGTTGAATACCAATAGCTGTTGCTTGGATATCACCTTTTTGTTGTTGTAAATCAAGGGTGTCACCACGGTCAAATTGTTGCATTAAACCAATCGATAATGTGGTCATTGGATCAGTATTTAGAGAAAAACTGTTCGTTGGCAAACCACCAATACCCAGTTTTAATTTGGGATCAGGTAAGCTGTTAGCGCCTAAACTGGTTTCTTGCATTGCACGCTGTTGAGCACTAATTTGCGCCATATTGGCATCGTTTTTAATCGCTTTAGTGATCAGTTGTGTTAATTGTTGCGATTGCTCAGTTTTTGCCGACGCAGTTGTTAATGGTGACGCAAGCAGTGTTACCGGTGTTATCGCGCTAGCACTGGCAATCAGCACTAACATAGAAGTTGTAACGTTCATAACGTAATCCAATCTTCCACAAGCGAATATAAAACAATATAAGTGATGATCTAATTATTATTACGTAGTTAACTAAGTAATAACGGTCTAGGACAGTCATTGAATTAAATAAGGCTTATGGTGATCTTAGATCTGCTGCAAAATAATTAAATACAGATCATAAGATACAATTAATCTATCACGGACAATAATGATGTCGTGAGTAAAAATAGATTAAACGGATTTATGCTATTGGAGGGCGATATAACGTTGGAGTGGTAGTATTTAATTGGTGTGTTTTTTCTATAGCGATGAGCGTCAGATTTGATGGCTGAGATAAGTTTTCAAATTGGCTCGGGAGAAAAGCAATATTACTTAAACATGCGATAGAGCAACAATTATCAACGCCACCCATTTTATCGCAATGTGCTGCCGATTGTTGTGCTTGATGGTGGTCATGAGATGTCATTGATTCATCATCACAGCAATCCATCGTTGATGACATTATCATCATTGAATTATTCATGCTGAGCATTTTTATCGACATTAAAGGCGCACTGGAAGCAACACTTGATAGCAATAATGCTATAAGCGTAAAGCTTGTAATCCAAATTGTGCGAAGACGTTTAATATACATCTTGAGCCTTTAATTAAAGTTAAGTTATTATTATATGCGATAATTGTAGTTTGAGGTCAAGTATTAATTGTTATTTAAAGGGGTAATTAGCGCATAAAATGACAAATATAGTGCGTTAATATGTTTACTATATTGCTCAGTGCTTTTTTTGTGCTGTATTATTAACCGTATTTATTATAAATAGTTTGATAAATTAAGCTGCGGTTTATTCACCCCACTGGTTTTTCTTGCTAATCTGTAATCATTATCGATAGCATTTGTTATTTTTGGCTATTGTTCACTCAGAAGGTAATCTTGTTTGAATCATTTTGTTTGGGATGTTAATCCAATACTAGTGTCATTCTTTGGTTTAAAGATACATTGGTATGGCGTGCTATTTGCGCTCGCTATTACGTTTGGCTTCCAAGTTATGAAGTCAATTTATGAACGTGAAAATAAGCCAATTGAAAGCTTAGATTCATTACTTATGTATGCCGTGGTCGGTATCATTGTTGGCGCTCGATTATTTCATGTGGTGTTCTACGATCCAGATTACTACTGGGCACATCCAGCGAAAATTTTTGCTGTATGGGAAGGTGGACTTGCCAGTCATGGTGGTGGTTTAGGTTTAATCATTGCGGTTTACTATTACAGTAAAAAGTATGCTATTGACCGTATGTGGCTTCTTGATCGATTAGCAATAGCAACCGCATTGTTTGGTTTCTTTGTCCGTTTTGGTAATTTCTTTAACTCGGAAATCTTAGGCACCCCAAGTAATTTGCCATGGGCGGTTGTGTTTGAACGTGTTGATTTAATACCACGTCATCCGGTTATGCTTTATGAAGGCTTTTCTTACTTAGCAATATTCTTCTTATTATTTGCTTTATATAGAAAAACCGATATCGGTAAGTATAAAGGATTGCTGTTGGGTTGGTTCTTAGTCTTGGTGATGACAGTACGATTCTTACTAGAATTTATTAAAGTACACCAAGCTGATTACTCAACCGATATGGTGATTAATACCGGTCAGTTATTAAGTATTCCATTTATTTTAGTGGGTATCTATTTGGTGATTAAAGGCCAAAGAGAGCGCCATTTACAACACGCTAAAAATAGCTAATGTAATGCTTTAAAATTTTAAAAATAGACAATAGAAAGCCGATCAGATGATCGGCTTTTTTTTGTTTATACGATGGCGGATTTTTGTGGTGTTTTTGCTATTGGTGCTGACAGTAAACGTCGACGCTGATTTTGAATTATTATCCCAAATAATAATATTGCAGGTAGCCAAAACCATTCTTTACGCCAGCGTTCCACTGGGACTCTAATATCGAGAATCTGTTGATCAACTTGTAATTGTTCTTTAGCGGCAGGGCTGCCAAAAATTACCATGTCAATCAATGTCTTGCCTTGGCTTTGATAGGTTTCAACACCAATATTTGTCAGTTTTTGTTGGCCGGTATTACCCTTAGGAACGGTAAATAACACGCTAAACTCTCGGTGTTTACCAATCGCATCTTCACCAGCCATTCGCATACGAATAACATTGCCAGCAGGTAGAGTATCAAGGGTTTTTACTAAGTGTGTTGGCGCGATATTTTGAAAAGGATCCACTATTAAGTCTTGCCAAAAACCGGGACGAAATAGAGTAAATGAGATCAATAATAACGCGATATTTTCATACCAACGATTACGAGTAATAAACCAGCCTTGGGTTGCCATCGCAAAAATAAGCATCGCAATGGTTGCAATAATAAAGATAATAATGCCATGGGTTACAGTGACATCGATCAGTAATAAATCAGTATTAAAGATAAATAAAAACGGTAATGCGGCGGTTCGTAAGCTGTAATAAAACGCAGTGATACCGGTTTTTATTGGATCGCCTTTTGATACGGCGGCAGCGGCAAATGAGGCTAACCCAACTGGAGGAGTTACATCGGCCATAATGCTGACCTAGCGTTACAATAACGGGCGCTAATAAGCTTGAGACCACAATATAGTTAGCGGTAGTTGGCAGTCCCATACCAAGTATAAGGCTTAATAGTGCAGATAAAATTAGCATCAGCATTAAATTGCCCATTGATAGCATTTCAACTAAATCTGCTAGAATTAACCCCACACCTGTTTGAGAAACAGCACCGACTATAATTCCCGCGGTAGCAGTGGCAATACCTATTCCGATCATATTACGTGAGCCTGCAATTAAGGCTTCAATCAGATCATTTTTGCCGTCATTGAAATTGCCATAATGATAACCGTCTTTACGTAATAAACTTAGTAGCGGACGTTGAGTGACGATAATACCAACCAACATTACCGAGCCCCAAAAAGCCGATAGTCCTGGAGATAAACGCTCGACCATTAAACACCACACTAAGACCACTACAGGTAAAATAAAATGTAACCCTGCTAATAAGACGCTGCGTGTTTCTGGCAATTCATCTAAGGGCGCATCAGGATCATCAGCCGGTAATGGTGGGTGAGTGGCGGCTACTTTGAGTAAACCGAGATAAACTGCAATTAATAATCCGCCAATGGCATAAGCTGCATAATTACCTAATAACGGTTTGATCCATCCTAAGCCATAATAGAGAGTTAACGAAAAACCACTGACCAACAAACACCCAAAACTAAAACTGGTTAAACGCACTAACCACGGTTTATGGTGCTTAGGTTCAATTGCGGTCATTCCTAACTTTAGAGCTTCTAAGTGAACAATATAAAGCAGAGTAATGTATGAAATAGCCGCCGGTAAAAATGCATGCTTAATAATGTCGATATAAGGAATGCCGACATATTCGACCATTAAAAAAGCCGCAGCGCCCATAACAGGAGGCATAATTTGCCCGTTTACCGAAGATGCAACTTCTATTGCGCCTGCTTTTTCCTTGCTAAACCCGACTTTGCGCATCATTGGAATAGTAAATGTACCCGTTGTGACAACGTTAGCTATTGATGATCCAGATATTAATCCAGTTAGCCCTGATGCAACTACAGCGGCTTTTGCTGGCCCACCACGAAGGTGTCCTAATAAACTAAAGGCTAATTGAATAAAATAATGCCCAGCACCTGCACGCTCAAGTAAAGCGCCAAATAGCACAAACAAAAAAACAAAGCTGGTGGATACCCCAAGTGCGATTCCAAATACGCCTTCAGTGGTGATCCATTGATGATTCGCAAGTGAAGCAAATTGTACACCGCGATGGGCGAGTAATCCCGGCATCCAAGGGCCCGCAAAACTATAACCAATAAAGCCTAGTGCAATAAGAGGTAAAGCTGGGCCTAAGACTCGTCGGGCAGCTTCTAGTAATAACGGTAAGCCAATACACGCAATGACTAAATCAAATTGGGTTAAACTGCCGGGGCGCTGGGCTAATTCATTATACATAACAAATAAATACAATGAGGTAGCTGCCGCAATCATCCCTAAAGCAATATCACTATAAGGTACCCGATCTGTGGCTGAAGAGTGTCTGGCAGGAAAGACTAAAAAGGCAAGAATAAGCGCAAAGGCTAAGTGAATAGCGCGAGTTTCGGTGTCATTAAAAACCCCGAGACCAATAATAAAAGGCAGTGGGGATGCGATCCACAATTGAAACAGTGACCATGAAATAGCTAAAAAGGTAATAACTTTTGCCATCATTCCAGTCGGTAAACGCGCGCCGACATCTTTCGCAATCAGATCTTCTGTTGAAAGCGGGTTATCGAGTATTAGATTATGTTGAGTCATAAGTATTCACTTACTTGTTAACACTAATGAAAACAGAAAACGTTATTAAAGCAATGGCATGCTATGTATTTTCATTAGTAAAAAAGAAGGGTAAGCGAGATAAGTGACTATCTCGCTTGGCGGTGGAATTTACATCCAGCCACGTTCTTTGTAGTAGCGAATAGCGCCATCATGTAGTGGCGCGGTTAAACCGGCTTTTATCATGTCGGTTTCTTTTAGTTCAGCAAAAGCAGGATGTAAGCGTTTGAAACGATCCATGTTAGTAAAGACTGACTTCACTAATTGATACACCATTTCGGGATCAGTATCTGCATTGGTTGATAACACCGCTTTACCACCAATAGAAACGGTATCATTTGGGTTACCACGGTACATACCACCAGGAATAATCGCTTTAGTGAAATAGCTCTTTTCTTTTAATAGTGCATCAATCTCAGGGCCTGTAACCGCAATTAAACGGGTATCTGTAGTCGTAGAGGCTTCTTGAATCGCGCCATTTGGGTGACCAACAAAGTAGCTCATCGCATCAATTTTATTATCACTCATTGCAGGCGCTTGTTCGGCTGGTTTGAGATCAGAAACCAGACTGAAAATATCACTATTCCAATTTTTAACCGTTAAAATCTGCTCAAACGTATCACGTTGTCCTGAACCGGGATTGCCTAAGTTCACTCGCTTATTCTTTAAATCGTCAAAGGTCTTAATACCTGAATCTTCACGAGCAAGAATGGTAAACACTTCACTTTGTAGAGAGAAAACCGCACGAATAGCGGGCATTTTGCCGTGATCTTGAAAAGGGGCTAAGCCGTTAAGCGCTTTAAACTGATGATCGGATTGCATAATGCCGAAGTTGTATTCATGGCTACGTAAACCATTTACGTTAGCCACACCACCACCACTGGTTGGAGCATTACATTTGATGTGGTGAGTATCCGTTGTGCGGTTTACAAATCGACAAATAGATTGTCCTGCAATGTAATAAACACCCGTTTGACCACCCGTACCTATCGAGATAAAAGTGTCAGCGGCCGTAGCGAAGCTTGAGCAAAGTATTCCGCCTAATGTGCTAATAATAGCGAGTAATTTCATTTTAAAATCCTTTTAATGATTATTACAGAGTGATAATTGTTATTTTCTTTATCACTGTGGTATTTATGCTATTTTTGTATTTATTAGTCTGTATGTTGTGTTTTTTAATGATTTTTAGTTATAAAAACGTGACTGGTTGTTTGACTAGTAAGCGTTAAGTTTATTTTTTGTTAATTTAAAGTACGGTTTAATTAATACGCTGACAATAAGTAAAAAGTTACTTTTCTTATGATTTGAGAAATAGAGCAATATTATTAATAAGAGATGGAATAAAAACAAGGATAACAAGAAGGTAATGAAGAGAGGAATTACAGCGAGTTAAACGAAAAAACCGCCAATAAATGACGGTTTTTTATTATGATTTAAAGGCAGTCTTAATGAAAAGGATACCAGAATAAAGTTGTAGATTGATAACGATGCAAAATGCCAAGCCCAAGTACAAGAGCAATAATAACTAGCGCAATGACATCATTTTTTGTCATCGGTTTTAAGCTATACCAACTGCGTTTTTTATTACGACCAAAACCACGTAATGTCATCGCATTGGAGATCACATCAGCGCGATCTAAACTTGAAAAAATCAGCGGCCCAAGGATTTTGGCAACGTTACGAATACGTGTCATCACTGGCGCATTTTTTGATATATCTACCCCTCGTGCTTGTTGAGCATGCATGATATTAGTGAAATCTTTCATCACTTCAGGTAAATAACGTAACGTTAAACTAACCGCATAAGCAATACGGTAAGGGACACCTAATTTATTTAAACTGGCTGAAAATTCCGTTGGATGAGTAGTAAAAACAAATACTAACGCAATTGGGAACATACTAAAATATTTCAGCGTGACGGTTAGTAAGTAAAATACCGTTTCAAGAGTAATATTATAGTGACCAAAAAGGTGCACGAGTACAGTGGTCGAATGCATGTAATCGGTGCCTTGTTGAGGGGCAATCAAAAACATAAATAATGCATTCATTAATAATACGACCGCGGTACCGACTAATAACGGTTTATAGACAGCAAAAGGGATTTTAGTGGCTTTAAGTAGCAATAAACCCACGATGATTAATCCACAGATAACGCGTAGATCAAAGGTGAGTAACACCATTGTTACCCACGCCATAAATAGCACAAATTTAGTAATGCCGTTTAAGGCATGAAGCCAAGAATTGGTGTTGACATAACTGATGCCAAATTTTAAATGTTTGCTTTTCATGGTTATTTATTTTTTACTTCGTGGGCGATAAAACAGCGAATAAATTGATCAATATGCTCAATACCCATCGCCTGAGCTAATGAATATAAGCTAGTAACGGTTAAGTTTGCTTGATCCAATAATGCTGGTTGGCTAAAGATATGATTAACTTTATCATCGGTAAGTAAGCGATTATCGGCAATGACAATCGCGCGTTGGGTATATTCAAGCACTAAGTGCATGTCATGTGAAATAATCACAATGGTTAGCCCAAGCTTTTGATTCAGTTCTTGAATAAACGCCATCATTGCAGTGTAGTGATGATAATCTTGTCCCGCTGTTGGCTCATCGAGGATCAGCAATTCAGGCTCAAGCACTAACATTGTCGCAATTGTAACGCGTTTTTTCTGACCAAAACTTAATGCATCGACAGGCCAGTGGTGATAGCGACCTAGGCCACAAAGTTTAAGCGTTTTTTCTACTTTGATTTTAATCTGTGCTTCATCCATGCCACGGTTACGTAGCCCTGATGCAACTTCATCAAAAATCATATGATGTGAGATCATATGATTAGGATTTTGCATTACCACCCCAATGTGCTGGCTACGCTCAAAAATAGATTGGTTCGTTAAGTCGTTACCATTAAGGGTGATGATACCTTCATCGGCTTCTAACACGCCCATGATTAAACGGGTGATGGTAGATTTACCCGAGCCATTTTTACCCATAATGGCAACAAATTCGCCTTTATGAATATCAAAGCTAACGTCGTCTAACGTCTTGCGAACACCATCATAAGAATAACTAAGGTTGTTAACGCTTAATAGCACATCTTGTACGGGATCTAATTGAGGTTGTTTAACTTGATGGAACCAATCTTCTATTTGAGGTTTGAATTTATCAAGATTAATGGTTGAAAAATATGCAGGCTTATCTTCAGCTGTGATCGTACATCCGGCTGCTTTTATGGCAGAAATATATAATGGTTCACGGATACCGTGTTGCTGTAATAACGGGCTGGCTAAAAGATCATCCGGTGTCATATCTGCAATGATTTCACCACGTTCCATCATAATAATACGATCAATTGGACGGTGTAATACGTCTTCTAAACGGTGTTCAATAATGATCACCGTTTTGTTTGAATCTTTATGTAGATTATCAATGATCTCAATTGCTGCTTTACCCGTTTTGGGGTCAAGGCTGGCTAGTGGCTCATCAAATAATAAAATATCAACGTCATCCACCATGACACCCGCCATAGAGACACGTTGTTTTTGACCGCCGCTTAGTTCAAAAGGAGAGTGATCTAAAATACTGTTTAAATCGACCATATCGGCGGTTGCTTGTACGATTTCACGCATTTGTTGTTGCGGAATCATTTGGTTTTCAAGTGCAAAAGCAATATCTTCGCCTACACTTAATCCCACAAATTGACCATCGGTGTCTTGGAGTACCGTACCGACCATACTGGTACAGTGATCAAGATCTAATGTGCGGGTATTCTTACCATTAATATATAACTCGCCGCTACAATCACCTTTAATAGCATGCGGTATTAGTCCATTTAGGCATTGTCCTAATGTTGATTTTCCACAACCACTTGGACCAATAAGCGCAATTTTTTCGCCTTTGTTAATTGTCAGATTAATATTTTTAAGCGTTGGATTTTCAAGCGCCCAATATTTGAACGAAAAGTTATTAAAGACGATACTCATTATTAATAAGCCTCTTTTAAGTTGAAGCTTTGCTGCTTACGTTTAGCGACCGATGTCAGGATTAAATGGCCAACAAGGGCAATAATGATGGTATTACTTAATGCAATAATGACTAATTGCACTAATACTTTGGTAAATGGTTCTGCATAGAGGACCGCATCAAGAAAAGCGGAGCAGCCATAGCCCACGACATTGGCGACAAATGCAAGTGCCACAAATAGGCTAAAATCAAGTTTAGAAAAAAGTCCCATATCTAAACGGCCACGAGTAAGAATAGGGTAGAGTCCAATAATCAAACCAACAATGCCTGAGCCAAGTTCCCATGTAAACCATACTCCCCAACCGGCAAATAGGTCTGTTACCCAATGACCAATAATGCCAACAAGAAAACCGACAAGAGGACCAAAAAGAACGGCAAATAAGGCTAATACTGCCATGGCTGGTTTTAAAGTGGTGTTAGCAAAGACAGGAATACCGAACATAGGTAAACCACCGATGCCATATAAGGCTGCACCAATTGCAATAACAACAACTGTTTTAGCAGAAAGACTCATAACTTAACCTTGTTAACTCAGTCATCGAGACATTCAGCCATCGATGAAATGCAATAATTGGATTATAAAGGTGCTTATGGTTGTAATCATCGTGTTACAGATTAGACAGACGATGCTAATCAGCAGAGTACCGTGATAGTAATGACTATCATTTTGGGTAACTCAGCATTAATAATCCATTATTAAGTAGGAGCGGTGTAAGTCTTTTCAATATGAAAACGCAGTATGTCGTAAATGTGAAACCAAAAGCGGCGCTATGATAACGTAATCTCTCACGGAAAGGAACGCTTTACATCTAGACGGCTAAAGAATAATCAGCATTAGTTTATCTTATCAAATTTAGGTTAATAAAGTGTTATAGCTTACTGATTTGGCTGTTTTTTATCATGGTATTGTTAGCATATGTGCAGACTAATTTTTTGGGGCTTTATTTTTATTATAAAATAGACAATAATCGAACAACGGTCATTATTTTACAGCGCGTAAAAAATAGATAACCGTAAACTGTCAAGTCTTAACTTTATGTGAAACTTTGCACTGAGACACAGAATCAGTATGAGGTTAGCGTTGAAGTTAAGGTAGAATTATAAGTATTAGTGAGTTAGCTGTCCCGCCATTGTGGCCGGGTGCAGAGCCAAATCATATTGGAGATACAGCTTGATTAATGTATTCCTTGTAGATGATCACGAACTGGTTCGCACAGGGATCCGACGTCTTCTTGAAGATGTCCGTGGTATTAAGGTGGTAGGGGAAGCCATCAGTGGTGAGGAAGCCGTAAAATGGTGTCGTAGCAATTATGCCGACATTATTCTTATGGATATGAATATGCCAGGTATCGGCGGTCTTGAAGCGACTCGTAAAATTTTACGCTTCAATCCCGATGTTAAAATTATTGTATTAACTGTACACACTGAAAATCCGTTTCCAACCAAAGTTATGCAAGCGGGTGCTTCGGGTTATTTGACCAAGGGTGCAGGGCCAGATGACATGGTTAACGCTATTCGTATGGTTAATAGTGGTCAACGGTATATTTCATCTGAAATTGCTCAACAAATGGCTTTAAGTCAGTTCGCGCCAGATTCAGAAAATCCATTTAAAGAACTGTCAGAGCGTGAATTACAGATCATGATGATGATCACCAAAGGACAAAAAGTTACTGATATATCAGAACAATTAAGTTTAAGTCCTAAAACAGTAAATAGTTACCGTTATCGCTTATTTAATAAGTTAAATATTAGTGGTGATGTTGAGTTAACACATTTGGCGATTCGTCATGGCATGCTTGATACTGAGACTTTATAGTGTCAGAGCACGTTGATGATGTCAGTTTTGATGCTCAAGGTTTTCTCAAAACGGTCACTCACCAACCTGGCGTCTACCGTATGTACGACGCCAGCGGTGAGATCATCTATGTTGGTAAAGCCAAAGATCTCAAAAAACGCCTATCCAGTTATTTCCGTATTAATGTTAACGGTGAAAAAACGCGCGCGTTAGTCAAAAATATTCGTAAAGTTGATGTGACAGTTACTCACACTGAAACTGAAGCATTGATCCTCGAACATAATTATATTAAGCAGTATTTACCTAAATATAATGTCTTATTGCGTGATGATAAGTCTTATCCTTATATTTTGCTAAGTGCCAGTAAACATCCTCGGCTATCCATTCATCGTGGCGTTAAACGCCGTAAAGGTGAATATTTTGGTCCTTATCCTGATGTTTCTGCTGTACGTGAAAGTTTGCATCTTATGCAAAAAATATTTCCTATCCGCCAATGTGAAGATTCTGTTTACGCTAACCGTAGTCGTCCCTGTTTGATGTATCAAATTGGTCGATGTTCTGGTCCTTGTGTTAAAGGGTTAGTCTCTGATGATGATTATCAACAACAAGTGCAATGGGTAAGATTATTTCTACAAGGTAAAGATCGGCAAGTGATCAATACCATGGTGGAAAAAATGGAGCAGGCGAGTGCTGTTCTGGCGTTTGAACGTGCTGCTGTTTATCGTGATCAGATCCAAGCCTTGCGTCGTATTCAAGAGCAGCAGTTTGTTAGTCAAGATAATCACGATGATTTAGATGTTATCGGTATTGCTCATCAAAATGGTATGGCGTGTATTCATGGTCTTTATATTCGTCAGGGTAAGATTTTAGGTAGTCGCAGTTATTTTCCTAAAATGCCTATCGATGCTTCGTTAACCGAAGTGTTATCAAGTTTTGTTACCCAGTTTTATTTTAATCAAGCTGAAGGACGGGTTATTCCGAGCCTTATTCTTTTAAGTGAAGAACTCGGGGATGATAGTGAGGCTATTTTAGCTGCATTATCTGAGCTTGCAGGCCGTAAGATAACGATTAAATATCATCCTCGTGGTGCACGAGCCAAGTATTTACAATTAGCACAAACAAATGCCGAAACGGCGCTAACCAGTAAATTAAATCATCGAATGACGATTCAAGAGCGTTTTTTTGCACTGCAACAAGCATTAAACTTAAAACCTATCTCTCGAATGGAATGTTTTGATATTAGCCATACCATGGGTGAAAAAACCGTGGCATCTTGTGTGGTCTTTAATCATGAAGGTCCATTAAAGCAAGAATACCGCCGTTATAATATTACTGGGATCACTGGTGGTGATGATTATGCAGCGATGGCACAAGTATTAGATCGTAGGTATAGTAAAAATATGGAATTGGATAAAATTCCAGATATAATTTTTATTGATGGGGGTAGAGGTCAGCTCTCAAGAGCGTATGATGTTGTTAGTCCTTATATTGCTGAGTGGCCGAAACGACCAATGTTAGTGGGTGTTGCAAAGGGAACCACACGAAAACCAGGGCTTGAAACCTTAATTTTCGTGACGGGTGAAGAATTATCTATGCCAAGTGATTCTCCCGCGTTACATTTAATCCAACATATTCGTGATGAAAGTCATAATCATGCGATCAGTGGTCACCGTGCCCAGAGAGCAAAAGTAAGAAAGCGTAGTACACTTGAAGATGTCGAGGGAGTTGGACCCAAGCGGCGTCAAGCTTTATTAAAATACATGGGTGGAATGCAAGAACTGAAAAAAGCAAATAAAGAAGAAATAGCTAAAGTACCAGGTATCAGTTTAGCTTTAGCAGAAAAAATAGTCGATGCATTGCAACATGGTTAGTCTGTCACTTTGAAGGTCATCATTGTTACAGTACTTTATTGGTTGAATTTACACGAAAGGCATACTCTGTTATTTTTTAGAGTAACCTCGGTTGTATCTTAGACCCAGATCTTGAATATAAGAATAAAATTATGCGTTTATCAATCCCAAATATTTTAAGTTTTATCCGGCTCATTCTTATCCCATTTTTTGTTATTACCTTTTATTTACCTTATGAATGGTCGGCGTTTGCAACTGCGTTAATCTTTTGGGTGGCAGGCGTAACAGATTGGTTTGATGGTTATCTTGCACGTAAACTCAATCAAACAACCCGTTTTGGTGCTTTTATTGACCCTGTTGCCGATAAATTAATGGTTGTAACCGCGATGGTGTTGGTGGTTGAACATTATCATACCCTTTGGGTAACTGTGCCTGCTATTACAATGATTGGACGTGAGATTATTATTTCAGCATTACGTGAGTGGATGGCTGAACTTGGTAAACGAGCAAGTGTAGCCGTTTCATGGGTCGGTAAAGTAAAAACTGCCTCACAAATGTTTGCGTTATTATTACTACTATGGCATCCACATCAATATGTTGTGTGGCTAGGTTATGCATCGCTTTACATTGCAATGGTACTAACTTACTGGTCAATGGTGCAGTATCTTAAAGCGGCTAAAGGTGATTTGTTAAACGCAGATAATCACTAAATAACGTTAAATATTGGCTAACAAATAAAGAAATGGCGAGCTAATAAGCTCGCCATTTTTGTTTCTAGTCTTTTATCTTTGTTGTCTGAATCGATATATTATTGGTGCTATTTTAATGTGGTAAATATCATTAACACCTTACTTATCAATTCCTTATTATATCAATAGTATAAGATTATCCACAGCACTGTAAAGGTTGTTCAATATTGATTGAATCTGTTTGTTGCTTAAACCAATTAAGTTGTTGTGATAATAAGGTCACGCTACCGATAATAATAAGAGCGGGGCTAGCTGCTTGTTTAGCGAGTGTTTCTATCTGAGCTAATTCTCCCGTTAAAACACGTTGCTGAGCCGTGGTGCCACGTTCCACAATTGCGATTGGTGTTGCGAGTGACATGCCATAAGCACTGAGTTTATGACGAATGGCACTGCTTTGATTGAGTCCCATATAAAATACGAGTGTATGTTTAGCACGTGCTAGTGATAGCCAATCAATTTGATCCTGACCTTGTTTTAGATGCCCGGTAATAAACTGGACACTTTGCGCATGATCGCGATGGGTCAATGGAATGCCTGCATATGCAGCACAGCCTGATGCGGCTGTGATCCCTGGAACAACTTCAAAAGGAATATTAAAAGGCAGTAATGCTTCTAATTCTTCACCGCCACGACCAAAAATAAATGGGTCTCCACCTTTTAAGCGTATTACTTGCTTGCCGGCTAAAGCATGTTTAACTAATAAATCATTTATTTGTTGCTGGGGGACGCAGTGATTACCAGCTTCTTTACCCACAAAAATTGATTGGCAGTGCGGTGGAAATAACGCAATAATTTCACCAGAGACTAAACGATCATAAATAATGACATCAGCCTGTTGAATCAAACGCATTGCTTTTACCGTTAGCAAGTCAGGATCGCCAGGGCCAGCACCGACAAGGATAACTTTACCAACACTTTTTGGTGTTGATAATGTATAAAAAGTGTCTTGTTGTGACATAAGTTTACTCCAAGGCTGTGTCATTATTATTAGTATGATTACACTATTTTTTATTGTGGTTGGGTATCAGTTGTAGCGGATTTAATTATTGGACGTTGTGTTTTTGATGTTGTAAACCAATAGCCAAGTCCCATAAATACCACCCCAGAAATAGTATTACCGATAGTTACCCATAGTAAGTTATGACCAATTCCCGCTAGCGTAAATGCTTCTTTATGAACGCCAAACCAAGATAGAGCAAAGATTGTCATATTTGCAATTGAGTGCTCATAACCTGAAGCGATAAAGGCTAATAAACACCACCAAATAGCAATAAATTTCGCAGAGCCTTCAACCCGCTGACACATCCAAATAGCTAAACAAACAAGCCAATTACAAAGAATACCTTTAAATACTAACACTGAAGCGGGTGCAGCCGTTTTTGCCATCGCGACAT
Organism: Photobacterium carnosum; assembly: GCF_002849605.1. Taxonomy (GTDB): domain Bacteria; phylum Pseudomonadota; class Gammaproteobacteria; order Enterobacterales; family Vibrionaceae; genus Photobacterium; species Photobacterium carnosum. Next base: position 34,517 of record NZ_NPIB01000012.1, read on the forward strand.
TGTTTAATAAGCTATTGCCATCATTTAACAGATGACCACCGCCAGCATAGAAGAAAAGTAATGCGACGCCTACAGATCCTAAGAGGTTACCCATCCATGTTTGAGGCAATACCTTTAGCATGTCTGTGACGGTGATTTGACCTGTTTTTACACCAAAAGTTAAAAACATAGTGTGTCCAGTGTAAAGTTCAGATCCTGCAATAATCACCAAGACTAAAGCGATACCAAATGTAGCACCCATAACGAGGGGTCTAATACTGGGATCAACCATATTACCGAGAGTAAAAATTAAAATAATGGCCAAACCAACGTAAGCGCCAGCCATGGCAGAGCTTATCCAAAAGCCTAGTTTCTCGTTTTGTGCAAATTTAACAATACGGGCCGCATTGGCGGAGCATTTTTTGATTGTATCAGCGTACATACATTTTCCTTGTAGAAATTAAAACTGTTTGTCATAAGCTAATAATGAAGTGTTTATATTAACTTATGGCAAAAAGAGTTTGGCAATATATGCCAAACTCATTACTGCTTTAATTACAAGCGAACCTGTACTTGACCTTGGTGAACTTGAATCTGATAACACGTAATTTTAATATCAGGTTGTTCTAAACAATGACCATCAACTAATGAAAAACGTTGTTTCTTTAATGGACTCGCGATCCATAGTTGATCCTGATGTTGGCAAATAATCCCACGAGAGAGGACATTTGATTGTGCAAAAGGGTCTTTATTATTGAGGGCAAATAGTTGCTCACTATTATAGGGACGGAAAATCGCCACTTGTTGATCGCCAACTAATGCGCAAACACCGGTGCCGGGAATTAAATCATCAAGATTGCAGACAGAAATCCACTGACTCATGCTTTTTCCTCCAATGAAATAATAAAGGTTGTATCTTGTTCATGATTCATTGCTTTTTCATCAGCAGTTGCTGGACGATGCTGTTCGCGTGTAGGAACAAAAACAACGTTGTCATCATGCTTAGAACTATTAATGAAATGTGCAAAGCGCTTTAATTGTTGCTCATTGCTGAGTGTGGCTTGCCATTCACAGTGATAAGTTGCAATCAATCGTTCTGCGTCTGCTTCAAGTTGTTGGTTCAGGCCTAATTTATCATTGATGATGACGTCTTTAAGGTAATCAACGCCACCGTCTAAGCTTGTTAACCATGTTGAAGTACGTTGTAGCTTGTCGGCAGTACGGATATAGAACATCAAGTAGCGATCGATATATTTAATTAAGGTTGCAGTATCAAGATCTGCTGCAAATAAGTCGGCATGACGTGGTTTCATACCGCCATTACCGCCAACATACATATTCCAACCCGCATCTGTAGCAATAATACCTAAATCTTTACCTTGAGCTTCAGCACATTCACGAGTACAACCAGACACGCCGAACTTCATCTTATGGGGAGTACGAATACCTTTATAACGGTTCTCAAGTTGGACGCCTAAACCGACACTGTCTTGCACGCCAAAACGACACCAAGTGCTACCAACACATGTTTTTGCCATGCGGAGTGCTTTGGCATAGGCTTGACCTGTTTCAAATCCGGCATCAATCAGACGTTGCCAAATTTGTGGTAAATCGTCTTTATGAGCACCAAATAAACCAATACGCTGTGCGCCAGTTACCTTGGTGTAAAGTTTATAGTCACTTGCAACTTGGGCTAATGCTAATAATCCCGCTGGTGTCACTTCACCGCCAGCCATACGTGGAATAACAGAATAGGTGCCATCTTTTTGCATGTTGCCAAGGAAAATATCATTGGTGTCTTGGAGTGGTGTATTTTGAGGTGTGAGTGCGTATTCATTCCAACATGAAGCAAGGATTGAGCCGATTGTTGGTTTACAGACTTCACAGCCGTAACCTTTACCATATTTAGCCAGTAACGCCTCAAATGACGTAATTTCTTCTATACGAATAAGGTGTAAGAGTTCTTGGCGAGAATATTCAAAGTGCTCACAAAGGTGATTTTTAACTTCAACGCCGGCTTTCGCAAGTTCAGCATTAAGAACTTGGGTTATTAATGGTAAGCAACCGCCACAGCCTGTACCTGCTTTTGTTACTGCTTTAATCTCACCTAGCGTTGTATAACCATCAGCGACAGCTGCCGCAATTTTACCTTTAGTAACATCAAAACATGAACAAATGACAGCACTATCAGGTAATGAATCAGCGCCCATTGCCGGTTTTTCTGTACCCGCATGAGCCGGAAGAATTAGAGCGTCAGGATTTTTAGGTAATTCAATATTGTTCAATTTAAGCTGTAATAAATTACCATAATCAGCGGTATCACCGACCAACACGGCACCTAAAAGCTGCTTTCCGTCTTCTGAAACAATAATACGTTTATAAACATCTTGCTGTTCGTTAAGGTAAACATAGCTTTTACTGTTGGGAGTACGACCATTCGCATCACCAATACTGCCAACTTTTACGCCTAATAATTTTAATTTGGCGCTCATGTCAGCACCTTCAAAAGCATGCGACTCACCCAGTAAGTGACCTACAGCAATTTGCGCCATTTTATAACCAGGAGCAACTAAGCCAAAGAACATGTTGTTCCATGAAGCACACTCACCAATGGCATAAATATCATCATCAGATGTTTGACAGAAATTATTAATCGCAATACCGCCACGATTACCTAGCGCTAAATTGCAATGTTGAGCGAGTTTATCTTGGGGACGAATACCAGTAGAAAAGACAATAAAGTCGACTTCAAGTGAAGTGCCATCAGCAAATGCTAATGTATTGCGAGCATGTTCACCTTGGGCAATAATCTCTTGAGTATTTTTACCTGTATGAACTACAACACCGAGTTGTTCGATTTTTTTTCGAAGTTGTGCGCCACCATGGGGATCCAATTGCTCAGCCATCAGTACTGGGGCAAACTCAATAACATGAGTATCCACCCCTAATGCTTTTAGTGCACCAGCAGCTTCTAATCCAAGTAATCCGCCACCAACGACAACACCACTTTTACTGTGTTTAGCGGTTGCTTCAATCGCTTTAAGATCTTCAATGGTGCGATAAACAAAACAGTCTTTTGAATCATTGCCTTTAATTGATGGCACCCAAGGGTATGATCCTGTTGCCATAATTAACTTATCGTAATGAACTTCACGACCACTGTTTGAGTAAATGAGTTTTTGATCTCGGTTAATGGTGATGGCACGTTCGCCTAATAGGACCTTAACATCATGCTTTTGATAAAAACCTTGCTTAACGAGCGAGAGTTCTTCAGCGGTGTGGTGAGAGAAATAAGATGAAAGATGAACCCTATCATAGGCTACACGTGGTTCTTCACAAAAGACCGTAATATCATAGTTATCCATGTTAGCTTTATCGATAAGCTCTTCGATATAGCGGTGACCAACCATACCGTTACCAATAATCGCTATTTTGACTTTACTCATAAATCCTCTTAACAATATTGTGAATTACAATAATCTTATTGAGTGTTAGTCAGAATAAATATGATATAAATCAAATACAACTTTAAATAACCCTAAAGAGGTATACTTTAAAATCAAATAATTAGCGGTAACAATTAACGCTTATTGATGAAGATCTTACTGTAGAAGAAGGTGTTGTTTCCGATGTAATACTTTAGGTGAAAAGTTATTGACTATTTTATTTGTAATATTGTTAATGTGTGAATAACAATATGAAATTTAAGTGAACGTAAAGTAAATCTCAGTGCCTAGTTATAACAAAGGAATGACAGCTAACAAAAGATGATAATCTTTTAATTTAGAATGGTTATTTTGATGCGGGTGGTTTTTGATCAGAAATGGGCTGATTTTTAGGTGGATGTAACGGAAAATGACCACTTAAATAAAAAGTCATAATTTTTCGTTGACTCAGCCCGTAAAATCAGTAAATTACATCACATACCGCAGCGGGGTGACTCACTGAGGTTAGTACGGAATATAATTCTTTACGATATGGCGCGTTGGCAGAGTGGCTATGCATCGGATTGCAAATCCGCGTACCTCGGTTCGACTCCGGGACGCGCCTCCATTCTCTTTGAGAATAAAATGCGACACTAGCTCAGTTGGTAGAGCGCAACCTTGCCAAGGTTGAGGTCATCGGTTCGAACCCGATGTGTCGCTCCAAATTAAAGAATACGGCTTAGGCGGTATTTACAGATGGTGTCTTACTCATCGCAAGAAATTGCGTGCCCTGGTGGTGGAATTGGTAGACACAAGGGATTTAAAATCCCTCGGCGTTCGCGCTGTGCCGGTTCAAGTCCGGCCCGGGGCACCATCTATTACGTTGTTAAGCAATTAACAGCAGGCTAGGAGAATTCCTAGTAACGTTGGCGCGTTGGCAGAGTGGCTATGCAGCGGATTGCAAATCCGTGTACCTCGGTTCGACTCCGGGACGCGCCTCCATTCTCTTTGAGAATAAAATGCGACACTAGCTCAGTTGGTAGAGCGCAACCTTGCCAAGGTTGAGGTCATCGGTTCGAACCCGATGTGTCGCTCCAAATTAAAGAATACGGCTTAGGCGGTATTTACAGATGATGTCTTACCCATCGCAAGAAATTGCGTGCCCTGGTGGTGGAATTGGTAGACACAAGGGATTTAAAATCCCTCGGCGTTCGCGCTGTGCCGGTTCAAGTCCGGCCCGGGGCACCATCTATTACGTTGTTAAGCAATTAACAACAGGCTAGGGAAATCCTAGTAATATTGGCGTATTGGTAGAGTAGCTATGTAGTTAGTTGCAAGTCTGCGTACCTCGGTTCGACTTCAGAATACACCTCTATTCTCTTTGAGAATAAAATGCGACACTAGCTCAGTTGGTAGAGCGCAACCTTGCCAAGGTTGAGGTCATCGGTTCGAACCCGATGTGTCGCTCCAAATTAAAGAATACGGCTTAGGCAGTATTTACAGATGGTGTCTTACTCATCGCAAGAAATTGCGTGCCCTGGTGGTGGAATTGGTAGACACAAGGGATTTAAAATCCCTCGGCGTTCGCGCTGTGCCGGTTCAAGTCCGGCCCGGGGCACCATCTATTACGTTGTTAAGCAATTAACAGCAGGCTAGGAGAATTCCTAGTAACGTTGGCGCGTTGGCAGAGTGGTTATGCAGCGGATTGCAAATCCGTGTACCTCGGTTCGACTCCGGGACGCGCCTCCATTCTCTTTATGAGAATAAAGCCCGAGTGGTGAAATTGGTATACACGACGGATTCAAAATCCGTTTCCTTCGGGAGTGTCGGTTCAAGTCCGACCTCGGGCACCAATTAAAATAATAAAGCCTCAGCTCACGCTGGGGCTTTGTTGTTTCTAGTCTAATCACAAACTTAGCCCTGTCTTTTTCTGGTCAACTTCCTGTCCCATTCCATTAAAACCACTTCGTAAAACGGCTGTTCCTGCTGATATCCGGTCATGTTGAAAATCCATAGCCGATTACTGTCCTGCAAATTCCAACATAATCTTGTGTATTCAAGTGTCTCTCGTTAAAAATAAGCGTTTATGAAATTTTTATTTTATTATCACATTATGAGACATAGCGAATAAGGTCGGGGATATATAGTTTATTGTAGGGATTTGTTTAATGTCGTTCATATTATAAATATATATGCAGTTATTCTTTTTATATAAATTCAAAAAATATTAAAATACGAGCAATATGCCTTTTGGGTATTAACAAATATATAAATTAGGCGCAATATACCAACACTAGGTGCTTTGTTTTATAGCAACTGTTTGCGTTTAATTATGGTGTGAGAAATGAAAAAAATAATCGCTTTATCTTTATTATCGGCTGTTATTCTAAGTGGTTGCGGAGTAACAGGGGAACAATATAAAGCATCAACTTATCAAGTTAGTGCCTTGAATCAAAAACAAGAAGCAAAAACTATCAACATTATAGCTGTTACTCCAGCAAAGGTGCAGGTTGATAATAAAGAAGCTAAAAAAGACGTGGCTGCGGTTGGGGGATTTTTAGGTAGTATTGCTGGAGCGTTTATTGGCAATAATCAGGGAGAAACACTTGTAGGTGGTGTCTTGGGGGGGGTCACAGGAGGTGCTAGTAGTATGCTTGTTTCCGATAAAGTAATGGTCGATGCTGTTTCTTTAACATATTCTGAAAATAATAAAATTTATACGTCGACTCAAGTAGGGCAAGCTTGCGAGTTTAAACCCGGTGTTGCTTTAGTTATATCAACTCAAGCTAATGAGACTCGAGTTCAGCCTAACTCAGTATGTAAGGAAAGTTAAGCTATGAAGAAAGTGATAATATTTCTTTGCACATTTTGTATTTCACCTTTTTCAATGGCTAATGCTGATACATTACAATCTCAATTATCTGCAATTCATCAAGCAGAAAGTATTGGGATTTCAAATATAAAAGCAGAACAAATACGGCAGGATAAAATAGAAGCAAGACACCGAGCTAAATTGGCTCGTATTGTTTCTCAAAAAAGAAAGCAAGCAGAACAATCGGCGAGATTAAGACATAAAAAGGCACTAGAAAAGCAAAAACGATTAGATGCTCTGCATCAAGAAAAGGTGGCTGAACGTTTAGCGGATAAATATCGAGATCAAGAATATCAAGATAAATTACGAGATCTTGAGTTTAAAAGTAAAATGATAGCTATTCAAAAAGAATCAGCAAGAGCAGCTAGAGAAAATGATTTTATTGATGTAGAACTTAACAGACAAAAAGCCAAAACTGATATATTGCAATCTGAAGCTGATGCTACAAGAAATGTATCAAAAGGCACTCAAAATTTGATGGAGTCAGAAGGTCGAGCTAAAGAAGATGCTAATAGTGGTTGGTTCAATTAAGTTCGTTCTAATTATTGGTGAAATATTATTCTTATTTAAGTAATTAATGCCTCAATTGAAAGATTGAGGCTTTTTATTCGCCTTATCTAAAAATTGATAATTGCACTGTTCTTCAATATGAAGTATCGTTAATCGACGATTAACGAGATGGTGTGATAAAATAATGACCAAATGTCCTGATTCTTGCCAAATATCTTTTGCGGCAACAGATCAACAACTAAAGACAGAACAAACATTAGCAGCACAAGCTAAAGCATTATCACATCCTGCACGTTTGCGTATTCTTCACATTCTTCATACCTTAGATGCGATGGATAGCTGTTTAAACAGTGATCTAGTGTCTGAGTTAGGATTAGCGCAATCAACAGTTTCTGAGCATTTACGGATACTAAAACAGGCTAATTTTATTAAAGCTGAACCAAACCCACCTAAAGTGTGTTATCGCATTAACCGTGAAGCACTAAATACATTTAACGCTAAATTTTCAGATTTCTTGTCTTAATATTTTATTAAGTACTTTATAGACAAGATTGGATTTTTTCATGACAATTAATCGTTATTCGACGATTAACGATTGATTGTTGTAAATAATAAATATTGGAAGGTTACTATGACAACAAAGGTTTTAAATAGCCCAAATAATAAAATGCAGTTTCTTGATCGTTACTTAACGGTATGGATTTTTGCTGCAATGATCATTGGGGTGGGGATCGGCGCTATTTTTCCTGAAGTGTCTCAGTGGAATCAAGCGATGTCGGTTGGAACAACCAATGTTCCGTTGGCGATTGGTTTGATTTTAATGATGTATCCTCCTCTTGCAAAAGTAAATTATGGATTAATGGGAAAAGTAACCAAAGATAAACAAGCCCTTACGTTATCTTTGGTTATGAATTGGATTGTTGGCCCTATTTTAATGTTTGTTTTAGCATTAACCTTCCTTGGTGATCATCCCGGTTACATGGTGGGGATTATTCTTATCGGCTTGGCTCGTTGTATTGCGATGGTATTAGTCTGGAATGATATTGGAGGCGGTAATAAAGAGTATGGCGCTACATTGGTTGCATTAAACAGCGCATTTCAAATTCTGACTTACAGTGTTATGGCGTGGTTGTTTATTACGGTATTACCACCACTATTTGGTTATCAAGGTTTTGCTATTAATATATCTATTATAGATATTGCAGAAAGTGTTCTTATTTATCTTGGTATTCCTTTCCTTGCGGGTTTTATTAGTCGTAAATGGTTGGTCGCTAAAAAAGGAGATCAATGGTACAACGAGGTGTTTATTCCACATATTTCACCTATTACGTTAATTGCATTACTCGCTACGATTGTGCTGATGTTTAGCCTTAAAGGCGATATGATTTTAGCCTTACCAATGGATGTTTTCCGTGTTGCTGTGCCACTGGTTATTTACTTTGTTCTAATGTTTTTTATTAGCTTCTTTGTTGGTAAGAAAATGGGTATTCCTTATGACAAGAATGCCTCTATTGCTTTTACAGCCACCGGCAACAATTTTGAATTAGCGATTGCAGTGTCTATTTCAGTGTTTGGATTGAGTTCAGATCAAGCATTCGCTGGGGTAATTGGTCCTTTGGTTGAAGTGCCAGTGTTAATTGCTTTGGTTAATGTTGCGCTTAGAATGAAACAAAAATATTATCCGTAACTTTTAAATTAATGTGGGTATTAAAATAATAAATTGAGAATAATCAGGGTGTTTATTGATGGATTTTATAATTTGTATTGCAGATAATATGTAATCCAGTATAACCATTATCTACTTGATAAATTTATTTATACTAAACATTAGGATTGCAAGCATGCTAGATCATGTCGTAACAACCTACACCCGATCTATATTTGATGATGATCTTGAAGATGGTTCTATTGATGATTTTTCAGAAGAATCAGCATTGGTAATGGACGTCTCTTCTGAGCGAGCGGATACATTAGCGATGCTGATTGAAAAAGGGATAGCGCTTACTGATGGGGGCTATCATTTGATCGATGATGAAAATCGAATAGGGTATCGTGCGACCGTTGATTTGAAAGATGCCAGTATCATTCGTTTTAATTTAGTACACATCACATCTGAAGACTCACGTCATTTAAATGCCTATGATATTGAAGTGATCGCTGCTGCTGATGATAATAAAGTGTATATATCCACAATGCCGTATATGCCATTTTTTACTACTATTCTTGATATGTATAATGGCGATGAAGCACAAAAGATAGATGCATCGATACAGCAAGCCATTGAAGATTTATCGTTAGGTTGGTTATGTCATCATTTAGCAGATAATAACGTAAATTAATTATTATTAATTATAGTGATTATCGACGTTGAGTTAATTTTTTAGTATAGAATTTCAACAGCGATTATTTAAAGAAGAAGCTTCATTCAAAAGAGTGAGGCTTTTTTGCTTATGGGTCTGACGGTAACGTTAAGTTTGGTTACTTCTTTCTGCAAAGTTACTATTTTAGTATAATGGCATCTTTATTTATATTTGTTGTTAATCTAAACAATAAGGTATTCCTGACATGAAAGATGCATCAGTAATCATTGGATTAAGTAATCCTAAAAGTCCAACCAATATCGGTGCTGTACTCAGAGCTGCTGGTTGTTATAAAGCAGATGCTGTTATTTATACGGGAACCCGTTACGATAAAGCCGCAAAATTTCAGACAGATACTAAAAAAATGGCACAGACAATTCCATTATCTGGTGTTGAATCTATGCTTGATAATTTGCCGAAAGATATGAAGATTGTTTGTGTCGATTTTGCTGAGGGAGCAACATTATTGCCTCATTTTCAGCATCCAGACAAAGCGATCTATATTTTTGGTCCTGAAGATGGTTCCATTTCACAAGACGTAGCAAACAGAGCCGACCATGTTGTTTATGTACCCACGGTTGGTTGTATGAACTTAGCAGCATCCGTTAATGTTGTTTTATATGACCGTCTTGCTAAACAAGAAAATATTATCCAGAGTGATGAACATATTCGCCAAAATCGTGATAATAAAAATAATTTACGTGTAAGCGCTAAATAATATTTAACATGATTGATGGATTATCGCCGTTGTAAATACGAACGGCGGTAATTTTATTCGGTATTATATATTACGCAGATTGTTTAAGATCCCACACAGTATAAAGCCCTAATGTAATTAATATTATAGCTCCGCCTAAAATATCGTTTATTGATGGTTGCTCGCCAATCACTAAAAATACGTATAGTGGGCCTAATAGAATTTCCATTAGCAAAATTAAGCTTGTTTGAGCGGCTGGAATATAGGCTGCAGATTTTGAAATACACAGATAAGAGCCGGGTACAACAATACCACCTAATATCAATAAATATAACATTTGGAGATGGGATAACGAAAAGGGTTGAGCACCTTTAATATAAGCGAACACCGCAATCATAAAGCCAGCTATAATCAGAATATTAGCGGCTTGTTCCCCTTTCGTTTTACGCATGGCGACTAAATAGATAGCGGTTGCTAATGCCGTAACCAATGCTAATACATTGCCTACCCATTGACCGCCAGCTGGCGCAAACGCAAAGATAATCCAAATGCCACTGGTAGCGATACCAATAGCAAGTAATGTTGGCCATTTCAGTTTCTCTTTTAAGATTAAAAAACCTAAAATAGCGGTAAAAAACGGTGCGGTATTGATAATAACAAGGGTACTTGCTACTTGAGTATAATGTAGCGATTCAATAAAGCAGACGGTTGAAGCTGCAAAAATAAATCCTAAGCCTAAAAGAGATAAAGATGGGTGTGAGATTTCAGTTATAAATTTCTTACGATTATAAAATAGTTGAACAATCACCAATACGATACATTGAAACGCACCACGCCAAAAAAGTACATTCCATGCAGTAGAATTTGATAGTTTAACGAATAAACTATCAAAGCTTAATATCATTATGCCAATAAAAGCCAATAATAATCCGTGTTTTTTATCGCTCATAACAACGATTTCCCATACATTTAAATCAGTAAATTAATGTTTTTATCAAAATTATTTATTTAATACGTGATGAGTATTTAATAAATATTATGTCTATGTGGCATTAGTCACTATTTGATTAGATTAATCAACTACTGAATCTAATATTGTATACGTCATTGTTAATTTGAGTAGAAAATTTCATAGTTATGATGATTTTTATGATTTGTCGTAAAGTGTGTCTGCCCTTATAACGTTTTTTTATTTAATATTGGAACGACTATGAACAACGGCAAGCTTATTGATGCATTATTTACCCAAGGGTGGTTTGTTTGGGATGATTTCTTAACTCAAGATAAAGTCAGTGAACTGAAAGCCTGTATTCCCGCAGATTGGAGTCAAGCAGGGATCGGTCGTAATGAGACATATCTGACTAAAAAAGCAATTAGAAGTGATAAAATTCAGTGGTTATCTTCAGATATGGGGCCACCAGTTACTGATTTTTTACAGCAAATGAATGATATTCGAGTCGAAGTAAATCGTCATTTTTTCTTGGGTTTATTTGAATATGAAGCACATTTTTCCAAATATGAACAAGGTGACTTTTATCAAAAGCATTTAGATTGTTTTCGTGGTCAAGAGAACCGTAAATTAACAACGGTCTTTTATTTAAATGATGATTGGCAGCCAGGACATGGTGGTTGTCTTAAAATGTATGATCTCGACGATAATGAATTAGCAACATTAGATCCAAAAGCAGGCAGATTAGTCGTTTTTTTATCTGAACTGTTTCCGCATGAAGTACTTCCCGTGACACAACAACGATTTAGTATTGCTGGTTGGTTTAGAACCAATGGCGTCAGTGGCCATCAATTAGATATAGCTCGTTAGAATTCAAAGATATATTTTTTATTACTTGAACTTGTCATATATGTTTTATCGTATATTCTAATGTTTCAATGATAATTAATAAGGTTTTTACTGTGAAACGTATTTTGTTTCTTTGTACCGGTAATTCTGCACGATCGCAACTTGCTGAAGCATTAATGCGTCATATGTGTCGAGACAGTGAAACTGTAATTGGTCAATTTGAAATTATGAGTGCAGGAATGGCGCCAGAAAGCGTTGATTCACGAGTTTATGAAGTACTCAATTATCATCATATTAATTCCGATAATTTAACTAGTGTATTGGCATCGAGTTTACAACATCGACATTTCGATGTCGTGATAACGTTGTGTGATAAAGCCAGTAGAGAATGTGCTCTTTTCCCTGATTCTGACGCATTAATACATTGGGATTTTAAAGATCCTAAGCCAGAGTCCGGCTCTCAAGGTTTCTATGATGTCTTTGATGGCTTAAAAGCCAAGATAGCGTTATTTTTAATGCTTAATGGTGATAATCAATCTGACACTATTGGTGCGGTTGAGTTATTTAAAATAATGAGTGATCCATTACGATTACGTATTTTAATGTTAATTCATGATGAAGTTGCTTTATCTGTAGGGGATTTGACGAAAGCGTTACAGGTTAGCCAACCGAAAGTTTCTCGTCATTTAGCCTTATTACGTGATAGTGGTGTATTACAAGATCAACGTGAAGGGGTGTGGATTTTTTATCATTTCTCTTCCGATTTACCAGTATGGATCCGCCATACATTTGATACGGTACGTAATGGTCAACTTGCATTGATTAATCAAGAAAAAATACGTTTAAGTGCAATAAAAAACAGGAAGAAACCACCATCAATTTATTAATGCTATAGCAGAATAGGAATTGTTACGTTATGGATAATATACATCCTGTTTGGACACTACCATTAAATGAAGCAGCCTTTACCAAAGGTGGCTTATTATTAACACCATGCCCTGGAACAAAAGGGGTTAATACGATAACGAGCTTGCGTCAATTAAAAGCGGCGGGAGCAACGGTAGTGTTAACTGCGTTAGAATATAAAGCAGTGGAATGATGACGCTAAGTACTAATTGCTATCAATAATAATTTATTACGAAACCTCGCAGATGCGGGGTTTTTTGTTATTGAAGCTTGTTGAACGTATTTTAGGTAAAAAAGGTTTATTTCTTTTCTTGTGGCTGATATATTTGATTTTCCATATATATGGATATTCGTATATTTATTATTAACAAGGTAAGGAAGAATCATGACTATTAAAGTAGGGATTAATGGATTTGGTCGTATTGGCCGCTTAGTATTACGTGCTGCATTTGACTGGCCTGAGATTGAATTTGTCTTAATTAATGATGTTGCAGGTGATGTTAATACCTTGTCCCATTTACTTGAATTTGATTCGATTCAAGGGCGTTGGGGACATGCTGTGACTGTTGATAATGGCAAAATGATGATTAATGGTCATGCAATTCGTTATTGTCAGCAACAACAGATTGCTGATGTCGATTGGTCGGGTTGTGATGTTGTATTAGAAGCCACAGGTGTTCACCGTGATACTCAATACCTTAATCAATATTTACAGCAAGGCGTAAAGCGGGTAGTGGTTTCTGCGCCAGTAAAAGCCGAGGGAGTATTGAATATTGTGGTCGGGGTTAACGATCATTTATTTGATGCTAAAAAACACCGTATTGTTACTGCCGCATCTTGTACTACCAATTGTATTGCGCCCGTTGTTAAAGTGATCCACGAACATCTTGGTATCAAGCAAGCATCGTTTACTACTATCCATAATTTAACCAATACACAAACTATCCTAGATGCGCCGCATAAAGATCTTCGTCGTGCTCGTGCATGTGGTATGAGTTTAATTCCAACAACAACGGGTTCAGCTAAAGCCATTGTGGAAATCTTTCCAGAGTTAGCTGGGAAAATTGATGGTCATGCGGTGCGTGTACCATTGGCAAACGCATCATTGACGGATATTATTTTTGATGTTGAGCGTGATACTTCTATTGATGAAGTTAATCAATTATTGAAAGCTGCATCAGAAACGGAACTGAGTGGTATTTTAGGCTTTGAGGCCCGCCCATTGGTGTCGATTGACTATCGCGGTGATCAACGATCAACTATTATTGATGCGCTATCAACCATGGTTGTAAATCATCGTATGGTAAAAATTTATGCGTGGTATGACAATGAAATGGGTTATGCCACACGGACAGCAGAATTAATTCGTAAAGTTGGTTGTTAATCAGCTAATAATAAAAAGTGATAATAAGTTAGAGAGTATTTTTATGTTAGCAAAGCTGAGCCAGTTACCCAATGATGTACGCCAATATATGTTGGTGACATTTAATTATTGGAATTTCACTCTAACGGATGGCGCATTAAGAATGTTGGTGGTTTTACATTTCCACCAACTGGGTTATAGCCCGTTAGAGATTGCCTCATTATTTTTATTTTATGAATTTTTTGGCGTGGTAACGAATTTAATTGGTGGCTGGCTTGGTGCGCGGGTGGGTTTAAATAAGACCATGAATATTGGTTTGTTTATGCAGGTTGTCGCATTGTTAATGTTGGCTGTACCTTCCGCAAATCTTACTGTTATATGGGTAATGTTTGCCCAAGCGTTATCAGGTATTGCTAAAGACTTAAATAAGATGAGTGCTAAAAGTGCGATTAAAACACTCGTTCCAAATGATCAGCAAGGTGCATTATATAAATGGATCGCACTGTTAACAGGTTCAAAAAATGCACTTAAAGGTGTCGGCTTTTTCTTAGGGGGGGCGTTACTGGCATTGATTGGTTTTCAAGGTGCAGTTATTGCGATGGCTGGAGTGCTTGCCGTCGTATTTATATGTAGCCTATTGTGGCTTGATAAAGATCTTGGCAAGGCAAAGAGTAAGGTAAAATTCAGTCAGATTTTCTCAAAAAGTAGAAGTATAAATATACTGTCTGCGGCCAGAATGTTTCTTTTTGGTGCGCGTGATGTCTGGTTTGTGATTGCATTACCATTATATTTGGGGCAAGTTTTTGGCTGGGATTATATATTGGTTGGTGGTTTTTTAGCGTTGTGGGTCATTGGTTATGGCTTGGTTCAGAGTATTGCCCCAAGAATTACCGGTAAAACGGAAGGCATAGTACCCGATGGTCGAGTTGCATTTGGATGGGCAATGATACTGGCTGTGGTTACGGGAGTGATAGCTATTGCATTACAATTTAATTGGTATCCGCAATTAATTATTATTATTGGTCTAATGATCTTTGGTGCTATTTTTGCGATTAATTCCTCATTACATTCTTATTTAATAGTAAGTTATGCCAAAGATGATGGTGTAAGTTTAGATGTGGGATTTTATTATATGGCAAATGCAATGGGGCGTTTAATTGGAACATTGCTTTCAGGCATGATATATCAATTATATGGTTTAGCGATGTGTTTATGGATAGCATTTATTTTTATTATGATGACAACAATTATATCATTATGGTTACCTCGTCACAGTACAACAACGGCGTCTATTTAATCTAATTGTGTTATTGTTTTTAGTGATAAAGTGATATTCACCTGAAAGATATTAAATAAAATTTATTATCAATACTGACTTCCTTTAATTATGCTATAACATGCGCTATATTAAGCAGTTATTATTTTTCCAGTATTAAAGATAATTATTTTTCCAGATATATTGTTTAGGCTACTGATTACTTATGGTTACAACACTAAAAGCATTAAAACGAAACAGTTATGGTGGCGAGTTCATACAAGAAGTACTGCATACTGTTTATAAAACATTAAAACCCACACATTGTTATATTGCTTATTTTGATCAAAAGCATCACAAAGCGACATCTTTAGCTTATTCTATTAATGATCGTTTTTCGAACACCGTATTTACATATTTAATCAATAATTCTCTTTGTGAAAAGATGATATCTTCTGGAAAACCTTACTATTTTTCTAATAATATCTCACAGATCTACCCATTCAATCAGATAATCACTTCTTATTCATTACAACATTATCTCGGCATACCTATCTTTTCTGAGAGCAGTGAAGTTGTGGGTGTTCTTGGATGTTTATTTGAACATCCTTATTTTTTTTCTGAAGAACGGTATGGCGAATGGTGCCAAGTTCTTGGTGATATTCTTGGTTCTGATGTGCAATATTTAGCAGTGCTATCAGAACAAAAAAAACTACTTTGTGAAATGGAAGAATACCAGCAAGAAGCTCAGCTTGGTAATTTTCAAGTAGATATAGCAACGGGTAGTGCCTATTGGAGTAAAGAAATTTATCGAATATTCCAATGTGAAATTGATAGTTTTACACCTAATGAAACAACGACGAATCAATATATTCATCCTGATGATCGTACCCGTATTCTTGAACTAAGACGTGATATGCTAGATAGTAATAGCATGAGTTATAATGTTATTTATCGTATTGTTTTAGCAGAAGGTGAAAATAAATACTTACGTGAGCATTGTCATATATTGCGTGATATTAATGGGATTGCCACATTAATTAAAGGTATTGTACAAGACATTACCGAATTTTATTACCTTTCAAATAAATTAGATCAAGCATCAGATAAATTAAGCGTAACATATAACGCAGTTACTGAAGGTCTATGGGAATATAATTTAGAAACACAAGTATTATTAACATCACCTAAATTTTGGGATATTTTAGGTATTAATGAAACCCCTGTTAATAATATATATGATTGGGTTATGATGATTCACAACGATGACCGTTTAGCGGTTATTGAATGTTTTTCAAGTTTACGTAATGGTGATACAACCTCAATTGATGTTGAATTTAGATTAAAATCAGGAAGTAATGACAAAAATTGTCGTTGGTTTAATTGTAAAGGTAATATTATTGAATCCAATAGTATTAATTGTTACAACCGCATTGTCGGTATATTAATTGATATAACCGATGCTGTTGTAGCAGAGCAGCAATTAACCCTTGCTAAAACAGTTTTTGATAATACGTCTGAATGTATTGTGATAACCGATAAAGATAATAATATAATTTCAGTTAATAAAGCCTTTGAAAAAGTAACAGGCTATTGTCATGCTGATATTGTTGGTGAAAATCCACGTATATTAGCATCGGGTTATCATAATACTGCTTTTTATAAACAAATGTGGCATAGCCTTGAAACAACAGGAACATGGCAAGGGCAATTAAATAACCGCCGTAGTGATGGTATTGTTTATCCTGAAGAAATGACGATTAATAAAATTGAAGATGATCATAATGTTATTAATTATGTTGGTTTTTTTCATGATATTAGTTCTCGAAAGCAAACTGAAAAGAAATTAAAACTATTAGCAAATAATGACACCTTGACAGGGTTAATGAATCGCCGTCATTTTATTGAAAAAGTAGAAAAATACATCGCACAAATTGATGACGTATCAACTAATAAATTATCGACGTCAATGTGTTCACTTTTATTTATTGATCTTGATGATTTTAAGATTTTTAATGATCTTTATGGTCATGATTTTGGGGATACAGTTTTACAAAAAGTAGCTGATATTCTTAGAACGACACTTTGTGAGTACAGTGTCGTTTGTCGTTATGGTGGCGATGAATATGCCGTCTTAATTAAAGAGCAAGATGTTAATTATGCTCAAAGGATTGCCAATAGATTGGTAAGTATTATGTCACAACCGATTCAATGTAATGGTATTGATATAAATTTAACTATTAGTATTGGTATATCATCATATCCTGAAAGTGGTACGACACATCAAGCTTTACTTAAGAATGCTGATTATGCCATGTATGAACAGAAGTGGTTAGGGCGTAATGGTGTCTGTGTTTATGATCAACAATTACAACATGAATATATCCGTAAATTAAAATTACGCGATAAATTAAAGCATGCTATTAATGCTCAAAAGATAATCGTCCATTATCAGCCTATTGTTGATAATAAAACCGGTAACGTATGTAAATTTGAAGCACTAGCGCGTTGGCATGATGATCAAGAGGGTTTCATCTCTCCAGGGGTCTTTATTCCTATTGCTGAACGCTACGGTTTAATTGGTATGTTAGGTCAATTAGTTTTTGAAAAAGCGTGTGCTGATTTAGATCGTATTCATCGCAGTGGTTTTACCGATGTTGTTTTTTCAATTAACCACTCAGTGAAAGAATTCTCACAGCATAATCAAGAATATATTTTTGAAACGATCAATAACTATAACTTACCCTATAGCGCGATAATGATTGAAATTACTGAATCAACAGCCCTTGATGACGGTAAGAATATTATTGATATTCTTGCGGCATTTAGATCACGCGGTATTGCGATTTCATTAGATGATTTTGGCACGGGTTATTCGTCATTAGCAGCCATTATTGATATTAAACCCGATATTATTAAGATTGATCGAAGCTTTATTGTTAATATTGAACACAGTAAAGAGAGTCAAATGTTAGTTTCATTAGTTATCGATCTTAGTCGTAAATTAAAGGTTGAGGTTGTTGCTGAAGGTGTTGAAACACAAGCGCAATTGGATATTTTATCTGAGATGTCGTGTCATTATATTCAAGGTTTCTACTATAGCCCAGCAGTAGCGATTGATGATGCGATTACGATACTTAAAGCACGTAA
Source organism: Photobacterium carnosum (assembly GCF_002849605.1). Classification (GTDB taxonomy): domain Bacteria; phylum Pseudomonadota; class Gammaproteobacteria; order Enterobacterales; family Vibrionaceae; genus Photobacterium; species Photobacterium carnosum. Next base: position 52,832 of record NZ_NPIB01000012.1, read on the forward strand.
TAGTGCTAGTGGTGTGAGATGAATAGCGAGCTGTTATTTGTAAAAGTAGGATGTTATAAAAGCAGTTCTTTTATATAGAAATTATTATTTGGTAAACAATGCAAACTCTTTTTTTTGATTTTGATGGTACGTTAGTTGATTCTGAAACGTTTCACGCTAACAATTGGAGTGACTATTTAGCGACATATGGTGTTACGTTAACGGCAGAAGATTTTATTGAATATTATGCTGGGGTTACGTGGCCAAAGATAGCGAAACATTTTATAGATAGTTATCAACTTAATGTAGATATCGTCACTATTACGACTGAAATGGAAGCATTGACTGATACCAAAATTCGTCAGCAAGGGATCCCCGCCTTACCTGGTGTTGATGCCGTGCTTCACGCTTTTTCTGGTAAAGTACCAATGGCGGTTGTGACAGGAGCGCCTCGAGATTACGTTGAAGGTGTCTTAAAATTACATGGCTGGCTAGATTTATTTGATCAAGTATTCAGTGGCTATGAAGTTGCAAATAATAAACCGTCACCTGATGTTTATTTACATGCTTGCCAAGCAATGAAGGTTCAACCTTATCAAGTCGTTGCGATAGAAGATAGCCGTACGGGTTTACAATCAGCAAAAAATGCCGATATTTGTTGTCTATTGATTAATGGACATCCTTCACTAACAGCAATTAATGCTGATCATTCATTTGTTTCAATGGTTGAGGCAAAACCATTACTAGATGCGTTATTTAAAGATAAATTATCGTCTGCAGCTGCGTGAAGTAAGCAATTATCTTGCAGTAACAATACGCTATGTTAAATTATGCACGATTGAAATAACTTAGATAGGTTTATGATGGAAAACGAAGAAATCATGACGGGTGACATGTTGGTTGAAACTGTTGAAAATCAGCTAGCTGACGGTAATCCATTAGTCGTGAAAGAAACATTGATGCGTTTAATGATGACAGGTACTGCACGTGATGAAGCGGTGCAGATGATTGCTTGTGCATTATCTATCGAAGTTTTTGATGTAATGAAAAATGACGGTAAGTTTGATTTAAAACGTTATCGTGAAAATCTTGTCGCTTTACCTGATATGCCTTGGGAAGATGACATCTAATTTATATCGGAAGTGATAAAAAACCGTGATATTTTATCACGGTTTTTTTTGCTTGTTTTTTGTGAATTATTGTTTGATTTGCTATTGATCATTAGTTTAAACGTGAGTTGTTAGCGGGAAAATAGTAGGAAATATCTATTATTATTAACTATTGTCTATATATGACGAGTGTTGATAGACAAGGGTACAATGATGAAAATTGGTATTCCTAAAGAGATCAAGATTCATGAATATCGCGTTGGTATGGTACCTGCTTCAGTAAAAGAAGCAATATTACATGGTCATACTGTTTATGTCGAAACACAGGCAGGAGAGGGGATTGGTTACACTGATGAGGATTATATTGCGGTTGGCGCACAAATTGTAATATCAGCCCAAGCTGTGTTTGAACAAGCCGATATGATAGTAAAAGTAAAAGAACCTCAACGGCAAGAGCGGAGATTATTACGTAAAGATCAAATATTGTTTACTTATCTTCATTTGGCTCCAGATAGAGAACAGACAGAAGATTTAATTAATAGTGGAGCCGTATGCATCGCTTATGAAACAGTAACTGATGACAATGGACAATTACCATTATTAGCACCTATGTCAGAAGTGGCTGGCAGAATGGCATTACAAGCAGGTGCTTTTGCTCTTGAAAAATCACGAGGTGGTCGAGGGGTTTTATTAGCTGGAGTACCTGGTGTCGCACCTGCCAATGTGGTAATTATTGGTGGTGGTGTAGTGGGCATGAATGCAGCTCAGATGGCAGTAGGCTTACGTGCTAATGTGGTGATTATTGACCGAAATGTAGAAGTATTGCGCCGCCTTGACCGTTTATTTTCTGGGGCTGTGACCTGCATTTATTCAACCAGTGATGCTATTGAAAAATATGTTATTGCTGCAGATCTTGTGATTGGTTGTGTGCTCGTTGCTGGTGCACAAGCGCCAAAACTTGTCACAAAGGATATGATTCGACGCATGAAAGCCGGGGCTGCGATTGTTGATGTCGCAATAGATCAAGGTGGCTGTATTGAAACATCATATCCAACCACCCATGATAACCCGACTTATATTGTTGATGATGTTGTGCATTATTGTGTTGCTAATATGCCAGGTGCTGTAGCGAAAACATCAACATTTGCACTTAATAATGCGACGTTACCTTATATTCTACAATTAGCTGATCTTGGTTATAAAACTGCATTCTCTACCAATAAACATTTACTCAATGGCTTAAATGTTTATCACGGTCAAGTCACGAACTATAGTGTTGCTCAAGCATTAGGTTATCCTTATATATCAAGTGTTTTTACTTGATGTAAGGTAGCTATTCTTGACAACATTGCCAAAGAACGTTGATGCTCTTGTTCTGTTGCTGACGTACAAGCATCACTGATAATATGGACACAGTAATCACGATCATGGGCATCTCTAACGGCGGATTGAATTGCCCAGCAAGTACTTACGCCACAAAAGTAAACATCAGTTATTGTATTGGCACGTAGGACACTATCAAGTGCCGTATTATAGAAAGGGTTTACGCGTGATTTTGTGATTACCATATCGTGTTTAGTTACATTTAAATCAGGGTGAAACTCAGTGCCCCATTGGCCTAATTCTAACGCTCGGTATTGTTGTGCTTTGCCAAACATTGGTGATTGGTGAGGTAATTCAAGATAACTAGGCTGAAAACCAACTTTGACAAAAATACACGGTATATTATTTTCTTTGGCCCATTGAATCGCGATATTTGTATTATGGATGATATGGTGGGTACTGACTTGTTCAGCACAGCTTGGTATTTTCCCTTTTATATCAACAATGTCATTAATTAAATCTATAATAACTAATGCCTTTTTCATAATTTTACCTTTTGGTTGGTTATTTTTTTGCTAATGCTAATGAGCATACAATCAAATATTGAGTTTGAATATTATGAAATCTTAGATACAAAAAAAGCTTTTAGTTCTTCAACTAAAAGCTTTTTATTAGAAGAGGTAGATTATTTAGCGTAAGCAAAAATAACACTACCGCCTTTAATTGTATCAATAATCTTTTTGGTCAAATAGGTTGGTATAGCCGGACAGCCCCAACTGCGACCAAGGTAACCATTATGCTTTATAAATGATTCTGAAACATATTTGGCACCGTGAATAACAATAAAGCGTTTTAATGCATTATCATTTTCACCACGTGTTAACCCATTAAGTTTTAATGAATAACCATTACCACCATTGTATGTACCTTCGGTTAAAAATGTACCTAATGATGTTTTATGTGAATTAACACGGTTAGAGAAATCATCAGCCATTAAACGACCACTATTTTCGCCATGTGACACATAAGTACGGTAAAGTAATTTATTCGATTTTAAATCAATGACATAAAATCTTTTTTCAGTAGATGGCATACTGTAATCAATAATGGTTAATAAAGATTTCTTTTTCCCACGGGTTTTATTGTAAGCAATAAATGCTTTTTTGAACACGCTGTAATCAATCTTGCCTTTTAAATCCGCTTTTTGGTAGACATAATCTGCGACAATGTCTGCATTCTTACGTTCAGTATGGAGAACATGCGCAGATGCATTTAATGGTAAAAGGCATACCATTAATAGAAATAGGTAAATAACTTTTTTCATTTAATTCGTTCTATTCTTAAATAGGTTGCAAAGTTGGTTAGCAATTAAGCGAGGGTGTACTTTATCATAAATAAGAAAAAAAAAAGGAGATATTAAATAATAGAGCAGTGATAATTAAACGGTTTTAAATAAGATAGTTGTTGAATTAATGATTAATTTAATCATGGATAACAATAGCTTATTAATATGAACATCATTTAATTAAGTGCAGCATGTTTGATTAATATGAAGCTAAAAAAAGCTGTGTAATTAAGCGAGAAGTGGTTATAACTATTTGTTTTTAATTGATATTTATATCTTACAATCTGAATTTTAAATATTTAGAATATATTTAAAATAATAATGTAGAGGGTGAGTTAAGAGTGATTCAGCGAGAGAGAATATCAACCAAAACAAATAAACATGAATATAAGATGAAGAAAAATAAATAATAACTATTTATATTGTCTAATATAAAGGACAGTATCGATACTATTCATCATATTGCGCTACTTTATTAGTTACATATTATAAATTTCACTTCAACTACTATCACCACCGCCATTTAGATCACCGATATGATCACTATGACCATGACCTAATGAAAGGACTGCTAAGTCATCACCAGATTGACATTTTGTTGAGCCCAAATGGCTTTGGTTATGATGGTACCCATTTGGTATTAAATGACATCGAACAAAATAGGAAAAGAGAAGCCATATTCTTGATTATAAGTAGTAACGTTCACTTCCCTTATTTTTAATTGTAGATATGAAAAATAAGGGAAGGAAGGGTAAATAATCAATCAGTACTTAGTGATACCAGATTTACTATTAAATAGAATTACTTATTAATACTTGCTTTGAAGTGTTGCTGTGTCGTTGTATCTGCCTTGTTATACCAATAATTCAACATTTTAGTGACATAAGCTTGATCAATCTTCTCTTCTTTTTTGGTTGAGCTTACTGGTAGTTGTACGGGTTGTATTTCATTAGCCATAACGATTGAAGGTAGTGCTGCAGGTGCTTCACTTAAATTATATTGTGTGATTTCTTGTTGGAAATTACGTCCAATTTGAATACCATTTTTAATTAATAAACCATCTTTAAATGGTATTTCACTACCATCAGCAGATAACAAAGACATCATTGGATGGTTGTTGAATTTCTGCGCTTGATATGCACTTGAAATATTAGGCAGTTGTAATGTATATGCAATATCACTGCCTGAAAAAGTCATTATTACAACTTCAGAGCGAAATAAGTGAGTGTCGCCATTTTCACGGTAATTTTTATTATAACGAAAAGCGATTTGGTTGTTACCGTTATTCAATATTTGAGGTGCATTACCTTCAGCATTTACGCCATTGACGAGAACCAGTTCAGCAGATTGGGGTAGGTTAAGTGTTACATCGGCAAATGATGAGAAGCTGATGCTACACGCCGCTAAAGAGAGTAGGGCTGTACGTAGTTTCATGTCGATTCCTTTGAGTGTGTAAGATGAATAATCTGTATTAGGCATAGTGGTACTATTGTATTCTGATAATTAAGATTTTGACAAATAACTATCGAATTTAATGATTAATCACTAGTTTGTTGGTATAAAAAAACCCAGCGTCGGCTGGGTTTGATATCTATCTATGCTAAATCGCGTATTACTTTACGTAACAAGCGAAACCTTTAAGGTAGAAACCTTCAGGATAAGCACTGTCTAGTGGGTGATCGGCGGCTTGGCTGAAACGCTCGATAAATTGTACTTCGCGATGTGCATCAAGTGCAGCATCAGCAATGATTTTTTGGAATAAACCGTTATCCATTAAACCAGAGCAAGAGTATGTTAATAACATGCCACCTGGTTTTAGGATTTGCATCGCTAACATATTGATGTCTTTGTAACCACGACAAGCACCTACTAACTGAGATTTAGACTCGGCAAATTTAGGTGGATCCATGATAACAACATCAAATAGCTCGCCACGTTCACGGTATTCACGCAGTAATTTAAACACATCAGCGTTTACAAACTGTGCATTTTCAACCGGATAACCATTCATTTCTACGTTAAGTCGTGCGGTATCAAGTGCTGGTTGAGAAACATCAACGTTAATCACTTCACTTGCGCCGCCTTTTAGCGCGTATAAACCGAAGCCACCAGTGTAGCTGAAGCAGTTTAGAACACGCTTACCGTTAACATATTTAACCGATGCTTCGCGGCTATCACGTTGATCAAGGTAGAAACCTGTTTTGTGACCACCAACGATATCAACGTTAATTTTAACGCCATTTTCTTCAATAGTGACAAACTTAGGTGGCTCTTCACCATGTAGAACGCCTGTGCGTTGTTTTAAGCCTTCTTTTTTACGAACAGATACATCAGAGCGTTCGTAAATATTACAGCTTGGGTAGCACTGTCGTAATGCTTCAAGAAGTACTTCTCGTTGTGCTTCAGCACCTGCACTCAATAGTTGGCACACTAAGTAATCTTGGTAGCGATCGATAGTAATACCAGGAAGACCATCTGATTCAGCGGCAATTAAGCGGTAGCCTGTAAGACCATCGCGAGCGGCTAATACATCACGTAGACTTTGTGCGGCATTAAGGCGGTTAACAAAGAAGTTAACGTCAATGGCTTCATTTTTGTTGAATGTCCATACGCGAACGCGAATCTGAGACTGTGGTGAATAAGCACCACGTGCTAGCCATTCGCCTTTGTTATCGTAAACATCAACGGTTTCGCCAAGTTCTGGTTTTCCTTCAACACGATCAATACCGCGAGAAAAAATCCAAGGGTGGCGACGGCGTAGTGATTTTTCACGGCCTTTTACCAAATAAACAGAAGCAGTCATGACATGCCCAATATGGAATTCGAGTGGGGGCATATTATGTTGTGCTGGCTACGTAAAATCAAATGAAAACGTCTAAGTTGGCATATAAAGCCATTATTGAGTGTTAAATAAACGACAGTACTTCACAAAAATATAAATAGATTTTGTGGGTGGATGATCAGCCTATCGTCATTATTTAACTAAAATAATGTAATGGGCAATATAAAAAAAAAGAGAGTGTTATGGCTCGGCGTTGTGTGAAAACGTGAGTAACGGGTCATGTGTTGTGTAGGGGAGTGATTTCATACTGCTCATAAAAAAACCAAACATAAAGCGAGTTATCGTCGTTATGTTTGGTTTTTAGAATGATATTTTAAATACACTTCACTGGCTTAGGTAACCCAGCAAGTTTAGTTGCTTGCTTTGCTGGACCTTTTGGAAATAAACGATATAGATAACGTGAACTGCCTTTTTCTTCACCGTATTGTTTTGCCATTGCTTTTACAAGCATTCTAACTGCGGGTGAAGTATTAAATTCAAGGTAAAAGTCACGAACAAAGAGAATCACTTCCCAATGTGCCTCAGATAATTCAATCGATTCTTCTGCTGCAAGTGGCACAACTAAATCTTCTGACCAATCACTAACATTTTTAAGATAACCTTGGGCGTCAGTGTCGATTTGTACACCGTTAAATTCAAGCATAATAGACCTCTTTATTGCTAACGTTGCAAGAATAGTGATTCGCTTGTCTACCTGCAAGTAAAAAACGAAAAGCCTGCATCAGGCAGGCTTTTTAGTTTGTATTACTAAACGTAAGGCTAATATATCGCGGTTGTTTAGTTGTCGCTGCTATTCACTACACCTAGAATCTGAAGCAAGCTTAAGAATAGGTTGTAGATAGAAACATACAAAGTAACCGTTGCTGAAATGTAGTTTGTTTCACCACCACGAATGATTGACTGAGTCGTCAATAAGATCGCTGCTGATGAGAACAAGACAAACATACCGCTGATTGCTAACGATAGCATTGGCATTTTTAAGAAGATATTCGCAACTACTGCGACAATAATCGCAATAAAGCCAGCCATTAGCATGCCGTTAAGGAATGATAAGTCGCGTTTGGTTGTTAATGCGTAAGCAGAACAAGCAAAGAATGTTAGTGCTGTACCGCCAAGTGCTGTCATAACAACATGGCCCATGCCCGCACCGACATACATATTTAAAATCGGACCAAGGGTGTAACCCATAAAGCCTGTTAATGCGAACACAAATATAAGGCCTAAGCTACTGTCACGGTTACGCTCAGTAAGGAAAATTAGACCATAGAAGCCAACAAGTAGAAAGATCCAGTGTACAGGTGGAACATTCATAACCATTGCAACGCCAGCAACGCCAGCAGAGAACAATAACGTTAGCGATAGTAAGAAATAAGTATTACGTAAAACCTTATTGGTTGACAGCACGCCTTCGTAACCATTGTCACGATTGACCATACGTTCGTTCATAAGTGTTCCCCTTAGGGTAGTTATGTTAATTCTAATAAAGCTATATATGAGGCTAAACAATACGAATTGCAAGCGTAAACTTAAGCTTTAGATTTATTTGTTTGCTATCAAGCATATTATAAGTATTTGAAGATTAAAATACTTCGCTCTCTAATCTTCATTTATCGTTAAGTTGTAACTAAGTGTTACATCGATAAGGCTTCCTTTAAGGGTGGCAGTTTCAGCCATTAGTGCAATATTTGCTGTAAAAAAAGCTGCGTTCGATCAGATTTAGGGTGATCAAAAAAATCATGAGGGTTATTTTCTTCAATGATTTCTCCTTGATCCATGAATATTACCCTATCTGCCACTTGGCGCGCAAACCCCATCTCATGCGTTACGCACAACATTGTCATACCCTCATTAGCAAGCTCAACCATCACATCTAATACTTCACGTACCATTTCAGGATCGAGTGCTGACGTCGGTTCATCAAACAACATCACTTGCGGATTCATGCACAGTGAACGTGCAATGGCGACACGTTGTTGCTGTCCACCAGAAAGTTGGCCTGGGTATTTATGGGCTTGATCTGGAATTTTAACCCGTTCTAAATATTGCATAGCAAGCGCGTTAGCTTCTTTCTTTGGCATTTTCTTAACCCAAATGGGCGCTAAAGTGCAGTTTTCTAATACTGTTAGATGAGGAAAAAGATTAAAATGCTGAAAACACATGCCGACTTCTTTGCGAATTAGCTCAATATTTTTCAAATCTCCGGTAATGTCTTGCCCTGCGACAGAGATTTGCCCTTGTTGGTGCTCTTCTAAATAATTAATACAGCGGATCATGGTTGATTTACCTGATCCTGATGGTCCACAGATAACGATCTTTTCACCTTTACGCACTTGTAGGTTAATGTCTTTAAGAACGTGAAATTGACCGTACCATTTGTTTACATTAACTAGTTCTATAACCCATTGAGTATTGTTAGGATTAATGGTGGCATCGTTAGTGTTTTTCATTATGCAATCCTTGCTAATGTTGATGGCCAGTATGTAGTTTGTTTTCTAGGTAGATACTGTATCTCGACATACTAAAACAAAAAATCCAGAAAACAAAAGCGACAAAAACGTAGCTTTCAGTGGCAAAACCTAACCATTCTGGATCACTGTTGGCGGCTTGCCCAATGCCTAATACATCAAACATACCAATAATAAGTACTAAGCTGGTGTCTTTAAATAAGCCAATAAAGGTATTTACAATCGACGGAATGGTGATTTTCAATGCTTGGGGTAAGACGATAAGATAGGTTTTCCGCCAGTAACTTAACCCTAAAGCATCTGCCGCTTCATATTGGCCTTTGGGTATTGCTTGTAACCCACCACGAATAACTTCCGCCATATAAGCTGCACTAAATAGTACCACCCCAATTAAGGCTCGGATCAGTTTGTTGGTTTCTAATTCAGAACTTAAAAATAATGGCAGCATAACGGATGCCATAAATAAGACGGTAATTAATGGTACACCCCGCCAGATCTCAATATAGACGGTACAAATACTTCGAATGATCGGCATTTCTGAACGCCGCCCCAGCGCTAATACAATGCCTATCGGTAGCGATACCACAATACCGATAATGGCAATGATCAAGGTAATAAGTAAACCACCCCATAAGTGCGTTTCTACAGTAGGTAAGCCTGCAATACCGCCATATAAAAGAAAGCCTGCTATAAATGGATAAATATTAACAAAAAATAACCAAATCCAACCTCGATGAGGGGTTTTTTCGTAAGCCAGTAAAGTAATAAAAATGGCTAATGTGGCATAAAACAGTTTAGGTCGCCATAATTCAGCACTGGGGTAGAAGCCAAACATGAATTGATCAAACCGTACTTTAATAAAGGTCCAACATGCGCCGGTGAGTGTACAAGCATCACGAGAGTCGCCTTGCCAATTGGCATTAATCAATGCCCAATCAATGATCCCCCATAAACCGATAATGGCAAAATAGCCTAAAAGTAAAGTGATAATCGTATTGAGGACAGAAGAAAATAGATGTTGGCGTAACCATCTAAAAATACCCACTGTGTTTGCTGGTGGGGGTAAATCAGGAAGAAATTGATGCTTACTCATGCTTACCTCTCAACCAGAGCCATTTTTTTGTTATAGATATTCATCAGCAGTGATGTAATTAAACTTAGACTTAAATAAACCGCCATTGTCATCGCGATGATTTCAATCGCTTGTCCTGTTTGATTGAGGGTTGTACCTGCAAAAACAGAGACCAGATCAGGATAACCAATCGCCATTGCCAGCGAGGAATTTTTAGTGAGGTTTAAATATTGACTGGTAAGGGGCGGAATAATAACCCGCATCGCTTGTGGAATTACAATTAAACGGAGAGTTTTATTACGGGTTAAGCCTAATGCTTCAGCCGCTTCTGTTTGACCATGACTGACGGCATTAATGCCTGAGCGAACAATTTCTGCAATAAAAGCCGCAGTATAAATACTCAGTGCAAGTAACAAGGCCGCAAGTTCAGGTAATACCGTAATACCACCACTGAAATTAAATCCTTTGAGAACGGGATAATCAATACTGATTGGTTTACCACTAATAAAGAAAGCTAATAGTGGCAGTAAGGTAATGACGGCAACACTAACGAGAAGTACCGGAGATTGTTTACCCGTGTTTTGTTGTTTTCTCTTGGCGTAATACTGATAACTCATTGCTATGATTAGAGCGATAAGCAGTGAGATAAATATAAAGCTAGAACCTTGTTCAAAAATAGGACTAGGTATGGATAAGCCGCGTATATTAAGAAAAATACTCTCGCCAAATTGTAGGCTTTGTTTTGGTGAGGGCAGAACCTGTAATACCGCAAAGTACCAAAAAAATATTTGTAGTAATAATGGAATATTTCGAAATATCTCAATATAAAGCGCAGCAAAGCGACTGACTAACCAATTAGGGGATAAGCGGGCAATCCCAATAATAAACCCTAAAGCGGTAGCAAGAATAACACCGAGTATGGCAATGAGTGCCGTGTTGAGTAAACCAACAAAAAAGGTTCGGCCATAACTGAAGGTTTCATCATAATCGATAAGCGTTAAACCGATACCAAACCCTGCTTCTTGACTCAGAAAATCGAAACCAGTCGCAATACCACGTGTTTCAAGGTTAGTTAATGCATTATTGATGATGCTATAAAAGAAAAACGCTAGAGCCGCGACTGCAACAAGTTGAAAGATAATGGCGCGAAACATTGGATTATAAAATAGATTTTTAGTGCGAGATCTTGTTTGTGAACTATCAGTCTTCGTAGAAAATGCCATACAACATCCTCATATCCATTGAGATGGACAGAGGGAGCCATAAACGACTCCCTTCCTTTCATAGACGAACTTAAAAGAGCCCGTTATTAACGAATCGGTGGAGCATATTGAATACCACCATTATTCCATAGTGCATTTAATCCACGCTCAATGTTAAGTGGCGATCCTAAACCTACGGTACGATGGAAACTTTCACCATAGTTACCCACTTGCTTAATGATCTGGAAACCCCAATCGTCATTTAATCCCAGTCCTTTACCCTTTGGTCCATCAAGACCAATTAGGCGACGAATATTAGGATCTTTTGAGTCTTTTTTTAGTTGCTCAACATTGGCAGAAGTAACATTGAATTCTTCAGCGTTAATCATGGTAAATAATGTCCAACGAACGATATTGAACCATTGATCATCACCTTGACGAACAACAGGGCCTAGTGGCTCTTTAGAAATAATTTCAGGTAAAACGACGGCGGAAGTTGGATCTTTGAGGTTTAAGCGTAGGGCATATAAGCCTGACTGGTCGGTGGTGAGTGCATCACAACGTCCAGAGTCAAAACCTTTTGAGGTTTGAGGGGCAGTATCAAATACAACAGGCTTATATTTCATGCCATTTACACGGAAGTAATCTGCTAGATTAAGCTCGGTTGTAGTGCCTGATTGTACGCAAACTGCTGCACCATCGAGTTCTTTAGCACTTTTTATACCCATGTCTTTTTTGACCATGAAACCTTGACCATCGTAATAGTTTACACCAGTAAAATTAAGGCCAAGAGCGGTATCACGGTGCAATGTCCAAGTTGTATTACGCGATAAAATATCAATTTCACCCGATTGTAAGGCGGTGAAACGTTCTTTAGCGGTTAACGGTATATATTTAACCTTGGTTTTATCGCCTAATGTGGCAGCAGCAACTGCTTGGCAGAACTCGACATCAAGACCTTCCCACTGACCTTTCGCGTTGGGGTTTGAAAATCCGGGTAAGCCCGCACTAACACCACATTGGACATACCCTTGTTTTTTAACTTTATTGAGCGTGCTATCGGCGGCGTTTACGTTAACAGCGAAGAGAGTAGCAGATGCAGCAAGCACTGCGAATACCCCTGATATTTTTTGAGCCATTAATACTTTCCTTGTCTGGGCAATCGTTAAAGTAATACGCCTCGAGTAACTTATATTGTTAACTCAGTAACAAGACGCTAACAATTACAAGTATAGGAAAATATAGATAAAGGGCGAGTTTTTTCTTTAGTTCTTCAGGATCTACTTTCTTGATAATAACAGACAGTACAACCGCAACAGCGATTATTAAACCTGCTGCTGATGCGAAGGCATACATGATCTATAGGGAGTGAAACTGTGGTGTTTTTAGCATTCTACGCCAATTAAGATCACCATATTTAGCCGATGATTAGTACAGTAAGACCTAAAACAAGGAAGTGAGTATTGATACCATATTCAGATGAGCGGGATTGGGGGAGAAGTGATACGTGAGATACAAAAAAGAGAAGATATACAATATCTTCTCTTTTTATATAGATGATTAATGCTACTTAGTGACCAAGAAAGCTGATGTAACCTTGAAGGACTAATAAGTTAGTAATATCAATAAAGAAAGCACCTACAATCGGCACAACCATAAAGGCTTGTGGTGACGGGCCATTTCGTGACACTAATGAACCCATATTCATTACTGCTGTCGGTGTTGCACCCATACCAAAACCACAGTGCCCACCGGCAATAATGGCGGCGTCATAGTTGCTTCCCATTACACGGAAAGTAACAAAATAGGTAAATAACCCTAAGACGAGAGTTTGAACGGCAAGAATTATCAACATTGGCATTGCCAAGTCCATTAATTCCCACAGATGCAAGCTCATTAGTGCCATTGCTAGGAACAGTGACAAGGCTATTGTACCTAGGGCATCAACAGTTTCTTTGTTGATTTTATAGCACTTAGTACCCTCGCAGACATTGGTAATAAACACACCAATAAACAACGCATATACGAATTCAGGAATACGTAATGCACTGATACCAAGCCCGTCTACAAAATCTTTAAAGTGTGATGCACCTGCAACACAAACCAATAAAATAAATAATACTTCAATGGTGTTTTTAGAGGTAATACGGTCTTCTTCGCGATCGCTATAAGTGATCAAATCCGGGTGTTCAATGTGATGATTACCACTTTCACCAAAATCAGATTTTAGCTTATGTTTGTTGATCAATCGTTGGGCAATTGGACCACCGATGATACCACCCATAATCAGACCAAATGTTGCCGCAGCCATTGATAGTTCTAATGTGTTTAAACCATAGTCGGTAGCAAAAGTTTGTGACCAAGCCGCACCAGTACCGTGACCGCCTGAAAGAGTGATTGAACCAACAATAAGACCAAGTAATGGATCTAGACCTAACGCTTTACTCATTCCTACGCCAACAGCATCTTGAAGAATAATAAATATTGTTGCGACCCCTAAAAATAGGAATACACGAGAGCCGCCTTTCATCAATAATTTATAGCTAGCGGCAAGACCAACGGTTGCAAAGAACATTTGCATTAAGGTGTCTTGCATACTTAATTTGAAATTAATGTCAAAACCTTGAAAATGGAAAAAGGTAATAATAAAGGCAATGACAAGTCCGCCGACAATCGGCTCTGGTATATTATATTTTCTTAAAATCTTAACTTTAGTATTAATAAAGTAGCCAAGAAAAAGCACGATGATTGCGATGAGCAATGATTCGAGCTCATTAACATGAATAGTTGTTGTCATTTAAAATCTTCTTTTTTACTTCTTTGGTGCTAATTTTAACTCCAAAAAGACATTCTTACCATATTGCTATGTTTTGGTTACTGTGCTAGTGGTTGTCTGTTTTTAGTGCTTAGCTATTTATATATTATTAAGTAGTCGTTTTTTTACATGACTAACTGTTAGGTTTATGTTTTTTATTGTTAAATTTAAGTATCGATTATGTTCTGTTATTTATTGGCGTCATAAATCTTTTCGGGTCGATGTTTTTTTGCTGCTTTTGAATGGTTAGTTTTTCAGAATCAAAGTGTTATATTTTATAAGTATGACAATTTAAGTATAGAGTACGGCATTCTTTTTATTTGACGGCTGTAATATAAAGGTTAAATTGAAAATTTAGTTGTTGATAGTGTAATTTAAAAAAAAGCATTAATTCTCATAATTTGAGAAATGTAGGTAGTTAGTTTCAGTACTATTATTTAGTCTTGAAAAAAAAGATAAAAACTAGAAAAAAAATTATGAAACATTGTTCAAAACAGTAAATAGAGGCTTTTTTTGTCATTGTTCAGTGATCAAACCTAAGTGATTTCTTTGTTGTTGAGAGATATTTTTTTATTTATTGGAAGGGATTTAGATAAATACTCAAAAAGATAACTTATTGCTTATAACACCTTATCTCATAGTGTGAGAATGATATGACGATACTTTATTCTTGGCATAATCATGCTTAGACAGGAAGAAAACGGAGAAGTATTAGCGGGGGAGAAAGCAGAATATTAATGGTAACGACAATAAATCATCGTTACCATCATGTTGAAATGAAGAGAGATTGTTTCCATAAAAATACGTTTAGATTAGCTTTTATAAAAAAGTTACTCAGTTTGGTGTTTTTTTAACTTTAAATCTTTTTTTAATTGTTGAATGTACGCAATACGATCGGGATCGGCTGGACGAGTATCATTTTTACGCTCTTGTTGTGCTTGAGCTTCACTTGGGAGTACGCATCGTCCACGAATACGCTGATGATATTGTTTCGTTTCTTGTTCTGCACGTAATGTGGCATGTTCTTGCTCTTTTGCCATCGCTTCACGTGCTTTACTTTGATCAGTAGCATCAACCACAATATAAGAATTGCGTTTTTGCATTCTATTTGGCTGCTGACCAAATTGTTCCCGTTGTTTAATAAAGTTATCTAAGTGATCACTAAAACTCATTGTGACGTCCTGCTAAGTAATCAAAAAAGAATCCATTTATTATTAACAATAAAATGGCGTATATGTTTAATAATAAGCTACAACGTTGAATAAGAGAACCTCTTATATAACGTTCTCTGATATTTGTTGTTTTTGAGGTAGGTATTGGTGATTAAAGTGATCGCGAGTAAGAGGTTTATTGAAATAAAATCCTTGAAATTCTTCGACCCCAAAGGCTTCAAGGGCAATGACTTGTTCAATATTTTCAACACCCTCAGCAACGACAGTTAAACCAAGATTGTGAGCAAGTTTTACTATAGCTTCAATAATAGTAATACTGTCTTTGTCATGGGGTAATGCTTTAACGAATTCTCGGTCTATTTTGAGAATGTTGATAGGAAAACGGCTGAGATAAGCGAGTGAAGAATAGCCTGTACCAAAATCATCTATCGCAATTTTAACCCCAAGCGTTTTAAGTGCGATTAATTTTTGATAAGCTAATTCAATATCTGTCATTAACACACTTTCTGTGATCTCCAGTTCTAGATATGTAGGATCACAACCGGCCTTTTTGATGGCTTGCTTTATAATCTCTGTTAGGTTCGATTCAAGTAATTGTTGTGCTGAAATATTGATAGCCATACTAATATTAAGCCCTTGCTGTTGCCATTGTTTAAGTTGATAACAGGCTTTTTCAATGAGGAATATACCCGCTTCAAGAATTAACCCTGATGATTCAAGTAATGGAATAATATCAACAGGAGCTTGATAATGGCCGTGCTTATCACGCCATCGCAGCAATGCTTCTGCGCCAGTTATTATATGTGAGATAGCTAATACTTTAGGTTGATAATAAAACTCATAGCGATCAGTATTTATAGATTTTCGTAATTCTGATTCTAATTCCAATTTATGTTCTGCTTCAGTTTCCATGACAGGACTAAAATAACAATATTGATTTTTAGACTTATTTTTAGAATAGCCCAATGCAATATTTGTATTTCTTATTATTTTCTCAGGCGTTATTTGACTGTTTATTTGAAGTGAAATGCCAATGCTAGCTGAAATTGAAATGAGTTTATCATCATAACGAATAGGTGCATGAATATTATTGAGTAATTTTATTGCAAGGTAATTAATATTTTGTTTCTGTTGTAATGATTGGATAAGAATGCCAAATTTATTATTATTCAAACGTGATAGAAGAGTTTTTTCTCTTAGATTTGATCGAATACGTTTTGATATAATAATAAGAATATTTTCTATTTTTTCATTATCTAGAGAATCATGTAATTGTTTGAATAAATCAACCTCAATGATTAAGACTGATATTTTAGAGTGATTTTTTTTTGACGTTAATAATGATTTTTTAAGTTCACTAATAAACATATTTCTATTAGGGAGCGTAGTTAACTGATCATAATGTGCAAGATGATGTAATTGATGTTCATAATTAATACGATCAGTAATATCTTTACTGATTGAAATATAGTTACTAATTCGACCATTTTCATCGCGAATAGGGGAGATGGTATTATCAAGATAATAAATGCTATCATCATGATTTTTTTGTAAAACAACACGCTGTATTGTTTGTCCTTGATTTAATTTCGATTGAATGCTGTCTATTTTTTCTTGATTATTAATATAACGCTTGAAAATTGTTTTACTATTTAACCCTATAATATTATTTGAACTATCACCTGTACTTTTTTCATATGAATTATTCACATATTCAATAAAGCCAAATTTATCAGTAATAATGACAGCATTTTCACTTTGTTCTACAGCTCTTGATAGCCCTTTGAGTTGTTGTTCTCGCTTAACCCATGATGTTATATCTATTATATGTAATATGATACTATCATCGTTAGTATTAATTTTTGTTGCGGTGATTTCTAGGTATTTAATCTGAGGGATATTGATCTTTAGCTGTATTTTTTTCTTAGTATTATAAGCTAGAGAATTGATGCTTTGTAATAATGCGACAATATCGCTTTTTGTATCTATTGGATATATATGTGAAATTAAGTTTTTGTGAATAACATCTTTGTTTAAATTTAAAATAGTTAGAGCTACTGAATTAATCGCTGTTATTTTTTGATGGTTGTTAATAATAATAATACCTGAGTCAGTATTTTTAATCAGAGAATGGTAACGAAGAGTGTTTTTATTTTTAATATAAGTAATACGCTTTATCTCTTTCTTTTGTCGATGTATATATCTAATGATAAATAGTATATAAACACAGACAATTATAATTGATATGAATATTGGTATATATTTGTAGGATAGTTGTTGAGTAAATCCAAATATATTATAATTATTTTCAATATCAATTTTTGAAATTAATATCCATGGTGATAAATTACCATTATTAAAATCCAGAGTTGCTTTTAATTGTTCAGGGATAAAAATTGGAGAGTAAGTGTAAAGAATTTTTTCTTTTATTATTTGTTGATTATTGTAATTTTGTATTTGTTGCCATAATGAAAAATACTTACTTTTGAAATTGTTATCAGTGTTAATCGAGGAAATGTCTTTTTGATTGATATTAATTAATGATTGACCTTGATTATCAATAAGCCAAGACTGTAGAAATAATGGGTCATTAGTTTGTGATGTTGTCATCATATCAGCGAGACTGTGTTGCTCTATTTTGATGACCCATTGGTGATTGTTTATCGTAATATGCTGATAATAAGCAATATTATTTATTGGTTTGGCTAACATCTTAATATAAGTTTTATTTGGTAGAAGTGAAAATGCGTGATCAATATCATTCAGTTCTGAAATCGAAGCTATAGGTTTATTTTTTATAATTGTTATTTTTGTATTAGTCGTAGCTTCAATTCTTAATCGATAACTATTTTTATAATCAATCAGACTAATGCTATTAAATCTTATGTTATTAGTTAGCATGGTTGTTGCTAATGTAATAAAAGTATCATTTTGGGATGGGGTCAGTAGTTGCTGCCATGATTGTTGTTTTAACGCGGTATTAAATTGATCAAAAAGAATAATAGTATGTTTAATGTGTTGTGAAATCTGTTGTTGTAATTGATGCTGTTGTTGGCGTTGATCGTTTTTTATTGTATTGATTGTATTGTCATTATTTTGTTGGCTGTGATAGGTAATACTTATTACGGCTAACATCAGTAATAAAAAGCTGAAGACTAAACTTGTTACCATTACTTTTCGCATAATATCCTTATTTACGCATATAAAGCTAAAGCCTGTAATTCATTATATGCTACCAAACACATAAAGTTAATGTTGTGGGAGTTTAAATATGACTGTAATGTGATGAAAGAGTTAATATTAAGAAAGAAAAAAGCCTTGAGGGGGAACTCAAGGCTAGAAAAGTATGATTTATAATTTAGTGTTAATTCGTTTCTGAGACTGTTTCTAATACCATACTTTCATGGGCAGCAAGTTGAAGTTCATAACGATTGTATTTCCACCATGCATAGCCAAGGAATATCACGATTCCACCGACATTGTAGAAGATAATAGTCATGATATCGGCACCTGTTGGAAAGGTAGATGCTAAGAAACCGATACTGAAGATACCAATTAGAATTGATACCATTACGATACCCGTTGTACGTGAACCCATTTTAAAGTCACGTGGTAGGTGGTCTAATTTGAGACGTAAGTTTAAGTAAGCAATCATAATAAACAATGGTGGTAGCATAGAAGCCGCCGCTGTCATGTTAATAACGGTACTCATTAGCTCTTGTACTGAATTAGAACCTAACATTGGTACGATAAGTAGCGGTATTACAATAAAAAATTGTGCCCATGCTGCACGTGCTGGAACACCATTTTTGTTTAACTTAACGGTTTTCTCACCAAAAATTCCAGCTGGAATTTCAGAGAAAAAGATTTTAACCGGTGTTGCTGTCCACATCAGTAGTGAACCTAGCATTGCAGTGAATGAAACAACACCCACAAAACGGTTCATTATAATTTCAGGTAAGCCGTAATGACGCGCTAAGCCTTCAAATACTTGTACTGAACCACCAGTAAATTTCAATGCATCGCGCTCAACAAATACGTTGATAAGTACAGATGAAACACAATATAAGCCACCGATAAAGATACCTGCAAAAATAATCACTTTTACGAAAGCCTTGTGGCCGCCTTTGACATCATTAACATAAACGGATACTGATTCCGCGCCACCCGCCGCCATAAATATCCATGCGGTTACACCAAAGAAGGCCCAGTTAATTTTCGGTGTTAATGCTTCTACTGTGATCGGATCTGCGGGTTGAATACCGCCCATTACCGCCGCACCTGCCAAGATAATGTATGACAATGTTAGCACTAGCATAAATGACGAGGTGACAGAAGTGATTGGCCCCAACATCTTTGCGCCATTGGTTGATACATACGTAGCAAGGGCAAATAGCGCAATACTTAATAGTGTGGTCGTGGTTGGGGTAAATATATATTCATAGCCAAGGAACGCATAGGATGCATAAGCAATAACGCGCGGCAGTAATGAGGTAAAGAAGAATAGATTAACAAACCAATAGGTATAAGCGGCGAGGAAGGCCCAGCGCCCACCAAGAGAACTTTTAACCCACGCATAAACACCTGCTTCTGAGTCTTTATTCAGTGAAACAAATTCAGCAATGATTAAACAAAATGGGATGAAATAAAGCAAGGTAGCAATAAAGAACATAGGGGTAGAGGATAGACCAATTTCGATATTGTTATTAATAACGTTATTGAAACTGTATACCGCAGCAAAGGTCATCGATAGTAGACCAAATTTCCCTATGGTATTACGTTTGGATTCAGACATGAGAATCTCCGATGGATCACGTTTAGTATTGTAGGATGTCTATGTATTTAGCGATTAAACCAAATCATAGGTTATTGTTTTTATGCTTTTGTTGGTGTTTTTGTTGATGTTTTAGCTGTTGGCGATTTTTATTAGATAACCGCCAGTTATTATTCACTGGCGGTTAAGTGTGGTTATTTATTAAGGAAGTATCCATCCTCAATGGTGACACGTAAAACCACTTTTTGAAGGTTGTCAGCGGCACTGAAGCGGTGTGCTTGGTGGTTTTCAAATATCACCATTTGACCTACTTCTATGCGGTGGGCTTGAGCTGTTCCCTCAAAATATTCACGGTCAGTTTCATCGCTGTATGGATGCACTTGCGTTAACGTATCTTTATCTGCACATTCAATAGTTTCACTGCCTGCAAGGTAGTAATGAACATCAAAATAACGGCGGTGGCCGACAAATTGTTCATTCGCGTTTGAAGGGCCATGTTGAAGGCGGTAAGCCAGTGAGTCACCCACAGAATGGAAGGCATTTGGCTGAATATTACCGATGTTCTCAATCGCTTCTACACAACGATTCCATTTACGACCATCGCGATAGAGGCTTTTGAATTGATCCAGTGATGCTAAAATAATCATTATTTATCTCCACCGATGCGTGTTGTGGTAAATGTTTGACTTGCTAAGTAGCGGCTATCACAATCGGCTTTATTAAAGGGCACTAAGCTCACTTGATAGCTGAAGTCATTAAAGTAAACACGGTATGAGTCAAGTACTTCTGAACCCCATGAGTTAGAGCCTAAGCCCATAACTTGATGATCAAGATTGACCGTAATGTAGCCACTTGGCTCAAGTTCATTAATGTGTTGTGCTTGATGGATATGTTGATTGGTGTAATGCCATGCGCTGAAATTAATTTCTTGCTCAGGTTTAACCAATAAACCCACACCATGACGGTTAGTTAAACTTGCCCAACGCACATGCTGGCGGTTGCCATTATTTTGTGGGAATGGGTAGTTCTCAAACATATTACTAACGGTAGTGTTGTAGATATCAATAATGTTGCTTTGACGGCTATCTTGGTAACTTTCTTCAGGGCCACGGCCGTAGTATTCAACCTGATCAAATTGATTATTAATCCCTAAATCCAAACCAATAACCGGAATGACATGCGGGTAATCACCGTACTTATTGCCACTTAACGTCATGTTTACTTGACCTTGAGGGCAAATTTCAAAACGGTATTGGCAACGCATACCAAAATCTAATACTGGCGGCGCAACAATACTGTTGGTGGTAACAATTACTTTACCTGTCATTTGCTCGACATTGATGCTACGGAAATGCTCTTGCATAATGTGTAGGTGAGCTGGGTGCCATAAACCTTCATATTCTTGCTTATGGTTATCAATCATCGGCTTGAAGAAACTCATTGCAGGTGATGATGCAATCAGCTCATTATTTTGGCGTAGCCATGATGTAAGCTTGCCATCAACTTTAGAGAAACGCAGTGCAAAGTCATAACCGCTAATTTCCCAATCAAGACGGTTTTCAATAACGGTTAGTGGTATCGCATTGTTATTTTCAAATTGTTCTTTATATGCAGTATTGGGTTTGGCTTGGTATTGGAATATGCCAAGTTTATGGTTAGCTTCGCTATATGCGGTGCGAGATTTTTTACGCATAGAGACATTCACAAACGTTTCACGCTGATCCATAACTGGTAGCACTAATTCAATATCGCGTGATTCCCCTGCCGCCAAACCCGTCACGGTAATTTGATTAAAGGTTAGAGTGTCACCTTCAGCACGTACTGCGATATCAAATACCACGTCATCTAAAGTAGAGAACCAATATTTGTTAGTAACCGTAATGATGCCTTTCGCGTGATCTTTAACGGCAATTTTTACCGGACAAATAACTTGTTTGTATTCACGTAATCCCGGGCCAGGTGTTTGATCTGGGTAGACTAAGCCATCCATGCAGAAGTTGTAGTTATTTGGATAGTCGCTGTAATCACCACCATATTTGTACACATCACGGCCATTTTCATCTTGCTCGTAAATACCGTGATCACACCATTCCCATACAAAGTGACCTTGAATATGGTCATGTTTGTAGAACACGTTTTGGTATTCAGTCAGTCCACCTGGACCATTACCCATTGCGTGGGCATATTCACAAATAATCCGTGGCTTAGCATGTGGAAACTCACCAAACTCATTCATCATTTGAGCGCGAGAGTACATCGTACTAATAATATCAACCACTTCAGCATCACGATCTTCTTCGTAATGGACTAGACGGGTATTATCAATCGCTTTAGTTGCTTGGTACATTGAACGAATATTACAGCCGTAGCCAGATTCGTTACCCAGTGACCACATAATGATAGAAGGGTGGTTCTTTTGCGCATGAATATGACGTTCAATGCGTTCAACAAATACTTGTTCCCATGCAGGATCATCAGTGATCATGCTCAGGTTACCAACGTTAGCAAAACCGTGCGTTTCAACATCAGTTTCAGCTATTACAAATAAGCCGTATTGATCGCATAGTTCGTAAAAACGTGGATCGTTAGGGTAGTGCGCAGTACGTACTGCGTTAATATTATGCTGTTTCATAAGCACAATATCTTTTTCTACGCGATCCATACCGACAGCGCGGCTATTTAGGTGGTCGTTATCGTGGCGATTAACCCCGTGTAACATTACGTATTGACCATTAATCTCAAACAGGCCATTACGCACTTTAATATCACGGAAGCCAACCCGTTGCGGGATCACTTCTACCACAATGCCATCCGCATCCCTTAGGGTTAAGAATAAGTGGTATAAATGTGGATTTTCAGCTGTCCAATGAACGGGTGAATCCATTTTGATTGCAAAATTGGTATGCGTTGTACTAGCAATGGCTAGACTGAAAACGTTTCCACTAGCAACCTGATGTTGACCCTCATAAAGGGCATAATCAATGCTATAATCACTCACAACGTGACCACTGAGATTTTCCAAATCAACGTTACAGTTTAATGTTGCACCTTGATAATCTTCGTCAAAATCAGTACGTACAGTGAAATCACGCACGTGAATGGGTTCTTTACCGACTAAGTAAACATCACGGAAAATACCCGCCATCCACCACATATCTTGATCTTCAATATAGGTTGAATCGGCCCATTGCATAACGCGCACAGACAGTAAGTTTTTACCGCTGTTAACGAAAGCTGAAATATCAAATTCTGCTGTTAAACGGCTGCCTTTACTAAAGCCAACATATTGACCGTTAACGTAAACTTCAAAGTAGGTTTCAACACCATCAAACTTAATAATGGTTTGTTTTTCATTCCAATTATCACCTAAGAAGAAGGTGCGCTGATATGCGCCAGTTGGGTTGTTTGAGGGTACAAAAGGTACGTCAATCGGGAATGGGAAGCCTTCATCAGTGTATTGTAAGTTACCGTGACCTTCCATTTGCCACATGTTTGGCACTTGAATACTAGTCCAGTCACTCATTTCTTGGTTGTAGAATTCTTCAGGAACAAGCAGTGGATGAGTGAAGAAGTTAAAGGTCCACTGACCACTTAGCAACATGAAATGCTGACTTAAATCACGCTGAAAGCGTTGCGCTTTGTTTAATGCGTTGTAAGAGAAAAAGTATGCACGAGGTGCCAGTCTATTTTCGCTAAGTAAGTTAATGTTTTCCCAGTTATTCACGATGCCTCCAAGACATGTCTTAATTATCTGGGGTTATTATTAAGTAAAGTTTTACTAAAAAAAATAGGTAAAACTTTGTTGTATTAACTTGGTCACATTCTGTTTTGAGCTTTGTGATGTCGACAACAAAAAAACAATCATTGGCGTTTATTTGAGTGATCTTGCGCTTGTTTTAAACTTGTTGAGTAATTAAAAAGCAAAAAAACGACAAATTAATTGTCGTTTTTAATTTATTATTAGCTGCTTATACTATTTTTTAGTTGTGTCTCGTAAAATTAATTGGCTAGGAACAAATACCCGTAATGGAATTGTTCGACCATCACGGCTGCGTTCTAATAACAAATTAACCCCTTGAGATCCCATCAGTTCTGAGTGGATTCTAAAGGTTGATAGTGGTGGGTAAGTAAACTTTGCGGTTGGAATGTCGTTGACACTGATTAAACTAATATCATCAGGGATATTAAGCCCACTTTCATGTATGGCACGTAATACGCCAATAGCAATCGAGTCAGATGCGACAAATAAAGCACTTGGGTGATTGTTAGCCAGCATCTTTTTAGCTAATGAATACCCAGATTGACTACTAAAATCACCACGGTAGATATCTTTATCTGAAACAACACCTTTGAATTTGCCATATTCAGTAAAAATTAATTCACGAATATCATATTTATCAGGGTTATCTTGACCACCAATAAATCCAATTCGTTCATAGCCTTGTTGAGTAAAGTGGTTGATGACTTCTTTGCTTATTCGCTCTAAATCAATATCAATGCAATCAATATCAAGTTGGTGATCAGTGTAATCAATATAAACTGTATTACTCGAAAGGGCACGTGCTGCGGCAAGGTTGTCTGCGCTTACTTGTCCTATCAGCAATATCCCATCTACGGCTTTAGGCGCTGCGGCAATATTGCATTCATAAATATTGGTCAGTTTAATGCCGAGTTTCTCGCATTGGGTGTCAATGCCATGTCGGATTGCGAGGTAATAAGGGTCATCAACTTCAATATCTTGTTTGTAATTATACAAAGCTAGAAAATGTAGGGTTTGTTTTTTAGCGGTTTTTCGAGATTGGCTGGTGGTGTATTCAAGCTGCTCTGCAATTTCAAAAATTTTGCGTTTAGTCTCATCTTTTACGCTAAGGGTTGGATCATCGTTTAACACTCGAGAGACTGTCGCTAACGAGACACCTGCTTTGGTTGCTATTTGTTTTAATGTTGCCATTTGTCCTCCGGCAATCCCTGCAACCTGAATCATGTTTGCTGTGTGTTTAAGGGACATGTAGTTATATTTTATAGAATTATACTATTTATTTTCAGTAAAAAACGCGAATAATTTAGTGTCGGCCAGTGAATATATTATTAATAGAGATTGGATGTTATTTGTAAAGTAGTTAAAAGTATTGATTCATATAGCGTAGATAAGCAATAACGATGATCTTATCTTGTGATGATTAGCACGAATTACATTTTTAATGGAAACGTTTACACGATGTGTCTTTGATCACGGAAGTTAACCTGAAATCACTTTAGACTTTTTAACATTATAGAATCACAAGAGTTGAATCACTATGTCTGAATGTTTTGATCCGATTGACCACCCTCATCGTCGTTATAATCCGTTAACAGGGCAGTGGGTGCTAGTTTCACCACACCGCGCTAAACGTCCGTGGCAAGGTGCGGATGAACAGCCACAACCGGAATCGAATGTTGCTTATGACGGTTCTTGTTTTCTATGTCCAACCAATACCCGTGTATCTGGCGATAAAAATCCTGATTACACCGGTACTTATGTTTTTAGTAATGATCACGCTGCATTAACTGCCGATACGCCAAGTGCGCCTGAAAACAGTAACCCTTTATTTCGTTGCCAAAGCGCCCGTGGTTTAAGCCGTGTTATTTGTTTCTCACCTAACCACAGTAAAACCCTGCCGCAGTTATCTGTTGGCGCAATTCGTAACGTGGTTGATACGTGGAATGAGCAAATTGAAGAGTTAGGTAAAGATTACGTTTGGGTACAAGCGTTTGAAAATAAAGGTTCAGTAATGGGGTGCTCACAACCACATCCCCATGGTCAAATTTGGGCTAATAGCTTTTTACCTAATGAAATTAGCCGTAAAGATACTTTGTTACGTGAATATTATGCACAGCATGGTACTAACTTATTAGTTGATTACGTTAATAGTGAGCTAGAAGATGGTTCTCGTACTGTGGTTGACACTGAACATTGGTTAGCCGTGGTGCCTTATTGGGCGGCATGGCCATTTGAAACCATGTTATTACCCAAAACACACATTCGTCGTATGGATGAGTTAACTCAAGCCCAGCGTGATGATTTAGCGCTAGCGATTAAAAAATTAACCAGCCGTTACGATAATCTCTTTAAATGTTCATTCCCTTATTCAATGGGGTGGCATTACGCTCCTTTCTTTGAATCTGATGCCAATTTTAGTGATACCTCAACCGATCATTGGCAGCTTCATGCCCTGTTTTATCCGCCATTATTGCGCTCTGCAACAGTGAAAAAATTCATGGTGGGTTATGAAATGCTAGCAGAAAGTCAACGTGATTTAACCGCAGAACAAGCGGCTGAAAAGTTATGTGCTGTGAGTGATGTGCACTATTTAGATTAAGTATTCGTTAGGTTTTATCATTTTAATAAATGACATTTTTTCTTGATCATCTTTGGTAATAGTAGGTAAAAATAATGATAACAAATCGTACTCAACACCTTATTGATAATGTATCAGCTGTTTTTTCATCAGTATTAGGCTATGTCGCCAGCCATATTATTCAAGCACCTGGGCGTGTAAATCTTATTGGTGAGCATACAGATTATAATGATGGCTTTGTGCTTCCTTGTGCGATTGATTACCAAGCAATCGTCGCTGCTGCACGTCGTGACGATAATATCGTGCGCGTGGTGGCGGTTGATTACAATAATGAAATAAGCGAGTTTGATATTACTCAGCCGCTTGAGTTTGATCAGCAATGCATGTGGGTAAACTATGTTCGTGGTGTGATTAAATATTTACTTGAGCGAGGCTATGTTCTTGGTGGCGCTGATATTGTTATTAGTGGCAATGTTCCACAAGGTGCAGGTTTAAGTTCATCAGCAGCGCTTGAAGTCGTCATTGGTCAAACATTTAAAGCATTATTTGATCTTACTATTAGTCAGCAAGAAATTGCACTGAATGGTCAACAAGCAGAAAACCAGTTTGTTGGTTGTAACTGCGGCATTATGGATCAATTAATTTCAGCGGAAGGTGAGCAAAACCACGCACTATTAATTGATTGTCGCTCATTAGAGACAACGGCTGTTGCTATGCCTGAAGATATGGCGGTAGTGATCATTAACTCTAATAAGAAACGTGGTTTAGTCGATAGTGAATACAACACGCGTCGTGCACAGTGTGAACAAGCCGCTGCTTTCTTTGGTGTACCAGCCTTACGTGATGTGACATTAGCGACGTTTATCGCGCATGAAACAGAGCTTGATCCTATGGTTGCTAAACGTGCACGTCATGTGATTACTGAAAATATGCGAACTGAACAAGCTGCAATCGCGTTAAGTAATGGCAATATGACGTTATTGGCCGAGTTGATGGCTGAGTCACATGCATCAATGCGCGATGATTTTGACATTACAGTGTCTGAGATCGATACGCTGGTTGATATGGTGAAAGGCGTTATTGGTGATCAAGGCGGTGTGCGAATGACAGGCGGTGGTTTTGGGGGATGTATTGTGGCACTGGTACCACCAACATTTGTTGATGCCATTACCGCTGAAGTGAATGCGAAATATCAGGTAGCAACAGGCTTACAAGCCACTATTTATGTCTGTAAAGCAATGACGGGCGCTGGTGTTATCAGTGAACAGAACTTAGCAATAACGTAATTTAAGGCGACTGAATATGTTAACTCACTTACCTCAACATGCGATTGCGTCACACCAATCTATGACTGTGGATATGGCTGTCGATGGTTTACCCGCTAAATTGATTACGCTTGTTAATCAACAGGGTATGTCGGTTACGCTAATGGATATTGGTGCCACATGGCTTAGCTGTTGTGTGCCTGTAATCGTGGATCACCAAACCCAATACCGAGAAGTGTTGCTAGGGGTAAGTACCCTGAACGATTTTTATCAGCAGCAAGCCTATTTAGGCGCAACCGTTGGGCGTTATGCTAATCGTATTGCCGTAGGTAAATTTAGCTTAGACGGTGAAGATTACCAACTATCAATCAATCAAAAGGGTAATTGTTTGCATGGTGGCGAAAGTGGTTTTAATCATCGTCGTTGGCAAATGCAGCAAGTGAATGCGACTGAAGCGCAATTTAGTTTATTATCTGCTGATGGTGATATGGGCTTTCCGGGGAATTTGCAGGTAATCGTTACTTATACTCTGACTGAAAATAACGAGTTAGCTATTCGATACAGTGCAGAAACAGATAAGCCAACTGTGGTTAATCTTACAAATCATGGTTATTTTAATCTGCTAGGGGCTGATAGCGACAAAGATTGTTTATCACATCAGTTAATGATCAACGCTGATCATTATTTACCGACCGATTCGAGCGGGATCCCGCTGGGTAAATTTAAGACGGTTGAGGCAACAAGTTTTGATTTTCGCGAGCCAAAATTGATAAATCAAGATTGGTTAGCGGATAGTGATCAACAACAAGCGCAAGGGTATGATCATTCGTTTGTATTACGATCTGATGTACGTCGAGCCACCACTGCTTGTGCAACGATAGTCGCGGCTGACAATTCATTAACGATGGATGTGTTAACCACTAAACCAGCAATGCAATTGTACACTGGAAATTTCTTGGCAGGGTGCCCTAATCGTATCGGTGGCGAGTATGCAAATTATAGTGGTTTTGCTTTAGAAACTCAGTTTTTGCCAGATTCACCAAATCACCCGGAATGGCCGGATAATGATTCGATATTACGCCCCAGTGAGCATTATCATCATTTGACCTGTTATCGATTCCGATAGCGCTTAATAATGACAGAAACCCACAACCTTAACGTTGTGGGTTTTTTATTGGTACTTAGTTATTATAAAAAGCATTCAGTTGCTGAATAATTTCATCTTTACCATCAACGTTGTGTAATTTCTTCACGCTCTCATCAGGTATTTCAAAGATATGTTTAATTGCTTCAGCACTGGCATTAGAAATACCATTAGTACGGTATTCTAAGCGTTGGTGAATTAACTTATCTGACGTTGTTACATAAATCATATCGATATTATCAACAGACTGGCGAATATAATCACGATGCTTTTTTTTGTATGCCCCTTGGGTGATCACGAGACGTGGATAGAGGCGACGGTAGTCATTAATTTTATCAACAATGCGGCAGAAAAATTGGTCACGCATTGCTTCAGTAAAAGGCTGTTTCGCGGCAATAATCTGGCGCATTTCATTAGTAAGATCATCATCAGCATGATAAACAAACCAGTCATGATGTGCCCCAATGACGTCACCGACAAATGACTTTCCAGCACCCGATAAACCAAACAAAAACAGCACTGATGGGGCAGACGTTAGTTGAAGGCGATGGCTCATTAAATGCTCTCTGTAAATGACGATTAGGTTATGGCAACTGCATTTAACATACAATTACTCGTTAAGGGCGTTAATGTGCCAAATTATTGCAGTAGTTAAAAGTTTAAAATTATAAAAAATACGGTTAAAGAATAAAAAATAGACATTAGGTGCGGTTTACATTCATAAATGACCACTGACGATACGTTTCATGGTAAAACAAGAGTCGAAAAATCAGATAGAGATAGGAAAATAATGCAAACCATACTAATGATAATTAATGATGCTCCTTATGGCTCTGAGCGTTCATTTAACGCACTACGTTTAGCTATAAAACTGAATGAACAAGAAGCTGAACCTGTTGCTGTTAAAATCTTTTTAATGTCTGATGCGGTAACGTGCGCACTTGCAAAACAAGCCCCAACAGAAGGCTATGATATTCAACAAATGGTTGAGATTGTTTTAGCGCAAGGTGGTGAAGTTAAGCTGTGCAAAACTTGTTGTGCTGCACGTGGATTAACTGCGTTGCCTTTAATTGAAGATGTTGTAATTGCAACATTGGATGATTTAGCAGAATGGACGCTTGCCGCCGATAAAGTGTTTACGTTCTAAAGTAGTAGTATTAAATATTAACCACACAAGTGACGCTGTCACTTGTGTGGTTGTATAACCGAGATATAGAAATAAAACCAGAGAGTAAACTACTGAGGAGTCATTACTGATAAACGTTTAACCAAGGTTGGCACAAACATATGCGTGATACTTGAATCAGGTTGAGTGGTATCGAGTATTGGTTGTTTAGCTGCCGTTGCTAATTGAAAAGCCAATTGTGTCGCTTGTTCTGCCATGATCTGAATGGGGTAACGCACAGTCGTCAGCTTAGGATGCAGATACTTCGCAATTAATCCATCATCAAACCCAATTAAAGACATTTGATTTGGCACCGTTAAACCATTACCTTCAAGTACCGATAAACATCCCGCTGCCATATAATCGTTATAAGCTGCAATCGCTGTTATTGGTTGATTTTTAGCGAGTAGGTTAGTCATTGCAACTTCACCACCATCTTCATCTGGCGTGCCATATTCAATATAGCTTTGTGGTGCAGTTAGCTGATGTGCTTGTAACGCGTCTAGATAACCTTGCTTACGCTGAGTGGTATCTTCAATATCATGATTAGAACAAATATAGCCAATATGCTGGTGGCCATGCTTAATTAATAGCTCTGTCGCTAGATATGATCCTCGATGGTTATCAAGCGCAATACAACGATCAGCGATCTCAGGAATAAGGCGGTTAATGAGCACCATCCCCGGTACTTCTTGTGCATAAGCGATTAATTCATCATTAGATAAACTCTTACTGTGAATAATTAACGTATCACAGCGGCTATTGATCAATAGTTCAATAACATCACGCTCACTGTCAGCATTATGGTAGCCATTACCGATCAATAAATGCTTATTGTGTTGGCGAGCGATATTGTCGATCGATTTGATCATCGCGCCAAAGAAAGGATCAGAAACATCACCCACTAACACCCCAATAGTATTGGTTGATTGGCTGACTAATGCTCGAGCATTGGCATTGGGACGGTAGCCTAGTGTTTTCATTGCTTGTGTTACTGCGGTAATCGCTGCTTTACTTGCTTTGGGGGATTTATTGATCACCCTTGATACGGTTGCGACAGATACTTCGGCGAGTTTCGCCACATCTTTGATTGTTGCCATGATCACCTCTTTACTGTTAAAGCTATTAAACTACGGTTGTGTAAATAACGCAATTTAACTGTGTGATATAGCTAACTAATTCGAAATGATACTCTTTGTAAATCAATATTTAATTGGTAATGAAACGTTAACATATTGTATGTGTATATCACTATTAACAATGAACTTAATTGAGTATTAAGTACGAAGGAGATTCCATGGACACTATTTCATACGCAGATTTCGCTAAATTAGATATTCGTGTGGGTAAAATCGTTGATGTTGTTCGCCATGACAATGCTGATAAGCTTTATATTGTTCAAATTGAAGTGGGTGAAACTAAGCTTCAAACCGTCACTAGTTTAGTGCCTTACTACACCGAAGAGCAATTATTGGGTAAGCAAGTGGTAGTGCTATGCAATCTAGCCAAAGCCAAGATGCGTGGTGAAACATCAGAGTGCATGTTGTTATGTGCTGAAACGGATGATGAATCTGAAAGTGTACTGTTAACCCCTGAACGTTTAATGGCAACAGGCGTAAAGATTGTTTAATTGGTTGTTGTAATATGAAAAGCAGGGTAGTGGCGAGGGTGGCTTGTATTATTTACGTGGCTATAAATCACTTATTCGTCACTATAATTATCTGCCGCGATATGTAAGCCAACCCCCGTCATTCCCTACAAAAAGAATAAAAGAATAATGGACAGCCATAACATTGCGTATCAATTATAAGTAACTACACTTAAGCTTCAAGTTGCTTATGGTGGAACGAATGACAATCTCAAGACGAAAATTGATAGAGCCTCAAATAACGCCTTTTTATCATGTAATTAATCGCTGTGTACGTCGTGCGTATTTGTGTGGCGATGATCCATATAACGGTAAAAACTATCAGCACCGTCGCGGTTGGATCGTAAATAGAATCAAACAATTAGCCGCTGTTTTTTGTATTGATGTGTGTGCTTATGCAGTGATGAGTAACCATTATCATTTGGTGCTTAAAATAGACACCGAACAGCAACAAAAGTTAACCCCAGAAGAAGTAATATCACGTTGGTTACAGTTATTTAGCGGCCATCCTATCGCGGTCGATTTTTTAAAAGAGGGTCAAATAGCCGCAGATAAACAACAAGCGCTATCAACATTAGTGGCTGAATGGCAGCAACGATTAGGCAGTATTAGCTGGTTTATGCGCTGTCTTAATGAAGAAATAGCACGAAAATCTAATAAAGAAGATCAATGTAAAGGGACGTTTTGGGAAGGACGTTTTAAGTCTCAAGCATTACTTGATGAACAAGCATTATTATCGTGCATGATGTATGTGGATTTAAACCCGATAAGGGCGGGCGTTACGCCGTCACTAGAACAGTCTGATTTTACCTCTATTCAGCAACGTATTCGTGAACATTATCAAACGAAAACATCGACACAACAATCATCATCAAACACCTCTCGTTTTCAATTATTACCCTTTGTTGGCGCAGAACATCAAGCTAAAAAAGCAGGTATAAACTTTGTTTTTACCGATTACCTTGAGCTGATTGACTGGACTGGTCGGTGTATTCGAAATGATAAAAAAGGCTTTATTACACCTAATCAACCCAAGATTTTACAGCAAATGGGAATAACAGCAGATGCTTGGCTTGAGCACAGTGAACAATTTATGGAACATTATGCCAATGTAAGCGGTAGATGGTCCCGAATGTGTGCCTTCAAACAACGTATTGGTGGGCATTGGTGTAAAGGAAAGTTAGCGAGTCATCAGTTACATCCTAGTTAGACATGGTTTCTTAGAATTAGATAAAATACCGCAATAACTGTCAATATTGTGGGTTTTGTCGATCCTGAAATATAGAAATAGAATCGATTTAACGAAGAATTCAAATAATAAGTTGTAAATTTTAGATTTGAGAGTTTATTGCTAGTGGAATAATTTATTTTTTAAGGGCGTTATTTAAGAACTAAAATATATGGCTGTCCAAGATTAAGTAAGAGGTAGGATAATGAACATAAAAGAGTTTTCTAGTTTAGTGGGCTTGTCGTCTCATACTCTTAGGTATTATGAAAAAATAGGGTTACTAAAAAATATCCAGAGAAATAGCAGTGGTCATCGAGTATATGCATCTAAAGATGTAACGTGGATTGGTTTTGTAAAGCGTTTAAAAGAAACAGCGATGCCGCTTGATGAGATTTTGGTATATACAAAACTCAGAGAACTTGGTGCTGAGTCGTTACTTCAGCGTCAAATTTTATTAGAGCAACATCAGAAAAACTTGAGATATCATATAAAACAGCAACAAAATCATATGGCTGCTTTGGAAGAAAAAATTAATCTTTATAAAAATGGAAAAGTCGGTTGACTTAGAGTTGACTCTAACTTGTATGGTGTTCCTATATTAATTGAATAGGAATATCACAATGAATAAATCACGTTTTGAAAATGGTGTAGAGTTACTTAATTGTATTGATGGCGAAGCTGGGCGTAAGGTTATTGAAAGCTTACAAGATATTTGTCCTGATTTAGCTAAATATACAATTGAATATCCCTTTGGTGACATTTACGCTCGTTCAGGTTTGGATTTAAAGTCTAGAGAGATCGCAACCGTTGCTGCATTAACTGCGCTAGGAAATTGCGTCCCTCAGTTGAAAGTACACTTAAATGCAGCACTCAATGTGGGGTGTTGTGAGAACGAAATAAAAGAAGTGATACTTCAAATGTCAATTTATGCGGGTTTTCCTGCGGCTCTAAATGCTATGTTTGCTTTCAAAGAAGTGCTTTTTGATAGAGCTGCATGATAAAAAAAACAGTGAAAACATTAACGTTGTAATACTTGGTGAGTAGATTTCCTATCCCGTTCGTAACCTCATTGTCGGGAATGAGAGGGTGAAGATTTGGCATTGATCACAAATTAATACATTAGTGATTAAAATCCAATTTGGTGAACTAATATTAGGGATATTAAGCCGTTATGATATTTATTCGACGCTAGTGTTACAAAATATTAGCTGTACTAAAGAGGGAGTAACAATATGCCACATTGTATCGTTGAATATGCTAAGGATTTAGAAACAGACATTGATTTAACTGAATTAATGACCACCACGCATTTTTCTATTTTTAGTTCAGGTATTTTTGAAGAAGAAGACATAAAAACCCGCCTTATTCCTTATGAAGTTTATCGAACGGGAACAACAGCAAAGCCATTTGTGCATATTACGTTACGTATTTTACCTGGTCGTTCTGATCAACAGAAAGATACGTTATCAGAGCTAATCTTGCATAATGTCGCTTCGATGTTTCATTCGGATATTGCTCTTAGTGTAGAGATTGAAGATATTAATCAGCAATCTTATCGAAAATATGTAGTATAAATTTGCAAATTAATCCTTTTTTTCAATTTTATTTGCAATGAACACTGTTTTTATGTTGTTATAGAGATGTCTACTATAAATAGGAAAAGTCATGAATAAGAAACTTCTGGTTGTTGCTTTGGGTTCATTAGCGTTAGTGGCGTGTAGTGCACAAGATGTTAAAACGACTAGCGAGGCAAATATGCAAACGGGTTGTGACTATACTCACGCAATTCCTGGTGGCTGGCAGCGAGGTGAGATAACACCTGAAGTAACAGCTGCGGCACAAGCAGCTGTCAAAGAAATTACAGGTGACCACCAGCTAAAAAATGTTATTCATGTTACTCAACAAGTTGTTGCAGGTATGAATTACAACGTTACCTTTTCAATCGAAAATCATGACGTTTATACCGCTAAAGTCTTCCGTAGTTTAAAAAACACTTACATTGTTGACTCTGTGAATAAGAATGTTGGCGCAGTTTCAAATTGTGATGTGCCTAATCATTTATAGGTTGTGGTTATTATTTAATCGTATTCTTTAATGAAAAAACAGCTGCTGATATTGATAAATTCTCAATACCAGTGGCTGTTTTTTTATGTCTATTTATAGCCCTCTAATACGGCCATGATAATGCGATAATGAAAACAATAAACGTTCATACTTTTTATTTTAAATAACGAAGCTGATACCTCTTACAATCGCCAGATTTGGCTATTTAAGGCAATGTGAAAAAACACTTATTAGTTTACTGTTTTTACTGGTAATTAATGGTTTATTGTTATTAATATAGGACTGTTTTTAGAATTAATTAGAGTGATTATTGATGCATGTTGCAAAAAAACAATTCGACGGTGACGTCTTTTCTCATCAAGATTTAAGTGAAGCAACGTTTGAACAATGTCAGTTTTATCGCTGTGATTTTTCACGAGCAAACTTAACTGATGCTTGTTTTATTGATTGTAGCTTTATTGAAGCAGGAGAGACTGACGGTTGCAATTTTGCTTATACGAAATTAAAGGACGCCAGTTTCAAAGGTTGTAATTTAGCGATGGCAAATTTTCGTAACGCGCAATGCTTTGGTATTGAATTGCACCAATGTAACCTTAAAGGTGCTGATTTTCATTATGCGTCATTTGCTAATTACATTACGCATAATTCTTTCTTTTGCTCGGCATTTATTTCTGGATGTGATTTAAGTTACGCCAACTTAGAAAGTGTGATGCTTGAAAAATGTGAGTTATTTGAAAACCGTTGGCGTGGCGCTAACTTAATTGGCGTGTCATTTAAAGGTTCGGATTTAAGCCGTGGTGAATTTTCAACTGAGCAATGGCAACAAGCGATATTTAACGAAACTAACCTATGTCATGTTGATCTCGATAACGTTGATGTTCGTCGAGTTTCTTTGGAGGGGGTTAAAATTTGTGATTGGCAACAAGAGCAATTATTGGGAAATTTAGGAATAATTGTTTTATAGATAGTTATGCTAACGAATGATTGCCACAGGAATACAGCATATACCTGTGGCAGCGTTGATTTACCTATTACCATTCACCAATATTAACTTGTGAAATCCATGGTTCAATAGGGGATAACGGCTCACCTTTTTGCAGTAATTCAATAGAAATACCATCAGGTGAACGGATAAATGCCATATGACCATCACGGGGTGGGCGATTAATCGTCACGCCATTGTCTTGTAAGTGTTGGCACAATTGGTAAATGTCATCAACACGAAACGCAAGATGACCGAAATTACGACCACCGTTATAAGCTTCTGTATCCCAGTTATAAGTTAACTCTAATAATGGTGATTGTGTCTGAGTGGTGGCTTGTGCTTGAGCCGGAGCGGCTAAAAATACTAATGTAAAACGCCCACGTTCGCTATCTTTTCTATTTGTTTCAACTAACCCTAATTTATTGCAGTAGAAGTCCAGTGAGGCATCTAAATCACTGACTCGTACCATTGTGTGTAAATATTCCATTGTTTATCTCCTGATCAAAAAAATCCCCGCGGTTTAGTGCTCTAGAATAAATCAAATAAGCACGAAAACGAACGGGGATTATTGTTAATAATGGTTGTTTTTAATCAGCAGCCGTTATTAATTGTTGTTTTTTATCTTGACGTATATGGTAAACACAACAGCCAACGAACCATACTGAGCTGACAGCGATACCCATAATGGTTGAACCTGTGATACCCATTGCAAGGTAGCCAAGGAAAGCACCAAAAGCAACGGTTAATGCGTAAGGTAACTGAGTCATTACGTGATCCATATGATGACTACCTGCGCCTGTTGCTGACAAAATACTGGTGCTTGAAATAGGTGAACTGTGATCACCAAATACGGAACCTGCTAATACTGCTGATAGCATAGGCATTAATAAGTTCACGTCACTCGCAATTGCCATATCACCCGCTAACGGTAGCATGATACCAAATGTACCCCAGCTGGTGCCGGTCGCAAAAGACATCCCACATGATAGTAAGAAAACGAGCGCGGGTAATAGCTCAACAGGTAGACCATTTTTTGTTAATGATGCTAAGTATTGTCCTGTTTGCATGTCGCTAACAACTGTACCAATTGTCCATGCAAATAATAGAATGATAATCGCGGGCATCATTGCTTGAATACCTTGAGGTGCTGCTGTTAACCATGTTTTTAGTGGTAACTTTAAGCGTAGTGCTAATACAATAGAAACGGCAAGACTACATAAGGCAGCATAAACTAATGATGAACCAACATCAGTATGCTCTAGCGATCCAATCAGACTAAATGCTTGACCTTTAGCGGTTAATACATCAGCGCCACTCATTATCATAAAGCCAACACTAGAAACCGTCAGCGTCAGAATAGGTAACACCATATCAATCATGGTGCCATTACCTTCACCTTCAGTAGTGATTTCTAAGCCTTTAGGGTGACCTTTAGATTCATCCCAAAGTTGACCTTTACGTGCGCGCTCTTCGTGCTTACGCATTGGACCAATATCAAGTTGGAATGTGATAACCACAAGTACCATTAACAACGTAAATACAGCATAAAGATTCATTGGAATCATTTGTACGAACAATGAAATTGGGCTGGTATCAGTAATATCATTAGAGACTAAAATGCCACCAAGGATTGCAATGATATAAGCACCCCATGATGAAATAGGCGTGATAACACATACAGGTGCGGCCGTTGAATCTAGCAGGTAAGCCAATTTGGCGCGTGAAATTTGAAAGCGATCTGTCACAGGACGACAGATTGGCCCAACAGATAAGCTATGGAAAAAGTCATCAATAAAGAAAGCAAATACCATCATACCCGTTAAGATATTAGCACTGCGACGATCTTTACAGCGGCGAACACCCCATTCAGCAAATGCTTTGGTTGCACCAGTTGCGGTCATTAAGCTGATCAAACCACCCAGTAATAACATAAATAATAGCATGTTAACGTTACTGGTATTAATTGCACCATCAGCCCAAACTAAGCCAAGAATTTGATGTAAAAGATATTGTAGTGCTGCGAGTGGGTTGTAATTATTTAGAAGGAATGATCCTGCTAGAATACCCACGCCTAAAGACAACAAGACGCGACGGGTAGTAATTGCAAGGATAACAGCCAGTAGTGCAGGGACTACTGATAATAGTGAATCAGAATATTGGATTAAATTCATGGATCTCTTAAACACCTATAATAAGGTGGAGATCTACCGAAAGGATAGAGAAACAGATTTCTTGAGAAATAATACTTCTTATCCCTATAGGGTAGCGCTCCATAGACAACATAACTATGGCAGTTCTGTACTTATTAAATACAGAACCAGCGATTATTGATGACTCAATAACTACTTCGGCGCTGACTCCTTTCTTCGGTTCTCATAGGGGATCTCCCTCCAACCGAATACTCTTAGGCAGCGCGCCTCTACTCAAAGGATTAGACTTTGACTATACATAGATATTTCTCACAAGCAATAAAAAAACATGCTTATATGTATAACAGGTGCAAATTTAAGCATGTTGATTAACTGATCATTGTTTCAATCGGTTAGTCGTTAATTGTTTCGTTATTGTTGCATATTATTCCGTTATTCGGGATTATTATCTATTGGGTGAGTGAGATTATGAATATTGTGATTTAGTACTG
This sequence comes from Photobacterium carnosum, assembly GCF_002849605.1. Classification (GTDB taxonomy): domain Bacteria; phylum Pseudomonadota; class Gammaproteobacteria; order Enterobacterales; family Vibrionaceae; genus Photobacterium; species Photobacterium carnosum. The sequence continues at coordinate 91,408 of NZ_NPIB01000012.1, forward strand.
GAGGCTACTGCTATTGATATTATCGAAAAGAATAATGCGTAGACTGGAATCATGAATCTAACCAACAATTGTTGTTCATAGTTGATACTCAATTTTATCATTATAGTTATTGGTTAAAATTGGGAGTCATTGATGTTGCTCTTTAAAGATAGAGTAAATGTTTTTTACTATTAGGTTGATTGATTTTGAGGTACTAGATTCTTATAAATAGGAATAGAAGGGGGGTGTTTCATGGATAGTCATATCTATACTTGCTCATCATTTTATTGGGTTATTTTTAATAAACAATTACTTAGTTATGTTTCTGTAATGGGATGTTTTGAAAATAAGTACGAATGATTATTTAGTGAGTGTGGTTTGTCAGTATTTAAATAAATGATTAATAATATTATTTTATATAAGATACCTTTGTTTATATAATAACCAGTTCTATAATGTATCTATTACTATAACGAGTTAACAAATATTCACTATTTAGTAGTATTTGTAACCATAATCTAATATTTTATATGGGTTTATAAAAAATAAGGATATTGACTATGAATTTCTTCTTTCGTTCAAAGAAGACCGTGAAAGCAACAACAGCATTGCAAGCAAAGGAAAGGCTTGTGAGTGAAATTACTCGTCATAGAACGTCACGTCATCTGCAATTGATGAAAGATGAGTTAACGCAATTGTTAACGCAATTTTCCCATATTAAAGAGAATAAAATTGACGTTGTTAAAAATACCAAATCACAATTAGTTTTAAAAATTAACGCTAAACTAAGTCATTAAATCATGATGAAGTGTATTATTTTTAGTTATTAAAAAGCCGACATAGTGTCGACTTTTTAATGCGTTAAATTGTTAATTAGAGTGATAATAAAAATTAACGTACCGCTTCAAAGGCCAGTGCTTTTTTCTCAAATACTCGAAACAGTAATGTGAGTATTCCATTGATCGTAAGGTAGAACGCCCCTGCAACAGCAAACACGGTTAAAGTGTCATAAGTTTGTGCATTAATACGTTGTGCGTAACCCATAATATCCATAATAGTAATTGTGCTTGCTAGTGATGTGCCTTTAAAGACTAAAATCACTTCATTTGAATAAGCAGGAACCGCACGACGAATCGCAAAGGGAAGTAATACACCCAATGTTGCTTTGGTATTCATGCCTAATGCACGGCAAGCATGCCATTGACCTTTAGGTATTGCATCAAATGCACCTTTAAATAACTGGGTACTATAAGCGGCGGTATTTAGCGCTAATGCAAGCATGGCACAAAACCATGGTTGGCTTAACCAATCCCATAAAAAACTCTGACGAATAATCTCAAATTGTCCTGGACCATAATAGACTAAAAATATTTGTACTAATAATGGCGTTCCCGTAAACAGAGTAATAACACCACGACTGATCCAATGAATAATAGGTGTACGTAATATTAAACTTGTCGTCATGAATAACGCTAAACTACAGCCTACGAATAAAGAAGCAGCGGTTAATTCAAGACTGGTAATAAGACCTTGCACCATTAACCAAAAATTTTGTTCATTCATGCGGTTGCTCCTTGGCTTTTATGTTTTTGGACGCTAGAGCCATCTTGCTCGCTGAATTTCCTTTCGATTATTTTAATAATACGTTGAGTAATCAATGTAATAATTAAATACACGGCAGCAGCGGTGGCATACCAAGTAAAACTTTCATGTGTTGCCGCGGATGCTAATTGAGCTTGCTTTAATAAATCAGTTACACCAATTAATGAAACCAATGCGGTGTCTTTTAATAGTACTAACCATTGATTCGTTAAACCGGGTAATGCATGACGTACTGCTTGCGGTAAAATAATACTGAAAAAAGTACGTTGTTTACTGATGCCTAGTGCGGTTGCTGCTTCTTGCTGTCCTTTGGCTACGGCTTTTAATGCTCCCCGTATAGTTTGAGCGGCATAAGAAGCAAAAATAAGTGACAGCGCAATAACACCTGATAAAAAAGGGCTAATTTCAATAAATTCGCCAGTGATGTAAAAAATAATTTCGCCCGAACCAAAAAAAATGAAAAGCACTACTAATAGTTCAGGCAGACCACGGAGGATAGTCACGATAAATGTTGTTGGCCACGCGATAGCACGATAACGTGACATTTCGCCGCCTGCAAATAACATCGCTAAAACTAACCCTACCGCTAAACTGACAAAAGCAAGCTGGATTGTCATCCAGCTAGCTTCTAGCAGGGATTGTGAATATCCCGTTAATATCATAACTTACTTACCAAAATACTGTTCGAAGATTGCTTGGTACTGACCATTTGCTTTAATGGCCGCCAGCGCTTTATTTAATTGTTCTACTAATGCCGAGTTATTTTTATTTACAGCAATACCAAAACCATTACCAAAATATTTAGCATTAGTGACAGGCTTACCGACATAAGAGAGTTTATCGCCGTTACCTTTCTTAAACCATTCAGCGACAACTGCAGTATCACCAAATATAGAATCAATACGGCCATTTTGCATATCGATAAATGCATCTTGATAACTGGTATAAGGCACCGCAGTTACTGCCGGCATTTGATCGGTAATATAACTCTGGTGCGTTGAGCCATTTTGTACGCCAACACGCTTACCGTTAAGGGCTGCTTGATTGGTAACGTGATCTTTCAATGATACAAACGCGGCGGCATTGTCATAATAGGTATTACTAAAAGTGACTTGTTGTTGACGTGCCGCGGTGATGTCCATTGCTGAAATTGCAGCATCATAACGTTTGAATTTAAGTGCCGGAATAAGGCTATCAAATGCTTGGTTATGGAACGTGCAGTTTGCTTTCATCTCTGAACACAAAGCTTTAGCTATATCAATATCAAAGCCTTGAATTTGATTGTTAGCATCCATGTATTCAAATGGCGCGTAAGTCGCTTCTGTAGCAAATTTAAGATCTTGTGCCATGACATGACCAGATGCTAAGCCAATTATTGCCGCTAATAACATTTTTTTCATCGCTATACTCCATGCGGGTGTGTTACGTAGTTATCTATTTACGTGATTTTAAAAAGATACCTATTAATGATTAAGGTATTGTGCAAATTGGGTTGTTTGTGGGGCAGTAAAAGCACCATGGCTACCATGTTCAACGACTCGACCGTTTTCCATGTATAAAATATGACTTGCAATTTTTTTTGCAAAATCAACCTCATGGGTAACGACAACTTGGGTTATTCCTGTATCACTAAGATCTTTGATGATCTTAACGATTTGACTGGTGATCTCTGGATCAAGTGCTGCGGTTGGTTCATCAAACAACAGCACATCTGGTTTCATCATTAATGCACGAGCAATCGCAACCCGTTGTTGTTGGCCACCTGATAGTTGTAATGGCCATGCGTCTGCTTTATCGGCAAGATGCAATTGCGTCAGAATATCTAATGCTTGTTGTTTAGCAATGGCTTTATCTATGCCTAATACTTTTGTTGGTGCTTCAGTTAAATTTTCAATCACTGTTTTGTGTGGCCAAAGATTATATTGTTGAAATACCATTCCTACTTTTTTTCTTAACGCTAAGCCTTTCTGTTCTGAAATAGGTTTTGAAAAATTAAATAGATTATTGGCTATCGTTAATTCGCCATCGGTTGCGTTCTCTAACAGGTTTAATACCCGTAGAAGTGAGCTTTTTCCTGCGCCACTTGGACCTAATAAAACAAGGGTGTCGCCATTGTTACAAGTAAAGCTGACATCATGCAGTACTTGGTTTTGACCGTAAAATTTATTGATATTACTTACTTGAATACTCATGCTCTAATACTGCATTAATCGTCACTTAATTTATATACTACTCATCACGATATCTTATGCAAGTAAAATGTATAAAAAAATAAAATGTTGCGTATTTGTTTAATTTATAATGATTTAACAGGTTAAATTGCTTGGTTTGAGCTTTTGTTTTTAACAATCATTAAACATTGAGCTGTTATTGTGAACTGAATGCATAAAGAGAGCTGAAATTATACATTTGTTATTTTTATCAAATGATTATTTAGTCATTGCTACATGACTCGCTATGTAAGCGGATTAATGGTTGGTCGGTGATATTATTATGCTTTTATTGCCGTGATTCTATTGAATATAAATAGACGTTGGAAAGAGGAAAAACACACTTAATGCAGTAATAGTGAATGAGGAAATAGAATTAATTACAAAGATTGTAAAAAAGGGAGGGGGCGTTAGGTGGTGGAGATCAAGATAATATGGGTAAAAAAAAGCAGCCATAACGGCTGCTTTTTATAACGAACAGGTAAAGTTAAGCGGTTGCCATTACAGGTTGCTGGTGGCGAGCTTGAGTAACCAAAATGAAACCGATAATTGCAATAAAGCCAGTGATAAACATCGCAATGGTTACCGTTAATAAACCATACCCAGCAAAGGCTGATACTAAGCCACTTGCAGTAAAACAGACCATTGTTTGCATAAAGTTTAGTAGACCTGCCGCGGTTGCACTACAGTTTCTGAAATCAGAGAGTGCTGCACTAATCACCAATGGGTAAACAGCACCATTAGCCACTGCAAGGAAGCAGAACGGAATAAGAATTGGCCAGATAGTGGTTACTGTCATTGATAGTGAGATAATAAACATGATTAATACGCTGGCAAAGAACAATGCCAAAATCCAGGGTAATAACTTTTTGCTCTCGAAATGACTCAGTAATGTGCGGCAGCCGTAACCACCAACAATAAAGGCGACAGTTTGTGGTGCATAGCTTAAACCAATATCAGTACCTGAATAACCCATTGCTGACATAACAAATGGTGAGCCTGTTAAGTAAGCAAAGAAAGCAGCTGAACATGCAGCAAAAATTAGCATGTTACCTAAGAATTTCTTTGAGCTTAGAATTTGGCTGTAATCCTTACGCAGTTTTACCGTTAACTTTTCTTGTTGTTGGCTAAGGTTAGCGCTCTCAGGCTCTTTTAGCGTCATAATAGCTAACACCGCACCAAAACCGACTAATGCGATGAAAATGCTACGCCAGCCTAATTGATGCTCAAGCATTGCACCTAATAACGGTGCTAAAGCAGGAGACAGTGCGACTAAAGGCATGATTGTTGCGAATACACGCTCAGAAACTTTACCGTCATAACGGTCAACCACAACCGCTTGCCAGATAACTGTAGCACTACATGCGCCTAATGCCTGTACAAAACGAGCAGCAAGGAAGACTTCAATATTTGGTGCAAATGAACATGCAATAGAAGCAAGGCTGAATAGCACCATGCCGCCAACAAGCACTTTAATGCGTCCTACTCGATCAGAGAGTGGACCATAAACAATTTGTCCTAACGCCATACCAAGTAAGAACACACTAAGAGAAAGGCCGATAAGAGATTGGGTTGTTGCAAAGTCGGCACGAAGTGTCTCAAATGAGGGTAAATACATATCGGTAGCAAGGAATCCCAGCATACTTAAACATGCAAACCAGAATAGGGTAATTTTAGAAGGTTGATTTTTCATTTTATACTTTTAGTCAATATTACAATTGATACTAGTGTAATACTGGTTTTAATCGCTGTGAAACGCTAAAATTTCAACCATGCTTTCAAAAAATTTGATGTGATATGTTTTCCTATAATGATCTCCAAGTTATTGACGTCGTCGCCCGTCGTGGCAGCTTTTCAGGAGCAGCAGAAGAGCTGCATAAAGTACCTAGTGCTATTAGTTATACCGTTAGATTGATAGAAGAGCGTTTAGCTGTCGAATTATTTGTTCGATTACATCGACAGGTTAAACTAACGCCAGCAGGGGAGTATTTTGTTGAAGAATCCCGCAAAATAATCAAACAAATGCAATTAATGAAATATCAAACTCAGCGAGTAGCGAATGGTTGGTCGCAAAATGTGTCGGTTGCATTAGATACTGTGGTACGCCAAAGTCGAGTAAATATGCTGGTAAAAGATTTTTATGAACACTTTCCTGATGTGGAATTACATTTGACGATGGAAGTATTTAATGGTGTATGGGATGCGCTCGCTGATGGACGAGCTGATATTGCTATCGGTGCAACAGCGGCTGTACCCGTTGGTGGCAGTTTTGATTATCGAGATATGGGAACATTAACATGGAAATTTGTGATTGATCCTCAGCATCCGTTAGCGACTTGTGATCATCCATTAGAGCCGCATGAGTTAGCGCAATATCCCGCTGTTTGCTTAGAAGATACCTCTCGCACGTTACCTAAACGTATTACGTGGTTAATGGATAACCAACGTCGAATATTAGTCCCGAATTGGTACAGTGCCATGCAGTGTTTAAAAGCAGGATTAGGCGTGAGTGTCGTGCCAAGTCATATGGCCATTCCCTTAATTGAAACGGGAGAGCTAATTGAAAAAGAGTTAGCGATTAAACCGTCAGTGAGCCCTTGTTGTTTAGCATGGAATACTGAAACCATGAACCCGGCAGTAAGTTGGTTGTTAGACTATCTAGGTGATAGCGAACAGCTACATCGTCAATGGGTACGTTGATTCGCAGTTTATTTTGTGAAAAGAGGTTGCTGGATGTAGATGTGATATTTACATCCAGCCGCATTAATTTAATTTTTTAGGGTGTGATAACCAGCCCAGATGCGAGTCGCAGTGGTGATCCAACATAAGGAACCAAAAATCCACGCAATAACGTCAAAATATTGTGGTAAAAGGCAAAATAATACAAAACAAGCAATAGTTTCAGTGCCTTCAGTAAGACCTCCAATGTAATACAAAGATTTTTGTTTATACACTGGGCTTTCAATATTACGTTTACCCGCCATGATTGCAAATGCTAGAAAGCTTGAACCCGTTCCAATAAAAGAAAAAATCAAGAATGCACCCGCAATTGCATTTTGTTGTGGATCTGCCAATACAAAGCCAAACGGAATTAAAGAATAAAATAGAAAGTCTAAGGTAATATCAAGGAATCCACCACAATCGGTAATACCTTGTCGGCGTGCGACTGCGCCATCTAGTCCATCAAATAATCGATTAATAATAATAAAGAATAAGGCTAAGCTATAATGTTCAAAGGCTAACGCAGGGAGTGTAAACAGACCAAGCACAAAGCCGAAAAGGGTGATTTGATTAGCACTGATACCATAATTATCAGGTAATGCCGCTAGTTTCGCTAGTGGCTGACGAATAAGAGTAATACTGTAACGGTCGAGCATGGTACTTCCTGTTTTATTATTTTTATTGCCAAGGCCAATGTAAGACATCGCCATTAGTTGGAATATCATCATCGTCATGAGTAACCATTAACGCGGGGATATTACGTTGTTTAATTTGATCAAATACAAACTGACGAAATGAAGATCGTAATGTTTTATCCAATTTACTAAAGGGTTCATCAAGTAATATTGCTTGTGGTTGTGATAATAAGAGTCGCATCATGCTGATTCTTGCACGTTGTCCCCCTGATATTTCATTGGCTTGTTGGTGTTGTAAATGCAGTAACCCTAACTCATCTAAGGTGGCTAATGCTTGCTGTTTACGTTGGCTTCCTTTTATATTTTGAGGCAATCCAAATACAAGATTTTGCCAGATATTAAGATGAGGGAACAGTAAATCATCTTGAAAAACAATCCCAACATGACGCATGTTAGGGGCTAATGAGGTTATAGATTGATCATTGAGCTGTATCTCACCTGTCGTTGTGAAATCAGGGGTTAAATGACCAGCAATAGCACTAAGAATGGTTGATTTACCACAGCCACTCGGACCCATAAGCGTCATTATTTTACCCGCTTTAACCTCAAACGTTAATGGTCCTACAATCAAATCATTATTGCGATGACGTAAGGTTAACTGTGAAACAGAAAGGGTCATAATATTACCTTGTGGTGTGAGCTTGAGATGTTTTGCGTTGTGCAAAGACCATCGCGATAGTAAAAAAGACTAAAGGTAATAATCCCTGTAATAAGCCATAAATGGCACTAATACGGCGATCTTGACCACTGGCAAGCGTTACCGCTTCTGTGGTTAAGGTTGATACGCGACCCGCACCTAGCATTTGTGTTGGTAGGTATTGTGACAAACTTACGCTGCACCCCACTGCAAAGGCTAACCATAATGCGGGTTTAAGCTGTGGAAATTTAACCCGCCACCATGTTTGCCAGTCATTTAATCCTAGACTCCGTGCTGTTTGATCTAACCGTTGATCATAACTACGCCATGGACCATCTAAGGTAAGATAAATATACGGGAAAACATACAACCAATGACTCCAATTTACCCATAACCAAAAATGTTGTCCAGCCACAAAAGAAACGGCTGTTTGCATACCAAATAATAATGATAACTGCGGCGCTATCATCGGTACGGCAATTAGCATTGTTGGAATACCGTGTTGATATTTTTGACGGTATTCAAGACAAATTATCACCATAATTAATGCACAAATACTGCTGATTAGGGCCAAGGCAACACTGTTACTGATGAGTTGCTGTAATGGCTCAAGTTGTTGTTGCCAAAAGCGACCACTATAGCGGCTTGGCAATAAATCAGGAAAGCGCCACCGTAATGCAAACGACCATACAGCTAAAATAGGCAGCATAATTAATGGTAGTAATAATAAACTATGGCTAAAAAAAGCAGCAATAGGGGATGGTATACGATGTACGCGTTGTTGAATCGCCCCACGATATTGCCATGATGTAGCGTATGACAGTCGCCACCATTCGGCTAAACGTAATAATCCAAAGGTGATAATTACAATTCCAAATAATAGAAATGCGCCTGCTGCCGCGCGTGGTAATTGCGTTAAGTCGCCATCTGTAAACCATTGCCAAATTAACATTGATAATGTGCTGGGATGTGTAGGACCAATAATCAAAGCAACATCAACAACCGCTAAACCATAACCGGCTACGGCAAAAATTGCCAAACGTAACTTCGGCAACCATAGTGGTAAAATAACCATATACCATGTTTGTTTATGATTATAGCCAAGGCTGATTGAGACTTGATAAAGACGTTTTATATCAAGCTGTTTAAGAATACTAATACTCATTAATAATAAGAAAGGCGTTTCTTTAATAGCTAATGCGAACAATAATCCTAAACCAAAATGGTCATGAATGAGATCAGGGAACAGTGTATCTGTGAGTCCTAAATGGTGCCAAATACGTGCTAACCAACCCGTTGATGAAAACATCAAACTAAAACCAAGTACGAATGCAATATGAGGGAAAGCGAGTAACGGTGCTAACAAGCGTTCAATTTTATGCCACTTAGGGCTGAGCCAATAGCGACGAAGTATTAAATAGCACCACCATAAAGCAAGTAGCGTACTGCCTAACCCTGATAGTAGTGTTAAAGCAATTGAATCACTAAGATCAGGCCAAGCAAAGAGTTGCTGCCAACCTAATAGTGATGGTTGATGCATGTTTAATGCGGGTAGCCATGCAAAAGCAGGGGCAAGCATGCCAAGAAAGCCAATGATTAATGGACTTGCAAATAGCAATAATGTGACAACAAATATAATGGCTAACATAAGGCTCAAATAAACATTAATAAGGAAAGCTAACTTGCTATCATAATGCAAGTTAGCTTAAGTTATAATAACTATAACAGTGGGTTAGTTACTGTATTTTAGTTGCCATATCTTAGTTGCCATTGATGTTCAATTGCCGCTAGCCAGGTGGGATTTGGCTCGGAAATAGAAGGATATGGTGTAAAGCTTGGTTTGTTATACGTTGCTGGCAGTTGTTTAAAAGCCTGTGGGCTTAAGATTGTTGGATCACCCCACACAGTAGTATCCGCTTTACGTGCTTGTGCTTCAGGGCTTAATAAGAAATTAATTGCCACTAATGCACCCGCTTTGGCATTTGCGTTCCACGGAATCGCAAGAAAGTGGATATTGGTTAATGCGCCAGCACTAAAGGCATAAGTTTTTGCTTTATCAGTTAAATTACCATTAGCAATGGCTGCTGCGGCAGCGTTCGGGTTGAACGTAATGGCTAATAGTAATTGCTGATCATCAAGTAATTGCACTGTTTCTGCGGTACCTGCTGGGAATTGCTTACCTTGATGCCATGCAACCTTATGGAGTTGATCCAGATAGTGCCACAATGGTGCCGTTACACGATCAAACAGCGCTTGATCTTTCGGTAACTGCAAGGGTTGATACAACGCTTTTTTATCAGTAGTTAGCTCTAATAATGCGGCTTTTAAAAAACCAGTTCCATGAAACTCGGGTGGTTTAGGGTAGCTAATTTTCCCTGGATGTTGTTGAGCTAACGTTAATAATGCCTTAAAGCTTTTAGGTGGGTTTTTTAATGTTTCTGGATCGTAAATAAAGACCAGTTGACCAACACCCCACGGGGCTTCTAGCCCTTGGGTTGGCTCTGAAAAATCATTATTAATAGGTAATGACTTATCAACATATTTCCAGTTAGGAAGTTGATGTGTAAATGGGCCGAATAACAACCCATTCTGCTTCATTGAACGAAAGTTTTCGCCATTGATCCAGACCATATCAACGCTACCATGGTCGTTTTTACCTGCGGTTTTTTCAGCCAGTAAACGCTGCGTGGTTTCAGCAATGTCGGTTACTTTTACTTGTTTTAATGTAACACCATAACGATGTTGTAACTGAGTATTTGCCCATAGCAGATAATCATTAATTTCTTGGCTGCCCCCCCAAGCATTAAAATAGACGGTTTCACCTTTAGCTTGGGTGAGGGTTTGTTGCCACGTTGGCATAATATTAACGTTTTTATGCTGTTCGCTTGCGTGTGCCGCTACACTACTGATGACCAATGCAGCGGTTAACGTTAGTTTTTTTAAAGTAGACAATGCTGTTATCACAATTGATGTCCTTATTGGCGTCATTATTAGCTACGCATCCACTGATGATATTTTTTTACCCAAGCTAGCAGTTTTTGAGGAGCATGGGCTTTTTTCCATACGCCGGCGGTGTATTTTGCGCCTTCGCTCATGGTTGGATAAGGGTGAATAGTGTCTAAGATTTTGTTTAGACCTAAATTATGACGCATCGCTAAAGTAAATTCTGCTAATAAATCACCAGCATGATGACCTACAATGGTTGCACCAAGAATTTTATCGCTACCTTTAGGGGTTAATATTTTAATAAAACCTTCATCATAACCATCGGCAATCGCACGATCTAAATCATCCAATCCATAACGGGTAACTTCATAGTCGATACCTTGTGCTTGGGCTTCTTTTTCATTAATGCCGACCCGTGCTAATTCAGGTGCGGTGTAAGTCACTGCAGGGATCACGGAATAATCGACTTTGAATTTTTTAACTGCCCCAAATAAGCTATTGACTGCGGCATACCATGCTTGGTGAGCGGCAACGTGGGTTAGTTGATAAGGACCTGCAACATCACCAACAGCATAAATATTAGGATATTGAGTTTGTAGGTATTGGTTAACAGCGACAGTGCCACGCTCTGTTGTGGTAATGCCGAGTTCTTCTAAACCAAAGCCTTGTACATTCGCAACTCGCCCTAACGCGACCATTACGGCATCAAATTCTATGCTAACTTGTTGGTTGTCATGTTCAACAACAACACGTTGGATAGGCTGACCATTGTCATCAAGAGTAGATTCAAATTGGACAGCATTATGTTGCAGTAAAATATTTACACCATCGTGAGTAAGAGATTGCTCAACTAACTGAGCCGCATCGCGATCTTCACGGTTTAGTAGTTGGGGTGATCGTTCAACAATCGTGACTTCAGCACCTAATCGACAGAAACTTTGGGCTAATTCACAGCCAATAGGACCACCACCAAGAATAAGTAATCGTTTTGGTAGGGCGGTTAATTGCCATACAGTATCAGACGTTAAGTAATTAACCGTATCTAAGCCAGGGATCGCTGGCACTAATGGACGCGCACCAGTTGCAATCACAATATTACGGGTTGTAATGCGAGTGCCATTCACTTCAACTTCCCATGGCGATAGGATAGTTGCATCACCTGTAACACAGTTGACACCTAATTGACTGTAACGTTCGATGGAGTCATGGGGTTCAATTTTTGCGATAACATTATGGATACGTTCCATCACTTGAGCAAAATCGATGTGATTAATTTGAGCATCGATACCAAGCGTTGATGCATTTTTAATATCTGCGGCAGTATGTGCTGCACGAATAAGTGCTTTTGAAGGCACACAACCGGTATTTAAACAATCGCCACCCATTTTATGACGTTCAATAAGAGTGACTTCTGCTTTTACTGCTGCGGCAATATACGCACTAACTAAACCACCTGAACCAGCCCCAATGACAACTAGATTTTGATCAAAGCGAGCGGGTTTTTGCCATTGTTTGTATTGTTTTTTCATTGTCATTGTTTTCATTATCCATTTTGTAAGTAATGGGAAGAGGCCGAGTAGAACTAAAGAAAATAAAACGGGAACTGAAACTATACCACTGAGTGAGTCTATTTTCCCAAGTTGAGTACCTGCATTAATATAAACCGCAGTACCTGCAAGCATGCCTAATTGGCTGACCCAGAAAAAAGTACGGGTTTTAATTATGGTTAAGCCCATTAAAAGATTAATAAGGAAAAAAGGAAAAACCGGAATTAAACGTAAGCTCAGTAGATAAAAGCCTCCTTCTTTCTCAATCCCATTATTGAGTGTGGTTAAGCGATTACCAAATTTTGTTTGTACCCAGTCACGTAATATAAAACGACTAGAAAGAAATGCTAGCGTTGCACCAATTGTACTGGCAAAAGACACCATAATCAGGCTTGCCCAAAAACCAAATAATGCAGCACCTAATAAGGTTAATATCGACGCGCCAGGAATTGAGAGGGCAGTGACTAAAATATATAAACTAAAAAAGCTGATATAAGCCGTAATTGGATTTTCAAGGATATGATGCTGTAGCGTTAATTGCTCTTGCTTCGCAGCGTCCAGTGTAAGAAATTGACCAAGATCGAAATAGAACCAAGTGCCAATAATTGCCAAGATAACAGTAAGTAATAATATTTTATTCCGTTTCATTATTGCTCCTTAATTATTCTTTATTATCTGCAGTAGAAGAGGCTTGAGCCGTTATATTCTGCGGTGAATTTGATGTTGATTGGGGTTGAATCGGTAATGAGCAAAACCCTTGAGCTGGTACATCAAGCGCAGTATTAAATTTAGCCGATAAATTTTGAAAACTGACTAATGCAGTTATTTCAATAATATCATCACTGCTATACCACGTTGCGAGTGTTGCTAGCATTTCATCACTGACTTGTTGGTCACTAAGGGTCATTGCTTCTGTATACGTCAATACCGCTTGTTCTTGTTCTGAAAAATGTTCAGAAGTTTGCCAATGGGCTAGTGCTTTAATTTTTTCTAATGAATGACAGCGTTCGGCTAATTTCATTCCATTAGCATCAACACAAAAAGCGCAGTTATTAAGTTGTGATACGCGGACGCAGACTAACGATCGCATAACGGCATCAATGGGGGATTTTTTACGATCAAGATAACCAAAGAACAAAGCCACTAACCAAAAAAGTACAGGTTTTCGTCCCCATAATTTAGCTGGATTGAGTATTTTGCCGAAATGGCGTTTTTGCAACCACAGTACCGGTTTGACCCACAATGAAAATGTTTTTTTGGTTAATATACGCAAGGTATGTCCTTATTAAATGAGAATCACATCGACTCTTAAGTAGCAAGACCGAGGTAACTAATATTGTATTTCATTTAATGACAAAAAATTTTTTTATTCAAAATATTATTGGAAATAATAAATAACAAATAATAATAACGAAAGTCATAATCGTTACATTAAGAGCAAAATGTGACGTGCATATGTTATTTTTTATGACTAATAATAAAAAAATAGTTAATAAAAGGTTTTATTTTATGGTTATGACGGGGTTTGTAGAAATTAATGAATAAATATTTTATTTTCTTATTCTTTTTATGTATTTAATTCGTTTGTTCAATAAATGTACATTTTCGCGTGCGTTTATCATGTTTATTGATTTGGAATGGGTAATGTAAGGATTGTGTAGGGATAGATACGTGTATTTGTTGGATAAATTAAAGAGGCACTGGGCCTCTTTATTCTTAAGCGTCACTTAGCCAGTTGACGGATATTTATTATAGTTTAGCTAGCAGTTCATTGCGTCTGCTTTCTGGTATTACTGACCAATGTTGGCCATGTATAGCGCCTTCCAATGCCCATAGTAACTCTAAACTTAATGATGCCTCTTGTCTTTTTTGTAATGCCTTATAGGCGTTGAGTGCACCAATATCATAGAGTTGATCAATCGTTTGAATTCCGACTTTTTTAAGCATCCTCTCATTTGAAAGCCGTAGGTTAGGTAAATCTTTTATTCTATCCGGAGTGCAACATTCTTTTGCTTTTTTATCAGCTTGTGCTGCTTCAAGAGAATATTTTGCTTGCTCTATTATTTTTTCAGGTTCTTCCCACCATTCATCAAGAATAGCGTAATGTTTTGTTCTGACAGGAAAACCTCGTTTTTCATAGATATAGGGTTTTAAACCCGCTTGTTTAAATTCCTCTTTTGTTTGTGCATTTGCTCGTAGATGGAGTTTATTATTAACGACCAGTGCGAACATTGTCTCACCTGCGAAAATACCAAAGCCACCAAACATGGAGCGAGATCTAACGTTGCCTAAATGATCTAATAGCTGTAATGAATTTTTTAATATTGGTTTGTCCATACTTCATACTTCTACTCGGTGAATAAATGAGTGTCACCTAACATTAAAGTAGTTGTAAATTTACTTTATTATTAAAGTTATTTACGAGATAAATTGCCTACTCTAAATCATCCATGCATTACTCTATAAATAATACTATCAATAGTGAAGTATTATTTATATTTTGTAAGTCTTTTGCTTACTATTATATGTGTTTACAAGGTTCATTATATTCGATCTTTTAAAAAGGTAAGTTTTAATATTAATGACAGCTGATGAATTTGTGAGATTGCTCATGTTTTCTGACGGTAAGGATAGCGACGGTAGAGATAAGGATTGGATTGATTACGAATGGATGAAAAAGCCAATAGAAATATTGGCTTGATAATAGGTTGTTATATTAGCGTAAATCTTTTACAGACTTGCGTTCAACGATTGCAGGTGCCATTTCAAAAATTTGACGCTCATGATCTTTGTTCTTCATTCGGTCCATTAGAATTTTAATGGCGGTTTTACCTAAACGACGTTTTGGCTGGTGGATTGTCGTTAATGGCGGTGCGAAGTAAGGTGCAAGATCAATGTTATCGTAACCAATAATTGAAATATCATCAGGAACACGTAACCCAGCTTGCTCAAAGGTACTAATAAGTGCCATTGCCATGATGTCATTAAAACAGAAAATAGCCGTTGGGCGCTCGGTCATTGCAATATATTTTTCAGCCGCTATAACCGCTGAATCACACTCAAAGTCACCTTCAAGGATCCAATCTTCGTTAACGGCTAAGTTAGCTTCAGCCATCGCTTTGTTGAAGCCTTTTAAACGTTCACGACAAGTGGTTTTCTCATTATGGCCAGATAAGCAACCAATGCGACTATGACCATGGTCAATAAAATATTTAGTCGCAAGATAGCCACCTTGCTCGGCGTTATCCTGAATTTTATCAGTATGTGGGCTTTCTGGACCCCAGTCCATTACAACCATAGGTAGGTCTTTTTGGCGCTCAAGCAGATCCAATAGTTTCTGATCAAGATCAGAACACATCACTAATAAGCCATCGACACGCTTTTCTGCAAGCATACGTAAATAATCATATTGCTTAGAAAGATTACCTTCAGTATTACATAAGATGAGTGTGTAACCTTCGCGGTAGCAGTACTCTTCAACACCATGTACAACTTCAGCAAAAAAAGGGTTAGTTGATTTAGTTACTAGCATACCAATAGTGCGAGTGGTATTACATTTTAGACTACGCGCAACAGCACTTGGTGCGTAATTAAGCTCTTCAACAGCAGCCAGTACTTTTTTTTGTGTGGCTTCTGCGACAAAGCGCGTTTTATTGATTACGTGTGAAACTGTTGTCGTTGAAACTCCAGCCATACGTGCAACATCTTTAATGGTCGCCATATTTATTCTTCTAATAATGAGTGCTAGAGTTGTTTCTAGCTAATTCTGTGGTACCAAATTGAATAATTACTGAGATGAATATAATTCAATGTATTTACGTAAACTCTCTCGTTAATTATTCAATTTGGCACCGATAATGTTTTATTACATACTTAAATGGTATTAACACCAAAAACCGCATTTGTTTGCGGCTTTTATAATTATTGCATATTTTTCAAGTGTAATCGCTTGCGTTCACATTTTACTGAGTGTTACGCGTAGTGCAACGTTTCAATTGTCTTGGAGTAAATTATTTGATAGCTATCAACAAAAAAACGTTAATTTCAGTAATTTTATCGTAAGGTTACTAAAATTTACTAGGTACGATCAACATAATATTATGATAGTAGATAAGGATAACCATGGACAGGATGAGGATATACAGAAACGTGCCAGCCATAGATGTTATGAATTATTAGGGGGGTTAATGCTTGCCATGGTGAACCATCGGCTTGAATTTTACCATGCTGAATAATAACCATCCGTTGAGCATATTGTGCGGCTAAGTTGAGATCATGTAATACAATAATAACCGCCGCACCTTTAGCCGCCATTATTTGTGCCATTTGTAATGTTTTATGCTGGTGAGCTAAATCCAAGGCCGATGTCGGTTCATCTAACATTAGAATGCATTTATTATGTGCTTGGCTTAATTGGGTTAAAACGCGCGCGAAATGGATCCGTTGTTTTTCACCGCCAGATAAGGTTGGATATAAGCGTTGAGCAAGATGAAGAACATCCGTGTCACACATGGTTTTAGTCGTGATGTGGTCAATTTCTTGACGTGATAAACAAAGCGGCATTGTGCCTAATTCCACGACTTCTTTACAGGTAAAGGCAAATGAGAGCGAACTGTGTTGCGGCAGAATACCTAAATGACACGCAAGTTCAGATCGTTGCCAACTATTTATATCACGATCAAAAAATGCAACTTGACCACTTTCAGGTTCTATTTCACCACACAGTATTTTAAGAAGGGTACTTTTACCTGCACCGTTAGGCCCGAGTAGTGCTGTTATTTCTCCTGCTTTTATATCGATACTAAAATTATCTAATAAGACTTTACCCGCCAGTGTTAACTGTAAATTACGTGCTGAAATTACAGTTGAGGGCGCAGAGGTTACCGTCATGCGATTCTGCCTTTTTGTTTATTAAGTAGATAAATGAAGAATGGAGCGCCTAAAATGGCGGTAATAATACCCACGGGGAGTTCTTGCGGTGCAAAAGCACTACGGGCGATCATATCGGCAACGAGTAAAATCAATGCGCCTAAAATAGCTGAAATGGGTAAGAGGGTTTTATGATTAGGACCTGAAATCATGCGTCCTAAATGGGGGATCACCAGACCAATAAAGCCAATCGGACCCGTAATAGCAACCGTAATACCTACACCCGCAGCACAGACAATAATTAAACTACGCTTTAGATGTTGAACATTTACCCCCATATGACGAGCTTCAGCTTCACCCAATAAAAACGCATTAAGCGCATTTGCTTGGCGATAACAATAATAATAAATGACGACGAGGCTCACAAAGGCGAGGCCAATATTCGGCCATGTGGCTCCTGCTAACGAGCCCATTGACCATAAAGAAAAATCACGTAGCGCTTGATCATTCGCAATATAGTTAAGTAACCCAAGACCTGCACCCGAAATCGCTCCAATTGCCACACCCGCCAATAGCATTACCACGACAGATGTACCATTTTTATCGGTGCCAAGGTGATACACCAAATAGGTACTAATAGCGCCACCCAAAAAAGCGAAGAAGGGCACAGCACCAATATTCATTAATAAAGGATATTGCGTCATTAACGGGGTAAATAAAATGATCGCAAAAGCTGCGCCTAGGCCAGCACCTCCTGAAATACCAATAATACCTGGGTCTGCGAGGGGGTTACGAAATAAACCCTGTAGAACAGCACCGCAAATAGCCAGTATTGCCCCGATAGCAATACACAATAATGTTCGTGGTAGACGTATTTGATGGATCACGAGATCAATATGAGCGGCAAGCTGATGGTCTCCAGGTAATAATGCTATAAAACTATCTTTATAACTGATATCCATCGGTCCAATTGCAATTGAGCTTAATAATGCAAAGAGCAATGACCCAATACTGATAGTGTAAATAACATGGGGTGAAATACGGCTGTCGTTCATGATGGCTTTATCTCAGATTACGATTGTGGGTAGAAAATATGATTAAGGCGCATAGCTTCATTAATACTATGGATGCCTAAGCCACCAATTAATGCCGTACCGTCAATCACTGCAATTGCATTGTTTTTTGCCGCAGGGGTTGCCTCTAGGACGGGCATTTTTTTGATAAGTTGTGCCATGTCTTTGATGGAGGCTGTCGTACGGTTACTGAGTAAAATAATGTCAGGTTGCATTTGTAAAATAGCCTCGGTTGAAACCGGCTTATAATTTGATACCATCGCCGCTGCTGGGTTTATTGCCCCCGCTAAAGTAATAATACTGTCGGCGGTGGTATTTTTTCCGGCAACACTAATTGGTCGTCCATCATGAATCATTAAGAACAATACTTTTTTAGGCTGAGTCTGGTGTGAATTGTTTTGTTTAATCGTTTTTACTGTGGTGGTTATGGTCTGTTTAAGCTGCTGCGCTTGTTGTGAATGTTGGGTTAAAGCTGCCACTTGATCGATTCGATGCAGTAAATCAGACACCGTTTCGCCACCGTTAACAATATCGACCTCAATTCCCGATTGCTTTAATAATGTTAATGTCTTTGGTGGACCCATTTCATCGGAGCCAATAATGCGAGTCGGGGCTAAAGCAATCAAGCTTTCTGCTGACAGTTGACGGTGATAACCCACTTTAGGCATGTTATCTGCCACCAGTGTTTTACTGGTTACATCGACGGCAATTAATTGTTGCTCAGCCCCTAATGCATTAATGATTTCAGTAATAGCAGCACCAGCACTAATCACTCTTGCAGAATTTGGTTCTACTTGCGCATGGGCTAAGGGACTAAATAAGCTTGATGCGGAGATAAACAGTGTGGTTGATAACATTATTTTTTGAGAAATATGACGTAAAAAAGGTGTAGTTATAAAAGGTGCAGTTATAAAAGAGGTATGACGGTCCATTATTGTTGATCTTCCATTAATAGTTGCGTGGCTTTAATGTCGTTTTTTTGTAGAAAAGCTAATAATTTGAGCATCTGTTCGACTGAGGCTTTTTTATCAGCACCAATAACGACGGGTTTATTTGCCTGTGCTTTTACAGTGGCTAATAGTTGTTGTGAAAAGTTATCCCAGTTGTCGATCGATTGACCGTCTAATGCCCAATAAGGTTCAGCGTCAACGAGGTTTATCGTGATCGGATCGGCTTTGGTTGTTTGTAATATTTGAGTCGCGGTTTGCGGTAATTCTACATCTAATGCTTTAATTTTTACTGTTGCGGTAAGTAATAAAAACACCATCACAATAAAAATAATATCCAATAATGGGGTTAAATCAGGGTTGAGTTCATCTGTGTTTTGCTGATGATTATTGATACTAATCATGCTGATTTACCATTGTAAGCTGGGTTTTCTTCACAAGTATCACATGGCTTTACGGGGCCATTACCGAGATCAATGTTCATGCCTTCTAACCATAAATTACAACGATTTAGACTGTGCTCTAATGTCTCCATGATGCTATCGGCCCATAAGCCTAATAATTGTGAGCCTGTAATGGCGGGCAGGGCAATAATTAAGCCAGCAGCGGTAGTGCGCATCGCTAAACCTAGACCATCAGCAAGATCACTGGGAGTCACAGAGCCTGTTGATAGGGCAATGCTTTTAAACATTTCAATTAAGCCCAGAACGGTACCAAGTAAACCTAATAGCGGACTAATCACACCAATTAAACTCAGTAATCGTAACCCTGAACGCAATTGTTGACGTTTTTGAAGTAGCCAAATGCTTGCGGCATCTTCACGTAATGGTTTCGTAAAATGACGATGGGAAATCAGCATCGAGATGCCTTTACATAATAATGGCCGTTGGTGTTTAAGTTGTTCTGCTAACTGATCAAGTGCGCGATCATCATGGCGATTTTGTTTATCCAAAAGTGCGGTAACTTTGGTTTTTCCAACACCAGTACAGAGTAATACTTGTATAAACCGTTCAACTAAAATCATGACCGTTAATATCGAGCAAATAAGCAGCGGCCATGTCATAAGGCCAAATTGTTGGGTGAGGTTGTCAATAACAGTCATGGTTTAGTCCAGTTTAAAACGTACAGGGATCTGTACTCGGTGGGCAATCGCTTTACCGTTCACAATATGAGAAGAAAAATGCCATTTTTTGATCGCCGCGATTGCCGCGTTATCTAAGATCTGTGCGCCTGATGATTTGATCAGTTTTTGCTTGAGTTGTTGTCCTTTTATATCAATCCAGACTTCAATCAGTACTTGACCTTCAATGCCACGACGTTTGGCTAATTTGGGGTAATTGACAGCGCCAGGTCGTGTTACAAAGGTAGGCTTTGATACCAACTGTAATGCTTGTGTTCCTGCGTTATCGACAGCGGTGGCTGCTGTTTTATTCGCTTGATTTGACGGTGCTTTTGTTGATTTTAGTGCTGTTTTTGTATCTGTCGTCGTTGTTGGTGTTACAGCTGATGATGTCTGTTTTAAAGGTTTTGTATGCGTAAGCTGCTTTTTCTTTACAGGGGGGACAGTTTTCTTTTGTGTTGTTGCTTTCTTTTGTGTTGTTGCTTTCTTTTGCGTTACTGTTTTCTTCGGTGTTATCGTTTTTTTAAGCGTTGGGGCTTTTTTATCCGCTGTTGTGGTCTTTGTTAAGCGCTTCATGGTTGATGCAACAGGGGGCTTTACTGGCGCAGATTTTGTTGGTATCGATTCGGTTGATATTGGTATTACCGTTGGCGGTGGTGTTTTCACTACAGTAGGTGGAACAGCAACGAAGGTTAAACTGACACGTGGCGTATCGGTTCCTATCGTCAGTGTGATTGGATCCTTGGTTGGCATCGCAGCAAGAAACATACTATGAACCAATAATGATACCGCCCCAGCGGCAACGTAACGTTTTGTATTCACTATTTTTACCTAAAAATAACACTAAAAAGAACGTCATCGATAGTGATTGAATATTGACGCAAAATACCACCTCCTGTGTATATGGTTAGTTTTATTATATTTTTCATGTTGTTAGTAACATAATTATTAATATCAGCATTTTATTTTTAGCCATTATCCACTAAATGCGAATAATATCAATTATCATTTGCAATATTATTCAATGCAAAATATTATGACCGAAAATAAGATTAAGAATCACTGATGGGAATGGCAATGTACCGTTTCTGTACTGAAATCTTGAAATAAACAGCTTAAAAAGTGATAGCAAATAATCATAAATGATGTGATGTGAATCGATTTGTCGCCAACCTTATCGAAGTTACACATCACAAGTTACTGAAGAGGGGCTAGTGGACATAGCCATTAATATGATAAATGCTGAACAATCTATATTGCCTATAAATACGCCAGCTAGTTTGGATATATCTAGTTTTGGTGGTGATATTCTTGGAGAAAATACGCCGGATCCGTTGCGATTTGGTTTTCGACGTAAATTATCGGCACATGCTGGTGGTGGTAGTCACAATCCTATTGAATCCAATCAAATACAGCCGCTAGTACAGCAAATTTTACAGCGGACAACCCCACCTTTTAATAAGCGTTGTTTATACGTTCATATTCCATTTTGTCGTGTACGTTGTACCTATTGCAGTTTTTTTGAATATGCATCGAGCCAACGGCTGATTGATGATTATTTTGCGGCATTAATGGTTGAGCTTAAATATAAAGCCGCTCAGCCATGGACGCAAGCTGCACCTTTTCAAGCGGTCTATATTGGCGGTGGTACTCCGACTGATTTAACCGCGGCACAAATTAAACAACTCGGCACCATGATCCGCCAATATTTTCCGTTAGCCACTGATTGTGAGTTAACCCTAGAAGGGCGAATTAACCGTTTCAGCGATGAAATGTTTGAATCGGCACTTGAAGGCGGGTTTAACCGTTTTTCTTTTGGTGTGCAAAGTTTTGATACGCAAGTTCGTCGTAAAGCAAAACGCTTAGATGATCGCGACGTGGTGTTAAAACGTGTCAGTGAGTTAGCGGCAACCGATCAAGTGCCTATTGTGATTGATTTACTCTATGGGCTGCCTTATCAGAATCTTGAAGTCTGGCAACAGGATTTGAACGATTTTCTTGATTCTGGTGCCAATGGTGTTGATTTATATCAATTGATTGAAATGGGTAATACGCCAATGGGGAAAATGGTCGAACAAGGTCGTTTACCTGAGCCGGCTGATACCATGACTAAAGCCTCAATGTTTGAAATGGGGGTAGATTTTATGGCTAAACATCATCTACGTCGTTTAAGTGTTAATCATTGGGCGCGCGATAATCGTGAACGAAGTAGCTATAACAGCCTTGCTAAAACCACCGCCGAAGTCTTACCACTAGGGGCGGGTGCTGGTGGCAATGTTGGCGGTTATGGTTTTATGCAACATCGTAAGCTTGAACATTATATGGATGATGTTAATAACCAACGGATCCCACTGGCGATGATGGTTAAATCACCACCCCATGCTGCGGTTAATACGGTAATTAAAGCAGGCTTTGATCGCGGAGTGATTGTAGCAAAACAACTCGATAAGCAAGCAGGCTGGTCATTGTTCAGTTATTGCATGCCATTATTTCAACAGTGGCAACAACATGGCTTTGTTGAAATAGAACAACTAGGGCGGCATCGCTATTTAAATCTGACGCTAGCAGGGCAATTTTGGGCGGTAACGCTGGCACAAGCATTGATTCAAGTAATAACCACCACAACGGTAAAAGCTCAATCTTAACCGTGTGAAAATTAAATATATTAGCTAATTGTAATTAAAAGGATGATAACTGTGTTTACTCGCTATTCTCATGATGAATTAAAAACGAGGGTTGCTCAAATATTGCAACAGGATGAAAAACTTCATGCTGGCGCTATTGCTGAACAATTACAGGTTACAGAAGGTGAAGTGGCGTTATCGCTGCCATCTGAGTTAGTTTTTCCACTGGCTGGCAATGTGGCACAAACCATTGTTGAGGCATTACCTAGCTGGGGGCCTGTTACCACTATCGTGCATTCAATGGGGTCTATCTTTGAAGTGAAAGCGCCGTTTCCCAAAGGAAAATTGGCCCGTGGCTACTATAATTTAATGGGTAAAGATGGCGAATTGCATGGTCATTTACGGTTAGATCTCGTTAAGCATATAGCATTAGTCAGTAAGCCATTTATGGGACAAGAAAGCTATTTTATTGGCTTCTTTGCCGAGCAAGGCGAATGTGTCTTTAAAGTCTATTTAGGTAGAGATAAACAGCGCAGCTTATTCTCAGATCAAATTGAAAAGTTTCAACAGCTCAAACTATTAGCCAATTAAAGCCATTAGTTAAAACTAGTCGTTAGTTAAAAATATAATAACAACAGATAAAAATAGAATATTAGTCAGCCAGTATTAAAAAAATAAGGGAATTATTTATGAATGAAGTAAAACAAGAACGACTGCAAAGCCGCTTAGGACCAGAAATTAAAGAATTTCGTGAAGGATGTTTAACACTGCAACTCGCCACCGTTGATATTAATGGTAAACCCAATGTCAGTTATGCTCCGTTTGCGTTACTTGATGATGGGTATTATGTGTTAATTAGCCAAATTGCCAAACATGCGCGTAATTTACTGGAAAATCCGCAAGTCTCTTTAATGATGATTGAAGATGAAACGACAGCAAAAACACTGTATGCCCGTAAACGATTAACGTTTGAAGCAGATGTGAGTGTGGTTGAGCGTAATAGTGATCGTTGGTTGTTGGCAGTGGCAGCGTTACGCGACCGCTTTGGTGAGATTATTGATGGTTTAAGTGGCTTAGAAGATTTTGTCTTATTCCGCTTAGCGCCAACGCAAGGGCTATTTGTTAAAGGGTTTGGTAAAGCCTTTCAAGTTAGTGGGGATGATTTAGTGGATTTTGTTCATTTAGAGCAAGGGCATCGTCGGATTAAAGATGGTTCTGAAATTGAAACGCCAACAGATAAATTATAAATAGCATTTGTTGGCAGTCGTAAAATAAACCCATTCATGCCTGTCAATTTATCGCAGGCATGTGTTCGTTTAGGGTGTTATAGCAGACTCTAGCGACAGCAATAATCGAGAAGTTGATCCCGATCATCGTAATTTAGAGCGAAACTTGAACTCAAGTAAATATCAGTGATAATTAGCGTATACATTGCTTATTTATTCGGATCAATATAATGACGGAAGAACATAAAAAGGGTATTTGGTTTGCTTATATAGCCAGCTTTCTAACCCCGTTTACTTTATTATTATCAGGGGTTATCGCTATTATTTATGCGGGTTATAAACTTGATAAAGGCACTGATGAGATTACCTATAGCCATTATTACACTATTATTCGTAGCTTCTTTTTGTTTTTAACCTTTTTTGTAGTGTTAGGTGTTTCTGCTGCGACAACCACAGGTATGATCGCGGGTGCTGAATATTGGGTCCACAGTGATATTCTGGCGAAGATATTGAACGTATTACCGTTTGTTGGTGGTGCGATTGCGATTGTTGCAATAGCTGTGTGGTTTGCAAAAATCATTAATGGCATGAAATTGTTAAGCCAAAATCAAGCCGTTAAGTTATAAGTTATATTTTCTCTTAATTAGATATAAAAAATGAGACATAAAAAAGGATAATCATTGGATTATCCTTTTTTTTTGAATAAAAGATTATTCAGTTGTGTAGCGCAATTATTTTCTAAATTGCATTACCAGTTGATTAAGCTGTTTTAGTAGATCTGTTGTTTTTGAATCTACTTTTTTCATTGCATTGATAACGTCATCTTGTACTTGTTTGTCTTGCTTGCTGATTGCAGGATCATTCAAGATTGAACGCTGTTGTTTTTCAAGCGTAGTACGAATAGTCGTAAATTCTTTAATCAGAGCGGTACGCTTGTCATTTGAAATGTCTTTTTTCGTTGCTTCAATTTGGATTTCTTGAGCACGTTTAATTAACTTTTCAGGCTGGTAACCTAATGCTTTAACTTTATTGTTAAATGCAGTTTCGTAAGCTTTCATCTCAGTGATTAATTGAGGGTTTGCTTTTAATGTCTTCACACGAATAGCGGCAAGTTCTTGTTGAATTTTACCAATTTCACCCGCAACGTGTTGTTGCTCTGCGGTAATCTTTTGAGATGCCATCATAGAGGCATTCGGAGCATCTTTAGCCATTGCTACTGTTGGCGCTGCTGCAAATGCACAAGCTAACGCTACTGGTACAGCTAATTTAAGAAACTTGGTTTTTAAGCTAGATGTTTTTGTTTGCATTATGGTTTCTCTTTTGTTCGATGAATAACATTATTATTCAAGAAGGCGTGAGAGAGCATCAAAGCAAGTCTCATCGTGATTAATCTTGAAGTGCTTATGATATAACATACGCGTCCAGATTTACGCTTATGTCAGATTATTGTCATTAAGTCTGAAGCTAAACTGAATCGTAGCCTGATTATTTTATCAGTTCGCTATAAAGGGAGATAGAGATATAATATCAATCTAATAATTCGGTAAATAAATTATCACACAAATTGCTTTATCCTCTTAAAGAATAGATAATCGATTATCATAATTCTCAGAATTTGAGTGTTTAATAACCTGAACTGAGTCCTGTTTAATTTTTTCTAACGTTTATCTATATTTTTGATCAAAACGATAGATAAAATCCCCCCTATACTGGAGTTCATATGTGCCAAGATTGCGGTTGTTCATTACCGAGAGGTGATCACCATCATCACCAACTACAAGCAAATCCACAATTAAATGATAAAAAAACATTGTCGGTTATTCATAAAATTCTAGATAAGAATGATGTGGAAGCGGCACACAATCGAGCCCATTTTGAAGCACAGAATGTGACGGCATTTAATTTGATGAGTAGCCCAGGTAGCGGTAAAACCACATTGCTTGAGCACTTACATCAACATTCTGATTTAAAATATGCTGTTATTGAAGGTGATTTAGAAACCTCGCGTGATGCTGATCGTTTAAAAGCACACGGTATTGATGCATACCAAATTCAAACAGGTTCTGCTTGTCACCTTGATGCCTTTATGGTTCACGGTGCATTACACCATGTTGATCTTAAAAATCTTGATATTTGCTTTGTTGAGAACGTAGGTAATTTGGTTTGTCCTGCAAGCTACGATGTGGGTACGCATAAAAATATTGTTTTGGTTTCTGTTCCAGAAGGCGACGACAAAATTGAAAAATACCCAGTGATGTTCCGTCGTGCTGATGTGGTATTAATTACCAAGTGTGATTTGTTACCGTATTTTGATTTCAGCATTGAAGAAGCGAAAGCGCAGCTTAAGAAACTGAATCCTAATATTGAAGTGATTACGCTATCAACGACAGATGAAGCAACGTTTGCCCCTTTAGTGACATGGCTAACGGCTAATCTACGTCAACAGGAAGCGTAATTATGTGTTTATCGATTCCATCGCAGGTTGTAGAAATTCACGAAGATAATACGGTTACTGTTGATACTATGGGCATGAAGCGTCGAGTAAGCTGCCATTTATTAATGGATCCGCTTGTTCTTGGTGAATATGTATTAGTTCATATTGGTTTTGTAATGAGCAAAATCGATGACAAAGATGCACAAGAAAGTCTTGAAATGTATCAGTTTATTATGGATGAATCAGGGCCACTTCCAATATGAGTTTTGATCTTAAAAAACTGTATGAAGGTTTTCGTGATGCCGACACAGTTCTTAATCTAGCTAAACAAATTAAATTGCTTGCGGTTGATTTACCTGAACCAATGCAAGTAATGGAAGTGTGTGGTGGTCATACACATACCATTATGAAGTATGGTTTAAAGCAGTTATTGCCCGACAATATTGATTTTATTCACGGCCCCGGTTGTCCTGTGTGTGTAATGCCCAAAGAGCGTATTGACCATGCAGCAGCATTAGCCTGTCAACCAAATGTGATTTTAGTAACATTGGGCGACATGATCCGTGTTCCAGGTTCAAAAGGCAGTTTGGCACAATATCGCGCTAAAGGGTGTGATATTCGACCAATTTATGATCCGTTGGATTGTTTAGCTATTGCGCTTGATAACCCAGATAAAGACGTGGTTTTCTTTGCGATTGGCTTTGAAACTTCAACCCCAATGACGGCTATTTTGATTGAATTAGCCGAGCAACGTCAGGTCAATAACCTTTATTTCCACATTAATCATGTATTAGTGCCACCTGCGATTGATGTAGTAATGGCTGATCCTGCGGTTAAAGTGAATGCGTTTATTGGTCCTTCGCATGTAAGTGTTATTGAAGGCGCTAAAATTTATCGCTCAGTGGTTGAAAATTATAAAACACCTGTTGTTGTGGCAGGTTTTGAACCCGTTGATGTGATGGAATCTATTCTGCGCTTAACCAAGCAAAGAGTCGCAGGCATTGCTGAACTCGATGTGCAATATACACGCGCTGTAACAGAAGAAGGTAACACGGTTGCTCAAGCAGCAGTTAAACGTTGTTTTGATATTCGTGATAGTTTCCGCTGGCGTGGTTTAGGGCCGATTGCTAACTCAGCATTACAACTTAATGCAAAATATCGTCATCGCGATGCTGAAATTAAATTTGCTGCTTATTTGCCCATGACACCGATTGATGATCATAAAGCGTGTCAGTGCGGTGATATTTTGCGTGGTTTAGCGAAACCAAAAGATTGTAAAGTCTTTGGCCGTGGTTGTACGCCACAAACGCCACTTGGCAGTTGTATGGTGAGTTCAGAAGGTGCGTGTAATGCGTATTTCCGTTACCGAGGTGTAAAATGAGTGAACAAGATTTTTCTGCATTATCGACTACAAAATCCATTCAATTAAGCCACGGCGGTGGCGGTCAGGAAATGAATAAGCTCATTAAAGGCTTATTCTTTAAAGCGTTTGATAATGCTATTTTACGTAGCGAAGAAGATGCAGCGGTATTAACCCTTGAAGGTAAAACAGCCTTTACTACTGATTCATTTACAGTGTCACCGTTGTTTTTTGCTGGTGGTAACATCGGTAAATTAGCCATTGCAGGCACCGTGAATGATTTAGCGATGATGGGCGCACAACCGCAATATTTAAGTTGCAGCGTGATTATCGAAGAAGGTTTTGAGATTGATAAGCTTAAAACCATCGTGAGTAGCATGGCAAAAGAGTTAAGCATTTCAGGTGCTAAAATTGTTTGTGGTGATACTAAAGTGGTGCCAAAAGGTTGTGCTGACGGTATTTTTATTAATACCACTGGTGTTGGTAAAATCATGCAAACAGGCATTTCAGTACGTAATCTTGCTGATGGTGATGCGATTATTGTTTCGCGTGATGTGGGTCGTCATGGTGCCGCTATTTTAATGGCGCGTGAAGGCTTAACCCTTGAATCTGGGCTTATCAGTGATTGCAATACGCTATGGCCTGCGGTTGAAGCCTTAATTGCAGCAGGGCTTGATATTCATGCAATGCGTGATGCAACCCGTGGTGGTTTATCTGCGGTATTAAACGAATGGGCACAAGCATCTGATGTTGGTATTAGCCTTGTTGAAGATGATGTACCTGTCAGTGAAGAAGTGCGTGGTCTATGTGAATTATACGGGTTTGAACCGTTTGATTTAGCGAACGAAGGCACATTCATTCTTGCATTGCCTCAAGCACAAGCGCAAAAAGCATTAGAGGTGCTTGAAGCCTTTGCTGCCTGTGACAACGCATGTGTTATTGGTTCAGTAAATAATGAACATACGGGTCGTGTTATTCTAACCAGTGGTTGGGGTAGCCGTCGTTATCTTGACCTTCCTCAAGGTGAATTATTACCGAGGATCTGTTAATGCACGAGTATTCTATTGTTGGCGCACTTATCGAACAATGCGAACAACATGCTCGTGATAATAATGCAGACAAAGTCACCCGCGTTGCGATTAAAGTTGGCATTTTAAGTGGGGTAGAACCTGCCTTACTTGAAACTGCTTTTCAGACCTTTAAGCTGGAAAGCATTTGCCATGACGCTGAGTTTGAAATGAATATTCAGCCGCTGGTGTTATCCTGCCTCGAATGTGGACAAGAAACCATTCACACCGAGCGTAGCATTATTTGTCAGCATTGCGGTAGTAATCATACTCAGGTACTTGATGGCGAAGACTTAATGCTCATGCAGCTAGAAGTCGAGCAAAGCAAAGACGCATAAGTAGCGATTATCGCTAAAAAAAGGCCATACCTGTTAACGCAGGTATGGCCTTTTTTATTGGAGGAAAATCAGGTTCGAGTCATCGGGTTACTTTACCCCTGTCATTCCCTACAGTGAGGTTACGAACGAGATAGGGAATCTACTATCCACGTGTTGTAGAGTGCCTGTTTTTGCTGGTGTCTTTTATGCTCAAGCACGCGGTGAATAGATCACGGATAGCCCTCGTTCCTCGACTTC
Organism: Photobacterium carnosum; assembly: GCF_002849605.1. Classification (GTDB taxonomy): domain Bacteria; phylum Pseudomonadota; class Gammaproteobacteria; order Enterobacterales; family Vibrionaceae; genus Photobacterium; species Photobacterium carnosum. Next base: position 121,040 of record NZ_NPIB01000012.1, read on the forward strand.
CGAGATGACGGATAATAGGCTGTATCATTTTCAACAATGATTGCACAACCCAATCTCGCCATTATTTACAACGAATGCCAACCTCAACCCCCCGTCATTCCCTACAGTGAGGTTACGAACGAGATAGGGAATCTATTATCCACGCGTTGTAGAGTAACTGTATTTATTGTCGTCTTTTATGCTCAAGCACGCGGTGAATAGATCACGGATAGCCCTCGTTCCTCGACTTCCGAGATGACGGATAATAACCAGTACCATTCTCTATATATCACTCAGCTTTTAATCGTAAGTAACAGGTATTTTAACTTAGTTGCACATTCATTATGATGCGCATCACATTTTCAATAGGTTAAGCATGATATTCCACAGGTTGAGTAATAGAATCCATCACGGAAAATTATCTATTGAGTAAATACTCAGCTGATAAATTATTAGTTGGAGAGAATGTGAATAACCTATCGATAAAACAAGAAATAGAACGTCGTAAAAAGTTATTTAATAAGATCACGTATGATGATAGTGCAACAGATGTTACTGCTGGCCAATTAAGAGAATTTGGTATTTACAGTGGTGCTGCTGGAGTATGGGTTAATACTGCACTAACCAAAGGTATCGTTTCTGATGATGCTGGTGTTGCTGTAAGTATTCTACATACAGGCAAAGATTACGATGATGATTTTTCAGAGAAAGGTATTAATTACGATTTTCCCGCAACAAAACGACATGGCTCCCATGATAAAAATGAGATCCAAGCCCTTAAAAACTGTTATGACGCTAAAATCCCCTTATTTGTTATTAGCAAATCAGCTAACAAGAAATTAAGAAATGTACATTTAGGTTTAATTGAAAATTTTGATAATCAGCAGAAGAAAACCTATATAAGATTCATTTCTTTAAAAGAACTTGATGTGAATGATTCAATATTAATAAAAGAAACTCAGGCTGAATATAATATTCAATTTAACAATGCTGTGGGTTATTCTCAAACTAATACATCAGCTGAACGTAAAAAAAGAATATTATCAGCAGATAAGGCTCCTCAAAAAGTACTAAGATCTGTTTATGACTATAATAGAAATCCAGATGTAGTTGCCGAAGCTTTATATCGAGCAAAGGGTATCTGTGAAAAATGTCGTAAGTTTGCACCATTTATTAAAAAATCTAATGATGAACCTTACTTAGAAGTCCATCATATTAAGCCATTGTCTCAAGGTGGTGAGGATTCACTTGAGAATGTGAAAGCCATATGCCCCAACTGTCATCGCAAAATACATTTTGGTTAACAGTGATATTTGAAGTGGTCAAGTAAAACTGTACACCTTTATAGGTGTTTAAATTAAGCGGCTGCTTCCATCACCACTGGCGGTAAATAGTTGTTATAACTATGGCCCCGCTTAGTGTTGTAATGCTGCAATATATA
>NZ_NPIB01000013.1 GCF_002849605.1 Photobacterium carnosum
ATTCATTTTCAGTCATAGTGAGCAACATTTATTGATTCCAGTTCATAGCAAAACCTATGATCTGAATATAGTTCAACATGACATTTCTAACGGGTTCAAACCGGACATTTCTAAATGGGACCTACACGCGTAGTACGGATTAGATGCATACTGTTAAATACAGGCATTTTTAGAGAAAAGTCATATTAGGTGTCGAGTGAGAGGTCTTTATGTCTTTAAAATCGTTTATAGAGGCTATTTAACGGGTATTTGAGTCATGTCAGACTGATAAGCGATTATGGCGAGATTGATTGATAAAAATAGTCAGATTTAAAATAAATCTATTTCTAGGGGGTTTGCCTAAATTTAGATTTATTTTAAATCTAAGGAATAAGATCGCTTAGGCGGCCTTTATTGTATCTGAGCGCTACGAGGACTCTGGATCACATAAGATGGATGCTGTTAATAATTATGGTATAAAAAACACACTCGGTTAAGTGTGTTTTTGTTTCTTAATTTACGAGTATTAAGAGAATGAAGATATATCTGTTTCCATAGATTTCACTTCTCTATTGATAATATTCCAAAAATTATTTTCTATATCTTGTTCTGATAATTTTAACTTGTGTACTGGAATTCCTTTATCGTATGAAATTACTTCTTTCATGTTTTTATAATTATATGTATCAAAGTTTGGGAAATAGTTGTTATTCCATTTATTATGCTTAATTTCATGTATGGCTCTAGTTGATTTTTTTACGCCGTTGTACTCAACATGGTGTCTTATGCACAGTTTTTTAATCATGTTATCTAGATTAAATAGCATTAGCATATCGTCAATTTCTGAAAAGAAGAATAACCAACCTTTACATTTTTTATTGGAAATACAACCTGTAATTCTTAAGTTTAGTTTCCAGAATAGCAAAGCTTTTGATCGTTGCTTTCCAGCATTGGAATATGAAGTGAATAGTGCTGCTATAGCATCCTGAAATTTTTTTCTACTAGAATACCTAATTGAAGTTGTTATCTTTCTAGAAGGTTTAAGTGGTATATTTTTATTACCGTTATCCATCTTCGGATTATATATATACCCCAGATAAGAAAATTCATCATTTATAGGTTGTATTATAGTTTTATCAGAAGTTTCGCTTACTTCATGTGCTTTAAGGATCAGTGCGTTAACTTCTGTTATAAAATGATTATAAATATTTTCAGCTTCATTGTTTTTACAGAATATAAGTACATCATCAACATATCTTTTATAAAAAATATTGTATTTACTTATTTTTTCATCTATTTCATGCATGTATATTTCAGCAAGTACGTTTGAAATAGATAACCCTTGTGGGATGCCTATAATGTTTTTTTTATTTTTCTCAAAACCAGTTGAAATTGCATTTTTAATTAAAGTGATAGCCGTATCTTCAATCCCTAGCGTTTTTAGTTTTTCTTCTAAGATGTGGTGGGAAATTGTTGGGTAAAAATCTTTAATATCTATTTTTATTACAGTTTCGTACTGACCTATTTTTAAAGCGGATTTAACATCTCTTGTTGCTTGCTGTGGTACTTGAATGTTTAGGTGATCAGAAAGTTTTTTTTGGAGGTAATTGTTCAATGCTTTTAAGGCAATCCTATCTCTCAATGTAGGTATAGCAATTTGTCTTGGGTATTTATTAGCACCTTTAGAAATTAGTTTTTCTTTGTATCTAGTGAATTCATATTCTTTAAAAAACACTTTTGTAACTATAGTATTAATATCTTTACTTTGATTTTTAGCGAAGTGCTTTGGTTGTATACTATCAATGCCAGTCACTTTAGATAAAGCAAAGTTAGAAATGTATATTTTTCTTAAGTTGTCAGATGTGAATATAGAGTTCATAGCTTTACTTTTTGCATGAGAAGTAAATTATTAATAACGGTATAGATAATATTGCAATAGTTAGTAATACGTTAATAACTTTTATTGAGTAAAATAATACAAAATCGTACCATCTAGCAATTATAGTTAAGTCATCGATATTGTTAGTATTATTGTAAGCAGTAACTTTGGCATTAAGAAAATCAATCCAAGAGTGGTTTTCACAAGATTCAAGTATCTCACGATATTTTTGTGAATCTTCGTTATTCAAATGGTCTTGATATTTAACTTTTATGTAAAGAGATTGTAAGTCAATATATCCACATTTAAATTTATTGGCTCTTTCGTTATGACGGCCTAGAGAAATAAATAAAGACATACAGAAAACAAAAACGGAAAAGCAAATAAATACCTTTGATATTACATCAGGTTGTGTTTTTCCTAGTAGTAATACAGATGCAAAAACTCCGCAAAGAGAATACCAAAATAGATACCTATTCGACCAATAAGCATAGTGAAGTAGTCTACTTTCAGCATTTATCCATGATTTTCTTGTCCACCAAATACTATCTTTATTCATTACATCTCCGAATTAGTTGCCCTGCGGGAAAATTTTAAGACTATTAACGCCCTTTTTAGGGGGCTACTTCACAAGGAAGTAAGTGAGTAAATCACTTCATGATTAGAATCACCTCTATGAGAGGCTTGTATATAACACACCGACAGGGCGTGAGAATAATACACGTTATCTTGTTGCATATCATTAGATTAATGAATCATACAAATAAATAGTTACAAAAAACTGCATTTTAAAATTAATTATTATCAGAGGTCGTTTTTCTATGTCAGTGCGCATAAATAGACATACTGTTAAATACCGCCCAATTTGAGGCGGTATTTTTGTATGCGAGGTAGATTTATTTTAAATCTAAGGCGAAAATGCTTTTACGTTAAATGATTACGATTTAAATATGTTGCACAACAACAAAATAGGCACTAAAAAGCCGCGTAAATCTTTATGGAAGTATCTGTTCTTGAAGCTTTTCTGCTTTGTTAATATCTTCAGCTGACATGTGTTGTTTTATATCTTTTATCTCAGAACTGGCATCGTAACCATTATTTTCTGCAATATTATACCAAGCTAAAGCAGTACTGAAATTACTGTATGTTCCATGTCCATTACGATACGAATACCCAACCATATATTGACTATATTCATTACCTTGCATGGCACCTTTCATGAAATAACTTAATGACTTCTTATAATCAGTCTTGTTAAATCCGCATTGAGCTTTGTAGTCGGTATAGTAATAAATGTCACCCAGTTTGGCATAAGAGCGAGTGTGATTATCCGTATTTATTGCTTGCTCGAGGAGTTTAATTGCATGAGCACAGTCTTTTTTAACACCTTCACCGTTAAGGTAAGAGAGGCCTAAATTATACATCGCACTGGCATCCCCTTGTTCGGCTGATTTTTTGAACCATAGGGCTGCTTTAGTATAGTCTTGTTTGACACCTTGACCGTCGTTGTATGAAAAAGCCAATTGGTACATAGCATCGTTGTATCCCAATTTGGCAGCTGCAAGATAATACTTATTGCCTCTTTTGTAATCCTGTTGAGTACCTTCACCATCAAAGTACATAACACCTAAGCTATAAAGCACATAAGGATCTTGTTTTTGTTCTAATTGGTGATAAAGCTTGAGTGCTTCTTTGTAGTGACTATCTTCGTAATAGTAATCAGCTAGAGTTAGTGTTGCTTTAGGGTGATTTTTTTTTGCAAGCAGAACAAGGTATTTTATACCCTGTTCAATATTTTCTTGCATCATTGATTCTGATATTAAAATATTTGCTGCGTTGTAAAGAACTTCTGCATTAGCCGATGTCTCAGCTTTTTTAATAACAGTTAGATCTTCTTGAGTATATTCGTCGGCGCTTAAATCATAGGCAAAAGAAGGAGCAGAAAGGACAAGAGATATTCCTGTAGATATTAGAGTTTGACGATAGTTCATTATAATAATTCTATTTTGTTTTGTAGTTGAATTATAAAGCTATTCTGATTGTTTAAAAGATTATGAATAGAATTAATCTATGGAATGTGATCGTTGTACAATTATATGAGGTGTTTCGTTTTATGCGTGATCAATATGATTTTTCCAAACTAAAAAAAAGGGCACTTTACGTGCCCTTGAATATGGTATTCGCAAGTTTTTACTCGTTGTTATGATTTTGGTGCTTGCGGTTGAGGATTCGGATGGAAACGAACCACTTCATCTTCTGTCGCTGCTAGTGGATCATTGAAACGTTCAATATCCATTTCACCTTCAGATTTAGCAACAATACAGGTTACGACACTATCACCCGTGATGTTAACGGCGGTACGTACCATATCAAGTAGACGGTCAACACCCATAATCAATGCGATACCTTCAACAGGTAGACCTACTTGGTTAAGTACCATTGCAAGCATAATCAGACCAACCCCAGGAACACCTGCCGTACCGACTGATGCCAATGTTGCGGTTAGAATAACCATGATGTAATCATTCATCGAAAGGTCAATATTAAACGCTTGAGCAATAAATACCGTTGCCACACCTTGCATGATGGCGGTGCCGTCCATGTTAATGGTTGCACCAAGGGGAACCGTAAATGAGGCAATCTTGTTATTAACACCTAAACGCTTAGTGGCTGTTTCCATTGTAACGGGAATGGTGGCATTGGATGATGCGGTTGAGAACGCAAACATTACAGCATCTTCCATTTTCTTGAAGAACGTAATTGGGCTCAAACCGGTAAATACTTTTAGCATTACGCTATAAGTGACCAATGCATGCAGTAATAGAGCAGCGACTAAGACGAGGAAGTAATTAATTAAGCTAAAGATCGCATCTAAGCCTAAACCTGTGAACAATTTCGCCATTAAGAAGAACACACCGTATGGGGCAATGTTCATCAATAAAGCCACCAGCTTCATGATCACTTCATTTAAATCGGCAAATACTGCTGCCAGACGTTCACCTGGTTTGCCAGCGGCACTGATTGCGATACCAAATAAAACGGCAAATACAATAATCTGTAAGGTATTACCATTTGCCATTGCGCTGATTGGGTTGGTTGGGAACATGCCCACAATAACGCTACCTAGCGATGGTGCTTCTTTAGATGCAAATGTTGTTGCAGCACTTAAATCGGCCCCTGCACCTGGTTGGAAGATATTTGCCATGGTCAGCGCAAGGGTAATGGCTAAGGCTGTAGTGGTGAGATAAAACGCTAAGGTTTTACCACCAAGGCGGCCAAGTGTTGCTAAATCTTTTAATGAGCTTGTACCACAAACCAGTGAGACAAAAACCAGAGGTACAACGAGCATTTTTAAGCTGGCAATAAAGATTTTGCCACCAACATCAAACAGGCCATCTACGATGTAGTTATTAACAAAAGCGACATCAGCAAAAAGGGAACGGATCATAAATCCTGTCAGAATACCTAAAACCATACCGAGTATAACTCGGCCAGTCAGTGACATTTTTTTCTTTTCTGTGGTCATTAATATTTATCCTTAATATTTATTTCTCTCTGTCCATCGATTATCAGAGTGCGTTCGAAGAGTAGCAGTTATTTGTCTGTTAACGTGAAGTAATAATTGTTATTAACTGCTAAAATCTGCGTTAAGTCACAAATTTTATACTGATTTAATGTTTATAAAATCTATTTTTAACTAATATTTAACATAAATCGCGATTTGAATGTATAAATGAGTAATAAAACGTTATTTTTTCGAGGAATATGATCGGGATTTTCGATAAATAGTTGTAAGAGAATAATGTAGGAAGGATATTGATGATGTTTATAACAGGGAGGAGACTACGTACTTTTTCTTTATAGATGCTAAAAAAGTACGTAGCTTGTGTCGTTATTATTTATAGATAAAGCGATTATTTAGCCACATTACCCGCGACATTCATAATATCCCAAGTACGTGCAAATGGCGGCGCATAGGCAAAATCCATCATACCTAGTTGTTCGGTTGTTGCGCCAAGACTGATGGCAACGGCAAGGGCATCAACACGGTGAACAGCCCCTTTATTACCGATCATTTGACCACCAAGTAATTGTTTATTATCAGAACGGTAAATTAATTTAATATAAAGTGGTGATTGGCCTTCACAGTAGTTGGTGTGGCATTTATCACTAATATACACGGTGCTGTAATCAATATTAGCTTGTTGAGCTTCACGCTCTGAGAGTCCGGTGCGAGCGGCTTCTAAGCCTAAAACTTTGACACAACTGGTACCTAATGTACCGTCATAACGGAGATTTTTTCCTGCGATATTCTCACCGACTAAGCGCCCCATTTTATTAGCGCCTGTTGCGAGTGGAATATAAACAGGCTGCTGTAACTGTGCATGCCAAATGGTAGCGCAATCGCCTGCCGCCCAAATATTATCTATTGATGTTTTTCCTTGCTGATCAATGATTATTGCGCCATTGGCTAAACGTTCAATGCCTGTTGCGGCAATAAAATCTGTATTCGGTTTAACGCCAGTACAGCAGATCACTAGATCGGTCGCATAAATATCTTTATCGGTTTTAATGCTAGTAACACGATCATCACCAATAATTTCACACACTGATTCTTTAAGGTGAATTTGTACACCAGCGTGTTCAAGTTCAGGTTGAAGATGTTGGCTGATTTCAGTATCAAACGCATCGGGAATTAAGCAGGCGGCACGTTCAATTAAGCGTACTGTTTTACCTTGATGGATCATCGCTTCAGCCACTTCTAAGCCAATAAAACCTGAACCAATAATCGTTACATGTTGGCATAGTGGATCGGCAAGGGCGGTTTTAATGTCTAAACCATCTTGCATACGACGTAATGAATAAACCCCTTGTTTTTCAAGGCCAGCTATTGGGGGGAATATTTCTTTAGCACCCGTTGCAATCATTAAACGATCATAATGGGTAACGAGTGTTTCCCCTTGATGTTCAACGGTGAGTTGCTGCTGTTGTGGGTCGAGATCAACAACGCGATGTTGAGTTAAGACCTGAATCCCTTTTTCTGCAAATTGTGCTGGGGTAAATTCTGCCATGAAATTGGCATCAGAAAATTCATCACCAATATAATAAGGTAATCCACAGGCACCAAAAGAGATCACATTAGAGGCTTCATAAACAACAATCTCAGCGGTTGGGTTAATGCGTTTTGCTTTTGCTGCGGCACTCATACCTGCGGCTTCGCCACCAATAATGATAATTTTCATACTATTGTCTTTTCCTTAAAAAATGGAGAAGGGAGGCAATACACCTCCCTTAAAACGAATGTTTACTATTGATTAAGCTGCTGATTCTTCGCCATCTAAGTTAATGGTTTCATCACTATTAAAAATAGCCATGTCGGTTTCGCCCATTACTTTACTGGTGATTACACCTGCGGTGATTGAACCTGATACGTTAAGTGCAGTACGACCCATATCAATAAGCGGCTCGATTGAAATTAAAAGACCGGCAAGTGCCACTGGCATATCCATTGCTGATAGTACTATTAATGCTGCAAATGTTGCGCCACCACCAATACCTGCCACCCCAAAAGAACTCACGGTAATAATTGTGACTAAAGTACATAGAAAGCCGAAATCCATTGGGTTGATACCCACAGTTGGTGCAATCATCACTGCAAGCATGGCAGGGTAAATACCCGCACAACCATTTTGACCAATGGTTGAACCAAAAGAGGCGGAGAAGTTAGCAATTCCAGACGGAACACCGAGGCATTTTTCTTGGGTTTGCACGTTCATTGGAATTGAACCTGCACTGGTGCGAGATGTGAAAGCAAAAGCCAGCACTGGAATGATTTTTTTAAAATGGCGTACTGGGTTAAGACCAACAATGGCAACAAGTGCTAAGTGAATCATAAACATTAAAATTAAGGCGGCATATGAAGCAAAAACGAAGTTGGCAAGGTTTACAATATCGGTGTAGTTAGAGCCTGAAATAACCTTGGTCATTAGTGCTAATACGCCAAATGGGGTTAGACGTAATACTAACGTTACCATACGCATAACAATCGCTTGAGTGACTTTAATAAAGCCTTCAAATTGGGCGAAGATTTCAGGTTTTTTCTTGGCAATACCCGTTGCAGATAAGCCAATAAAAATAGAGAAGATAACAACAGCAATAGTTGAAGTACGACGCGCACCCGTCATGTCTAAGAATGGGTTGGCAGGAATAAACTCAATCACTAATTTAGCAAACGACATTGCTTCTACATTAGAAAGGGTTGATTCAAGGCTTTTCGCACGCGCCATTTCAGCGGCACCTGATGTAAGCCCTTCTGCGGTAAGGCCAAAAAGGTTAGCCATTAGGATACCAACACAAGCGGCAATCATGGTGGTAACAATCAGCACCCCAAGGGTGAGACTGCTTATTTTTCCTAATGAAGTGCCACCATTTAGTTTAAGAATGGCAGAGATGATAGATACCATCACTAATGGAATAATGATCATTTGTAGCAGACGCACATAACCAACGCCGACAATATCAAAATATTCAATTGATGTTTTGATGACCTCAGAGCCAGCACCATAAAAGACTTGTAGCGCAGCACCAAAGGCAATACCTAAACCTAGACCAGCAAACACACGTTTAGTAAAACTGTAGTGTTTATTTTGCATATGATATAGAAATGCTATCAAGCCAACAAATATGGCGAGGTTCGTTACAATACCTAAAGTCATCATGAGTCCTTCATATCAAATAAAAAAATGGGTTATTTTTATTGTTCCTATCTATTTAGGGTTAAATTTTGCTGGTTTTATGAATAATTACAAGCAAATTAACGCAATCAATGTAAGTGATATTGTCAGAAGGGAAAACGATCAAGATCGCTAATTATGAACGAGAGATGAATATTTGTTTATAAAATTAGAGTTTGCAGCGGAGCTAGATCAACATTCAACAACCTATTAACAAGCGGTCGTAAGGTGATAGGTTTGGTGTTCTATAAAGCGGGGGGATGTGTAAAAAAAGATAAAAAAATACCGATAACAGTGTTATCGGTATCGAGAATTAAGATGCAGTGTAAATTACATTACACGCATACCTGGCTGAGCACCTTCATGAGGTTCTAAGATCCATAGATCTTTACCACCAGGGCCCGCTGCAAGGATCATACCTTCAGACATGCCGAATTTCATTTTACGCGGTTTTAGGTTAGCAACCATTACCGTCATTTTACCAACAAGCTCTTCTGGTGTGTAAGCTGATTTAATACCAGAGAATACTTGACGCATTTCACCACCGATATCCAATTGGAATTTCAGTAGTTTGTCTGCTTTTGGCACCGCTTCACAAGAAACAATTTTAGCGATACGCATATCAATTTTAGCAAAATCATCAAACTCGATTTCAGCTTCAATTGGCTCATCTGTTAATGGGCTTTTTGGTTGGGCCGCTTCAATCGCTGCTTTATCAGCCGCTGCTTCTTCTTTAGATGCTTCAACCATTGCCGCAACATGTGCAGGATCGATACGATTAAACAATGCCTTGAACTTAGTAACTTCATGGTTTGTTAATGGTGTTTCGATGCTTTCCCACGTTAGCGTTTCATTTAAGAAAGCTTCAGTACGCTCGGTAAGTTTTGGCATTACAGGTTTTAGGTAAGCCATTAATACGCGGAACAGGTTGATACCAACAGTACAGATTTCCTGTAGCTCTTGATCTTTACCTTCTTGTTTCGCCACAACCCAAGGTGCTTTTTCATCAACATACTGGTTAGCTTTATCAGCCAGTGCGGTGATTTCACGAATAGCGCGACTGTATTCACGGTTTTCATAAAGATCACCAATACGTGTTGCTGCGCCAACGAATTCAGCGTAAAGCTCAGGCTCTGAAAAATTCTCAGATAACATGCCGTCAAAACGCTTAGCAATAAAGCCTGCGTTACGTGATGCTAGGTTAACAATCTTGTTCACAACATCGCTGTTTACGCGTTGAGTGAAATCTTCAAGATTAAGGTCGAGATCATCAATACGGTTGTTTAGTTTTGCTGCGTAGTAGTAACGTAGGCATTCAGGATCAAGGTGGTTTAAGTAAGTACCCGCCTTGATAAATGTACCTTTAGACTTCGACATCTTCGCGCCATTTACCGTTACGTAACCATGTACGAATACGTTATTTGGCTTACGGAAACCAGCGCCATCTAGCATTGCAGGCCAGAATAGGCTGTGGAAGTAAACAATGTCTTTACCGATGAAGTGGTAAAGCTCTGTTGAACTGTCTTTGTTCCAGAACTCGTCAAAATCAAGATCATCGCGCTTATCACAAAGGTTCTTAAATGAACCCATGTAGCCGATTGGTGCATCTAGCCATACGTAGAAGTATTTGCCAGGTTCGCCAGGGATCTCAAAACCGAAGTAAGGTGCATCACGAGAAATATCCCACTGGTGTAGGCCAGACTCGAACCACTCTTGCATCTTGTTTGATGTTTCATCTTGAAGTGCACCAGATTTAGTCCACGCTTTTAGCATGTCTTCAAACTGTGGCAAATCAAAGAAGAAATGCTCTGAATCTTTCATGATTGGTGTTGCGCCAGACACTGCTGATTTTGGATTAATCAGATCAGTTGGGCTGTAGGTTTCACCACAGTTATCACAGTTATCACCGTATTGATCTTCAGCTTTACACTTAGGGCATGTGCCTTTTACAAAGCGATCAGGTAAGAACATTTCTTTCTCAGGGTCAAATAACTGAGAAATAGTACGGCTAGTAATAAAGCCTTTGTCTTTTAGCTGGGTGTAAACAAAAGAAGCAAGTTCACGGTTTTCAGGTGAATGCGTGCTGTGGTAGTTGCTAAAGTTAATATCAAAACCAGCGAAGTCAGCTTGGTGTTCTTTGCTTACTTCTGCAATCATTTGCTCAGGTTCTACACCCATCTGCTGTGCCTTAAGCATGATTGGAGTGCCGTGTGCGTCGTCTGCACAGATGAAATGAACTTCATTGCCACGAAGGCGCTGGTAGCGAACCCAAATATCCGCTTGAACATGCTCTAGCATGTGACCTAAGTGGATAGAACCGTTAGCGTACGGCAGGGCGCAGGTCACCAGAATTTTTCTTGGATTAGCAGCCATAATTACTTCTTTCGCTCATGATGGGTAAAAAAACATAGCTGCAAATACTACCTGATGGACAGCATATTGACTAGCGTCAGATACTGATTTATCTGTTTTAGGACGGGGGAAATCGGGCAGAAAGGGTACTTTGGTGGTAGCATGATAAAAAAGAGGAAGATATTACCCCGCAGCATCAACGTTACTGGTTGTTTTCTATACTAATACTGTGACGTAGATGTTGTTAATAAGTGATGACATTTATGTGGAGTGCTAATTTATGGCAATAGAAACAAACCATTTCGATAGCGTTGGGGATATTCGCCAATGGCTAAATCAATTTGAACATCCACTATTGAGCGTGGAATGGGCTGATGTGCCGCATTTTGTCTCGGTATCAGCTGACGGTGTTATCATCATCACAATCCCATTTGCAGCCAATGAATTAGCGCAACAATTACGCCTATGGATTGCAGAGCAGCAACAACAAGGTATTGTGAATTCAGCGTTAAATTTTGATGTTCGCTGTCGAGTGGCAACGTTAGCTGTGGCTGACAAACAACCACTTAACGGGGTTAAAAACATTATTGTTGTGAGCTCTGCTAAAGGCGGTGTGGGTAAGTCTACAACGTCGGTTAACTTAGCTTTGGGTTTACAGCAACAAGGTGCCAAAGTCGGCCTATTAGATGCGGATATTTATGGTCCATCAGTCCCGATGATGTTGGGTGCAATGGATGAAAAACCACAATCATCTGATGGCAAGATGATGTTGCCAATAGAAGCACATGGTTTATATACCAACTCAGTGGGTTATTTAGTGCCAGCAGAAAGTGCCACTATTTGGCGTGGTCCTATGGCATCGAAAGCATTGTCGCAAATTATCACTGAAACATGGTGGCCTGATCTGGATTACCTTGTGATTGATATGCCACCAGGTACGGGTGATATTCAATTAACATTATCACAGCAAATTCCAGTTACTGGCGCGATAGTGGTGACAACGCCGCAAGACTTAGCGTTAGCTGATGCGATTAAAGGCATTAGTATGTTCAATAAAGTCGATGTACCTGTGCTCGGTATTGTTGAAAATATGAGTTATCACATTTGTAGCAATTGTGGTCATCAAGAGCATATTTTTGGTACGGGTGGCGCGGCTAAAATGGCACAAGATTATGCAGTACCGTTATTGGCACAATTGCCATTAGATATCAAAATTCGTCAAGATATTGATAACGGTACACCAACCGTTATTGCATCGCCTGAATCAGAACAAGCGGCAGCATACATTATGTTAGCAGCCAATATTGCTAGTCGACTATATTGGCAAGGTGAAACGGTTGCTGAGCAGATTACTATTCGTACAATGTAACGGTTAATCAAACAAAACCCGTTGATATTATAATCAGATATGACAGATGCCTCATTTTTACTGGTATCTGTCATAGCAACTGCTTATAATCGGAGGGTTTAATTTATCCAAATTCGCCTTGCTACGTGGTCTAATAGGTACTTTCTGATATGTCTGAAACTTCACACCAATGCGTTATTATCGGTATTGCAGGCGCTTCTGCTTCCGGTAAAAGTCTGATTGCCAGTACAGTTTATAAAGAGTTAAAAGAGAAAGTCGGCGATCATCAGATCGGTGTAATCACGGAAGATTGTTACTATAACGATCAAAGCCACCTATCAATGGAGGATCGTGTTAAAACTAATTACGATCATCCAAGTGCACTAGATCATAATTTATTATGTGATCATTTAGAGCAGTTAATGAAAGGTGAAGCAGTAGAAGTACCACAATATAGCTACAACGAGCATACTCGTTTACAAGAAAGCACCACGATGACACCGAAAAAAGTGATCATTTTAGAAGGTATTTTATTGTTAACTGAGCCTCGTTTGCGTGACATTATGCATGCTAGTATCTTTATGGATACGCCATTGGATATCTGTTTATTACGTCGTTTACAACGTGATGTTGCTGAGCGTGGTCGTACAATGGAATCAGTCTTGATTCAATATCAAAAAACAGTACGTCCAATGTTCATGCAGTTTATTGAACCATCAAAACAATATGCAGATATTATTGTTCCTCGTGGTGGTAAGAACCGTATCGCAATTGATGTGTTAAAAGCACATATCGCTAAATTGCTACGTTCGTAATGATTTAAAATAAATAAGGCTGACAATATGTCAGCCTTATTTTTATAGTTATAATTGTTGGTTATAACCCCGTCACCCGTTGCTGAACCATCAACGACATTAAGTCTTACTGATGTGTTTTGTTATACCACTCTCATGTGCTAAGCACTGACAGGATAGAGTGTGTATTATGCAGGAGAGAGATTAAATGAGACTTTGCGATAGAGATATCAGGGCTTACCTTGATGAAGGCAAAATCAGCATTGAACCACGACCATCTGATGATTGTATAAGTGGCCTAACGATTGATGTAAGCCTTGGGAATAATTTCCGCGTCTTTAATGATCATGGTGCGCCATTTATTGATCTATCCGGTAAAAAAGAAGATGTCGCCACTCAACTTGAAAAAGTAATGAGTGATGAGATTATTGTCGCAGAAGAAGAAGCCTTTTTTCTTCATCCGGGTCAGCTTGCACTAGCGGTTACTCATGAGTCAGTGACATTACCCGATAACATTGTTGGTTGGTTAGACGGTCGTTCATCATTAGCGCGTTTAGGCTTAATGGTGCATGTAACTGCGCATCGTATTGATCCCGGTTGGTCAGGACGTATTGTGCTTGAATTTTATAATTCAGGTCGTTTACCATTAGCGTTACGACCACATATGCCTATTGGTGCGTTAAGTTTTGAGACCTTATCGGGTCCGGCGGAAAAACCGTATAACAAGCGTGTTGATGCGAAATATAAAAATCAGCAAGGTGCGGTAGCAAGTCGTATTAATGAAGACGACAAGCAACGTTAATCTTTTTAGATGCTAATTATTGTTGTTATCGTCAAAAGTTTATTAAAGGCAGCCTTCGGGTTGCCTTTTGTTTAGCTATTATGTTTATGATGAACTAATCTTGGTGTCAATGGTCTTAATGACATTGATTTATAAGGTTAATTTTAAACAAATTATTTTTGCATAGTCCACTATGAATGGTGACGTTCTATGCATATCCGAGGGGCATAATGAAAAAAATACTGTATATATTACTCGGGCTGATTTTATTAGTCGTGATTGGTATTGGCGCGCTAGTTACCTTTGTTAACCCTAATCAGTTTAAGCCGTTGCTGACTGAACAAGTTAAAAAAATGACGGGGCGAGACTTAGTTATTAATGGTGATATTAACTGGCGTTTTTTCCCTACATTAGGATTAAGTGTTGGTGAAACTGAATTTCGAAATCCCAAGGGGTTTGCTGAGCCTAATTTAGTGCAGTTTAAACAAGCAGACTTATCAGTATCAGTTTTACCGTTATTGTCTCAACATCTTGATATTGGTGAAATGCGTTTAGATGGTGCGCATGTTTTTGTTCAAACTTTAGCAAATGGTCATACTAACCTTGATGGTTTAATGGCTAAAAAAGCAGAAGCTGAAACAACAACGACAAAAAATACGATCACGAATCATGATCAAAAGGCACAGTGGAAAGTATCAGTTGCAGGTATTAAGTTAGTTAATGCGAGTGCCGATGTACGTAATGATCAAACCAAGATGGTTGCACAACTTAATCACGTTAATTTCACGCTTGATAGCTTTCAGCCACAAACATGGACTAAAGCAACCTTTAATGTGCAAGGCCATGTCAACGCATTAACCTTTAGTGCGCAGGGTAGTACCGATCTTAATTTAGCGGCTAATTATAAGAATGTTAAGTTAAAAGCATTATCGGCTACCATGAGTATGATCGATGGCAATCTTGATATCAAAAATGCACAATTAGGGCTTGATCAATTTACACTGGGTCAGTGGTCAAATGTGACTTTTTCAGTGGATGGTAAAGTACCCAATCTAAACTTTGATACTCATGGTGTTGCTAAAATGAAATTAGCGCCAGATCATAATGTTATTACGGTTCAAGGACTGAAAATAACTAATGATTTAGTGGGTAAAATGCTGCCTCGTCCAACAATAAATTTAGTGGTTGATGCTGATGCAACATATGATATTAGTCAAAAATTAGCATTAATCAGTCAGGTTACTATTAATGCTAACGGCACAAAAGTAGCCGGCTCTGGTTCATATTTAGCCGCTGCAATTCCGGATATTCGTTTTGCATTATCAAGCGATAATATTGATGTTGATAGTTGGTTGCCTACAAAATCAGTTGCTACAAATAATAATACGGCAAAAGCGGCGGCTGCGATGAATTCGCCTGCTAATACCAATTTTAATACCAAGACAGATATTTCTACGCAAGAACCTGATCTTAGTGCGCTAAAAAATATCGATTTGGCGGGTATGATAGCGATTAAGCAGTTAACGGTAGATAATGCTGATATAGCGAATGTTAAGGTTGTGACCTCGGTAAAACAAGGTATTGCGACCATCAATCGTTTTGAAGCTAATTTATATGGCGGTAAGGTAACAGGTAGTGCTTCCATTGATGTCAATAGTACTTTACCGAGATACCATTTAAAAAATACTGTATCTAATGTGGATCTATTACCATTATTAAAAGCAGTTGCAAATAATAAGCTACTTGCTGGTAAAGCTAATATCACCACAGATTTACGTGGACATGGTTTATCTGAAGCGAATATTCGCCATAATATTGTAGGTTCGATTAAGGTTAATGTTTCAGATGGTTCGGTGTATGGGGTTAATATTCCAGATTTACTGCGCAATGCGAAAGCTAAATTAAAAGGCGAAGCTGAAACTGATACTGCAAAGAAAACAGATTTTTCAGCATTAACTGCGACCTTAAAATTAGATCATGGCATTGCAGCAACGGATAACTTCCATTTAGCATCACCGTTAATTGCAATTGTAGGTCAAGGTAAAACCAGTCTTGTTAATGAAAGTATTGATCTGATGATTAATTCTGAGATTGTTGCTAGTGGTAAAGGACTGGATAAAATCAAAGGTATTGCCGTTCCTATTCATGTTACTGGTACTTGGCAACAGCCTAAATATAACTTAAATATTAAAGACTTATTTAAGAATAATGCAGAGCTAGAGAGTAAAGCTAAGAAAGAAATCAATCGAGGCTTAGAAAAATTGTTTGGCGATAAAGCAAAAGATGACAATATTAAAAATGTCGCAGATAAACTACTGAAAGGGTTATTTAATTAATATTGACCAAGTAGTGCTATTGCTAACGTAAAGTATAATAGAAGAGGTTTGCTGTTATCGGCAAACCTTTTATTTTTTAACTATATAATCAATTAAGTAGCAGGTATGTAACGGCTTGTTATTATTAGATTGGATTTGTTTTTATCCATGACTAATATTATTGAGTATTTTTATGGTACCAGCAGTAAAATTATGACTAATAAAACGATACCTTCTGAAAAATCGACGTTACTCTCTAAAATAAGGGGAGTAATAACCTTTGTCGGCAATGCCATCAAAGCCCTACCACCAATTGACCATTTTATTCGCGCAGCAGATCGCTTTAATGATCGTTTAGGCAGCCAGTTTGGTGCAGCAATTACCTATTTCTCATTTTTATCACTAATACCCATTTTAATGGTGCTGTTTGCTGCCGCAGGTTTTATTTTAGCGTCAAACCAAGTATTGCTGACAAACATTATTGATAAAATTGTTGCTGGGGTGACGGATCCAAATTTAGCGAATACTTTAAAGCAAATGGTACAAACGGCTATTAGCCAGCGTACAACCGTCGGTTTAAGTGGTTTGGCGATTGCACTCTATTCTGGTATTAGTTGGATGGGCAACTTACGTGAAGCCGTACGGGCGCAAACTCGTGATGTGTGGGAGCGTAAACCGGAAGATAAAGAACATATTTTACTGCAATATTGTAAAGATCTTATTGGATTAACCGGATTGGTTGCAGCATTGATTTTTACGGTGGTATTAACGTCGGTTGCAGGTTCAGCACAAGCTATGATTGTTGATGCATTAGGCCTTGGCGGTATTACGTGGTTACGACCTGTATTAACGACGATTGCATTAACTATTTCTATTTTAGCGAACTATCTGATGTTTCTATGGATATTTTGGATGTTGCCTCGTCGCCGCTTTAACCGTAAGACATTAATGCAAGGAACGTTATTGGCAGCAATTGGTTTTGAAGCAATTAAGTTTGCGATGACATTCTTATTGCCTAAATTAGCTAGCTCACCATCAGGTGCGGCCTTTGGTTCTATTATTGGTTTAATGGCTTTCTTCTATTTCTTTGCACGATTGACCTTATTCTGTGCCGCTTGGATAGCAACAGCCAAAGAAAATCGACCTGATTATGATGTTGTCGTTGATGGTGCTATTGAAGAAGAATAGCAAGATAGACATGGTTATTTTATAGTCATTAAAAAGGATAGCTTTGTCGCTATCCTTTTTTGGTTTTTACGATGTTGTTACAATATAAGCGTCATAGAATGCGGTATACAACAGTATTTATTGCATAATGATGACTATTGGTATCGGAGTGTAAGTCATCGGTATGATTTATTTATCAGCTACTGCCTGAATAATGTTACTTAGTCGTGTTTTTTTTGTGATTATTAATACTTTAACGAGTAAGTAAGTTGTTTTTATGGCGCAGTAGTTATTGGTGATAGTTCCCAGAAGTGAAATTTTGTGATTATTTCTATTACATAATATGATATTTATCAATATACCTGATTGATATAAGAGGCATTTTACTCCTAATAATAGGTACTTTGGTTAATAAAGTATCAATGATATATAAGGAGATAGGTCATGTTGTATTTGGAATTTTTATTCCTGTTGTTGGTGCTGTATGCAGGTAGTCGCTTTGGTGGTATTGGATTAGGGGTTGTTTCGGGATTAGGTTTGCTGGTGGAAGTGTTTATCTTCCGTATGCCACCGACATCACCACCGATTACCGTGATGTTGATTATCCTTGCAGTGGTTACATGTGCATCCATTCTTGAGGCTGCTGGTGGCTTAAAATACATGCTGCAAATAGCAGAACGTATTTTACGAAGTAATCCTAAGCGCGTTACTATTGTTGGCCCGCTAGTGACTTATATTATGACCTTTATGTTAGGTACAGGTCATGCGGTGTATTCAATTATGCCAATTATTGGTGATGTTGCCCTTAAAAATGGTATTCGTCCAGAGCGTCCAATGGCGGCTTCATCTGTTGCTTCTCAACTTGCGATTACTGCCAGTCCTATTTCGGCAGCTGTCGTTTATTATCTCGCACAATTATCAACAATCACTGACTCTATCCATTTATTATCCATTTTGATGGTGACTATTCCTGCAACCTTAGGCGGTACATTGTTGTTGTCATTGTACAGCTTACGCCGTGGTAAAGAGTTAGCTGATGATCCTGAATATCAACGTCGTTTGAAAGATCCAGTTTGGCGTGAACAAATTTTGCATACCACTAAAACGTCATTGAATGAACAATTACCACGTTCTGCTATGCATGCAGTGATCTTGTTTATTGTCGCGTTAGTCACGATTGTTATTGTCGCGATGGTGCCAGAAATTAGAACTATTGGTGATGCAAAACCGATTTCAATGGCATTAATTATTCAAATGATGATGTTAGGATTTGGTGGCTTAATTCTATTAGTGACACGTACTAATGTGCAGAAAGTGCCTGAAGGGGTAGTGTTTAAATCAGGAATGGTAGCAGCAATTGCTATTTTTGGTATTGCTTGGATGAGTGATACTTATTTCCAATACGCGATGCCATCGTTTAAATCAGGCATTACTGAAATGGTGCAAGGTTACCCGTGGACATTTGCGTTGGCATTATTCACTGTTTCTGTTGTGGTGAATTCACAAGCAGCAACAGCACGGATGATGTTACCTGTAGGTTTAGCTATGGGATTAAACCCAGCGTTATTAATTGGTTTAATGCCAGCGACATACGGTTATTTCTTTATTCCTAATTATCCTTCAGATATCGCAACCGTTAACTTTGATGTAACAGGTACTACTCAAATTGGTAAGTGGTACTTTAACCATAGCTTTATGATGCCTGGTTTAATTGGTGTTATTTCAGCATGTTGTATTGGTTATACACTTGCACAAATCGTTATTTAGCAGTAATTCGTCTCATTTTGTTGTGAATGGCTTTTTAAATAGCAAAGGGCGAATTATTTGATTCGCCCTTTTAAATTTAAAGCGTGCTGTATTTTAAATCTGATAATTAATCGTCAACTTGCTTTTTACCCGGCTCTTCTGGTTCATCATAAGGCCAATAGTGATGGCCAATTCGAATCAAAACGGTAGCGGCGGCTAAAATAAAGGCCGCGAGTGATAACCAAATAATAAAGGGTCCATCAAGCTCTTTCATACCAAGAGTAATATAACGAGCGATAGCCATAATCGCAATATACAACGGATAACGGACAGGGATCTTACCGTGAGCAACAAATTGCTGCACCATTGCAAGAATTTCGAGATAAATGAACATTAATAAAATATCTGTTAACTGAATATTACGGTTAACAAACACATAAATAAATTCATTCACCATTGCAATAACGGTCGCTAAGGTAATGGCTATTAATAATATCGCTTCTAAAATATGAAAAACTTTCAGAAACGGTTTACTAAATGAGTTAGGTAAATGAGATGGCATACTTTCTCCAGCACTGAGGCTGTTTATTTTATTTTTATACATGTAGCTAGTATAAGATTTATTGCTTATCCAGATAGCAAAATATCACCGAGTCTAACTACATGCTTGTTTATTGAACAATATGAATTTATATGTGTAGCACCTTATTTACAATTACCAATCAATGCCTTTGCGCGCTTTGATTCCTTGTTCAAAAGCATGCTTTACATTGCGCACTTCAGAAACGGTATCTGCAATATCAATTAAACGACGATGAGCCGCGCGTCCTGTAATAATAACGGTTTGTTGTGAGGGTCTTGCGTTGATCGCGTTAATGATTTCATCTAAATCAACATAGTCGTAAGTTACCATATAAGTCAGCTCATCAAGCAACACTACATCTAATTTATCATCCGCTAGCATTGCTTTACAATCAGCCCATGTCGCTTGAGCTGCGAGTGTATCTGCGGCTTTATTTTGGGTTTCCCATGTAAAGCCGGTTGCCATGACAGAAAACACTACGCCATGTTGTTGTAGCAGATTACGTTCGCCACAATCCCAGGTGCCTTTGATAAATTGACCAACGCCACATTGTTGACCATGGCCGACAGCGCGCGCGATCATTCCAAAGCCAGAGGTTGATTTTCCTTTACCGTTACCCGTAATAACCAGTACTAATCCTCGCTCTTGTTGCGCGGCATTAATTTTGTTGTCAACCTGTTCTTTTAAACGTTGCTGACGGGCTTGGTGACGTTCGTCCTTGGTAGTTAAATCAACCATAATTTCCTCTTTGGTAACATTGCTACATTTAGCATAAATACAATCATAATGTATAAATGATTATAAATGAAAGCCCGTGCAGTCACAGGACTACACGGGCTTTTATTTTGGCGTATTACGTTGATTAGCCTAGAACATCCGTTGCAACTTTGTAGGTTGGATCTTCTAGCATGTTCACTTCAACTAGATTACCTGCTTTTTGCAGTAATCGACGACATTCAGGACTAAGGTGACGAATATGCAGGGTTTTGTTACGGCTTGCGTAACGTTCTGCAAGTGTATCAATCGCTTCAATGGCTGAGTGGTCAGCAACACGTGAATGGGCAAAATCAATAATCACGGTTTGTGGATCATTAGGTGCGTCAAATAAGTCAAGGAAACGAGATGCTGAACCAAAGAATAATGGGCCATTAATTTGGTACACTTTTGCGCCATCGTTATCAATGTAAGAACTGGTATAAATTTGTTTTGCATGGTTCCACGCAAATACCAATGCCGAGTAAATAACACCAACAAACACCGCAACAGCAAGATCCGCTGCAACCGTTACACAAGTAACAAGAATAATAGTAAAGAAGTCATGTTTAGGTACTTTACGTAGCATGCGTAAACTTGCCCACTCAAACGTACCAATAACAACCATAAACATCACACCAACCAGCGCAGCCAGTGGGATCATCTCAATGAATGCTGATCCAAACAAAATAAACACTAATAAACCAATGGCAGCAGTAATGCCCGATAAACGGCCACGACCACCAGAGTTAATGTTGATCATTGATTGGCCAATCATGGCACAACCACCCATTGCGCCGAAAACTGAACAAGTAATATTAGCCAGACCTTGGCCGACACATTCACGGTTACCGTGGCCGCGAGTATTGGTCATTTCGTCAATAACAGTCAGTGTCAGTAATGATTCGATTAAACCTACCGCGGCAAGAATTAAAGAATAAGGCAGAATAATTTTAAGGGTCGCTAGATTAAAACCAACATCGGGTAGGGCAAAAGTAGGTAATGAACCCGCAAGGGTCGCATTAGCATCACCACTCATTGTACGGACGAAATCGACGACAGTACGTGAATCTAGACCTAATATATGCACCAACGCTGTTACGGTCAAAATGGCAACTAACGAAGAGGGGACCGCTTTGGTGAGTTTAGGTAAAAAGTAAATGATGGACATGGTTAATAATACTAATCCCAGCATGATGTATAGCTGAGTACCGTGCATCCATTCAAGACCACCCGTCAGTGATGGCACTTTAAATTGGCCTAATTGCGCCAAGAAAATAACAATCGCAAGGCCGTTTACAAAACCTATCATTACAGGATGTGGCACCATGCGAATAAATTTACCGAGGCGGAAGACACCTGCGAGTATTTGGAATACACCCGCTAACATCACAGCAGCAAATAAGTATTGAATACCATGTTGGGCAACAAGGCTAACCATAACGACAGCCATTGCCCCTGTAGCACCAGAGATCATGCCAGGACGACCGCCAAAGATGGCTGTAATTAAACCGACAATAAATGCAGCGTATAGACCAACCATAGGATCTACGCCTGCGACAAAAGCAAAAGCAACGGCTTCTGGTACTAGAGCAAGTGCTACAGTTAATCCAGATAGAATGTCATTTTTGACTGATTGTTGTGAGACTTGAGGAAATTCAGGCATATATTAGGCGTACTTCTCTTCGCTAAAATGAATGGATAGTTAACATATATTGAGTAACAGAATGTTACCGAAAGATTTACAATGCTTCAACTTAAGACGCTAAAAGGTCTAAAGATGTGCTTGTATAGCATATTAATTAAGTTAAACCATGAAAATGTTAAATTTTGTGGTTATTTCTGACTCAAAAAGCGGTGATAAAAAAAGCCATGCAGATGCATGGCTTTTTATTAGCAGTTTACACTAACTTAGTCAAAAGATGGCTTAGTCATTGGTGCTGCTGCTGTGCTAGTTGCTGTTTGGCTACCTGCAGAGCGTGTTGTTACACGTTCGCGTAATGGTGCCGCTTCAACGTGAACTTTTACAGCTGTTTCTACAGGTGCTGGTGCTTTAGTCATTGCCGCTACCGCATGGAAACCACGTGGAGAGGTTGCTGTTACTACAACAGCTTCAGTGACAATTTTTGTCATTGGTGCTGATGCTGCTTTAACAACGGGTGCTTCAACAACTGGCGTTTCAACAACTGGCGTTTCAACAACTGGTGCTTCAACAACAGGTGCTTCAACAACTGGTGCTTCAACAACGGGCGTTTCAACAACTGGCGTTTCAACAACTGGCGTTTCAACAACTGGCGTTTCAACAACTGGCGTTTCAACAACTGGCGCTGAACGTAATGGGAATGCTTTACCCATTGCAAGTTCTGGCATCGCAACACCACCTAAAGTAGGTTGTGATACAACGACTTCAGGTAATGCTTGGGCGATTGTTGGTTGATGAGCTTGCTCAGTAATAACATCTACTACAGGCGCTTCAACTGTTGGCTTAATGTGTGACCATACTTTGCCCATTGCCATTTCTGGTGCAGCTACACCTGAGGTTGGACGCAGCGCTTGTGGTTTCTCAACAATAGAGACAACATTAACCATATCGCCAATTGTATCTGTTGCTTCAACAACCGCGAACTCAACAGCATCAGCAACGTTATAACAGCTTGGATCTTCATGCTGCTCATAATCTTGCTTTTCAACACGGGTATCACGAATACGGCGACGGCGTTGACCGCTAGCGCGTAGGTGGCGTGGTGAACGACGATTACGACGTTGATTGTTGTCCTGCTCATTTGTTTCTGATTGTTCATCAATCACAGATTGATCTTGAGCTGGTGTTGTTTGTGCTTCTTTTGCAATTGTTGTACCCATTTCCATTAATGGTGATGGGTTAGTGATTGCAGTGATAGCATTCGTTTCAACAATTGGTTGAGCTACAACCGCTGTTTCTACGTTGCTAGTAAAGCGGATCTTTTTCTGTAACTGACGACGTTGACGACGTTGTTTTATCTTAACGACTCTGTCTTCAGCTTCAACCGGCGCTTCAACGTGGGCTTCAACGGGAACTTCAACAACAACCGTTTCAGCTATTTTCACTTCTACTTCTTCTGATTGTTGGCGCTGTTGCTTTTGCGCTTGAATCTCTTCTTTACGAGATTGACGCGGTTGCTCTTTCACTTCTTCAGAACGAGGTTGACGTGGTTGTTTTACTGGACGTTCGGTTTGAGGTTGACGGTTTTTGTCCGTGCGCTCATTACGTTCATTGCGACGACGAGGCTGCTGACGCTGTTCGTTGTTGCGATCCTGTTGTTCAACGTTGTTGTCTTGATCACTCTCTTGGGTGTTATTACGGCGAGTGTTATCACGGTTACCTTGACGGTCATTACGACGAGTATCAGGGCGATTATCAGGACGACGGTTATTGTTGTTACGACGATTATTGTTATTTTCTTGTTCTTTTACTGGTGTTTCAACATCTGGTTTAACGGCAGTCTGTTGTTCAGTACTGTTATTAAAGAATGAAGAAATTGCAGCAAAAAGACGATTAAATAGGGTTGGTGCTTGAGCAATAATCGTTTGTGCGCTTAGTGTTGATTGTCGTGTTGGTTGTACTTCTGGTACTTCTGGTGCAGCTGTCACAGGAGCGGGTTGTTTAGGCGCTGCGAAACCGTGTAGAACAGGTTCTTCACGTTTTCTGGTTGTACGCTCTTGTTGTGGAGCTTCAGTTGCTTCCGCTTCTCTTAATGCATCAATAACATTAGGAAGATGGTATGAAAGCGTCTCTTGCTCTTCACCTTCACGGATACGTAACACTTCAAAGTGTGGTGTTTCCATGTCAGGGTTTGGCACAATAACAACATGCACATTGTGGTATTTCTCAATGTGTTGTACTGCTGCACGTTTTTCGTTTAGTAAGTAAGAAGCAACAGGCACAGGTACAATTGCAACAACTTGTGAACTGTTATCTTTTAATGCTTCTTCTTCGATTAAACGCAGGATAGAGAGTGATAGTGATTCATTATCACGTACAACACCTGTACCTGTACAACGTGGACAAACGTGGTGGCTTGCTTCTGCTAAAGATGGGCTTAAACGTTGACGAGACATTTCAAGCAAACCAAAGCGAGAGATACGACCAATTTGTACACGTGCGCGGTCAACACGAACGGCTTCACGTAAACGGTTTTCTACTTCACGTTGGTGACGAACAGGTGTCATATCAATGAAATCGATAACCACAAGACCACCAAGATCACGAAGACGTAATTGACGTGCAATTTCATCTGCGGCTTCTAGGTTAGTTTGTAGTGCGGTTTCTTCAATATCGCCACCCTTTGTTGCACGGGCAGAGTTGATATCAATTGACGTTAGTGCTTCTGTTGGATCGATAACGACTGAGCCACCTGAAGGTAAACGAACTTCACGCTGGAACGCAGAGTCAATTTGGCTTTCAATTTGGTAGTGGCTGAATAGTGGTACTTCACCGTCATAACGTTTAATACGCGATAAGAAATCAGGGCGAATTAATTTGATATGCTCACGTGCGCGCTCAAATATTTGTGGGCTATCGATAAGAATTTCACCGATATCACGACGTAGATAATCACGAATAGCACGTGCAATAACATTACTTTCTTGGTGGATCAAGAACGGAGCTGCTTGAGATTCAGAAGCTTCTTTCACTGCACTCCAGTGATTAAGAAGAACGTTTAAATCCCACTCAAGCTCTTCACCTGATTTACCCACACCAGCAGTACGTACAATCAGACCCATGCCATGAGGCAGTTCTAATGTACTTAATGCCGCTTTAAGTTGAGTTCGTTCTTCACCTTCGATACGACGAGAAATACCGCCAGCACGAGGGTTATTAGGCATTAATACTAAGTAGCTACCAGCCAATGAGATAAAGGTTGTTAGTGCGGCACCTTTATTGCCCCGCTCTTCTTTATCAACTTGGACGATAACTTCTTGGCCTTCTTTCAAGACTTCCTTAATGTTAGGACGACCTTGATAAGAATAATTTGATGGGAAGTAATCTTTAGCGACTTCTTTTAAAGGTAAGAAGCCATGGCGTTCTGCACCGTAATCAACGAACGCAGCTTCCAGGCTTGGTTCGATACGTGTGATACGGCCTTTGTAGATATTTGCTTTTTTAGATTCGTGACCTGGGCTTTCGATATCAAGATCAAATAGCTTTTGGCCATCAACTAATGCGACGCGCAACTCTTCCTTCTGAGTTGCGTTAATCAACATTCTTTTCATTATATTGTACTCATTATTGTTGTTGTATTAGCGCCGCTAATTACATCAAATATTTGATGGTGCCTGACTCCAAGTCTGATGTACGGGTGCAACCTCACGGTTGGAATGCAGGAGTGCTCTATGGCCACACGTATTAGCCAACTATGTAAGAGATTGTTAGATCTGAAACACACAGCTGGTATCACCACATCGAGGTGTGGTTGTATCTGTTACATCAAAAAAATCTGTAATCTAACGCACTAAAAAAAACTCCGGTAACCATAACGTCTTACGCCACGTGCTGCGTTTATCACCTGAGTTGTATATAAAATAGCCGAAATGATGAGAGCATGCTCACCTTGTCAGTAAAATAAGCAAAAAAACTTATTCTAGAATGCAATCATAGCAGGCTCACTTTTTTGCGGCAATCTGCTTTATTTGCATGGTACAATCAAATTTATGACA
The DNA here is from genome assembly GCF_002849605.1 of Photobacterium carnosum. GTDB lineage: Bacteria > Pseudomonadota > Gammaproteobacteria > Enterobacterales > Vibrionaceae > Photobacterium > Photobacterium carnosum. Next base: position 26,129 of record NZ_NPIB01000013.1, read on the forward strand.
GAAGATAAACCTAAAGTGCAATTCATCGATATTACTGATGATTTTGCTGGCCAACGGATCGATAATTTTCTCCGTGCTAGGCTTAAAAATGTACCAAAAAGTATGATTTACCGTATTTTGCGTAAAGGCGAGGTGCGAGTAAACAAAAAACGTATTAAACCTGAATATAAATTGCAAGATGGTGATCTCGTACGTGTCCCACCGGTTTTTGTTTCTGAAAAAGAGGAACAAGCACCGATTAGCACTAAACTTCATAAAGTCGCTGAACTTGAATCATGCATTATCTATGAAGATGATCATGTTTTAATTTTGAATAAGCCTTCGGGCACTGCCGTTCACGGTGGTAGTGGTTTGAAGTTTGGTGTGATTGAGGCGTTACGTGCATTACGACCTGATGCTCGATATCTTGAATTAGTACACCGTATTGACCGAGATACCTCTGGCATTTTGTTGATAGCGAAGAAACGTTCAGCGTTACGTAAGCTACAAGAGCAATTTAGAGAAAAAACGGTTCAGAAATATTATTTTGCCTTAGTGATGGGGGAATGGAAGGCAAACTGTAAGAGAGTCAATGCACCGCTATTAAAAAATGAAGTAAATAGTATTGTGCGTGTTAACTCTCAAGGTAAGGCATCAGATACACGCTTTAAAGTCCTTGAACGTTTCGCACAAGCAACGTTAGTACAAGCTAGTCCTGTAACCGGACGTACTCACCAAATCCGTGTGCATTGTCAATATGAAGGTCACCCTATTGCTTGGGATGATCGTTATGGCGACCCACGTTTTGATGCTTATACTAAAAAAACGGGTTTAGGACGATTGTTCTTACATGCGGCAAACATTAGATTTACCCATCCAAGTACGGATGAGTTTATGGATATTAGTGCGCCGATGGAACCTGTATTAGAACGTTGTTTGGAAAAGCTACGTACTTTTTAATTGCTGTTGAAAATATTAAGGCGAGCATTAAGCTCGCCTTTTTTATGCTTTATTTTCGTAATGCAGATCTTGGCTTATAAAACAGTGATATGTTCATTGGCCAGCATTTCTCGTAAGGCAATAAGCGGTAATCCCACCAAAGTATTTGGATCGCGTCCTTCTAACTTATTAAATAACGCAATGCCTAAACCTTCACTTTTAAAACTACCAGCACAGTAAAGCGGTTGTTCTTTAGTGACGTAATGTGCAATTTCATTATTAGTTAAGGTTCTAAAATGGACGTGGAAAGGTTCACAAATTACTTGGGCTATTTGTGTTTGTGCATTATATAAACACAAGCCTGTATAAAAAGTGATGACTTTACCACTGGCTGCGCGTAGCTGAGCACAAGCGTTCGCTTCGGTATGCGGTTTACCTAAAATGTCACCATCAATGACACATACTTGGTCTGAACCTATAATAAGGTGATGAGGATGCGATTCTGCGCAAGCTTGTGCTTTTGCTTGAGCTAATCGCTTTACTAAGGTTGTTGCTGACTCATTATCAAGTCTGGCTTCATTAACATTAGGGTTTGCTGTCGTAAAAGGTAGCTGAAGTTTTTCAAGTAGGCTTTTACGAAATGGCGAAGTAGATGCAAGAACAAGTGGTTGATTCATAAGCTATGATGAGTTATCTAAAGGAAAAAGTAGTATGAGTGTACTCATCGTCGTTATTCAAAGCCAGTAAGCCTATTTATTGATTGTTTTAATTTCAATGCAGACAGACGATGTTATCGTTACAGCACAATGGTATTATAAAGCGTAATTATTGATTTGAATTCCAACAAAGTTGTTATTGGTTAGCATTTGAACAATGATTGAGTGATCTTTCATCATTTTATCAGCAATCGTCAAGTGATTGAGTGATGGAGAAATAAAAACTTTTTAATGAGGAGAGGGAGTGAATGTTGAATGAATTTTCATGGCAGCATGAGAATTTTTCAAAAGCTGTTAATTCGGGCACATTTCCTTTGACTCAACCAGACTATAAGGCTAGTATTCGCGCCCTATGCAAAAGGTAAAATTGCCGATAAAGGTAGATCCAGTACGCACTGCACAGAAAAGACTCGACTATGATGGCATCATCAAAGCTGATCTTCTGTCCCGTTTAGCTGGCTCAACCCAGAGCGTAATAAGTGATGCAAACGTCAGCTTGTCTTTTGACCTTGATCAACGTCGTATTCCTTTTATTCGCGGAAACGCAAATATAGATGTGATGTTGACCTGTCAGCGATGTCAGGGAGAATTTCCACACACACTTAGTGTTGAATTCTGTTATAGTCCAGTTCGTGACGAAGAGGCTATTGACAAGTTACCGGAAGCCTATGAGCCGACAATTGTCGATGAAAATGGCGAGATTAATCTAATTGAACTCATCGAAGATGAATTGATGTTAGAGTTACCACAAGTTGCAAGACATGATGATGACGATTGTAAGATCGGCACTTATAACTTGTCTTTTGGTGATATCCCCGTTGCTAATGAGCGTCCGAATCCGTTTGCAGTATTAAAAAATCTTAAAAGTTAAATTTAACAGGAGTAGGGTTAATGGCCGTACAAAAGAGCAAAAAATCACGTGCAGCACGTGGTATGCGTCGTTCACATGATGCACTAACTACAGCAGCAGTATCTGTAGATTCAGTATCAGGTGAAACTCACCTACGTCACCATGTGACAGCTGACGGTTTCTACCGTGGCCGTAAGGTTATCAACAAGTAAGGTTGAACCTTAATGGGTCTTACCGTTGCACTTGATGCAATGGGCGGGGATTTCGGTCCTCAAGTAACAGTGCCTGCCGCCGTGCAGGCACTGTTACATTCGCCTGAGCTCAAACTCATTCTATTTGGTGATATTAGTGCTATCACTACCCAGTTAACACTTCTTAATAAGCTCAATCATCCTCGATTGTCTATCGTACATTGCGATAATGTTATAGCTAATGAAACTCGTCCATCACAAGCATTACGTCATAGTAAAGGTTCTTCAATGCGTATGGCTCTAGAAGCTGTTGCCGCAGGAGATGCTGACGCTTGTGTTAGTGCTGGTAATACGGGGGCATTAATGGCTTTATCTCGTTATGTACTGAAACAACTTCCCGGTGTTGAACGTCCTGCTTTAATTTCAGAAATTCCTAATCGCCACGCTAACCATACTTGGTTACTCGATCTAGGCGCAAATGTTTCCTGTGATGCAGATACCTTGTTTCAATTTGCTGTTATGGGATCGGTTGTTGCTGAACAAACATTAGGCACATCACCACGGGTTGCATTACTTAATATTGGCGAAGAAGCCATTAAAGGCAATGACCTGGTGAAACGTTGTGCTGAAATGTTGACTGAATCTCCTGATATTAATTACATTGGTTATATTGAAGGTCATCAATTATATTCAGATAAAGCGGATGTGATTGTGTGTGATGGTTTTGTCGGAAATGTAAGTTTAAAAACCAGTGAAGGGGTAGCTAACCTATTCATTGATTGTATTAAACGCAATATTGGACGTAACCCATTTAAGCGCTTAATTGCTAAATGGCTATTTCGTGAGCTGTTTAATAGTTTACAACAATTGAACCCCGACCAGTATAATGGCGCAAGTCTGTTAGGATTACGCGGTATTGTAGTGAAAAGCCATGGAAGTGCTGATACCACAGCTTTGGAGAATGCCATAAGCCAAGCGGTTTATGAGATTAAACGCCAAATACCGATGAAAATCAGTGACCGTCTGGAAGAGGTCTTATTAGAGAGGCATTATTAGTCTTCATGTATAGCAAAATTTTAGGAACTGGCAGCTATTTGCCAACACAAGTTCGCACCAATGCGGATTTAGAAAAAATGATAGATACTAGCGATGAGTGGATCGTTGCTCGTACTGGTATTCGTGAGCGTCGAATTTCATCCGCTGACGAAACGGTTGCCGTGATGGGTTACCATGCTTCTTTAAACGCGATTGAAATGGCGGGTATCAATAAAGAAGATATTGATCTTATTATTGTTGCAACGTCTAGTGCAAGCCACTCATTCCCGTCGGCTGCTTGCCAAGTGCAAGGTATGTTAGATATTAAAGGCTGTCCTGCTTTTGATCTATCTGCGGCATGTACTGGTTTTGTGTACGCATTAAGTGTCGCTGATCAGCATATCAAAACGGGCATGGCAAAAAATGTATTAGTGATTGGATCTGATGCGCTTTCTCGTCATTGTGATCCTAAAGATCGTTCAACCATTATCTTATTTGGTGATGCGGCGGGTGCGGTCGTTCTTGGCGCAAGTGAAGAACAAGGTATCATTTCAACACATTTATATGCTGATGGTCATTTTGGTGGCTTATTAAGCCTTGCTGTGCCAGAGCATGATAAAGATTTTGATGCTAATACTTGGCTTTATATGGCAGGTAATGAAGTATTTAAAGTAGCAGTTACTCAACTGTCTAACTTAGTGAAAAATACGCTTATTGCCAATAATATGGATAAATCTGAACTTGATTGGTTAGTGCCACATCAAGCGAATATGCGTATTATTTCAGCCACAGCGAAAAAATTATCAATGTCGATGGATCAAGTGGTTGTCACACTGGATCGTCATGGTAACACCTCTTCAGCAACTGTACCGACTGCGTTAGATGAAGCAGTGCGTGATGGCCGTATTCAACGTGGTCAAACGTTATTATTAGAAGCGTTTGGTGGTGGTTTCACATGGGGCTCTGCACTAGTGAAATTTTAAACTGACTCACCATTGGGTTTAGTTTACGCGTTAAAAGAATTTTGCGATAAGGCAGACGGTGCATATAGTTAACGCTGTCTTATTAGCCTATTAATTTACTGAACGATCAGTATATAAAGAATAAGGATTCTCAAATGTCTAAGTTCGCGATTGTTTTCCCTGGACAGGGTTCTCAAACTGTTGGCATGCTTGCTGATTTAGCAGAGCAATTTGATGTGGTTAAGCAGACGTTTGCTGAAGCTTCTGATGCTTTAGGGTATGATCTTTGGGCGTTAGTTCAAAATGGTCCCGTTGAAGATTTAAACCAAACTCAGCGTACACAGCCTGCATTATTAACCGCATCTGTAGCGATTTGGCGTGTATGGCAACAACAAGGTGGTGAACAACCTGTTGTTTTAGCTGGACATAGCTTGGGTGAATATTCAGCACTTGTATGTGCTGGTGTGATTGATTTCCAAGCAGCAGTTAAGTTAGTTGAACTTCGTGGTAAACTAATGCAACAGGCCGTTCCAGCAGGTGTTGGTGCAATGTCTGCAATTATTGGTTTAGATAACGATGCGATTGCCGCAGCATGTGCACAAGCCGCTGAAGATCAAGTGTGTTCTCCTGTTAACTTTAACTCGCCAGGTCAAGTGGTTATTGCGGGCAACAAAGAAGCAGTAGAGCGTGCCAATGTATTGTGTAAAGAAGCCGGAGCTAAGCGTGCATTACCATTGCCAGTTTCTGTTCCTTCACACTGTGCGTTAATGAAGCCTGCGGCGGATAAACTTGCTATCGCATTAGAAGGCTTAGCATTTAGTGCGCCGACTGTGCCTGTAATTAATAATGCAGACGTAGCGACTGAGATTGATCCTGTTGCAATTAAATTGGCACTTGTTAAGCAATTATACAATCCAGTTCGTTGGACTGAGTCAGTTGAGCGTATGGCATCTGAAGGCGTTGAAGAATTGCTAGAAATGGGGCCGGGTAAAGTATTAACTGGTCTTACCAAGCGTATTGATCGTGCTCTTAGCAGCCAAGCCGTAAATGATGTAGCATCATTAACCGCAGCATTAGCAAAGTAATTAAGCTTAGAAAGAGGATTTACAATGAGTCTGGAAGGTAAAATTGCACTAGTTACAGGTGCGAGTCGTGGTATCGGTCGTGCAATTGCTGAAATTTTGGCTGAGCGTGGCGCAACTGTAATCGGTACGGCAACATCTGAAAGCGGTGCTGATGCTATTAGTGCGTATCTTGGCGATCACGGTAAAGGTTTTGAATTAAACGTAACCTCACCAGAGTCAATTGAAGTCACATTAAAGCAAATTAAAGAACAATATGGCGATATTGACATTCTTGTTAATAACGCCGGTATTACTCGTGATAATCTACTCATGCGTATGAAAGAAGACGAATGGCAAGATGTTATGAATACCAACCTTACATCGATTTTCCGCCTGTCTAAAGCAGTGTTGCGTGCTATGATGAAAAAACGTCATGGTCGTATTATTAGTATTGGCTCTGTTGTTGGTACTATGGGTAACGCTGGACAAACAAACTATGCAGCTGCTAAAGCAGGTTTGCTTGGTTTTACAAAATCGATGGCACGCGAAGTTGCTTCTCGTGGAATCACCGTTAACGCAGTTGCACCCGGTTTTATTGAAACGGATATGACAAAAGCGCTAAATGATGATCAACGTGCTGCAACGTTAGCAAATGTTCCTGCTGGTCGTTTAGGCGATCCGCGTGAAATAGCAGCGGCTGTTGCTTTTTTAGCCTCTGATGAAGCTGCTTATATAACGGGCGAAACATTGCACGTTAATGGCGGCATGTATATGATTTAAGCAAATTTGTTGTAATACTTCATGATTCAAGTCAAATTGAACTATTTTTCTGGTTAAATCGTGGTTTGACCAGCATTATGAGTGTTGCAACTTTTGCTGTAATGCATAAACTACAACAAATCGCATTAGCGAATTCTTGTTAAAGGAAATATATTAGTATGAGCAACATCGAAGAACGCGTAAGAAAAATCATCATTGAGCAACTAGGCGTAGACGAAGCAGAAGTTAAAAACGAAGCATCTTTCGTTGACGATCTAGGTGCTGATTCTCTAGATACAGTTGAACTAGTAATGGCTCTTGAAGAAGAATTCGATACTGAAATCCCTGACGAAGAAGCTGAAAAAATTACTACTGTTCAATCTGCAATCGACTACGTAAACAGCGCACAGTAATATAAAAATGAATATTTCCAGGCGGTCATTATGACCGCCTGTTTTTTTTCACTTCCTGTTATATCCTCAATTCCCGGAGAAATTAATCGTGTCTAAGCGTCGTGTAGTTGTAACTGGCATGGGTATGCTTACCCCGGTTGGTAATTCTGTTGAATCTTCTTGGAAAGCTTTACAGTCTGGCACCAGTGGTATCAGTACCATTCAACATTTTGATGCAAGCGCCTTTGCTACTCAATTTGCCGGAATGATCAAAGATTTCAATTGCGAAGATTACATGTCTCGAAAAGATGCTCGCAAAATGGATTTATTTATCCAGTATGGCGTAGCAGCTGGCGTACAAGCATTCAAAGATTCTGGTTTTGAAGTTACTGAAGAAAATGCACCACGTATTGGTGTTGCTATTGGTTCTGGTATTGGTGGTTTAGGTTTAATTGAAGCTGGCCATCAAACATTGATCGACAAAGGACCACGTAAAATTAGTCCGTTCTTTGTACCATCAACAATTGTTAATATGATCGCAGGCCACATGTCTATCATGTACGGTCTACGTGGTCCAAATATCGCTATCTCTACAGCGTGTACGACGGGCCTTCATAACATTGGCCATGCTGCACGTATGATTGCATACGGTGATGCTGACGCAATGCTAGCGGGTGGTGCAGAAAAAGCATCAACAGAACTAGGCATGGCGGGTTTCGCTGCTGCAAAAGCATTATCAACACGTAATGATGATCCCCAAGCGGCTTCTCGTCCATGGGACAAAGATCGCGATGGTTTTGTATTAGGTGATGGTGCTGGTGTGATTGTGCTAGAAGAGTACGAACACGCTAAAGCTCGTGGCGCTAAAATTTATGCAGAGCTTGTTGGTTTTGGTATGAGTGGTGATGCTTACCATATGACGTCACCAAGTGCAGACGGTTCTGGTGGTGCATTAGCGATGGAAGCTTGTATTCGCGATGCGGGTATCAATGCTGATAAGATTGGCTACATCAATGCCCACGGCACATCAACACCTGCTGGTGATAAAGCTGAAACATTAAGCATTAAACGCGCACTAGGTGCTGCGGCTGACAATGTGATGGTTTCATCAACTAAATCAATGACAGGTCACCTATTAGGTGCTGCTGGCTCTGTTGAATCAATCATTACTATTCTAAGTTTGATTGATCAAGTTGTACCACCAACAATTAACTTGGATAACCCAGGTGAAGGTTGTGATCTTGATTATGTTCCAGGTGAAGCGCGTCAAGCTAATCTAGAATACGCATTATGTAACTCATTCGGTTTTGGTGGCACTAACGGTTCGTTATTGTTTAAGAAAATTTAATTCGCTTATTTGCGTATTGAGTAATAAGTGCCATAAACTGATATGATTAAGTAGCCTGATATTTCGATATCGGGCTATTTTTTTATCTGTTAAAAGGAAGACGCAATGGCCTCAGTGAATGGTCGCGAACAACAGGTGCTTGCCATTACAGATAGAGCGACCCTGTATGGCGATGGTTGCTTTACAACAATGTTAGTTGAGCAACAATGTGTTCAGTTATGGCCATTGCATTTAGCTCGTTTAGAGGTGAGTCTGCAACGGTTAGCGATTACAGCACCGAATTGGCAGCAGGTATATACTGATGTAGTCGCGCTAGCATTACACTATCCTCATAAGGGTGGAATAAAAATATTAATTAGCCGTGGTAGTGGTGGGCGAGGGTATAATCCAAGTGGCTGTAATGATACTCAAGTAATTATTACCCATTTTAAATGGCCACAGCATTACCAGCAATGGCAACAGCAAGGGGTTACATTAGGCGTATGTCAGCAGCGAATGGGGAATAGCCCAATGCTTGCTGGGATGAAGCATTTAAATCGCCTTGAACAAGTGTTATTAAAACAAGAAATTGAACAAGCAGGTTGGGTTGATGCGATTGCACTTGATGGTGACAATCGAGTTATTGAAACCACGGTGGCCAATCTGTTTTGGCGTAAAGGCAATACTGTATATACTCCAGCGCTACAGCGTGCAGGCGTTGCAGGGGTGATGCGTCAACATGTCCTCGATATACTTGATGAGCTTAATTATGACTATCAAGTAGGGGATTTTGATCTGACGGCTGTATTTGCTGCTGATGAAGTTTTTATGACTAATGCATTGATGGCGTTAGTACCTGTTAATCAAATACAAACTACACAATATTGTGAACGTACAATGTTCAAAACACTATGGAAGAGGTTACATTCGTGCTAAAGAAGTTGATTATTGTGATTTTTCTGTTGGGCTTGTTAATGGCTGGCGTGGCAGGTTGGAGTTTTTTTCAAGTAAAATCGGCGCTTGATAAGCCAGTGCTGATTGAACAACAAACATTTATTACCGTGAAATCAGGCACCTCTTTTCGTGGGTTATTAACACAATTAAGTAATGAAAAAATTGTCACCTTATCGCCATGGCTGCGCTGGGTGGGGTATTTAGAGCCAGCATTGACGAATATTAAAGCGGGTACTTATGCGATTGAACCTCAAGCAACATTGCATTCAGTATTAACAATGATCACCGAAGGTAAAGAATACCAATATGCGATCACGCTGGTGGACGGTGAGCGTTTTAGTGAATGGCGACAATTATTGCAAGCTGATCCGCATTTGATCCATACAACTGACAATATGACTCAAGCACAAATTAGCACCGCGGTTGGGATCGAGAATGATAAAATTGAAGGCTATTTTTTGCCAAACACTTATCATTTTACCGCTGGCACGAGTGATATAAGTATTTTAAAACGTGCACATGTTGCGATGATGAAAGAACTGGATCTTGCATGGCAGCAACGCGCTAAAGATACCCCATTAAAAACGCCTTACCAAGCATTGATTATGGCATCGATCATCGAAAAAGAAACCGCTGTGGCGAGAGAGCGTGGTTTAGTAGCATCGGTATTTATGAATCGCTTACGTGCCAATATGCCATTACAAACTGATCCTACGGTGATCTACGGTATGGGTGATAAGTATGATGGCAATATTACTAAAAAAGATTTGCGCACTCCAACCGCTTACAACACTTATACCATGCGTGGTTTGCCGCCAACACCGATAGCCATGCCAAATAAAGCTTCTATTATGGCCGCGGTTGATCCGGACGACAGTGATTATTATTATTTTGTCGCGGATGGTAAAGGCGGTCACAAATTTTCAACTACGTTAGTCGAGCACAACCGCGCGGTTCGTGCCTATCTCAAAATATTAAGAACACAGAAATGATCGGTAAATTTATTGTCATCGAAGGCCTTGAAGGGGCTGGTAAAAGTACAGCGATAGCACAAGTTATAGCAACATTAGCTCAATATGGTATTGCAAACCCACAATCGACACGTGAACCTGGCGGCACACCGCTGGCAGAACAAATGCGCGCTTTAGTTAAGCAAGGTCATCCTGATGAGCCATTAACGGATATGGCAGAATTGCTGTTGTTATATGCAGCTCGAATTCAGTTAGTTGATAATGTAATAAAGCCAGCTTTAGCCGAAGGGCGTTGGGTCGTTGGTGATCGCCATGATATGTCATCACAGGCTTATCAAGGCGGTGGTCGTGGTTTTGATCAAGCATTGATGGAAAACTTGCGTGATACGGTTCTAGGGGATTTTCGTCCTGATCTGACTATCTATATGGATATTGATCCCGTATTAGGCTTACAACGTGCTCGTGGCCGTGGTGAGCTTGATCGTATTGAACAAATGGATATTAGTTTCTTTGAACGTGCTCGTGAGCGCTTTTTAGCATTATGTAACAATCAACCCAATGTGATTATTATTGATGCTAGCCAAACCTTAGAACGCGTTACTGCCGATTTAACCCAAGCATTACAGTCTTGGTTGGAGCAACAATAATAATGATATATCCATGGCAACAAACTTTGTGGCACAACTGGCAGCAGTTGCTTGAGCAACGACGTTTACACCATGCTATTTTGTTATTAGCGGCAAAAGGTAGTGGGCGAGGTGTGTTGGCACGACAATTATCGAAAACCGTACTTTGTCAAAATGCACAAACAGAGCCTTGTGGTGTTTGTCATAGTTGCCAGTTATTTGATGCTGAAAACCATCCTGACTTTCATGTTATTAAGCCTGAACAAGATGGCAAGCAAATTGGTGTCGATGCGGTTCGTCAGTGTAACCGTTGGGCAACGGAAACCTCACATCTCAATGGTCAGCGGGTTATTTTAATTGAAGACGCTGATTCTTTGGGTGAAGCGGGTGCTAATGCGATATTAAAAACTTTAGAAGAGCCACCTGCGGGCTGCCAATTTATATTAACGGCGCAAGGTTTAGATCGGTTATTACCGACAGTGATCAGCCGTTGTAATAAATGGCGTTTAAATCCACCTGAAGAAACTAATGTCAAAAGTTGGGTTGAAAGCAAACTTCAACGATCCATTCTTTTAGAAAGTGTACGGCTTAATAATGGTGCGCCATTAGCAACGTTGTCCTTCATTGAAAGTGGATTAGATATCCGTTACGGCCATTTAGTAACAGCGTTTACTGAATTTGTACAACCGCCTCATATTGGTATTTATGATGTCGCGGCAATGTGTACTGCTGATGGTATTGTGACATTGCAATTGCTCAGTTATTTTCTGGTTGATTGTTTAAAATGGCAGCAAGGGGCAACGCAATATCTGGTACATCAAGAATCATTACCCGCCGTTGAAGCTGTCGCGACCACAATACCAACCGCATTACTGTTAGAACAAGTGCGCAATCTTAATAACTTACATCGTCAATTAGCTAAACATACAGGGCTAAATATTGAGTTGTTAGTGGTTGAGTGGTTAAGCGGATTTATTGGTAAGTAATTGTTACCATTAATGCTTTACCAGCACCGTTATGAAATGAAGCATAAGAATAAACAAGAGGAAAGCCTGTGTTAGTCGATTCACATTGTCATCTTGATAAACTTGATTATGACAAACTTCATACAGGGATTGATGATGTATTAAATAAAGCCAAGGAACGTGGCGTTGAGTATTTTCTGTCGGTCGGGGTTACATTAGCGGCTTTTCCTAAAATGATGGAAATGATCGCACCTTACGATAACGTGTTTGCATCCTGTGGTATTCATCCACTCGATGTAGAGTCAGGGTATGACTCTGAGCAGTTTAAAGCCTTTGCGCGCCATGAAAAAGTGGTTGCGATTGGTGAAACTGGGCTTGATTATCACTATCAGCCTGAGACTGCGGAATTGCAGCAAAAACTGTTCCGTGAGCAAGCACGTGTGGCGGTTGAATTAAATAAGCCGTTAATTATCCATACTCGTATGGCACGTGAAGATACTATGCGTATTTTACGTGAAGAAGGCGCAGAGAAGTGTGGTGGTGTATTACATTGCTTCACTGAAGATTTGGATATGGCATTAGCTGCGATTGAGCTAGGCTTTTATATCTCAATTTCTGGCATTGTGACGTTCAATACTGCGAGCGACTTAAAAAATGTGGTGAGTAAGTTACCGCTAGATCGCTTGTTGGTTGAAACCGATTCACCATTCTTAGCCCCAATTCCATACCGTGGTAAGCAAAACCAACCTGCTTATACCCGTGAAGTGGCTCAATATATTGCGCTATTAAAAGGCATATCTGTTGAGGAAGTGGAACAAGCCACCACTAAAAACTTCTTCACACTGTTTTCATTAGCGAAACAGTAAGACACAGTTTTGGTCTGACATTAAAGAGAAGCCTCGGCTTCTCTTTTTTTGGTTGCTGGAAAGGGGCTGGTGGTTGATGTGATATTTCTAAATGGTTGTAACACATACAATTCCCTGTGGGACATATAACAGATGTTATGTGAAATAGGTAGCGAAGTGCGTCGATATGGAATGATATCGGTGAAGTTGGTTTCAGTGTGGTCGCTTGGTGATCACATGAGTTAGCCAAAGGACTAACTTAAAAGTAGACAAAAGCAAGTTAGATTTTGTGCCCTGATGTTATCGTTTGGTATTAAATAAAATAATGATAACGCCTGCAATAAGGTGCCCCGCACTAAACCAGCAAAGCACACCGAACTTTTAACCCAAACTGCCGAGTATAACGGGTCACCTTGATTGCTTTGTTGAACGAAGCCGCTGCGCGGCAGAGTAAAGCAGACAGCGATTAAGCTACCTTTAATACTCCTTTTAATGGAGTATTTATGATGAATAACGAACAATAACAACGTTCAGATTATCTTTATGAACAACATGTTACCCACCTAACCTTGCAAGGTAAACGTCCAGCCACTATTGATGGTTATAGTCACTCACCATTTAGATAAATCACCCGATACGTTAACCACTGATGATCTCAAGCGATACTTTGCTCAACTGATTAAAACCCATTCAGAATTGATCATAATGGATTATGAATGTTATGGGTGTCCTATGTTTTTCTTTTGTCCATGCTGTCAGCATGTCATGCAATTGGCGGGTTTTTTTCGACCCAGATAAAAACGTAAAATAATAAGGATAATGGCATTAACGCGTAATAATTAAAGAGGTTCTAATTATAAATCAATGAATTAAATTGATTGGTTCACGCCAAGGATAACGCTCGACTTCTTTTCAGCATCACCCTTTATGATATTCACAATATTTACTTATATAAAGCAGCTCGGGCTTGTCCAACACTTCGGATAGGTGTCGGCTGCGCGACACATATCCTTATCTGTTATACAGTTGGTTACGCAGAGCTTCTTATAAATTTTGACTTACTTTTGCAATATAAAGACTGACATCTTCAAGCTTGCTCTTTATCTGAGTTACCTCTATACCGATTGCCATTAACTCAGCAGAAATCGTGTTAGGTTCAAAATTAATAATATTTTGTAAAACTTTATTTTCCGTGCCTTTAAAGAATGTTATTAACCCAAAAACTTCGTCTGCCATACTCTGACCACTTTCAGAAGTAACAGAGTCGAGTACGATCAAAGCATCCTGTAACTTAGCTAAACTATTAGCTAACTTGTCAGTGTGCGCTTGCACATCATTTTGACTTGGTAAAGAATCTCTCCCAAGTTGAGATGCGGCTATTAATTGCACTACAGTACGCATGTTCCAAGTATAGAAATGTTGTCTATACTTGATAATAGCCTGTTTAGCTTGAGAGACTTCAGTGAAAACTTTTTCCCAACGATTCTTCTCTTTCCAACTGTACGCCCCCCAGAACGCAGATACTGATAGGACTAGCGTACCAATTCCAGTAAGTAAGTCGCCTATATGAGCAAAATATTCAAATTTCATTTCTGGTAAAAAACGCCACAACATAGTGATGATTCCCGAGAACTGTATAACGCCGCGTTAAGTAGTGAGCAACGCTACCACGAAACCTAACCATACCACCGTAAACACAAAACCCAACGATGGAATGAAAAGTGCCATGTGTTGCGAATCACTCTTGAACAGTTTGTTGAACGAAGCTGCTGCGCGGCAGAGTAAAGCAGACTGCGATTAAGCTACCTTTAATACTCCTTTTAATGAAGTATTAAAGATGAACAACAACGTTCAGATTATCTTTATGAACAACATGTTACCCACCTAACTCTACAAGGTAAACGTCCTGCCACTATTGATAGTTATAGTCATGCACTTCGTCGCATTACTCACCATTTAGATAAATCGCCTGATACGTATCTGTTAATTTTCAGCTATTTACCCCATAACATTTTTTTGTACTTGAATGCTTCCGCAGCATTATCAAGAGATGGCATTAGTGTAAGTTTGGAAATATCCACTTTGTATAATAGCTGCAGTAAATGTTGAGCTTCCGAACTAGGCAATGACAAGCGAATTAATCCGGGTCTAGTGTACGATCTGTTAGGTCTTTCATCCTCGACTATTGCTTCGATACTTGGCCACTTACTATGTTTTTCGTAAAAAGCATTCGCTGAATTGACTAGGGTAAATAATCCTTTCTGTGCTCTTAAGAATGTGTTCCCGGCCTTTGGTGCAGAAACAATGTTTAAACTTGGGATGTCGTTTATTAAAACAGTGCTCACACACATTATAGATAAACATGTTTCTGGATCTGCATTTAACGCACTAGTAGCTGCGAAGTAAGCCGCAACGAAAGGAGATTCAGTCCAATCGAGTAAACGAGTTGAAACTCCATGATGCTGAGCTAGAGCTATACTCGGCAAAAGCTCCGGAGTAAAACATTCATCCATATGAGTTACCGACTGTTTGAAGTGCGCGTAGTTTAAAGGCGTAGAAACTCCAATGCGGTCTGCTGCTTCCAGAAATAGATATATCGACCTTATTTCTGCATGATTATGACATCGAAGATAATCTTTAATATCATCAGTTCGATCTGTTGGAGGTTGTGGAGTAAAATGCTCTAGCATATTAAAATTCCGATGAGCTGTGGGTATTAGCTCCCATTCTTTATTTCCCTGACCTCTAAAAACATAACCATTAACAAACCTTTCACTAACATCGAAAATGCAACTTGGTTCAAATATGTTCTCACCAAGAAGATAATCAAAAAGCTCTCTTGCAGAATCAAAAAAGTGATCGTAATCGTACATCAAAGTCCTCATTTACACTTGTGCCATATATAGCTTATTAATAAGTATTCTGCTTTCACGAAAAAGCACACTTCTAAAATATGACAATCATAATGAATTTAATTCAAAAATATCATGATGTTGGTAGTGTTTTTTATATTTCAAATGCTTTTTAATAATGTAGAAAATAAGAAATGTATTTACTCAGTCTTATTAAATATGAAGCCAAACAGATAAAATCACCGTGCTCCGTTGTAACTGTTCAAATACTCTGTAAATAAAACTAATCCAAAATCACGTTAATACGATATGAATGAGTATTTGATCTAACCAATAATGGGGCAATTATGAGTTAGCTGAGTTACTAACTCATAGATGGACAGAAGCGAGCTAGGAGTTCTGTCCCAACTAGCCGAAGTGAGATTAGAAAAAGTATGTTAATACCTTAGATCCTGTTAGGCGATTTTCACTACACCATTTTCGTAATGGTTGGAGAATAATACAGGCAACGCTGGGCAATCGGATAATAAATCAGAGCGCAATTCATCATATACCTTAGTAATTGCCCAACCTTTCAATTGTGATGTGCGACCTTCAACCTGAAACTGAGTTTCACCAACAGAGTAATATGGAGAGTTGTATTCAGGAAGAATATTGATGGACTGCATAATTGTAGCAATATTATCATTATTTTTAGGATCGGCAGCTGCATAGTGTGCAGCAACTTTATTTCGCCATTTTTTTACTGCATCTGGCAAATAATAGTCTTTTATTGCCTTAGATTTATCTCTAATCAACGAGTTATTTTGTTTTATATCCAGATATGTCACACCTGATTCAAACAGTTCTTTTAAAGCGACTAGTGAACATAAGTTACTTAGGTAAATACTAAAAATGTCGAAATTGTTAGTACCAAAATGTACAGCAAATACATCAGTAGTATCGACTAGCGTAATTGTGCTCGTTGCTCTGTGATTTAGAACAAGTTCTTTGTTTTGTTGCAACTTTACCAACATTTGTTGAGCTTGTTGATAGTTAGACGCTCCATGTTTAAGCAGGAATTTGACGTTTTCATGGAAGCGAACACTCTGTGCCTCTTGAGCTAACCGCGATTTTACTTGTTGGATTTGTGGCCCCATACGGCCCAATTCCTGATCAAATGTAAGCTCAATCATACTACCTCTCTCTTAACACTATAAATTAACTCGTGATATTATTTAGAACGCCATACGCTATAATAAAAAAGGGGCAATACAAGAAAAGAGCGCGAATATTTAAGTTCTTACACTGTAATATTAGGTTTAATAAGGCAAAAATAGATGAACAAGATATGGATGAATCTTTACTATGAATTGTAATGGAGTAAAAATCAGTTACAGATCTTTGATCTGTTATTGCAGCTCTCATTTTAGGTATACCCCAACGAAATCAGTTCACTTCATCTCTCAACCCGCATTGCAGCATTTAAGAAACTATCTATAACAAACTAATCAAAGAAACTAATTTAAATGGAACCAAGAGGTGATAGGTATGACATAATATTAAGAAATTAAAGCCGTGTTCTTTTTCAAATAATGTTGGTGCTGTTATTACTTTATCTTGATCGTAATTATATACAATGAATCTAACCCCATCAGATTTATTAGCGCTTGTTTGTTTATCATCTAGCCTTCAATGAGTGCCTCTACATGATATTAAAAACACATATTTTGAATGGGTATAACTAATTAAGTTCCCAACTATACGACAGAACCTTTATTTTGTGTTGTTTGCGTTACATTGTGTTACTTAAGTATCAATTCTGTAATAAAAGTTTTATTATAATTACGTTTTTTTGGTTTTATTATCAGTAATTTACGGCTCGTAGTGCGATCAGTGTGATCAATGTTCTATATTTTGCATGTTATGTAAGTATATTCTGGAAATATCAGTCAAAAACGAGCAATATCACCCCTGAGTTATGCTAGTGACGAATGCTTTAATCAATTTATTATTATAAAGAGCTAAAACTAAATTTATTAAAGTAGATAAATGCTGCATCTAACTCTTAATTATTTTAATTAAATCAATTATTTATTATGTATATGTCAGTGAAGGAATATCACATTCATTGATATCAGTTTGGATATAAGGGTAAAAACTATGTCGAATGGCAATAAATCCTCAGCAGAGAAGATCCTTGAAGGGGTTGGTGGTGCTGCTAACATTAAGTTTCTGACGTGCTGTGCAACGCGTTTACGTTTTGAATTAAACGATAACTCAATTGTAGATAAAGCTGCATTAGATGCTATTCCTGATGTAATGGGTTGTGTTCCTCAAAGTGGCGAGCGCTACCAAATTGTTGTTGGTGGTGGTGTTGCGACGATGCATAGCGCACTGCAACAGTTAATTGAAAACCAAGCGAATAGTGGTAATAGCACAAGCGTTAATGAAACGAAAGCCGCTGCTAGTACATCAAATGATGATGTAAAAGCATCACTGCGTTCAGGTGGTGTTCGTGGCAAAGTTGCTTGGGTTGATGGTTTCTTTGAATACCTTTCAGATTCGTTCCGTCCCATTTTAGGTATTTTACTAGGTGCTTCGTTAATTATTGCTCTGGCAGCCGTTCTTGATGCCCTACACATTGTTGATTTTAGAGGTGTTAAATCTGCTGGTTGGATCTTTGTCGATTCAATGTGGCATTCAGTTTTCTACTTCTTGCCAATTATGGTTGCTTATAACGCAGCTAAAAAACTGAAGGTTGACCCTTGGTTAGGTGCGGCAATCATGGGCGCATTAATGACGCCTGATTTCCAAAAGCTAACATCATTAGCGTCAACAACATCTATTAAAGATACAACATTAGGTACTGTCTCTCACATTGCTCATGTGTTTGGTTTACCAATGCAGCTTAATGATTACTCTGGTAACGTATTCGTTCCGTTGATCATGGTTGCTGTATTAGCGCTTGTATATCGCTTCTTAAAGAAAATCATTCCTGACAACCTACACATGGTATTTGTACCATTCCTTTCTTTGATCATCATGATCCCGCTAACAGCGTTCTTGATTGGTCCACTAGGTGTATGGATTGGTACTTACTTAGGTCTTGGTCTAGCTTGGTTAAATACGCATGCACCGTTTGTGTTCGCGATTCTAATCCCGTTATTGTACCCATTCCTTGTTCCATTGGGTCTACACTGGCCTCTAAACGCACTAATGTTAATGAATATTCAAACATTAGGTTATGACTTTATTCAAGGCCCTATGGGTGTGTGGAACTTTGCATGTTTCGGCGCAACCGCGGGTGTATTGTTGATTTCACTTCGTGAAAAAGATGCCACTATGCGTCAAACCGCTTCTGGTGCGTTAGCCGCTGGTTTATTTGGTGGTATTTCAGAGCCATCACTATACGGTATCCACTTACGCTTTAAGAAAGTTTACTCACGTTTACTTCCTGGTTGTCTAGCAGGTGGTGTAACACTTGCGATTCTTGGTTCTATGTACGGTAGTGTTAAAACTCAAGCGTTTGCATTTACGTCACTATTAACTATTCCTGTGTTCCACCCAATGTGGGTTTACGCAGTATCAATCGCAGTTGCTTTTGTTGTGCCAATGGTACTGATCTTCATCTTCGATTATCGTACAGCAGAAGAAAAAGCAGAGCACAAAGAATAGCGTTAATTACGATTAGTGACTCTTTGTATTATAGAATGAACAGAGAGGTATATTAGCTCGCCTCTCTATGAAAATCCCGCGATGAAAGTCGCGGGATTTTTTTATTTATAAATTATCGAAAAGTGGGTGTATGGAAATTGAATATTACATTGATATGATTTATAAATTGGTTGTTTTAATTATTATGTTGGGGCTTAAAATTAACGTTGGAAAGTAAAGTTTAACGAATATCGCTTATTATTCATGTTACATAGGTTACAAAGGTTACTTATTAGTGATTAAGTGACTTATTGAAAAATGCTTTTTTTGTGTATTTTTATTATTTTAAATCATGGTGTTATAGTTTTGATATCGTGATTTGATACGTTTGTTTCATTGTGATCTACATTATAGTTTGGAATTATACTTTATTGCTTATTAGTAATTTTGATAGCCATCAAGTTATATTACTCGACGCATTTTATACTAATGCTTGAAATAATACGGAATAAGTATTAGCAAATGACTACGGGGGTATGTCGCTAATGCTTAGTATTATTCCAATTTAATATACTCAGGAGCTAACAATGTTCACTAACGCGATTACCCTTGGTAATTTGAGCTGGGCTCTAACTGCGAAAGTGTTCATCACTTGCTTATTTGTTTTTGAATATGATTTAGAAAAAGAGACAAAGTAACGTCTCATATTTATTTCATTGACAAGTGTAGAGTCATCTCAAGGAGACAAGGTAATGAAAGCCTTTTTCAGTAAGTTATCTCAAGCTGTAATGCTACCGATAGCCTTGCTGCCAGCCGCTGGTATTATGCTAGGGCTTGGTGGTAGTTTTACGAACCAAAGTATGATTGAAGCGTACCAAATTGGTATTTTGCAAGACGGAACACTTTTAAATAGTTTCCTACAGGTTATGACCGCAGCTGGCGGTATCGTCTTCGCAAACTTACCATTAATGTTCGCACTGGCTATTGCTATCGGTTTTGCCCGTGCAGAAAAGGGTGCTGCGGCACTGGCGGCTACCATTGCATATCTTGTAATGAACGTTGCGATTGCAAAAACATTGACTGTTGCGGGTATGGTTGATACCACCAACAACACAGTGATATTAATGGGCAACCATTATGCTGGCGTATTAGCTGATGTGCTTGGTATTCAAAATACACTGAGTATGGGTGTATTTGGTGGTCTTATTGCTGGTGGTATTACTGTTGTGCTTCACAACAAATACCATAATATTAAGTTACCTGAATTCTTAGGTTTCTTTGGTGGTGCACGTTTCGTTCCGATTATTAGTGCATTCTCTGCATTATTTTACGGTATCGCATTAGTATTTATTTGGCCATACATCGGTGCTGCATTCGGTTCTATCGGTGCAATGCTAGGTGAAATGACGGCGTCTGGTCACGGTTATATTGCATCATTTATCTTTGGTATTATTGAACGTGCGCTGATCCCTGTTGGTCTACACCATGTATTCTATCTTCCATTATGGCAGACAGAAATTGGTGGCACCGCTGAAATCGCAGGTCATGTTTACAAAGGTACACAAAACATTTTCTTTGGTTCATTAGCGAATGGCGATTACACGCAGTTCTCTGCAACTAACTTTATGACGGGTAAGTTCCCATTCATGATGTTTGGTTTACCAGCAGCAGCTTATGCTATGTATACTGTTGCAGATAAAGAAAATAAAACAGCGGTAGGTGGTCTATTATTCTCTGTTGCGCTAACTGCGTTTCTAACCGGTATTACTGAGCCAATCGAGTTTACGTTCCTATTCTTATCTGCGCCACTTTACTACTTCATCCACGTGCCTCTTGCTGGTCTGTCATTTATGATTATGGACTTGCTACAGGTTAAAGTCGGTATGACATTCAGTGGTGGTTTCATTGACTTCGCCTTGTTTGGTATGCTGCCAGGTCTAACGGGTACTGAAAACCATTGGTACTACATTCCGCTACTTGGTCTGATTTATGGCCCGGTGTACTTCTTCTTGTTCCGTTGGTTTATTCTGAAGTTCGACGTTAAAACACCCGGTCGTAAGGGTAGTGCTGTTGCCGTTGTGCGTAAGAAAGATTACCACGCATCAAAAGCTGCGGGTGGCGCGAATGACGCTCACGCTGATGAGATGATTAGTGCACTTGGCGGTAAAGATAATATCGTTGATGTTGATGCGTGTATTACCCGTTTACGTATTACTGTTAAAGACGGTGATTTAGTAAAAGATAATCAATATTGGACTGAGCATTTAGGTGCGAAGGGTTTAGTGAAGATTGGTAATACAGGTATTCAAGCTATCTATGGTGCACAAGCTGCTGGCTTTAAAGCACAGATTAACGCGAAACTGGGTAAGTAAGAACGCTAATGAGCTTTAAATTAAAATACCGACGTATTGGTACTTTTATGATTGATATGGCAATAGTGCAGATGTTCGCGATGGTTGGTCGCGACCTCTACCTTGGTATTATTGCTTATATCTCTAATGGTACTGGCGCGACGTTTTCGTTAAACGACGCCATGGCATTACCTGCATTATTGTTATTATTTCTGGGGGTAATGTTGTTATTTATTGGTGTCTTTATGGGCTATCAATGGATCTGTTATCGTTTATTAGGTACGTCACTATCGCGTTACTTATTAAGTGTGCAGATTGTAGCAACAGATGATCAGCCATTGACGAAGCAACGTTACTTAAAGCGTGAGTTTAATAAAATTTACCTTTGTGTCGCAACGTTGGGATTATATCCACTTTATTGTGGGGCTCAATATTTAGCTTTCTCACATCTACCTTGGCATGATCGTACTAATCACACGACAGCTATATTGCGTTAAGTTATCACCATAAATACGAAAGCCACAGCATTACGCTGTGGCTTTTTTTTGCGTTTTTTTAATGTCATTGTTGCTGCTAGACTCAAGATTGTTGTTTTTTTGTGCGATTATTGGTGCTTTATTTAAACAGTGTTTTATATTTATGTATTTATTGTGGTTGCTTTATTTTGAATGGTTTTTGATCGTAATTTATAACATTAGGGTGATTATAAGTCGAAAGTTTGTTTTTATTTGTTGAATTTAACCTTGTTTTCATTATTGGAAAGATAGCTTTCACTGCTGAACGCTATCTTTTAATCAGTAGGGTCATTACTCTTTTGCGGTCTATACAAATAATCTGCATTAAAAATAAAGCAGTTAATAAAGGAAGAAAACAATGGGTTTATTAGATTTTGCTCGTGATATTGGTCATAAATTATTTTCCAATGAAGATGAAGCACCTGTAAAAATTACGCAGCATATTGAAGAAAACAATCCGGGTATCAGCGATTTACAAGTAAGCGTTGAAGATGGCGTTGCTACCTTGTCGGGCTCTGCCGATTCAGCTGCGGCTCGCGAAAAAGCAATTCTAATGGCGGGTAACACTAAAGGCATCGCAAGTGTTGTTGATAACATTTCAGCGCCAGAAGAGACAAGCAATGTGACTTACTACGTTGTTGAAGAGGGTGATAGCTTGTGGAAGATTGCCGAGAAAACACTAGGCAATGGCGCTAAGTACGAGCAAATTTTCGAAGAAAACAAAGAAGTTATTCAAGACCCAGATTTGATTTTTGCTGGACAAAAACTACGTATTACTCAAGCATAATTAAGCGTAAACATTAATCACTCCACATTAATAAAGTAAACGAGGATATGTATGGATATTGCAAAAATACTAGAAATTGGCGCACAGTTATTTAGCCAGTCACAAGCAAATACCAATGGATTAAGCCAAGGATCTATTGTCTCAGCACTGTCTCGTTTACTTGGGGGTGATGAGAATGGTCAAGGTATCAATTTTGAACAACTATTGTCATCTATCGATGGTGCGGGCCTTGCGAATGTATTGCAAAGCTGGCTTGGCAATGGTGAAAATCATGCTATCTCGGTAGATGATATTACCAATATTTTTTCAGGCTCGCAGTTATCTGATTTTGCGAATGAATTGAATATTCCAGAACAAGAGGCCAAAACAGGCTTAAGTGAAGCGCTTCCTAGTATGGTTGATAACGCAAGCCCAGCGGGTGAAATTGCGGGTGAGCTATTAAATGCGGTTGGTGGTGTGTCTGGTTTGTTTAATATAGCAGCCAGTTTATTTGGTAAAAAATAAGTTACATTAGATAAAGCTAATATAACTTATTACGAATACCTTGATAAAACCTCAGCTTAATTGGCTGAGGTTTTTATTTTTTATAGCGATAAGAAAAAGAGGATTAAAATAGGCACTAACATACTCAAAATAAAACCACTAACAATTGCAATTGGCACACAGCGAATACCACCACTGTTTTGAATGACGGGTAGGGTAAAGTCCATCGCGGTCGCGCCTGCATAACCAATTGCGGTGTTGGGATAGCGATTAATGAGTAATGGAATCATCATTAATGCCAGCATTTCACGTAGTAACTCATTTAAAAAAGCCGCGCCACCATAAATACTGCCTAAACCATCGCCAATCAATATTCCTGCTAATGAATACCAACCAAAACCAGATGCCATTGCTAAGCCATTGTTAATCGGAATATCAAGTAATAATGCTGCAATTACACCACCTAATAATGAGGTCACGAGAATGACCACCGCAATGATAACGCCTTTTTTATTGAGGATGATTTGTCGCAGTGTCATGCCGCTATTGCGAAGCTGAATGCCCACAAAAAATAATAGTAATAATAATATGTGTTCACTCGCTTGCTCTACCCACGATAGATCAACGTTTAACAGCAGTCCGATAATTAATCCTAGCGCAACGACGATGACTAATTTTAACGATTCCTGCATCATTTTTGCTAAGGGCAGCTTACGGTGAACATGTGATGTTGGTGTCGGCCATAAACGATCGAGCCAGGGTAGCGCGAGTAGGTTACATACCGAAATAGAGATAAAAAAGGTAAAGGTATATAACAGAATTTGGCCTAAATTCTGACTAAGGTTATCGAGTCCAGCTAAACTTAATCCCATTAAGGCTAGAATGACCAAAACTAAACGGCTTGTTTGAGTATTGATAAATTCAATAATATTGGTTTTTTTTATAGGAATTAAATATCCCAGCACCAATGGTAAAAAAATAAGCAGGATCCCCGATAACATATTTATCCTTAGATGTATAAAACTGCGTTTAAAATGACATTCTAAATATCTTAATGTAATACTGTTTTAACAACACCATAATAAGTGATTAAAGATTAAGCATTAAATTTGTGATGAATATAACATAAGGACGCAGAAAGAGTATATATATCAAGAGGAAGGAAGTTGGGTAAAGTATCAGAAAAAGTGTGTATATATGTGTCTAAACGTATTGTCTAACGGGGGGATTAGACGAACACAGAGATAAACAAAATAACTAATGCAATTAAAGACCACAGCTATGAGTGATCTGCTTTAATTGTTCTTCAAATTCAAGATCTGACAGATTGGTTAATTCATACATTATTTCAGCGCCAGTGAGATCTAATTCAACCTCATGTTCATTTATGGCAGCATCATTGGCTTTAAATAATAGAAGGTGATGTGCCATGCGAGCGATAGTTAAATAACTCATATCACTATCATGGTGAGTCGTTATGGTGTTGGTCGCGACAGCAATATAATCCGCATCAAAACCCCATTGGCTAAGGACAATTTTACTGGTTAATGCACAGTTATCCTGGAAAATATATTTGGCAATATTAAAATCAAGATAATTTCCTTGTTTAATAAATTGTGAATATTCATTAATTAAGCCAAATAAACCAATATCCGCTAACAGACCAGTTAATAAGGCTTTCTCTGGTTCAAGCTTAAATGGCTTATTACTATAGATATGCATTTTTTGACAAATAAGTGCCATGGTTGCTGCAAATTGACGTGAATGAAATGCGCTCTTTTTAAGAAGTTGGTTACATTCAATATTTTCAATCGTGGTATTTTTTAATGAATAAATTATTTGAGCTGTAATGATCTCTCTAATTCGAATAATACCTAAGCGCGATACTGCGGTAAGGATGTCATGACAGACAATATTACGGCGATTAAATATTGCAGCGTTAGCGGTTCGAATAATATTGGCCGTTAATACCGGATCATCGATTAATAAGTTCGCAACATCATGCACGGTTGTTTCAGAGTTTTTGCATAATATATTCAATGTTAATAGCGTATCTGGAATGGATGGTAAGGTTAATCTGTTATGACGTGCTGCTTTTTTTATGGAATAACAAAGATTCGACTGAATAGCCCGAATATGGTGGTGGTTATTAGCTTCTAACCAAAAAAAAGATAAATGTGACATCGAATTATTACAGTGGTAAGAGGTGTGATCAGTGTACTCATTGTTGCGCGATCTACAAAGTACGACCTCTCATTTTTTTGACATAGTTAACGGTTAGCGCATTGAATCAGGCTATTATTTTTAATTATTAATTAAGTTGTGATTTTGTAGCAGTTGTAATAGGAAGCTAATTGTAATATCGGCAGTTTGATGATGGATTAAAGACTGTTTATGTTTTATATCGATAGGTAATATTTCTAGCCAGCGTTGACAAACCCAAGTGGCATTTTGGTAGTTAGGTTGTGGATAGTATTGACTAATTTCTGGTATTGATATAAACAACAATTTGAGTTTGTCGGCAAGTAATTTGTTATTGGTATTTATTTTAATAGTAGGCCAATTATGGCTACGTTGATAGGTAGCAGTCAGTAACTTATCATGGGCCATTGTCAGTGTAGAGATTGAAATTTTATTGATACCTTCAACGACGATCTCTAATAATCCGCTATTAAGAGCATTAAAATCGATAATAGCAGCCGTTGTTGCGATTGCTGGAATACTGGTAACGGTTTCTGGTGAACTCTTGTTTGCAATCATCCCTAATGCAAAGGGCTGATTGTTCGTTATTGCTTCTGTTACCATTCGCATATCACAGATTCTTGAAATAACAAGTTTCAGCCGTCCTTCTGGCAATAAATGCTCATTATGAGGTAATAATGCGATGGTATTCATAGTTTATCCTTGTTGTTTTAGATTTGCTTACAAGAAACCTTATTAAGGTTAGCACTATATATTTAATCGAGGGTAAGTATAAAAAAGGGCTAATTGTTAATTTGTTTCATAAATTTTCGACTAAAAATATGCGAGTAATCTCATATTCGAATGCTCGTTGTATCATATGTTGTAGCGATGAGCATAAAATAGCTTGTCAAATGATTGACACTGAGAATGTTAAATATTTGATGTGTTTTTAGTTGTTATGGATAATATCTGGAGCATGAGCGATGACGTTAATAAAAGATGATTATTTGAATTATTTATCTAAATTTGGTCAACAAGAAAAAAGATCAATGTTTGGTGGTACGGGTATTTTTATTAATAGTGCTATGTTTGCCATCGTAACACCTAACTCAATGTATATTCGCGGAGGGAATGAACTGGATGATAAATTAATTCGCTCTGGTTGTGAAAGGTTTAGACATGTAAAGAAAAGTAAAACGGCGACGGTTAATTATTATGAGATCAATAAATTATTTTTAACTGATCAATTGCAATGTGACTTATTGGTGACAGAATCAATTGCCTTTTCTTGTCGTGATAAAAACGTTAAAGCTGCGGAATCAAACCGCCGTTTGCGTGATTTACCTAATATGCGTTTAACGCTTGAACGTATGGTAAAAAAAGCCGGTGTATTAGATGTAGATACTTTTTTTAATGCTGGTGCCGTAAATGTATTTAAGCGTGTATGTGAGCATAATGGTCAGGAATTAGATTATAAATTGTTGTGGATATTTGCTGGTGCGATTCAAGGTGGACATTGGCAGTTATTGAGTGAAGATTGTAAGCAACAATTATTAGATGAATATCGTCAACAAATACATTAATTCATATAGCTAATTGATTGTATAAGTTTATTAAGCCGATGTAGCTGAGAATAAGTTGTTTTTTTGCTATGCTTGAAAAAATTATGTTGTTATGGCTAACGTATGCAATTATCTAAATTATCAGGTTCTGTTCTTTCTGGATTACATTGTTTTTTGATTGCCGCAGATCAAATGAGTTTCACTCGCGCTGCTGAGATTTTATGTTTAACACAAAGTGCCGTGAGTCATAAGATTAAGAATCTTGAAGATATTTTAGATGTTCAATTATTTATTCGGCAACATCGAAAGTTAGTATTGACTGATGAAGGGCAGCGTTTAAAGCAAGTCTTAGCGTCTAATTTTGGTAATATTATTCATGAGATCCGTGATTTAAAAAGTACGGATTTAAGTGGTGATCTTACCGTTTCAGCACCACCGACTTTTGCCCAAACATGGTTAGTGCCTCGTTTAACATCTTTTATTGATAAATACCCCAATTTGCGAATTCATTTACGTACTCGGAATGATTTAGTTGATTTTCAAATTGAAAGTTATGATTGTGCGATTTATTTTGGAAATGGCGTTTATCCCAATTTAGCCGTTGATAAATTGCTTGAAGAAACCATGTTTCCCGTATGTAGTCATGATTATGCATTAAAAAACAAACTGTATGATCAGCCTAATAATTTGATGCATTGTTTATTGTTACATGATGCTGCGCCATGGGCGAGGGCTGGTAGTAATGATGAGTGGCAATTTTGGGCTCAACATTTCAATGTCTCATTACCCGATAATAGTTGTACTTTTGATCGTGCTGATTTAGCTATTAAGGCGGCAACAACGGGAATGGGGGTCGCAATGGCAAGACAATCTTTTGTAGCAGAACAGTTGGCTACGGCTCGGTTAGTTTCTCCTTTTGATATGACGATGAGTTCAGCACATAGTTACTACGTTGTTTGTCGTCAAGATATGCAAATGTCACCGAAAATTAAAGCCTTTAAAGATTGGCTTATCAGTGAGATTAATACGTAATAGCAATGCAATGATGATCAAAAAAAGGCGCATTATGCGCCTTTCTTATTATTCATTAACTATTATCGTAACCATTCGGTTTATTTAATGAGTTCATTACCTGAAAGTTCACCTTTTTCAAAGCTAGTGATACTTTCTAATGTAGTTTGAGCAATACTGCCAAGTGCTTCTTCAGTTAAAAAAGCTTGGTGCCCTGTAAACAGTACATTGTGGCATGACGATAAACGACGGAAAACATCATCTTGAATAATGTCGTTAGATTTATCTTGGAAGAATAAATCTTTTTCATTTTCGTAAACATCAACGCCTAATGCACTAATAATACCACTTTTAAGTGCTTCAACTGCATCACTTGAGTCAAGTAAGCCACCACGGCTAGTATTGATGATCATCATTCCGCGACGCATTTTTGCAAATGCTTTACGGTTAAGCATGTGATAATTTTCTTTGCTCATTGGGCAATGAAGGGTGATTACATTTGCTTGTGCGTAAATTTCATCAAGGGTGCAGTAGGTAACACCTAATTCAAGTGCGATTGGGTTTGGATATGGGTCATAAGCAAGAATATTCATGCCTAAGCCTTTTAATATACGTATTGTTGCAATACCAATACGACCAGTACCAATAACCCCAACGGTACGACCATGAAAATTGTAACCCGTTAAGCCTTCTAACGAGAAATTGGCATCGCGAGTCCGTTGATAAGCGCGGTGAATTCGACGGTTAAGGCTTAACATTAGTCCGAGGGTATGCTCGGCAATAGATTCTGGAGAGTAAGCAGGAACAGTAACGACCTGTAAATTGAGTGCCTTGGCAGCTTCAAGATCAACGCGATCAAAGCCTGCGCAACGCATAGCGATAATTTTCACCCCTTGCTCTGCCAATATTTTGAGAATAGGCTCGCTGAGGTCGTCATTAACAAAAGCACAAATAGCATCAAAACCTTCAGCCATTTTTGCAGTGTGATGATTGAGTTGAAATTCAAAATAAGTGAGCTGTTGATGGAATTGTTTATTAGTATGAGAAAATGATTTCTGGTCATACCCTTTGGTGCTAAACACAGCTATTTTCATAATATCACTCCAAAAACACAGTCTGTTATTCAGTCATTATTAAGTATAAAACCTTAATATCTGACTAACTTACACGGTTATTATGTGATCAACATAACAACTTTATTGTAAATAGTAAATCATTTGTATGACAAAATAACCGTACTAAAATAACGGTTATGGTTATGCTGCTGTGACGAATTGGTTCATGTTATGATTTAGATTATTTGTTGCAACTTACTTTATTTTTTGGGATTCAATATGTTAAAAAAAATTCTTGCCAGTGCAGGCGCGGTTGCGATCATTGCATGTGGCCCATTAGCAACAGGTCAAATCGGACAGAGTATCTATATGGGGGCGGTTGAAAATTATCATAGTCCTTATATGTCTATTACCAATAAAAGTTTTGAGCGAGGCTATTTATCGTCAAATGCGGTGTCTCGTATTGAACTTAAAAATCAATTAAAAACGGCGTTTGCAGAACAAGGATTGCCGACTGTATGGTTAGTTAGTCACCATATTGATAATGGCTTTTTAGGCGTAAAATCAACCAGTGAATTTGTGATTGATAAAAAAAGCGAACCACTAGTTAATCAAATTTGGGGCAAAAATGTTGCGCCAATGCAAATGGTTACTGATTCTGGTTTTACGGGAACAACCCATTTTGTGATGACGGTGAATCCAATGGATTACACGCATGACGACGGTGTAACTGCGATCAGCAAAAAATTGGTGGTTAAAGGTGAATTTGATCCTGAAAATAGTAAGAGTCAATTTAGTTATAATTTACCTGAATTAACCGTTTCTACCCTTGATAAAGAAAGCATGATCGTAAAAGGCATTAATGGTGAAGGTAAAGGCCAAATGCAAGGTAATTTCTGGATTGGACATCAAACCTTTAGTTTAGAACATGCTAAATTCACAGCCGCTGATCAGCACCAATTTATTGCTATTGATGGTGTGAATGTTGCTATGAATAATGCATTAAGTCAGCCAAAGGGTGAGAAAACGCCAACAGAAGCAACTCAGCAAGTGACTAATACCAATACGATTAACGTTGCAAAATTAACCACGCTTGATGGTCAACAGTATAAAGATATTGCCTTTAAATTGGCGCTAAAAGACCTAAATTATAAAGCGATTAGTCAGCTAGCGACAATGGAGCAATCGTTACAAGCAGCACAAAATCCTGCTCAAATTAAACAAGCAATGGTAGCGTTAGATTTATTGATAGCTCATGGTGCAACCGTTGATTTATCACAGCTAAGTGTTAAGACCCCACAGGGAACGGTTAATGCTCAAGTACTGCTGAATATTAAGCCTGGATTAGAGCATGCTTCAACTAATCTTACTGCGGTTACAGATCAATTAAGCGGTAATATCAATATTGTTATTCCTGAAGCGTTAGTGGCTAAAGAACCATTATTAGCGGCGAAATTACCGGTATTAGTGAATCAAAAAATTGTGACTAAACAAGATGATAACTATCAACTTCAGGTGAAAATCATTGCTGATCAAGTGGAATTTTCTTCTGGAGCCAAACTACCATTAGCAATGATGGCATTATTCCTGCAATAAGTTTCTTTGAGTAGGTTCGGCAAAAACGCTTACTTTTTTAGTGAGCGTTTTTTTTGTTTTTTAATATCTTAATTATCATGATGTTATGATTTTTTCTAATTAAGATGTTTAAAATAGAACATTGATATTTAGTAAATTTAAATATTTAGACTTAACTTAACATTATAGGTGCAGATTTATCTTAATTAAGATATCAAGTAATTAAATCTGATCCGCAACAGAATAAAACATGGTGGGGAAGGTATGGAATCATTAAAAGTAAAAGACTATATGAATGTTCGTCCAGTTACATTTACTGAAAGTCTGTCGTTATCCGCAGCATTAGATAAATTGTTAACGGCGAAACAGATTGGTGGACCTGTTATTAATGAACACAAGCAAGTAGTAGGTTTTATCTCAGAACAAGACATGATCCATAAACTGCTTAAAGTGGGTTACCACTGTCAAGATAGTCATACCGTTAGTGAGTGTATGCAGACTGATGTATTGACCGTTTCTGGTGAAGATACAATTATTGTATTAGCTGAAACGATGACGGGGCAAAAGCCTAAAATTTATCCTGTTGTTGATGATGGTCGTTTAGTGGGAGTAATTACCCGTCGTGATGTATTAACCGCAATTAGTAATCAGATAGGGGCTTGCTTTAAACATCCATTGTGATCAATATATAAACATATTTGTAGATTAGTAATAAAAAAGGTGCTCAGAGCGCCTTTTTTATTGATTATTATGGCCTTGTTTTAGGGTGTCATAATGCCGATTTGGAGACGTTGTGAACAAAGAAAATACAGCAGAGAATAGCCAAGCTAAATTTTTAACGGGTTCTATTATGCGTCACATTGTAGTGATGTCAGGAACGGGGGCTATTGGTTTAATGGCCCTGTTTTTAGTTGATTTACTCGACATGTTTTTTATTAGCATGTTGGGACAAATAGAACTTGCTGCTGCGATTGGTTTTGCCGGAACGTTAGTCTTTTTTTCCACCTCTCTTTCTATCGGTACATCTATTGCGGCAGGAGCATTAGTCTCACGTGCGCTAGGTAAAAATGATCGTCAACAAGCACGCATGATGGCGAGTAATGTGATGATTTTTGCTGTTATTATCAGTATTACTGTTGTTAGCTTGATGTTATGGCAGTTGCCACTGTTACTGGATTTAATTGGTGCTAAAGGTGCGGTTGCTAAAGCGGCCACCCAATATTTGGTGATCTTATTACCCAGTGCGCCATTGATAGCTGTTTCTATGTCAGCGGGTGCGGCATTACGTGGAATTGGTGATGCAAGAAGTTCAATGGTGGCGACATTAATTGGTGGTGGCGTTAATGCAGTATTAGATCCGTTGTTTATTTTTGGATTATCAATGGGTATGCAAGGTGCGGCCATTGCATCGGTGTTTGCGCGATTAGCGGTAATGTGTTTTTCCTTGTATGCGGTGGTCTATAAGCATCAATTAGTTGCCAAACCGAATCTTACTAGCTTTAAATTGGCATTACCGACAGTGGTTAAAATTGCATTACCTGCAATATTAACTAATACCGCAACCCCAATTGGTAATGCTGTTGTTACCAGTAATATCGCCCATTTTGGTGAGAGTTTTGTTGCAGGTTATGCGGTTATTGGACGTATTATGCCTGTTTGTTTTGCATTGGTTTTTTCATTATCGGGTGCCGTTGGACCGATTATTGGTCAAAATTTTGGTGGTGAACGCTGGGATAGAATTAATCAAATATTACGTGATGCTATGTTATTTACGGCAATTTATTGTGTTGGAGTCTCGTTATTACTTTGGTTTGGTCAAGATTTGTTGATAGCGATGTTTAGTCTCACTGGTGATGCGGCTGAAATTGTCGGTGTGTTTTGTAGTTTGATTGCAATTACTTTTATTTTTAATGGTGCATTATTTGTGGCAAATGCAGCCTTTAATAATCTTAATCGACCGACATGGTCAACAGTTTTAAATATGGGTAAAGCAACCTTTGGCACCATTCCTTTTGTGTTAATTGGTGGGCATATTGCAGGTGCAAGTGGAGTATTAATTGGTCAAGCTGTCGGTTCGGTTGTGTTTGGTATTATTGGTTTTGGGTTAGTTATTTATCAAGTTAAGAAAATGGGGCTTACTCATGAACAACAACGATTGGATAATAATGACATATTAACCCCATTGGTACCTGTCGCTCCATTTTGTTCTTCACGAACGTATATGGGTACTGAGGATGTTTTGGAGGAAACGTTGGCGGTTGATCTTGAACATCATCATGATAGCTCGATACAAAAAAGAGAAAAATAAAAAAGTGTTTATTGAGTGATATCTTATTTGCGTGATATTACTCACTTTCTCAATGTTACCTGAGAGATAAACGACAATTTTCTTGTTGGAATATGATCGTTATTTTAGCTAAATAGCAATTATTTCATCGCTTTATTGATCTAACTCGATGAAATAAAAACAATAGCCAGCGACAATAATAACACTAACAATTATTAGCTTGTAGTTATGAGGTAGTGGTCATTGTGCAATTACTTATTATCAGTCGTGTTAGTTTAGCCATTACACTTCACCTTTAATCGAAGGAAAATAAAGGTGATGGCGTATTTATTGTTTAAGGGAATAATGTTCTATGCGTCAAAATCTTCGCTATATCATACCTATTCTGATCCCATTAATTGTTTTGTTATTACCGGCATCAGCTTTTCCTATTGAAGGGTTAACGGTGATTCAGCAACGTGTGATTGCTATTTTTCTATTAGCGGCATTGTGTTGGGTGATGGAGCCTATTCCTATCTATGCAACCTCTGTTGTGATTATTGTGCTGGAATTATTATTACTGTCAGATAAAAGTCTGTATTTATTTAGGCTTGATCAAGGGCAGCCTCAGTTTGGTAATTTAATGAGTTATAGCGAAATAATGGCGACCTTTGCGAGTCCGATTATTATGTTATTTCTTGGCGGTTTCTTTTTGGCGATGGCAGCAACGAAATACCGTTTAGATGTTAACTTAGCACGGGTGTTATTACGGCCGTTTGGAAAACAACCTAAATATGTCATGTTCGGTTTAATGTTGATTACCGCTGTTTTTTCAATGTTTATGTCAAACACCGCAACAACAGCGATGATGCTCTCTATTTTAGCGCCAGTTATTACCTTATTTGGTGCTAAAGACCCTGGTAAAATAGCCTTTGCGTTATCTATTCCTGTTGCGGCTAATATTGGCGGTATTGGAACACCTATCGGCACCCCACCTAATGCGATTGCTCTGAAATATCTGACGGGAGAAAATCTGATTACTTTTGGTGAGTGGATGTTCTTTGGCGTGCCTTTTGTCGCGGTGTTATTGGTATTTGCGTGGTGGTTGATTAATAAACTTTATCCTGCAACGCAACAATCAATTGAATTGACTATCCAAGGTAAGTTTCTAAAAACCCCAAAAGCGATCACGGTTTATGTGACATTTGCCGTCACTATTATGTTGTGGCTAATGGGCTCAATGCATGGCATGAACGCTTATACGGTAGCGTTAATTCCGGTGGCAATTTTCTCGATAACGGGGATTATCAATAAGGAAGATCTTAAGAAAATTTCATGGGATGTATTGTGGTTAGTGTCTGGTGGTATTGCGCTTGGTTTAGCGTTAGATAAAACTGGTTTGGCTAAATTGGTTGTACATAGTATTCCATTTGATATTTTCTCACCTTATGTGGTCTTGCTTGGTGCCGCGATACTGTGTTTATTAATGGCTAACTTTATGTCACATACCGCAACGGCAAACCTATTAATGCCCATTATGGCAGCATTGGGAACATCGATGACGTCATTAACGCCATTAGGTGGTGAAGTTACCTTGATTCTGGTGGTGACTTTTGCTGCATCGTTAGGTATGTCATTACCGATAAGTACACCGCCTAATGCGTTAGCACATGCAACGGGTTATGTTGAAAGTAATCAAATGGCTCGAATAGGTGCGATTGTCGGTGTCGTCGGGGTGTTATTAAGTTTTGTGATGATTTGGGGGCTACAAGTTATCGATCATATTTAGTGCTGTTAACGTTAGATCAAGGATGATGCTATGAATCAACCCAAAGCACTGCGACGGATCATTGATACCTATTTTCAAGATCCTAAGTCGATGATTGCTGTTACTGCTGGCACGGAGGTTTTGCGACAAGATGGGTATAACGATCGCTTATATTGGGTAAAACAAGGTGAGTTATCAGGCTATGTAAATAGTAAAGAAAATGATTTAAGTGCGCAGGTGTTTGTGGTCAAAGAAGGGATGTTCTTTGGCGTACACAGTTTTTTTGCTCAAACACTGGTTGCCTCTACGACGGTTGTTGCAGAAAAAGACAGTGAGATTGCTTGGATTGATTTATCGACCCAAGCGGTTGAGCCTGAGCATTATGGTTCATTAGCTGAGCAATTTATGCCTGTAATGGTGCATGAGTTAGCGATGCGGCAGATGC
This sequence comes from Photobacterium carnosum, assembly GCF_002849605.1. Taxonomy (GTDB): domain Bacteria; phylum Pseudomonadota; class Gammaproteobacteria; order Enterobacterales; family Vibrionaceae; genus Photobacterium; species Photobacterium carnosum. The sequence continues at coordinate 61,194 of NZ_NPIB01000013.1, forward strand.
TTACTGGAATAGCGGCACTAGAAAAAGAAAAAGCGTTGCAGAAATTGTATGCCACTGAACAAATGACCACATTAGGTCAATTAGCGGCAGGGATTGCTCATGAGCTTAATAATGCCATTGGTGTGATTAGTAGTAAAACGGAGAATATCCAAACCGCGATCAGCCAGTTTGTTAATGATAATCAGCCTCAAATGCGACCATTTTTACAACATGGTATCGATCATGGGCAAAGTATTAGTTCAGCCCAAGTTCGTGAACGCAGCAAAGTATTACAGCAGCAGTATACATTGAGTCGAGAACAAGCTCGAACCCTTGCGCGTGCATTACCCGAAGGTGATGTTCCCGCTGATTGGCTTAAAGATATTGATGCTGCCTTAATATGTTGGGATAGCGGCCGTGATTTGCGTGATATACGACTTGCAGCACGACATGCCGCCAGTATTGTACGATCAGTAAAACAGCTAGGTGGTGGTGATCACGCACGAATACCGAATGTTGATATCACGGATACATTACATAAATCGTTAACATTATTACAAAGTAATTTACGCTATGTTGATGTGGTATTACGACCTGCAATTTTACCGCCTGTAACCGCTAGCATCACTGAGTTGGTACAGATTTGGGTTAACCTGATCAAGAATGCATGTGATGCAATGGAACATACTGACAATCCACAAATTGAAATTATTACGCGAAGTGTAAAAAATAAGTTGTTAGTCACTATTACTAATAATGGACCGATGATCGATGAAGCTACGCGTCGTAAAATATTCAATCCAAATTTTAGTACGAAAAAAGGCGGATTATCGTTTGGGTTAGGATTGGGATTAGCAATAGTTCGACGTATTGTTAATAGTTATGGGGGCACTATAGTCGTTAAAAGCGATCATCAACGAACAACATTTAGAATCAAATTACCAATAACGTAAAGGACGGTTATTATGGAAAAAATCACTATTATTTGTGTTGATGATCAACGTGAAGTGTTAAGTGCAGTATTAAAAGATTTAGCTGAGTTTGAGCCGTCTTTTTTATTGGAAGATTGTGAGTCAGCGGATGAAGCATTAGCGTTAATGGATGAACTTGATGCAGAGGGTGAATTTATTGGGGTTATTATTTCCGATCATGTGATGCCGGGTAAAAGCGGCGTTGAGTTATTGACGTTAGTGGCAAACGACAACCGCTTTATACACACTAAAAAAGTATTATTAACGGGGCAAGCTACCCAGCAAGATACCATTGCTGCGATTAATAAAGCCCGTATCGAAAGCTATTTTGAAAAACCATGGGATACTGAGGTATTGGTTAACTGTGTGCGAACATTAGTGACAGAATATATTTTTGATATGGGACTAGATTATACGCTCTGGGGCGATGTAATTGATAATGCAACTGTTTTACGACGTTTACGTTAATTGAACTCTGAGGGTGTAACGTATATTTACTGATTTTTTGATAATTATTATCACTTGAGTACCGTGATATGTGGCTATTTTGCTTGACCTTGGTCTTAACTCAAAGGTTTATAATTATCATCAGTAAAACTGAATAGCACCCAAGGAGAACGATGATGTGTGCTCAATGTAATAATAAAAAAGATCATATTCATACAACAAAATCAACGGTTGCTAATCAAGCAACCGTAACGGTGGTTGCAGCAACGGCTGATTGTTGTTCGAGTATAAATTCTGAGTGTTGCTCGACGAATAAAGATTCTGAAGGGTGTGGTGATAACGACACTGAAGGTCCCGCTGCTGGTGGTTGTTGTTCAACGACAACGCATCATGATATCTATGCCGTAACAAACAAGAATAGTTTTACTATTACTGGTGCGCATGCTTCAGCTTGTGATCAGACGGCTCATCAAAATAAATATCAGCATAGTAACGCTAACCATTGTGATGGTCACGATTCCGATGCTAAGAACGCGCATAATCATGATGATCACGATCATAGCGGACATGCTCACAGTGGCCAATGCTGTTCAAGTCCTACTATGAGTAAAGAACAAGAATTAGCATTAGAAGCATCGCTAACAAATAGTGCTCATGGCAAAACGTTCAGCTGGAAAGTGTTAGGCATGGATTGTCCTAGCTGCGCGGCTAAACTTGAAAAAGCCATCATGTCATTAGCGGCTGTCGATACAGCAAAAGTGATGTTTGCGACTGAAAAATTGATTGTTAATATTCATGATAATCAGCAGACTGATCCTGAAACGTTAAAATCTGAAATAGAAAATAAATCTAAACAAACTGGTTTTACGTTAGTTTCTACAACAACGAAAGCCGCTGACCTACCGACCCCATCTTTCTTAATTCAGCATTTGTCTGTGATTGTTATCGCATTGATGATGGTGATCTCTTTTGTCTTAAATAAAACAGTTTCTGCAGACGTTGGGTTATTCGCGTTTACGCTGACTACCATTGTTGGCTTATTCCCTATATTGAAAAAAGCTATTGTTTTAACCAAATCAGGTACGCCTTTTTCGATTGAAACATTGATGTCGATTGCCGCTATTGGTGCTTTATACCTTGGTGAAACGGCTGAAGCGGCAATGGTTATCTTCTTGTTCCTTATTGGTGAACAATTAGAAGGTTATGCGGCTTCTCGGGCGCGTAGTGGCGTCAAAGCATTAATGGATTTAGTACCAGAAGAAGCAACGGTTATTTCGGCTGATGGTTCAAAAATCAAACGATCTGCGGCTGAGTTAAAACCCGGTGATGTGATTGAAGTTGTACCGGGTGAACGTTTACCCGCCGATGGTCAAGTTCTTGATGTTGTCGCCAGTTTTGATGAAAGTGCATTAACGGGGGAGTCTGTACCTGTTGAACGTACACCTGGCGAAAAAGTCATGGCTGGTAGCATGGCATCGGATAAAGTGGTGCGCTTAACCATTATTTCTGCTCAAGGTGATAATGCCATCGATCGTATTTTGCATATGATTGAAGATGCTGAATTACGGAAAGCGCCATTAGAACGTTTCCTGGATAAATTCAGCCGTTGGTATACGCCAAGTATGATTTTATTGGCTGCACTGGTGGTTATTATTCCACCATTAGTCTTTGGTCAATCTTGGGATGAATGGATTTACAAAGGCTTAGCGTTATTATTGATTGCTTGTCCGTGCGCATTAGTTATCTCTACTCCCGCTGCGATTACATCAGGTTTGGCGGCGGCGGCACGTCGTGGTGCATTAATTAAAGGGGGAGCGGCGTTAGAACAATTGGGTCATATTGAAGTGGTTGCGTTTGATAAAACAGGTACGCTGACTGAAGGTAAACCTGTTGTAACTGATATGATTTGTTGGGATAACGACGACGAGAAATTATTACGTCAAGCTGCAGCGATTGAAGCAGGATCATTGCACCCATTAGCAAAAGCGGTGGTTAATCGCGCTCAAGAAAAGCAGTTATCAGTGGTTGAAGCAACAGAGCGTGAAACCCTAGTCGGGCGAGGTATTCAAGGTATTACTGAAGGCGATAAATTTTTATTATGTGCCGCTGATCGTTTACCTCAAGATATTGTGCTCACAGCTGCGCAACAGCAGCAAGCAACTGATTTAGAAAATGAAGGTAAAACGCTGGTGGTTGCAGTGCGTAATGCACAACCTGTAGGATTAGTCGCATGGCGGGATAATTTACGTGAAGATGCCTTAATTGCGATAGAAAAGCTTAATCAGTTAGGTATTAAATCAGTAATGCTAACCGGTGATAATGCACGGGCTGCTGCTGCAATTGCGAAAGAGATTAATATAGATTATCGTGCGAGTTTGTTACCCGCAGACAAAGTGACTGAAATTCGCAAGCTTAATGATCTACACAGTGTAGCGATGGTTGGTGATGGTATTAATGATGCGCCAGCAATGAAAACTGCGACCATCGGTATTGCGATGGGTGGTGGTACTGATGTGGCATTAGAAACCGCAGATGCAGCGATTACGCATAACCGATTGTCAGAACTACCCGTAATGATTGAATTATCACGAGCCACTTTAAATAATATTCGTCAGAACATTGGTCTTGCTCTGGGACTTAAAGGTATTTTCTTAGTGACAACGATATTAGGCGTTACTGGGCTATGGGTGGCAGTCTTAGCGGATAGTGGTGCAACGGCTTTGGTTACGTTAAATGCTTTGCGCCTATTACGTTTTAAACCAAAAGAATGATTTTGCTAATAACATAATCGTCTTATTTTTATAATCATGATAAGCAGAATGGGTTAAACACCATTCTGCTTTTTTATTTATGGCTATTATTAAGCGTAAATAACAGTGGTAAAGGTTATGATGAAGTTGCTTATTTTTTGTGATGGATTCGATAGGTAAACGTTTTGTTGTGATATACATCAAGTTAATTTGTAACTAAAAATTATGTTGCTTTTAGTTAATGTGAATTAGCTCACTAAAAACAGTTCTAGCTTCCGTTATCTTTACATTAGATTTTGACAGACGTTGTTGTTATGTTGCGTATTACGTTTACTGTCAAACCACAAAAATTAACGATAATTATCCATCTCTGTTCCTACAATCAGAGCGATTAAATTTAGAGGGTATCATTATGTCTGACAATAAAGTGTTCCACTTAGGTGTTAATAAAGCGGATCTTAACGGCGCTGAATTAGCGATTATTCCTGGTGATCCTGCTCGTGTGGAAAAAATTGCCAACCTAATGGAAAACCCTGAATTCCTAGCAAGTGCTCGTGAATACACCGTGTACCGCGCACAGCTAGATGGTAAGCCTGTCGTTATTTGTTCTACGGGTATTGGTGGTCCATCAACGTCTATTGCTGTGGAAGAATTAGCACAGTTAGGTGTTAATACATTTCTTCGCGTCGGCACAACCGGTGCTATTCAACCGCATATCAACCCTGGCGATATGATTGTAACTACGGGTTCTGTACGTCTTGATGGTGCAAGTCTACACTTTGCTCCAATGGAATTCCCTGCTGTGGCTGATTTCACTGTAGCAACCGCAATGAAACAAGCATGTGATGATGCTGGTGCGACTGTGCATACTGGTGTTACCGCTTCTAGTGATACTTTCTACCCAGGCCAAGAGCGTTACGACACATTCTCTGGCCGTGTAGTACGTCGTTTCCAAGGCTCTATGAAAGAGTGGCAAGAAATGGGCGTGTTGAACTTTGAAATGGAATCTGCGACATTATTAACTATGTGTGCAAGTTCTGGTTTACGTGCAGGTTGTGTTGCGGGCGTTATTATTAATCGTACTCAAAAAGAAATTCCTGATCACGCAACATTAAAAGCAACTGAAGCTCGTTCAATTAAGATTGTTGTTGAAGCTGCTCGTCAAATGCTAACGAAATAAGTCGTTTTTAATAACGCACTGATTTATTTTCGATATTCTAAAAGCCGATAGTATTTTATTACTGTCGGCTTTTTTACGTTTAAGGTAAATAGCTATAATTAAAAACAACGTGATAATACGCTATAACCTATTGGTGAATTTAACCATTGGCTCTATTTTGTTGTAGAATAGTATTTTGTGAGCTTAGTGAAGTTATAAACATGATTGATTATAAAATTATATTTCCGAATGGACGTCAAGATACCATTGCATTACCTATTTCACCTGTATTACAGATGAAAATTGCTTATTTAGATGATGTGTTTGTTGTAAGAGATATTATTGCAACAGTAGGAGAAAACTACACGATAGTGACATTATTATTAGATGATGGTCAGCACCATACGCAAAAACCACAAGCGGCAGGGGTTGTTTTTAATCGACTTGGATAAGTAACGCTAAACGGCATTAAGCGACGATCAATCTTTGATTCAATAAAAAGGCCTTATGTGAAAAAGGCCTTTTTTGATCAATGAACATTATTATTTTTACAGATAACTATGCTGGGTTATGTGCCTGACCACCTGCACCTTTCAACCAATCATGAAGGTGAGTATATAATTCACCCAGTTGATCTGGACCAATAATTGCCAACCCTAAATCTTGTGCGCGAACTAAATCGTGATGACGTAGAGGACGGAAACTTACAAGCATTGCACGCGCTTGTAGGCCACCTAGCAAGTCACGTAATGATTCTAGTTTGTACAAGGTATCACCGCCATCATCACGCATACCTTTAGTCTTACACTCAATGATATGCAGTTTATTATTAACGATAGTTGCCACATCAAGTTCATTACGCACTTCACGGTCACCAATTTTACGGTAAACCTGCACGCCCAATGAGTGATCTTGAATTGTCGGTAATTCGTTTTGAATTGCACGAACCGTACTGTGAACTAGGCTTTCTAACCATTCACCGTTAGCAAAACGACGCGCCTCTTCATGTTTAAATGTCAAAATACCATCGTGGTATGTTGCAAGGCCTGTTTCTTCTAAATCAGTTAGGAGCGTGCCAAGTTCTTTATAGCCCTGTTGCTTTTCACTTAACTCAACATTTAATACCTGTTCTTTACGACAGGTTGTTGCTAGATAATTAAGTGTTGCTAAACCTGGGCCTAATTCTAATGCAGAACTTGCCCAGCGTTGGCCTAATTCCCATAATTGGTCGTTCAGAGATTCTGGCATTGGATTGTCAGATAATTCACAACGTGCACCAAAAATAGTTAAATAATCAGAGATTTGAATACGATCTTGAACTTGTTGTTGTTCACGGTCATTAGGGAACAACCAGCACATTTCATCACTGAATGGCTCAATAACGTAGATAGGCCAATGGAAAGAGCGGAAGACTTCATAAGCAGATAATAAACGGTGACGTAAACCACAGCTAGCATTAAACCACACATCTCGGCTGTCGTGTTTTAATTGTTCAGCAAGTTGGTTCAAACATTGTCTAATTTGAGTGACATTGATAATGTCGGGAATAATAAAAAATTCAACAATAATATTACGTGAAGTTAAAATAGAAGCGAGTCGATCATATTGTTGTTGTTGTTTTTCTGTACCAATAAAGATCATTTTATCAGCAGGTACTGCTTCATCTAATAATGGAGTGATCAGACGGACAGGATCCTGATCAATAATGCCAACGTGAGTAATCATAGTAATCCTTAATGCGCCCAACATACAGGGCGTAATATGGTGATGCGCATTAAATAAAAGAAATGTAAAAGTAAGTGTGCGCAACACATCTAAGGTAAGTATATGCGGTTTTTTAGTGCAAAATTCAAGTCAAAATTTATAAACTAATAATGCACACATTAATCGGAAATATTACTTATTCAGTTATTTTGTCTAATAGTCTATTTTTAAGCGTTTTTTTTATCTAAATATTGAGATTTTCTAAAATGCCATCGTTATTCATGGCATTTTTTTTGTTGAAAACATAGTTATCAATAATAATTTACATACTTGGTGGTGTTGGTAATTGTGAAGCTAATAGCCAAATAGCCAGTACGAAGAAGATTAAACCCATAAATTTATGTTGGTTATTACGGAATTTTTCATTCTTCAATAACGATTTTCCAAAAACACCAATCGTTGTGACTAAAAATAAGTTAAATAATAACCCTAATACATTTAGTAATAACCCAAGAATTAGCATCTGTTCGCCAGAGGATGTTGCAACATGGGTTGAAACAAATTGTGGTAAGAACAACACAAAGAAAATGAGTGCTTTAGGATTAAGTAGATTAGTAAAGACAGCACGACGGTATAACGTTGATGCCATTTTATTGGATTGCTCTAATTCTTGAGGCGCGTCATCTGGGTGACTGCGCATACAATCCCAGCCCATTTTTAATAAATACGCGCCGCCAACTAAACGTAAAACATGCAATGCGATTGGGTTCATTGCGATAAGTGCTGATACCCCAAGAGCCGCTAGAATGGTTAATAAAATACCAGAGGTTGCATTACCTAAACTTGCATAAATACCGACTTTGCGACCGTAAGTTAAGCTTGAACTGGCAATAAGTAACATGTCAGGTCCAGGAATGAGTAGTAGAGCAATTACAGCGGTGAGGTAAAGCGGTAATACATTTAAATCAATCATGGTAAAAACAACGTTATAGTGTAGAAGTCTATATTTTACACAATAAATAGTTCCATTCCATGAGTTACAATCAATAGAAAGTGTTTTTTACTGCTTTGACTTGATTATGTATGTTAATTGTCCGTTTTCCGTTATTAATTTGTTAATATTAATGGTTTTATTTGGGCGTTAAGTTAGGGAAGGACTGATCACTAACAATAAAAAATACTGTTGATGTGATCAGTGAATAATTGGTTTTGTTGGTCTATTTTGACTGACTTTTATTATGCTTTCTTGCTGTGGAAATGAAAACGCTCATGAAAGTAAGCTTTTAGATGTTCTTCCATATTGTGTACTTTATCATCAATCGCTTCACACAGTACTGCATCATTGTTCATTGCATTGACACGGTTAATAACCATTTCGTCGATAGCTGATTTTTGTGTTTCGGTTAGTTGTGGCTGTTGAGTTGTCATTATTATTTTTATCCTTATTGTTTCGATTAATCAGTAAAAGATTTGAATATATGCATAGTATCGATATTTATTTAAATAAGGAATATTTGTAAAAATTGTTTACGAATAAAAAGTGATTAAAACTGACCGTAAGATGTGATTTATTTTCCAAAATTGGACTTAATCGCGCTCATGAGTAGAATAGCCGTTCACAAAATTGATACGTTTTTTGAAAGGCACGGTTATAAATGGGTAATAACGCGATGAGAAGTAACTTTGAGTTGTTAGCGCCGGGCGGTGATATAGAGTCGATTAAAGCGGCAATCGTTGCGGGTGCGGATGCTATTTATTGTGGATTAGATAATTTTAATGCCCGTAATCGTGCAACGAATATTACCTTTGAAGATTTAAATGGCATTGTTCGTGTTGCACACCAGCGTGATTGTAAGATTTTTCTTACGCTTAATATCATGATCCTTGAAAGTGAAATTCCTGCTGTTATTCGGTTATTGAATAAATTAGTTAACACTAAAATTGATGGTGTTATCTTACAAGATTTAGGGCTATTTCACTTAATTAAGCAACATTTCCCAACACTTGATGTTCATGCTTCAACCCAAGTTAATAGCCATAATGAAGGCCAAATTTTATTTATGGGGCAGCTTAATGCGAGCCGTGTGAATTTATCGCGTGAACTTAATATCAAAGAGATAAAACAGTTAGCACAGTTTGGACATCAACATAATGTGTTAATGGAAGTGTTTGTTCACGGCTCATACTGCATTGGTTTTTCTGGGTTGTGTTATATCAGTTCGGCTAAAAATGGTAACTCAGGTAACCGTGGTCGTTGTAGCCAACCTTGTCGAGATCAATACCAAACGACGGCGGTTGGTAAAGATTACCCATTAAATATGAAAGACAATTCTGCGTTTTCAAATTTAGAAGCCTTAGCGGATGCTGGGGTGTATTCATTGAAGGTGGAAGGACGCATCAAAAAATCACATTACGTTTATACCGTGGTGGATAATTGGAGCCGTCAATTAGATAACTATTGTAATCAAAAGCCATTATTGGCGGATACACGTGAGTTATACACTGTCTTTAATCGCGATTTCTCTAACTCATACTTAATGGGTGATATTAATAACGCGATGTTTATCGATAATCCACGCGATAACTCTGTTGATCACTTTGCACAGATTGCTGATGCTAAATCTGAGACTGAAATTCAAGCGGTTAAGCAAAAGCTATATGATGACAAAACTACGATCATTCAAACTGTTGAAGAGCGAATTGCTGATCTAGACATTAGTTTATTAGCATTAGAACTCACTATTATCGGTCAGGTTGGACAGCCGCTTATTATTCAAGTAACGACACCGTTACAACAGTTTGAAGTGGCATCAACCTCGTTATTGCGTCAATCTGATAATACGGTACTTGATAGCGATTGTTTTGAAAAACGCTTTCGTAGCTTAAATAACGGTGAATACTTGTTATCATCAATGAATTTAAGCCAATTAGCGGCAGATGTGGTGGTGCCATTTAAAGAATTAACGCAAATGCGCGATCAAATTGCATGCGGGTTAAATGGTGATCAACCATTAGTTGAAGCGTTTGAATTACCGAAAACTGTTCGTCAGCCATTATCGACGATGACACCACGATTATCGGTCTTGATTGCTAATCCTGCTGATATTATTGCTGTGAGTCAGCCAGATACCACAGTGTATTATCAATTGCCAGAAGCGATGGCAATGGAAGGGTTAAAATTAGTTAGTCTGTTCCAAGAAAATCCACAGCTTATTCCTTGGTTCCCTGCAATTTTAATTGGCGATAATTATCAAGCGGCAGTGACGTTCCTTGAACACGTTAAGCCATCACGTATTGTAACCAATAATAATGGTGTCGGTTATGCGGCGCATCAGTTAGGTTTAGCGTGGGTGGCTGGCCCTCAAATGAATATCAGTAACAGTTTGAGCCTTGAATGCTTACAGCAAGAGTTTGGTTGTGTTGGGGCGTTTATTTCTAATGAGATCAAACGTTCACAAATTAAACCCATTGCAGCACCTGCTGAGTTTGAATTGTATTACAGTATTTATCACCCGATGATGTTGCTAATGAGCCGTCAATGCTTATTCCATCAAACAGTAGGCTGTAAGAAAAAGCGTTTTGATGATAAATGCTTACGTAAATGTGATAAGTCAGCATCGATCATTAATCTTACTGAAGCGTCATTTGTGGTTGATAAACAGCGCGGTGATCATAATGCATTATATAACCCGAAGAACTTCTTAAATCTTGATATTGTGGCTGAGATTCAGAATAAGTTTACGGGCTTTATGATTGATTTACGTGATATTAAAACGGAAACTGCAGTGAATGCTGATAAAGCAACGGTTGTCTCTTTGTTTGATACCTATATCCATGGTGATATCAACGCTCGAGAAATATTAGAGCAAACTATCGTTGGCACTATTTGCCAACAATATAAAAAAGGTCTGTAATTTAGATAAATAGGATATTTCATGGTAGACGTAAACATTGTTGCTTTTGATGAAGCAAATAAAGAGAGTATTCGTTTAGTACGTGAGCAGGTATTTATTCAAGAACAACACATTGATCCTGAAATTGAGTTTGATGGTTTAGATACACAAGCGGTGCATGTGCTGGTGGTTGATGGTGAACAGCCATTAGGGACCGGGCGTATTTTAGCAAATGGACACATTGGTCGTATTGCGATTATGCAGGCTGCTCGTGGACAAGGATTGGGTGTAAAAGTAGTACGAGCTTTAGTGGAATATGCTAAACAACAAGGTTATCCAAAGGTTGATCTTGGCGCGCAAACTCATGCTGTTGATTTTTACCGTAAGCTAGGTTTCACGCTATACGGTGATGAATTTATGGAAGCTAATATTCCCCATCAAGCGATGGTAATGCTATTAGAACACCCATAAATCGATAGCTTAGTATCGATTTTCTTCAATAAAGAAAACGCAGCTTATTTTATCAATCTTGTGTGAATAAGATGGTTTAAAATGGCTGCGTTTTTATTGACTGTTAAGATCTTAGCCTCTCAGAACCGTTTGGAATATTGCGCACCACACCAACTTTTAATTTACGTTTCAGTGGAGTAGTGACAAAACCAATAGGGGAAAATACGCATTGTTTTTATCTTCTGTCGCTGAGATCAGTGCCACACTGTCGCGTACGGTTAATAGCTTGGTTAGTTTTAACTAAAAGATAAATAGTAAATGGCAGAATAGAAACGCCTAATTAAACGGTAAATATTTAAAATAAATCACAGTTTTAATGGAAGTTACGGTTTTTAATACTTAAAAAAAAAGGCTCATAAGAGCCTTTTAATGTATTCGCGTTGAGAATAATAACCGTCAGTTATTAGCTTTTTTTAGCGTTCTTTTGTAGGAAATCAAGTACAAGGTTGCGATCTTTTTCGTTTAGACCCGCACGTGGGAACATACTGTTTGTAATACCTTTCCACTGCTTGTAAGTGAAGTCACTTGGGTGTGGTGCTGCGTGACAAAGAGTACAGCTACCGTAGAATAACTTCTCACCAGGTGATTGCTCAGGACCACTTTCTGCGGCAACGGCTTTTAAGCGCTTACCTAATTGTAATGACCAGATATCCACTTTAAAGTCTGATTTCACAACTTTAGCTGGCGTGTATGCTTGGTTTGGCGTTTCGGCATCAGTACATTTCTTGAAGTAAGCCAAACAGGTGTTAGCACTGGTTGCTTGTGCTAAACCACTGGTTGGTTGACTACTTGTTAGCATGTTGATTGAGCCTGAGTTACAACGGCCTTTGCTATCAAGTTGTAGCCATGCGCCTTCGTGGATGTAAATAACACCCGGCATTGCTTCAGCAGTGATACGAGCACCCGCTAGTAGTACACCACGGTCATTATAAACTTCAACAACATCGCCATCTTTTACGCCACGTTCTTCAGCGTCTTTTTTATTGATGAGTACGATTTGACGACCATCAACAGACTCGTAGCTATTCACATCGGCATTTGCCATTTGTGAGTGCAAACGCATCCATGGGTGTGGGCTTAGTACGTGTACTTGACCTTTCTTCGCATTACCTAGCCATTCAAATGGTGGGATCCATTGTGGCATTGGTGGACAACTATTTGCTTTAAATCCAGCAATCGTTGAGCTATATAATTCGATTTTACCACTTGGTGTATGCAGTGGGTTCTTAATTGGATCAGCGTAGAAATCACCATGACGTACAAAGCTATTTGCTGCCGCAGGTGTTGATACGTGAGCGATACCATTTTGCCAGAATGTTTTGAAATCATCCGTTGCATCAGATGCTTCATAAGAGGCTTTAACATGTTGGTACATAGTTTTACCTTCGGTAAATTCTTTATGTACGTTAAACATGAAAGCAAGGCGTGAGAAGATTTCGTAATCATCTAAGCTTTCACCTACAGGCTCAATAACCTGACGCATCGCGTAGATTTTATTGTTGCTGTAAGTACCGCCTGATGAAATATCATCACGCTCAAGTGTGGTTGTTGTTGGCAAAACGATATCAGAATATTTCGCCGTAGCACACCACCAAGGTTCGTGACAGATAATGGTATCGATATTATCGTTAAGCGCTTTGATTAATTCGTTAGTGTCTTGTTGGTGAGACAGTAAGTTATTACCTGCGTTATAGATAAGTTTTGCTTTTGGTAGTGTAAGGTTTGAACCATCACGAGTGTAAGCTTTACCTGGGTTTTTCAGCATATCTGAAACCATAACCACAGGACATGTCTTAGTGATAGGGTTACGACCTTGTGATAAACCGATAGGCATACGCTTACCAGAAGCAGGCATACCGCCATTACCATAGTGCCAGCTAAAGCCTGCACCTTCACCTGGTTTACCAATTTTACCTGCGATTGCAGCAAAGTTGATGATAGACCAGTGAATCATCTCACCGTGGTCAGCACGTTGTAGTGCCCAACCTGCAGCGATTTGGGTACGTTTAGTCACACAAAGTTCAGCGAGCTCTTTAATTTTAGCCGCAGGTAAACCTGTGATTTCTTCAGCCCATTCAGGTGTTTTTGCAACACCATCTTCATCACCGATTAAGTAAGCAAGGTACTTATCAAAACCAACAGTGTATTTATCGATGTAAGCTTTATCGTGTTGGCCTGTTTTGTACAGATGGTAAGACATTGCAGTAAATAGGGCAGTATCCGTATTAGGACGGATATTGATCATTTCACTACCAACAGCTTTATCTGTTTGGGTTTGTTGAGGATTTATAGAGACAAATTTAATCCCTTTTTCCTTAAACGCTTCCCAGTGTTTTTGCATAGAGTGATCAGCAACACGGAATTCTACACGGTTGGTTTTCCATGGGTCACAACCGATTAGAAGAACAACTTCAGTGTTTTTCTCTACAATTTCCCACGCAGTTTGTGGTGAGTATACTTCCATATCACCAATAACGTGTGGAAGGATAACTTCAGAAGCTCCAGCTGAATAGTCACCAGCACAGATACTTTGGCCACCAATAAGGTTGAAGAAACGACCTTGTAGTGTTTGAGGGCGGTTAACACCACAATGTGACCAACCACCGTATGATGAACTAAATACTGCTTCGTTACCGTGTTTTTCAACAGTACGAGCAATACAGAATGCTGTTAATGCGATTGCTGTATCCCAATCAACGCGAACAAAAGGTTCTTTACCACGAAGATGCGGGTTGTGATCGCCCAATGGATCTTCTAATAGTGACTTACGTACCATTGGGTATTTGATACGTGTATCGCTATAAGTACGACTCAATACACCTTTAGTTAACATTTCTGTTGGGAACGGGTCGACATCATTAATCGGTTGAACACCAATTAATGTGCCGCCTTTAACGACTGCTTTAAACGGACCATAGTGAGTAGCTGATGGAATGGTAATTGTATCTGAAGCAAATACTTTTCCAGCAGGAAAAAGGGTGAGTCCGTTAGCAGCGATAGCCGTTGCTACTGAACCTTTTAAAAAGTTACGACGAGATAGGGTCATGTTTATATTCCGAAGACAAACCGAATGAATAGGCATTTTAATAGCATAATAACTATTATAATATTTGTCGGTATAGTGATCTATTATTTGACTTATTTCTTGATAGGCTACACGGAAATATAAAATATATTAGTTCGCTAAATGAAAAATAAGTTACCACAAAAAAGCACTACAATCTGTAATGTTTAATGTTCTATATAAATAGAAAAATACTTAGCACGGCAACTAAAAAGAGATTGATAACTATTCTCGATACTACTAATTTTAAATTGTATTTACCGTACGAATGACGGTATTTCTCGCGTGTAACTATTTGATTTTACTTTTTTAATTTATTTTTTATTTTATAAAGTCGACATTATTACATTTAAAGTAAAACATTATTTACATATTGATTATAATTAGAGCTCTAAGCAAATAAGGATTCTTACAAATTGTAACACAATTATATTTTTAGTTATGTTTAGAATATTTATTTATATGAATCAATGGCGTTGCCCTGTTCACATTCAAATGTTAGTTTGTGCGCAACTCTTTTTTTAACGTTGTTTTGACGTTTAATTCATTTTGGACCATCCATGAAGAAACTATGGCGTTTTTTAGTAAAGCCAAGTAGTCGTTATTCAGTATTAGCGATTGCAGTTGTCTGTGTGATTATCACATTGGCAGGTGTGTTTACCTTCCACGAATCGATAAAGTTTAGTTCGACTACCGAGTTTTGTACTTCATGTCACTCAATGAAAGAAAACTACAACGAATATAAGACTAGTATCCACTATAAAAACGCATACGGTGTACGTGCTGAATGTCGTGACTGTCACATTCCTGAAAATGATCCTATTGCCTTTATGAAAGCGAAACTGGGCGGTGTAGGCGATATTTACAGTGAATTTATCAGTAAAGATATTGATACTCCAGCTAAGTTTGAAGCAAACCGTTTACGTATGGCTCAAAATGTATGGCGTATGATGGCTGAAACAAATTCAGCAACCTGTAAGAGTTGTCACTCATACACTGCAATGGATCACGCTAAGCAATCTCCTGCAGCAGCAGCGGCAATGACAACTGCAGCAGCAAAAAATATGAACTGTATTGAATGTCATAAAGGTATTGCGCACCAGTTGCCTCATATCAATAACGACTTCCAAGCAACGTTCAAGCAATTAACGATTAATGCTGGTGAAGCACCTGCGACTAAAACGCTTTATACGTTAGCATCTAAAAAATTGTATACCACTGACTCAGCATCAGGTGATGCACAAGGTCAATTATACCCAGCATCAAAAGTTGAAGTGCTAGGTACAAGTGGCGACATGATCAAAGTACAAATTACAGGTTGGCAGCAACAAGGCTCAACAACTGGTATGTTAGTACAAGACATGGCGAAGCAAATTCAAACTGTCTCTCTAAATGCAGACCTACAAAAGTCAGCAACTATTCTAAATACAGTAAAAGCTGAAGATGGTCAGACATGGCAGCAAGAACAAGTATCAGCATGGATCACTCAGCGTAATATGCTAGCGAGCATGAAGCCTATTTGGGCTTACGGTAAAGAAATTCTTGATGCAACATGTAGTCAATGTCACGCTATTCCAGATCCAAAACACTTAACAGCAAATGGTTGGGTTCAGGGTCTAAAAGCGATGCAACAATACTACATGCTAAATAAAGATGAAGAGCGTACGTTACTTAAGTATCTTCAAAACAATGCGAAAGATGCACAAGTAGCAGCACCTCAAGCAGCTCAATAAATATTGAGATAATAAACTCTACTATTGAGTAATAAAAAAGCCTGCGTTTAGCGCAGGCTTTTTTGTGCGTGATGGTTTTTAGTTTGCTTTTACTTAGCGACAGCAATCGCATGTGTTTGAGGTGAAAGGTTATCACCCAACGCATGAAGTTCAGGTAACATGCAATGAATCAAATGGAGTTGTTGTAATACCATTCGCGTTGAGGTGCAATCTTCATCTCGCCATTGTCCTAAACGCTGTTCTAAATTGAGGTTTAATGAGGGTGAGGTTTCAATAATAGAACCATTTAGTTGCGATGAGATACACTCTAAATGATTATGAATAATACGATGAGCCTCTGATACTAATTGATGGGTTTGATTATCTTGCAGTTGAGTACGATGCGCACCGAGTGCCGAGATATAGCTCAACATGGCATGATTTAATGTTAAAAAACGGAAGCTTTGATCAGTATCTATTTGATATTTATCCGGTTCTTCCAACATGTTATTGATCGCCGTACTCAGTTGTGCGTCTTTATTGTGGGCTTCACGACGCGCAATACGATAATTCATATTATCGCGTTTACCGATACGATATTGAGCAATGATTTGCGCTAAGTAATCTTTATTTGCCAACGTGGCTTCAGCCATCACTTTATGTAATCGTTTAGATTCCCAATCAGGTAAGATGAAACTGACGGCTAATACGGCTAATAGGCAGCCAAGTAATGTATCACCTAAACGCGGTAAAATAACCGCAAACCCTTCCCCTAATTGGTTAAAACAAAACAGCACTAATAACGTAATAAAAGCGGTTGCCCAGTCATATTTAACGGCTCTAAAGGCAAAGAACAGCACACCCATAATAACCATCAGTACTAATTGGCCTTCTTGGCCAGGGAATAAATACAGTAATGGTATGCCAGCAAGTAAGCCACCTAATGTGCCAATAACGCGTTGTACTAACTTTTGACGGGTTGCACTATAGTTCGGCTGGCACACAAAAAGGGTAGTTAATAAGATCCAATACCCGCGTTGCAGATCCAGCGCCTGAATAAAGCCATAACCGACAATTAATGCGATACCTAAACGAATCGCATGACGAAATAACATTGAATCAGTATTAAGTTGACAGCTAATACGCTTCCACATTTCTTTTATGCTGTGCGCTTCAGTATCAACTAATTCAATATCAGTTTGTTGTGTAACATGCTCTGCATCAGGGTTATTAATATTTTGTAATTGACGTTCTACTGTTGCTAAATTATTGAATAAATAATCCAGTTGATTGAGAAGCGAACGCCATTGTGAGTTATTTTGCTGTTTGAGGTGATTTAGCGATTGTTGCAATTCATCTAAGGCATTGATTGAATCATGGCCATGATGATAAGCCTTACCTTGTTTTAATGCTTCAGCGATACCGTGACAGGCTATTGCTTGTACATGCAACAAACGTTGAAAGCGAAATAATACATCACTACGTTGAAAAGCAGCGGCTAGTTCACGGTAACGGTAATGGGATGAACTTGCACGCTCATGAATATCTTGTGCCATAAAATAAATCTTAAGAAACTTATCACTTTGACCGCGACCGGCACGGTGCAGCAAGGTCATTTTTACAGCATTTAGGGCATTAACCACTTTAGCATTTTGTTTAGCAGCTTGAATCCGTAATGGGTGTGACGTGAGATCAACAATCGGTTCAAATAATTTGCTCTTATTATCGAGATAATAACCAAATTCAGTGAATACATTAGCCAGTCCTTGTTGTACTGGTTGATTTGGCCATAAAATATGCCATAGCAGTGATAAGATCCCATACCAACAGGCACCAGCTAAAAGTAACATTGGCTGATACCAAAGTTCAGTACTACTATTTGCGCCCAACATGGTGTAAACCGCGAGTAATAATGAGGCAAAAGCAATGTTGGCATAACGAGGACCCATCGCACCAAGCATAATAAAACCGAAGGTCGAACAAAATAATCCGATTGCAAACAAAAGGGGATAGTCAAATAAGACTTCAATAGAAAGAGAGGCAATCAAAAAACAAACAAGGGTAATCGTCAGGCCTTTAATGCGACCAGTTAAATTATCATCAGATTCAGCCAGTGCTGCTGCAATAATTCCAAGTACTAATGGTGTTACTGCATGGTTGGCACCGAGATACCAACAGGGTAATACTACACCGACTAAAGCTATCAATACTCGAATAGAATAGTTAATTCGGTCATTGACCCAATATTGGCGGAGTTTTATATGTAACTCTTTAGTTTGCATAGATATTAACAATCTTCTGATAATAAGGACGGGAGAAAACGGTAGAATTATCTACGCTATAAAATCGCAACTAAAGATAACAGAAATATTGTTATTGCGAGTAAAAAAATAAATTTTTAGTACCTAGAATAATATTTAGTCAAATAGACACTTCAATACTATGGCTACACGATAGTTATTGATACTCTAAGTAACATTATCCCGATAGACGGGTGACAAGTAATGATTCAATTGAGGTTGATGTAAAATTATCAGCCAGTAATGAGTGTTACAGCCTAATTAAAGCATGGAACAATTGGTGGAATCACAATGCAATTAAGTGCCAGTCGACTAGCACAATGGCTCGTTCAAGGTGATTATTATAGTATCGCTTTAGACGGTAATAGCTTGGTATTAGATAGTCAGACTTCTTCTGACGTTATCTCTTTTGATGACTGGGATGGTTCGATTGAAATCCATCGCGGTGTATTATGGGGTGCGCTTGAACTGACGTCTTCAAACCAACAATACTGTTGGACAGTTCATGGTTTACCGTGGCACGAATGTAAATCATTCGCGGCATTTTTAATTCGTAGTTATCAAGATTGGGCACAAAGCCGCGTTGACAAATTAGATGCAATGTTGCCAGAAATGTTGCAACGTATCGAACTTTTTTCTAATAAATCGGGTTATTTACGTTCTTCTGAACATTATGAATTACATCAGTTTCTTAATGATGGTTTAACTAATTCAGATTTAACCCCAGAGCTTGCCGCAACATTTAGACCACGTAGTTTTGAAAAAATATCACCTTGGCTTGGTGAGCATAAAGCGTGGGTTGAAGAACATAACCAACAATGGTTAACACAACAAACCCAAAAATGGGGTTCATGGTTTGATAGCTTTGAGAAATCACCGTTAAATGAATCACAGCGCTTAGCGACCTTAATTAATCAAGATTATAATTTAGTTCTTGCAGGGGCGGGTACGGGAAAAACCAGTGTATTAATCGCACGTGCAGGTTACTTAATTGCGAGCCAAGCGGCGGTGCCTGAAGATATTCTAATGTTATCGTTTGGGCGTAAAGCTGCGGATGAGATGGCGGATAGACTGAAAGAAAAAGTCAGTGATCGCGTTAAAGTAGCGACGTTCCACAGTTTGGGATCGCAAATTATTCGTGATGTTGAACTTGATAAACCCAATGTTGCTTCTATTACCTTAGATCCACGCGCCCGTAGTGCGTGGCTAGCGCGAATGCTGATTGAACAATGGAATAACTCAACCTCAGCAACTAAGTGGCAGCGTCACCTTACACAGTGGCGAGTACCTGGCTTTAGCAAAGAAAATTCAATAGAACAACAAGCGGAAAATGAACAGTTACAAACTTGGGTGTGGCGTAATATTCAATTATTAGGCCAATCAGGGATGAATAAAGAAACGCTAACTGACGCCATTATAAATAATGATAATCCAGCAATGCGCCCAAGGATGAAAAGTGAATTAGCGTTGTTGTGGCCATGTTATCAGGCTTATTTACAGCATCTAAAAGTGAAAAAGCAGATTGACTTCAATAGTATGATTGAAGTGGCTACTGAATATGTTAAAACGAACAAATTTATTTCGCCGTGGCGTTATATTATGGTGGACGAATATCAAGATATTTCACCGCAACGCTTAGCATTAATTGAAGCATTATGTCATCAAGAAGTGGTAGGACATTCAATACCAACGTTATTTGCTGTTGGCGATGATTGGCAGGCTATTTATCACTTTGCAGGTGCAGATGTTAACTTAACTACTGATTTCGAAAATCGTTTTAGTCATTCATGTATTACTCAACTTTCAACTACATATCGTTTTAATAGTATGATTGGTGAAGTGGCGAATGTCTTTATTCAACAAAATCCGTGTCAGATTAAGAAGCAACTCACCAGTTTTACAAAGCAGAGTAAAAAGGCGGTTACTTTATTGGCGACAGATTTATTACCGCAAGAGTTAATTCGATTGAGTAAGCATTACGAGAATAAGGCCACAAAAGTACTTATTCTTGGACGTAATAATAAGCAAAAACCTGATAGATTTGAAACATGGAAGAATCAGTGGCCGCAACTTAACTTGGAATACATGACGTGTCATTCAAGTAAAGGGCGTGAGGCTGACTATGTATTTATTGTTGATGTAAATAAAGGTCTTTTCCCATCACCGGATCGTGAAACGGGTTTAGCCGCTATTATGCAGTTGCGTACTGAAACCTATAATGACGCGGAAGAGCGCCGTTTGTTTTATGTTGCGTTAACACGTGCTAAAAAACATGTGTGGGTCTGTGCAGATCCAGATAAAACATCACCGTTTATTAATGAATTAATTGAAGATAAATACCCAGTTAATAATAAAATTAAACGGACTAAATAAGTATTATTGGTCTATTGAAGCCCTGTTATTATGATTGCTTGCTGTTCTTGCAATAATTAATACAGGGTTTTTTATTGTTTAAATAATGATAATAAAAAGCCTTCGCTATTAACGAAGGCTTTTTATAGAAAGATGAAAGTAGATGAAAACTTAATCTAGACGCTGTTTGAGATAAGCATCATAGTCTGGAATTTCAATATCAATTTCTTTATCAAGTAATGGTGATGTAATAATAAAGTTAGCACTAGCACGGTTAGTGGCTACCGGAATATTCCATACTGCGGATATACGTAATAATGCCTTTACATCAGGATCATGCGGTACAGCATTGAGCGGATCCCAAAAGAAAATCATCATGTCAATTTTGCTTTCTGAAATTAATGCGCCTAATTGTTGATCACCACCCATAGGGCCACTGATTAAACAAGTAATAGGTAAACCTGTTTTTTTTGTAAGTAAATGTCCAGTTGTCCCTGTTGCATAAAGTTCGTGATTAGCTAATTTATCTTGGTGCTCTTTCACCCAGCGAAGTAAAGACGTTTTGCAATTATCATGAGCAACTAAAGCGATGTGTTTTTTAGCGGCCATTTTACGTGTTGTGGTAATCATGATATTCCTTTTGATATCAAGTTAATCTTGATGAAGCTAGGTGATAATGTCTATAGTAATTATTACTAGTCAGTAGTGTATTCCATATTAGGCTAAAATTTTGTGATAGCCCATAAATTATTGATATTCATATTTATAAGGTTACCTCATCTTAAGGCTATCGACTGATGTGATGATTATTAACGTAGAATGATGGCCTAAATTCTGCGGGTGATAATGAATCACGAATAACTGCCGCAGGTAAATATTGCGGTGTTAAGTCAACAATTAATGGTGAAATATCAAGCGCCACTGTTTTTTTCTCAAGATAACGAACTGTTTGATCTACTGAAAGTCGAGCTTGCTCTGCCATTTTATCAGTTGGAGCAAATAATATTTTATGACGACGTAAGCCTCGGTAAACCCCATGACTTAAATAGGTTGATACTATTTTGATATTGGTAATGTGGTTGGTACGTAATTCACTGATGGCGACTTCAGCGGCTACTGCTCCGCCAACGATATAATCAATGTCTTTATAATCAGTAAATAATTGCTGCAATAGGTTACGTTGGAGCTCTTTACTGTTGTCACCCCATAGCGTCGTTATAATTTCGACATCACTATTGGCAATAGCAGCTTTAAAACCTTTGGTTACCGGTTTAGTTCCACCACGTAATTGCGGACCAGGTAGCCATGCAATACGGACTTTTCCTGAGCCTTTTGGGTGGCGTTTTGCAAGGTAAGTACCTGCAGCTTTACCCATTTCATACCAATCGACGCCAACTTTTGCTTTTACATGTTGACGAATGTCAGGATCAGTAAAGTCGATATCATTGGTCATTAAAAATACAGGAATATTACCAATTAATGTGGATAATTTACCGTTATAAGCATGCGCATCGACGGTGCCTAGAATGATGGCATCTGCGCCCCAATGACGACAAGCAGCAAGTTGACTTTGTTGTTTATAAAGGTTGCTATAGCCGCCAGCTTCAAACACTTTTAATGTAATACCTAGCTTTTTTGCTTGCTCAACCATTCCATAATTGATCGATAACCAATAAGAATCTTTTAAATGTGGGTACACTGCACATACTTTCCACGGTTTAGAAACTGAGGTTAAAAAAGAATATTGAATTTTTGTCGGTTTTTTATCCGTTTGAAAAGGGGGTTGATATGAGATCACCTCAAGCGCAAACGCGGATTGAGCAGAGAAAATCATTAAAATAAAAAATAAAATGCGCATTATTACCAACATTATTTAGGTCTAAAGCCATATCGCTGGCAAAATAGTACCGTTTTATTGCCTTTGGTTAAATAGCCAGTATTGAACAAGTTATATTAATGCTGATTATTACCTGTTCTAAACAAGATTTTTGATATAGAGACTATTTATGACGTTTACTCGAAAAGGTATCGGAGCCAAACTGTTATTAGCCTTTTCTGCCATGGCTGGCTTAATGATTATTGCAGTTATGATTGGTGTGGCTGGCTTTTCCTTAGTCGCTAAAACTGAGCGTACTGTTATTAATTCAGCGGTACCTTCATTAGCTGAAGCGCGAAAATTATCAGATTTAAGTTCACGCATTATATTTAATGCACAAGTCTTAGCTAAATCGAAACTTGAATCAGAACGGATGCAACAAGGACGAGCATTAACTATTCATATTGAAGCATTAACACGTAGTTTACATGCGCTTGAGAAATATTCGTTTGATCAACCGTTAATGTTGAAATTAGAAGATGATGTAAAACGTATTGTTGATAATTTAGCCTTGCTTGGGCTACTTGTTGGTCGACAAATAGACTTACAAAGTCAATTAGATGAATTAACAGCGGTAATGACCAAAGCGACTCATCAAATTGACAGTTTGTCACAATCTCAAGTGGCGAATGCTAATACGATCGCCGTTGCTAATGTGTCGCGTATTTATGATTTAGTGGCGGCAAATAATAAACCTGCAGTCTATAACGCGCTTGATAGCCTGGTCGAAGTAGACATGGATTTATCTGAACGGTTATTTGAATTGCGTTTTTTATCATTACAAGTGATTAATATGTTGGATGATTCTGAACGTATAATAGACATTAAATCGCTGGTGGCACTAAAAATACGGTTCAATAATGCCGTTAATATTATCAGTCATCGGGTTAAATCTGTTGAAGATCCTAGTCGTTCAGAACAATTGATGAAACAAACCGCTAAACTTGAACGCGGTAATTTATTATTTAGTGTTAGTGAGCAATTGATTTATGCCAAGCAGGATGTGCAACGATTAGATCAACAAAATTTAGTATTATTTCAGGAATTAAATAGTACGGTTGATAATATTATTGCAGCGGCAAATACTAATACACAACAAGCAGTTAAACAAGTTGATCAGACGTTGACCGTTGCACGTAATACACTAATTGTAATTTCAGGCATTGGTTTGTTGGCCTTAGTTCTAATCATGTGGCGTATTGTATATATTCGCGTTATTTGCCGTATTAACCGCTACAGTCGTGCTTTGTTATCACTAGCTCGTGGTGATTTATGTATTCAATTAGATGTTGATGGTGATGATGAATTAGCACTAATGGGGCGGGCTATTTTAGTTGCGCGTGATACTGCCAATGAACGTTATCGGTTAGCCCAAGCTGAAGCTAAAATTCGTCAAGAATTACAGCAACACAAAGCAAGTTTAGAGCGGTTGGTTGCTAAACGAACCGGTGAGTTAGAGCGTATCAATAGTCGCTTAAATGAAGAAGTGTACAACCATTATAAAGCACGTGATGAAGCTGAAAAGGCGAACCGTGCTAAATCAGCATTCTTAGCGACCATGAGTCATGAAATTAGAACACCGATGAATGGTGTATTAGGCACCGCATCATTACTCGCTGATACAGTGTTAAGCATCCAGCAAAAGCGCTATTTAGATGTTATTAATCGTAGTGGTGAAACATTATTAGATATTCTCAATGATATTCTGGATTATTCTAAAATTGAAGCAGGACATCTTGATATAAGACCGAGTGATTTTGCGTTAAAACGTATGGTTGTCGATGTGTTTAATATGCTTCAAGGTCGAGCAATGGCAAAACGAATTGGCTTTGAGTATGTTGTTGAACCTGATGTTGATGCAATTTGGTTTGGTGACGAAAGTCGTATTCGACAAGTGTTAGTCAATTTAGTGGGTAATGCGATTAAATTTACCGATAAAGGTAAAGTGACAATCAATGTCCAATTGCATCCTGATATGCCGGATGAAATATTATTTTCAGTTCAAGATACTGGCATTGGTCTTGATAGTCATGAACAAGGGCTATTATTTAATGCCTTTCAACAAGCAGAGGCGGGTCGTAAAGCGATTGAAGGGACAGGGCTTGGTTTAGCCATTAGTAAACATATCGTAGCGGCGATGGATGGTGAAATCGGAGTTGATTCGATTGTTGGTACAGGTAGTTGTTTCTGGTATTCATTACCATTAGAGCGTGGCCAAGTAATCTTGAATACCGATGTTAATCAAGTGCTTGTTCCTGCAGCACATATTCTATTGGTTGAAGATAACCCCGTAAATAGTATGGTTGCAGAAGGGTTTCTTAAACGACTAGGTCACAGTGTAGTTATTGCTGAAGATGGCGCACAAGCAGAAGCGTTTTATCGTAAAGAACAGTTTGATTTAGCATTACTTGATATCAATTTACCTGATACTGATGGTATTACCTTATTGCATCAGTTACGCCGCATTGATAAAACCAAGAAGCAAGCATGGCAAGAACCGACACCGATGGTCGCTTTTTCTGCTCATGTATTTAGAGAAGAAGTTGAAATCTATTTAAATGCAGGTTTTGCGGGCTTCTTACCTAAGCCTTTGGTTGAGCAACAATTAATTGATACGATGAACAGTATTCTAAAAGGAGATAAGCGAGTGGTTATTGAAAAAGGTGCGGGTGAAGATAAACCGCAACTTGTTGAGACTGATGAGCTATTTCCATTAGTGAAAGAATCTGTTTTAGGCAGTGATTTGCAAGTATTGGGTGCAGCACAAGTGAAACAATTAATTGGTTTATTTGGTGACTCTGCAAGTAAGACATTAGTGATATTACATCAGGCAATTACCGATAATGATTTAAAAGAAGTCGCTAAACAAGCCCATACCCTTAAAGGTGCGGCTGGAACGATGGGATTAATGCAATTACATCAGTTATGTTTAACCTTTGAAAAATCAGCTCAAGAGGGCTCTATTGAGGGATTATCTGTTGCACCATTACAGCAAGTGTTTGATGCGTCAGTGACGGCTTTAGCAACGATTTTCCTTGATGATTAATGTTGTTAATAACAGCATTAACAAAAAAGAACGCTTCGGCGTTCTTTTTTTATGGGTGTAGATCGAGCGTCATAAATAGACAATGAGGATCGAGTAGATAATCAGTAAAGGCGGACATTCGATAATCCTATGTTTAATATATAGCGCCCGAGAAGTGATAAACAAAGCCATTGATAAAGCATTAGTTTACGTTTGAGTCGTAATTTTACCTAAGCGTTTTAACGATGAATGATATGGCCATAATGAAGAAGGGGCGTGATTAGAGAGGAAAAAAGAGGATTTACGATGATGTCATATGGCGGTAAGGCTGTTGTTTTATGAGTGATACGAGAATAAGAGATGAAAAGTCTGGATAAAAAATAACCCCGAGAACAAAGTCCTCGGGGTTAATGTATCACTTAGGGTAATTTAAAAATTACTTCTTAGCGTTACGTTCTTTCTGCTCAGCGATAACTTTTTCAGAAACGCTAGCAGGACAAGGTGCGTAGTGTGAGAACTCCATAGAGAACTGACCACGGCCTGATGTCATAGTACGTAGAGTACCGATGTAACCAAACATTTCTGAAAGTGGTACGTCAGCTTTAATACGAGAACCAGTGATACCAGCGATTTGGTCTTTGATCATGCCACGACGACGGTTAAGGTCACCGATAACATCACCAACGTGATCTTCTGGAGTAAATACGTCAACGTTCATGATTGGCTCAAGAAGTTGCGCACCAGCTTTAGGCATAGATTGACGGAATGCGCCTTTCGCTGCGATTTCAAATGCTACTGCAGATGAATCGACTGCGTGGAAGCCACCATCAAGAAGCTCGATTTCAACGTCAAGAACAGGGAAACCAGCTAGAACACCAGTGTTCATCATGCCCTTGAAGCCTTTCTCGATTGCAGGCCAGAATTCTTTAGGAACGTTACCACCAATTACTGATGATTTGAACGTAAAGCCTGAACCTACTTCACCTGGTTTCATGATGTAGTCGATCTTACCGAACTGACCAGAACCACCAGATTGTTTCTTATGCGTGTAGCTATCTTCAACTGCTTTCGTGATTGTTTCACGGTAAGCAACTTGAGGTTGACCAACAATTAGGTCTACGCCGTATGTACGCTTAAGGATATCAACCTTAATGTCTAGGTGAAGTTCACCCATACCTTTAAGGATTGTTTCGCCAGTTTCTTCGTCAGTTTCAACTTGGAAAGATGGATCTTCTGCAACCATTTTACCGATTGCAAGACCCATTTTCTCAGAACCGCCTTTATCTTTAGGCGTTACAGCAATAGAGATTACTGGAGTTGGGAAGATCATTGGCTCAAGTGTACACTCGTGCTTAACATCACAAAGAGTGTGACCTGTTTGAACGTTTTTCATACCAACGATAGCGATGATATCGCCAGCGTGAGCTGAAGTAAGTTCGTTACGATCATTTGCTTGCATTTCAACCATACGGCCAACACGCTCAGTTTTACCTGTAGCTGAGTTAAGGATGGTGTCACCCTTGTTTAGCTTACCTGAGTAAATACGAACGAATGTTAGTGCGCCAAAGCGGTCATCCATGATTTTGAATGCAAGTGCTTTTAGTGGCTCGTCAACAGATACAATAGCAAATTCGCCATTTGCTTCGCCAGTTTCTGGGTCAGTTAACGGCTGTGGATCTACTTCTGTTGGACAAGGTAGGTAGTCAACAACAGCATCAAGAATAAGTTGCATACCCTTGTTTTTGAATGCTGAACCACAGTACGTTGGGAAGAAAGTACAAGTACGTGTACCAGCACGGATACAACGCTTGATTTCTTCAATAGAAGGTTCAACACCATCCATGTAAGCTTCTAGAAGATCGTCGTCTTGCTCAAGAGCAGTTTCGATCATTTCTTCACGGTAAGCTTCAACGTCATCAACCATATCTTCAGGAACAGGTAGAATTTCGAAGTTTTCTGGAAGACCAGTGTCATCCCATACGAATGCTTGACGAGATAGAACGTCAACAACACCAACGAAATCATCTTCACGACCGATTGGAAGTGTCATGATTAGTGGAGTCGCGCCTAGTACCTTCTTAACTTGATCTGTAACGCGGAAGAAATCTGCGCCCATACGGTCTAGTTTGTTAACGAAGATAATACGAGCAACTTCTGATTCGTTCGCATAACGCCAGTTAGTTTCTGATTGTGGTTCAACACCACCAGAACCACAGAATACACCGATGCCGCCATCAAGTACTTTAAGAGAACGGTAAACTTCAACTGTGAAGTCAACGTGTCCAGGAGTATCGATAACGTTAAAACGGTGATCTTTCCAGAAACAGCTTACTGCTGCTGACTGGATAGTTATTCCGCGCTCAGCTTCTTGTTCCATGAAGTCAGTTGTTGACTCGCCATCATGAACTTCACCAATCTTGTGGATTTGGCCAGTTAGCTTAAGGATACGCTCTGTAGTAGTGGTTTTACCCGCATCAACGTGCGCGAAAATACCAATGTTTCTGTATTTAGATAAATCTGTCATTGTTTTTCTCTATCAACAATTACTGTCACATGTGAGGTCGCGGATTATAGCACTAGTTGTGCTAATCAGAACATAGCCATATGTAATAAAAATAGGTATTAACTTGCTTTTTGCTCTTGGAGTTCTAACTGTTGACGAAGATCTGAGCAAATAACAGTGATAAAAACCAAGACTAGTCGAGGTTGATTATTATTGTAAGCTGATTTAAGGATATTTTAGTGATTTTTTGAGAGTCAAATGATGAATTAGTCTTGATATGAATGGCCTATAATAATAGACAAAAAACGATTTTTTAGTTTGTTTGTGCTTAAAAAATAGTAAGTCAGCTGGAATGTGTCATTTGTTTCACTTTCTGTTTATTAGTGAGGTAGAATTCAAGTAAGTCCTGTTTTGTTATTTGAGTGTACAAAATGTCAGAAGAAATAGAAGTAGAAGCACTGGAAGTTGAAGTTTCTGTCCAGCCGATTGAACTGTATAAAGTGCTTAAAATTGCTAATTTAGTCAGTGGTGGCGGCGAAGCTAAATATGCCATTTCTGATGGTTATGTTGCTGTAAATGGTGAAGTTGAATTACGTAAGCGTTGTAAAATCTATGATGGTGATGTAATTGAGTTTAATGGTGAATATTTTGTAGTTATTTGTGATCAACCCGTACAAGAAGTCATACCACGAGATCAACAACCAATCAAAGTGGCGCCTGTAGTTAAAGCGCCAAAAAAAGATAAAAAAGCACCACCAGTAAAGGCAAAGAAAAATAAAGCCGCACCAGCAACCAGTAAAAATCGTTCTGTAACTAAAAAAGAAGCAGAAAAAACAGAGAAGAAAGCAGATACAGCAACAGGACGTAAACCAATCAGCTTTTGATTGATGAGCTAAATTATTGAGGCGTGCTATTGCACGTCTTTTTTATCACTATTTTTTGAGATCGGTCGTATTAGGATGATAACTACTTCTCGTAATATGTATGTTTCGTTATTTTTACTTTCTGCATGCACGATGGCTGTGGCTGCTAATGCTGCTCAAATTAGTGTGCTATCTACTCACGAGTGCCAAGTAATGACTAAGGCGGGGGTTGTGTCTGCGACAGCCCCTGTGCCATGTCAACGCTTGAAAAAAGTTACGTTTCATTATCGTGATTTTGCAGGTAAAGCACATTCCAATGGTCAAGTGGTGGTGATGGATGCTGTCGCACCGTATGTGGGGAATATTTTTGATGCTTTATTTAAGCAAGGTTTTCCTATTCATAACGCCGTCCCTATAGAAGTGTATGGTGGTGATGATACCCGTTCGATGACTGCAAATAATACGTCAGCCTTTAATTATCGTCCGGTTGCTGGAACGGGTAGCTTATCATTACATGCTTATGGGGCCGCGATAGACCTTAATCCACTTCAAAATCCATTTGTAACGTTTAGTGGTAATGGTAATGTTAAATTTAGCCCTGCTCAAGGTACTCATTATGCCAATCGTGCTCAATATCGGTTTGGTAAACCAAATAGTCGAGGCATGGCTGAAGCCGTTATAGATATATTTGCTCGTAATGGTTTTCAATATTGGGGTGGTTTTTGGAATTCTCCGATTGATTATCAGCATTTTCAATTGACCAAAGATATGGCGTTAACCATGAGTAAAATGACGCCAGCACAAGCAACATTATTTTTTCAGCGTTATGTCGCGTGGTATGACAGTTGTAGCAAGATGTACCCAACAGCATATAAGCAGTATAAATTTAATGATTACGCAGAATACCTAAAGCATCAGTTATCCGTTAAGTCATTGCATACAGCTTATAGTGCTAATCCTCAACGGGTAATGGATGCGATTAAGCTTCAACCTGTACGCTCGGCTATTTGTGTAAAGCGTTAGTTGGCAAGAAGTTTATTGATAAGTTGCTATCTAAGTCATAGTTTTTAGTCTGCATACTTTGTTTTTAATTAATTCGTTTGCGGCAATGATTTGAGGATCTTAGGATGGTGCTATTAGTATTATTCGACAAAGGATGGTTCAATGGTTAGTCAAGTCACAATGGTTGCACAACAATTACACTTTTCAGAATTAGTGCAAGGCTATTGGCGTTTAGCTGAATGGGGCATGACTGCGCAACAACGATTAACGTTTATAGAGCAGCATCTTGAATTAGGGATCACCACGGTTGATCACGCTGATATTTATGGTGGCTATCAATGTGAGGCGTTATTTGGTGAAGCATTAGCGTTAAAACCAAGTTTACGTCAACAGCTACAGGTAGTGACGAAGTGTGATATTAATCTGTGCAATGCTAAATACCCTCAACGTCGCATTAATCATTACGATACCAGTAAGCAGCATATTGTTGATTCAGTAAATAATTCATTGGCAAACTTACATGTTGATAATATTGATCTGTTATTGATTCATCGCCCAGATATATTGATGGATGCTGATGAGGTTGCTTCTGCCTTTGCTGAGTTAAAACAACAAGGAAAGGTTAATCATTTTGGTGTGTCGAATTTTGCACCAGCGCAATTTGATTTATTGCAATCTCGTCTTGATCAGCCTCTGGTTACTAATCAAGTTGAAATTAATCCGCTTAATTTTGAAGTGGCACACGACGGTACGCTTGATCAATTACAAATGAAGCGCATTCATCCAATGGCGTGGTCATGTTTGGCAGGGGGCGAGATTTTCACTGGCAGCTCTGAGCAACATATTCGCGTGCGTGAAACCTTAATTGAGATCGCAGCTGAAATTGGTGCAGATAGCATTGATCAAGTGATTTATGCGTGGATTAGGTGTCTACCATCAAAACCGTTAGCTATTATAGGTTCGGGGAATATTGAACGGGTAAGATCGGCTGTTGAAGCCCTTGGGTTTTCATTATCACGTGAGCAGTTTTATCGAGTATGGGTAGCCGCAAAAGGTCATGGTGTGCCATAACAGAATCTAAAAATGGCAGCTGCTATCGTGAATGACCATCGTGATAGCTTGCTGCCATTGGTGTTGTTAGTGTACGTTGGCTGGGATTATTGTTCCATCAGCCGTAGGATTGTTTTTATTGGCACTCCATTGGTACCAACCACCATCGTAAACACTGATATTTTTCCAGCCGAGAACATGTGCGAAGAAGAATGCTTCTGATGCTCGCCAACCTGTACCACAGAAAAATGTCACATCTTGACGCGGTTTAATATTCCATTTTGCCCATTGTGCTGCAATTTCATTACCACTTTTCATGGTTTGATCTGGGTTAAGAAAATCTTGCATGTGGTAAGAATCTGAGCCTGCGTGACCCCACTTAGCACCTTCAATGCGTCCTTTTGGCTTAATGTAATCATAGCCGCTAGTTTTACCGATATATTCAGGCCAAGTACGAATACTCACGACAGATTGTTGACTCGCCGGTTTTTTCAATAATGATTTTACTTGTGTGGTATCGATTATATATTGAGGGTTTACTGGGATGGTCTTTCCAAACGCGACCGGTTTTTTATTGTAATTAGGTAAGTTTTCTGTGGGGTAACCAGCATTAATCCATGCTGTCCAGCCACCATTTAATAAACGTACGTCTTTAACGCCAGCATACATTAAGAAGTTAGCAAAACGCGCTGCTGACATATTGTTACGAGCATAAAGTATAACTGTGGTGTCATAACGAATACCAAGATCTGCAATTACTTTCGTTAATGCTGTATTACTGACTTTGTTCCACCATGGTTTTGATTCGATGGTATTGGTATTAACGTATAAAGAACCAGGAATATGATCAAGTAAATATTTTGTCGGTGGACCCCATTCAACTTCAACCAGTTTATAACCATGCTTTGGTGCGTAGCGAGGGTGCTTGCCGTCAATAAGATCATGTAGCCATGATGCGGGCACTAATTGTTGAAAATTGGGTAAAGCGCTAAGTTGACCATGGTAATGACTAAGGGATTGATTAATCGTTGTTAGCGACTGATAACCTTGAGCTTGTAATGCCGACGTTAATTGCTGAGCTTTATCTGCCGAGCAATATAAATAAGTAGGTAGGGTAGGTTTAAGATGTTTATCGCGTAATAGCGTTTGAAAACCTGAAGTATCTAACGTTTTTAACCAACTAGCATCAATGTTAACTGCACCAGCAATATGGCCGCCATACTGCTGTTGAGGCTCAGGCCAACCGTTATAAAGATTACTATTACGGCAATCAATAATTTGTAGTGGTGTGTTGTGTGCTTGCTGTTGAGCTAATTGCTCAAATGTTGCTGTGGTTGGCGATATAGAGGGTGCGGCAAATAGAGAACCAGATGTCAATAATAGCACAACCATAGCTGTTGTTTTAATGAGCATAATTAAATCAAATCACCTCAGTGATAGTTAAAAACAAGTGTGCATTTTAACGTTTTCAAAATGTAATACAATTGGATTCCAATAAATTATAAAAAATCAGTTATTGGAATGATTGAAAAAATTAAATTATGGTGTCTTATGAATAATAAGGTTATTTAAAGTACCGCCGTTTAGAGAACACTAAACAGCGGTATTTATATGGCATCAAATATGCGTAATTATGCTAACCATTTAATAATAAATTGACAAATATCTTGAGGGTTATTTAAATCTAGCTGTGGTAATGAACAGTTTTCAGGTGCTGGCTGATCACTAGCAAATGCCATAATTGTATTGTCGGTTGGATAAAGCAATGGTTTGCCGTAGCTTGGACGGTGAATTTCTATTTTTGGAAATGGTTGGTCACGAAACCCTTCAATTAAGACTAAGTCGAGTAGTTCATGATTAAGCTGACTTAGACAATGATTTAATTCAGGATCTTGGCGTTCTTGTTGTGGATACTCAAAGAACAACATATGCCGAGATTTAGTGGCTAATAAGGTTTGGCTACAACCCGCATGACGTAAGCGATAGCTATCTTTTCCTGGAGTATCAGGATCAATATCATGATGACTGTGCTTTAGAAGTCCGATTCGTAAATTGTGTTGTTTGAGTAGGGGAATAAGTTGCTCAAGAAGTGTTGTCTTTCCTGAACCACTAAAACCCGCGAAACCGAGTATGGGTGTAGGCGATGTAATCATTATGAGACCCGTTGATATTGATTCTTTTGCTATTATATACCTAACAAAAGTGAACACCTATCTACCGTGTATATTTATTGATATATAAGGGATTTATTTAAATAAACTTAATTTTGAGTTGTTGAATAAAAAACAGTAATCATGTTTTTTGGTAATAATAATGTGACAGTCTACATTTAATCTATATTGAGTTTATTATTATTAATAAGTCTATGACAGTCATAAATATAACAATTAATATAATATTTCCTAACAGGGAGTGTGTAATGTGGGCGACGTTAGATTTTGAAGCATCAGGACTCTCAGAATTTTCTTATCCAATAGAAGTAGGTTACTCACTACCAAGTGGTGTGGATCATAGCTTACTCATTAATCCGTTATCAGCCAGTGATGAGTGGCTGTATTGGGACACTTTTTCTGAATCACATATTCATGGCATTACACGGGATGAATTAAAGCAAGATGGTAAGCAAGTTGTCGATGTTTGCCAGCATCTTAATGCAGTTTTAGGGCAATATGAACGGGTGTTTTGTGATAGTGAATGGGATTTGTTTTGGTTAGGTCGGTTATATCATGCGGCTCATATGCGACCTTCATTTATGCTAACGGAGATCTGTTGTTGGCTCAAACAACATAATGGTCTTGATCGTGAATATTTTCAATTAGCCCTTGAACGGCAAGGACCCGTTAAACATCGTGCGAGTTATGATGCCAAACAAATTCGGCTAGCACTGAATACATTAATGAATAATCAGTAATATTATCTATTTATAAATCTGATGTTTATTATTGGCGGTATAGTTAATGACGATTACAATGTTTGGTATAAAAGCATATGTATATGAGAATTTAAGTGAAATCTACGTCTAGTCGTAATCAATCACTGCGTGTGGCGATGTTTAATATTTCGATGTCAGACAGTGAACCAGACAAAATATTAGCATTAACAACAAATCCTAATATTACGCGTTTAAAACGTCTCGCAGCCATTATTCAACATGCCGCAGCTGATGTGATATTGCTGTGTGAGTTCGATCATCTCGGGGATGGGGGTGATGATGGTGCGTTAGCCTCTTTCTGTGATAATTATTTAGCGATTTCTCAATATGGACAAGATCCTATCGAGTATCCATACCGTTTGTGCCCAGCCACTAATACGGGTTTATTGACAGGGGTTGATCTCAATCAGGATGGCATGATTTCATTGCCAGCTGATGGAATGGGATTTGGTCATTTTCACGGTAATTTTGGTTTTGTTTTATTATCTAAATACCCTATTCAAGATAATAATGTCCGTTCATGGCAACATCTGCTGTGGAACACGATGCCAAATACATTGATCCCTCGTGATTTTTACAGTCCTGAAGCGGTAAATATATTACGATTATCGTCTAAAAATCATCTTATTATACCTATCCAGTGTGGTTTTAAAGTGATAAACCTCGTGTGTTGCCATCCAACACCACCTGTATTTGATGGTCCTGAACGTCGCAATGCAAAACGTAATCATGATGAAATTCAACTTATTTGCGATATTCTCGATAATGCTGCGTATTTAGAGGACGATGCGGGTATTGCTGGTGGGCTAGCTCTCGATCAATCTTTTGTTGTGCTGGGCGATCTTAATGCTGATGTTACCGATGGTGATGGCTTAAAAACTCCGATTAAAGATTTACTTAATCACCCTCGGGTTCACCAACAGGTAAGTCATGGGGCATTAACGCCTAAAAGTATAGGGGGGAGTGAATATCGTCCGTGGCAACGACGTAAAGGGTGTAATAATGAATGGACTCATTTAGGTGGAATGCGTTTAGATTATGTGTTGCCATCGGCTAATTTAAATGTTGTAAAGAGTGGCGTATTTTGGCCTGAAAAAGCTCACCCATTACGACAATTAATGCTTGATGATAAAGGGCGAGAAAAACCACTAGCAGGATCTGATCATCGATTAGTTTGGGTTGATATCAAACTTACCGAGTAATTATTATAATAAAAGAGGAACAATAACGATTGTCCCTCTTTTAAATTGTATTAATTATTGGTATCTGCGGTCTTTTTTGCCCAAATTTCAAGCTTGGCTTTTTTAGTCACACCCGCTAAATTCAATGTTGCATTACCAATACTGTTATATGTCAATTCAATTGATTTTATTTTATTTTGAGCGCGATCAAGTGTCATTGCGCGTGTAGAACTATTTTTAGTTAGTAAACCTAATGTTGACAGTTGTTGCACATGACCATCAGCATAATTGATTTTAATAGCATCTATTTGTACAGTGCCTTGTATGCACGTTAATTTAAGATGGTTATAGTGTGCGGAATTAAATAATGAGTTGATTGTGACAGTATCAGTATCTGTTTGAAAATTAGCAGTTTTAGTGGCTAGTTTAACCCAATGGTTTGATGTTTCTTTAGGTGTGCTATTACAACCACTTAATGTTGCCAGTAATAGAATGCCAGCTAAAAATGGATAGATAAATTTACTCATAAAACCTCAATAAAGTAATAATAAAATCTGTTATGTATTTTATTGGTAACGTCGAATTTTTGTAAATTATGTCATACTTTAGAGGTTAGATGTTATAAATATGATAAAATGACTAAATATCTCAGTCATTTTATATTGATGATATTTTTAGATTGTTAATTAAAAATATTTACCGCGGATAGTATTGAAATTTTCTTTAAGTGCGCAGGTAGTAAACGTTTTAATGACCATAGAGTCAGACCAATAATTAGTTGACCAACCTGCTTTTTGTTTGAGTAGTTGTATAAATTGAAGCGTTGATAACCCTCGACGCCAAGCGCTTGGTAATACAACTGTTTGTACGTGTCGATCCGTTAACAACACCCCTTGCTTACTATGAGATAAATACTCAAACAATTCAGCTTCAGTACTAAAGGGTTGTATAACCAACGGTGATAGCACTTCGACTTCAATACTTAAATCATCAAGTTGATCTTCTGCAAGTGGCATAAAACGGCGATCTTCATAAGCACTACCAATCGCTTTGTTATGCATTTCTAATATTAAAGGTTTAGTTGCAATCGTAGAACCGATACAACCTTGTAGTTGACCGTTAACTTCTAATGTTACAAAGCATGCTGCAGGTTGCAACATTTTACGATTATAGTGCTCTATTTTAGGTGCAGACGTTGAAATTGCTTTTTCTGAAAAATGACCTCGAATCGCATCACGGGCAATATCCAGTAGCTGCGTAAGTTCACCTTTATTGTATGTTTGATGTGTGACAGCTGAAGTATCCACCAGTGTTCTCCTTTTTGATTCTTATGAATTATCAATACGTCCGTATATAAATAATGAAGGTGTGTATTTATAAAATGCTTGGCAGTGATATAAAATGTTATACGAGCTATAACTTATTTTATTGTTTGATTAATATCATCTATTTTTACTGATTATTCAATATGTGCGTAAGTAAAAAGTGTTAACTTGTTTGTCTAATTTATACTATTTGTAAGTTTCGCATAAGCGTGTTGTTAAATTGTCATAACTGAGTGATATTTGTGCTTTTTTGATTATTTTTTTGATTGTGTTGTTTATGGGTTTTACTCACAACGTAGATTGTTTTATCGTTAATGTCATTTTTGATACTGAAGATACATTAGATTATGAATAGCGATCAAGGTTTGACAATTGAACAATTAAGTGAATATAAAAATGTGATAATCACTCAGCCTAATTGTCCGTATTGTGTAAAAGCAAAAGCATTGCTGGATCAGCAAGGTACTGAATATGTGACATTAGTACTCGGACAACAATTAACAAAAATGGTTATGGTGGATTTTATTCAACATAGTGCAAATGTTAATGTACGAACAGTACCACAGATTATTTTAGATGGTCACTATATTGGCGGTCATGATGATTTAGTTGCATTTCTTGAACGTCAAGTTGGTAATACTAGCTTTGATGATTTTGAGTTATAGAATTGATCTAATATAACTAATGAAGGGGGAATTCCCCCTTTTTATAAATACCTAAGAGATAAATGATGAAATTGGATTTTTCGCAATTAAATAAACAAGCTAAACAATCATTTAGTAATCAACATGCAGTAATAAAAAAAGTGATGCAAGGGAAAGTGGTTGCTTGTGAGAAATGTGGACAACCTTTGGTATTGATTACACCAGAACAAAGTGAGCAACCAGGAATAGGTTGTATAAAAGGTTGTACTTTTATCTCTCTTGAGTTTGCTTGATAATTTACCATTACTTGTTTTTATTGTCGTTTTTGATTAAAAAATAATCGATACTGGTTAATTTTTGCAAACTTACTAATTAATTATAATTAACTTTTAAACAGTATTATTTTTTCAAGAAGCTTTATTATTCATACTAAAAGCGATGAGTTGATAATGGCTTATTCATTTTTATAATGCGGTAAGTTAATACCAATATTTTTTGTTTATTTATACTAATGAGTGCTTCTACTATTTAGGGTGAATATTACGTCTAATCTATTGATTAAAAATAATAAAAATAAATGTAATTTGGTATTGTTACATATAAAAAGTAGTTAAAAATTTCAAATGAACTAAAGTTGTAGCAATAGATAGTTAGAGTACAAATAAAAAATAGTTATTGTGATAAAAAGCAATTAATAGCAACGTCTGCTTTGGGCTTAAAATGAATCAAATCAATTCATTTGGTTGCTTTATTGCTCTATTGACAGTTCTTATCTACTAATGGTTATATAATGGCGCTTTAATTTTTATTTACATGACTAAATATTATAGTTGAGGCGATATCTAACAGGATGTAATAAATGAGTAAACACGATAAATATAGTATAAATAATACGGATTACACTATTGGGCAAGATAACGTCCAAAAGTGGGGGTTCGATGTGCATAACGCCGTTTTTGGTGTGAGTGCTGGATTGATAGTCATTTTTTTAATTGCAATTTTAGTTACTGATCCAGCAACAGCAAAAGCCGCTTTAGATAGTGTAAAGAGTGCGATTGTTAATCAATTTGCTTCTTTATTTATTTGGGCCGGTAATTTCTTTGTTTTCTTTTGTTTAGCCTTGATTGTTTCACCGTATGGACGCATTCGTCTAGGTGGTAAAGATGCAGAAGCTGAGCACACAACATTATCATGGCTTTCAATGCTATTTGCTGCGGGTATGGGCATTGGCTTAATGTTTTGGAGTGTAGCTGAACCTGCCGCTTATTTCACTGGTTGGGGTGGTTCTACACCATTAAATGTCACACCAGGAACACCAGAAGCTTTTCAAGTCGCGATGGGTGCAACGATGTACCACTGGGGTTTACACCCTTGGGCTATCTATGGTGTTGTTGCATTATCAATGGCATATTTTGCTTATAATAAAGGATTACCCCTTTCTATTCGCTCTGTATTTTATCCCATTCTTGGTGATCGTACATGGGGTTGGGCTGGACATATCATTGATATTCTAGCTGTTTTAGCAACATTGTTTGGTTTAGCGACCTCATTAGGCTTAGGTGCACAACAAGCCGCGAGTGGTATTAACCATGTATTTGGTACTCATGGCGGCTTAGGATTACAGATTGGTATTATCATTGTTGTGACTTGTGTCGCTATTTATTCTGTAGCAAAAGGCATCGATTCTGGTGTTAAGTTACTGAGTAATATTAATATGATAGTTGCCGTTGTCTTATTGATTTTTGTAGCTCTTGTCGGTTTTTCTGTTTCTATTGATACTATTCCAAAGACAGTAATGGGATATATTGAAAACTTTATTCCGTTAAGTAATCCATATGATCGTGCTGATGAAAAATGGATGCATGCTTGGACTGTTGTGTATTGGGCATGGTGGATTTCATGGTCACCATTTGTAGGTTCATTTATTGCGCGTATCTCAAAAGGTCGTACTGTTCGTGAGTTCTTAATTGCAGTATTACTTATTCCAACAGCAGTAACGATTGTTTGGATGTCAGTCTTTGGTGGACAGGCTATTCATCAAATAATGGATCATATTGGTACATTAGGCACGAAAGGTATCACCCAAGTGCCGTTAGCAATGTTCCAAATGTATGATGCGTTACCCTTTGGTACTATTTTATCGTTTATTTCGGTGATTCTTATTTTGGTGTTCTTTGTTACATCATCAGATTCGGGCTCATTGGTTATCGATAGTATTACAGCTGGTGGTAAAGTTGATAACCCTGTTGCGCAGCGTATTTTCTGGGCTGCCGTTGAAGGTGTTATTGCGATTGCATTGTTATGGGTTGGTGGTACGCAAGCCATTGAAGCATTACAAGCGGGTACAATTTCTACAGCGTTACCGTTTACGTTTATTTTATTATTAATGTGCGTCAGTTTATTAATGGGCTTTAGAACCGAGCGTGATAAATAACCCATTAGTTAAGTACTTAAAATAACGCTAACGTCATAAAAAGCAGCCGCCAGAATAAGATCTGAGTGGCTGCTTTTTTATGGGAGTCGTTTTCTGTAACAATCGTTTTATTCCCAAAGGTAGCCAATGGGTGTTTCAGGACTAAAGTGATAGGCGATTTGTGCTTGAAGTAATTCTGCTGTTGCTAAAGAATCAGTTAATGCATGGTGCGGTTGGTAGGCTGGTAGACCATAACGAGAACGGCATTTTCCCAGTCGTACTGAATCTGGACGTTTACCTTTTAATCTATTCCACAGGCCGTTAACTAGTTGCTGTTGAATGGTTGCTTCAATGGCTAATGTATCAACGACGGGGAATTGAATTCCTTCTCCTAAGCGAATTTTTAAGGCGCGATCCATAAATTGTCGCTCAATATTTTTGTAATGTACAACGACAACTTTTCCCGCTAGCGCATCTAATACCGCTTCAAGAATACGACGTAAATCAGGTGCTTGTTGCACGTCAGAGTGCGTAATACCGTGAATAACGACAGAATCTTCTTCTAATTTTACCTTAGGTTTTACTACCCAATGTTGTGATTCTCGACAATAAATACGATGAATATCAAAGGGTACTAATCCAATACTAACAATATCATCAGTTTCTGAATTGAGTCCTGTCGTTTCAAAATCGAGTGCCACAAAAGGCACTTCACTTAATGGTGTGTCTTCAGCGATAATACCCGTCTGATAATAAGATTTTATGCGGCTATCTTGTGCTTCTTGCGCCAATATTTTGAACCGTAAATGCCAGTCAGAAACTGGCATGTTACGCGTAAAGTGTGCAGAAGCAGATTGTTTTGATCCGTAATGAAACATTAACTGCTCTTTTTATTATCTTGCTGATTGATAACGAAATTTTACAAAGTTTTGCGCTTTACTTAATATTTGGAATGCATCTTTGAGATTTCGACGTTCAAAATCAGACATATTTTCAGGTTCAATACTGTTATCAGGCTCGATTTCTGCTTCAATATCCAATGCTTGGTGACGAATACGGACTAAAGAGATGTATTCCATCGCGTCACGTAAGTCTTGTGCTCGACCCGGGGGTAGAATGCCGCTATCGATAATATCATCAAGGCGTTCAAGAGAGTTTTGTGATCGTGAACCAACAGCAAGGGAATGTACGCGAATTAAATCGGCTAACGGCGCTGTACCACGGCGTTTAAGATTGATTGAGTTATTATGTCGACCATCTTTTTCCATTACAAAATCTTTGAAAAATCCTAATGGAGGAGTGCGGTTTAAAGCATTACGGGCTAGACACGCTAAGAAGCGAGGGCTATTTCGTGCTCGGCGGACGATAAAGCCATTAAGTTGTTTAGCCCATTTAGTTTTACCCCATACACCACCAAGATCAAAGAATATTGAACTGTTAAGTAATGCAATGGGTTTAGGATTATCAATCCAATCGGCAAAACAATTTTCCCATTGTTGACGGGTTTTGCGCCATTCTGGATTGGTTGCCATAATATCGCCCGTACAATAGGTATAGCCGCATTCAGCTAATCCATCACAGACAAATTTAGCCAGTTTTTCAAAGTAGGCGTTATGCTTGTCATAATTGAAATGATTATCAAGAATGATCGCATTATCTTGGTCGGTGACGATTAGTTGTTCATCTCGAGCCATTGAGCCGAGCGCAAGAAAACAATATGGTACCGGCGGTAGGCCATATTTTTCTTCTGCGAGTTCAAGCAGGCGTTGTTTAAAGCTTCGACCAATTTCAGCCATCGCACTACCAATCATATGTGAATTAGCATCTTCATTAACCATGCGCACAAAACAGTCTTTAACTTGTGTTGATAATGCCGCTAATTCTTCTACGGATTGTTGCTGGTAGA
The DNA here is from genome assembly GCF_002849605.1 of Photobacterium carnosum. Classification (GTDB taxonomy): domain Bacteria; phylum Pseudomonadota; class Gammaproteobacteria; order Enterobacterales; family Vibrionaceae; genus Photobacterium; species Photobacterium carnosum. Next base: position 102,755 of record NZ_NPIB01000013.1, read on the forward strand.
TACTACTGACGAGTAATAAACTGTTTTGAGATTCATAGCGCACAATATCAGAAACACTAATAATGCCAACGGGATGTTTATTTCGCATGACGGGTAAGTGATGAATATTAGAGCGCAGCATGGTAAGCATTGCTTCAAACACATAGGCATTATGATCGAGTGTGATCGGCTCGGCTGACATCACCGTCGAGACTGATTCTGCGGTTGATACGCCAAGCGCTAATACTCGTGTACATAGATCTCGATCAGTGATAATACCAACAATTAAGTCATTATCATCATCATCGTCAGTGATGTTTTCATCGCAGATAAGTAGCGCTGAAATACCTTCATCAGCCATCGTTTGAGCGGCAACTTGAATGGTTGCATTTTGATTAAGGATTACGGCATCGCGAGTTAGTAATGTACGCACTTTAGAAGTGGTTAAATCATTTTCATCATTTTGACGAGAGACAGCGTGGCGTAGACGAGAACCATCATCAACTTCAACAAAGTCAGCAAAACTATCATAGTCATCACAGAGTTTGGTAAATAGGTTACCTGGTATGCAATAGAGTAGGGTGTCTTCTAAGGCTTTTGCGGGCATTCTGACTCGATTATTCATTAATAATCCCATTTGCCCAAAAATATCACCTTCATCTAAACGGTTATATAGTTCTCCTTTGCGACGATAAACCTCAACAGCCCCACTACGAATAAGAAATAAATCATTAATGCTATCACCTAGGTTTAAAATCATGCTGTCTGCACGGTGATAGGCCACTTCAATTTCGATAGCTAATTCGTTCAGTTGTTCTTCTGGCAGTAAATCGAACGGTGAGTATTGGCTAATAAAATTAAGAATTTCTGTTTGTTCTGCTTCCATATCTCAGTCCACATCAATAAAAAACAGGAGCAAGGCTCCGCAGATAATAATTAAAGAGCAATAGATCTTATGTTGTTAAAAAATAGTCTATCACTATTAGAATTGTAACCTATGCCTGTATGGAAATCATATATTGTTAGTTTAATGATTACAGAGATAACTGATAATAATATTGATGTGAATCTAATTAGAACAGGAATATACACTTCAATGAATAGCAGGAAATAGTGTTAAACGCTCAAGAGCCAGAGGTATTTTATTATTACTGGATAAACCCTATTATCATCTAAAAAAAAGTCAAATCTAGAGTATTGTAAAGATAATGATAAAACAGAATGTATTAGGCTTTAATGAGTCAATTTTAAGCGGTGTATTATTGTTTATCGTTATCTCTAGCGAGGGAAGATATGAAGATTGTTTTTTTTGGAGAAGCATTAGTTGAGCTTAACCATTCACCTCGACATCAAACATATGGCGGTAATGTTGTTAATCGTGCTTTATATTTAGCACGGCTAGGTGGTTCGCGTGCAATACATGTTAGCTATGCAACATGTATAGGTATTGAAAAAATATCAATGCAAATGCTGCAATGTTGGCAACGAGAAAATATTGATACCAGTTTAGTAAAATGTTTAGCAACTAAATTTCCTAATTTATGCTTCATCGAAACTGATAACTATGGTCAACGGCATTATCATTATTGGAATAAAGATAATGCAATGCGGTATTATTTCTCTTATGGTCCAGCCTTATTACATCATGCTGTGACTAATAATGACTATGATGCAATTTATATTAGTGGTAGCAGTATTGCGGCATTAACAGATGATGATAAAACAGTGTTATTGAGTTTACTTGAGATACATAAGGAAAAAGGAGGAAAGGTTTATTTAGATAACAGTTTTCGCGCTGATCTTTGGTCAACGAGGCAAGCTCAATATTGGTATGGAAAAATATTTCCTTATGTTGATATCGCCTTTATTGATTTGAATGATGAAATGAGAATTTGGGGAAGCGCACGCTATTTAACCCAGCGTTATATTCAATGGGGATGTCGTGAGGTTGTTTTTAAGCAAGCTAACAGTACAGAATGTACCGTGTGTAGCTTGGTTATTCGTTCTGATGCTTTATTACGAGTAGCAACTATCAAATTGGCAGTGCAGTATGGTGATCAGATAGTGGATAATGCCTTTGTTGCTGGTTATCTTGCTGCTCGAATTAATCAACAAACGATTTCACAATCATTAGTCTTAGCGCAAACACTGAGTCATAGAGTGACAACATCTTTAGATGCAATTATTCCTTCTGATTCAATGCGTGACATGATGTAGAACAGGATGTAATTGACTGTCATATAATCGTAATTGATTGTTTTGCGCATAAAATAGCCAAACAATCAAAAAGTTACAAAATGCAGTTGACTCATTCTCAGTAATCCGTAGAATGCACCCCATACCGCGAGACAACAACGTCTTATCGGTTAGGAAATATGGCGCGTTGGCAGAGTGGCTATGCATCGGATTGCAAATCCGCGTACCTCGGTTCGACTCCGGGACGCGCCTCCATACTTCCTCTTGCGACACTAGCTCAGCTGGTAGAGCGCAACCTTGCCAAGGTTGAGGTCACGAGTTCGAACCTCGTGTGTCGCTCCAAATTAAAAAATATGGCTAAATAGCGATATTTATAGATGGTGTCTTACCCATCGCATTAAATTGCGTGCCCTGGTGGTGGAATTGGTAGACACAAGGGATTTAAAATCCCTCGGCGTTCGCGCTGTGCCGGTTCAAGTCCGGCCCGGGGCACCATCTCTTCTTTTATATAAGTAAAGGAAGTTGTTATAACAGAATTAAAAGATATGGCTAAATAGCGATATCTAAAGATGGTGTCTTACCCATCGCATTGATTTGCGTGCCCTGGTGGTGGAATTGGTAGACACAAGGGATTTAAAATCCCTCGGCGTTCGCGCTGTGCCGGTTCAAGTCCGGCCCGGGGCACCATCGATTAAAAAAGCTCATCATTAGATGAGCTTTTTTTTCGTCTGCTGTTTATTATCTTTATTAATAGTTCATTTAAGATTATGCAAAATGGAGGCTTAGCCTTATTTTTTGTCATCACTTAATCGAATAATACAATTTTGAGTAAATTCAACCGCTTCATTCGCACTCCATTCTCCTTTGGCTTTTTCTTTTAGTTGTTTGCACCATTTTTCACTCCCAACTGTTGGTGTGCATGCTGATAATAAAAATACAGTACTTATAAGAATTAAAATTATTTTCATTGGTATCCTTTTGTGTGTGATATTCACTTTATTAGCTATTTAATACTACACTAGGTGAGAAATAACGGTATTGTATCTATATCGACGTTAGTTAAATAAGTAAGAATCTGATTGTATCTCTTATCATAAGAAGAAAGATTTTAATGGCTAAACCTAATAAAAAAGGCCCAGTTACAACGGTTGATGTGTTGTGTCGCCGTTGTAAAACAGTACTATTTAAATATCGTAAAGGTGGAAAGGGTGCATTAGTGAAGTGCTTTAAGGAGAGGATAAGTAAAGACTTTACTCTACAAGCATGTATTTGCCCTGAATGCCAGACTGTATTTGCTCGTGAAATGTTAGTCAGAGGTACGCCTGCATATAAGATTATTGGCAGTAAAGCAGTAGCGAAGTAATCTATAATTAAACAGCCATCTATATAATGGCTGTTCAGTTGATTGCGATGATGGTTATTTAATGAATACTGAGTTAGTCGGGCAGTTAATTTTTTTACTGATTAATACCGTTTTTAAATCGAGTAATTTACGTTTGTAGGTTGCACGTACTAGTTGATAGTCAATTGAAGGTGCAAACCATAATGAAAGTTGGCGATCACTTTTCTTTATTTGATCAATGCGAATTGCTTTTAGATCACCAAAATTGGTAGCAATTGTTTCTTCTCCGATAACTTTAAAATAATAATGACTAATGTCATCACTATTTTGCAAAATAAAATCGAAATTTTTCTTACCTTGCATTATATCTAATCGCATTTGTGCCGCGATTGCATCACCATCAAGTATAGGTAATAAGGTTTCACTGAATTGACGTGATTTACCATCTTCAATTACTGTTGATTTTGCACCATTATCAGTAAAAGTGGCAGAGACTTTACCTGTCATTAAGCCTTTTATATTACGCTCAAAAGAATCTGTCACAAAACTTTGACGTTGTGGTGACCAATGAAGTGTTGAATGCTGGTTTAATTTTGCTTTAGTGATTAATACATTAACGGTACTGTTAGTATAAATATTTGCCTGAGTACCATTCCAAACTATATTACGCTGATAATTACCAATATCATGTCCTTCAAAAAAAATCTTGTAGTTCAAAGTTTTATTGCATTGGTTATTTTTACTTGGTAATAACTCGGTGGGAATCGTCTTTATTTTTGTAGATGCTTTATTTAGTTGAGTAGAAATATTGTTTACGAGAGAAGACGGTACTAATGTATCTGCGTTAGCATTAATAGCAGTACTGAAAAAACTGACTAGAGAAAAAGTAATAACAGGTAATAAACGCACAAACACTCCTAGAATAATTACAAATAACGGTATTAATTATAGCGGTTTAATCGTCTAACAGATACGCCATAAAACAAACGTTGCTAATTATGGTGCAATATCGAGATTGCAGTATGAATACTTAAAAAATAGCAGAAAAAATATTTTTTTAAAGTTTATTATAATCAATTGGTTAAATACTTCACAAGAAGGCTATATTTTACACATACACGTAAATTAATTTAACTTATTGTTTTATAGGTAAAATTTATTTCAGAGTGTAATGTGAATATATAACAATTTAAAATTAGTGATTTGACGTAATCCGTGGAGAGGCCTATTTTTATTTGGTTGTTATTTGTGTATTTCACTTAGAGGAGTTAGCAATGAAAAAAATGAGCTCGTCATATCGATTACAGATTATTAAGGAAGTTGCCCAAAAACGGCAAATGCAGTCTACCGATGATCCGATGGTGAGGCATATATCTGAGCTGCTTGAATATCATCATGATCGACCTATAAAAACATCGCCTACTTTTTCAGATAATCATTATGATGATCATATTGGTGGTTGGGTCAGTAATTTGTGGGATCAAAATAAGTAAACTAAACAGTGTGATTGGGTGCAATTTTTTGTTGTGCCTTTTTATATCAATAAACCCTGAAATATAAAAATTATTGGTGAGAGACTGGAACAAATATCAACACTGATGTACATTGCGTCGTCTTTATCTTTTTAGGCTGACAAATGAATTATATCGAATTTGATAGTTACGTACGTAAGTGGATTTTTACTCATGCATCAATGCCTGTATCGGAAGCTGATTTAGTACAAATAAAACCATTTACTCAAGCTCGTTCAGCGCAATTGTGGTGTGAACATGTGAGTAACCAAAGTTCTGATGCTGATCATTTTGAGAAAGGCGACTGGGCTTTTGATAAAAAAATTTGGTCAGACTCAATAGATTGGCAGAAAGCTTGGGACAGTGATGAGCCTGAGTTACCAGCAGAGCTACTGGCTGATGTAAAGTGGGAAGATAATACTACTATTTTTTTCTGTTATGAAAAATATAATATTATTGAAACTAAATGGGGTGTATTTAAACGTAATTGGAAGAATTTTTTGTTTTTTGATGATGGTCCATTATTACTTGGTCGTAAGCAAAAGCAAACTATTTGGTTCCAATCAAATGGTACATTCCAAGTAGCAACCCGTCCATAATTATCAATTGATTATTAATGTCGTATACCTATATACGGCATTTTAATTAGATAAATAGTATTTTATTCTTAAAGTTATAAATTGATATCGATATAATATTCTTTTAAATAAAATATAATTTAATTAATAATCTGTTTTATATTTAGAGGTTTATAGTAAAGTTAATATTAACAATTTTATTGGTTAATATTGGATAATAGTTCATTTATTGTCGTTTGGCTTTTATTGATATTATTTTTACACGAGTGGACTGAATGTTGATTTGTTATTAATGGTTGATTTAATGGAATAGCAACAGCAATGAAAAATCGTGAGCTTTGATTCGTTGTTGTGATTATTATTGGTGATGAAGATGATTCAAACAACCCCATTTGAAATGGTGTTAATTTATTATTAGCACTATAAGCGACACCTGACTTTAAGTAAATAAAACCTGATAGGTGTTGTTTAGGTGGTGCAAAATACCAGGTGCTATAAGAGGCCATAATAATATCAAGTAAAATTAGCTCACAATGACTTTTTACGGGGCTAGAATATTGATGATAATGACCCACTAATAGTTTGGTAGTTGAATTATTTGTTTCAATTAATGGAAAGTTATCCTTATTGAATAATTGGCTCTTAGGTTGACACATTTCATTATTATTTGTAGCAGGTAGAGCCATCCATAATTGGAACGATTCACTTATTGATTGCTGTGGCAACGTGGTAGATTTATGAATGATTCCTTGACCACTTGTCATTATATGAACATCACCACTGTTAATTATATGATGTTGTGGTGTTGAGTCATAATGTGAAATAGTCCCTGTAAGAGGATAGCTAATCGCTTCTACACCTGAATGGCCATGAAAGTTAAGACCGTGGTTAGTGGGTGTTTTCGATGTAAAGTGTTCCCATAAAACAAATGGATTCGTGGTTGTAAAATGTTTCTCATGGATGAAAGAAGTAGTAATGCCTTTTTTTATACCATGACGAATATGGGTAAGCTGTCTACTTTTTGGCATAAGATATTTATATCCACTTTAAATGGCAGTAACACGACGTTTATTTTTAATATCTATATTAGCTAAAGCGTAGTCGTGATAATAATTATTTGCTGATGAATAATGCTATTTTTGTGATTTTATTTCTAAGCTCTGGGTGTCTCTGAATGCCTACCTAAGCTGTTATATTAGTAAGGTTGTAATATAATAACGTAATCAATTAGTTATTTATTTTAATGAAGAGTGTTAATGAGCACTTTTTTTGTTACTAATTCATCGATAAAATAAAGCAAGGTATCGTAATGACATTATCTTTAGGTGGTTTGTTTAAACAACAAGCGTTTATAAATGGTGAGTGGGTCAACGCATATTCAGGAAAACACACCGTTGTGACTAACCCTGCAACAGCTGAAGTCATTGGAAATGTACCTTTGATGGGGGCTGAAGAGACACGAGTTGCGATAGATGGTGCAGATAAAGCGTATCGGCAGTGGTCAAAAACAACCGCAAAATATAAAGCGGCCGTATTGCGTAAATGGTATGAATTGATTATTGATAATACGGTTGAGTTAGCTACTATTTTGACCTTAGAGCAAGGTAAGCCACTTAATGAAGCTAAAGGCGAAATAGTCTATGCTGCAAGCTTTGTTGAATGGTATGCCGAAGAAGCTAAGCGGATGAATGGAGAAATAATTCCAAGTCACAAAGCTGACGCAAGAATTTTAGTTTCACGCCAACCTGTTGGTGTTGTGGCGGCTATTACGCCATGGAATTTCCCTGCGGCAATGATCACCCGTAAATGTGGTCCTGCATTCGCTGCGGGTTGTGCTGTGGTATTAAAACCCGCACCTGATACTCCCTTTACCGCATTGGCATTGGCGGCATTAGCGCAAGAAGCAGGCATTCCTGATGGCTTATTCAGTGTTGTAACGGGTGATGCGGTTAAAATTGGCGCTGAACTTACGGGTAATAAAAAAGTTAAAAAGATTTCTTTCACAGGCTCTACAGCGATTGGTAAATTGTTAATGGCGCAAGCGGCTGCCAGTGTAAAAAAAGTATCATTAGAATTAGGCGGTAATGCACCCTTTATTATTTTTGATGACGCTGATATTGATCGTGCCATTGACGGTGTGATGATTGCTAAATTTCGTAATGCAGGCCAAACATGTGTCTGTGCTAATCGCATTTATGTACATAGTAGTATTTATGAACAATTCATTGATCGATTACGTCAACAAGTGGTATTACTGAACGTCGGTAATGGATTAGATGACGGTGTGACTATCGGGCCTTTAATTAATCGAGCTGCGGTTGAAAAAGTTGAACGTCATATTCATGATGCGATGTTAAAAGGTGCTCACTTAGTGTTAGGTAGCCAACAACTTTCGAGTGACTGTTTTGTTCAGCCAACGATTATTCGTGATATTCGAGATGACATGTTAGTTGCAACCGAAGAAACCTTTGGCCCATTAGCGGCTATTTTTAGTTTTAATGATGATCAAGACGTTATTGATCGTGCTAATAATACTGATTCAGGCTTGGCCGCTTATATTTATACGCAATCATTATCGCGCGCATTTAATGTGAGTGAAGCACTTGAATATGGCATGGTAGGCGTGAATGAAGGCCTTATTTCAACTGAACTTGCACCATTTGGTGGCGTTAAAGAATCAGGATTAGGTCGAGAAGGTGCTCATCAAGGCCTAGAAGAATATACTGAAATGAAATATACCCTGATGGGCGGTATTTAGTCATCTTTGTATTTTTGTTCTATTAAAAATAAAGCTCTTTTTAAGGGCTTTATTTTATTTACTTGCAATATAAACAACATTTTTACCATAAATTGAGGCTTTGTTACTGTTATTAATATAATAGCTTTACTGGCTGGTATTATAGGTGATGAACTTATAAATTGTTTTGTTTTGTTTTGTTTTGTTTTGTTTAGTTTCTAGGTAGAGTAAAGTGAAAATATACACTTTCAACGTATTGTTAAAGTGATTAATAATAAATAGTAAATCCAGTGCTATTGGAAATGGCTGCGCATGATTGCGTAATCACTGGAAAAGGGAGAGTAAAAAATATGTTACCTGCATTAACCTATCAAAGTAGTATTGATCATGTCGTACTATCATATTTAACTGCACTATCTGAAGCTGGATTTCAAGGTGATATTGAACAGAGTTATGCTAGTCGATTAGCGGTTGCAACTGATAATAGTATCTACCAACAGTTACCCCAAGCGGTGGTATTACCTCGTAATATTGATGATCTTATTCTTATTGGGAAAATAGGTTGTCATGATGATTATCAGAGCGTTACATTTTCTCCTCGTGGTGGTGGTACGGGAACAAACGGTCAATCCTTAACATCTGGAATTGTGGTTGATCTTTCTCGCTATTTAAATCAAATCTTAGAGATTAATATTGCTGAAGGTTGGGTACGTGTTCAAAGTGGTGTCATTAAAGATCAATTGAATGATGCTTTACGTCTCTATGGCTATTTTTTCTCACCTGATCTTTCAACCAGTAATCGTGCCACGATTGGAGGCATGATTAACACCGATGCTTCTGGTCAGGGTTCATTAAAATACGGCAAAACATCTGATCATGTTTTAGCACTGACTGCGGTATGCGTTGATGGTTCGGTACTTAATACTGAACCGCTAAATAATGATCAAATTATGGCATTGGATGATACTGTGTTTGTTAATAATGCCATCAAAACAACCGCTCAAATTTGTCGGAATAAACGCCAACAAATAGTTGATAAATTCCCAAAACTTAATCGGTTTCTTACTGGTTATGATTTGAAACATGTTTATGATGAACAACTTCAACAGTTTGATATTGCGCGCTTATTATGTGGATCTGAAGGATCTTTAGCCTTTATCGCAGAAGCTAAGTTAAATATTACGCCAATTCCAAAATCTCGCACGTTAGTCAATATTAAATACGATAGTTTTGATTCTGCATTACGCAATGCACCGATGATGGTGGCTGCCCATGCATTATCGGTTGAAACCATTGATTCAAAAGTATTAAATCTAGCCAAAGAAGATATTGTTTGGAATACGGTTGAAGATCTATTAATTGATGTACAGGGAAAAATCATGTTAGGTATTAACATGGTGGAGTATGCCAGTAATGATCTCACAGAGAACCAACAACACGTTGCAGCATTGTGCCAACAACTTGACCAATTAATAGCAGATCAACAAGCGGGTATTATTGGTTATCAAGTTTGTGATGATTTAGCCAGTATCCAAAAAATGTATACCATGCGTAAAAAAGCAGTGGGGTTATTAGGGGCTGTTAAAGGGGCGAAAAAGCCAATAGCATTTGCTGAAGATACCTGTGTACCACCTGAACATTTAGCAGATTTTATCGCTGAATTTAGACAGTTATTGGATGAAAAATCTCTTCAGTATGGCATGTTTGGACATGTTGATGCGGGTGTCTTACATGTGCGTCCTGCGTTGGATATGTGCGATCCCCAACAAGAATTGTTAATGAAAGAAGTGTCTGATCAAGTGGTTACATTAGTCGCTAAATATGGCGGTTTAATGTGGGGCGAACATGGTAAGGGATTTCGTTCTGAATATGGTCCTGCTTTTTTTGGTGAAGAATTATTCACAGAGCTACGTCGAATTAAAGCGGCGTTTGATCCCCATAACCGTATGAACCCAGGTAAAATTTGTACACCACTTGGTAATGACAGTGAATTAGTTAAAGTTGATAGTGTAAAGCGGGGTTTTTATGATCGACAAATTGCTGTAACCACGAGAGACAGCTTTAAACAAGCCATGGAATGTAACGGTAATGGTTTGTGTTTTAACTATGACACCAGCTCGCCTATGTGCCCCTCAATGAAGATCTCAGCTGATCGTCGTCATTCACCTAAAGGACGAGCAGGGTTAGTACGTGAATGGCTAAGACAATTAGCAGAGCAGGGGATCAATGCTGATGAGTTAGAACAGCAATTATTAACCACATCTCCAACAATCAAACAGATCATAGATCGCTTAAAAAATACTTATGGTTCTAATCGTCATCGCTATGATTTTTCACATGAGGTCATGGACGCGATGAATGGTTGCTTAGCGTGTAAAGCATGTGCAAGTCAATGTCCTATTAAGGTTGATGTACCCAGTTTTCGTTCACGATTTATGAATATTTATTACAGCCGTTATCAACGCCCAGTAAAAGATTATTTGGTGGCGTATGTTGAAAATATTTTACCGTTAATGGTGAAAGCGCCAGTCATCGTAAACAGTGTAATCAGACCACAATGGTCGAAAAAGTTAACCTTAAAGACTATTGGTTATGTTGATATGCCATTACTGTCGGTACCAACGTTATCTGAAAGTTTGGATGGCCATCATGCGTTATGTTTTGACATGTTATGGTTACAAGCACTATCAGATCAGGAGCGGGAGAATTACGTTTTAGTGGTTCAAGACCCTTTCACTAGTTTTTATGATGCGCAAGTTGTACGTGATTTTATCCATTTAATTGAGAAACTAGGTAAAAAGCCGATTTTGCTGCCATTTAAACCTAATGGAAAAGCACAACATGTAAAAGGATTCTTAAAAGCGTTTGCGAAAACAGCAACATCAACGGCTGATTTTTTAAATCAATTAGCAGTATTGAATATACCGATGGTGGGTGTCGATCCTGCTTTAGTATTGTGTTATCGCGATGAATATACTGAAGTGTTACAACAACGCCGAGGTAAATTTATGGTTTTAACTGCTCATGAATGGCTATTACCATTATTACAGCAATTACCGCAAAGACCATTGCAAAGTGATAAGCCATGGTATCTGTTTGCCCATTGTACGGAAAAAACCAAATTACCTAATGCTGAAAAGCAATGGGGAGCTATTTTTACGCATTTTGGCGGTGTTATGGAATCTGTGCCTGTTGGTTGCTGTGGAATGGCGGGTACATTCGGTCATGAAAGCGATAAATTAGAAGCGTCAAAGAGCGTGTTTAATTTAAGCTGGAAAGAGAAGATTGATCAGTATGACTCCACTCGCTGTATGGCAACTGGCTATTCATGTCGTAGCCAAGTTAAACGATTGGAACATATTCAATTTAAACATCCAGTACAGGCGTTGTTACAGTTGGTTGGTCTCTAAATGTGAAGCTGATGAGTACCGTATAAATTATAAGCCATAAAAAAAGCGAACTTAATGATTAAGCTCGCTTTTTTATATTCAATATTGGCTTAGTAAACTTAGCTTACTGAACGGTATTCATTGTCAGGGCATAACCAGCGGTATACAACACCAGCAATAGCAGCACCAATCAGAGGTGCAACCCAGAACATCCATAATTGTGATGTTGCCCAGTCGCCAACGAATAATGCAGGACCAGTACTACGAGCAGGGTTAACTGATGTATTAGTTACAGGAATACTGATTAAGTGAATCAGTGTTAGTGCTAGACCAATCGCAAGACCTGCCATTTGTGGAGAAGCAAGCTTATGTGTTGCACCTAAAATTACGAATAAGAACATGAATGACATTACAACTTCGGTAACGAATGCAGACAACAAAGAGTAATGACCAGGAGAATGGGCACCGTAACCGTTAGAAGCAAAGCCATTTGCAAGATCAAAACCAGCCTGACCGCTTGCAATGATATAAAGCACACCAGCACCAGCAATACCACCAAGTACTTGTGCTGCAATGTAAGGAATAACGTCACCTGTAGGGAAACGACCGCCAGTCCATAGACCAACAGTAACGGCTGGGTTTAAGTGACAACCTGAGATATGACCAATTGCGTATGCCATGGTTACCACAGTTAAACCAAATGCCAGAGCAACACCTAAAAATCCGATACCTAAATCAGGGTATGCCGCCGCTAATACAGCACTACCACAACCGCCTAAAACTAACCAACCGATGCCGATAAATTCAGCAACTAATTTTCTCATCATAAAGCTTATTTCCTTTTAAATTACGATTAAGGGTACGTTAGAAAATATAAATAATTAATTGATATAACTTTCTTTTTTACTCTTGTAATGGCTCACTGTTCATATCAAGCTCGTTACTAATAATACTGTTATGTTATTACATATTATGTCAGATCGTTTTCGTAATAGTTGTATGTACTATTATTGAAGCTAGCATTAGACGATCTTAATTTGTGGCGCACATAGTGAATTAAAAACGCTGTGCAATCTAGCTTGTAATTGAAAATTTACTATAAATTATTTTGCTAAAGAATAATTTATTCTCATGGATATACGATATTATATGAATATTTATTTATAGGTGAGAATAAGTCTAGCAATAGATGGCTATTTGTCAGGTATATTTATCATTATTTTAGATAATGCTCTTAAAATGCGATTATTTTATAAATTTATGTTTATGCTATATTTGTGTAATTAATTATGATGTTGTAAATGTGAATATTGAGAATTAATCGCTTTCATCGAATAAATAGGTTTCTAATTGTTCAGATAGCCATTTTACAACGGTACCGCGTCGAGCTTCATTTTCAACAACCTCACCATATGATTGCCAATTCATGGCTCGATTATATTTAATAACCTTAAGTGTCCCTTCTCGTAAGTGCTGTTTAATAAGTATTGCGGGTAATGATGACCAGCCTGTTTGATCAAGTACGGCATCGCGTAAGTGTTCATAAAAAGATAAAGCGATATATTTCCCGGCTTTAGGTGTCACGATACGTAAGCTTTCTTCATCAAAGTAAGCGACAGCAATCTCAGTATAGCGTTCAAGATCGGCATCATTTACTTTTCTCAGTTGACTCAGCGGGTGATTTTTATGAGCAACAGACATCATACGCATTTGTCCTAAGTCTGTTTGCTGTAATCGTGAGAAAATATGAGCATTAGGTAATAAACCATAAGCGACATCGACAAGATTCTTTGCCACCATTTCTTCTAGTTCTTGTGTTGGAGCACTATAAATCGAGACACTTGTTTGTGGGAATTGAATGCGGATCTGACGTAATAATTGACGCCATAATGATTCTGGTAATGAATCATCGCGAGCAATGCGAATACTTGCCTCAACACCAATATTATATTGCTCACAGCGAGTGTGAATATCTCGTGCAATTAAGATGATGCGTTCAAAATCATTGACTGTTGCTTCACCAATCACTGTTGGTGTAATGCGATTACCACTGCGGTTTAGAAGCTCAACGCCTAAGGTGTCTTCTAGTGCACTTAACGATGCACTAACAGTTGTACGACTTTTCCCATGACGACGAGCAGCTTCGGCAATTGAGCCTGTTTTTATTGTTGATAGAAACATTTCAATTTGAACTATTTTCATTGACGACACCGGTGGGTTAAATATGGCGGTATGTGGGTGTGTAATTGCACTTTTCAGCGACGATAAAATTGACGCTCAGTGATTATAGTATTAATAGAAGTGATTGTATCATCTCATTAGTTTCATAACTTAACAAAAAAACGACGAAAAATCTGTCGATTGAGGCCTATATGTCTAGTTCAATGCAACAAGAGCGCGGTTTACTCCTGTTGTCTTCTGTGTCATCGTTTACTTTTGCTATTTTAGGGATTGTACTTGGGTCACTGGTTGGTTCTTTAGTGATTATTTTTGATGGTGCATATTCTTTAGTAAGCTTGGCGTTAACCATGTTGTCTCTGGGTGCTGCGCATTATCTTCATAAACCTGAAATAAACAAAGATAGTTCGCAAGTCGCAATGATAGCTCCTGCTGTTATTACGATTAAAGGCTCAGTGATTGCTTTAATGTGTATATGGTCATTTTATTCAGCTATTGAAGCTATTTTAGCTGGTGGCCGTGATATCAATGCGGGTGTGGCTTTAGCCTTTGGTATGATTAGTGTTGTGGGTTGTTATGGCACATACCGTTATATCAAAGTCAAAAGTGAAAATATTTCATCAGCATTAGCTGACGCCGAAGCAAAACAGTGGGTAATGGATACTGTTATCAGTGCTGCTGTATTAATGGGTTTTGTAGTCGCAAAAGTATTGATGATGACTCAATATGCACATTTAGCTGTTTATGCAGATCCTACAATGGTGATTTTAGCTTCTATTTATTTCATTATTGTCCCTGTCAAAATGGTGCGTCAAGCCGTAAGTGAATTAATGAACATTTATAGCCATTCAGATCTTGTTCATGCTCCGCATGTAAAATAATTCTGATAAAAAAAAGGCCAACATATAATGTTGGCCTTTTTTTTGAATAATCCTAACGTCCAAGGAGTAAGGTGTTTTCAATTTCTCGATAATGTTGTGCAGTATTAATTAAAGAGGTCGCTGTTAAACCGGGAACGCCATAGACTTCAACAACAGTATTATATTTGGTTTGTACTTTCTCGACCAGTAAATCAAAATCACCATCACCTGATAATAAAATAATACGATCGGCATCGGCAGCGTGTTCTAGTACATCAATAGTAATGCCCACATCCCAGTCACCTTTTGCTGAACCATCACTACGTTGAATGAACGGCTTTAATTTTACCTCAAAGCCAATGCCACGCAGTATATTTTGAAACTGTCGTTGTTTTTCATCACCCTTATGAATGGCATAAGCATAAGCGGCAACAATTTCTCGCCCTTGTGATACTTCTGCCCAAAAAGCATTGTAATCGAAGTTACAATGATACTTTTCTTTAACAGTATAATAGATGTTTTGGACATCGACAAAAATCGCAACTTTTTCCACGAGAATCCTAAATAGTTTGAGTAACCAGTTTGTTATGGTGGACAAACTGGCCATATATTACAACTATTATTAATTAAAATAGTTACGTGTACTATTTTATTTATTTGTTGGAGATTGATTAATATTACCGTTACGTAATGTTTGTAATACTTGTTCTTTAGGGCCATCAGCAACGATATGACCATGTTCCATAACGATTAATCGATCAACCACATCAAGCATCCCCGTTTTATGGGTGATCAAAATTAATGTCTCATCTTGCTTCATTTGACGTAACTGCTGCTTAATATACATTTCTGAACGATTATCCATACTACTTGTAGGTTCATCCATAATAAGTACCGGTGGTT
>NZ_NPIB01000014.1 GCF_002849605.1 Photobacterium carnosum
CTAAATTAGCAGCATCGTGTTTGAATGCGACTGAATAAGTTGTTCGAGCTTTTTTCATTATGTACACCATTTTGATATTAAGAGTATTTTATCCTATTTAGGTGTACAAGTTCATTAAGCCACAACATAATGAAGGATGTTAGATAATGACTAAGGTACTCTCTACAGTTGCTTTATGTACCATTGCGGCGTTAAGTTCATTTCATGTTTCAGCAGCTATTGAAGAAGGGCAACTGACAATTTGGGTGAATGGTGATAAAGGTTATAATGGTCTTGCTGAAGTTGGTAAGAAGTTTGAAGAAGATACCGGCGTTAAAGTAACGGTCGCATTTCCTGATAATCTTGCCGATAAATTCCCTCAAGTTGCTGCATCTGGTGATGGTCCTGATATTGTTATGTGGGCTCATGACCGTTTTGGTGGTTATGCTCAATCTGGTTTGTTACAAGAAATTAAGCCATCAGCTGAATTTAAACAGCAGTTTTCTGATTTTACGTGGGACGCTGTAAAGTCTAACGGTAAATATTATGGTTACCCAATTGCGGTTGAATCTCTTTCTTTAATTTATAATAAAAAGCTTGTGCCAAACCCACCTAAAAATTGGGAAGAAATGGCAGCTATAGATAAAAAATTAGCCAAAGAAGGTAAAAAAGCGATCATGTGGAATTTACGTGAACCGTATTTTACATGGCCTCTTTTATCTGCTGATGGCGGTTACGCTTTTAAGAAAACAGCTGATGGTTATGATGCAAAAGATGTTGGTATTAATAATGCTGGCGCGAAACGTAGTATGGCTTTTATTAAGTCATTAGTTGATCAAAAAGTAATATCACCAGATATGGATTACAGCATTTCAGAAGCTGAATTTAATAAGGGTAATGTTGCTATGACAATCAATGGCCCATGGTCATGGACGAATATTGATAAATCAGGTATTGATTATGGTGTAGCAATATTACCCATGTTTAATGGTCATCCTTCAAAATCTTTTGTTGGTGTATTAACCGCTGGTATTAGTACCGCGTCACCAAATAAAGATTTAGCGATTGAATTCCTTGAAAATTACCTATTAACCGATGAAGGTTTAGCCAAAGTTGATCATGATAAACCACTTGGTGCTGTTGCTCTAAAATCGTACCAAGCAAAAATTAGTAAAGATAGTCGTATTGCCGCTACCATGAAGAATGCAGAGCAAGGCGACATTATGCCTAATATTCCTCAAATGACTGCTTTCTGGTATGCAGAAGGTAATGCGATTCAAAATGTTGTTGATGGTCGTCAAAGTATTAAAGAAGCTTTAGACGCAGGCGAAAAACAGATACTTAAGTAATTTATTTTTTAGGGGAAGTGATTCCCCTTTATTTTATCTGAATGCAGGATATTGATATGGAATCGGTTCAAGATCTTGAGCTATTTGAATCAAAAAATAAAACATTTAAATATAAGAAAGAAATTAAGTGGTTTATTTTAGGTTTGATTGCCTTGGTAAATGGCTACGCAACAATTTTAATGTATGCGCAAGGTGAAATCGCTTTTGCATTATTAACCGTAGTACTTACCGGATTAGCGATTTATATTTTTGGTAGTAGTAAAACATATGCCCAGCGTTATATCTATCCAGGTATTGCAGGGATGATTGTATTTATTATCTTTCCATTGTTATATACCGTAAGTTTAGCGTTTACTAATTATAGTGCAACCAACCAATTAACATTGGAACGAACGCAGTCAATATTAGAGCAGCGTACATTTCAATCAGGGAAAAACTATAAGTTCAATTTATATAAAGCAGATAATGGTTATCAAATTATTATTAATGATGATGGTAAATTATTAGCTACAGGATTAATTGATTTCAATAACAAATCGGTAAAATTAAAACCAGTAGCTGAAGCTTTTGGTAATACAACCCCGATAAAAAATTATGATGAATCTTATCCTGTTGCTATTAAATTAGATGCAATTGCTCAAGCTTTTGGTAAAAAATTACCTATTAAAGATATTGTTAAAAATCGAAACCAAATATCAAAATTAAGGTTAGAGTTACCTAATGGTAAAGATATTCGAATGAGCGGGTTACGAAAATTCGCTTCTGATTATCCATTATTTACCAAGCAACCTGATAACGTTACATTACTGAATAATCAAACCGATCAGTTTTATAAACCAAATATGGAAACGGGTTTTTATCAACCAGTTGATAGTAAAGGAAACTTCATTGGTGAGTCCATTTCTCCAGGATTTGTCGTTGATGTTGGTATCGATAACTTTAAACGTGTAATCCAAGATGATGGTATTAAAGAACCATTCATTGGAATCTTTATTTGGACGATTGTATTTGCATTCTTAGCTGTTTCTTTAACGCTTATTTTAGGAATGGTCTTAGCATGTATCGTACAATGGGAACCATTAAAAGGAAGTGGTTTTTACCGTATATTATTGATATTACCTTATGCTGTGCCTTCGTTTATTTCTATATTAATATTTAAAGGTTTATTTAATCAAAGTTTTGGTGAGATAAATATGCTGTTAAGTTCTATTTTTGGAATTAAACCAGCATGGTTTTCTGACCCAGTATTAGCACGGATGATGATTGTTATTGTTAATACCTGGTTAGGTTTCCCTTATATGATGATTTTGTGTATGGGTTTATTAAAATCAATACCTGATGATTTATATGAAGCTTCAGCTATCGATGGGGCCGGTCCTATTCAGAACTTTATGAAGATCACTGTACCATCAATGATTAAGCCGTTAACACCATTATTAATTGCAGCATTTGCTTTTAACTTTAATAACTTTGTGATGATTCAGTTATTAACTGGTGGTGGTCCAAATATGATTAATACTTCAGAACCCGCAGGTTCTACTGATTTATTAGTAAGTTATACTTATCGTATTGCTTTTGAAGGTGGTGGTGGTCAAGACTTTGGTTTGGCTAGTGCAATTGCAACAATTATTTTCGTAATGGTAGCGGGTATGGCATTACTGAATTTGAAATTCACTAAGTTATCACAGGACTAAGGAGTCGGTCATGGCAATAGTTCAACCTAAATCATTAAAATATCGGTTATGGGCAACCCATGCAGTGTTATGGTTTTTTTTAGCAATTACTATTTTTCCGTTATTAATGATTATTGCAATCTCGTTTCGTGAAGGTAATTTTTCCGGGGGAGAATTAATTCCCAGTAATCCAACATTAGATCATTGGAAATTAGCATTAGGCTTTGCGGTTGAGAATGCTGATGGTTCGGTAACGCCACCTCCATTTCCAGTATTATTATGGTTATGGAACACGATTAAGGTTGCAACGATAACATCAGTGTTAATTGTTGCAATGTCGACAACCAGTGCTTATGCCTTTGCTCGATTACGCTTTAAAGGTAAAGAAAACATTTTAAAGGGAATGATGGTCTTCCAAATGTTCCCTGCAGTATTGGCATTGGTGGCGTTGTATGCATTGTTTGATCGATTAGGACAATACATTCCATTCCTTGGTTTAAATACACATGGTGGATTAATATTTGCTTATTTAGGCGGTATTGCTTTACATGTTTGGACGATTAAAGGTTACTTTGAAACTATCGATCGCTCATTGGAAGAAGCGGCAGCATTAGATGGTGCAACACCATGGCAAGCATTTAGATTAGTATTATTACCATTATCAGTACCAATTCTCGCGGTTGTCTTTATTCTTTCGTTTATTGGTGTTGTAACAGAAGTACCTGTCGCATCAACGTTATTATCGGATGTGAATAATTACACCTTGGCAGTTGGCATGCAGCAATACTTATATCCTCAAAACTACTTATGGGGTGATTTCGCGGCAGCTGCAGTACTTTCTGCATTACCTATTACGATTGTATTTTTACTTTCACAAAAGTTCCTTGTCGGTGGATTAACTTCTGGTGGTGTAAAAGGTTAATTCTAGAGTCATTAAACAAGAGTATTAGGATTAAGTTGTTTTAATTAGTCTATATCTAAAAATCCGAGAATATTTATATTCTCGGATTTTTTATAGGATATTTAAATGATAGTTGCGTTAATAGATTTAAAACATTTTGTTATCGTGTGAGCTTAAAAATCAGCATCGACTTCAAAGATCATTGGCTCGCCAGTAACGGGGTGGGTTAGGCCAAGATATTGCGCGTGTAGATGTAAGCGGTTTGCTTTTTGACCGTATAAATCATCACCGAAAATCGGCATATTCATGCCATTTTTATGAGCCGAATGAATACGTAACTGGTGAGTACGGCCTGTTTTAGGGTAATAATAAACCTTGGTTTTACCGTCTTTACGTTCGAGAACCTGCCATTTTGTGAGTGCGGGTTTACCGTATTCATAGCAGACTAATTGGCGTGGACGATCGTCTAAATCAACCCGCATCGGTAAGTTAATCTCACCGCAATCTTGTTCTACGATACCATCGAGCAGAGCCACATAACGCTTTTCTGCGGTACGGTTAATAAACTGTTGTTGTAGTGCTTTATGGGTGTCTTTAGTTAATGCAATTACAATTAGGCCTGATGTCGCCATATCTAAACGGTGGACAATTAAAGGGCTATTACTGTTAGGGAACATCGTTTGCATGCGGCTATAAACTGAATCGGTGATGGTTTTTCCAGGAACTGAAAGAAACTCTGCCGGTTTATTGATAACTACCATTGCATCGTCTTGATACACAATCTCTAGCTCTTTGCCTTCGGCTGGGTTTTGTAAGAGCGGATTAGCATCAATATCTAGTCCTGCCAGCATATGTTGAAGAATCGGTTCGCATTTGTTTTTGCAGGCTTCATAAAAGTATTTATGTTTGCGAATTTGTGCAGCCGGAGAGGCTCCCCACCAAAATTTAGCCATCGCTAACGGTGTTAAATGTTGCTTAAAAGCATACTGTAGCAATTTGACTGCTGCACAATCGCCAGCACCTTGTGGTGGCGTTTGATCTCTAAACAACGCATTGAGATCTTTTGTTTTACCATCTTGATTTAAGAATTGATATTGTGCGTAACGGTGTTGTTGTAATAATGCCGTTAAGGTTTCATATTCTGCTTTTAGAAGGGTAAGCGTAGCGGTATCAGCTTGTAATTTATCGCTAATCTCACTGAGTGTTTGTGTCCACTGCTGACGAATGGCTTTTTGTTGATGCTTATCAAACGCACTTTCACGGGCTAAACGATGGAATTCTTGGGTCATAAATTCGCTATCGTTACTTTTCTCAGCCGTTACTCGTTGTAATTTACGTTGTTTGCGCTGTTCGATCATCTGCAAGCGAAATGATTCAGAGGCTAATTCAGCGTGATCTTGAGCGACCTGATATTGTTGCTGCAACTGAATGTAACTTGGCTTGGATTCAATTGCGGTTATTTTAGTCGTCACTTCATCAATCAAAACTTGTTGAGCCTTGATCGCAGGATCGATGTTTCGATCATCAAATACCGGAGGAACAAAATGGGGTAGGTGTGTTTGATTGGCTATTTTTTCTGAAAATGCAGATAAATAACCTATTTCGCCTTGCTGGTTTTGAACTAATAAAACCCCAAACATATGACCAATCGCATCATCATTGCCTAACCCAAAATTATGTTGCCAGTGATGTTGAGTAGCGATATGTTGTTGTAATTCTTGAGCCGCTAACACACATAATGGATGGGGTGTGTAGCAAAATGGAAACGTAAAACGCTCAGGTAGCGGTAGCGTATCAATAGCGGCAATGAAGCGAGTAAAATGATGATCAGATGCGTGCATGATGGTATCTATTACGAACAAGGGCGGCGATTCTAGCATTTCTAACGTAAAAATTCGAGTTAGCGCTAGTAAACTATTTGATAACAATAAAAATAAAAAACATGATATAAGATCAATTATTGATCACTTGACGTGTCGTAACTAAACAAATATCAGGTAATTGATCAGTTAAAAAAGCCTGTTTGCCTTTAATACGTTTACTATTGAGAACATAAGTTCTGTCATTGAGTTTGCCTTGAAAATCCCATTTACTGAATGCTTCGTGGCGTGCGTCTGAGCAAGATGTTTGTAATACATAACTTTCAGTGACCGATGTATCACAACCTCCCGCTATATTTTTTACACCGTGAAAGGTGACATGGCTATCACGATCTCGATAGCTGGTTACTGCTAGCGCATTAAAGAGGTGAACATCAGTAGGCTTATCATTATAAGATAAAATGCGATGTGGATTTGTCTTTAATGTTACTTCTGCTAATTGTATTAATTCACTCGAACAAGGGCCTTGTAGATGTTTTACCACACTGTCCATTGATGTTTTGGCATTAACTGGCGCGATTAATACATTTGGTAATAAGTAGAGACTGGCAATTAAAACCTGTACACCTTTCATACACTACCCCCGCATTAATACTTTTTAATTGGCACGACTAAAAGCGGTACATCGAACTGTTTACCATTGCCTTGTTGCATGGTTACGGTGATCACTTGATTTGGTTTAAGATCTTGTTTGACACCCATAAACATCAGATGATAACCCTTACTAGCGAGTATGATGCTGCCATTAGCAGGGATCTCAAGTGCATCCACTTTACGCATTGCCATTGTATTATCTCGCATAAACATTCGATGAAATTCTGTGTGTTTAGCAATGGCAGTGCTTGCGCTAACGAGAGTGATTGCTGTATCTCCATTATTGATGATCTTCATGTAGCCAGCGCTAACACTCGCGCCTGGGATCGTGGCTTTTGCGGTTGCATTTTCAATCGTTAGTACGGCGTTTATTTTTTGAACCTCAGTGTAGTTTTGCTGAGATTGAACATGGTTGTCGGCATGAGTTACATCCGCTGCAAAAGCCGTAGCATGAAAACAACTCATTAATAATGCAAGGTACAAGGCACTTCTTTTCATTGTTATCTCCTATTTTTTAGCAATGGTTTTTTTATAAATACGTTCAATGCCCGCCGCTAATTCGACTGGGGTCGTGTTGTGGCTCATCGCTCCTACTAACTTGCCTGTGTCATCAATAATGTAGAAGCGTGAAGAGTGATCGACGGTATAGCTTAATTCAGATGATTCCATATCAACAATGTCAAAATAAACACCATATTGTTTCGTTAAAGCTTCTATTTGTTGGTTGGTACCGGTTAAGCCAATAACACGATCATCGAAGTATTTAGCGAATTTATTTAATGACACTAAATCATCGCGTTCAGGATCGACACTGACGAATAATCCTTGTACATGTTGATAGGT
Source organism: Photobacterium carnosum (assembly GCF_002849605.1). Taxonomy (GTDB): domain Bacteria; phylum Pseudomonadota; class Gammaproteobacteria; order Enterobacterales; family Vibrionaceae; genus Photobacterium; species Photobacterium carnosum. The sequence goes on from NZ_NPIB01000014.1 coordinate 7,220, forward strand.
TGCAGGTGATAAGCGTGAAAAAGCGGCTGATAATGTTCCCATGGAAGAGGGGCAGACTTCAGCGCAGTTTAAAAAACCAAAATAGAGCACTACAATATTGCCTTTAAATTGATCAAGGCTGACATTGCCGTTAATACTGTTTAGTTCAAATGGACCGCCAAGATCTTTTAGCGGTTTTACATTCTCACCAACAGGGGTTGTGGTGTTATAAATATAGCTTCCCATTAAGGTAGCGAGAAACAGAGCGCCAAAAAGAAGCACTATTTTAGTTGGGTTTTTCGTCATGAATGAGGCTCCATTACTACGGTAGGTAATGCATTAACTTGATAGTCATCAGCAATGGTCTCAGATGAAAAATCAAGTGAAATTAACGTACAAAACACCATGATATTGAAAATGGAACATAACAGCATTTTTTTACCCCACTGAGCATTAGGGACTTTTTGATAACCCACTTTGGCAATATACAGCCAATGTAAGCTCACTAATCCCATTCCTAATGCATACCAGCTACCCGCATAACCAAGATAAGTCAGTGTTAATGCTGCCATCGCAAAGGCAATGATATAACCAATAATATGGTAACGCGCACGAGCAATACCGATTTCAACGGGTAAAACTGGAATTGAGGCTGATTTATAATCGTCGAAACGGTAAATCGCAATCGCGTATGAGTGCGGTATTTGCCATAAGCAGAATGTAATAAACAGTATTGCCGCGCCGCTATCAAATTGCCCTGTTACAGCGCAATAACCGATAACGGGAGGACAAGCTCCTGATAAGCCGCCAATTAAGGTGCCGTAAACTGATTTGCGTTTAAAATAGAGACTATATAAGCCAACGTAAACCACAAAACCAAGCACACCAAACTGAAAGGCGACGGTGGAAGTATAGTGATAAAGTGTAAAAAAACCGCCAACGCATAATACTGTTGCCCAAATTAATGCATAAGAGATGGGAACAATTTTTTTGACTAATTCACGCTCACAAGTACGTTTCATTAATTTGTCGATATCTATATCGATGACATTATTGAACACGCAGCCTGATGCAACAATCAAGGTGATACCAATACCGACAGCTAAGAGTAATACGCCATCAATATTGCCTTGAGATGCCAGTAATACACCACCGATGGCTGCAATGAGATTGCCACCGATGATGCCCGGTTTAGTCAGTTTCAGATAAGGTTTAATCATAGAACCTCCTTGATCAATGACCCATTAGCATGTTGTGGTTTAAGTGATCCATGATCCACAACGAACCTATAAGAATAATAGCCACAATAACGACCACGAATACAGCTGACGACGTATTCCACATTTGTTCCGACGAGGTGTTCATATGCAGGAAGAACACCAGTTGGACTAAGATTTGTGCAACAGCGAACACCATGATCACACCAATAATGAACTGGGTTGAACCGACGCCAGCCATGACCATAGTAAAAGGTACAATGGTTAAAATAATAGAGAACACTAGCCCTCGAACATATTCTTTTACGTTGCCGTGAGCTTGGCCACCTTGACCATGCGCCGTTGAATATTCGTTAGTCGAGTGTTGGTTAGTTGAATTGCCCATTACAATACTCCCATTAAGTAAACCACACTGAACACACAGATCCAGATAATATCAAGGAAGTGCCAGAACAAACTTAAACAGGCTAAACGTGTTTTATTCTCTGTAGAAAATCCGTCCCGTTTAAAATGGAACACCAATACAATCATCCACATTAAGCCTGCAAAAACGTGGAGTCCGTGAGTGGCGACTAAACCGTAAAATGCTGACCAGTAGGCACTACTATGAAACGTCGCGCCTTCACTACTAAAATGATAGAACTCATACAGTTCCATGATTAAAAAAGAAAAACCAAGCCCAAACGTAATGGCTAACCATTTGAACATACCTTTAATATCTTCATGGTTGGCTTTGAGCATTGCCATGCCGAATGTAAAACTACTAAACAGTAACAGTGCCGTTTCCGTTAATACAAAACCAAGATTGAACAGTTCCTTAGGTTCAATTAAGCCTGCGAAGCTATTTGAATAAACAGCGTAAACTGCAAATAAAGTACCGAATAATAAGCAGTCACTGAGGATGTAAATCCAAAAGCCAAAAATAGTATCGCCAGCATAGTCGTGATGGTCATGATCATCGAGATCATGATTGTCGGTAGACTGAGCAGGGACATTGAGATTGAAGGTGTCTTTTACTTCTGTAGTCATCATTGCTCTCGCCCCTTATGCCATGGAATCGGCTGGTTTTAGATCGGATGGATCGAAATTATCATCTTCACCATCTTTGTGTTCAGCGGTCTTCTCACCACGTGCTTTAGCAAGATGTTTACGTTCAATCGCTTCAATTTCAGAGACTTCAACATAATAATCTTTACTGCGTTGGAAGCTGTAACCAATCCAAGAAGCAATCATGCCAACAGCGCCTGCAATGACCATCCACCAGATATGCCAGATGAAAGCAAAACCAAACATTAATGAGAACATACTGATAACCACTCCTGCCCAGGTGTTCTTCGGCATGTGAATACGCTTATAAGGTTCAGGCTCTTGATAAGCTAAACCATGTTCTTTTGCGTAATGATGTTCGTCACGATCATGAATCTTAGGCAGTAATGCAAAGTTATAAAACGGTGGTGGGGATGATGTTGCCCATTCCAATGTACGGCCGTTCCATGGATCACCAGTAAGATCTAGATTCTGTTTACGATCACGAATACTGACGAATATTTGGTAGAACTGAACCGCAATACCCGCTGCAACAATACAGACACCAAAGGCTGCGACCCATAAGTAAGGTGCCCATTCTGGATTCTCCGCAACATTTAGACGTCGAGTCATACCGTTAAAACCAAGAACATACACTGGCATAAAGGCGACGAAGAAACCGACAGTCCAAAGCGCACATGAGAGCTTACCTAGACGTTCATCAAGGGTGAATCCTGTGGCTTTCGGGAACCAGTAAGTAAGTCCGGCAAAGTAACCAAAGAGCGCGCCACCGATAATCACGTTATGGAAGTGGGCAATAACGAATAAGCTGTTGTGTAGTACAAAGTTAGCCGCAGGGATTGCAAGCATTACTCCCGTCATACCACCAATGGTAAAGGTGATCAGAAAGGCAATTGTCCACCACATGCTGGCACTGAACTCGACTCGTCCTTTATACATGGTAAACAACCAGTTAAAGATTTTAACTCCGGTTGGAATTGAGATAATCATGGTTGCAATGCCAAAGAAGGCGTTAACACTTGCGCCTGCGCCCATGGTAAAGAAGTGATGCAGCCAAACGATAAATGACAACACCATAATTACCATTGTTGCCCACACTAATGATGTGTAACCAAATAGACGTTTACGTGAGAACGTGGCTGTAATTTCAGAGAAAATACCGAAAGCAGGCAGCACCAGAATATAAACTTCAGGGTGACCCCATGCCCAGATTAGGTTGACGTACATCATTTGGTTACCACCCATATCAGTAGTAAAGAAATGAGTACCAACATAACGATCGAGTGTTAGCAGAGTTAAGGTAACCGTTAAAATAGGGAAGGCAAGTACAATCAGTGCGTTGGCACACAGTGATGTCCATGTAAACACGGGCATTTGCATCATTTTCATGCCAGGTGCACGCATGCGAAGGATGGTAACAACAAAGTTAATCCCCGTTAGCAGTGTACCTATACCTGATATTTGCAGTGACCATAACCAATAATCAACCCCGACCCAAGGATTAGCATCCATACCTGAAAGTGGCGGGTAGGCTAACCAGCCTGTTGCTGCAAACTCACCAACAAAAAGGGACATGTTAATTAGAATAACGCCAACAACGAAGAGCCAAAAACTCAAGGAATTTAAAAAGGGAAAGGCAACATCGCGAGCACCTATCTGCAATGGCACGATAATATTCATTAGACCCACTACAAATGGCATCGCAACGAAGAAAATCATGATCACGCCATGAGCGGTAAAGACTTGGTCATAGTGTTCTGGTGGCAGATAACTGGCATCAATGGTAGAAGCTGCTTGTTGGGATCGCATTAATATCGCATCAGAAAAACCACGTACGAGCATCACCATTGATACGATGATATACATAATACCTATCTTTTTATGATCGACAGAGGTAAACCATTCACTCCATAAGTAGTGCCATTTTCTTTGATATGTAATTAAGCCTAATAGCCCTAATCCACCAAGCACTACGGCCATCATGACAGGAAAAACGACTGGATCGGTAAAGGGAATAACATCCCAATTTAATTTGCCGAAAACCGGATCCACTTCAGCGTATACATTCCCTTTATAAGCCATTTTGGACTCCTGCGTGTTTCTCAATAATGTCTTTAAATTTCAGCGGAGCAACAGAAGCAAAGTATGTCACTGGATGTGGCGCAGTAATTTGCTCGTTAGCATTGGCCGTGAGTTGATCGTAGCTATTATTATTTAAAATTTTCTCAGAGGTTTTGACTTTTTTTACCCATTGTTCAAAATCAACAGCTTTAACAGCATGGGCTTTAAATCGCATGTTAGAAAAGCCATAACCACTGTAATTGGCTGATATACCGCGATAACTGCCTTCTTCTTTAGCCATAAGATTTAAACGGTTTTCCATCCCCGCCATTGCGTAAACTTGGCTGCCGAGCTGTGGAATAAAAAAGGAGTTCATGGCGGTATCTGAAGTGACTAAAAATTTAACGGGGCGGTTAACGGGTAGTGCTATTTCATTGATTGTGGCAATTTGTTGTTCTGGATAAATAAACAGCCATTTCCAATTCATAGCAACTACTTGAATGGTTAATGGTTCTTGATCGGAAACAATCTCTTTTCTTGGGTCAAGTGAGTAAGAGGTTTGATAGGTGATCCACCCTAATGCTAAAACGATTAAGCAGGGGACAGTCCATACAACCACTTCTATTTTGGTTGAATGCTCCCATTCTGGTGTGTATTCAGCCTCTTTGTTGCTCTGACGGTATTTATAAGGAAAATAAATCGCCATAAATAAAACAGGCACGATAATGATTGCCATCAGAAGAACGGATGTAATGATTAATGATGATTGGGCTTCACCAATGCTGCCTTTTGAGTCAAAGAGCACCATGTTACTGCTGGCAAAGAGTACCACTAAAAATAATGTTGAGAGTAATGTAAGTAGGATGATCATCTTCTTACTTTGAATTATTTTCATTTTTCCTCCGTGAACTTGATTACTCATAACAAACAAAAGTAATAATCGTTACTGGATAACAATTATTTTGTTAGCTAATGTTTACTTATTTGTAATTATCCTATCATTCCAAATGATGAAAAATAACGCTCTGATATATAATATTTTATTGTATTTAAGTAACAAAAAAGTATCAAAAAGCTATTTTATTGTCATGTTTAGTATGTTAAATGAATAAATGTTGCTGCGTTGTAAATTTAATTACTCTATTCTTGATCAAATCAAGCAAGTAATAAAACGCTTATTTCATTAGAATGTATTAAAAATGTTAAAAGTTGAACATGAGTTATACTTTTTAGAATAAATTGTATGATTGTGAAGTAAGTTATTTTTTGTGTGGTCAAAAAAAAGCAAAAATTAAATCTAAAATGAACTGTTTAGTTTAAAAGTGTTGACAAATTATTACCTATAGATTAAATTAAACTGAAAGGTTTAGTTCAATTTGTGGGTTTATAGATTTGTCTGTTTTGTATTCGTAAATGCAGTAATAAACACGTTCTACTCGATTGTTTAATCGTTAATGAGATTAGGCGTTATATAAATATTATTAATATATAGTGTTATTTTATATTAGTGATGTTTTTTAATGTAATCCATCTTGAAAAAAGTTGTACGTTTAAATCGTAGGGTATGAATGAAATATATTATGATTATTAGTTGAATATGAGAAGAGATAATGATGTTTAATATTAGCTAACTAAGATTCATCTGTTTATTTTTTGAGAGTATCTTTTTATAATCAATTCTCAAAAGTATATTTATGAAATCTTAGCAATCACTTTAGTATTATTTTTATGCTTAATTTAATAGAGATTCAAATTGAATAAGTCACTATACTTATCAAGTTCTACGACAATTAAGCATAATAATGGAGGCTGTATGTCGAATAGTATTTTTAATGCAAGTAATGTAGTTAAAGCTTTAATTGGTGGTTTTCTTGGTACACTAGCTTTTACCTTAATGGGTAAGTTTGTTGCACCGCACCTTATCGGACATTCTATGGATGTGGCTGCTATTATTGCCCACATGCTAGGAACGTCTGATAGTGTCGGTCTAATGATGCACTTTATGGTTGGTACAATTGTATTTCCTATTGCTTACTTACTAATTGGGTATAAATATTTACCAGGTCCTGGTTGGTTACGTGGTATTGTATTTTTAATTCCAGTTTATCTTGTTGCGATGACCGTTGTTATGCCAATGGCTGGTAAAGGAATGTTTTTTAATAGCGTTCCTATGTCAATGGTTGCTTTAATGGGACATATGGTTTTCGGTCTTATTCTAGGACTAGTTGTTGGTACGCCTAAAAAATAAGTAATAAACAGTAATAGTTGTTATTAATACTATATCTATTATTAATAATAACTTGTCTGCTTATTCCTTTTTTACATAAATATTAAATCATTATCTTTGTTATTAGCGTTCATGTTTAATAATATCCATTTTCATTTGAATATATAAACATGCTTGTTACAAAGAAATGGCACATATATTAATGATCTCTAACGAGGATTCAATATGACGACTTCAATAAAACTTAATGCGGGTGATTTATTCCCAGAAATGCAAGTGACATTACTGGATGGTTCATCTGTTACTTTAGGTAAGCCACAAGGTAATGCAACATGGCAAGCGGTATTTGTTTATCGAGGTAAACATTGTCCGTTGTGTACAAAATATCTTAATGAATTAGAAAGCTATAAACAAAAGTTGTTAGATTCAGGCGTTGAAATTATTGCTGTTTCTGCTGACTCAAAACAACAGTTAGAAGAGCATATTGAAAAATTAACGATCAGTTTCCCTATTGCTTACGGTTTAACTGAGCAACAAATGCAAACATTGGGATTATATATTTCGATTCCACGCTCAGAGGAGGAAACCGATCATAATTTCTCTGAGCCTGCATTATTTGTTATTAATGAAAATGGTGGATTGCAGATTGTTGATCTATCGAATAATCCATTTGTTCGACCAGAATTAGAATCATTAGTAAATGGTATTGGATGGATCCGTAATCCAGACAATAACTATCCTATTCGTGGTACGTTTAAGTACTAAGAATAAAAAACACCAGCCCAACAAAGGCTGGTGTTTTTCTATTGGTAACAAAAAGAGGGGAATATATTGCTAAATCTTTACAATTTTACTGTTGTTATTGAATGGAACTCACCATAGTTTTATTACTTTTCAATAGATTAACGTTAGTGCTGTATTCTTTGTCAATATATTGGGTACTATAGTAATAATATTGATTATTGTAGTGAAAGTGTTATGGCGCAAAAAATGACGATGGCTGATATTTCAAAGCAGCTTGGAATATCTAAAATGACAGTGTCACGTTATTTTAATAGTGGTTATGTATCAGAAGAAAATCGCATTAAAATTGATGCGATCGTAAAAGAAAATCATTATACCCCGAATAAATTTGCACGCTCTATTCGTAGTCAATCTAATATTATTGGTTTTATTGCACCGCGTATTGAATCTTACACGACTAGCTTAGTGATTAAAGGGGCGTTAGCGGCGGCAAATGAATCTAATGCTCGAATGTTATTTCATGCGACAGGGTTTAGTCATGAATCTGAGCGCCAAGCTGTAAGCGAGTTCAATGGCCTTAATGCATTGGGGACGATTGTTATTGCTTCAAAGCACAGTATCGAAGAACCTTTTTATAAAGGGCTAGAAAATTTAATCTTTATTGGAAAGCAAATTTCTGATCATTGTTGCTTATATTATCCCGAACAAGCAGCGATAACGGCACTCGTTTCTCATACCATTCATCAGTTACAACAACAGCAAGCTCCCTTTACGGCCATCCATTATATTTATGATGCGCGTATGCTTTCATTACGTACCCAACTGATGCAAACCACGATTAATCATATTGCTCCAGCTTTACCTCTTTCTTTACAAGCATTAGCTGATTCTGAACAAAAAGAAGCTTATCAAACGGTTACACTACAACCTAATCAAGTTTATTTTTGCGCTACTGACAATATTGCTATTCGTTTGTATCGTCTTGCAAAAGAACAACACCTAAAAATAGGCCATGATATTTGGATTGTAGGCATTGGTGATTATGACTATAGCGACTTATTAGTGCCAAGTTTAACAACGGTAGCATTTAATTATTATCAAATGGGCTATCAGGCAGTGAAGAAGCTAATCAAGCGTGATTCAAGTTCTTGTGAAGGTCAATTTGAGTTAAAAATTAGAGAAAGCTCTCAATTCATTTAAAAACCTTTTGCATATCACTACATTCGATCTTACCGTATGTGTTATCGGTAACACATACAAATATGCAGTATATGTTTAGTAAGGTTAAATGGATGAATCACCTCAATAATACGTCAGCAACATCACTTGCGTGGTGGAAAGCAGCGACTGCTTATCAAATATACCCTCGTAGTTTTTTTGACAGCAACCAAGATGGTATTGGTGATATTGCTGGCATTATTACCAAACTGGATTACTTAGCTGAACTTGGTATTGATTTAGTATGGATTTGTCCATTTTATCAATCACCTAATGATGACAATGGTTACGATATTAGTGACTACCAAGCTATTCACCCAGATTTCGGTAGCCTTGCCGATGTTGATCGTTTAATCAGTGCTGCACATGAGCGCGGTATTCGTATCATCATGGATTTAGTGATTAACCATACCAGTGACGAGCATCCATGGTTTATTGAATCACGCCAAAGCAAAACTAATCCTAAGCGTGATTGGTATATTTGGCGCGATGGTAGTGCTCCAACCCCGACAAGTCCTACCAATGATCCTAATAATTGGGAAAGTATATTTCATGGCAGTGCGTGGCAATATGATGCTGCTACTGCGCAATATTACCTACATCTATTCTCTAAAAAACAGCCCGATCTTAATTGGCAAAATCCTGAAGTAAAACAAGCACTATTTAGCATGATCCATTGGTGGCTAGCGCGTGGTATTGATGGATTTCGAGTAGATGCCATTAGTCATATTCAAAAGCAACCTAATCTACCATCATTACCTAACCCTAATGGTGATGATTATGTGTCTTCGTTTGATTACCACATGAATGTTGATGGTATTGAGCAGCACTTATATGAACTGCGAGACCAAGCTTTTGCTCCCTTTGATATTGTCACTGTCGGTGAAGCTAATGGGGTAGCGGCACAAGATGCGTTAACGTGGGTTGCTGAACCCACTGAAAACGATAAAGGTGGCGTCTTTAATATGATTTTTCAATTTGAACACATGAAGTTGTGGTCGGAAGAGCAAAATGGTAAGCAGTTTGATGTGGTGGAATTTAAGCAAATTTTAACCCGCTGGCAAAATGCGTTAGAAGGTAAAGGCTGGAATGCTTTATATCTCGAAAATCACGATCAAGCCCGTAGTATTAATACGTTTGCTAATCCTAATTATTGGTATGGCAGTGCCACCGCATTAGCCGCCTGTTATTTTCTAATGAAAGGCACGCCATTTATTTACCAAGGCCAAGAAATTGGCATCGTTAATCATACGTTTACTGCGTTAGATGATTTTAATGATGTGTCGGCTAAAAATTTAATCATTAAATTACAACAGCAAGGAAAAACAGATCAACAAATATTAGATCTGCTAAATCAAGTCTCGCGTGATCATAGCCGTTTACCTATGCAGTGGAATAGTAGTGTTTTTGGTGGGTTTTCAGAGGTGACACCATGGCTGGTTGTTAACCCTAATTACACCGATATTAATGTTGAACAACAACAGCGCGACCCGCACTCGATTTTACAGTTTTATAAACAGTTAATCGCCCTTCGAAAAAATAACCCAAGTTTGATTACAGGTCGTTATCAATTATTACTAGAAAACGATATCAATATTTATGCTTATCAACGTATTGAATCAGATCGAACGTGGACGATTATTACGAATTTAAGTGATCACGATACCAACGTTGATCTTGATGTTACTCAGCTAGGGGAACTCATTCTCGATAATCAAACGCCAAATAATGACACCACCTGTAGTGACTTTATGACCACACAATTAGCACCAGCTTATGCCGCTTATGTGTTTGTGAAAAAACAATAGTTATATTTATGGCAGGTCAGTGATGACGTTAACCTGCCTTCTCAATCAAGGACATCGTTATGAGTAAATTGCTTTCGTTTGATTTTTGGCAACGATTTGGTAAATCACTGATCGTTGTGATCGCAGTAATGCCAGCCGCCGGTATTATGATTTCGCTGGGTAAAGTGGTTGCTATGTATGCTGGTGGCATTGGTGCTATCGAAACTATTGGCCATATCATGGAAAATATTGGCTGGGGCGTAATTGTTAACTTACACCTGTTATTTGCCGTTGCGATTGGTGGTTCATGGGCCAAAGAGCGGGCGGGTGGTGCATTTGCAGCCGTGATTGCTTTTATACTGATTAACCGCACCACGGGGGTTATTTTCGGTGTAAGTAGCGGCATGATGAATGATCCTCATGCTACTGTCATGAGTCTATTTGGTTCTGAGTTGCCTGTATCTCAATTTTTCACAACAATTTTAGGCGCGCCAACACTCAATATGGGCGTATTTATTGGCATTATATCAGGATATCTTGGGGCTAATTTATATAACCGTTACTATGATTACTCGCGTTTACCAGAAGCGTTAGCGTTCTTTAACGGCAAACGTTTTGTTCCTTTTATGGTGATTATTTATTCAGTGATTATCGCGTTTGTTCTCGCGGTTATCTGGCCATTAGTACAAGGTGCATTAAATGAATTTGGACAGTGGATCGCAAATTCAAAAGATAGCGCACCGATTGTTGCTCCGTTTGTTTATGGCACCTTAGAGCGTTTATTGCTGCCTTTTGGTTTACACCATACGTTAACAATTCCTATGAATTATACCGAACTGGGTGGAACATATCAGTTATTAACCGGACCAAGTGCGGGTTCAAGTGTTTATGGTCAAGATCCATTATGGCTTGCATGGGTGAGTGATTTAAATAACCTTAAATTAACCGATCCAGCGGCTTATCAACATCTATTGGCGACGGTTCATCCTGCGCGCTTTAAAGCGGGTCAAGTGATCATTGCAGCGTCTTCTTTAATTGGTATTGGTCTTGCGATGTACCATTGTGTTGATAGTGATAAGCGTCTGCAATATAAGCCAATGTTCTTCTCAGCGTGTTTAGCTGTATTGCTAACGGGTGTCACTGAGCCGATTGAATTTATGTTCATGTTTGTTGCACCGGTATTGTATGTAGCACATGCAATATTAACCGGATTGGCTTTTGCGCTGGTGGATTTGATTGATTTACGTGTGCATGCTTTTGGTCTGATTGAACTGATTACACGTGTTCCGATGATGATTTCTGCGGGCATTGGTGGCGACTTGATTAGCTTTGTGATGGTGTGTATTGCCTTCTTTTCGATCAACTATGCGTTATTCCGTTTGCTTATTATTAAATTTAATCTACCAACCCCTGGACGTGCTGGTAATTATATTGATGAAAAAGCAGAAGGGATGTCACAAGACGACAAGCTTGAAATCATTATTCAAAATTTAGGGGGTCGTGAAAATATCGCAGAGATTGATGCTTGTATGACACGTCTACGGATTACAGTTAAAGATCCAGCATTAGTGGCTGACTATACATTATGGAAGTCAACCGGTGCGTTAGGATTGGTCATTAAAGATCAAGGGGTTCAAGCTATTTATGGCCCAGGTGTTGATGTGATTAAATCTGCATTAATTGATAAGTTTGCGATGGCTTAACGAGTTGTTGTAACAAATGACATTATTGATAAGCGTAGTGGAAATGCTACGCTTTTTTATCTCAATACATCATTAGTAAGTGAATGATTTATGAAGTTATTGACATTAAATACTCACAGTTGGCAAGAACAATATCAATTACAAAAATTAGCCATCGTCGCTCAAGCTATTATTGATCAAGATTGTGATGTTATTGCATTACAAGAGGTTAACCAACACCATCTTAGCGCTGTTGTAAATGAACAGATATGCGGTAATCATCCCGTACACAGCGATAATTATGGCTATTTATTACAGCAAAAATTAGCCGAATTGGGGCATGATTATCAGCTAACATGGGATTTTGTTCATCAAAGTTATGACGTTTATCAAGAAGGATTGGCTTTTTTAACCCGCTTACCCATTATTGAGCATCAAGTGATCGATTTAAGTGATCATTATGATGTCAGTAATTGGAAACATCGTCGCGCTGTACGTATTAAAGTGGCTTACAAACAACAAGAGTTGGATTTTTATAATTGCCATTGCGGCTGGTGGAATGATGAACAAGGTTCGTTTGCTGATCATTTAAATCGAATTACAGCGACGTTATCATCGCGATTGAGCTTCTTATTAGGTGATTTTAATAACCCTAGTCATCTTCGCGATCAAGGTTATGATTATGCGTTACAACGTCACTTATTTGATTGTTATACCATGGCAAAAACGAAAGATACAGGTATAACCGTTGTTAAAAATATTGATGGCTGGCAGCAAAATAACCAATTATTACGGTTAGATTATATCTTTAGTAATCAACAAGTTTCAGTAAAGCAGCATCAAACGATCTTTAATGGTGATTTTTATGATGTGGTGTCAGATCACTTTGGCATTATTACTGAAATTAGCATTAGCAGTGAATAGATTGTCAGATATATCATAATTAGTGACTAAAAAGCTCAAATTTAAACCATGATTTGAGCTTTTTATTGTAATTTTATGGTTATCTCATATCAACATCAGTGATTTCAGCATCAATAAAGTAACGTTCAGCTTTAGGTACATCAAAGGTGATCGGTTTGCCTTGATGTTGTGTCTTCGGACGGAAATAGGTATCTGGCATACGGTTAATTGAGCGCCATACTATGAACTCGTCTGTGGCTATTGTTTGGCCGTCACTATTACTTAAACGCACTTTCATGGTGACATTAACCACTGATTTTGAACTTTGGTTTGTCATCATGGTTGGAATAATCAGTGTGCCATCTTCGTAATGTGCTGCCGTTAACAGTACATCCATACCACTGTCACTGAGTTGTTGAATGGCTTTTGTGGTTCCTAATTCAACGTCAACACCTTTGGGGGCGCTAATAATGGGAATCGCTACCGCTGATGTTGCGATAACGGGAATCGCTGTTGCTGTTGCTGTTGTTGTTTTGAGAGTAGGGTTGGTGGCTGAGTTATTAGTTTGTGCTTTATATTGCCAAGTAAAGTTATCATGCAGAATAACTTGGCGTCCATCTTTAAGCGTGATGGTTTGATCCGCAGCCCATACTGAACTGGAAGCGATTAAAGCAATAACAATACCGCACAGTTGCGTTTTTTTTAGCATTATTCTGTCCTTAACTTCTGATGCTATTAAGGGCGCAATTCTAACAGCTTATCGTTAAATAACGCTATTAAACCAGCACTATGGCTGGTTTAATAGCGAAATAACGTACTGTTATTATGAATAATGACGCCACAATTATTATTGTGCTTGATGGTCGATGGCATTAAGAAATAAGGCAATTTCTTTTGCTAGTAATGCGATTAACTGATTGTTATCAAGCCGATATATTTCATCTTCAATGTAAGTAAATGATTGATAAATAAGTTGTTCTTGTTTAGAAATATGTTTGAATAACTCAGTATGATTTAATGTTTGTTGTAATAGTTGTTGAAGTTGTATTAATGAATGTGTTGCACTTTTTATTTCAGATTCTATTTGATCGTTGAGTGTTATTTGTTCTTTATTTTCATTGATTTGCGTTAATATTCGTAAAATAATATTAGAACTACGGCTACAAAGAAGAATGTGTTCACTGGTTTGTGAATTACGTTGTGGTTCGCCTAAATATCCCATCCAGTGATCAAATAAGTTGGTATCGTAGACAACACAATCTTGGAAATGATGTTGTAATTTCTCGCTGTGCTGTGGATCTTTATTTGATAAGTAAAGATGAAAGCTAATCAAGTAATCAGTATAACCCTTGATAGTGGCTGAGAGTTGAGTCGGAAATGATTTCTTTTGCCAGCCAGGAGTGAGAATAAACACAAAGATGAGAGGAATAAATACCCCTAATACGGTGTTATCTAACCGTGGCAGCATGATGTTATCTCCCTGCCCATTAAGCGAGAAACCCGCAAATACAAACAAGGTAACGAAGAAGACCGCAAACCCATAATGACGCGCGGAAGTATGAAAAAATAGGACAGCGGCAATACAGAAGACAAAGGGTAAAATATCCATTGATACTTGAAAGTGCAGTAAACCGCCGACCATGATTAATCCACAAATGGTTCCGGTAAGACGCTGTAACAATCGCGTCCATGTCATGGATAAATTTGGACGTAATATTAATAAGCTGGTCATTAATGTCCAAAAGCCAAAATCAAGATTCAACGAACGAACAACAATAATACCAGTGGTAAGGCTCAATGTTCCACGCAGTGCGTGACGGAAGTAACTTGATTTCAGTGTCATTTGGCTGATGAGTTTTGAAACAATATCATTCCATTTCCACGTTAAAACAATGGGTTTAGAGATGATTTGATTTGTTATCGTTACTGATGTTGATTCGTTTTTAAGTTCTTGTAATAAAAGATAAATAATATCTAATTTATTAATAAATGAATGTGCTGTAATGGCTTCACTTTGTGCTTCTGCTGCTACCTGATATTGGCGTAATGTTTTAAAGTCAATTTCTGGCAGGTGTAAATGGTGTACATTATTGACAGTAACTTGCGCTAAATACTGACTAATTTGTTGATCTGCATGGTGAATACTGTCTAACCATTGTTGACTATGTTGTTTTAACAATGGTGTTGAAGTGAAATACATTAAACGTGTTTGTTCATTAATACGCTCTGCTATTTTTAAAAACCGGTAAATATCTTGTAGCTTGGCGCTGTCTTCACCACAACAAAATTGCTGATGAATACGGTATTCAAGAGTATGAGATAAAGTCGCTATTTGTGAGCGAAACTGGGCTGATTTAATAAATAACTGGTTTTTATCTGTAGCAAAGATGAATGCTTGATCGTGAAGCATCAGCTTTTTCGCTAACTTTTGATAAAGGTCCGATAAAATATCTTTTGATTCTTGATTTGGAAGAAAATAGATTGCTAATGCCTGCCAGAAAATATACCACACCGCACCTCCTGTTAGCCAAAGGGGTACTAGCCATACTGGACGTCCTTCTAAGTGTAATAACATCGCGTAAATAGCCAATAGAATCGCAGAGAACCCAATAGCCCCTAACCGAGGTGTTAATACTGCGAGCATAAACAGTGCAAAGCTGACTATTGCCAATGAAGTTACAAATAATAACGAATGTGGAAAGACAACTTCGATGCCTAAACTGATAAAGAAAAAGAGGGGCAAGGCGATCATAAAATCAAAAATGCGGTATTTTGTCACGCTAGAAGTATCAGCAAAGCCACAGCTAATACTACCAAGTGAGAAAGCAATCCCCATGGTGACATGGCCCATTAAAAATAATGGAATAGAGCAGCTTACAAAGCTAAGCGCTGCAATATTGGTTCTTAAATTGAAAAAAGTTCGTAATGATGGATAACGAAGTAAAACATTTGATTGAATCATTGTCTGCACGATAGTTAAGAAGAAACACGTATTGCTCTAATTTATCGTTTGTTGGTATGTTTTTCCAGTGTGATGAACGATTTTTTAGTTATGGTGCTTAATGTTGTTGAAAAGTAATAATCAAAATAGAAACAATACATAAAAAAATGTTCATTTTGCAATTCGAAAAAATAAAACAAGATCGGTTTGTTTTTTTTATTTTAAAATCAGTTAATTGGCATTTTCTCATTTTTGATTATTGTTGGTTTAATATATGCATGTTATCTCATCATTCTAAATTAGTCAGATGGTGAGATATGATCTTCAAAAGAGATAATGATTGTCGACAAATAACGTTTAGTATACTCACTATACTAATGACTTTTTGTATTATATTTTCTACAGCAATTCACGCGGCACACTGGCGTGGTGGTGGTATAACATGGTCACCAGTAGCTTTAGATGCCGATGGTATTAAAAATGATGTAATTATCACATTAAAAACCGCATGTCATGTTAATCGATCAGATTGTAATGGTAATCGTGTCTCTGTTTCGGGGGGGAGTAAAACGTATCTAGGTATAATTACAAATCAGATTATCAATGGCGAATATAAATTAGAAGTATCAGAAACCCAAATTAAAAATATTGATGTCAATACAACCTATTTTGCTAATTATGGTAGTTGTTGTCGCATCAATTTAAATAATAACTCTGGTGGTTATTGGAATATACAGTCAACAATATTAGTCCAAGGCGGTAATCGTGCACCGCTCATTGATTTTCCGATATTGTTTCAAGTTCCTCAACAAGAGACTGATGGTTCGGTTTTAACAAACTTTACGATTAAAATTCCAGCATTAGATCCTGATGGCGATAATATTAAATTCCGTGTCGGTAATACGAGTGAAATGGGTAATGGTGTCAACCCTCCAGGTTTAACAATTGATGAAAGTACGGGTGTTTTAACATGGAGTAATTCTGGTACATTAGCCCAAGGTTTATATAGTGCCGGCATTGTTGTCGAAGATGTTGATGATAATGGGGTTATCAAATCAAAAACACATTTCGATGTATTATTTAATTTAGTTGATAAACCTGTCGTTAGTTATATAGCGTTAACTGACAGTGAAGTCATTGTTAAAAAAGGAGATAGCTATACTTTTAATGTTACAGGGACGAATATTGATGTCATGAGTTTAGGTGATTTCTCTGGTGCTTTGGTTGAAACTGGGGTTGATGAATTTACATTTACACCAGGTGAAGTGGGTACAGGATTAGATCCTGGTATTTATCCAATGACATTTCAAGTTATAGATACGACCAATAATTATGTTCATGGGTATTTTACCGTAACCTATATTGTGCCTGATCCTCATGCACCTGAAATTTTAAACATTAATGGCGATAAATCTTTATATATTATGGGGCTTGTTGCTTCTTTAGATGTTAACGCTGATGCAGTAGCGACAGATATTGATAGTGTGACGTTAAATGGTGGTCAGCTTAAAATTAATGTGGCGTATAAAGATGCTGCAAATGAAATTACCTTTATTGAATCGGTTGGTGATGGTGCGGGTGAAATTCGAGTTGATGCTCAAAATAAAGTCTATTATGAAGGGGTTTTATTTGGTGAAATTGATATAATTAACAATGGTGTCGGAAAGCCATTACAGATTAATTTTATTGATGATGCGGCAACAACCACAACAGCTTCTGGATTAATGCAAGCTATTCGTTATCAGAATAACAGTGGCATTATTGGAAACCGTGATATCAGTGTTTATATTGAAGATGATACTGGGTTAAGTAATATTTATGCAATGTCGACGGATGTGCTACAAGGTGATAGGGGTGATGCATTATTAGCAAATAACGATGCTTTTCATGGCGAAGCGGATAGTGACGGTAATTATATTATGGATCTTCGTTTAGGTACGTTGTGGGATCCTAATATCAATGAACAAGATAAATTGGCGTTAGCTGATGATAACGATAATTTAGCTGATGATGATGGTGTGACATTTTCTTCATCTTTTATCAATATCAATAATAATCTTGATTTAACCATTGAAATTCAAGAAGAGATTGATAATGGACGTCAACTTCATGCTTGGGTTGATTTTAATCAAAATGGTGTATGGGAGGCTTCTGAAAAAGTAATTAATGATAATACTGCAATAGTTGGCAGTAAGTTATATTCAATTACAATGCCTAATAATGTTGTACTAGGTTATAGTTTTTTACGTGTTCGTCTTTGTAGTCTGAATACAACATGTGATACGCCAAATAGTATTTCTTATGATGGTGAAGTTGAAGATTATCGGTTATTTTTTACTGATTTAATTATTAATACAACCTGTGATGTAGTGCTTCAAACGGACGTGACTGCTGGTAATAACTATGCATTATCGCAATTAGATCCAACCTCAGATCCAATGGCATTTACAGCATTGTCGTCACCTATTTCTATTTCTGGTCATCCTACCGTTTCTGATATTAATAGCCTTGGCTTCAATCGAATACAAGGGCTCTTTTATGGTACTTTTTACAGTGCGGGTAATGCCTACTTATTTAGTACTGATCGCAGTGGTAATTCATTTATTGGTTTAGATTCAATAACCGCTAATGGCGCACAATCAATAACACATTCTAACCATGGTGTGATCACCTTTGCTGATGGTGATGCACTAGCGTTAACAGTTGGCGGCAATGCCATTGGTAGTGTGACGATGGGAGATATTTCAAGTGATGGATTATATCTTTATGTATCTTCAGCGACTCTAAAAGGGCTGATAAAAATATCATTAGTATCGGGTAAATTTGACGTTATTCCATTATCTCAATATATACATGATGGTGATATTGCCGTTAACACTGAAATCGATATGATTTATGCTACAAAGATGACTACAGGAAAGTTGTCGGTTATTACAACGCAAGGTATTGTTACTGAATATAATATGACTTATAACGGCGGTTTATTTCCACGAGATAGTAGTGGGGAAGCAATCTCGGGCGGTTTGATTGCGGATAAAAGTTATAATATTTATGCTTTTGTTAATAATGGTGATCATGATACCAATCAAGATGGTAGCTATGATTTAATTAATAAGTCGGCAGTATATAAAATAAATGTATTAACTAAAAAAATGACTTTTTTTGCCGCAGGACAAGATATTAATATTGTTGACCAAGATATAGCAGGTTGTTATTACTCACGTGATTATGGTGATGCTCTTCTATCTTATGGTATTGCAGGACATGATTATCTCGATATCACCCTTAATGGTAGTCAAGATCTTACTTTAGGTAGTTTATGGGATAGTGAATTAAGCACCAAAGGAAGTAGTGCCGCTGATACCGATCTTGAAGATGACGGCGTTAATGTTCCTGTATCGATTACCGTGGGTATTCCTGCTCAGATTACAGTGACAGTGCCCGCTACAACTGGTTTCTTAAATGTTTTTGTTGATCTTAATGGTGATGGTGATTTTAATGATAATGATGAACAAATTGAGAACGATAAAGTCATTAGTCAGCTGACAACAAATATTGAAATAACCATCGATCCTGCACAAACAGATGCCTATAACGGTGATAGCATTATGCGTTTCCGTCTTTGTAGTGCGGCTGGTGTTTGTAATACCGCGGCCAGTATTGCCCCTGATGGCGAAGTTGAAGATTACCAATTTAGGTTGATTAATCATATTGTTTTAAATGGTACCGTATTTGAAGATAATGCACTTGGAGCCGCTCTTGCTGCGCATGATGGCATAATGGATGGCAATGAAACAGGTCTTGCAGGCTTTACTGTCAGGGTGCTGTTTAATGAGCCTGTCGCTGCTGTTGGTTTTAATCCAGGTGATGTTATTACGACTGATATTAGTAGCGGTTCAGGGCAATATAGTTTAATTATTCCTGTTGTTCTTGCGGGTAAAAATCTTATGCTTGATGTGGTATCTCAGGCGGAATGGATTGATATTAGTGAAAATGACGGTGGCCATTCACAAGTTATAAGCGGTACAGTAACAGATAGCCAGATGATCGTGACTGTATCAGCTGGTGATAGTCTTAAAAACATCAACTTTGGTAAAGTGCAACAACCGGTTATGAATCCCGATAATTATTCTGAAGTTGAACCAGGTAAAACGATTGTTTTTCATCATAATTTTAGCGTTAATACAAGTGGTAGTGTTACATTTTCTATTGTAGATAAGGTCCTTACTCCAGTGAATAATGATTGGAGCACAGTACTGAAGCATAATATAGATTGTGATGATCAATTAAATAATAATCAGACTATTATTAATAGTATTAACGTTGATGCTGATACGAATAAAAATGTTTGTTTAGTTGTTCAAGTCTTTATTCCCGCTGATGCACCATTGAATAGCTTATTTAATTACACGATTAAAGCAGTAATGGTATTTGATGACACGACTTCCACCGGACATGGTGTTGTGAAAACGGTGGCTGATTCAGATACAGTACGTGCCGTTTTCTCGGGGGCAGGAACACTGAAACTAGAGAAAAAAGTTGCGAATATAACTAATGCTAATGGTAATGGCATTAGTAACAGTGGTAAACCTGGTGACATCGTAGAATATACTATTATTTTTTCCAATACAGGTAGTGGTGACATTACCGAAGTCATGATTTTTGATGCAGTGCCAGCATATACATCTCTTAATAGTGCGATTAATTGTAGTCGTGGCACTATTCCATCAGGGTTAACGTGTAGCTTTCTACCCATTGCGCCGTTGAATACTAGTGGTTATCAAGGTGGTGTGAAGTGGTTCTTAACAGGAGCATTAAAACCCGGTGAAAGTGGCAGTGTAGTGTATAGAGTCAATATTGATTAAGTAGTAAGCATTTTTAAAGTAGGAGGCGTATTTTGTCTCCTACTTTTTATTCGGTTTTTATTTAACTCATACTTTTATATATTGCAATAGCGGCACCAAAAAGCATAACTTGAACGTACCATCGCCGAATGGTGGCAATAATCTGATTTTAATGTCATTTGGATCTTGTTTGTATTATGGTAAAAAATATCCATAATATTTGGTTGTATAGACTATTTATTAAAACGCTGTTTATCTTTATTATTGCGGCATCAATGAGTTAATAGAGATATTATTATGCAACATCAAATTATTACCGATCTTAATAGCCGCTATACTGCAAAGCAATACGATAAAACTAAAAAAATTAGCGCTGAAAATATGGATGTCATTAAAGAAGCAATTCGTTTATCTGCTTCATCTATTAATTCTCAACCATGGAAGTTTATTGTTCTTGAAAGTGATGAGGCAAAACAGCGCTTTTATCAAACATTCGAAAATAAATTCCAATTTAATCAACACCATGCAACAGAAGCATCACATATTGTTTTGTTTGCATATAACCCTTCTTATACTAAAGATGACTACCGCCATGTGGTTGATGTTGAGGTGTCATCAGGACATTTACCAGCAGAAAAATATAATGATATGTTAGATGGCGCTTATGGTTTTGCTGAATTAAATACCGATGAAAATGGATTTAATGGTCATTGGACAAAAGCGCAAAGCTATATCGCATTAGGAAACGTATTGCATGTTCTTGCTCGATTGGGTATTGCGTCAACAACAATGGAAGGGGTTGATTCAGAATTGATTGGTTCAGCTTTTAAAGATGAACTTGGTGGTTATGTTTGTGATGTTGCTCTTGCTATGGGATATCCTTTAGAAGGACAAGATTATAACTTCGGTTTACCAAAAGCGCGTTTAGCTGAAGCTGATGTTATTACCGTTATTTAATATTGCTAACATAACGCGATGATAACGTTTGAATAGACTCTAAATTCAAACGTTATCATTTTTATAAGCCTACTTATTGAGGTAAATAAGCTTCCCATCTTGGTGGGGTGCCAATGTGTTCTTGAACTGCATGAATAAATTCTTTCACCAACATCGTCTGTTTTCTGTGAGGGTATACAGCATAAATTGCTGTGTTTGAACGTGATATTGTCATTTCTGGTAATAGCTGTACTAAGTCTAGGTTCTCAAGTGAATCTTCTAAGTTAGACAAATCTATTAACGCATATCCCAAGCTATCTTTGGCTGCATTTATCATCGTTTTTACATCACTGACTTTATATTTAGCTTGCATCTTGTAAGTAATAAAATCGGTATCTGTTATATTGTCTTTGATCTGTAATTGATCAAGCGTCACATCAATATTATTGTAAACAATAGCTGGTAATTGGGTTAGTTGTTGTGCTGATTGGGGAAAACCATAACGATGAACAAAAGCAGAAGAAGCAATTAAAATAAAATGGGTGTCTGCTATTTTTTTTGCAATTAAATTAGATTCAGTTAGTTTTCCAAGTCGAAATGCAATATCAAATTGTTCTGAAATAATATCTGCTTTTCTATCATCAAGTGAATGGATGATTTGGATATCAGGGTATTTGTTTATGAAACACGAAATGACAGGTTGTAAGTAGTTTTGTCCAAAGTAAATTGGAGATGTAATACGTAAAATACCTTTGGGCTGTGATTGGTATGACTTCGCAATAAGTTGGATATCATCTAAGATATCGTTAAGTTTAATCGTTTGTTCGAGAATATTCTCACCAGCAGACGTCAATGAAAATGATCGTGTAGATCTATTTAAAAGTTGAACGCCTAATTCTATTTCTAATTTTTTAATTTTTTTTGATAATGATGAATTATCCATGTTATGTAAAGCCGCTGCTTTTGAAAATGAACCTTGATGAACAACGTCAGCAAACAATAATAATTGAGTAGTTAATGACATTATTTATTCCTTCAATGTCCAATGAAAAAAGTGCGCTAATAGATTAACTATATTAAACTTTTGTATATTGCAATAAAACCACAAATTAAGCATAGCGTTAATGCACCGTAACGAATCGTTTGTTTAGGTAACGATTGGGTTGTTTTTAATGCTAACCAATATCCAGCCCATGCTGCGGGCAGTAAAGGTAATGTTAGCCATAATTTGTCGATATTTAAAAAACCAACGGGAATTAAGGTTATTAAAGAGATAATCGAACTAAATACAAAAAAAGCCGACAAATTCCCCCGTAATTGATTCGCTTCCTGGTGCTGTAACAGTATAGCCATCGGTGGGCCACCAATCGCTGAACTAGTGCCAAATAATCCTGAGAAAAATCCTGCAATAACCATTCTTTTTGGGGTTGGCTCAATTCTAAATGGCATTATACTAATAAAAACGGCAAGTAATACTAATAAACCTACCCATAATGATAAGCTTTGTGTTGAAACAAAAACGAGTAGCGTTGCACCTGCAATAGATCCTGGAATACGTCCTAAGATGGCCATTTTTAATCCGCCTAA
Source organism: Photobacterium carnosum (assembly GCF_002849605.1). GTDB lineage: Bacteria > Pseudomonadota > Gammaproteobacteria > Enterobacterales > Vibrionaceae > Photobacterium > Photobacterium carnosum. The sequence continues at coordinate 30,393 of NZ_NPIB01000014.1, forward strand.
TTCAATACTATTGCGATGTTTTAAGCTATTAAGTAATGAGATAAAGAGGGCAACTAGACAAATAGGGGCGGGGACATACTGGGGTGCAATAATAATAAGAATCGGGGCTGAAACGATAGCAAGTCCAAAACCAATAGCTGTTTGTACAAAAGATCCTAAAAAGATCATTATCATTGCCAGTAATGCTGTTGGATCAATAGTCATAATTAGATTCTTACATTGAGAATTGTATACTGTTCGCTATTGTTATCTACCATGGCTTTTTATGCAATCAAGAAACGAATCTGTATGGCATAAACAGCATAATGTTAATTATACTAAGACACAGTTATTTTGATAATTTATCTAAAAAAGTAAACCTTGTTTTAGTCTATTAGCATGTTCTTTTTTGCTGGTACAATTATATTGTGGTACAAAGTTAGTGGTTTATGATCGGTGAAATCGTGAATAATGTTCACTTTTTTTTAAGGGGCATTTAATGTATTCAAACTATGATCTTGTAAATCACCGTAATAGACTATTGTAATTTACAAGATGCATTGATGATGAATATCACTTACAGTGAAAATCGACATTTACGTAAATTTTTTCATTTACACGAGCAATATCAAACTATTATTTATCAAGATGTCAGAGAGCGTTTACCACTATTAATTGCGAGTCAGTCTATAAAAATAAAGACAGCAAGACAATTTCGGTGTGGTGGTTTGAAAATATATGAATATAAGATTGTTGCCGCTAAAGATGCCGTATTTCGGTTAGCTTATACCTATCTTAATGACACAATCAATGTGATTTATATTAGCCAGACAATTATTAAACATCAGTTTTGTAAGTTATTAGAAAAAACAGAGCTTGTTGATTAATGAAATATATCATTTTTAATATAGAAATAAGCCGTTAAGAAATATTAACGGCTTTATCTATTTACGTTGTTATTAGATTTTGTAATATCAAGCTTTATTTTATTAGCTTATCTATTGGTTCAACCCATAAAACACCAACTTCTTTTTTTACTACTTTAACGGTTACACCTTTTTCTATTACGGTGTTTGATTTAAGTAACCATTGAATACCTGAGTAATTAAAGGTATAGCGTTCTGATGGTAATAAATCTTTTTCTAGTTCAAATGTTATAACAGCAAAATCACTCTTTATATCGGTTTTACTGGGTTTGTTTTGTAATTTTTTTAATGGCTTCCAAAGTACAATGGCTAATACTAAGGTTATAATGGCTAAGGTTAAAATCGTCGTTATCCAATTCGCCTCTAGCATACCCATGTAAATTAAGCCACTGGTGATCAACATGGCAATGCCGAAAAATAGCAGTACAAAGGTACTACAACCCAGAATTAACACTTCAATGATAAGAGTGAGTAATCCCAATATCACTAATGTTTGTGGGATATTGCTAAACATATCGCCCCTTAGCTCTAAGAATTATTTTTTTGAGCTTTATTAATCAAATTGATAATTGATAAACCTTGCGCAACCATTGAGCTTGCACTAGTTGAGTCTTCTGGCAATAAAACAACTGAAGATTCTTTAGCAATGGCTTTTTTTGCCTCAATGGCTTTCGTTGCTAATTCAAGTTGAATTGCTTTTTGACCTTGTTCAGTATCAGCCGCTTCACCTATTGTGCGTAATGCCTGTGCTTGTGCATCGGCAACCGCTAAAATTGCTGAAGCTTCACCTTCTGCTCTAAGAATTTGTTCTTGCTTATCTGCTTCTGCCGCTAATACTTGAGCTTGTTTTTTACCTTCCGCGATATTGATAGCAGATTGACGATCACCCTCAGATTCAAGAATTTGCGCTCTTTTTTCACGTTCTGCTTTCATTTGAGCTTCCATTGCTTCCATTACAGAGCTTGGTGGCACAATGTCTTTTATTTCATAGCGTAGTACTTGAACGCCCCAAGGGTCAGATGCGGTATTTATAGCTGCAACAATATTAGCATTTAAAAGATCACGTTCTTCAAATGTTTTATCTAATTCCATTTTACCTAATTCAGAACGCATGGTGGTTTGCGCCAGTTGAGTAACGGCAAATCTATAATCATCAACACCATATGTTGCTTTGTAAGGATCTAGAACTCGAAAATAAAGTACACCATCAACAACAAGGCTAATATTGTCTTTTGTGATAGCTGATTGTGACGGTACATCGACAGCCGTTTCTTTTAGGCTTCGTTTGGCGCCAATACTGTCAATAAAAGGAATAAGAAAATTCAAACCCGCTTCTTTGGTGGAGCGGTATTTTCCGAAACGTTCAACAAGCCATGCTTCATTTTGAGGTACAAAAATAATACTTAATTTAAGCGTAATAACAATAAATATTAGTAGGTATAATTGTGGGCTTGAGAGTAAATTAATAATGAAATCGAGTGGCATTATACATTCCTTATGTTTGATTAAGTGTCAATATTATACATGAACCAGCATATCACATATTTTTATTACATTTATAATAGGCAATTCAATTCGTGAGATGCAACTATAGAATATGTAATAATTATTTTAATAAAGACACTATGTTGTCGGAATAATAAATATAAAAATGGTAGTATAAATACGCTAATGATAATAATTTTTAGCGTATTTATATAGATAAATTCATTCAGTTTTAATTAGTTACTTAAGTAATGTAATAGTCTATTTTAACGTTGCTGTAAAGGATACGAGCGATAGCGCCATAAACCATACACTTGAAGCCCATCACGGTATTTGCCGACTAATTCTTTATTTTTTGGAATAACTAAAGTTGATAATGGTCTGTCTGCAACACTTACACTATCAAAAATGACACCACCAAGTCCTGTTTGCCAACTCGCAATATCAAACACTGCCTGATCTCGCCGAACATGGCTAGCTGAGCTGATAATTGTTGCATGATCTATTTAGTGTTGAGCACAATATTTTTAGTTGCTAACCTTTAGTTAAACAAAGGTAAATAATTGACCATAAATATGTATTATCTAATAAATATTAATTATAAAAAAAAGAAAGAGTGGATCACTCTTTCTTTTCATATTAATGATCGTAGTAATAATAATTACTTTTGAAAAATTTCAGTAAACTCGCGTTTCATTGGTGGATTGCGACGCGCTTTTTTTAATTGCTTACACATGTCTTTTACACAGTTAACTAAAACTTTATCAAGCATAGATGCTTTGTATTCAGCTTGTTCATCTGCACTCATGTCTTCTGGGAATTTGGTATCTTGCATTTCACCAAGGAAGTCAACGCCAGAGTAGCTTTGGCTTAGTGCAACTAAAGAGTGAAATTGCTCAAAATTATCCAAAACATTTTGGGCGCTTGCTGGTAATGCGTTCCATGCTTCACGTGAAGTCGGCTCTGATACCTTATAAACGTTTACAAGCATATCAATCAACTCTGCTGGTACTTCTTCAACTGTGGCTACTTGGCGAAGTTCTGGAGAACAGTCATCTAATGTAAATACTGTTTCTTCGATGATTTGTTCTTCGTTGTTATTAATTTCAGACATAGTTTTTCCTAACGCATTGTGTTTTGAGAGGAGGAATCCTATATTCCTACTGATAAATGTCAATATATGATTATAAAAGTAATAATAAAATTTATTTTAGTGAATAGTCATGGTGTAATCACGCTGTTAAGTTTTTTTTTCATAATATGAATATATGGCATGAGTGATGCAATATGTTTTATATTGTAAATTGGCTATTGTAAAGGATTTAATATGGGAGTGATGCGGATTTTAATTGCCGATGATGTTGCCAGTGAGCGATTATATGTAGCGGCATGTCTAACAAACCTTGGCCATCATGTTAAGTCAGTATCATCAGGTGCGGAGTTATTGAAGTGTTATTCGGAATTTCAGCCTGATTTGTTATTAATTGATATTGAAATGCCAGAACAAAATGGCATTGAATTAGTGTCTATGATTCGACATAAGTATCCAGAATGGGTACCGATTATCTTTTTAAGTGGTCTTGATGATCCTCATATTATAGCTAAAGCTATTGATATTGGCGGGGATGATTATTTAGTTAAACCAGTAAATCCAATTATTTTAGCGGCTAAAATGCAAGCAATGGGTCGTATTGCTGTGATGCGACAACGATTAGAACATACCACGGTACAGTTGCAAAAAGTAAACAAACTGTTATTAGAACAAGCAAATAAAGATCCATTGACTAAACTTGCCAATCGTCGTTATCTTGACCAAAAGTTAACAGAATTTATTGCATTACATGGGCGAAATAATTTACCACTGACAATTATTTTACTTGATGTTGATTTTTTTAAATTATTTAATGATTATCAAGGACATATAGAAGGTGATCATTGTCTTAAACTATTGTCATCTACATTGAAAAAAACATTTAATAGAGCGGGTGAAGTTTGTGGCCGTTATGGCGGTGAAGAATTTATTATCTTAATTTGTAATTGTAATCAAAAACAAGCAATTAAAGAGTGCCAACGTTTAAAGGATGCTATTCAACAGTTAGCGATACCACATGATAATTCATTAATAAGTGATCAATTAACGGTGAGTCAAGGTGCTATCTCATGGGTACCTACAGGGTTAGAATTAGTTGAGAATTTATATCAAGCGGTTGATACATTGTTATATCAAGCAAAAGATAATGGGCGTGATCAATTTGTAACAGCAGAGTATCCACATTCTTTAGTGAGTCATAATGAAAACTAATTTTTACTTGTCTATGACTAAAATTTACAGGATTTATAACCTAACTACTTGCTGGCAAAGATAAACGTGCTAGTCTTCCTAGAGTATTTTGACACTGTATTATCGTAATGGCTTTTTGAGTGACAAGTGTCGAGATCTTACGGTTACTAGAAAGCCATATTAAGTAAGATAAAGAGGATGATCATGGATATGCAGTTAACAGAACAACAGGCTCGAGTAATTGGTTGTTTACTTGAGAAAGAAATTACTACTCCAGATCAATATCCTTTAACGCTTAATCTATTGACGACAGCATGTAATCAAAAATCAAGTCGTGAGCCCGTAATGGCGCTTGATGAAGCAATGATACTTGATACCCTTGAAGAGCTTAAAGAAAAACGAATGGTGAGCGATGTATCCAGTTTTGGTAGTCGTGTTTCTAAGTTTCAGCATCGTTTCTGTAATACTGAGTTTGGTTCATTGCAATTTACTAAACAAGAACTCGGAGCAATGATTGTATTATTATTACGAGGGCCACAAAGTGCAGGTGAAATTCGTACTCGTACTAATCGTTTATGTGATTTTGTGGATACACAAGAAGCGGAAGCTGTACTCGAACAATTAGCATCAATTGATAATGGGCCTTATGTTATTAGGTTACCTAAAGAATCAGGTAAACGTGATTGTCGTTATATGCATCTACTTAGTGGTGATATTGATGTTGACAATTATACGCCCGCTAAAGCAATGACTGCGAATAGTACTATTAATGAAGAACGAATTATTGCATTAGAACAAGATGTTGAACAATTAAAACAGCAAGTTATTGAATTACAATTAATGTTAGAATCATTAACGGAATAGTTTCTATTATTCACGAATACTGGTAGATTGTTCTGCCAGTATTGCCGTCGCTTTCATCATTTTATATAGGCTCAACATCTTATGTTGGGCCTGTTTATTTTACGGCTTGTTATTATGTCAACCACGCCTTGGTTTGTTTATCTTATTCGTACTCATAAAGGAATGCTTTATTGTGGCGTTACTATTGATGTTGCTCGTCGTTTTGAAGAACATCAACACAGTAAAAAAGGGGCAAAATACCTTAAAGGTAAGGGGCCTTTAACATTAACATGGTCGCAACAAGTAAAATCTAAACGCGATGCAATGCAATTTGAGTATCGAATTAAAAAACGGTTAACAAAAGCACAAAAAGAAGATCTTATTCAGCAAAATATATCGTTATATACATTATTTTCTGATTAAGGTGACACCAATATTTTTTGTGTAGGTAAGTTGTCTATATGCCTACGCGGTTATTTAGTAATAAATTAAAGGGTTACCGATGGCGATTAGTGCCACTATATATAAAGTAAACATGAACGTAGCAGACATGGATCGCCATGTTTATCTTGATGGTCAGCATACTGTTGCTTGCCACCCATCAGAAACATTACAACGCTTTATGCTGCGAGTGCTTGCTTGGGGATTAAATGCAGACACTGATTTACAATTTACGAAGGGTGTAAGTTCTGCAGAAGAACCTGATTTATGGACTAAAAATCTGGTTGATGAAATTGAATTATGGGTTGAGTTGGGTCTGCCTGATGAAAAACGTATTCGTAAGGCATCGCATCGTGCTAAAAAAGTGATTGTATATGCTTATGGCGATCATGCTGCACCTGTATGGTGGCAAGCAAATAAAACTAAAATTAGTGCTTTAAAGAATGTCTCTGTGGTCTTTATTCGCGATGAAGAACTGAAATGCTTAGAAACATTGGTTGAGCGTTCAATGCAGTTACAGTTGACGATTGAGAGTGAGCAAGCGTGGTTAAGCGATCAACATGGTACTAGCATTGCGATTTTACCTGAATGGTGGCAGCGTTAATTGCTAGCGACAAATAGCGATAATTGAATGGGTGGAGTAAGTGTAAACTTGCTCCACTTTTTTTATTTTTAAAATGGCTTTTTGTTTTTTATGGTGTTCTGAAAAACTATCATTGTTGATATGTAATATATTGGTGTATGTTGTTTAAGGTATATTAAAATACGATTTATTATGAGATTAATATTTATCATATTAGCAATTTACAAATTATTGTTTTAATTTTTTGTTATTGAAAGACAGTATTTAACGTTATATTTTATAGGTCAGTTATTTTAATAGTATATGTTTTTTAAGTAATATGTTGATACAAAGGGATTGTTTATGTCGTCAGGAATTTATCGTTCAGCTAAAATTGTTTGGGATTATCATTTATTACATCAACCATTAGTAAAAAGTGATTGTTTGTTTGTACTGTGTAGTAATGATATTCGAGTCGCAGAATATGCCGCTCAGCTTTTTTTGCAAGGTTATGCTCCTTATATTGTATTTTCTGGCAATGTCGGTGAAATTACACAAGGATTATTCCCATGCTCTGAAGCGGAACATTTTGCCAATATTGCCTGTGAAATGGGTGTTCCGAGTGAATGTATTCATGTTGAACCTTTCGCCACAAATACTGGCGACAACATAATCAAAACCCGTGAATTACTCATGGAAAAAAATCTTGATCCTCAACGGTTTATCTTAGTGCAAAAGCCATTTATGGAACGTCGCACTCTTGCCACATTTGAAAAATTATGGCCAAGTAAAACGGCACAAGTAACATCTCCGCCATTAACCTTTGATGAGTTTGCGAATGATGTGATTAGCTACGGTGATATGGTCAATGTGATGGTGGGGGATTTGCAGCGCATTCGTTACTATCCAGCATTAGGTTTTTCAACTGAGCAAGTCGTTCCAACGGCGGTATGGCAAGCTTATGAGTACTTAGTTGCCGCAGGATTTGATGATCATTTAGTCGCAGATATTTCTCGATAATGAATTATAAGTAAATAAAAAGGCGTGTTTCTTTGATTAGGAAACACGCCTTTTTATTGAGTACCGATTTTATTGGGTAATAACCCTTATGCGGTATGGATCAACCTGTCGACACGTTATCTTCAGGATAACGCAGTAATGTTGGTTTTGGACGCGCTAACATATAAGCCAGTGTTAGTGGACCAAGACGGCCAATAATCATTACTACGATGATAATATACTTACCCGGCTCAGATAACGTTGCCGTTAAACCCGCAGTAACACCAACAGTTGCAAAGGCTGAAATGGTTTCAAACATCACCTCATAGAACGGTGCTTTCTCTGTTAGCATTAATGCAAACATTGCGATTAATAAAACAATGCCACTGACCACAATAATAGCTAATGATTTTGTTACCGTTTGATTTGAGATTGTACGCTTAAAAAGTACAACCCGATCACGTTGTTTTAAAAATGACCACGTAGCTAAAATAGCCACAACAAAGGTAGACACTTTAATACCACCACCTGTTGATGTTGGACCTGCACCAATGAGCATTAATAGCATCAGTACTAATAAACCAGGTTCTGTAAAAGCACCAATGTTGACACTATTAAATCCCGCAGTACGCACGGTTGCTGATTGGAAGAATGCCGCAAGCCATTGACCTGATGTATTTAAGCTGCCAAGCGTTTGCATATTATCGTGTTCAAGTAGCCAGATCATTATTGTGCCGGCGAATAATAATATAGGTGTGGCTATAATCATTATTTTTGAATGCAATGATAAAAAATGAAATCCACGATGTAAATTACGGTGTAAATCTGAAATAACTGTAAAACCTAAACCACCGAAGATAAACAGCATCGCGACAGTAATAATCACTAAGGGATCATCAACATACTGGGTCAAATTATCAGAAAATAATGAAAAACCGGCATTATTAAAGGCGGATATTGAGTGGAAAACGGCGGTAAAAAGCCCTTTATCCCATCCCATCATTGGCACCCAACGTAACGATAGGAAAAAGGTACCAATTAACTCACAGGTAATCACAAAGATAATTATGTGTTTGACGAGTAAACGAATATTAATGAATTTTTCTTGCCCGAGTTGCTCTTTTGTTAGCGATTGTTGGCGTAGGCTAACACGGAGGCCAAACATATATAACAAAACAGCAGATAAGGTCATCTGCCCAAGGCCACCGATCTGCATTAGGATCATTAATAACACTTTACCACTAGTGGAAAAGTGAGTACCCGTATCAACAACACCAAGTCCTGTTACACTGATTGCTGATGTCGCCGTAAAAAGTGCATCGACAAAATTTAACCCTGAAACAGAAAAAACGGGTAACGTTAATAAAATAGCGCCAGGGATCAATATAGCTAAAAAGCTAAAGATGATAATTTTTGGCTCAGACCACCGTTTATCGCGCTTATTTGTTTTTATTGGGACATACATTGTCCGATTAGGGATAAAACTCATAACTTTCTTAACGTTTCTGATAGTACATCTTCAGGACCTGTAATAATAAGGATATCACCAACTTGCATTTCCATATCCATATCAGGTGCCTTACGTACTTCAGGACCACGTTTAAGTGCTAATACTTGTGTTTGATCGCTATTTGCACACGGGTGTTTAGCGATAGGTTTACCCATATTACGAGCTGTAACAACAACTTCAGCTAATGAGATACCACTGCCTAGCTCTGAAAATTCAAATACACGTTTGTCTAGCATGTTACGTGCAATACGAATACCCATATCAAGCTCTGGTCTTATGATTTTATCTGCGCCAATTTTCGAAAGGATTTTACAATGTGGGTTATCTTTGGCTTTGACCCAGACAGTTTTTACACCGGCATCTTTTAATAATAGGGTTGTTAATATGTTGGCATTGATATCATCACCAATCGCGACCATGACTAAATCATAATCGTCAAGTTTAAGCTCTGCTATTGTCGCTTCATTTGAACAGTCAGCAACGACAGCTTGAGTGGCAATATCTGCGGCTTGACGGACACAGGTTTCATTTATATCAATAGCTAATACTTGTGCTCCACGCTCGCTTAACTCTGCACACAGAGACATACCAAAGCGACCGAGGCCAATAACAGCAAACTGTTTATCTTCAGGATTCATTTTTTTCCCCCACATTACTTTAGTGTAATGCTTTATTTGTTTTGTTGTTGATTGTAAAAACATTAAGTTAACAAATTAGCTATTACTATGCTATCTGAGTATCCGTCTCGTTATGTCATTTTGTATTATGACGATATACATAGAAACATCATATTCCAGTTAGATATAATTTTTGGATATTGCTCGTATTTTTTAAGTAATACAAGTTAATGAATCATAAGCATTACTTTTGACTTTTTTTTAAAAAGTATGTGGTACTATATAACTATTTGATTGAAAATGTTTTTTTTTGTAATTTTGTGAGTAATAATAAATTAGAGTGTTGAAAATAGTAATCTTATATTTAATTCTAATGCTATTCTTTACTTGAAAATGATGAATTATCAGCCTATATGATACTGTTTTTATTGTTTAAGATAGTTTAAAAACCATTATTGGAGCTATATAGTTATATATAGCCAACATAAGCGTAAATAACCATTATCATTGTTAATAAGTAGGCAGAGAATAATAAACGCTTTTATTCAGCATCAACAGTTAACTGGTTTTCTTGCAAATATACGCCATTATTCTAGCAAGAATAAAACCACTGATTAACCCTCCTGTATTGGCTGCAAGATCAAGCCATTCACCATAGCGATTAACATAAGGTTGAATTAATTCAATCGCACCACTCCAACAAAAGAAAAAGACAGCGATCCATTGCCATTGTTTCGGTTTAACAAAAGCAACGGCAAACATTAATGTGGCATAAGCAATAAAGTGGTGGGTTTTATCTGATCCTGACACGACAGGTAATTCAGTTTGAGGGGTTAAAGATAAGACAGTAATTAAGGCAAGGATCAAGACACTAATGAGCGTCCAATGGTCATAAAAAAATCGGCTAATGCGTGACATGGTTGATGAGTCTCGTGAGAAAATAAGTTGTAAATTATATCGTTGCTGATTAATGATAACAACTGTGATGATGGCGGATAATTACTTATATATAAATGGAATAATTATAATGTCAGTCTTATTTATATTTACGTTAACTGTAATTGAATGGAGTGTCGTAGTCATAACGTTCTATGATATGTCATTAAGATTATAAGTGAAGATAGGTTAGTGGTGGCTAAAGTTCATATATCTCAATTGTTTCAGACTTTTCAATGTGCGTTATCTACTCTGGGGGCTGGAGAAGCAATAGAGGCCAGAACCTTTAAAAAAGATCGCGGTATAGTGGTATTAAAACAAGATGCAGAATATTTTGTGTTTAAGCAATTTGGTTTTAATTCTCAAACATTGACCCTTAATAGAGCAAGCTTACTGAAACAACTTAAGAAGTCGATTGCAAAAGAGTTTCCACGTAGCAACATGGCATGGATTGTCCATTGTGAAGGGATTAGTTCTATTGATCTGTTGGTTTCAACACAAAATTTTCAGCCAAGTTTATTTTAAATAAAAAGACGCTTAACCCTAAAGATTAAGCGCCTGAGTGACTTTATTGCATAGAGAATGATAGATTTATAACGTTGCTTTTATCCATACCATACGGTGATCAGAAGAAACGTCTTTTCCTTTGCCTTTTTTACCAATTCGCTCGTCGTTTACCAGTAAGCGACCTAGCTCACCATTAGCTGGCCAATATACGCCAGAGTCAATGATACGTAGGTTATGAGACGGAATAGCATGATCGACTTGTAAACCAAAGTTACTGGTTAAACGATTTGGGTAGGGGTTATCTTGGCGACATTCTTTATCAGCATAGCAAGTTTCAGCCCCTAAACTGGTTGGCGTTAATGCGCCATCACTTGCCTGTTGGTTAACACGATGATGCATTAATAAGCTTTCAATGGTTTGACGATAGCCGTCACCAGCATATGGGTCTGCATTTAAATCGCCAACAATCACAAATTGCTCATCTTCCGCGAGACCGCCAGTTGTGCCTTTATCATCATAAATGAAGTCACCATTGGTGATGTAATTATTCCAAAATTGGATTTCATCACGGTTCTTCATTTTATTATTTTGAGACACAGTATCAAACACGGGCGGTGTTGGGTGTGACATCAGAATATGAATGGTTTGATCACCATTAGCGGTTGGAATAATGATAGGAGCATCTACGTGATTTTTTGATGATAAGCGCAGTTGTTCCCATTCATTAGCGGTGTACCATTTATCACCACATACCATACCGTCTGGAATTTGGTTCTTGGCATCATTACAATTTGTGATAACAGGATTTTCAGCTGACGGAAGATCTTTCCACTTAAATGTTTGGAATGTACGCGTTTTTGCAGTATCAATTTTATATTGAGACATCAATGAGAAGCCATATTGGCCATGATATATTCCAAAGCCCCATGCATCATTAGGACCTGAATTTACTTTGCCATCATTATTGAGGTCTAATCCACTCATTAAGCCAGTGTTAGTGGCATAACTTTCAAAGAAGGGGTACTTAATGGGTTCTAATGTATCGCCACCAGTAATGCTGTTAGGACTTTGTCCAATAGATAAATAATTATCTTGGAAGCCAGTAAGTGCTGCTGTATTTTCACCCGTTCCATCATTATTGAATTCAGCTAATAAAATAATATTAGGACGTTTTGTTTGAATGATGGCAGCGACATTACGAATTTGAATGATTTTAAGTGCTTTTTCTGTTTGAGCACTATTCAGTGTCTTGGTGTTAAAACCATCCACTAATGTTTGTTGCTCTGCTGGTGATGTTTGCATTTCATCAACCAGTTGTTCAAAACTGTTACGATCAAACGAAAGATTAAATGTTGCGATAGTGACGTCGTTGGCAATGGGTGTAATGTCATTAGAATTTTGACTATTACACCCACCTAATAATGCTGAAGTAATGGCAATCGCAGCAAGACGTTTAATTAATTTCATAAATAAGCTCAGTAATTTAGCAACAAACTGTTCATTGAATGGCCTGAAGTATACTGATAGATTCATTAATAATAGTGATCGCTATAGCACTTTCCTGCAATTAATACGTATGTAATATAAGATAATTAATAACTCTGGAACTAAGATCAAAATAAGATGAAGTGCTATTTATTATTGGTTAAGTTATTAACGACATTTATTAATGCGGTGTTGATGTCACTATTGGTTATTTTTCCAATACCAAGATCAAAATTATCATAAAAACTTGGAATAGAGAGTGATGCCTTTACATCGCCATTGAAATAAGGCGCTGAATTAACCGCCGTTGCTAAAACACTACTCGCACCACCAGGGCCTGGTGATGTGGCAAGTAATAGCATTGGTTTGTTTTGGTAAACTTTAGGTTCGATGCGTGACGCCCAATCAAACAGGTTTTTATATGCGGCGGTGTATGAGCCATTATGTTCTGCAAAAGAGATAATGACAGCATCGGCTTGAGCAATACGATTTAAGAAGTCTTGTGCTAGCGTGGGAATACCTGTTTCTGTTTCACGATCAATACTATAAAGCGGCATTTCAAAATCGTTAATATCTAAAACATCAATATCAGCCCCTGCTGCTAATGATGCAGCGTACGTAGCAATGTGTTTATTAATTGATTGACGGCTATTGCTTGCTGCAAAAGTAAGTAATTTCATTTGGGATCCTTTATAACGTACGCTACGTTTTTATGGGTAATTAAGAAAAAGTAATAAATGCCTTGATTGCGTGAATTAAGTGTATATTAATAACTAAATATAATTAATGCCTTAAAAGTGTTTTAACTATTTCCATATGACTAATAATAAACTATTTGATGGTATCGTCGTTTTTGTTCAAGTTATCAAAAGCGGTGGTTTTGGTGCCGCCGCTGAGGTTTTAGGACATTCGAATTCTTATATAAGCAAAGAGATTAATAAGCTTGAATCTCGACTTGGTGTACGGTTGTTGAATCGTACAACACGATCAGTTGCGCTAACCCCAGAAGGAGACGTGTATTACCAAGAGTGTTTGCAGTTGGTTATGGATGCAGAACAAGCGCTTGGATTGATGTCGCAAAATAGCTTGAATCCGAAAGGTTTACTTAAAATAAGTTGTCCGGTGTGGTTGGGTTCTCAATATTTACAACAGGTATTTAGTGAATATTTAACGCTATACCCAGACATGCAGTTAGATATTGATTTAAGTGATAAGACGGTCGATGTTGTTGCTGATGGATATGATCTTGTTATTCGTGCTTCAGCGACGTTAGCGGAATCAAGTTTAATTTGTAAGCGGTTATTTAGTTGTAATATTCATACCGTGGCATCGCCTGAATATTTACGACAACATGGTTTTCCAAAGCATCCTTCTGAATTACAACACCATTATTGTCTTTGCTACAGTAATTTAAAACATGCCGATCGTTGGCAATATACAGATGCAGAAAATAAAGTTTTTAATGTTGATGTTCAACAAAAGTTACGATGTAACAATACGCCGATGACGGTCGCGATGGCCGTTGATGGCATGGGGATCTGCCATGTACCAACGTTTTATATTGAATCACAGTTACAACGTGGTGAGTTAACGATATTGTTTCCTGAGTTTGATAAGACATTAGTGAATGTGTATGTGGTTTATCCTAGCCGTAAGCATTTATCAGCAAAGGTGAGACGATTCATTGACTTATTAGAACGTAGAATGAGCAAGTAGCTTTGTTTTCAATATTTTGACGTAAAATTTTACATTTTTCGTCTTTTATTTTTATGGTTTAGTGATATTTTCTAGTTATTAATAAGTTCAGCTGTATATTATTTTAGAATAGTAAATTTTAGGGAATGGATAACCATAATGAATAATGAAATTCGTCTTCGTGCTTTAGAACAAACTGATTTACGTTTTATTCATCAACTAAACAATAACCGCGCCATTATGTCATATTGGTTTGAAGAGCCGTATGAATCATTTTATGAGCTAGAAGAGTTGTACCGTAAGCATATTCACGACAGCACTGAGCGACGTTTTATTGCTGAAAATAATGATAAAGAGTCAATTGGTCTGGTTGAATTAGTTGAAATTAACAGTATTCACCGCAGTGCAGAATTTCAGATTATTATTGCGCCTGATTTTCAAGGTAATGGTTATGCGCGCGCACTAATTAATCGTGCGTTGAATTACGCCTTTACTATTTTGAATCTACATAAAGTCTATTTGCATGTAGCAACAGCAAATGAAAAAGCCATTTATTTATATGAAGAATGTGGTTTTATTGAAGAAGGTCATTTAGTTAAAGAGATCTTTATTGACGGACAATATACTGACGTTAAACGTATGTATATGCTTCAGGATGAATACCTTTCTAGTCGTAATAAGTAATTTTCATCCCCCAGAGAGCGCAATGTTGTCTGGGGGATTTATATTAATAGTTGCATGTGAGTAAGGTTATACTGTTTCGTAATAAGATGATGGCGTTGAAGCCCCTGATTGCCATAATGTTTTCTTTTTCATGACTTGTGAAAAGATAGGATCTTGGTAATGCTGCTCTAGCCAAGCTTTTAATTTAGGGTAGGGTGCGTGGCGAAACCACTGCCGTTCAACATGAGAAAATTGACGAATAAAGGGTAAAATAGCGTAGTCGGCTAAACTGGGATGATCACACATAAAAAAGCGGTGTTTATTTAATCTTAGTTCAAGATCATCAAGAAACGACTGACATAAATTACGGTAGATCATACTATCTGAATTATGATATCGAATATCGGCTTTGTAATGTTCTAATGCTGCAATGTATTTACAATCATTACGTGCAATAAGATTGATCATATCTGTGAACAAATGCGTACTATCGGCTAATAATAAATTGTGCGGATCATGCTGATTTAACGCCCACACCATAATAGATAAACTTTCATCAATATAATCACCATTACTTAATACTAATAGCGGAACGGTACCTTTAGGGGTAATGGCAAGCATCTCCGCGGGCTTGTCTGTGAGTGAAATGTCACGTATGTCTATCTCTTGTTCGGCTAGGCGTAGACCTAACCGCGCTCTAATGGCATAGGGGCATTGACGTAATGTGTAAAGTATTGGTAGCGTCATTTTATCCCTCCGAAAAATTCCGTCCTTAATGTGATTAAGTTTAGTGCAAATTCGACTAAATGATAAATTAAGTGTATTCAACTGTATTGTTATTAGAGATAGTGAGACTACTATTTGCACATGCTTATTTTTATTGTTCACTATTGTGGTATTTCATGTGGTTAACAGTATAGAGGAATATTATGAGTGATTTATTGATAGCAAGCGTACTTGAACAATATCGTCAGCGTCAATATGATGCTTTCATGCAGCAGCCGATGCCGATGGTTGAAGATCGTATCGCTGCCCTAAAAAAAGTAAAACAATTAATCATTCAGCATCAAGCTCAGATTTGCGAAGCGATTGCGGCTGATTTTGGTTGTCGCTCTGCAAGTGAAACCGCATTATTAGAAATATTTACGTCTTTAGAATCGATAAATGATGCGATTAAACATGTTAAGGCATGGATGAAGCCTCAACGTCGACATACTTCTTTATGGTTCAAACCCGCAAAAAATAGTGTTATTCCTCAGCCGTTAGGGGTTGTGGGCATTATTGTACCGTGGAACTATCCACTTTTTTTGACTATTGCTCCAATGGTAGCGGCACTTGCTGCTGGTAATCGAGTCATGGTTAAAATGTCAGAAAATTCTCAACATCTATGTCAGCTATTACAACAATTATTTGCGGCTGATTTTAGTAATGAGCAGATTTGTATTATTGCTGAAGAAGGACAAACAGGGATTGCTTTCTCACAATTAAAATTCGATCACCTTATTTTTACGGGTTCAACGACTACGGGTAAGGCTGTTATGGCTGCTGCTGCAACCCATTTAGTGCCTGTGATATTAGAACTTGGCGGTAAATCTCCGGTTATCTTGGCGGATGATTATGATATAAAGACGGCATTATCACGTATCTTAGGTGGTAAGGTTTATAACAGCGGTCAAACCTGTGTCGCTCCTGATTATTTGTTGATCCCACAAGCATTAGAAGATGAGGTTATTCGCCAAGCTCAAGCGATTATGGCAAAGCGATTTAGTGATATTCAGCATCCTGATTATACCTCGATTATTGATGATGCATCTTTTTCTCGTTTATGCGATACCGTCAAAGATGCCATCGAACAGGGTGCAAAGGTTATTAATTTGATCCCTCAGTCAAAGCTTGATCCGCAACAACGTAAATTCCCCTTACAACTTGTTTGTCAGCCTACCGATGCGATGATAGTGATGCAGCGGGAAATATTTGGACCATTACTGCCAATTGTCACCTATAAAACCTTACAGCAAGCATTAGATTATATTAATGCCAGAGAACGACCATTAGCGCTGTATTTATTCAGTAATAATAAAGCGGTGCAGCAGCAGGTATTAGACCAAACACGTTCAGGTGGGGTTGCAATCAATGATGTTATGTTACATGTCGCGCAGGATGATTTACCGTTTGGCGGTGTAGGGCATAGTGGAATGGGGCATTATCATGGTCGAGAGGGATTTGAGCGCTTATCTAAAATGCGTCCGGTAATGCATCAAGCAGCGTTAAGTTCAACTAAATATCTGTATGCACCTTATGGGAAAATAGGTAAACGATTAATTAATTTTATTATAAATAGGAAATTTTCTCGATATGAATAAAGAAATGATGCCTATATATGTGGGTTTTTGGCAGCGAGTGTTAGCCAGTTTAATTGATACTGCTATTGTAGCGTTGATTAGTGCACCATTAATGTATCTTGTTTATGGTGAAATGCATCCACAAACTGACGTGTTCATTATTGGACCGATGGATGTCATTATTAACTATTTATTGCCTTTTATCGGCGTGATTTTATTTTGGGTTTATAAATCAGCAACGCCAGGGAAAATGGTGATTAAAGCACAGATTGTTGATGCTAAAACGGGTAATAAACCCAGTGTTAAACAATTGGTAATACGTTATTTAGGCTATTTTGTTTCAACGATACCGTTCGGACTTGGTTTAATGTGGGTTGGTTGGGATAAAAGAAAGCAAGGTTGGCATGATAAATTAGCCAATACCGTTGTCGTTAAATATTTGAAATAAAAGAACACTAGGAAGACAAGAAAGCCCCTGCTGAGAATATCAACAGGGGCTTTCTTTATTCTCAAATACAGTAAGAATTACTTCTTAGTGAACGCTGAGATGATCACCATTTGCACACCGTCAGCACGACCTTGGATGTGAAGTGGGTTGTCAGATAAGCTGATGTTACGTACTGGTGTACCACGCTTGATAACCATGCTTGAACCTTTAACTGGTAGATCTTTAATGATAGTTACGCTATCACCAGCTTGAAGGATTGCACCATTTGCATCGCGAGTAGGGATTGAAGCTTGTTCTTCTTCAACAAGACCTTTTTCAGCCCACTCTTTAACGTTATCTTCTAAATACATCATGTCAACGAGATCCATTGCCCAATCAGTTTTAGTTGAAAGACGCTTAAGCTGGCGATATACCATAACTTGAACAGCAGGAACTTGACTCCACATGGTGTCGTTTAGGGCACGCCAATGGTTTTCGTCAGTTGTTTCTGGGTTTTCAAGCTGACCACGGCAAGTATCACAAAGAAGTACACAACAACCTGCACTCTTGTCTTCAGAAGCAGGAACAGCGTATACCGCTAGATTGTTTTCAGAAGAACATAGCTCACATTTTGATTCACTACGCGTTTTTAATGCTTGTTCGATAGTCATGGGAATTGTCCATTGATTTATTGTGCCAATATTATGCCGTTCTATTGTACAGAAGAAAAGCAAACATGTCCCTGATCACGAAATTTATAGTACAACAGACTGTTTAATATCCAGCTAGCTTTGTTTTATTAACCTAACCACACGGTTGTTGTTTCATATTTAACAATATAGATACAGTGTTCACTAATATAAGAGAGTGTCAGAGACTTATATAAAACATGAGGTAATGTTCTTTACAGTTACATGAAAAAATGAAGCTTATCGCAGTGTGCTTGTTTCGATCTGTGCCTACAACATGTTAAGAGTAAACTATCGCGATTACTATTAAGTTTAAGGGAAAAGGATGTTCCAGTATAAATACAGTGTTTTGATGTTAGCCATTATCGCCAGTATAAGTACGCCAGTATGTGCATCATCAGATACAATAGTTTCACCTTACGTCGTTGGTGGTAGTGATGTTGATACTAATACTCCAGTTAGTGAAAATTTTATGGCATCACTCCGCAATAATAAAGATGGAGAAACCCCTTTTTGTGGCGCGACGATTATCAATGATCAGTGGGTATTAACGGCAGCCCATTGCGTGGTAACAGGAAGTGATAAAAACGCAGAAGTATTAGCACCGTCTAATATTACGATTACTGCTGGGTTACTTAATAATAGCTATCCACAAAAAAAACATATATTTTCAGCTACGCATGTGGTGATACACCCCGCTTATAGTCCAGTAGCTGTGATAAAAGAGACAACAGTTAATGATCAAGTGATTACTGAGATTGTTAGTTCGGCATTGGATAACGATGTTGCTCTAATTCGGGTAAATCGTAAGTTTGTTGGTTTAGGTAAAGTTGCATTATCAACCTTATCGCAAACACAGTTGATTGAGGAACAGCTAAAACAAGAATGGGAACAAGCCAATAATCCTATTCCTACAGACCATCGTCCGGAAAATATTACCGTTTTAGGGTGGGGAGCAACGACAATTGAGGGAAGTAAACCATCAAAAACACTTAAACAGGCTAAGTTGAGTTTCTTCCCTATTAATCTTTGTTATGAGCGTATTGAGTCTAATGATAATCCGGGCTTAATTATTGATAGTCCAGCAAATATTACTAAATTATGTACATTGCCTCCTGTGGTTATTGCCGATCTTACTGGTGCAGATGCTTGTAATGGTGACAGCGGAGGTCCTATTTTTGTTATTGATAGTGAGGGCAATCAGTTACAAGTAGGTATTGTCAGTGGTGGTACGACAGGTAACCCTGTTTGCGGTTCAATGACTAGACCAGGTTTCTATGCTCGTGTAGGAAACTATACTGATTGGATTGTTGAAAATAGTAGTAAAGTGCCGACATATCCTATAACACCTCCTGATTTTCTTAATGATAAATACGGCGATCAAGATGGCGATGACACAGGTGGCGGTGACACAGGTGGCGGTGACACAGGTGGCGGTGACACAGGTGGCGGTGACACAGGTGGTGGTGACACTGGTGGCGGTGATACAGGTGGTGGTGATACCGGTGGTGGTGATACAGGTGGCGGTGACACAGGTGGTGGTGACACAGGTGATGATGGATGCAATGACAGCATTTCAGCGAACAATTGTAATATAGGTAAAGATCGCGATAGTGGCGGTAGTTTGGGCTTTATAGGCTTATTATTACTTTGTTCCGCTGCATTTTATAGACGTTTAAGGGACTAAATAAGAAAAAATCAGTGATTCAGCCATAAGTTAACGTTGTACTAATCATTGATGGTTACATTATTAATGTGGAAGTTAGTTTTTTAGCTAGTTTCCATTTTTTTTGCATATTAAACAATAGATTGATTTTTTAAAAATTAAATTATTACGATTAATGATTTATTTTTATTGTGAGATAAAAAGATATTTATATACCTATTGTTTCTTTGAACAGAAGACAGAAAATAAATGTATAACTTACATATATTTAACAATATATGTATTTTAAATGATAAATAAAATAAGAATAGGACTGGATTATTTAATATTAAAAGTCATTGATACTATTGTTATTTGTCTTTTATCTTTAATATCAAGTTATTACCTATTATTTATTTTGTATTTAATATATTTAAAACTAATAATTTAATGTTTTATTATTTTATCCCCTAAAATCTATTTATCCACAGAAGCTGTGCATAACTCTGTGGGAAATTCGCTAAAGCCAGATTCGGTGCAGCCTCTGGCAAAGTCAATATATAGTTAATTGAAATGTACTAATAACTTTAAATTTATTGATTTAGTTCAATGATTAAACAGAAAGCTTGTTTTATGTATTCATCATTCAAATAAAGTTTAATATTTAAAATATAAAGTTAACGCTAAAAATATATATTGAGATGAATGTTGAAAATTTGTTTCTAACATAAACGTTAAATCATGCATTAATAGGATTAAATATTATAACAATAGAATGGATATTCCATATGCGAATTTATGCGTAAAATAGTGTGATCTATATTTTAAAATGATGGATATTCTTTTATTTTAGAAGATGAAATAATTAGCTTGGACCGCTATCTATTATTGAGGTTGTTATTGATAATGGTTTTATTTCTTAATCATAGCGTGCGGTATGTTATTTTCAATTGTTCAACGTACCATTGATTGATATCGCAGAGGATATTAAAGCGCGTTTATGAGCTCACGTTAGGAGCCAATAGCATGTTGGCTGTGATTGAAACAACACCGCTTAGCAACCCAATTAGCCGTGCTAAATGAAAGATTAAACCAATAGGTCAATAGTGTGGGTAATGACGTGATTGTTGATACATGGTTGATATATACAAGTTAAGCATATTATTATGCCGATGGTTTTCTTTTGGATGATTTATTGTGTCAAAAATATTAGTTGTTGATGATGATGTACAGTTGTGTGAATTACTAACCGAAGTGCTTGAAGATGAAGGCCATGATGTCAGTTGTGTTCATTGTGGAGAGTCAGCGATTGAATATTTACAAAATAAAGGGGTCGATTTAGTCTTATTGGATGTGATGCTGCCTAACCTTGATGGTATGCAAGTTGCA
The DNA here is from genome assembly GCF_002849605.1 of Photobacterium carnosum. GTDB lineage: Bacteria > Pseudomonadota > Gammaproteobacteria > Enterobacterales > Vibrionaceae > Photobacterium > Photobacterium carnosum. The sequence goes on from NZ_NPIB01000014.1 coordinate 51,814, forward strand.
CGTCGTATTTGCCAGCGATTTGCAACCCCTATTTTAATGTTAACCGCATTGGGCGACGAAGCGACTATGCTTGATGGTTTGCAAGCGGGTGCAGACCATTTCATTACTAAACCGTTTAAAGTACCTGAATTATTGATACGTATTAGTGCTATTTTGCGCCGTGTTGGGCTTGAGCGTCAGCGTCATATGATTCGTTCTGGTGAAGAAAAGATGGCGGCAGAAATGTCACGTTTACCATTAACCAGTACTGAAGCGGAATTATTAGAATATTTAATCAAGAATGATGGCATTGTAGTATCGAAGGCTGAATTACAAAAACAAGTGCTTAAAAAAGAATTAAGTCCATTTGATCGTAATCTTGATATGCATATCAGTAATATACGTCGTAAAATTGTATTGGCTGGTATGTCTAAATTACACATTAAAACAGTACGAGGAAGAGGCTATAGCTATTCTGAATGCGTCAATCATTAATTAAAGGATCTGTTGTGGAAAGTCTTTCCCAGCGTAAAGTGTGGTACAAGCAGTATCAACAACATGGCTTGGTGGTACGACTTTTTTCGTATTTTACCGTGAGTTTGTTATTAATATTATTACTGCAAAATTTAGCTGAAATTGCATTAGTTAAAACGATGCTACATGTGCCAAAGAACGTTCAACACAAGATGCTCGTGATGGCAGAGCAAGCCCAACAGTTAATTGATTCAGGTAGTAAACAACAACTTGGCCAATGGGAGACGCAACAGCCTTATTATTTGTTTGTCCTAGATAAAAATCAACATGAAATGGGGGATCGAAAAATGCATCCTCATTTCGCTTTCAAACTGAGTTATGCTCGCGGAATTAATTCCATTTTAGATTCACGTGTTAACCAACCTATTTTTGTTATCCCTTTAAAAGATGGAAATCAATTGATGGTGCAATTACCATATCAATTACATCCTGCCAAATATTTCTCATTTTATTTTGGATTAATTCAAGTCGTGATTGCCGCATTAATTCTATTAATGTTTTCATTTCTTATTGCGCGTTATTTACAACGACCACTAAATACCTTACGAGAGGCCAGCCGTAGTCTTGCTAGTGGTGATTTTTCAGTAAGAGTGGCAAATACTGTAAGTGATAGTAGCCTTGAATTTAAATCGCTTGCGACTGACTTTGATGACATGGCAGAAAAAATTCAAATGTTATCTGAACGTCAACGACGCTTAATTCGTGATGTATCACATGAGCTGCGTACCCCATTAGCTCGGCATAATTTATCATTACATTTAATAAGAAAACGGGTTGCGTCTGAGCACCACCATCTTGTTGATCGATTAGAACGTGAAGCTGAAGAAATGAATCAATTGGTTAGTGAAATTTTAGAATTTAATCAGCTTCAAAATATAACTGATAACGCTAATTTAATTCCCATTGATGTTGAGAGTTTGTGCTTAACGACTATTCCTAATATTGAGGCATTATTGGGCACACAACAAACCTTTACTACCGATATTGATAATAATCTGCCATTCGTCATGGGGGATACTCGTTTAATTTTGCGAGCGGTGAATAACTTACTTACCAATGCGATTAAATATGCAGGAGAAAATGCACATATTCACTTGATTTCATCGCTGGTGGTTGTCGACGGGCAACAATTTGTACAATTAAGCGTAGAAGATGATGGTTTTGGTATTGCTGAACAACATTTAAAACGAATATTTGATCCCTTTACTCGTATTGAAGGTGCACGCGATAAACAATCTGGTGGTTATGGTCTTGGTTTAGCCATTGTTAAAGAAGCAATGACGGTGATGAATGGCGCTGTTAACGCTAAAAGTCGTCAACCGCATGGATTATGTATTCATTTATTGTTACCAGTAATGAAAAAATAAATGGACAGCCATAACCTTGCACATTAACCATGAGCTACTACACTTAATCTTCAAGTTGCTTATGGTGAAACGAATGACAATTTCAAGACGCAAATTGATAGAGCCTCAAATTACGCCTTTTTATCATGTAATTAATCGCTGTGTACGTCGTGCCTATTTGTGTGGCGATGATCCGCATAATGGTAAAAACTATCAGCATCGTCGCGGTTGGATAGTAAATAAAATCAAACAATTAGCCGCTGTGTTTTGTATTGATGTGTGTGCTTATGCGGTAATGAGTAACCATTATCATTTAGTGCTAAAAATAGATATCGAGCAGCAGAAAAAGCTAACCCCTGAAGCTGTGATATCACGTTGGTTACAGTTATTTAGTGGTCATCCTATCGCTGTCTATTTTTTAAAAGAGGGTCAAATAGCCGCAGATAAACAACAAGCACTATCAACATTAGTGGCTGAATGGCAGCAACGATTAGGCAGTATTAGCTGGTTTATGCGCTGTCTTAATGAAGAAATAGCACGAAAATCTAATAAAGAAGATCAATGTAAAGGGGCGTTTTGGGAAGGGCGGTTTAAGTCTCAAGCATTACTTGATGAGCAAGCGTTATTATCATGCATGATGTATGTTGATTTAAATCCGATTAGGGCGGGAGTTACACCATCACTAGAACAATCAGATTTTACCTCTATTCAGCAACGTATTCGTGAATATCAACAAGTAAAAACCTCATCTAAACAATCATCATCAAGTAACTCTTATTTTCAGTTATTACCTTTTGTCGGTGCTGAACATCAAGCTAAAAAAGCAGGTATAAACTTTGCTTTTGCCGATTATCTTGAACTAATTGACTGGACTGGTCGCTGTATTCGAAATGATAAAAAAGGTTTTATTGCACCTAATCAGCCCAAGATTTTACAGAAAATGGGAATAACACCAGATGCTTGGCTTGAGCACAGTGAACAATTTATGGAACATTATGCCAATGTAAGTGGTAGATGGTCCCGAATGTGTGCATTCAAACAACATATTGGTGGACATTGGTGCAAAGGAAAGTCGGCGAGTCACCAGTTACATCCTAATTAAACATAGTTTCTTATAATTAGATGAAAACACTGCAATAATCGTCAGGATTGTAGGTTTTGTTGATCCTGAAATATGAGAATAGAACTGATTTAACGAAGAATTATAAATAATGAGCTGTAAATTTTAGATTTGAGAGATTATTGCTGGTGGGATAGTTGTTTTTTGGGGATTCTATTTAAGAGTTAAAACATTTGGCTGTCCATGATTATATATAATATATGGTTGTCCATAATTAAGTGTTTTAGTGTTAGCGGTCTACGAAATACCATAGCCCGCTAATTGGTATTTATTTTTCAGATAGTCCAAGACCCCTAATTGCGATATTCAAAGTGTTGTTAAAATCTGCATTATTTTCAAGTATCCCTGAGCTTGCTGGGCCAAGGGCATTTGAGTATAAGCTTAGTTGCTTGTCTAATGGCAGATCTAACTGGTTATATAGGTTTTGGCAAATTTCTGAATGTTGTTCTGGTGCATTCTTCGATAGGTCTATTAGAGTGTCATAAATAAGACTGGCAACGTTATTCATAGTCGTTCCTTAATTATTGAATGGGTTGTGTATGGGTTATATCTACCAAAAGGGTAAACGTCTGAGATATTAATCACATAATGATAAGAATGAGTGTAAATAATTGCTTTTTGACTGTTATTTTCTCCCTTATTCTTCAGATAATATGTACTTTATTTTAGAATGACGATGCTTATTACTTTATTATATTAGTTCATTTTTTGAATGTAAGTAGTTAACGTCGCCAGGATTGATCACTAGGTTGATTACATGAGTTGGCATCAGATATTTACCTTGTAAGGTTTAATCGGTAATGTGTTCTTTAATGAAATTAAGGAGATGATGTGAATGATTAAATTCGATTGTTTTATTTTTGATGTAGATGCGACGTTGGTTGATACAGAAACCGTGATTGATAACATTTGGAAAACATGGGCGAAGAGTGTTGGTATCGATTTTTCTTTAGTACAACAGCATATTCATGGTCGAAAAATTGAAGAAACATTAAGATGTGTGAATAGTGTATTGGCTAGTGACGAGCAGATATTAGCTGTTAAATCGATTGCTGTTAATGAAATGAAGAAAGCGACTGCAATCCCTGGTGCACTGGAGTTCGTTTCTAAATTAGATCAAGGTTCATGGGCAATTGCAACTAGTGGCCCTAGAAATATAGCATCTACCAGTTTACATGCGGCTGGTTTTGAACTGCCCCGAGTGATGGTGTGTGCCGAGGAAGTGAGTAAAGGTAAACCCGAGCCTGAACCATTTTTGGTCGCGGCGAAGATGTTAAACGTGTCTCCTGAACAATGTGTCGCTTTTGAAGATTCTCCTGTAGGAATAAAATCCGCCAAGACGGCTGGTTGCTATACCATAGCTCTTCTTACCAGTCATGATGCAGTTGATTTAGCCGAGGCCGATTTGATTGTTGATGGCTTTGATAGTTTAATTCTATCTAAAGTAGAGGATAAATATTGCTTAGCTATTCGATCAAATATATAACCTATTAAATAGGCTGTTTTAATAATAATTAAAGGTATTTCCTTTTCAAAGAGATTGGTTATGTTGTGGTTTTTGATGATAACGTTGCCGCTAGTATTAGCCGGCATTCATAAATTATTTTTGGTCTTTGACCTATATCCACGTAATAACAGCATGTATATTATTCCGGCGATTATTATCAGTTACTGCTTATTTGCCGTTCATTCTGCATTTGATCGTGATGCGCTACCTGCGGTATTAATTGCTATTTATTATATTGGTCTAACTGCGATTACAGTGCGAGCAACCATACGTCGGTAATATTCCTCTTAAATAATATATCGACGCGTATTTTTCATTACTAATAAAGACTAATAATATGAAGAAACCGTATCCTGCAAAAACCATCCAAAATGTGATTAACAGTGCGATTTATCATTTAAATTTACGGGATCATACTGAGTATGAATTGCGAAAAAAATTAGAAGCTAAAACAGAGCAACAAGATTGGATAGAGACTGTATTGCAACAAATGAAAGATTTCGGTTATGTAAAAGAAGATCTTCAATTTGCACTGCACTTTAGTGAGATGGCTTTTTCTAATGAACATGGACAACAGTACATTAAACAGAAATTAAAAGGTAAAGGTATTCCTGCAACAATCATTGAAGAAGCATTAATTGATATTATGGAGAAAAAACAAGTGTCTGAACTTGATATGATCAAAAGTCGTTTAGATAGTTATGATGATTTTAGTCAAACCACCAAAGAGAAAATAACCAACGATCTCACTAAGCGAGGGTACAGCTTTCAAGATATTTCAAGAGCAATTTCTGAGCATGATGCCGCCGATACGCTATTGAGCAAAGCTAAAATTAAAGGCATGAATGCTGATCTTGAAACCGAAGTATTGAAATTGGTGAGAAAGCTCAAAGGCAAAACAGTCATCAAGCAAGAGCTTAAAATGAAGCATGTTGATATTACTAATCTTGAGCAAGTCTTCTATGATTTAGAGGAAGCGGGTGAGGTCGATTTTTATGAAAATTGCCAATTAGTATTAGCTAAAAAGCGGTTTGATTTGTCGAATTTTAAAGATAAAAGTAAAGCCTATGCCTATCTGTCATCAAAAGGTTATAGCTCTGATGAAATCAAAGAAGCGATGGCAGCAGTAAGTAATTAAAACTGCCTGTGCGGCAGTGAACGCGACGAACTTCATGTGTTTAACTTTGCCATCTTTCTAAGCTGCCTGTGCGGCAGTGAACGCCATACCGAGGCTCCTAGATGAGTTGAAAATTTTCTAAGCTGCCTGTGCGGCAGTGAACGTGCTTTGGAGGCAGGGCTTGCATTGGCGGGTTTTCTAAGCTGCCTGTGCGGCAGTGAACACACTGGGTCTTTTAGCTCAGTCCACTCATAATTTCTAAGCTGCCTGTGCGGCAGTGAACGATTGTTCCGGTATATGGAGCACGATGTTCTAGTTTCTAAGCTGCCTGTGCGGCAGTGAACGCTATAAAGAGGTATTAGTTAAGTGCCGTAGCTTTTCTAAGCTGCCTGTGCGGCAGTGAACAAGTTCAGCAATATTTTCCTCAACGTCCTGCGTTTCTAAGCTGCCTGTGCGGCAGTGAACGCGAAAAATAAACTAAAAACGTACTAGTCGTATTTCTAAGCTGCCTGTGCGGCAGTGAACTTCTGGTGGTATTCACCAGTTAGGTATAAAGATTTCTAAGCTGCCTGTGCGGCAGTGAACGTCTATGATTGATAGTGTTTGCGAGCTGCGTATTTCTAAGCTGCCTGTGCGGCAGTGAACACATTGCTTATGCTGATAATGCACAAGGGGGTTTTCTAAGCTGCCTGTGCGGCAGTGAACACCTATAAATATTTCGGTCGATGCAGTTATCTTTTCTAAGCTGCCTGTGCGGCAGTGAACACGTTATCGATGGGCAGTCTTATATTGGAGTTTTTCTAAGCTGCCTGTGCGGCAGTGAACTACATTCGGTGGACCAGTTGGGAATTTTTCCTTTTCTAAGCTGCCTGTGCGGCAGTGAACTTTTTAACAATAAACAAAACAGAACCAATACTTTTCTAAGCTGCCTGTGCGGCAGTGAACTTGGAGATACTTCGACTTCAACATAATCAACATTTCTAAGCTGCCTGTGCGGCAGTGAACTTACTTTTGATTTAGTGTTTAAAATTGTTGCTTTTCTAAGCTGCCTGTGCGGCAGTGAACATATCGCTTTTTTAATTTTAATTATTTCAATTTTTCTAAGCTGCCTGTGCGGCAGTGAACCACCAGTACCACCACCAGTATCACCACTACAATTTCTAAGCTGCCTGTGCGGCAGTGAACAGTATTTAAGAAAACTCGGAATGAATGATGAGTTTCTAAGCTGCCTGTGCGGCAGTGAACTCATGCAGATGTTACAGAACGAAACCAGACAGTTTCTAAGCTGCCTGTGCGGCAGTGAACAGCGTGAGTGATTTCTGGATTGCCCGACAGAATTTCTAAGCTGCCTGTGCGGCAGTGAACACGCATTATAGGAATGACCGCCACGCCTTTCATTTCTAAGCTGCCTGTGCGGCAGTGAACATATTATTCACGTAACTCATTGATTTATATAGTTTCTAAGCTGCCTGTGCGGCAGTGAACAAAAAGACACTTTAAACGCTCGGAATTTTTTATTTCTAAGCTGCCTGTGCGGCAGTGAACTGAAGCGTAATTAGTATAAGTGATTGCTTATAAAAGCTAAACAGTAAATTTCAATGAAAAACCCTTTTTTAAACTGATATTTTAAGTTGTTGTTTTATATGGTTTGAATAAGTGCCAAATAAAAAGGGTTTTTGTGATTACACTCTAAACGCATTATGCGTATCTATGTATATAATGCGTTTTTTACTGTTGGTGACCGTTATGTGCGCTAAGTCTTTCACACCGAGTGAGCTAAAAACCATTATTCATTCAAAACGTGCCAATCTTTATTATTTACAACATTGTCGCGTGTTAGTGAATGGTGGGCGGGTTGAATATGTCACTGACGAAGGTAAGCAATCATTATATTGGAATATCCCCATAGCAAACACGACAGCCATAATGCTCGGAACTGGCACATCGATCACTCAAGCTGCAATGCGCGAATTAGCTAAAGCTGGGGTGCTGGTGGGTTTTTGTGGTGGTGGCGGGACACCCTTATTTTCAGCTAATGAAGTAGAGCCTGATGTTAGTTGGTTAACACCACAATCAGAATATCGACCAACAGAATATCTTCAATGGTGGGTCAGTTTTTGGTTTGATGACGCTAAACGCTTAGAAGCCGCGATACTTTTTCAACGGGTACGATTACAGCAAATAAAGAAAGTGTGGTTATCAGCAACCATGCAGCGTGATAATCATTTCATTATTGAAGAAGACAAACTGAACCATATTTTATCGGCGTTTGAAAATAAACTCAGTCATTGCCAGAACAGCACTGATTTATTGTTATTAGAAGCTGTCATGACCAAAGCTTTATATAAACTTGCGGTTAATACTGTTAAATATGGTGAATTTACCCGTTCGTCACGGGGTAATAGTACCGATATTGCCAATCGCTTTTTAGATCATGGTAATTATTTAGCGTATGGCTTAGGGGCAACGGCGTGTTGGGTTATCGGATTACCACATGGATTAGCTGTTCTACACGGTAAAACCCGTCGTGGCGGATTGGTGTTTGATGTTGCCGATTTAATTAAAGATGCGATAGTGCTACCGAATGCTTTTATTGCTGCAATGGCAGGGGATGACGAACAAGAATTTCGTCAACGATGCTTGAATGGATTTAGAAAAGCCAATGCATTAGATGTGATGATCGATGCCATTAAAGACACAGCACAAGCGGTTGCAAAATTATAAATGAATATTCTTCTTATCTCTCAATGTAATAAAAAAGCCCTTGATGAAACCCGTAAAGTACTGGATCAATTTGCAGAACGTAAAGGTGATCGCACATGGCAAACGCCGATTACTTTAGAAGGTTTAAAAACATTACGTCAGTTATTAAAGCAAACCGCTAGACGGAATACTGCGGTCGCTTGCCATTGGATTAGAAGCGCGAATAATACCGAATTATTGTGGATTGTCGGTAATAAGCGCCGTTTCAATGAACAGGGTACAGTACCCACAAATACCACTGAGCGTAATATTCTGCGTTCGGAAGATGAAAATGGCTGGCAAAGTAACTATGCCGTTGCGTTGATGGCATCACTGGCGGGTTTATTTCATGATGTAGGTAAAGCTAACAGTTTATTTCAACAAAAACTAACGGGCAAAGGGCGTATTGCCGAGCCATTACGGCATGAATGGCTATCTTTATTGGTTTTTCAGGCGTTTGCTAAAAATAAAACCGATGATCAATGGTTAACAGAATTAGCCGATTTATCACCGGAAAAAATTAGCAAGATTGTTAATGATGTGCACTATACCCCAGCGTTGTCACCGTTTATTGGCTTAACCGAATTAGCCAAAACGATTGGATGGTTAATTGTTTCTCATCACCGTTTACCGACTTATCAATTGTCAGGATATGATCCGGCTATTGCTGAATCATCTTATTGGTTAGAACAAAAACTGTGCCCTGAGTGGAATGCAAAAAATCATAAAAACCCTGAGTTAATCGCAAAAATAGCGGATAACTTTATTTTCCCTCATGGAATTCCACTACAAAGTCAAACATGGCAAAACAAAGCCCAACAATTGGCGAAACGGGCATTGGCACATCCTAATCTGCGTAATTTTGGGCGGTGTGAGAACGCATTTCCACTGCACATGGCACGATTATGTTTAATGCTTGCTGATCACTGTTATTCCTCAAGTCAGCCTGTTATTGCTTGGCAAGATCCGCACTATAAAGCCTATGCAAATACCGACCGTAAAACGGGAAAATTAAAACAAAAACTGGATGAGCATAATATTGGGGTGGCGCAATTAGCCTATCGATTAAGTTTGGGCTTGCCTAAATTACGTTTGAGTCTACCTGCAATTACTCGCCATTCGTTATTTAAAAAACGTACTACAATCAATAAATTTCGCTGGCAAGATAAAGCCTATGATCTGGCGTGTTCTGTGCGTGATATTTCTGAGGTTCACGGCTTTTTTGGGGTCAATATGGCGTCAACAGGGTGTGGTAAAACCTTTGCCAATGCGCGAATTATGTATGGATTAGCCAATCAACAACAAGGCTGTCGATTTAGCATTGCTTTAGGACTGCGAACATTAACCCTACAAACAGGGGATGCACTCAAAGATCGTTTAAAACTGGATAGTGATGATTTAGCGGTGTTAGTCGGATCGCAAGCGGTTAAAGATCTGCATCAAAGTAAGCTCACAACTCAGCAAGAAGCAAAAGCACAACAAACAGGCAGTGAGTCAGAAACGTTATTTTCAGAGCATATGTATGTCAGCTATGACGGTAGCCTTGATGATGGTCACCTTAGCCAGTGGCTCAAGCAAAAACCCACTATCCATAAATTGGTCAGTGCGCCAATTACAGTAAGCACCATTGATTATTTAATGCCAGCCACAGAGGGTACGCGAGGCGGGCAGCAAATTGCACCAATGTTGCGATTATTTACAGGGGATCTGATTCTTGATGAGCCGGATGATTTTGGTTTAGAAGATTTACCCGCATTATGCCGTTTAGTGAATTGGGCGGGTATGTTAGGTTCACGCGTCTTATTGTCATCAGCGACGTTAGCACCGTCATTAATTACTGCGTTATTTAAAGCCTATTCTCATGGTCGTCAGCAATATAACCATAGCCACGGCATTACCGAAACAACAGTACAATGTGTCTGGTTTGACGAATTTGATCCAAAATTAGAATGTATTAATATTGCTAATTTTCAAACAGAGCATACGAAGTATATTACCCAACGAGCAAAAACCCTAAGCCGTAAATCATTACCCTTACGTCAAGCTGAGTTAATGTCTTTAGACGCGGAAAAATTAACAAAAACCGATGCGGTTAATTATCTATCAAGCCATATTCAACAGGCGATTTACACCTTAGATGAACGCCATCGTCAAGTTGCACCAAACGGTAAAACCATCTCGATTGGCTTAGTGAGAATGGCAAATATTGAACCCTTAATTGCGGTGGGTGAGTCGTTATTATCCATGCCGACACCAGATAATACCTGTATTCATTATTGTTTTTATCATAGCCAACATCCAATGGCAGTCAGAGCGCATATAGAGCAACAGTTAGATGCGGTATTAATGCGCGATCCTGCTGATCCACAAGTAATATTGGATTTACCTCAAATCAAAACTGCATTAGAGCAACAGCCCCAACAACATCATATTTTTGTGGTGGTCGCCACTGCGGTAGCAGAAGTTGGGCGTGATCATGATTATGATTGGGCTGTGGTTGAACCTAGTTCAATGCGATCAATTATTCAGCTGGCAGGGCGTATTCAGCGTCATCGCCAATGTGTTCCTAATTCACCTAATATGATTATTTTAAGCAAAAATATTAAAGCGTTATTAGGTGCAGATGTTGCTTATTGTAAGCCAGGATTTGAACAGCCAAAAAATGACATAAATAAAGGTCATTTGCAGTTAAATCAGCATGATCTGACTCAGCTATTAATGGCTGATGATTATCAAGTTATCTCTGCTTATCCACGATTTATTGAGCCAGATTTAAAGATGTTAACTTTCCCCTCATTGGAACATCGAGCCTTAATTTTTAGTCTATTTCAAGATTCAAACAAGAAAGTTGAATATTGGTGGTTACAACCTTATTTACACTTATTCGGCGAATATCAGAGCCAAACACGGTTTAGACAATCTCGACCGCAAACGGAATACCATTTCTTTATCGATAATGACGATCAAGCACTGAGCATTAAGGTACGTGATGAATATAGCGGTGATTTTGTAAATAAAACCGAGCTGTTTCACCTTGCGGCGATAGACAATATTGCGAGTGGAAATCAAGCGTGGTTTGATTGTCAATACAGCGCAGTGTATGACGAGTTAAGTGACATCTTTGATAAAGACAGTGAGCAGATCAGTGAATTATTTGGTGGTATTAATCTTAATGATTCGAATAAAACACCCCGATTTTATTACCATCCGTGGCTAGGTGTATTTGAGGGTAAATATAGGCATTTAAAAAATTGAATATGATGAACTAGATACTACTAGTTCATCATTGCTACCTGTACGGTAGTATAAATAAGTACAACATACTTCTAAGCTGCTTGTTCGGCAGTTTTTTCATTGTACTCATTGTATCAGTTAAAGACAAATACATGATTGAATTATTTAGTACTACATAGGTTGATTTTATTTTTTTGTTATGTATTATCATGCATAGTTTATTGTGTATATATAGGTGATATGAATGAGTGCAAGGCAAACAAGGTTTTTAGATTTTATGTTGAAAGTTTTGACTAAAGTCTGTAGTCAATTAGCTATCCAGTGTCTCCGTTGGATTATTGATATTTTATTTTAGATTTATAGAGTAGTGGCGATATCTTTTGCTAAAGGTGAAATAGGGAGTTTCTATGCCAATACACATCAGCACATTAATTCAAGCGTACATTGAACAACGGCGTCAAACGAAACTTGATGAAATAGAAAAGAAAAAGAATGTTAAAAATGGGGTGTCAGAAATTGAATTAGCGACCTTGAATGAACAGATTCAAACAGCTTATCAAGATTTTGATATACAAACATGGCTGACAAGTGCTGCAGTGAGAGCTAAACAAATCAGCTTGGCAACTCATGCGGTGAAGTTTACTCATGGTAGTGCGAAAGGCAGTAATATTCTGTCGTTAGCAACTAATACTGATGCGCCATATCTTGATTCTTCAGCAATAGTAACTCCCGCAGTCGATGCTGTGGGTAATGCTGCTGCGTTAGATGTGGCTAAATTGCTTCAACTTGATGATGGTAATGCCACACTTGCCGTTTATTTGTCACAAGGGGACGATTATGTTTTACGTCCTCTAGCGAGTAGTGATGAACAATGCCAATTGTGGGCTGATGGGTTGCGTCAAGCATTAGAAGTTAAAACACCCAGTAGTCATACTTTAGCCAAACAGATCTATTTTCCTATTGGTGGCGATAATCAATACCACCTTATTAGCCCGTTATATTCCTCTGCTTTAGCCCACGAATTATTTCATCAGGTACAACATTCCCGTTTTAGTGACGAGATGAAAGCCGCTAGAGAAGCGCGCAAGAAAAATCAACCAAGTGATATTGATGTGGTGCGTTACTCTAATTTAGCGGTAACCATTAGTGGAGGTTCAAAGCCTCAAAACATTTCTCAATTGAATTCTAAGCGTTATGGAAAAACCTATTTGTTTCCTTGCACTGCGCCTGATTGGAAAAGTCAATATCAGCCACCTATGTTTGGTTTAAATTGGTTTGATAGCCGCGAGGTGGGACGTAATACCTATTATCTAATTAAGTTACTGGCTGAGTTTTTAGTTAAAGTGAAACCATTAGATAGCAACATTCGTATTCGTCAACACCGTGATCGATTAGCTGATCAGATCCTTGATAGTATTTTAACCTTGGCAGCGCCTCATCAAGTGAATACTAAAGGCTGGAGTGAAACCAGTGAATTATCACCAGCACAACAATGCTGGTTAGATCCACAAGCAAGTCATCTTTATAACGGTGATTGGCAAACTGAGGTTAGTCGCGATTTTGGTTTATGGCTCAATAACCGTTTAGAAAAGGCCAGTCAGCAGCAATTAATGTTAGGCAGTGAAGCATTACAACATTGGCAAGCATTATGTCATGACGCTATTCGTGAGGCAGGACGATGAGTTTATTTATTCTTAAAAATATGCATATTGAAGGTGCAAATGCGATTGCAGGTTTTACTTATGGTTTTCCTGCTATTACTCAGTTTTTAGGGTTTGCGCATGCATTATCACGCAAAGTTGAGCCACAACATGGGATCAGCTTTGATGGTTGTGCAGTGATGTGTCATCAGCATCAAGTGCATGCTTATCGGGGCAGTGATTGGGATGATTATGGTTTTGCATTAACCCGTAATCCGTTAGCGAAAGACGGTAAAACAGCGCCTATTGTTGAAGAAGGGAAAATGAACCTTTGTGTATCGTTGCTGATTGAATGCAAAGGCTTCAGTAGCGGTAACAGCGAGCAAGAACAACTTATCAGTGACGCCATAAAAACGCTGGCATCAAGTCAACGTTGTGCTGGTGGACGTATTACCCATATTGAAGCGTGTCAATTTAAACCAATGCCGAATGAGGCAAGTGATTGTCGCAAACTTTTACGACCATTGTTACCTGGGTTTATTTTATGTGATCGTAGCGATTATCTACAGCAACATAATGAAAGTAATGATCAAAATATGATCATGAACTGGCTCGATTTTAGTGCCTTGCGTTACCGTTATGAAACACTTACTGAAAGTAACAGTCCAGATGTAGAACAAGGGCAGTGGCAACGTGTCAATAAGCCTCAAAGTGGCTATTTAGTGCCACTGATGATCGGTTATAAACAAATCAGCGAGGTATTTGCTGCCGGAGAGGTGGCGAATGTTCGTGATAACACAACCCCATTTGCATTTACTGAGGCGGTTTACAGTGTCGGTGAGTGGATAGGCAGTCCTAGTCGGGTTGAATCCATCAATCAAATATTATGGCGTTATCAATATAGTTCACCGTATTATTTATGCCGCGCCCAACAATCTATTCATTCTATTGAAAGTAATGAAGATTTCGACTTTTCTTATTAAATAGCCAAGGATGTATACAATGACAACGAAGTTAACCACACCATCAGTATTAGCTTTTGAAGGCAAATTGGCTTGCTCAGATGCCGTAATGGCCGCGGGTAATTGGAATGAAACAGCCACTAGCGCCAATTGGCAGCCTATCGCTGTTAATGAGAAATCAGTACGCGGTACGATCTCTAATCGTATGAAAGGGCCTAAAGCGAATGATCCGGCTAAATTAGATGCTGAAATTCAAAAGGCAAATTTACAAACGGTAGATAATGCTGCGTTACCGTTTGATTGCGATACGCTTAAATTAACCTTTACGCTACGTGTTCTCGGTGATTTAAATGTGCCTTCTACGTGTAATAGCCCTGATTACCAAGCGGCATTAAGTCAATTGATTAAAGGCTACGTTACTGAGCATGGGTTTAAAGAATTAGCAACACGTTATGCTACTAATCTCGTTAATGGTCGTTTTCTATGGCGTAACCGCGTTGGGGCTGAAAATGTCATGGTGACAGTACAGCATCATGATCAGGTGTGGACGTTTGACAGTTTAGATTACAGCCTCCGTCAATTTACTGCTGCAAAGGGTGATTTAGTAGCATTATCACAGGTGATTGAGCAAGGATTACTTGGCGAAAAAGCAACCTTATTAACCGTGACTGCCTTTGTACAATTAGGTCATGGTCAAACAGTATTCCCATCTCAAGAATTGGTTATGAATACGGGCTCTGGTGATAAGAGTAAGTATCTGTATCAACTAAATGGTCAAGCGGCAATGCACTCTCAAAAAATTGGTAATGCATTACGCACCATTGATACATGGCATCCTGAAACAGAAGAAGTTGGACCGATTGCCGTTGAACCTTATGGCTCGGTTACTAATCGCGGTAAAGCGTACCGTCAGCCTAAAGAAAAAACAGATTTCTATAACTTATTAGATAACTGGTTATTAAAAGACAAAGCGCCTGAATTAGAGCAACAACATTATGTGATGGCGATGTTGGTGCGCGGCGGTGTATTTGGAGAATAGCGATTATGTTGTATTACATTGATATTCAAGTGCTGCCTGATTTAGAAACCTCTGCGGCAGTATTAATGAATAACTTATTTGCGAAATTACATCGTCAATTAGCAGCGGTAGGTAATGGTGCTGTGGGGATCAGTTTTCCCAATGCGCACAAAACATTGGGCGATACTTTACGTTTACACGGTTCTCAAATAGCACTTGAACAAATGATGGCGAATACTTGGCTGAAAGGGCTAAGAGATTACACGCGTATTACGGCTATTATCGCTATTCCAAGTGAGATTAAGGGTTATCAAACTGTAAAGCGCGTACAAGCAAAAACTGCGAATAATAAGCGTAAGCGGTCGATAGCTAAAGGTTGGATCAGTGCGGATGAAGCGATTCATGCAATTCCGAACACAGCAGAGCGTAGATTAACCTTGCCTTATGTTCAAATTCAAAGTTTATCTAATCAGAATGTGATGCGAGTATTTATTGAGCACAGCCAAGTTGTGAGTGCTGCAACTGACGGTGTATTTAGTAGCTATGGATTAAGTGCTACCGCAACGATCCCTGTATTTTAAGTGCTGTTTTGATTGTAATAGCAATAATGGGTTAGATGAGTATTCATTTAACCCTTTTTTTTAGCCTTTATTAGTTGCATTTAAAATCAATGACTTATAATCAGAAGATAAAAAAGGGGTAAAAGAGGGTTTTTAGGGTTTTATTTAAATTAAACAATCGCTTATTATAGTTAAGCTTCAGTTCACTGCCGCACAGGCAGCTTAGAAAATTACTAACATTTTTTAATTGAGCGATAACTTGTTCACTGCCGCACAGGCAGCTTAGAAAAAACCGATCAACAGAATCAAATAAACGTTGAGGTTCACTGCCGCACAGGCAGCTTAGAAAAGAATCAGTAGCAGAAAAAATCATTTTAGTATGTTCACTGCCGCACAGGCAGCTTAGAAATGATCGTCTTTTTAGATTTTATCGTTCAATAAGTTCACTGCCGCACAGGCAGCTTAGAAATTATGCTGGCTGGTAGCTCCATTTTTCCATAAGTTCACTGCCGCACAGGCAGCTTAGAAACAAACGATCCAGTAAAAGCCCGCACTTTACGAGTTCACTGCCGCACAGGCAGCTTAGAAAAGATAAGATTATCGATATGCTCGTATTGCTTGGTTCACTGCCGCACAGGCAGCTTAGAAAAACAATGCTTAATTCTTTCAGATAATTATGAAAGTTCACTGCGGCACAGGCAGCTTAGAAAAAAGGGTCACATAATTATAACTTTACCATTACGTTCACTGCCGCACAGGCAGCTTAGAAAGCTATGAGTCATTCTATAAATACTCATATAAAGTTCACTGCCGCACAGGCAGCTTAGAAAAGTACCCGTAGAAGAATAAAGCAAATGAACTTGTTCACTGCCGCACAGGCAGCTTAGAAAAAGTAAAGCCCGCACACTCCGACCTGGTGACGGTTCACTGCCGCACAGGCAGCTTAGAAAATCCCAAATTGACCAACAAACAACAAAATCAAGTTCACTGCCGCACAGGCAGCTTAGAAAAATGGCACTTTCAAGCGAGGAATCTTTATCATGTTCACTGCCGCACAGGCAGCTTAGAAAACCTAACGCAACAAAACCAACATGCTCGCGTGGTTCACTGCCGCACAGGCAGCTTAGAAAAAACACCGCAATATTCTCCCCCGTCTTCAACAGTTCACTGCCGCACAGGCAGCTTAGAAAAGTAATAAAAGTAATCAGCAAAACACCGACAAGTTCACTGCCGCACAGGCAGCTTAGAAAACCAATAGTCCCCTTACCCACTTCCAACCCGTGTTCACTGCCGCACAGGCAGCTTAGAAACAGACCATGTCGTACTGTTCTTGCGAATATCCGTTCACTGCCGCACAGGCAGCTTAGAAAGATACGACGAGCCTGATGTATTAGTTCGGGATGTTCACTGCCGCACAGGCAGCTTAGCAACATTCAATGCGATTGGCTTTGAGCTTGTAAATGTTAACTACCGTACTGGTAGATTATTAAACAGGAAGGGCATAACGATAAATTGAATGGAGGGGTGAAGCGGTTAGATTTACATCAAAAGGTTAACCATAAAGTCCACCATTCGCTGGACTTTATGTTGTTAGTTACATGCTGTTTACTGATTATTCTCATGTTCAAATTCGATCCACGCTTTTTCTAATTCAATGAGACTGGCTGTGATTTTAGCTTTGTCTTGTTTTTGAATGATTAATTGTCGAACGTGCTCTTGCTGTATAAAAATATCCTGACGTTTATTGTCTACAAAGTAATTTCTTAATCCTTTTGCCTGATCCATATACTGATGTCCAATATAAAACGGTGTATATCAAAATAGTACATTTATTGTGGTTATTCTCAAGTGTTTGATAGGCTGAATGGATTTTTTGTGCACTTATTTGCTTATGGCGTATCAACTATGAAACAGGTTATGCCATTATATAAAGTAGAGGGGATATGATAAATTATGTTGAATTTATAGAGTGATAAAGGTTAAAAGAAATACCCGTTACTAAAAATTTAATAACGGGTACAGATAGAACTATCGAATAACGTTTTTGAAGTGCTTCTTACGTGTAAATAAGAAGTCTATATCAGGCGGGAAGTCTTTATTGTTTTTAGCATGAGTCATCATGTCAAAGACTTTAAATTCCGCTAAGATTGCAAAGGGATAAGGGCTAAATTCACCTTCGCCATTTGCCTGTAAAGTAGGATCGTAATACTTACCATCTTTAAAAATAATCGCTTGGTCAATGATTGTTGCTTCATTACAGCGATAACCTAAAACATAGCGCTCACCACGACAATAAATCACATTCATATAACTATTATAGAATGTTTCATTTTCAGTCGTAGTACAGGCTGCTAATACCTCAGGATCCATTGCCTCTACCGTTACAATACGGACTTTCTCGGCAATAAAATTGCGTTCTTCTAGTTGTTGATGAATAGCTTCAAGACTTAATTGAGTCACTTTTAATACCGCAGAAATCAATAAAAACGGCCGAATTATACGCTCGTTTGTTCTAAATGTCTTCGAAAAAACAGTATTGAGTACGGAATAATTAATAGTTATTAGAGGACGAATACTGCCTGATTTGAGAATAGATTGTATTTATTGATAGTGAATTGATTATCAATTGTATTTGTTGACAAAAAATTCACGAATGCAAAGAATGTAAATTTAAATGCAAATGGTAATGGTTATCACTTATATTCCTGTTCTGAGTTTGACGGCATCATTTGATGGTGGCAAACAATCAAGACGACTTGAACGGTGAGTTGATGCTGATATTGAGTATCTTTAAAGGCCTACAGAGGTTCGCTTTTAAAGATGCGGTATTAAGTTACAACACGATTCAATTGGTTTTATTCTCAAAGATACGGTAATTGGAGATAACGGAATATGTTTTCTAAAAGTCAGCTAACACTATTGATTGGTGCGCTATTATCAGCGCCGATGGCTCATGCAGAAATGACAGACACCGATGAGCATATGGTGGTCACTGGACGTGATTATGGCTATAAGGCTGACACGAATTCGACCGCAATGCGAATGGAGATGACCCAATTAGAAACTCCAGGACAAGTTGCCGTTATCGATGAGAAGCTAATTGATGAGCAACGTGCAAGTACGCTAGGTGAAGTGTTACAAAACGATGCCAGTATTTCAGCGGGTGGCACCAGTCGTAACCGTGAACGTTTTTCTTTACGTGGTTTTGAGTTAGGCAGTAGTAGTGGTTTCTTACGTGATGGCCACCAGCATTGGTCGCATTACCGCCAACCGGTTGAGTTATTAGAGCGTGTTGAAGTAATGAAAGGCCCTGCGGGTTTGCTTTATGGGCAATCAGCACCCGGTGGCTTAGTTAACATGGTGTCAAAGAAGCCAACCTATGAAACACAAATGAATTTCAGTCAAGATGTAGGTTCCAATAATCATACCCGCAGTGTGTTAGATGTCAGTGGTTCGCTAAATGCCGATCAAACATTACGTGGACGCGTGGTATTAGCGAAAGAAGATTACGATTCATGGCGTAAGTTTAGTGATGGTTCTACGCCATCAACGGATCGCTTTGTTGGTGGTATGTTCCTTGATTATGATGTTAACGATAACGTGACGGTGTCACTGCATTATGATCGTACTCAAGATAAGGGCAGTGTGGATTCCGGTGCGTATATTGTCGATGGCAAGCCGGTAATGGGTCGAGATCATGTATGGGATGCCCAATGGTCTAAAATTGATAACGATGTTCAAAATACAGGTTTTGATGTAAAAGCACAGTTAACTGATACATGGGCATTAAATACGGGCTTTAACTACCAAGATTTTGTGCGTAATGACAAAGAAAGCTACCCTGATTTTAGTAAGTTTGAAGAAAATGACACTATTAAACAAGGTGGTAGTGATCGCCATGATGAGTGGGCATTTAAAACAGCTTACACCGATTTTGTGGGTGAGTTTGATACGTTAGGCATGCAACATCAGTTATTAGTGGGTGCAAACTGGTTAGGTTATAGCTACGATCGTTTCCAGCGTTCATTTGATTCCGTGGATGTTAAGCCGGGTCAAACAACACCCGCACCTGTGTATTCAAATAAAGATCCGAAAGTATCAAATTCTTCATACGATGCTTGGGGTTTCTATGCGCAAGATATGATCACCTTGAATGATAACTGGCAAGTGCTGGCTGGCATACGTTTTGATCGTCAAGTGAAGAGTGGCATTGCTGAAGAAGCGGTATCACCTAAATTAGCCGCAATTTACCACCCCGCAGAGAATGGCTCTATTTACTTAGCATATTCTGAAAGTTTTGAGCCTCAAGGGGTGGTGTCATCTGATTACACTAATGCGGGAGATAACCTTGATCCTCTACGTGGTAAGCAATATGAGCTAGGCACGAAGTGGGAATTATTGAATAAGCGTTTATTTGCAACAGCCGCAGTATTTAATATTACGCAAGAAAATTCAAAGATTGCCGTTGGACCTGATAATAATCAAACACTAACCCAAGCGGGCGAACGGGTACATAATGGTGTGGAGTTTGCGTTACAAGGTAACATTACTGATAAACTAAGCATGAATGCTTCTGCAATGTACCTTGATGCGGAATACACTAAAGATCAGAATTATGAAGGTAATCGTCCTGTTGATGTGCCTGAGTTTGCAGCAAGTGTGTGGTCAACCTATAACGTGACACAGGCGACAGATGTCAACCTTGGGGTTATCTATGAAGGTTCACGTTTTGGTGATGCCGCTAATACCTTTAAGAAAGACGGTTATACCCGTGTTGATGTGGGTGTCGCTCATACTTATAAATATGACGGTAAATTGGATATCATTGGTCGTGTAAATGTAGAGAATTTATTTGATACTGATTACATGGCGGGTGGCGGTTCAACCAGCAAAGACTATGTGGGCGCAACAGGTGTAACGCTTGGTGAAGGGCGTAACTTTATGGCAACCATTGAATTTAAGTATTAATAAGTAGTTGAATATTTAAGGGGAAGTATTAACTTCCCCTTGTTGTGATCTGAATGTGGTGGCCTATAAACTGTTAATCATAATAGTTATTGTTTATAGTTCGCCAATCTTGGATACTTTTTATTTTTAACATTCTCTTTTTTGTTTTTTTTGGTTATTACAGATAACGATTGATTAAATATTATGAATTTTATTAAAACTAGCCTGGCTATTGTTATTCTCAGCGTCACTACGGGTGCTCACGCTTCTAATCTTGATAATGCGCGTTCGATTGAAAATAGTACCAATACCGCATCTGCTGTGAGTCAGAATAAGATCGATAAAAGTGCAGATTCTGCATTGGCAATGAAGGCCAGCATGGAACAACTGCAAGAAGAAGTGAAAAACTTAACGGTTTATCATGATCACTTAGCGCGGTTGGTTAAAAATCAGGCGCAAGAAGTGACGTCTATTGATCAACAAATCACCGACATTAAGCAGACTCGTCAAGGTGTGGTGCCATTGATGTACCAAATGATTGATGGCTTGAAGACCATTGTTGAGAACGATAAGCCAATTAAACGCCAAGCCCGTTTGGTACGAGTGGGTAAACTTGAAACCATGATGTCACAAGCTGATATTAGCGATGCTGAAAAATTCCGTCGTATTTTAGAAGCCTACCAAATTGAAATGGATTACGGCACCAAGCTTGCTGCTTACCAAGCGAAAATCACCCTTGCTGACAATAAAATGATTGAAGTGAATGTGTTGCATTTAGGTCGCATTGCCTTGGTGGCTCGAAGTTTAAATGGTAGCCATTACTGGAGTTGGAATACAGCCGCTAAACAATGGCAGCCTGTTGATGCAAGTGATGGTGCAAACATCGATAAAGCGTTTGCGATTGCTGATAACCAAGCAGCACCCAGCTTAATTATCTTACCTGTTTCAGGCGTATCAACTAACGTAGAGAGTAAATAACATGAAATTAAAAACGTTAGTTGCCGCATTATGTATCGCAAGTTTGCCATTGACTGTTAATGCCGAATCGGTAGTAAAACAAGCCCAGCAAGAGCATAGCCAGCAGGCTCAGCATAATGTGCAACGTGAAGCGGGTTTTAATAGCACTCATCATAATATTAAAGCGCAATACAATGCGTTACTTACTGAGCGTAATAAATTAAAGGCTGCCACAGAAGTATTAAGTACAACCTTTAGTGCGAATGAACAACGTTTAGCGACGTTAGAACAACAATTACGATTAGAAAGCGGCAGCTTAGGCGAGTTATTTGGTGTTGTACGTCAAACCGCCAAAGAAGTACAAGCTGAACAACAATATGCTGTAACCGCGATTGATAACAGCCAAGATAATGCCGTTGTGAATGAGATTGTCGCGGCGAAAGTCTTACCATCAATGGTGCAATTGCAAGGTTTATGGCAAGCAATGACTGATCAGATCGTTGCGAGCGGGCAAATTGCTAAAGTCACCGTGCCATATATTAACGGTGATGGTGAACAAAGTGATATTCAGGCATTGCGTTTAGGCAGTATTGGCTTAGTCGGCGACAATGGTTATTTACGTTGGGATGGCAGCCAACATGTAGCAATGGCGTATTTACAGCAACCTGAACATGCACCGACATTGGCTGATTATGATCAATTAATCTCTACGGGCAATGACATGCTGGTGGTCGATCCTTCACGTGGGGTGATGCTAGAGCAATTAGCCCAAGCACCGACATTAATGGATCGTCTGCAAGCAGGTGGCGCGGTTGGTAAAATCATTCTATTGCTATTAGCTATTGGTGCAGGTATTGCGATTTTTCGTGGTGTGAAATTAGCCATTATTCGTCAACAAATCAAAGCACAGCTAAAGCAACCTTCTAAGCCGGGTAATAATCCACTGGGTCATATTTTAGCTGTTTATAACAAAGAACAAAGCCGTAGCGTTGAAGCGTTAGAATTACGTTTATTAGAAACGATTGTTGATGAACAACAAGGGCTAGAAAAAGGCCTGTCAATGCTGAAACTGTTTGCTGCGTTAGCGCCGATGTTAGGTTTGCTAGGTACAGTAACAGGTATGATTGAAACCTTCCAAGTGATCACTCAGTTTGGTAATGGCGATCCAAAAGTGATGGCGGGGGGGATTTCAATGGCACTGGTGACCACGGTTCTAGGCTTAGTGGCGGCAATGCCATTGCTATTGGCGCATAACATTTTAAGTTCGCAAGCTGAAAATATTCGTATGATCCTTGAAAAACAAGGTATTAGCTTAGTGGCGGAACAAGCCGAGAAAAATGACCAAAGCGGTATTAAAAATTCTGGCATGACAACTGAACAGGCCGCCTAATGGATAGCAGCGTATTACAAACGTGGTGGTTATCACTGTCGCATTTTATGGCGCAAGGCGGTGTGATTTTATGGTGGTTAGCCGCTGTGGTTGCGGTGTTGTGGTTATTGGTGTTTGAACGGGTTATTTACCTTGTGTTTTACTTTCCACAACAACAGCAACAATGGATAGCATTATGGGCAGCACGTGCTGATCATCAATCTTGGTATGCTCATGCAATTCGAGATGGCTGGTTGAGTGATGCTAAAATAGCGTTAAACAAAAACCTTAATTTTATTAAAGTGTTAGTCGCTATTTGTCCCATGTTAGGTTTGCTTGGTACGGTTACGGGTATGATTTCAGTGTTTGATGTAATGGCAACCCAAGGCAGTAGCCAACCGCGATTGATGGCGTCAGGAATTTCACTGGCGACATTACCAACTATGGCGGGCATGGTGGCAGCACTAGCGGGAATGTTTATTCATGCTCGATTGGCAAAAGCGTGTCAAATGCGTGAATTGAAATTAGAAAAATCATTAAGGAGTCAACAATGAGACTCAGCCGTCGCTCGTCAGTGCGTGAAGATGCACAAATAGATTTAACCTCGATGTTAGATATCGTTTTCATCATGTTGATTTTCTTTATTGTTACTAGTTCTTTTGTGCGTGAATCAGGGGTTGAAGTGAATCGCCCGCAAGCAAACCATGTGGTTAGCCAAAAAGATGCGGGTATTTTTGTGGCGATCACTGCTGCAAATGATATTTATATTGATAAGCGAGTGGTTGATCCTGAACGCGTTCAAGCAACCTTAGAACACATGTTAACGGAACAACCTGATGCAGCATTAGTGATTCAAGCGGATGAACATGCTTATAACGGTACGGTCGTTAAGGTGATGGATGCTGCAAAAGGTGCTGGAGTCAAAAATATTGCCTTGGCTGCGGAGAAAAACTAATGATGCGCATATTGATGGCACTGCCATTGGCGCTCGCGGTGGCTTTAGGTCTGTTTACACTGATGGCATGGATGGTCGATAACGGTAATCATCAACCTCAAGATAATGCACCGCCGTTAGCGTTTAATATGGTAATGGTAGAACACGAACAAGCGCCACAGCGTCGTCAGCGTGTTGCACCACCACCGCCAGAAACGCCAACGCCGCCACCTGAAGCGCAACCGTCGCAGTCACAAGCGGCAACATCAACAGCGATGCCAATGGCGTCTATTCCTAGCTTAGGTTTAGATACGTCTATTCATGGTTTAGCGGTTAATGCGCCTAAATTTACTGATTTCAGTAGTGCAGCAGCGATAGGTAACGGATTAGGTAAATCGCAACAGGCGATGCCGCTTTATAGAGCAGAGCCGCGTTATCCTGCACGAGCTTTACGCCAAGGAAAAGAAGGGTATGTGGTGCTTAAATTTACCATTGATACCCAAGGTCGACCAATCGATATTACGATCATGGATGCCAAGCCCCATCGTTTATTTGATAAAGAAGCGATCCGCGCATTACGCAAGTGGAAGTACCAACCACAAGTTGTTAATGGCACCGCAATGGCACAACAAGGGCAGACAGTGCGCCTTGAATTTAGGTTAAATCAATAATGAAAAAATTAGCTTTTATTATCGCGTTAACCTTGTCGGCTTCACTGCCATTATCAAATGCTTATGCAAGTGGTGGTCAGTTATCACAAGCGACAGCCAACAAGGTACAACGCGCTAATGACTTACAATTAAATGATAAGCTTACTCAAGCCATTGCACTGTTAGCTGAAATGAACCCACGTTCTGCTTACGATAAAGCGTATGTGCAACGAATGCTGGGGGTGTTTTATTGGCAGCAAGGGAAACAGTCACAAGCTATTTCTTTGTTAACAAAAGCAGTAAACAGTGGTTTGTTGCATGACGATCAAGCATGGACGACTGAGCGTATGTTGGCGGATATTTTGTTGTCTGATGCTAAATATAGCCAAGCATTACCGCATTATTATAAGTTAACCAAAAATATTCCTGCCAAACAAAAAGGGGATGAGCTGTGGTTACGCATTGCTCAAGCGCATTATCAGCAATCGCAGTGGCAGCAAGTGTTAACCGCGATGAAGCATTATGATGGTTATCGTCTTAAAGACACGATGTCACCGTTATCGATTAAGCTTGGGGCACAGTTACAACTTAAACAGTGGCAAGGTGCATCAGCAACCCTGAATCGTTTAATTGCATTAGAACCAACGAAGCTCATTTGGTGGCAGCAATTAGCCAGTATTCAAATGCGAACTGGTAAAACCGCTAATGCTTTAGCAACGTTAAAGTTAGCTAAATACCAAGGGGTGGCACTGAGTCAGCAAGATCTTAAAGTATTAGCCCAATTGTATGCTCAACGTGGTATTCCAGAACGTGCAGCGGAACAAATAGCCGCATTGAAAGATGCCAATAGTGATAAGACGTTATTAATTGAACAAGCTAATTACTGGCAAATGGCACGGGAATGGAACAAAGCAATCAAACTATGGACAAAAGTTGCGGCGAAAGATAACCACTACCGTTGGCAGTTAGCGCAATTGTTAGTTCAAGAAGGTGATTATAAACAAGCTTTGGTTGAATTAGATCGCGTTAAACGTAAAGACAAACAGGCTGCGGTAGAATTAGCGAAAGTTAGGGTTTATTACAAAATGAATAATCTCGATCAAGCGATTATTCACGCCAAGCAAGCAAATAATATTCAACCATCTTCTGCGGCGAAAAGTTGGATTAAATATTTAGGCCAAATGCGAAAAATAGATGTAAGTGCTTAAATAGATATTGTAATGATTAAAGAGATTGTTATTTGTAGAAAAGCGAGCCATTGAGCTCGCTTTTCTTATTTATAAGACAGGCTGATACTTTTTTCTGTTTATAGTAAATAATATGTATTCTTTATCATTACCTGAAATTAGAACTCTTTAATAATAATAACGAATGCTGGTTATCAAAAGAGATGGTGCAGGTTATTGATCATGAAACTATATAGAGCTATTTACTGGTGTAGTTTATATACAGATAAATACTTCTTGCGCATAGCTATTTAATGCTATTATTCATATGAGCATATAAGTATACTTGTGCGCATAAAACGTGTCTTCTCTGACATTTGGCTATGCTATTATTTTAGGTTAAATAAATGAAGTGTTCTTCTTCTGTTTTCAATAAAGAAATGAATTATAATATTTTAGTTTTCTGTATCGCTATATATTTTGGGATTGTTTTAAATATTCCATTATGGCAAACATTTTATGAAATACTGTCAAAGTTAGAGATAGTGAGTGTGGGATTTATAATATCACTGCCTATATTTCTTATTGCGGCTCTTAATATTATATTCCAACTTTTAGCATGGCCTTATATTGGGCGTGTTTTGTTTAGTGTGCTTACTTTTGTTTCAGCTATTACTGCTTATGCGTCATATCATTATGGGATTATTTTTGATTATGGAATGATGGAGAACATTTTCGAGACCAATAGTGGTGAAGCAGCATCCTATTTTAGCTTATCTGGCCTTATCGCTATTATTATTATTGGTGTTGTTCCTTGTTTGTTTATTATTGGTGTAAAGATAAAAAAACAATCTTTTATTAAAACGTTTGTAATATATAAATTAATATCAATTGTCGTATCCATTCTTATCATCATTTTAATTGCGGCTTTGTTTTATAAAGATTATGCGTCAGTAGGGCGTAATAATAAATATCTTAATCGCGTGATTAATCCGTCTTACGTGTATACCGGCATTAAGTATATTGATAGAACCTATTTTACTAAACCTATCCCTTATCAAAAAATTGGGACAGATGCTAAGTTGGTAACGACGGCAACATCTAATGGTAAGCCTACTTTATTTGTGTTTGTTCTCGGTGAAACCGCACGTTCTCAAAATTATCAAGCCAACGGTTATGCTCGCCCCACCAATCAATATACTCAATCTGATAATATGATTTCGTTTAAGAATGTCACTTCATGTGGAACGGCAACCGCTGTGTCTGTGCCGTGTATGTTCTCTGCAATGAATCGTAGCAACTATAAAAAAGCCATTGCTTATAATCAAGATACCTTTATTGATATTCTGCATCGTGCGGGTATTTCAATACTGTGGAAAGAAAATGATGGTGGTGACAAAGGTGCTGGAGATCGTATTCAAAAGATAACCTTAAACCATAGTGCAACAGATCCTTTATGTGATGGCGAATCATGTCTTGATATGGCGTTATTGAATAACTTTCATCAAGAAGTAGCGAATATGAAGGGTAATAAGTTTATTACGTTACATATTATGGGAAGCCATGGGCCAACATATTACAAACGTTACCCTAAAGATCGCGCGTTTTTTAAACCAGATTGCCAGCGTTCGGATATTGAAAACTGCACCAAAGAACAAATAGTGAATAGCTATGATAATACTATTTTGTATACCGATTATATGATCAGTCAATTGATCCAACAGTTAAAAGGTTACAGTGATAAATACAACACGGCATTGTTCTATATTTCAGATCATGGAGAATCATTAGGCGAAGGTGGGCTGTATTTACATGGTACGCCTTATAGTTTAGCGCCTAAATACCAAACAACAGTGCCAATGATGATGTGGTTCTCAAAAAGTTTTACTCAAGATCGCGGTTTAAATCTCACTTGTCTTGAGAATATAGCGAACAATGCCAAGAGAGGGGATTATTCACAAGATAATGTGTTTAGTTCTATGTTAGGTATTATGAATGTAAATACGTCTGTTTATAAACCGAAGCAAGATCTTTTCCGTCAGTGTCGTACTCATTAGACGGGCTATATGGATTAACGTTAAATCTTACAAATTACCCCTAATGATTTTTTATTAGGGGTTTATTTTTTATCGCCTTTATTATCCTCGCACCTCGCACCTCGCACCTCGCACCTCGCACCTCGCACCTTGTTTCTTGTAACGCATTTCTAACCAACGTAAACAATGTAAATTGAATGCCAATAAGAACGATTATCAATTAAATTATCATTATCCAAGTTACTCTTATGCATGATGTTAGTGATGGTGTTAAAAAATAAAGCCGTGCAATTATGGGCGCGCCGATTACATATTTATATTTCAATGGCACTGATGCTGGTGGTGTTATTTTTTGCTATCACAGGCATCACATTAAATCGACCGCATCTGTTTGTGAGTCAATCACCGAATATCGTTGAACAACAGCTTTCACTTCCTGTTGAATTATTGGGTTCAGAGAAAGGGCCGTTTACGCCTAACCGTTCAGCATTAATTGCGTATTTAGCTAAGCATGGTGATGTTCGTGGAACGCCATCGGCAATTGATATTTTTACCGATGTCGATGGTGATGAGTTAGTCGAAGGTGAAATTTCACTGGATTATAAAGGCCCGGGTTATAACGCCACGGTGTTTATTGATATGACAACCGCGCAAGCAACCATTGAGAGTACCCATTATGGTGTGATTGCGGTGCTTAATGATCTCCATAAAGGGCGTAATAGTGGTGAAGTCTGGCGCTGGTTTATTGATATTACCGCCTTATTGATGGTGATGTTTGTTTTAACTGGTGTGTGCTTATTGATCCCTAAAAAGAAAACCTTTCGCACTTCATTGAAATGGATGGGGCTGGGTTCTGCGGTGAGTTTACTGATTTATATTGTTGCTGTGCCATAAGCCAGTATTTGATTGTCGATTTTATTAAAGGTTCATTATGACCGTGTTTCACATCATCAAAAAACCATTATTGGTCGCGTTATTGTTAACACCATTGGCCAGTGCAATAGCAAAACCCGTTCCAGAAACGGCGCAACTAGAGGTGAGTATTGCACTACCGACTATTGATACCACTATGTATGCCCGTCCTTATGTTGCGGTTTGGGTTGAAGATGCAGATCGAAAACCTGTACGTACCGTGCAGTTGTGGGTGGGTAAAGATGAATGGTTGAAAGATTTACGTAGCTGGTGGCGAAAAGCGGGACGTTATGATCGTGAGTTAGTTGATGCGGTAACTTCTGCAACCCGTCCTGCGGGTGAATATACCTTTGTATGGGATGGTTTGAATGATAAAGGCCAGCGAGTAGAACAAGGCAATTATACCTTCTACGTTGAAGTTGTGCGTGAACACGGTGGTCGTAATTATTTGCGTCAAAAAATCGAGCTAGGCGAAAACGCGTTTAGCCATGTTATTGCACCGACGGAAGAAACCGGTGCTATTCAACTTAATTATAAACTTTGAGTAATAGTAACATTATGAAAAATAACAAAATGAAAGCGTTTTCTCTAGCATGTGCGGTTATTGCAGGATTAGCGGTATCAGCCTCGGCGAATGCACATCCGCGCTGGATATTACCGTCACATTTTACCGTATCAAAAGAGGGTGGCGATTGGTTGTCTTTTGATGTTACCGCGTCACACGGCACCTTTATTTATGATAAGCCAGCAAGTACAGAAACTGCTGAAGTGATCATGCCTGATGGACGTATTGAGCGCCCTAATTTTACTATTCGGGGTAAACGCCGTGCTATTTTTGACTTCTATTTTGAAGAGCAAGGCACTCATAAAATTCAAGTGAATCAAACCCCTGTTTATTTTACGCAATATAAAGCAGGCCGTCGCGACACGGTGAAATGGATAGCAGCGAACAAAGTTGAACGTGATGCTGTATTACCACCTAAATCACGTGACGTTGTCACTCAGGTCGGTTATACCCGCGCTGAAACATATGTCACTGTTGGTAAGCCAAGTACCAAAGCAATGGACATTACGGGGAAATATTTAGAGTTATTGCCGATTACTCACCCTGCCGATATTGTTGAAGGTGAGCCTGTTAGCTTCCAATTTTATTTTAATGGTAAGCCTCAAGCGGGTGTCGTGGCTGAAGTAACCCGTGAAGGGACGTTATACCGTAACCACCAGCAGCAAATTGATGTGGTGAGTGATAAAGACGGTAAGGTGAGCTTTACGCCTGAAACGGCGGGTCGCTATATTATGAAAGCGAATTACCGTGGTGATATTGCCAATGATCCAATGGTTGATACCGCTAACGTTAACGTGCATATCACTTTTGAAGCATCGCTAAAATAATTACCCTCGGTGCTGTTTTTGTTATTAAAGCAGCACTTTTTATTACCGCTAATCATTATTTATTACTGCTACCCACAATATAGGCAGGTTTGAGGTTGTTATGAAAAATCATTTACCGATGATCACGTTATCGTTCTTAACGTTAGGATTATTTTCAAGTGCTGCTCAAGCGCATTTTCCATTAATGAGCTGTTGGTTTGAAAGTGACAAAGTGGCATGTGAAACCAGCTACAGTGATGGCAGTAAAGCGGTTGATTACAAAGTTAATATGTATGATTACGACGATAATCTTATTGCCAAAGTGAACACAGATAAACGATCTATTGCTGAATTTACTAAGCCGGAAGCTGATTTCTATTTGGTGTTTGATTCAGGGCATGAAAGCCCAGTAGAAGTTGATGTTGTTGAGATTAAAGAAAAATGATCCGTCAAACCGTTCCTTCAAATAATGGTGGAAAGGAAGGAAAGTGGGTTGGCGGTATTATCATTTCAATTCTGTTACTTGCCACGGTGTTGTTACCGTATCACCAAAATAAAACAAAAACACCGCCATTGGATACTCACCAAATAGCGATCACTGAGTTAAGTTCAGAAGAACTCGCAATGGTGGCTGAATTGCGTCTTGCCCATGAAGAAATCCGTAATTTACATCAAGATAGTCGTGATATTGATCATCAGAATCATTGGCCCAATATGGCTGAGTTATCTGAGCTGTGGTTAGCACCATTTATTGAAGATAAAAGTTGGGAACGTAAAGGCCGTCATCAGTGGCAACACCTTAGTGGCGCACTTTATCAAGGTATCCGCAATGAAGATCAAGGGGCATCGTCAGTGGTTCTGAACAGTAATAGTTCGGATCCTGATATTTGGTTAGCACTTTCTCAAGACACGACACCTCTGGTTATTAACGACAATGCTGTTTTTGAACCGCAACAATTGATTGATAGTGGTTGGACGCAAATTGTGTTTAATCACGACAGTAATAAACAAGCGTTGGCTCATTAATCTCTTTTGTTTTACTTATCGTGTATAGCTTGCGATGTATTCATTTCTTAACGTTGAAGTAAAAATATTATGAAAATAGTCATTCAAACGGTACTGACTGCTGTTGCTTTATTTGTCAGCTTCTCTAGTGCAGCGGCGGAAAAATTAACTATCGGCATAACATTGCAACCATATTACAGCTATGTAAAAGCCGTGGTTGGTGATAAAGCCGATATTTTACCGCTCGTTGATGCGGGGTTTAACCCCCATAACTATTTACCACAACCTAATGATTTACGTCGTTTAAAACAAATGGATGTGATTGTTGTGAATGGTATTGGTCATGATGACTTTGCACTAAAAGTGATTGCTGCGGCTAATCGTGATGATTTGGTGGTGATTAAAGCCAATAACGATGTGCCTTTATTACCTGCGATGGGGCAGTCTGTGGGTGATGGTGCGGTAAACCCTCATACCTTTGTTGGTTTATCAACTACGATTCAAAAAGTGTATACCATTGCGAATAAATTGGCAGAGCTTGATCCTGATAATGCAATTGAATACCGTAAAAATGCTCGAAATTATGCGAAAAAGTTTCGATTAATGAAACGTAAAGCAATGTTAACACTGGGTGATCTAGATACCTCGGGTATGAAGGTTGCGACAACGCACAATGCTTACGGGTATTTATTACAAGAATTTGGTGTTGATGTTGCGGCGGTAATTGAACCTGCCCACGGGGTTGAACCCAGTGCCAGTCAACTACAAGAAACGATTGAAAAAATAAAGCAATCAGGCATTGATGTGTTGTTTTATGAATTAAATATGCCTAACCGTTACGTCGACACCATAGAAAAAGCGACAGGGGTGAAGTTATACCGTTTTTCACATATGACGCACGGCCAATATCAAGCGGATAAAGTAGAAATCGAAATGCAGCAAAATTTAACTACGTTAGTTGACGCAATGCAATTTGCTGTTAGTAAGGATCAAGCATGAGTTTTGGCCCTCGGATTGAGATTGCCAACCTAGAGTTGCAATACGGTGAAAATCATATTTTATCTAACATTAACCATAGTTTTGCAGCAGGGCAATGCCATGTGGTGATGGGGCCAAATGGCGGAGGGAAAACATCATTATTACGCTCAATTTTGGGCTTAACACCGTTCAAAGGCAATGTTGATATTTTATGGGATGATGCTGCCAATAATGGTAAACCCGGCTCAGTTGGTTATGTGCCGCAAAAAGCGATGTTTGAACAAAGTTTACCGTTAACAGTGATGGATTTTATTTTATTAAATTTAACCCGTTCTCCTTTGTTTTGGCGTAAACGTCAACAAGATAAGTTGTTTGCATTAAGCCAATTGGAACGTGTCGGCATGGCCAATCGTGCTGATCGACGCATGGGGCAATTATCTGGTGGCGAACAACAACGGGTTTTGTTTGCTCAAGCGTTATTGGATGATCCTGATTTATTAGTGCTTGATGAGCCTACAACAGGCATGGATGAGCAAGGGGTTCGTTATTTAGAGTCCTTGATTCATGAATTTGTCGCGCAAGGAAAAACCGTATTAGCCGTTCATCATGATGTAACCGCCGTTCGACGCCTTGATGCGCAAGTACATGTGGTTAATCGTATTGTTGTTGATTCTGGTCATCACTCTGAAGTGTTGGTTCCTGAAAAAATTGAACGGTTATTTAATCATTATAGTCATGCGCCGATTGTGGCGAATCAACACGAGGTTGCGTAATGGAGTTATTACGTCATTGGGCACAATTAGGTGTTGATGCGGGTTTTCTAAGTGACAGTTTTTCATATGCATTCATGGTTAATGCGATCGTTGCTGCGCTGTTATTAGGACCGTTATTAGGGGGCTTAGGAACATTAGTGATCGCTAAACGGTTGGCTTTTTTCTCTGAAGCGGTCGGTCATGCAGCATTAACAGGCATTGCGCTTGGGGTGTTGTTGGGCGAGCCACCTGAAAATCCGTTTATTGGGTTATTCAGTTTTTGCATGATTTTTGCGTTATTACTCCACTTTGTCCGTAATCGAACCAATGTACCTTATGACACGCTGGTTGGCGTGTTTTTAGCATTGGCGTTAGCGGTTGGTGCGGCATTACTGATGTATGTGGCGCGAAAAATTAATATCCATATGTTAGAAAATGTATTGTTTGGTTCAATTCTAACCGTAACCGATCAAGATTTGTGGGTATTGGCAATAAGTTGTGGGTTGATTATATTGTTATTAATACCCACTTTTAATCGAATATTGTTAACTTGTATTAGCCCTGATATTGCCCGTGTTCGTGGTTATAAAACGAATTTCTATGACTATCTGTTTGTTATTATGATAACGCTTGTCACCATTGCATCCGTTAAAATTGTGGGCGCGGTATTAGTCGGTGCTTTATTGCTTATTCCTGGGGCAACGGCACGTTTACTAACTAAAAATATGGGCAGTTTTGTCTTATTGTCATCCTTATTAGCCACTATCAGTTGTGTGGTGGGTACTATCCTACCGATGGAGCTTAAATTACCGATTCCATCAGGAGCCGCAATTATTATTGTTGCTGCTACTTTCTTTTTAATCGCCACTTGTTATCGCATTATTCGTAAAGGGTAGTCGCTGTATTTTTAAGGAATCAACATGAATAAAGTTCAGCAATATCCAATGCGTTTGATCGCAAAATCCGTTTCTGTCGCGGCGATTATTATTGCAGGGGTCAGTTATACCAGCGCAGTTTATGCTGATGATATTTTAACAGCAACACCTGTTACTTATATGTTGGCATCAGAACTTACTCAGAATACGGGTATAACGACAACATTTTTACCGCCTAAACGTTATGGGGTGACACGATTACCTAATTGGTTTGCCTCTAAAGGTGACGTGGTAACGAAGCAAGCCAGTGAAAAAGCCCAAGTTGTAATAACATTAGGGGCAATTTGGCCACAAGACCCACTGTATGTTTATGCGCGTCAGGGCAATATTAAGATCGTTGAAATTGATGCATCACAAGCTATTTCGCCACGAGGTCAAGGTGTTGCCGCGTTGCGTTTAAGTGATGGCACAATGTCAATCTATTCATGGCTAAACCCAACTAATCTTAGCCGAATGGCCGCCATTGTCAGTGATGATTTACAGCGCTTATGGCCTGAAAAAGCACAACAAATTGAAAAGAATCAGCAGCAGCTAATGGGTGATGTTCGTAAATTGATTAATAGCCAGCAACAGGTCTTAATTGATGCCGGAATTGATTCTGTGATATTACTGTCAACGGAACTTGAAGATTTTGCTTCAGGAAATCAGCTATTTGTTGTTGATAGGCTAACGATACCAGAATTAGAATGGACAGAGAAAGATAAGCAAAAATTGAAGGCGTTATTAGCAGAAGATGACAGCTTATGGTTATTAAGTACAAAGAAATTAACGGCATCGCAACAAGCATTATTACCTAAAGGCGTGAATGTGATGGTGATTGATAGTGTTGATCGCTGGGGGCGTGTAGGCATTAATCATGATGAGCCGCTTAAACGTTGGCAAATTAGATTGTAATGGTTATTCGTTTCTAATTGATGATGCATATTGTTGCCCAGTATATTACTGGGCTTTCTAGTGGATTTACATACAGAATAAACGTAGCTTAAAACTTAAATAATAACGATAAAATACCTAGAATAATAAGTAAACTACCTGAAATTAAATCATTATATTTTCCAACGATATTACCAATAACACTATGGCCAATATGGTTACCTGCATAAGTTAGAAACATGCCGGTGATAAAAGTAAGTGTAACGACCAGTGTAATGTCTAAATGCGTAATACTGCCTAAAATACCAACCCCGATATTATTGATAGATAATAATAACCCTAACATTACTGCACCTTTGAAATTGAGCGCAGTACGTTGTTTTTGTTGTTGTTTTTTCTTTTTTAGAAGATCGCTTCCAATGAACCAAGATCCCATTAAAATAAAGATCGCTGAGCCTAATTCATTCGATACATAATTAGGAATAAGTTGAGTTACTAATTTTCCGCCTAACATTGAAATAAAGGTAATAAATGCAGTTATAAATGCAATAATTCCATTAGCAGTTAAAGGAATTCTTTCATTTTTGACGCCATAACTCAGACCAATGACAAAATTATCGAGATTCGATGAAAGAGAAAATATTAAAGCGAGTAAGAAAGACACGATATACCATTTCGTAAAAATGCTTTTATAAACTGAAACGAAGTTTAACGCGATCTGTTTGTGTGAATAGTAATTTTTCAGATATGAGTTAGTTTAAACATATTGCGCTATTTATTAGCTAATAGCGCAATATGTTTATTATGTTAGTCATCTTAAATGAAACCAAGGATGCGTGCTTTTAGAAAGGCGGCTAAGGTTTTATTATCTTGAATTTGATTGTCTGCAATTTTTTGTTCTATTTCACTAACGGATAATGTGACAACATTAATGATTTCGTCATCATCAAGTTCACCATCTGTTGCTGATAATCCTTGAGCAACATAAAGATATTGTATTTCATCACAAAAGCTAGGTACGGGTAAT
Source organism: Photobacterium carnosum (assembly GCF_002849605.1). Lineage (GTDB taxonomy): Bacteria > Pseudomonadota > Gammaproteobacteria > Enterobacterales > Vibrionaceae > Photobacterium > Photobacterium carnosum. The sequence goes on from NZ_NPIB01000014.1 coordinate 87,485, forward strand.
AATTGACCTAGAGGTTGCCATTGACTGGCCTCCAATTTAGTTTCTTCTGCTAATTCTCGTTGTGCACAACCAAAAATATCTTCTTTAGCTTCAAGCGTACCTGCTGGAAATTCAAATAACCATTGGCTCACGGCAGGGCGATATTGATGAACAAGTATTAGATCACCATTACTGTCAATAGGAATGATAATAACGGCACCTGGATGTTTTATGCTGGTAAAAGGTATTTCTCTACCATCGGGCAATAAGTGAGGCTGTTCTTCAATACTAAAACATTTCCATTGATAGTGTTTTATTCTGTTCATTATTGTTCTCTATTCATAGGTTGCTATTTGATTAGCTCCCCAGCTTTTTGCTCTCATCAATGCACTTTCTGCTTTGATGTAGTCATATCTAAAATCTTGATATTCAATATTAGTAATGCCAATACTAACGGTGATTTTTATTTGGTGTCCGGAGGTTAACTCTAATATCCATTGACTAATTTCATCACGAATTTTAAGTGCAAATTGCTCTGCGGCTTGAATATTAGCATCAGGAATAATGATACAAAATTCTTGACTACTTAAACGCGCAATATGGATATTTTCATCACAAATTTCACGGAGACATTTTGCAGCCATCATTAATGTTTTATCGCCAGCATCAAGGCCGAAGCGGTCGTTAACATCCCTGAATTTATCAATGTTTATTAATAGCATTGAAACATCACGGCGGTAACGCTTACATCGAGAAGACTCGCTTTGATAAAAAGGTAATAGGCCTTCACGATTTAATAGCCCAGTAAGGAAATCATTAGTCGTGGTTTTTTTAACTTGTAAAATAGCATCATATCGATGGCGAGATAACAAAAAAGCCATTACAAAGATAATAGAATAAGCACAAATATTTTGAAGAGCGGATGAAATTTGCATCTGTTTAGTGGTTATTTCAGATACGCTCAGTACAATATAGATCAAGCCAAAAATAGCACTATACCAAGTGGCGGGTCTAATTTGTAAAGCAAAAAAGCTTAATAGTGGAATAGTTAAGCCGATGGTATTACTTATATGACGTGCGCCAGTAAAATAAAAACCACTTGAGCATACGAGAGTAGTTGCAATTAAAAAAATCCAAAAAAGAATTGTTGCTGAAAATGGGGTCCGATTTAAAGCGGTTAAGATGTAACATAATGTCATGCCGAGTATACCGACAACGGTAAAATAATGACCTTGTTGTGATACAAAATAAGTAAAGGCAATAATGGCACAGATAGCACCAGCGAAAGGGAATAATAAAGAAAGTTGTTTTTTTAATGTTTTCTCACTAAGTTCAATATAGGCAAAGTTTGTTGCTTGTAGCTGAGTGCTTTTAATCAATGTAGCCATGATATGAAAAAAACCTTTATAACAACATTAAGACAAATACAAGAGATCGAGTATTTTTTTGTGAAGCATATCAGTATTGCGATTGATGTCTAATTATTTTTTTATTTTAATGTAAAATAATATATTTAAAAGAGGTGTTGTTATCTATGCTTTAAGAGAAAATGAACTTTATTAACTATAACTCAATGATATGTAAGAAGTGATTTTTAATGGCATCTGTTTTTGTATATATAATAAGACTTGTTTTTTAGCTTTAATGATTAAAAATGGGATCTATATCTATGAATAATTATTCGAGTTAAGTATAAATAAAGAGTGTTTGAAAATAAAGAGAGGTGACAATGTTTCCTGAATATAGAAGCTTAATAACATCACTAAAAGGTCATGATATACAGTTTGATCGTCTATTTAAAAAACACAATGAGTTAGATGATAAAATTAATGTGATGACATCAGCTAATGGTTTTGATGAGGTGCATATAGAGCAACTTAAAAAAGAAAAACTGTTATTAAAAGACGAAATCTTTGTTTATTTACAACAAAAAGCACAATAATTGAAAAAGAGAAGCTTTGGCTTCTCTTTTTATCATGATCATATGGCAATTATAGGGAGGATAAAAAATTATCAATTAAATCAGCCGTGACTTTGGGCTGTTCATTGGTAATACCGTGTGCTGTTTTTGGTAGTACAATAAGAGGGGATTGAATATATTGACTTAATTTTATACCACTATTGAGTGGGAATATTTGATCATTTTGTCCCCATATAATAAGGGATTGAGGTAGTTTTTTAGGGTCATATTGGTGAATACGATCTCTATCATTGGGTAATGTTTTAATTAATTGTGTTCGTTGTGATTTCCATTGTGAAAAATAATCAAGATAGATTTGGTTCGCGATGAAATCAGGGATAAATTTTTTCTCAATAAATACATTGTCATAAAGACGTTTAACATCATCACCATTATTAGGAACAAATAACTCTTCAGGGGATTGTGTGCCTGCACGTTTAACTAAATCAGTCAAATCTTGATCATTAAATAATGGACCAGGGCTAGCAATAATAACAGCCTTATTGATACGTTCAGGTGTTAGCATCATGTCATAGGTAATAAAACCACCATAAGAAATACCTGCAACATCGATTTTTTTTAATTTTAATTTATCGATTAACTGCCACATAGCATTTGTTTGAGTGGCTAATTGTGCAGCATTATTGCTATAAGACTCACCAAACCAGAGTAGATCAGGTGCGATAACACGGTATTTTTTACTTAGTTGGACCATTTCAGCCTTCCATGTAGCCACTGCCGTACCACCAAAACCATGTAAAAGAAGTAAAGGCTGACCTTGTCCTCCCTCCCAATAGGTTAACTGTCCCCCTTCATGGAGCGTTATTTGGTGTTTACTGAATCCTTCTTTTTTTAAAGACGATTGATCGTGTTCTGTTTTCCAATGGACAACTTCGCAACCAGTTGTCATGAAAAGTAGTGTCCATAATAAAAGAAAATAATGTAAAAACCGTCTCATAGCTTACTCAAATAATTAAATTACGCATTAATTATACGATGTTTTATTGTTAATGGTTAAGACTATTTTTTGAAAACGAAATATAAAATTGTGATATGAGTCTTTGTTTTTTTAGTTAATATTATGTCAAAATTAAATGTTATGTGAATCAACACATTGCTAAAGACAGCAATCGATAGCATAATATTTTAATAGAATAAATTTTTATACAATATCGTGTTATTACCATACGGATATGTATTAATATTTAGCTTCAAATTACGTATTAACGACTAGGAGACATCATGCGTGTATTAGTTACTGGTGGCATGGGCTACATTGGTAGTCATACTTGTGTACAAATGATTGAAGCGGGTATGACCCCAATTATTGTTGATAATTTGTATAACAGTAAAGAAACAGTATTAAAGCGCATTGAGAGCTTAACGGGTGTAATGCCTGCCTTTTATAAAGGTGATATTCGTGATCGTAAATTTTTGGACAGTGTTTTTGCTGAAAATGATATCGACGCTGTGATTCACTTTGCAGGACTGAAAGCGGTCGGTGAATCAGTAGAGAAGCCACTTGAATATTACGATAATAACGTAAGTGGTACGTTAGTGCTTGTTGAAGCAATGCGTACAGCGGGCGTGAATGCTATTATTTTTAGTTCATCAGCGACTGTTTATGGTGATCCTGCATCAGTGCCTATCACAGAAGATTTCCCAACCAGTGCAACTAACCCATATGGCCGTAGTAAGCTAATGGTAGAAGAGTGCTTGGGCGATATTCAACATGCTTATCCTGAAATGAGTGTGACATTATTGCGTTACTTTAACCCTGTAGGTTCACATAAATCAGGCACGATGGGTGAAGATCCACAAGGTATACCTAACAACCTAATGCCATTTATCTCTCAAGTTGCTGTTGGTCGTCGTGAGTTCTTATCTGTTTTTGGTAACGACTACCCAACAGTAGATGGTACTGGTGTTCGTGATTACATTCACGTGGTAGATCTTGCAGACGGTCACCTTGCAGCATTAACACATAAAGGTCGTGAAGCTGGCTTACACATTTACAATCTAGGTACTGGTAACGGTAACAGTGTATTGCAAATGGCAAAAGCATTTGAAATTGCTTCAGGTGTTGAGATCCCTTATAAAATTGCACCTCGTCGTGCGGGTGATATTGCTGAATGTTGGGCTGATCCTGCGAAAGCAAAAGCTGAATTGCATTGGGAAGCAAAACTAACACTTGATGATATGACGCAAGATACATGGCGTTGGCAGTCAACAAATCCAGATGGTTATCCTGACGCAGAGTAATTTCAGATTGGGTTAAATAAAAAAGGCGCTAATTAAGCGCCTTTTTTGTTGCTTGAAAATAACGTTAGTGTCTTTTATTGTTGATATTATACGGTGTAGCAACAAAGAAAATAACTAAGCTAAATATCGCACCAAGCGTATCAGCCAGCATATCTTTTTGTGCATCCCAAATATCACCTTGGGATCCTAAAAATTCAATACCCGCCTCACCACCAGCACTTGCTGCATACCACCATTCTACAATTTCATAAGCCGCTGCTGTTGCCATAATGGCAAATAACCCAAATAGCGCCGCTATAATTGGTTTGCAATGCCCTTTACGTACTAAAAATTCAGCAATGGGAAACGCATAAAAGCCAATTGAAAAGTGGGCGAAACGATCAAAATGGTTGCGATTTGAATCTAAAAGGTGATTAACCCAGTCAAAAGGGACATTTGCAAAGGTGTAATGGGCACCTATATTGTGTAATACCAACCATACAGCCATTAAGGTGTAGGCGAGATTACTAAATACAAAATAACGGTAACTAAACACTAGAAATAAGAACACAATAACGAGGGGGATCGCTTCTGCTATCCAGACTGCACGAAAAGCTGGATTGAGTCCAAGTGCAATAAAAAAGATGCTATAGCACAGCGCTAACCATTTAGGGTATTTGTTCTTAATCATTTCAATTCCTTATAATCTCTAATGAATTAAAGCGTAACGTGTTTGATGTCTATATAGCAATAACGATTATCAATATGTTAACGCTAGTAGGGTGACTTATTTTAGGTTTTTTAAAATTGGTTTGTGTTATAATTTCCAGCTAATGTTTTCACAATATTGTGATATTCATCATATTTGACAGGACACACTCATTAATTGAGTTGTTTTTACCGGAGCATCATTTTGCATTTTAAAGATCTTGGCTTAGACGCACGCCTATTAAACAAATTGAATCATTTGGCGTTTGATCGAGCAACCGAAATTCAACAAACGGCCGTCCCTGTTGCTATTGCAGGCAAAGATATTTTGGCGTCGTCGAAAACGGGTTCCGGTAAAACTCTAGCATTTCTATTACCTGCGATGCAGCGTATGTATCGTGGTAAGCCATTTACTCGTCGTGATCCTCGCGTATTAATTTTAACGCCGACGCGTGAGTTAGCGAAACAAATTTACGCACAACTACGTACGCTTAATGCTGGTACGCCTTACGATGCAACCTTGATTGTTGGTGGTGAAAACTTTAACGATCAAGTAAAAGCATTACGTAATGACCCAATGTTTGTGGTTGCGACGCCTGGTCGTTTTGTCGATCACCTTGAGCACCGTAGTACACACCTTGATGGTTTAGAGATGCTTATTCTTGATGAAGCAGACCGTATGCTTGATCTGGGTTTTGAACCACAACTTCGTCGTATTAACGAAGCGGCTAACCACCGTCGTCGTCAAACATTAATGTTCTCTGCAACCATGGATCACGTTGATGTGATGTCAATTGCATCTGAGATGTTGGATATGCCAAAGCGTATTTCAATTGGTCACTCAGCAGAAGAGCATACCGATATTACTCAACGCTTTATTTTGTGTGATCACTTAGATCACAAACAAGCATTGCTAGATAAAGTGTTAGAAGTAGAAGATTACAACCAAGTTATTATCTTTACTGCAACCCGCGCTGATACTGATCGTTTAACGGCTGAGCTGAACGAACGTAAACTAAAAGCGGTTGCACTAAGTGGTAATTTGAACCAAACGCAACGTAATAACATCATGAGTCAGTTTGAGCGTAATTGTCATAAAATTTTAGTGACAACAGATATCGCCTCACGTGGTCTTGATATCGATAGCGTATCGCTTGTTATTAACTTTGATATGCCAAAACACGCAGAAGAATATGTTCACCGTGTGGGTCGTACTGGCCGTGCGGGTAACAAAGGTGATGCAGTTTCATTAGTAGGTCCTAAAGACTGGAAGAGCTTTAAAGCGGTTGAGGCATTCTTGAAACAAAAGATTGAGTTCACAACCCTTGAAGGCTTAACGGGTAAGTTTAAAGGCCTTAAACCTGCACCGAAGAAGAAGATTGTTAAGAAAACGACAACCAATGCAACAGGTGCCGCTAAAAAAATGCAAGCACCTAGAGCAACGAAGAGAGTTGATAAGCGTTTTTACGAAAATCAAGCTGTGGGTAATGATGTCTTTATCCCTAAGAAAAAACGTAATACTGATGTGAGCAACGACGATCAATAATTGACGACTAATAATCGTTAATAGATTGCATGCCACATTATTAATACGTTTAATAAACAGCATAAAAAAAACCAGACCTAGTGTCTGGTTTTTTTGTTACTGCATTTCATCAGTAGATTAGCAGTTACACTTAATGCATCAATACGATTAACGTAATTGGTACACTTGACCTTCTTTATCTGCTTTAACAGCCGCAAAGCTTAATACAAATGGACCTTGCGCTTGAACTGTTGCTGGTAATGCTTGAATTGCTTGTTTTGCATCTGCACGAGTCGCGTAATTACCGTAAATAACCGCATACCAGTTACGGCCTACTGCATGTTTCCAGTTAACCCAAATTGGTTGATTGCCCGTGATAGGTTGAAGGTAACCACGTAGGTTACGCTCTTCACTTAGGGCTAAAATTTGAATAGTAAAGTGTGACGGGTTTATATCACCAAATGCTTGATCGTTCGTCATTGACTCTTCATCAGCAAGGTGGGCGTTGTTATTATCAATATAATCGCTATCAATAACGGGTTCGCTAGTGACTGTTGTTTCTGGCGCAACTGTTACTGGTTGTTGTTGTTGACATTGAAGATTTTCATTGTCAAGTTTTGATGGTAATAGGTAGCCTGAATCACAAGGGCTGTTAGATGACGCACAACCAGATAATGCAAATAGACCTAAGACAACTGCTGCCTTTAGCGTACGAGATGCCATTGTTTTCTCCGAAGAATATGTAATGATTTATCAATATGATATTAACCGACATGACTTTTCATGCTGCAAAAATCACTATTTATAAATGTCTTTATACTTAGGGTGTATTGTAGCGAAAAACGACAAGATATTGACATGATAATTACGCTTTAGTGGTTAAATGTGTTTTTTTTAAACAAGTTAACTTCGCTAAATGAGAATTCGTTATATTGGCTCTAATAATTGGCAAGATAATAGAGTGATAGACTTTTTTACTCTTTCATAGAGATAAATAGTATTTTTAAAATTCCAATGATTAGCTAACATATTAATAACAATCAAGGTTTGGCAAGGATCGTTATTATGAAAGCATATTTACTTAAAATTAATGATCGTAAACGACAAACAGTGGGCGTAACTATTAGCCTGTTATTAATTATTGTGTCATTGATTACAACCGAGTTGACGAGTGCGCTATGTAACTTAAGTTCATTTGCTATTTTATTGGGTCTTTTATGGTTAAAAGTAAGTGAGTCATTGTTAGAAAATAGACGTTAATGATTATTTTTCACGTAGAGTAGATACTTTTAAAACTAATTACATACAAATGATGTGCAATCAAGTTACATATGAACTCATAAAATAAAACATAAAAGTAATATTTGTTTATATTAATACTTTTATTGATATATATTTTAATGAAGTGTGATTGATAGCTAATTATTACTCCTATATAAACTTTATTATCAGCACGAATTTTTACTGAATATTGCTCAGTAATATAAACGCTGTTATTAGGGAGTATAAATGTGTTTATCGTAGAATTTTTGATTGTACTAGTCTGTATTTTAGTGGGTGCTCGAATCGGTGGTATTGGTTTGGGTGTTATGGGTGGTATCGGTCTTGCGATTTTAAGTTTTGTTTTTGGTTTGCAACCAACCAGTCCACCGATTGATGTAATGTTAATGATCATGGCTGTTGTTGCTGCGGCTGCGGCAATGCAAGCGGCGGGTGGTCTCGAATACTTAATTAAAATTGCGTCAAATATTCTTCGTAAAAATCCGCGTCATATTACCTTTATTGCGCCGTTAGTAACTTATATGTTTACCTTCTTAGCCGGTACGGGCCATGTGGCTTATTCGGTATTACCTGTTATTGCAGAAGTAAGTCGTCGTAGTGGTATTCGTCCTGAGCGTCCATTAGGTATGGCCGTTATTGCTTCTCAGTTCGCGATTGTTGCAAGTCCGATTGCCGCGGCGGTTGTTGCATTAGTGGCTTTCTTAGAACCTCAAGGCATTACATTAGCAGATGTGTTAATGGTGACAATTCCTGGTACTTTCTGTGGTTTAGCATTAGCGTGTGTTGTCGTTAATAAAATGGGTAAAGATCTAAAAGATGACCCTGAATATCAACGTCGTATGCAAGATCCTGATTTCCGTCAAGAAATGGAACAAGAAGTCAAAGTAGAAGAGATTGTTATTAAACCAGAAGCAAAGAAAGCGGTTGGTTTATTCTTATTTGGCGCGTTAGCTGTCGTTATTATGGGTGCATTCCCAGGGTTACGTCCTAACTTTAATGGATCCGCGATGGGCATGGCACACACGATCGAGATCGTGATGTTAGCAATTGCTGCTTTGATCATCTTGATCTGTAAGCCTGACGGTAATGCGATCTCTCAAGGATCCGTGTTCCATGCTGGTATGCGTGCGATTGTGGCTATCTTTGGTATTGCTTGGTTAGGTGATACGTTTATAGCCGGTCACAGTGAAATGGTGAAAGAAGCGGTGTCTGGCTTAGTAGAAGTTGCGCCATGGACATTCGCTTTTGCTTTATTCGGTTTATCTGTGATGGTTAACAGTCAAGGTGCAACAACAGCGGTGCTTGTGCCTGTTGCTATTACACTAGGTCTACCACCTGAAGTCATTATCGCAACGTTTGTAGCGGTTAATGGTTACTTCTTTATTCCTAACTACGGTCCTATCATTGCTTCAATTGATTTTGACCGCACAGGAACAACAAAGATTGGTAGTTACATCTTTAACCATAGCTTTATGATCCCCGGTCTATTAAGTATGGTATTCAGTATTATCTTTGGCTTTATTTTTGCAAGTTTTGTCTTGTAAAAAGTACGGTAGAAACCCTGTAAACAATAAAGTAAATTAAATAAAAAACCTCTATATCTTCATGTTTAATATTGAAGAATAGAGGTTTTTTTTATGAAAAGATAAAGAGTCAACAAGCGTTAAAGAAACAACTCAATATAGGTTAATGAGGCAGTACCAATCGCTAACCAGAGGATCACGCCTAATAATAAAGGCTTGTGTCCGGCATTACGTAATTTACTCACTGTGATACCTGAGCCAATTAAGAATAAGCACACCACTAATAAGCGTTTTGATGCGTCAAAGATAAGAATATAGGTTGAATGGAACTGCGGAACAAAATGGGCAATTAAAATAGCTAAGCAGTAAAAAAGAATAAAGTAAGGAATAGTGATTTTCTTACTGTCACCTTTAAACATTAATGCACTGCCAAACGCGACGGGAATGATCCATAACGCACGAGCAAGTTTCAAGGTTGTCGCTGTTTTTAATGCTTCATCACCATAAGAGCCAGCAGCACCAACAACTGACGATGTATCATGAATGGCAATCGCCGCCCAAGTACCAAAAGCATGTTGACTCATTTCTAATAAGTGCCCAACTGCTGGAAACAGAAATAAAGCCACTGCATTCAGTACAAACACGGTCGCTAAAGCCAATGAGGTTTGGTCATCACGCGCATTAATCGCAGGTGATACTGCGGCAATGGCACTCCCACCACAAATAGCCGTACCTGCTGCGATTAAATGACCGGTTTTTTTATCCAATTTTAAAAAGTGGGTTGCGATCCAGCCTAAAAATAACGTAAAGAAAATGGAAGAAATAATTAGTCCAAGTCCTTGGCGGCTAGCTTCAATGGCTTCATTTAAATTAATCCCAAACCCTAAACCAATAATGGAATATGACAAAAGTTTTTTGGTTAAAGCGGCAAGATTAAATTGAGTTGGGATCAAACCTAAACTGGCTAACGTAAAGCCTAGAATTAAGGCTATGGGGGAACTAATGAAAGGTGCTAAACACATAATTGCGGTAATTGTAAATATGAGATCTACTGGCTTTAAATTTCTAATCTTTTGATTTAATGTCATTTTGTGGTTGAAATCAGATTGTTGATAAGATCTCAAATTATACGCACGTCATTCTATTTCGTTTAGTTAAATATTTTGAAACGAGGGTTAAGAGTAATTTAATGTATGGATATTATTTTTTCTGTTTCCATGCACCACGACTGTTTTGATAAAAATGCCCTGATTGTGTTTTTTCGATGGCTTTATGATAAGCCCGTAATTTTATAATGTTAAGTGATAGTGAATGAGATTGGCTAATGGCTTGATATGTCTCTTTACGATGATTGTTGACGGAGATTATAAGATGATTAATCGTCGAATTATTATTGGGTTTAATCGCGGCAATTAAACCATTATTCGCCTCACCAACAAGCCCTTGCTGTTTAGCTTGTTGCAACGTAATCGCTAGCGCTGAAGATGAAAATAAAGAGAGTAGTAGCCAACAGCTAAGAAGTCTTTTTTTTAGAATTATAGCTTTCATATGACGATGACCTTAATGCCGAGTAACTATAATGATTAAAATACAGCTTTGTTATCAAATAATTGTTCTATGTCTTTATCAACTTTTATTTTAATTTCATGCTCAATCTTAATATTAAGATTAATTTCAATCGGCTTGTCTGATGTGGCAACTTGTATTGTAGGTGTACATCCACCGAGTGACAGTATAGCAATGAAAAATATAATACTATAGAAACGTAATGGTGCTTTTTGCAACCTATTCATATTAATAACCTTAAATGTTATTGATGGTTAAAATACTCACTAATTTTTTGTTCGACATTGGATGCATTGAGTATGTTTATTGTTTTAATGAGCTCAAGTACATTATCTTCAATGGTTACGTTTATATTTATTGGGCGGCCGTGCTGAAAATCAGGATTATACCCTTTGAAGTAAGATTGTGTATTTAACACGCCATCTTTAGCATAGTTAACTTTCATGGCTAAGGTACGATAATGGTAATTTTTAAGTATTTCACTCACCATTAATGGACTCTGATGGCCTGCGGCTTTGATATTTTCATCAATCATTGAGCCCGCGATATAACGTAATATGCCACCTGGATAGCGAGAATGAAGCACGCCGTCATGGATTTCAATTTTTCCATCAATAATAGCAATGGGAATAGTGCCATCAAGGATCCCTGTAAATTCAATTCCATCATGATCAATCTGGTCGATTATTTTATCGATTTTAATACCAAAAATGGTCATTGGAATGAATGCTGATTTAGGTAAATCCGTAAGGTTAATACTATGAGCACTTAAACTTCCCCCCAAGACGTAAGTGGCTATTCGATGTAATGTGTATTGATTGGTTTGGGTATTAGCATCAATAATCAAACTTGGTTTGGTAAATGTTATTCCTGCTTTAAGTTGTTGTGCAAATAAGGCAATAGGGCTGAGGGTTTGAATGCCATCAGGCGAGAATGCGAGGTGAATATTACTGTCTAGCTGATTAACATCAATGCCATGATAATTTCCAGAAAGATGATCCGTAGAAATAGTAGTGGTTCCAGTTAATTGATTATTACTGTCAATCATAAATGCGGCACTCATGGTAATACTACCGTCAGTAATATCAAACGGTAAAGGTAGCGTTGGAAAGTAATATTTTTTTAAGTGGCGAGTGTTTGTGAACGTTATTGTATTGCGGTGTAATTTCACTCTAGTTTCTTTGGTCATTAAATCGGTATTAACATTCAGTTTTACAAAAACGTCATTGTGAAGGTTGGCGAGTGTGGCTTCAGCTTGTAGTTTATTCGCGGCTAAATAGAAATGACCATAAAGATTGGCTGAGGGAAATAGTTGTTTATAGTTACGTTGAACGTTATCTATTGCGATATTGATGTTACTTGATAATGTTAATGGTGTAGCCGGTGATTGCAAAGACGTGTTATTGAATAATATCTCATGGCGTAATAATAACTTACTGACGGCAATGTTTAGTTCTGCGCTATAGTCGGCCATTAGGGTTGTTTTTTTGGCTTGATGACGAGTAGATAATTGAGCACTTAATTGTGCTTGGGTATTTTTAGGTTGATAAACCATGACACTCAAACGATCTTTTTTCTTTTCAAAAATACCTATTAATTGGTTTAAGCTGAAATCAATATTTTTGATCTTATTATTCTCTAAGGTTGGAATACGTTGGAATAACAACTTTTTTGCTTGAAAATGGGTCTGTTGTAATTGGGCAATTAAATAATTATTAGCCCATATTGCTTTTACTTTTGAGCTAAAAAGAACGTTATCAATTTTACTGTCGTTTGTTGGTTGTACTGTATTAATTTTGGCATTGATATTAGCGTTAATATGACATTGAACATTAGGATATAAGCAATTGAGTTCATCAATAAAAAAACTAAATTCAGAATTCGTATTGGCATTTTTAAAACTAATTGTTTCGTCTTTATCACCTAGCGCCACTTGGAATAATCTATTTTTATAACTGATATTGAAGTTTATTTTACCGTCACTGTTCATTTGAATTTTGGCAATATGTTTTAGATCATGATACTGATGAGTATTTTTATCTTTAGAATGAAAAAATGGGGCTTCAACGGTGTATTTATTAAGTTCAATAGTAAAAGATGGCGGTAATTCAATACCTATTCGATAATGTGCATCCACAATTTTATTATTAATCACCATCGGGTTAGTTGTTTTTGATAAGTTATTTACCACTTGTTTAGCATAAAAGCGTAATGGTCCTTTTATTTGAGCATCAGGCATATCGTCAAGACCTAATCGATCGGTGAATTCTTTAGTATTTTTAAAGTTGGCATTGCAATTTAGATATTGTGGTAATGGTTGATGAAAAATTATTTTCACATCGCAATTAAGGTTATTGCCGTCACTACGAGTCATAATGGTGTGAGCACGGGCATTTGTTTTTGAAAGGTGATAGATATTCACATCAAGTTGATATGGATTAGGGGCTAATGCTTTTCCTTTTACAATAAAATGCGCCTTAGTTTTATTGTCCGTTGCAATATTTAACGTTTTAGCCTGTTGTTCTATTTTTTTTCTCGCTTTTTCAGTCGCGGTTTTATGGTGTGGCGTTGGGTTGTGATTAAGATCTTCCGATTGTGCTGTTATCGTATTTAGTGGCGTTTTTAAAATCACTTTAGCATCAATTAATAAATCGCCATAAGTTAGTGCGTTTACTTTTAATTTCTTAATGGGTAAACGGGCAAGATTAGCAATAGCTTGTCCGAGGTGGATCCCTTTGCTATCGATGTCAGTACGATTAATAAATTCAGGTAAATATTTGGGTTGTTCTAGTTTTACAGTGTTAGCCATTAATTTCATGGTTGGTAAACTGCGGTTAAGATCAAACGTTAATGATAATTTGGTAATAACTTGTTCTGGTAAGGTGTTATTAAGGGTTTCCCATTGAGGATGAAGTGATGCAATCGTGACAGATACTGGCGTTTTATTGTCTTGCCAAGCAATAGAAAATTGACTATCAATAAACCGTATTGGGTAATGTGGCGAGGGTTGATCTTGTGGGAAAAAGAAGTTTAATTTACCTTTATTTGAATGACCAGAGATCACTAAATGGGGGGTGTTGGTAATGGTAACATCAACCTGTTCTATAATTTGTGTTGCCGCAGATTCTTTACCGTCACTGTGCGCTGCAGATGCTGTCACTTTTCGCGCTCGAGCATTAATGGTTAATGGTGATGTGAAATCAACAAACCTAAACGTTGCATCAAAAAAGTGAATGTAGCGTAAATAAATATTTTGTTTTTCTAACATCGCTGTTGTTGTTGAAGGCAGTTCTATTTCATATTTCTTCGCAAATAGGCGATAACTTCCGCTATCAAGAAGGTTTTTAGGATCAATTTGGTGTTGCAAAGAGAGCTGATGGAAAGTGACGTGGTAATTAAATAAACGTAATGAAATTTGTTTTGCTTGTATACCATTGTCATAACGTAGTCCCTTAACCTCAGTTACCGTTACACCATGAATGTTAAGCCATATTAAACCTATTATGGGTATTAGAAGTACGATCCCCAATAACGATAAACCCACTTTTTGTACTCTTACGCAACCACGACGTTTTAGCCTTTGCTGGTGGTGACGGTAACGACTCGACATTGTTCGGGGGTGATTTCACAACGATAGTTTACCTATTGATAACAGAATAAATTAATAGCAGTAATAAACCATTCATTTAAATGATAGACACTGGCCTCATCTTTAAACATATACCAGATTCTATTATTAGAGGATTGTAAGTATAAATAATTCCCTACAATCACATCTTAAAATGACTAAGTACGCATATCGTTGCAAAATTTACGGGGTTACATCTTTAAGATTGAATATATATGCATTTTAATTGTTTGCGTTAAATATCTAAATATCTAAATATCTAAATAATAGAGCCAGCCTTGATGTGTGGTTGAGTAAATATCATTACATTGGCGTTGTTGCTGTTGTACTAAAGGCAATGCGTCAAGCAAGGGTTGGTAGCGAGTGGGATCACTACCGTACACCAGACACAAAATATGCTGATAACGTTGTTGGCTAAGGCTATGCTGTTGAATAAAAAGATTATTACTTAAAGGGGTATCATTGATAGCATGAATACTAAATAGTTGATTACTGTTAATTGCAATCTCATCTCCTCGATCGATATCATTCAATAGCAATATAGTCACGAAGTTATCAACCATGGTTTCATTATTACCGAGTATGGGAATCGCACGATCAAGAATATAGGCATGTCCGATCTCGTGCAGTAACGTCAATAATAGCGCGTCGGTTGTTGCTTGATAACGTTGTTGTTGGGTAGTGTAAGGGGTTGTTTTAGCCACATGCTGTAATAGCTGAGTAATATATTGGTAAGGGATCTGGATTTCGTTTTGAGTTGAATCAAAATTAGGACCTTTAGTACTTCCAAAAACGATATCTAAGCTGGGGGCGAAAACATAGCGAGTTTGGCTTAGTTGCCTCACTGTGGTGAGAATAGATGAATGTTGAACAATGTCTTTTGCTTGTTGCTGCTGCGCATTAGCGGGCGTAAGAAAGACAAAATTTACGGTAGGGACGGGATCTAAGGCTAAACCATAACTTCCTCCTGTAGGTTGTTCTGTGCCCGCATAACTAAAACAAGAGATTGTGAGCCAAAGGATGCTATATATAAGTCTTCTTATCGATAATGATATACGTGAAGGGTTTGCATCAGTAGATCGATTGAAAGTGAGATAATATCTATGCACGTTGCCACCTCATTACTGCTATAGCTGTATCATAAATGATAATTATAGCGGATGAGACAATATCTAACGCTATAAAAGCATTAAAGTGCCTTATTTATGACCATTAATGGTTCACTGCATATTGTTTTATATTGTTTGGGGTTAGTTTAACAATAACTGCATATCTACTACACCATCAGCTAATTGTACATCAATCTCAAACCCCATTTTTTGCGCTAGAGTGATCATGCCACGGTTGGTTGGCATGGTCATTCCTGTTAGGGTATGAAGCCCGCGCTGTTTGGCGTAATCAATTAGCTTTACCATTAAAATTCGACCTAAACCTACCCCTTTAAAATCGGATCGAATGAGAATCGCAAATTCAGCGTCTTTATTGTTTGCATCTGATAATGCACGAGCAACACCGATAATCATCTCATCATAAACGGCAACAAAAGCCATTTCACGGTCGTAATCGATTTGGGTGAATTTGGCTAAGGCCTCATGATTTAACTCGCCAATTTCAGAGAAAAAACGTTTATAAAGATCCTCTTCTGATACTTGGCTAATAAAGGCTTTATGGGTTGGTTCATCTTCAGGAAGAATAGGACGAAGCAATATCTGTTTACCGTCTTTTAGCTGGCACTGTTGTTCATATTCTTTAGGGTAAGGACGAATCGCTAATCGTTGCTGAATATCACCGTTAAACGCAGCAATATCCATCGAAGCATCAATAACCGTTAATTCATCACCTGATATCAGTAAGGGGTGAATATCTAAGGCACTAATGTCTGGGCAATCAATGATCATTTGTGAAATAGTCACTAATAATCGGCATAACGCTGGAATAGATATTTGCTCTAAACTGCTGCGTTGTTTGATTTTGTTACGCTTTAACGCATTGATCACCATATAACGGGCAAGAGCCATGTTTAACGGTGGTAACGCAACGACGGCATCACGTTCAATATTCCAATCAATGGTTTCTTCGCCAAGCATGATCACTGGCCCAAAGACAGGATCGTTATGGACACCGATCCGTAATTCTTGTGCGCCAGATCGATTCGCCATACGTTGGATTAATAATCCGTCAATACGGGCACTGGGATAATGCAGTGCAACACGAGACAAAATAGCATCAGCGGCATTGGCTACTTCATTGGTATCGCGAAGGTATAACACCACGCCATGGATATCCGATTTATGACGAATATCTGGGGAGCGTAATTTAACCGCGACAGGATACCCAATTTGTTCTGCAATATAGACTGCTTCAGCGGCATCAGAGGCTATCCACGTTGGAAGAGTAGTAAAACCATAGCTTTCAAGTAACGGACGTATCTCATGAGTCTCAAGATGATAAATATTTTGTTGCAGTAAACGTTGTATTTCATGGCGCACATAGTGAGGATCTGCGGTAATTTCACCAATTGACACTGGCGTTTCCATTAATTGACGTTGGTTACGACGGTATTCGACTAAATGCATGAAAGCTGAGATCGCACTTTCTGGTGTACGATAAGTCGGTAAACGCGCTTGAGTAAAAAGAGTACGAGCGTTAACGGCGTCATTTTCACCCGACCAATTAGTTAATATATTAAAACGTTGACTGCGAGAATGCTGGTGGAGGGTATCAATAACTATCTTCGCGGTGTGAGTACTATTAGCAATAGCTGAAGGACTATGCATGATAAGTAGCGCATCAAAATCATCACTATCAAGTAGAATATTAATGACTTGTTGGTAACGCGTAGTGTTTGCATCACCCATAATATCTATTGGATTAGTGTGTGACCAATAGGCGGGTAAGACATGAGATAACTTTGCTACTGTTTCTGTACTTAATTGTGCTAATTTTCCACTACGATCAGATAGCGCATCGACTGCCATAACGGCAGGACCTGCACCATTAGTGACAATAGCCAATCGTTCACCACGTAATGGTACAGAATGAGCTAGTGTTTCAACCGCTGCAAATAAATCATGGGTTGTATGAACGCGTAACATACCAGAACGACGAATGGCTGCATCATAAACCTCGTCCACACTGATTTCATCATTAGAATGCAATAATGCCGCCGATTGTCCCATGTTTGTTCTACCACTTTTTAATACTAATATACGACAGTTACGCGCAGCGGCACGGGCTGCTGAAATAAACTGTCTAGCATCTTTGATATTGTCAATGTAGAGCAATATAGCGTCTGTTTTTGTATCTTGGCTTAAAATATCAAGCAGCTCGGCAAAATTAATGTCACAAGCATCACCCAAAGAAATAAACGTAGAGAAGCCTATTTCCTTATTCTGCGCCCAATCAAGAATTGTGGTACAGACTGCGGCTGATTGTGAAATAAACGCGATATTACCTTTATTGGCAGGGATAGGAGACACCGACGCATTAAGGTTAAGCCAAGGTAAAATAATGCCAAGGCTATTGGGGCCAATAATTCGTATATTATAACGTTGAGCATTGATAAGCATTTGTTGCTGGTGGTTAATAGTGTCTTTATGGTTAGCTGTAGGAGTCATACCGGCGGCGATAACAATGACAGCTTTAACACCTTTGTGCCCAAGTTGATTAATAATATCGGGAGTAAGATCTGCACGGGTGCAAATAATTGCTATATCAGGGATTATAGGCATCGTATCAATACTGCGGTAAGCCAGAATCCCTGCGACAGCGGTATACTTTGGTGTAACGGGAATAATAGGGCCGTTAAAGCATCCTGATAACAGATTACTGACAACTATATAGCCGATACGGTGTGGATTGTTCGATGCCCCAATCACTGCGATACTGGTTGGTTTTAAAAAAGCGGTAATATTACTCATAAGATAGTCATCTCTATATCGACAATCTTGATACTTTATCTCTAAATATGGCAGAGCTGCTTTTTTTATCGTTATAATGTGATCTGAAAAAAGAGGATGATTTATTTATTTTATGGTGTAGAACGGATATCTTAATGAATAGTGTTTGTTTTGTATTAGGCCTAATAATTCACAATAAATATAATCTATATTAGTATTGTTTTTTTGCGGTATTCAGTGCTTATTTATACTGATATAGGTAATGTAAAATACTTAAAAATTATATATTAAGCTTACTTAGAATAGGTTTGAATTAGTTGCAAATTCCACTATAGATTAATTATATTTTCGATTATTCTTTATAGAAATCATATAGAGAGTAAGATGATGCGATTAAATTTCCACTTTAACTTTCAGCCTCGTTATTATAATGGTGAGATATCGTCTTACGAAGTACTACTTAGAAAATATCAACCTAAAATTAAACACTATGTTGAAAGTGTTGAAGATCATGTTGCGTTTGATTTAGCTATCATTGAGTCGCTTATTAAGCAACGCGCATTATTGCCAAATGCGGGAAAAATACAACTATCGATTAATATCTCTATAGTAAGCCTATTAAATGAGAAATTTGTTGAAACATGTGAAAAAACATTTGAACATAACAAAAATATCATTTTAGAGCTTACTCGACATGATATGACCCGCGATTTTACACGTATTCAAACAGCGATTAACCGACTAAAAACACAGGGCATTAAATTTTCATTAGATGATTATGGTAAAGGTTATGCTAATAGTGAATTATTTCTGCACCTTGATGTCGATTATATAAAATTAGATCGAAAGATAATTAAGAATATTAGTCACAATTATGTTGCTTATTCATTAGTTAAAACAATCTATGAAAAAATCACCAAAGTATTTGGGAAGCATATCATTATTGATGGCGTAGAAACATTTGAGCAATTTAATTTACTTAAACAATTTGGTGATATGACTTATCAAGGATTTTACTTCTCTAAACTTCTTGGTATTGAAGATGTTAAACCGACGAAACCGAATGTGAATATTTATAAAAATGAGACTCAATCATTTTGTGATTTACTCGATCAAGCTATTTATGAGATGAATCGAGCTCAGAACTATCAAGATATTAAGCGTGCAATTCAGGAATTGATTAAAATAGATCGCTATAATATTCTTGGTATTAGTTATAATTTTTTAAATGTTTATAATGAACAACGTAGAATTAATGAAAATTATAATGAATTACTTGAGCGTAAGAGTAGTCAACATTTATTATTATTCTCTTCATTAATCAAGACTAGTAACGCCCTTGTTATTATTCGTAATCGTGAAGGGAAGGCTATTTATAATAATGAACCGCTTATTAATTATTTAGGTATTGACCTTGTTAATTATAGTGCTGCGCAAGCCTGTGAGCGATTTCCTGATTATCAAACATGTATTGATTTAGATAAAGAATTACTCAATAGTGATACGTGTTTTCTCGTATCGAATGAAACGGTAGGCACTGAAAAGGGAAGGCGATTTTTTCATACTTTCCGACAAAAGATAATACATTTTAATCAATCGTTTATTATTTGTAGTATCTATGACGCTAACGATAGCATTAATATTGATATCTTAACCGGGTGTTATCAAAAAAGTTATTTAGAATCGACGTATGCTAAAGCCTATCAAACATTAGTCTTTATTGATTTAGATGGTTTTAAATTAATTAACGATATCTATGGGCATAATAAAGGTGATGAGGTTTTACGTGATTTTGCACAAACCGTTAAAAGTATGCTGCGAGATCGTGATGCTATAATACGATTTGGTGGCGATGAGTTTGTATTATTACTGGAGGGCTCTCCATGTCGTGGCGTACAGCAACGGATAGAAGTTATTCGCTGTAATATTGAAGCATACTTTTTAGCAAAACAACTGCATGTTAGCTTTTCTTATGGAATTGTTGAGGTAGGCGGTAATATAGTGAGTGCTATTAATCAAGCAGATGCAGCAATGTATAAACAAAAACACTTACGAAAACAAAAACATTTAGCTAAACAATAAAAAAGAGATCATTTGATCTCTTTTTTTGCTGCTGGTGGCTAAAGAGCACAATAAGCAGATTACACTTGGTAGCGGCTTTTATCACCAATATCAAAATGTAGCGGCATCCGCCATTTACTAAAAGCAGCAAAGGCAAGTAATGCAGCACCGACCATTGCAAACCCAATCGCAACATGCATGACATTAAAGACGAAACAAAACCAAAATGCCGCCAAAATAAGGGGCGTTAATAGAAGTATTTTTACTCGAAAACAGAAATATTCTTTTATTGAAAGTGCGCTAAAAACAAATAAAGCGGCGCCTAATGCTAATGGTTGCCATAATCCGGAAATTAACCAGATCGCTGCAAACAAGCCAGCACCTTGAATAAGCCAGCGAAAACGTTTGTCATAAATATGAACTGTTGTTGAGGCGAGTAAAGCGACGATAACAAGGAAAGGTGTCGCAGTATGGGTTTCTGTACCAATTACCGCCATGATAATAGCGGCAAGAGTGAATGCTGAGCGATATAAGATAACGGTTAGTTTATCAAGAATATCAAGTTCGCATTTAATATGTGGATCAGCCATTGAGGCTCCTAGGCAGTAGCAGAAAAATAAGGTTCATATTATTGTTATAAAAACAATGTTTAACGTAACCATGGTAACATAATTACCTTTCGATGGATCTATCGTTATGAACTGTTTGCTTGTAATTAAACGCTGCGGCAAACTATTACTAACTATCTGTCATTCAATTGTTTTTATGATGAGCACACTAACTGTTCTACTGTGGAATAAGAGAGAATAAAATGAAAAAAATTATTACATTGAGCCTGTTATCGAGCTTGGTGGGTTGTGCTCAATTACTGCCACCTAAAACGCCATTACAGGTTCCAATTGAAACAATTAACACGACGAAGTCGACTGCAAAGTTTGTTGAGCCAACAGTTGTTGCGGAATTAGACGCATCAGTTAAAACAGACCCTTTGTATCAATCGATAGATTCGATAGCAGTGAGTGAACAGGTTATTGAAAATCAACCAGTTACTAAAATTGAACCAGTAGAAGACGTTACATCGATAGAGCCTTCAGTCATTGCAGCGGATAGTACTATTACTGACGTGATGACGGAACCAACTACAGTACAAGTGGCAAATGATACAACTATTGATGAACCTGTAATTGTTACAGATAAAGCCGCGGTAACAACTGTCGCTACCGATGTGACTCAACCCGCGACGGTTACTGAATCAGCTATAGTTACTGATTCAACAGCGGCTACAGAGCCAACAGTTGATGCTATAAAGACGGTTGAACCCGAAGTTATTGAGCCAGTTAATGATACGGTGGTAGAGGATCAAACACGCGTTGATGATCCGATTGTTGATGATAAATATCAAACAGTTGATATGCATGGTTATAGCGTTCAAATCACAGCATCAAGAGATGAACAATCATTAGTGACCTTATTATTGCTATTAGATAGCCAGCAACCAGCTTGGCTAAATAAGAAGATGATCAATGGTAGTCAAGTTTATACCTTATTACTTGGGCATTACTCCGATCATGAGCAAGCAAAAGCTGCATTGGCATTGTTACCTGAAGCTTTACAGCAAAGTGGGGCATTTGTGCGGAATTTTTATGATATTGAACATACTGGCTCGCCACAATTGAAGCAGTTACAATAATCGTTGATATAAACAGGCTATAAATGGTGGTTAATTCACCAGTTGCAGTATAAACCTGGCAGGATTTAAAAATAAATCACGATATGATGATATAGAGGGTACATTCATATTACTTTTTTGATTACTATATTCAGCCGTGAATGTCTTATTTTTTTTGACCTTGGTGGTTTATCAAGGTTTTTGTAATCTGCATTGTATTGTGATTGGTCTAATTAAGGAACGATAATGAGTTCTATCCATGTTTTATTATTATGCGGCGGCGGTAGCGCTGAGCATGAAGTTTCTCTTGTATCTGCAAACTTTATTGAACAACAATTAAAAGTGATTGATGGCGTTAGCTATACTCGTGTCGAAATGACAAAAAATGAAGGTTGGTTAAATGGAAATCAACATTCTTGCGAATTGAATTTAGATAAAACATTGTCCGCTGTCGGTGAGCAACCTGTCACGATTGATTACGTGATCCCTTGTGTGCATGGCTTTCCTGGTGAAACTGGCGATTTGCAATCATTATTTGATTTAGCAGGTTTACCTTATTTAGGCTGTGGCGCTGAAGCGAGTACAAACTGTTTTAATAAAATTACCACTAAGTTGTGGTTTGATGCGTTGAATATTCCTAATACGCCTTATGTTTTCTTGAGTGAGAATACGGAAGAAGCGCACCAACAAGCATCAGCGGCATTAAGCCAGTGGGGCAAGGTGTTTGTTAAGGCAGCATGTCAAGGTTCATCTGTCGGTTGTTATAGTGTTGAGAACGCAGAAGAATTACGTACAGCGGTTAACAATGCATTCGGTTATTCAAACCAAGTATTAATTGAAAAAACCATTAAGCCTCGTGAGTTAGAAGTTGCGGCTTATCAATATGGTGATCAACTTATTATTACTAAACCGGGTGAAGTATCGTGCCCTGATGATAAGTTCTATAGCTATGAAGAAAAATACAGTACTGATAGCTTATCAACCACTCAGGTTGAAGCGCGTAATTTAACTGCAGAACAAGTTGAAGCGATTCAGCATTATGCTCGTAAAGCGTTTGAGCAAATGAAGCTTAAAGATTTATCGCGTATTGATTTCTTCTTGAGTGAAGATAATGAAATTCTATTAAATGAAATCAATACCTTCCCAGGCATGACGCCAATTTCAATGTTCCCTAAAATGTTAGAGAACTATGGCCATAACTTTACTGATTTTATTGAAAAAGCGATTAAAAACGCCGTTAAATAAATATTTGATCAGTTATTATTAAGCCAACCTTGATGCTCTTTGTTGTTGAAGGTGTATCAAAGGTTGGCTTTTTTATGTCATTTTTATCGTGCTTGTGTGTTATTTGCCATTTTTGTTAGCAAATTTCTTTAAGGTGCTATCCCGTTTAGCGCGTTGACCAATATATTGAGCCGGCATAGCAGGGCTTCGCCATCGTCCTTGGTGTTGTATTTGATGAATAGACAGCCCCGCATCGGCTAAATCTTGGCTCGCGCCCACCCGTGGTGATTGCCCTGAAAATATTACGTCAGTAGGAAGATCTAGCTCTTGGCTTGCACGTCTAAATATACGGTAGATCGATGAGTGATCAAGAGGGTTATCACCAATATTATTATGTCTATCAATACGTCGGAAAACAAAACCGCTGTCTATCATCGATAATGTCAGCCAACGGTTGACAGCTTGCGAGGCGATATCACTTAATGCAATTAAAGTACCGTTTACCGAAAGAGTGATTAAACCATCAGGTGTAATGTCAATATCGTTAATGGTTAATGCGGTCACTTCTGAACGTTTTAGCATTGCTTCAAATGTCATCGCCCAAATAGCCATATCTCGTACATCTTTCGCTTTAGTTGCGTGCGAAAATGATTCAAGAAGCTCATGTAAATGGTTATCACGAAAACCATGAGCATTAGTATAATCATCATGTTTATCAAGGCGCTGTTTGTGCATAGCAAGTTTTATTTCATTGCTTAAGCAGGGGTTAGGTAATGCATGACAACGATGAACTAAACTGATAGTGACAATGTAACGTTTTAGACTGGCTAGCTTACGGGTGAGTGCCATTTTTTCTATATAACGATGAACAATTTCAGCTGATGCGGGTAACGCTGATGTGTTGTGTTGTGAACAGAAAAGTAAGAAACTATTCCAATCATTTTTAAATGCGATTAATGTGTTTTTAGCATATTGTTGATGTGTTAGTCGTTGCCAAACTGTAATCGATTCAGCAATGGTTGAAAAATCAGTAAGACTTGCGTTGCGTATTATTTCATCTTCAATAACGGTAATTTTCTTAGCCACTATAACACCTAATGCACTATAACTTTATATGATTAAATAATAGCAACGATCATCGAAAAACGGAAGAATAATTACAAAAAACTAGCTTAGGCATTTAAGTCTTATTATTATATGCGTAGTTAAAGTAATGATTATTAAAGAAACTACTTCTTTAATAAGGTATAGAGTATGACAATAAAAAAACGTCTTTTTCATCGTGGTTATATCGTTGAGAATAGTACAGGGCTCACCTCTGACTGGAAAACAACCATTAATGGGCAAATAGTCAAAGGAATGATAAACAACATTAAAAAGAGTGTAGATTGGTGGTGTGAGACAAAAGCCTTTATGCCGCCAGAAAGGTTTGATACTCATCGACAAACAATGAAATCATCATTAATTGCTCATTCAGAACAGTATAAAGGGATTGTTTTGAGAAATGATAATGGTAAAAATAATGAATGGTATGCCCTTGTGCGAGGACAGTTAGTTAAGGGGGATTTAGTTTCAATTAAAAAATATTTAGATAAGGCTATTACATTCTAAAAAAACAGTGCCTATTTATTACAGGCACTATTTTATTTACTTGAATTTTAGTTAAGGATTAATCATCGTTATCATTTTTTGATACATCAACTAAATAGCGGCCATCTAACCAATTACGACCAATCAGTAATTTATATTCTAATTTTTTACGATCACGTAAATTGACAGGAATGGCATGGCTTTTACCATTCCAAATTAAATCCATAACAACAGCATAGCGGCGTTCAACACCTTGAGCATTTCGTATCTTACTGATTTTGATTATTTTTCCAGTATGTGTTTCTTCTTGTCCTTGCGCGTTAGCTGTTTTGAAACTGATCATTTTCCCTAGATTTTTATGCCAACTTTTTTTGGTATCTGTAGGGTTATTATTTCCATCAATAACATGTAAGTCATAAGCATTAATCGATGTTGTATTTGCTCCAGTATCAATACGTGCTTTGAAATCCATATTAAGATCTTTAACATAAATAGTTTCAATTGGGCCTACGATGTATTTTCCATTACATTCGTTGGCGGCATAGCTCATGGTTGATACCGTTGCAGCTACAACGAACATGGCAGCCATAAAAACTTTTTTCACATAATCTCCTGATATTATTAGCGCTTCTTTATAGATAATAGACTGAGTCGCTATAACAATGTTCAATTTTATGTAAAATTTAGTAAATGATTTGAATTTAATGCAGTGATAGTTGTTTTTCGATTTGCTGAAAACATGTGGGTGTTTGATTAAATTGAATAGTATTAAAACCAAGCGTAGAGGCTATTTGAATATTTTCACTATTATCATCAATAAATAAGCTTTCTTGTGGTGTTAATTGGTAACGTTCACATAGCCGCATAAATATTTCTTGTTCTGGTTTCATTACCAATTCTTTTCCTGAAACTAATCCGCCATCAAAAAATGAAATAAAATGGTGTTTCTCATAAAGAGTATCAAAAAAAGCACTGCACATATTGGTAAGGTAATAGAGCGAGTAGGGTTGTCGTGTTAACTTATAAAACAATGTTTCAGTTTGCTGTATTTTTGTCAAACTAAGTTGAATATGTAGAATAAAATCTTCCATCCGTCGAGGGGATATTTGAGTACGAGCTGAAAATTTAGGGAGTACTTCTGCAATAAGCATGGTGCCACGATCGAGTGATAGCCAATCAGGATGTTGTAGTACATCACGCAGCAATATTTCACGTTCTGGTTGTGATGTAGTAAAACTATTCACAATTTGAAGTGGATTCCATTCAAACATCACTGCACCAAAATCAAAAATCACATTACGAATCATAAGATGTTCCGTTAGAGTACCATTTATTGATAGTATTGCTTCATGAGTATTTAGCAAGATTGATGTGTTAACTTTTAATGGTATTCACACAATCAAGCAACCAAGTGAGATAGATTGCACAATGAGTGATAATAACCGTTTAGTTTTCTCAACCGAGACTGGTCGAATCAAAGAAGAAAAAGAACAACCAGTACGTCCAAAAGGTGATGGTATTGTTCGTATTCAGCGTGAAACAAAAGGCCGTAAAGGTAAGGGTGTTTGTATTGTCTCTGGACTTGACGTTGAAGATCCTCAACTTAAACTGATTGCTGCTGAATTAAAAAAAGTTTGCGGCTGTGGTGGTGCAGTTAAAGATGGAAAAATTGAAATTCAAGGTGATAAGCGTGATGTAATAAAAGCGCATCTTGAGAAAAAAGGCCACACGGTTAAATTAGCAGGTGGTTGATCGTCAATGATTAATACGCTAAAGAATTAAAGCGATTATTCGTTTATATAAGGCAATAATTTAAACGATTATTGCCTTCATTTTATTCGTTTATACATAACCACCAGCATTGTAACGTTATCTGTTTTTAATCATGTTGTTATTTCTATTCTTAACCTTCCCGCCCAAATAAATAAACCTAATTCGATAGTATCTGGTCTTTGAATCAGCCTCACGACTCGAACTTGAAATATAACGACTACTATTAAAACAATTGCGACTGATTTAAGGAATACCGTATGTCAGAGGTAAATGTATTTAAACAACCTAAACCGTTTTATCTCATATTTTCAGTTGAGTTTTGGGAGCGGTTTGGATTCTACGGTATGCAGGCCATTCTTACTGTATACATGGTCAATATTCTTGGCATGTCAGAGGCTGAGTCATTTACCTTATTTGGTGCGTTTTCTGCGTTAATTTTTGGTTCGGTGGCAATTGGTGGCTGGGTTGGGGATAAGATCCTTGGTACAAAACGGACAATCACGCTCGGGGCTTTCATTCTAACCATTGGTTACTCTTTATTAGGATTATCAGCAGCAGGTGACGTTGGCGGCAAAGAACTCATCTATATAGCAATGGGCTTTATTACCATGGGTAATGGTTTATTTAAAGCCAACCCTTCAAGCTTACTTGCCAAATCGTATGAGGAAAATGATCCGCGTCTTGATGGCGCGTTTACCATGTATTATATGGCGATTAACTTAGGTTCATTTTTCTCTATGTTATTAAGCCCTTGGATTGCCGAAAAGATGGGCTATGGCATGGCATTTGGGGTAAGTGCAATCGGGTTATTAATCACTATGGTTAACTTTATGGTGATGGGGCGTATCGTTAAAAATATAGGTTCCAAGCCTGATATGTCGCCCGTTAATAAACGTTATTATTTTATGGTTGTGGTTGCAACGGTGGCGTTTAGCTTTTTGAGTGCCTTTTTATTGCAACACTTGTTTTATGCGCATGCTATTTTGGTTGTTATCGGAATAACCATTGTTGTTATATATTTTAAAGAAGCCTTCAAAACCCAGGGGCTTGAAAGGGCAAAGATGTTTGTCGCTTTTGTTTTAATGCTACAAGGGATCGTATTTTTTGCACTCTATTTTCAAATGCCCACCTCGCTTAACTTTTTCGCTATTCATAATGTCAGCCATGATTTATTTGGCTTTAAGGTAGAACCTGAACAATTCCAAGCATTGAATCCATTTTGGATCATGATTGCGAGCCCATTATTAGCCATTCTTTATAATAAACTCGGTGAACGGTTTGCAATGCCGTTTAAGTTTGCGTTTGGGATGGTGTTATGTAGCTTGGCCTTTTTAATTCTAAAGTTCTCAACGGGGTTTGCAAATCCGGAAGGGATCATTAATTCAAATTGGTTAGTGGTGAGCTATTTATTACAGTCGTTAGGGGAGTTATTGGTATCAGGGTTGGGCTTAGCCATGATTGCACAGTTAGTGCCACAGCGAATGATGGGGTTTGCAATGGGGATGTGGTTTTTAACATCAGCAACAGCCGCCATTTTAGCCGGTTGGATTGCAAGTTTAACGGCTGCACCCGAAGGGATTGTTGAACCGACTCAAAGCCTTATTCTTTATGCGGAAGTTTTTGGTGAAATTGGGTATGTTACCGCTGCAATCGCCGTGTTTACATTGCTTATTGCGCCTAAACTAACGAGGATTATTCAGGGAAAAGCGTAATATTATTTATAACAATCATCATTACTATTCGCATTTATTACTGATTAAGCCTCTGATTTCCTTTGGCGTGGTTTTTGGTGGGTGCAATATTCTGCTTGTTACACTTAAAATATGAGGCGTTAATTCAAGTTTTAGATTAAAAGATAATTAGGTATATAAAAAGGCACATTTTTTGATAAAAATACGAAAATACAGTTAAGTAGAGTAACAACAATGAAAAGGATTGCAGCATTAGATAGTATTCGTGGCTTGTTACTATTACTAATGACCATTAACCACTTAATATGGATAAGTGGCGGATACTCTCTCATTCAAACCGTGACTTTACAGCCATTGGGGCAGTTTGGCGCAGCTGAATGTTTTGTGTTTATATCAGGATTGCTTGCAGGCGCGATATACAGTCGAGAGTCATTAACCAACATTCAGACCATCACCAAAGCATGGCACCGAGCATTTAGTATTTATCGGTATCATATAGGCTGTTTGTTCATTGTTTTTATTTGGATTCTTATTGCATCACAATTTTTACCATCTGCTTCACCGACACTTCAACAAAGTGCACATTATATTGTAGAAAGTCCATTTAAAACCTTTATAGCTAGTGCTGCACTGGTTAACCAGCCGAACTATTTTGATATTCTTCCATTGTATATTGTCTTTATGTTGTTATTGCCTTTACTCATAGTGGCATACCGTAAAGGGCAAGGGTGGTTAGTTATTAGCATCAGTATAGGGGCTTGGATTTTTAGTAAAGAGCTTAATACAACAATACTGTTACCTTTATTTTCGTTTGTATTTTCGAGTTTTAAACTTCAACTGGGCTATTTTAATATTTTTGCGTGGCAACTATTGTTTGTCGGCGGATCTGCCCTTGGCTTTATGCTGCAAAATAAAACATTACGTTGGCAGCATCCTATATTAACTATTCTTGCGGTGATTATTGCGACTATTATTTTTGTTGCTCATCATGGTGCATTTTCTAGCTATGGTATTCATCGTTGGACACTGTATTCGTATGCAAATAAGCCGGAACTCGGTTGGTTGCGAACGTTAAATATTACTGTGTGGATATATCTGATTGCCGTCATCATTCAACGTTATCCTAATGCGCTTCATAGTAAAGCATTGAGTTATATTGGCCGTCATTCATTACGCGTATTTAGTTGGCAGGTTGTTATTGTCTATTTAAGTGCTCCATTACTGCATAATTTACGTTTAGCCCCTTATTACAGTGTATTAATCGTCAGTATTGCAGCAACATTATGGTTAGCGGCATTATTATCAGAAAAATACAATGCGCATACGGTAAGTCGATTACATTGGGTGAGTGGTTTAAGCGTTATGTTTAGTGTCGTAATGCTGGGTAATGTGCTTACTGATGATAATGTTTCACCATTGACGATTAAAATTACCAATATCAATGATACGAAAACATCCATTTTAGTGTTGGTGTTTGATGAAAAGGATAACTTATCTCAACGGCCCACGATTTATATGAATACGTTTTCGCCACAAGAATTGGTCAAAGGAATTTCGATTAACGCATTACCTTCTGGAAATTATGCCGTGTTTGCATTTCAAGATAACGATGGCAATTATGATCTAACTAAAGGTAACGACGGAATGCCAATTGAAAACTTCGGTTATTCAAATAATCCATCAATAGATGTTCCAGTCGTAATGGATCAAGTTACGTTTGTCCATAATGGACCACAAACGCAAACCATTAATTTTAAGGCGATCTAAATACACTTAGCGGTTGGTTAAGTAATTAATACTGAATGTAAGTACAAAGCAAAATGTAATGTGCGACCGTATTTAACGTCAGTGTTAATTACACTCAACTAAAGAACAGGTGAGTATATTTATTTGATATTAATCAATAGCCTAGTTGTAATGGCATTATAGTATTAATGTTCGATATCCTATTTAACATAAGGTACATAATGCGCACTGAAGTTGTAGGTCCCATTTAGAAATGTCCGGTTTGAACCCGTTAGAAATGTCATGTTGAACTATATTCAGATCATAGGTTTTGCTATGAACTGGAATCAATAAATGTTGCTCACTATGACTGAAAATGAATT